>JAHBUZ010000036.1 GCA_019637815.1 Chloroflexota bacterium
ATGTGGAGATCCGGTGCCGCAGCGCCGATGGCGGTCAATTGGTAGCGGTGGTCGGCGTTGAGCGCCTCGAAGTAGCGCGGCAGGCGGACGGTGGCACGTCCCTTCCCGTTGAGCGTCACCGTGCCGCTGTAGACGTTGAGCATGTCCGGGGACTCGACGAAGGAGTGCGCGAGGTACCGGTTGGCGGGGTCGAGCGGATGGTCGATGAGGAACGAGCCCGATGACTTGCTGAGGTGGCCCGCGACATGGAGGACCCCAAGGCCGTCGGTTCGGAAGAAGATCCCTGCCCACACGCCCGTCGTGAGCGCCACGCCTCGGACGGCGACGCTCCCGGTGCCCGTCGCCTCGCCGTAGACGCCACTTCCGTTGGCACCGGTCGACCTGCCGAAGACCCCGAAGCCGTTGGTGCCGGTCGCCTCGCCGCGAACGCCCTGGCCGTTGTTCGCGGCCGATCGACCGAAGACGCCCCGCGCGGTCCCGGTACCGTGGACGCCCCAGCTGTCGTTGAACGCGGTGGAGCCGACTCCCCGGACACCGGTGTGGCCGGCGCCGTGGACCCCGAAGCCGTTGGTGCCGTTCGCGACACCGCGGACCCCGAAGCCATCGTTGCCGGTCGACTCCCCACGGACCCCCTCACCGCCATTCGCGGTCGTCCGACCGAAGACGCCCCGCGCGGTCCCGGTACCGTGGACGCCACGGGAGCTGCTGCCGGTCCCCTCGCCACGGACCCCGATGCCGCCGACCCCTGTCGCATCGCCCCGGACACCTTCTCCATCGGTCGCACCCGAGCTGCCGAAGACACCCCGCGCGCTGCCGGTGCCGTGGACGCCCCAGCTGTTGCTCATCTGGCCCACGCCCCGGACACCGGTATGCCCGGTGCCGTGGAGGCCGAAGCCGTTGGTCTCGGTCGAGTCGCCGACGACGCCCCGGGTGCCGGTGCCGTGGACCCCGTAGCTGTTGCTCATCTTGCCGGTGCCCCGGACGCCCGTGTGGCCGTCGCCGACCACGCCGAAGCCCTGGCGGGCGTCCGAGCGCCCGACGACCCCCCGGCTGCCCGTCGACTGGGCCGTGTTGGAGGCGTACCCCCGGATGCCCGTGCCGCCGTTCGCGGTGTTCCGGACCGTCGTCATCGCCGTGGCGTCGGTCGCCTGGCCGGCCCGGACGGAATCACCGTTGGCGGCGTGTGTCGGCACCGCGGACGTGACGCCCTGGACCGCCACCGCGCCGAGCGCAGCGGCTGCCGCGGTCAGGAACGAGCGCCGGGAGTCCCGCCCGGGTGTCTCGTCGGTGGTGGGCATGGGCTCGGGGACCTGGGCCTCGGCCTCCGTGCCGGTCGGTCGGGTCATGGATGCGTCTCCTCGTCCTGGGTCGTGCTCGGTGGGTGGTCGTCGTCGTGTCATCACCCTGCGGCCCTCCCGTGACCGATGGCTGCCGTCCGGGGCTTCCCGTGGGCCCCGGGGTCCAGGTACCGGCCCCGCTCCCGAGTCGGCTTCGGGTGGTCGACCTTGATGGGGTGCTCCCTCGCCCAGGCGTCCTGGCGGACACCCGTCACCTGCCAGCAGACCTTGAGACCCGGGGTACCGCCGGCGATGACGAACCGGTTGCCCTCGACCTTGCTCGCGAGGTGGAGGTCCGGGGCGGGGGCACCCACGGCCGTCAGCTGCACCCGGTGGTCCGCGTTGAGCGCCTCGTAGTAGCGCGGGAGCCGGACCGTGGCACGTCCCCTGCCGTTCAGCGTCACGGTCCCGCTGTAGACGTTGAGCATGTCCGGGGACTCGACGAAGGAGTGCGCGAGGTACCGGTTGGCGGGGTCGAGCGGGTGGTCGATGAGGAACGAGCCCGACGACTTGGTGAGCGTGCCTGCGACATGGACCGGTCCCTGGAAGTACCCCGCCCAGGTGTTGGCGGCGCCCTCACCCACGATACCAGCCGCCGTGCCGACGACCACTGTCGCCTCGCGCTGGACGCCGGTGCCCTGCGTGCCGGTCGACCGGCCGAGGACGCCGATGCCGTTGGTGCCGGTCGCCTCGCCGCGAATGCCCTGGCCGTTGGTCGCGGCCGATCGACCGAAGACGCCCCGCGCGGTGCCGGTACCGTGGACGCCCCAGCTGTCGTTGAACGCGGTGGAGCCGACTCCCCGGACACCGGTGTGGCCGGCGCCGTGGACCCCGAAGCCGTTGGTGCCGGTCGCCACGCCGCGGACGCCGAAGCCATCGTTGCGGGTCGACTCCCCACGGACCCCCTCACCGGCACGGGTGCTCGTCCGGCCGATGACGCCGCGCGCGGTGCCGGTGCCCTGGACACCGATGCCGTTGGTGCCGGTCGCCACGCCGCGGATCCCGAAGCCATTGGCGCCGGCCCCATCGCCGCGGACCCCCTCACCGAGGCCCGCTGTCGTTCGGCCGAAGACACCCCGCGCGCTGCTGGTGCCGTGGACACCGTGGCTGTTCGACATCTGGCCCACGCCCCGGACACCGGTGTGGCCGGTGCCGTGGAGGCCGAAGCCGTTGGTCTCGGTCGAGTCCCCGACGACGCCCCGGGTGCCGGTGCCGTGGACGCCGTAGCTGTTGCTCATCTTGCCGGTGCCACGCACGCCCGTGTGGCCGTCGCCGACCACGCCGAAGCCCTGGCGGGCGTCCGAGCGCCCCACGACCCCCCGGCTGCCGGTCGACTGGCTCGTGTTGGATGCGTATCCCCGGATGCCCGTGCCGCCGCTCGCGGTGTTCCGGACGGTGGTCATCGCGGTGGCGTCCGTCGCCTGCCCCGCCCTGACCGGGTCGCCGTTGGCGGCCTCGGTGGGCACTGCGGTGACGACCGACTGGACCGCCACCGCGCCGAGCGCAGCGGCTGCCGCGGTCAGGAACGAGCGCCGGGTGCTGGGCTCGGCTTCGGGGACATCGGGCCCCTGCGCCTGCGGATGATCGGGCCCCTGCGCCTGCGGATGGGTCGTCTCGGACATGGATGGTTCCTCCTGTCGTCCGTGGGTGGGCCGCTACGGCTGGGAGCCGTGTCGTGATGGGATGACCGGGACGATGCGGTCCACAGCGACACCCGCCTCCTCGCAGAGCACGGTGATGGCCGCGACATCGGTCGCCTCGAACAGGTGCATCGCGAGCTCGTCGCTGGGCACCGCGATCGACCCTCGATAGCTCACGCGACCCGCGAGACCATGGAGGGCATCCGTCGCCTGGCGGGTCCACCGATCCAGGATGTCCGACTGGGCCGCAGGGTCAGGGCAGTAGGACTCGACCAGGAACGAGGTCGGGAGCGCGGGCGCCATGGCGTGACGCTATCGCCACGAGGACAGCGCTCGCGTCCGTAGATCCCCTATGTGGTCGATGTCCCGGACGGAGGCTCCGAGCCATCGCTCGCCCCGATCTCCGCATCCATCCCGGCGATCCGCGAGCCGAGCTCGGCGCGCGTGCTGATGTCGAGCTTCGCGTAGGCGCGTGCCAGGATGGACTCGACGGTCCGGTTGCTGATCGACAGCCGCTCGCCGATCTGCCGGCTGCTCATCCCGTCGGCGGCCAGTCGCGCGATGTGCTCCTCGCGTGGTGACAGTGCGTCCCGGTGTCCTCGCTGGAGACCGACGCGTCCCAGCTCGTCCCGGGCGCGGTCAGCCCAGGGCCCGCATCCGACCGACTCGAAGCCCTCGAGCGCTCGCTGCATGCTCGAGGCGGCGCGTCGGCGGCTGCCGGAGCGCCGGAGGGCGAGTCCGTGGACGAGCTGGCTCCGGGCGAGCTCGAACGGCATCTCGAGCGATGTGTGCGCCTCGAACACACGTTCGAACGCGGCGAGCGCGCCGGGCACGTCACCGTGTGCGCCCTGGAGCAGCGCCCGGCTGCGTGCCGCGATGACGTGGATCCAGGGCCGCGGCGTGACGCGTGCTCGCTCCTCAAGGCGTTCCACGTGCTCCGCCGCGCTGTCGAGGTCCCCGGACAGGACGAGTGCCTCCACGAGGTCGCCGTGGAGCCGGTAGGTGGCAGGCTCCCGCATCCGGGTCCCATCGAGCATCGCTGCCGCGGCGAGGAGGTGCTCCGCGGCCGTGCGCGGGTCACCGCGTGTGAGTGCCACGAACCCCAGAACGCTCAGGGGCACCGGTGACAGGAGCGGTGGACGAGCGACCGCCAGGCTGGCTCGGGCATCAGCATCGGCGCCGTCGAGGTCCCCGAGATACGCTCGGACCAGGCCCCGCCGCGCGAGCGACGTGACGAGGTACACGCCCTGCCCGCTCTGCTCCGCCGCGGCCACCGACTCCTCGGCGAGCTGGAGGGCGAGGTCCATCCGACCGGTCCATGCCTCGAGCTCCGCGCGCATCGAGAGCAGCTGTGCGACCGAGTTCTCGTCGCCCCGCTCGCGGCCACCCGCCAGGAAGTGGTCGATGAGCACCCGCGCCGCATCGAACCGGTCCATCGCCTTCGCCCAGACCGCCGGGATGGTGCTCGAATCCCAGAAGGAAGCGCCCTGCTGGAGGCGTTGTCCTCGCTCGAGCGCCGCGAGATCCTCGCCCTCGCCCGCGAGCAGCCGTGCCCACGCGAGGTTGAGCAGCGCGAACGCATAGGTGCGCGGGTCCTCGTCCGGATCGAGGAGCTCGACCGCCGCCGCGCCATATGCGGCCTGCTCCGGGAGGTCGCTGTCCATCATCCAGGAGAGGCGGGCATTGATCCGTGCCCGCCACCGCCGGTCATCCCCGGCCGCCGCCAGCGCACGCCGACCCAGGGCGACGGCATGCGGGTTGTCCCCGCTGAACCAGTGGACCGTGGCATGGAGCAGGCCCGCCTCGAGACGCGTGTCGAGGCTCACGTCCGGATGGTCGGCGGCGGTGTCCTCGAGGATCCCACGGGCACGCTCCGTGTCGCCGGCCGTGAACACGCTGTCGGCGAGGGCCACCCGGCGCCGGACGACGGCACCGATGTCATCGGTGGGGGTCAGGTCGAGGGCGCGCTCCCGAAGCGTCATCGCCTCGAGGCCCGCGCCGCGGCGCGCGGCGACCTCAGACGCGCGATCGAGCAGCACCGCGACCGTCTCGTCCGGACCGGCCGCGGCGGCGGCGTGGTGGCGGGCGGCGTCCACTGGGTCGTCGAGCGCGGCCGCGATACGCCCGTGCAGTGCGCGCCGGCCGCCCGGCGACAGGGCGGCAAGGAGGGCCGCGCCGATGAGCGGGTGCGCACACCGGAGCCGGTCGCTGTCCGTGGCCAGCACGCCCGACTCGATGGCATGCCGGGCAAGGCTGGCCACGTCGGGCTCGTCGAGCACCCGGCCCAGCAGGTCCGCGTGGGGCCGCCCGATGGCGGCGACCGCCTCGGCGACGCGGCGGTCAGCAGGCTCCAGTCGATCGATCCGGCCGAGCAGCAGCGAATCGAGCGTTCGTGGCAGTGCCTGTCCTGCCTCGGCTCGCTCGACGGCGGCGGCACCCCACGCACCGGCGAGCTCGATGGCCAGGAGCGGGTTCCCCCCGGTCAGTGCGTGGAAGCGGACGAGCGCGGGGCGCGCGAGCGAGATGCCGAGCCGGTCCCCGAGGAGCCGGTGCAGCGCCCCCATGGACAGCGGACGCAGGGCCACACGCTCCGTCCACGCGATGTCGAGCCAGGCCCCTCGACCCGCCGTCCCGTGATCGGCGCCATCCTCCGGGACGCGTGCCGCGGCCAGCAGGCACACACGGGCATCCGTCAGCCCTGCGCGGACATCCGTCAGGCGACGCACCATCGCACCCACCGGACCGAGCGACGCCCGATCGAGCCAGTGGATGTCGTCGACCGCCACCAGCACCGGTGCCTGTCGGGACAGGCTATGCAGGAGGGATCCGAGCGCCACGGTCAACACACCAGCCTCGGGTGCGCCCGCCTCCGGGTCATCCTCCGGACGACCCCGATAGAGCGCCGTGTCGAGCGCGTGGCGCTGTGGGGTCGGCAGGACGCCGAGCTCCGCGTCGGTGACCTCCCGGACCAGGTCGTGGAGCCCGGCGTAGGCGAGATCGGCCTCGACCTCGGTGGGTCGCGCGTCGAGGACCCGGACGCCACGATCGCGGGCCGCGGCGGTCGCCGCCTCCCAGAGCGTCGTCTTGCCCATACCCGGCTCACCCTCGATGACGACGACGCGTCCCGGGCGCGGGCCGGTGGGGATCGTGGCCAGCCCGTCGAGCGACCGCTCCAACACCGTCCACTCGGCATCCCTGCCCACGATGGTGCCTGCCATCGTCCCCTCCCCGGTGGGCGCGCGGTGGCCGGTGGTGCTGCCGCGCCCGGGCGAACACCGCCGTCCACTAGGATGCCCGCCGCATGCAAGGGGACGGCGGCGGCCAGGGCGTGGCTGCTTGCCGGGCCGTGTCGCGCGTGCCGGGCGTCGGCCCGATCGGGGCGTGTGCCGACCCGCGACGCTGTCGAGCGGGTGTGCTGCTACCGCGTCGGTCCCGGGCGCAGGCCCGGTGTCGCAGGCGCCCGTGCGAGGGCGGACATATCGCGGGGGCGCGGCGCGCGGGACGCACGGCCGTCCCGTGTCACCCCCTGGCGGTCTCCGGCGCCATCGCGTAGCCGATCCCGTCGGCCCGCTGCTTCCCGTGCGCCTCCGGCTCCAGGTACCTGCCCTTGTCCCTGGGCTTCTTGGCGGTGTCCACCTTGACGCGGTGCTGCTTCGCGTACGCGTCCTGGCGGACGCCCGTGACCTGCCAGCAGACCTCGAGGCCGGCCGGACCCCCTGCGATGACGAAGCGGTTGCCCTCGACCTTGCGGGCGATGTGCAGACCGGGCGCCGCGGCGCCGATCGCCGTCAGCTGGTAGCGGTGATCCGAGTTGAGCACCTCGAAGTAGCGCGGCAGGCGCACCGTGGCGCGGCCCTTCGCGTTCAGCGTCACGGAGCCGCTGTACACGTTGAGCATGTCCGGCGACTCGACGTTCGAGTGGGCGAGATACCGGTTCGCGGGGTCCAGCGGGTGGTCGATGAGGAACGCCTTGGAAGTCGCCGAGAAGTCGCCCGCCACGTGCACCTTGCCCGTGAAGTACGCACCGTAGCCGTTATGCGGACCCTCGCCGTACACACCGATACCGCTCGCGCCCGTTGCCTTGCCTTCCACCGCGATCCCGGTCGTGGTCGACCCTCGGACGGCGGTGCGGCCGCGACCGTAGACGCCGACGGTGCCGCTGGCGGTACCCGCGTCACCGACGATGCCGGTCGGCCCGAAGCCCACGACGCCCGTGACCTTGCCGTTGCCCACCACGCCGTACGGGGCGACACCGTAGACGCCGTAGGCCTCCGACCCGGGCGCCTGACCGCGGACGCCGACACCGCTCGGTCCGTCCGCCCGACCCTGGACGCCGACATTGGCCGCCGTCTTGTTGCTCGCTCGTCCGACGAGGGCCGTGCCACCCTTCTTCGTGTTCTTGATGGTGGTGAACGCGGTGGCCGTGGTCGTCTTGCCAGCCTTGACCGTCGAGCCGTTGGCGGCCTCCACCGGCGCGACGTTCGCCACCGACTGGACGGCCACCGCACCGAGGGCCGCCACGGCCGCGCCGAGGAACGAACGGCGGGATCGGGACCCCTGGACACTCGTCGGCGCCTGCCGGGATCCCTGTTCCTCGGACGGGTCACTGGGGGTGTCGTGCCGATCATGCATCGGTGCGTCCTCCTTCGATCATCACGGACATCGGTGGCGAGCCGGCCACGCTCCCGAACGGGATGACCGGCACGATCCGATCGCAACGGATCCCCACCTCGCGACAGGTGCTCTCGATCGCACCGGCATCGGCAGCATCGAACAGGTGGAGCGCGAGCTCGTCACCGGGGACGGCGATCGAGCCACGATAGCCGACGCCCGCGTGGGGCCACGCGACACCGTCCGGAGGACGCGCAGCGAGCGCCAGCAGATGCTCGACCTCCTCACGAGGGTCTGGGCAGTACGACTCGACGAGGAACGCGGTGGGGGTGGTCGTTGCCATGGCCGCATCCTGGGCCACCCGCGGGTCCTCGCGCGTCGGGTGACACCCTATGTCGTGGAGTCGGCCGCCCCCGGTCCACCCGGGGACCGACCCGTCCCCTCGCCCGGCGGCGGACCCATCGCGGCCATCCGCGCGCCCAGCTCCGCACGACTGTGGATATCCAGCTTCCGATACGCGCGGGCCAGGCTCGCCTCCACGGTCTTGCGACTGATGAGCAGCCGCTCCGCGATGCGATGGTTGGTCATGCCGCTCGCCGCCATCCGCGCGATGCGTTCCTCACCCGGTGACAGGAGCTGGTCCGACTGACGCTGGAGGCCGACGCGGGACAGCTCCGCTCGGGCGCGGTCCGCCCACGGGCCACAGCCGACCGACACGAAGCCCTCGATCGCGGCATCGATGGCTGCGGCGGCGCGTCGTCTGCTGCCCGTCCGACGCAGGGCGATCCCATATGCCAGCCGCGTCCTCGCCAGCTCCAGCGGATTGACCATGGTCGCGTGGATCGCCAGCGCCTGCTCGAACGCCTCCAGGGCGCCCCGGACATCCCCTCGTGCACCCAGCAGCAGCGCACGACCACGCGCCGCGACCGCGCCGATCCAGGGTCGAGGGACCCTGTCGGCCCGCGCTTCCAGCCGCATGACCTGGCGCTCGGCTTCATCGAGGCTGCCCGTGAGGATGAGCGCTTCCACCAGGTCACCGTGGAACCGATAGGTCGCGGGCTCGCGCATGCCGATGGCCGAGAGCATCGTGTCCGCGTCCATGAGGTGCCGGACGGTCGTCCCGGGATCCCCGCGGGTGAGGGCGACGAACCCGAGGACGCCGAGCGGCAGCGGCGGCGTGAGTGGCGCAGCTGCGAGCTCCAGGCTGGCGCGTGCATCCGCCTCGGCCGCATCCAGGTCACCCAGGGACGCCCTGATCCAGCCACGCCGGGCAAGGGACGTGCAGCGGTACACCGCTTGCCCGCTCTGTTCCGCGAGCGCCACGGAGGCCTCGGCCAGCTCGAGCGCCAGCGACGTTCGACCGGCCCACGCCTCCAGCTCGGCGTGCATCGAGAGCAGCTGGGCCATGGAGCTCTCGTCGCCGCGGGCGCGGGAGTGATCGACGTATCGATCGATGCGCACGCGGGCCTCATCGAACCGGTCCATCGCCTTGGCCCAGACCGCGGGCACTGTGCTGTACTCCCAGGAACGAGCCGATGCCTGGAGACGTTCACCCAGCTCGATCGCCGCCTCGTCCGCGCCCTCGCCGGCGAAGAGGCGCGCCATGGCAAGGTTGAGCACGGCGAAGGCGTAGGTCACGGGGTCCGTGTCCGGGTCCAGGAGCCGCAGCGCCTCGGCGCCGTGGAAGGCCTGTCGCGGGATGTCCTCATCGAGCATCCAGGACAGGCGGGCATGGATCTTCGCCTGCCACGCCCGGTCATCGCCTGCCTCTGCGAGCAGACCCTCCGCGATGGCGACCGCCCCGGGCGTGTCGTGGAACCAGGCGATGGTCGCCAGCAGCAGGCGCACCTCGAGTCGCGTGTCGGCCGACACGGCGGCGTCGTCGACCCGGAGGGTCTCGAGCAGCGCTTGCGCCCCATGGGTGTCACCGACCGTGAAGGTGGCGTCGGCCAGTGCCAGGGTCCGGCGCGCCTGACCGTCGACATCGCCGGGTGGCGTGAGATCCCGCGCGCGCCCACGCAAGGTCACCACCTCCATCGTCGCGCCCCGCTGGGCAGCCACGCTCGCGGCGACATCGAGGGCATCCGCGACCGAGGCATCCGGGCCTGCGGCCGCGGCCGCGCGGTGACGAGCGGCATCGATGGGGTCATCCAGGGCGGCCGCGATCCGCGCATGGAGCGAGCGTCGACCCGCGGGCGTGAGCACGGCCAGCAGCACGCTCGCGATGAGCGGATGGGCGCAACGGATCCGGTCGTCCTCCACGCGGAGCACACCGGCCGTGATGGCGCCCTGGACCGCCGGCTCGATGTCCAGCGCATCACCCACGACGCGCGCCAGCAGCTGCTCCTCCGGGCGACCCATCGCGGCCACGATCTGGGCCACCCGGCGCTCGTCCGGCCGGAGACGCTCGACGCGCTCCCGAAGCAGGCTCCGGAGCGTGCTCGGCAGGGTCTCACCAGCATCCGCACGGGTCACGGCGTCCGCGCCCCACGCTCGGACCAGCTCGATGGCGAGATACGGGTTGCCGCTCGTCAGCTCGTGCAGGCGGACCAGGGCGGGCCGTGGCAGCGAGAGACCGGCGGTGTCCCCGAGGAGTCGGTGGAAGGCGCCGATGGAGAGCGGCCCCAGGACCAGGCGCGTCGTGGCATCCGGTGACGGATCGAGCCCATCCGGCCCCGCGTTCCCCGCCTGGTCAGCGTCATCCACGCTCCGTGTCGTGACGATGGTCCCCACGGGTGACCCCTCGATCCGCCGGGCGAGGAAGCGGAGTGGGCTCAGGGACGCCCGATCGAGCCACGGGACGTCATCCACGGCGACCACGACCGGACCCTGCGTGGACAGATGCCGGATGAGCGTCAGCGTCGCGATGGCGATGGCGCCCGCGCCGGGAGGCGCGCCGGGTGTGGCGTCGGCGTCATCCGCCGCGGCCCGGTCATCCGCCGCGGCCCGGTCATCCGCCGCGGCCCGGTCATCCGCCGCGGCCCGGTCATCCGCCGCGGCCTGGTCATCCGCCGCGTCCCGGCTACGTGGCGTCTGCCGGTAGAGCGCCGCGTCCAGCGCGTCCCGCTGGGGCGTGGGAAGCGCAGCCAGCTCGTCATCCGTGACGTCCCGGAGGAGGTCGTGGAGGCCGGCATACGCGAGCTCGGCCCCTGCCTGGGCCGGTCGCGCGTCGAGGACGCGCATGCCCCGACGGCGCGCTTCGTGGACGGCACGTTCCCAGAGACAGGTCTTGCCCATGCCCGTGGCGCCCTCGATCTCGAGATGACCAGCGTGACCTGCCGCGAAGCCGTCGAGGGCGGCCACGATCGCCGACCACTCGGCGTCGCGACCGACGATCTCCCGATCCACAGCAGACTCCAGGCCTCGCATCCACGCCTGGGCTCGGCGATCCCCGCCATGCGCAGCCCGGCCGTCCGCGTGCCGTACAGCATGCCCGCTCGAGGCAAGGGCCGTCGGCGGGACATCGACGGCTATCCGCCACCCCGCGGACGTGCCACACTCCGCGCATGGCAGACACGTACACCCAGTCGCTCCTGGCTGACGGGGAGACGATCCGGGCCGAGGCACGCCAGCACTGGGTCGCCCTCATCCGCTTCGCGACCCAGCCCATCGCCATCTTCGTGGTGGCGCTCGTGGCACTCGGGGTCGGCATCTGGCTGACACCGGAGGGCGATGGTCTCCTCACCGACATCCTGCGCTGGATCGACACGATCCTCGGTCTCGCCACGGCCGCACTGATCATCCTCGCGCTCGCGTGGCTGCCCATCCAGGCCTATCGCTGGACGCGACGCCGCTTCCTCGTGACCGAGCGACGCGTGCTGTACGTGGAGGGGGTGCTGCGTCGGACGAGCGTCGATGCCGGGCTCAACATGATCACCGACGTCGGCTTCCGGCAGTCGTTCCTGGGCCAGAAGCTGGGCTATGGGGACCTCGCGATCGCGACCGCATCCAACCGGCCGATCACGTTCCGGCAGATGCGGGACGCGATGGCCTTCAAGCGCGACATCATGGCCGCCCAGCACGCGACGATCGAGGCGCGCGCCGACGAGATCCTCCAGCAGACGGGCCGTGCGCCGGGTCGGACCGTGAGCCCGCCCGCCGCCGTGGTGGCGGTCGAGACGGTCGAGGCGGTGTCGCCGGCCACGGTGGAGGCGGTCGAGGCGGTGTCGCCGGCCACGGTGGAGACCGCGCCCGTGCCGGAGGAGCCACCGGCCCCACCCGTGCCTGCCTGGGATGGCACCGATGTGCCGCAGATGGCGGAGGACGACGTCGCTCCGGCCGATCCGTCGATCTTCGGGACGCATCCGCCCGAGGACGACGCGGACGCCGACGAGCCCGCACCCGTCGCGGCGTCGAGCACCGATCCGCCGTCGGCACCCTGGGACGGCACCGATGTCCCCCACATGGCCGAGGACGATGTGGCCGCCGCCGATCCGGCGATCTTCGGCACCCATCCGCCTCGGGTCGAAGCCGAGCCGGAGCCGGTGGTGGAGCCCGAGGTCGAGGTCGTGGCCGAGCCCGAGCCGGTGGTGGAGCCCGAGCCCGAAGTCGTGGCCGAGCCCGTGGCCGAGTCCGAGCCCGTGGCCGAGGCCGAACCAGAGCCAGAGGTCGTCGCCGAGCCTGAGCCGGTGGTCGAGCCAGGGCCCGAGCCGGTGGTCGCACCCGGCGATCACATGACCGCCCTCGCGCAGGCGGATGCGTCGGTCGCCGCGACTTCGACCGCCGATGGACCCCTGGGCGCGGACACCATCACCGACGCGATCGCTCGGCTCGCCACGCTCCGGGATTCCGGTGCCCTCACGGACGAGGACTTCGAGACGAAGAAGCAGGAGCTCCTCGACCGCCTCTAGTGGTCCTGGCGACGGACAGGACATCCGTCGCAGGCCCTGTCGAGCGGGGAGGCGTACTCTGGGCGTGGTCGCGCCTTCGACGGGCTGCGACCTCGGTCGAGAAACGCACACGATCACGAGGAGACCCGATGAGGTTCCGCTCGCTCGCCACCGCCTCCCTCTCCACGGCGCTGATCATCGGCGCCGTGGCACCCGTCGGCGCACAGGACGACCCGTACGCGCTGCTCACGCAGGCCGCCCAGGCGACCATGACCGCGAGCTCGTTCACCTTCGCGGTCACCGTCGATGGTTCGGTCGACATGGGCGAGTCGATGGGCGGCCAGCCGCTCTCGCTCGCCGGGACGCACGCCGAGGGCGCAGTGTCGGTCGACCCGCTCGCCGTGTCCATCACCTTCGAGGCGCCCATCACCGGCTTCCCGGCGGATGGCGGACTGCTGGTCCCCAACGATGGCAATGCCTACCTGAAGCTCAACGTGCTGGGCATGACGAGCGAGCTGTGGTCCAGGATCCCCCTGGGTGCGGTCGGGGCGCCGACCGCCATCCCGACCCTGCCGCCCGATGCTGCCGACCAGCTCCGCACGGAGCTGGAGGAGAACGGCGCCACGGTCAGCATCGTGGGTGACGCGCCGTGTGGTGCGGGCACCTGTACCCAGGTCCACCTCGAGCTGCCGGGTGCCGCCGTTGGCAGCGTGGTCGGTGCCGAGGCGCCGACCGTCCCGGTCGATCTCTTCATCGACCAGGCGACGTCGCGGCTGGACTCCGTGTCCGCGCACATCGTCGACGCCTCGAGCGGCATGGACGTCACCGTCGTCGTCACCCTGAGCGGATATGACGAGCCGGTCACGGTCACGGCGCCCGCGGACGATCAGGTGACCGACGACCTGCCCGCCATCTTCCAGATGTTCATGGGTGGCACGGGCTCCTAGCCATCGTCCTTCGACAGCCATCGGAGCGCGGGCCCATCCGGGTCCGCGCTTCGTGATCCCCGGAGGTCGTCAGGCGGCCGGTGCGACCCCGGGCGCCGGCGTCGCTGGGTCATCGAGCCGCGGCAGGTCGGTCGGCTCCAGGCGTCGCCAGTCGTCGTCCGCTGACACCGCCTCCCAGGCGCGACCGAGCTGGAGCAGCGTCAGCTCATCGAACGCCCGACCGATGAGCTGGAGTCCGACCGGCAGACCCTCGGAGAGCCCACAGGGCACCGAGAGGCCCGCGAGCCCGGCCACGTTGACGGGCAGCGTGCAGGCGTCCGAGAGATACATCGCCACGGGATCGTCCATGCGCGCGCCGAGCGGGAAGGCGACCGTGGGGCTGGTGGGCGCGATGAGCGCATCGACCTGCTCGAACGCCTGGTCGAAGTCGGCCTTGATGAGCGTGCGCACCTTGAGCGCCTTCAGGTAGTACGCATCGTAGTAGCCGGCGGACAGGGCGTAGGTGCCGAGCATGATGCGGCGCTTGACCTCCGCCCCGAAGCCCGTGCCACGCGTCTCGAGATAGTCGGTCAGCACGTCGCCGGTCCGCACCGACCGACCGAAGCGGACCCCGTCATAGCGGGCCAGGTTCGCGGACGCCTCCGCGGGCGCCACGATGTAGTAGGTGGCGAGGCCGTACTCGGTGTGCGGCAGGTCCACCTCCACGATCTCGGCACCAGCCGCGGCGAGCCGCGCCACCGCCTCCCGGACGCGTGCCTCCACGCCCGGCTCCATGCCCGCCACGAAGTACTGCCGCGGCAGGCCGAGCCGCCGACCCCGGAGCACCTCCGCCGCCTGGCCCGGATCGGTCGCGAGCGTCGACGCGTAGTCGGGGACGGGCTCCGGCGCGGACGTGGAGTCCCGCGGGTCGTGTCCCGCGACCACGCCCAGGAGCAGCGCCGCATCCCGCACGTCGCGCGCGAAGGGTCCGACCTGGTCGAGCGAGGAGGCGAACGCGATGATCCCCGACCGTGAGACGCGCCCATAGGTCGGTCGCAGGCCCACGGTGCCCGTGAGCGCCGCGGGCTGGCGGATGGAGCCACCGGTGTCGGTGCCGATGGCGAGCGGCGCGTGGAACGCCGCCACGGCCGCCGCGGAACCACCCGACGAGCCACCCGGCACCCGTCCGAGATCCCACGGGTTGCCGACGGGACCCCACGCGCAGTGCTCGGTGGAGGAGCCCATCGCGAACTCGTCCATGTTGGTCTTGCCCGGGATCACCGCACCTGCGTCATGGAGACGCTCCGCGATGTGCGCGTCGTAGGCGCCGCGATACCCCTCGAGGATGCGACTGCCGGCGGTGGACGGCTGCCCGCGCGTCACGACGAGGTCCTTGAGCGCGACCGGGATGCCATGGAGTGGCGGCAACGCGTCCAGGGCCTCCTGGCCATCCGAGCGTGCCCGGACCAGGGCGGTGTCGGCGCGGTCGGCCGCTGCGCGAGCGCCCGCGGGATCGAGGGACTGCCACGCGTTGAGCGCATGGTCCTGGCGCTCGATGAGCGCGAGGTGCGCCTCCAGCAGCTCGCGCGAGCCCACCTCCCCGGTCCGGAGCCGGGTCGCCATCTCGTGGGCGTGGAGGCGCGTAAGCGTGGTGTCCGTCATGCGTGGTCGTCGGCGTCGGCCCGCGACCCCGGGGTCGGCGGCTCGGGGGTCACTGCGGCGCGGTCCGGCGGCCGCTCACCCAGGATCGTGGGCACCACGAGGTGGTCACCGACGCGCTCCGGCGCTCCGGCGAGTGCCTCGTCGACGCTGAGGCTCGGCTGGGGGACGTCGTCCCGGAGGATGGTCTCCACCTCGATGGTCTGGGCCGTCGGCGGGATGTCGTCGGTGTCGAGGGTCGCCAGCACCGCGTACTGTTCGAGGATGTGGTCGAGCTGGCCATGCAGGCGCGTGAGCTCGTCCTCGGTCAGGCCGAGTCGAGCGAGGTACGCGACATGCGCGACATCCTCGCGCGACAGGCTGGTCATCGTGGACAAGGATACCGGCGACCGATGACGTCCGAGTCGGGGTCGCGCGACAGGCGCATCCCGGACCCGCCCAGCCACCGCCAGGCGGTCGCCCGCAATACCCGATCCAGCGGATCGGGTATTGACCAGACGGTGTGAGTCAGGGTAGCATCACCAACACTGTCAGGTGCTCCTGACTTGGTGATCCGTGCAGCCCCGGCCGCGTGTCGGACATCCGGTCCGGTGGCCCCGGCCGTGTCCGGCGCGGGCGGCCCGAATGACATATGGATGGTGGCCTCCTCCATCGTCCGACCCGCGCGCCGTGACACGGTCGGCGTCCACGGCCGCGCACTCCGACGCCCGCTCCCCATCCCGGGGGCGGGCGTCCGGTCATCCCACGAGCTGGGCTGCCGGACATCCGGGTCGTTGCGGTCGTCCGGGTCCGTGCTCGCGGTCTCCGGGTCGCGCGACGTCGCGGCCATGTCGCGGGCCGCACGCGGGGTCGGATCCACGCAGCGCCGCGCGCTACCCTGTGCCGATGCCGGCGACCACCACGGCCCCCATGCTGCCACGCACCACGTCGCGTCTGACGCTGCGCGCCTTTCGCACCGACGACGCGCCGATCCTCGCCGCATACCGCGACGACCCGGAGGTGGCGCGGCTCCAGGACTGGCCACTCCCCTACGGCCTCGAGTCGGCGCATCGACTCATCGAGGAGCAGACGAACGTCACCGATCTGCGCGTCGCGGACTGGGTCCAGATCGCGGTGGAGCATGCGGACGAGCTCATCGGCGACGTCGCGGTCGGCCTCGACACGACCGGTCAGCTGGCCACCATCGGATACACGCTGCGCGCCGAGCGTCAGCGTCAGGGCTTCGGCCGGGAAGCCGTCGGTGCGGTGGTCGACGCGCTGTTCGAGCGGGGCATCCACCGGGTGAGCGCCACGCTCTCGCCCGAGAACCTCCCATCCGCGATGCTGCTGGAGCATCTCGGCTTCCGCTACGAGGGTCGGGCGACCAAGGCCGCATTCGTCCGTGGTGAGTGGGAGGACGACGATCGATACGCGATCCTCGCCGAGGAGCGCGCCGCGTGGCTCGCGCGACCCCGCACCGCGCCCGCCGACGTCCGCCTCGTGGAGATCACCGAGGACAGGCTCGGCGCCGTCGGTCGACTCGCCACGCACCACACCCAGGAGCGGTTCGTGGCGCCCATGGCCTGGTCGTTCGCGGAGGCGCTCGTGCCGGAAGAGGAGGATGGGTCGCCCGTCGCGCCCTGGCTCCGGGCCATCGAGGCGGATGGGGAGCCGGCTGGCTTCATGATGCTCGCCTGGCCCCGCACCGCGGAGGAGCCGCCCTACCTCTGGCGACTGCTCATCGATCGTCGGCACCAGGGTCGCGGCATCGGCGCGCGAGCCATGGGGCTGCTCATCGACCTCCTGCGCGCCGACGGCTACACGCGCCTGCTGACGAGCTGGGTCCAGGAGCGGGGTGGCCCGGAGCCGTTCTACCGGAAGCTCGGCTTCGTGCCCACCGGCGAGATGGACGAGGACGAACACGTGGGTGAGCTGGTCCTCCCGGACCCATGACCGACCGCCTCCGGCTGCCCATCCAGGGCCCCCGTGTGACCCTGCGGGCTCCGACCTCGGCCGATGGAGCATCCCCCGCGGCCACGGCCCGGCATCCGGAGAGCGACTGGCTCCCGATCGTCATCGACCGGACGGGCGTCCGGGCCGGCCACCTGGCGGTCCGACTGGACGAGACCGGGTCGCTCGCCGAGCTGACGATGGGGCTCCGGCCCGATGCGCTCGACCCGGCCCTCGCCACCGAGGCGGTGGGCACCCTCGTCGATACCCTGTTCGAGCGCGGATCACGTCGGGTCGCCGCGACGCTGGACGCGGACGATACGGCGGTCGCCATGCTGCTCGAACGCGTCGGTTTCCGATACGAGGGCCACTCGGTGGGCACCCGCCTCGTCGAGGGCGAGTGGCGGGATGAGGTCCACTACGCGATCCTCGCATCGGAGCGACACGCGTGGATCGCCCGACCCCGCACGCCGCCGGCCACCGTCCGGCTGGTCGCGCTGGACCCCGGCAACGTGTCAGCCGTCGGCGCGCTCGCCACGCACCACAGCCAGGAGCGGTTCGTCCAGCCCATGGGGGCCACCTTCGGGGACGCCCTCGCCGGCGAGACCGTGAACGGCGTGCCGGTCGTGCCCTGGTACCGGGTCATCGAGGCAGACGGGCAGCCCGTCGGTTTCCTGATGATCGCGGAGGCGACACCGCCCGACGGCGTCCCGTTCCTGGGACGCCTGCTCATCGATCGCATGCACCAGGGCCGCGGCATCGGCACACGGGCCATCGAGCTGCTCGCGGCACGGCTGCGCGACCTGGGTCGCGACCGCCTCCATACCGGCTGGTATCGCGGCGACGGCTCGCCGGAGCCGTTCTATCTGCGGTTGGGCTTCGTGCCCGATGGGCGCGTGATCGACGACCAGGTGATCGCGGAGCTGTCGTTCGACGACCCCGGACCGCCCTGACGCCCGGTCAGCCGGCCGGATCCTCCCCCGCCAGGAGGCGTCGAAAGCCCTCCTCATCGACCACCGGCACCCCCAGCTCCTGCGCCTTGGCGAGCTTGGAGCCGGCGTTCTCGCCCGCCACCAGGTAGTCCGTCTTCCGACTGACCGAGCCCGAGGCCTTGCCCCCGGCGGCCCTGATCGCCTCCTCGGCGGCCTGTCGATCGAATCCCGGCAGGGTGCCCGTCACCACGAGGGTCCTGCCAGCCAGGGGGCCCGCTGGCTCGCTTCCCTCCCCGTCGACGGGTCGTGGCCGGACCACGGGTCGCACGGGCTCCACGCCCGCGTCCACGAGGTCCGACAGCACCCCGGCGGTGCCCGGCGCCGCGAACCACGCCGCGAGGCTGGCGGCGACCGTGGGACCGATGCCCGTGACCTCCTGGAACCGCTCGACCGGCAGACCCTCCAGCTCCCGGCTCACGCGTGCGAACCAGCCCTCCGGCCCACCCATCGGCTCGTCGTCGGCCGGTGACCAGGTCTGCGCGATCCAGGTCGACAGGTCGATGGCCGTCTGCTCGCCGACCTGCGGGATCCCCAGGGCGTTGATGATCCGTGCGAGCGGCCGTACCCGGGCGCGCGCGATGGCCGCGTGGAGGTTCTCGGCGCTCTTGCGTGCGAACCGCTCGAGCGTCTCCAGCTGCTCCACGGTGAGGCGGTAGAAGTCTCCCCGGGTCCGGACCAGGCCCCGCTCCAGGAGCTGTGACAGGACCATCCAGCCGGCGCCCTCGATGTCCATGCCGCCGCGTCCCGCGAAATGACCGAACTCCTGCCCCACGCGCGCCGGGCAGGCGAGGTTGGGGCAGTAGTGACGGACCGCGCCCTCGTCCTGGATCACGCCCGTGCCACACACCGGGCACGTGGCGGGCATCTCGAACTCGCGCTCGGCGCCCGTGCGTCGGTCCACGAGCGGTCGCACGACCTCCGGGATGACATCGCCCGCCTTGCGCAGCACGATGCGGTCACCGATGCGGACGTCCTTGCGGCGCACCTCGTCAAGGTTGTGGAGGGTCGCCCGCGCGACGGTCGACCCCGCGACCTTGACCGGGGTCATGTGGGCGACCGGGGTGAGGGTCCCGGTCCGACCGACATACGGGACGATGTCCTCGATGGTCGTCTCGACCTCCTCCGGCGGGAACTTGTAGGCGATGGCCCAGCGGGGCGCCCGGCTGACCATGCCCAGGCGCGCCTGCTCATCGAACCGGTCCACCTTGATGACCACGCCGTCGGTCTCGTACGCCAGATGGTGGCGCGGCTCCTGCCAGCGCTCCACGAACGCGAGCACCCCGTCGATGGTCAGCTCGCGCGCCCGGTTGGGCTCCACCGGGAAGCCGAGGGACGCCAGCCGGTCGAGGGCGTCGCTCTGGCGTGTCGTGCTCGGTCGTCCGTCCGGCCCCTCCTCGATGAGGATGTAGAACCAGGCCGAGAGCTTCCGTGACGCGGTGACCCGGGGGTCGATCTGACGGAGCGAGCCCGCGCCGCTGTTGCGCGGGTTGGCGTACAGCGGCAGTCCAGCCTCTTCCCGCTCGGCGTTGATGCGCGCGAACTCCTGTTTGGGCATGTAGACCTCGCCGCGCACCTCCAGGGTCAGCGGCTCCGGCAGGCGATGCGGGATGGCGGTGATCGTGCGCAGGTTCGCGGTCACGTCCTCACCGGTCGTGCCGTCCCCGCGGGTGGCGCCCAGCACGAATCGGCCGCGCTCGTAGCGCAGCGAGATGGCGAGACCATCGATCTTCAGCTCGCAGCCGTACAGGGCATCCGGGGCGTCCGGCCCGAGCAGCCGACGGACCCGGGTGTCGAAGGCACGGACCTCCGTCTCGTCGAAGGCGTTGCCGAGGCTGAGCATCGGTGCCTGGTGGGCGACCTCGGAGAGCGCGCCCGATGGTCGACCGCCGACCGCATGCGTCGGCGAATCGGGGTCATCGAGCTCCGGATGCGCGGCCTCGAGGTCCTGGAGCTCCCGGAAGAGGCGGTCCCAGTCGGCGTCCGCCATGATCGGCGTGTCCTGTTCGTAGTACGCCAGGTTGGCGTCCGTGATACGCGTCCGGAGCTCCATGATGCGCGTCCGGAGCTCCGCGATGCGCGTCTCCAGGTCGGGCCGCGCAGTCGTGGTGACATCGGGGGTCGCGGCGGCATCGCCGTTCGAGGCGGCATCGCCGTTCGAGGCGGCATCGCCGTTCGAGGCGGCATCGCCGTTCGAGGCGGCATCTGGCCGCGCGGCCGTGGTGGCATCGCCGTTCGCGGCTGGATCATCCCCCGCTGCGTCCGTGCCCATGACCTCGTCGCTCATCACCAGATCATATCCATCAGCGGGGTGGGCTCGCCCAAGCGGCGCCGGTCCCATGCGGACCCGACCATCGCCGCACGGATCGCGTGTCCGTGAGTCACGAGATCGCGCCACCTGGACGCTGGCTGGTCCTCACGGTCGTGTCCTGCGCGCGATCGGCACCCATCCGCGGTGCCCCGTACCCATCGAGAGCATGATCGCGTCCCGACAGATCCAGATCGGATACCGACCGACGCCTGGTGACACCGATCGCCACGATCCCCTCTGCGATCGAGCATGCATCTCACCGCTTGGCTCCGATCTCGTGACTGGCAGACACGCGCCGACGACCGGGCTCGGCCCAGGCGGTCGGCTCGAGCCCGGGCGGTCGGCTCGAGCCCGGGCGGTCGGCTCGAACTGCGGCGATCGAACCGGGGTGATGCACCCGGCCAGCCACGTCCTCCAGGCTGTAGCGAGTCACGAGTCGACGGGACGGACGACGGTGCCAGCCACCGCCTCGATCAGGGCAGTGGCGGGGGTCCGCCGCCAGCCGCCCCCTGCCGAGCGCACGCGATCCGCATCGCCTCTTCCTGGGTCTTGCGGCTCTTCTCCTGCGCCTCCACGATCGTGCGCACAGCCTTGAGCGCCTCGGTCCCGGCCGCGCCGCCGGTCCCCATGTACACCGCGGCCGCCGCGACCACGAACCCTCGTCGGAGGCCCCAGGCGAAGTCACAGAAGCTCCGCCACCGGGAGGTGTTCTCGGAACTCTTGCCGCCGTATTCGACGGATCCCTGGTGTCGGCCTGATTCGTGCTCGTCACGGACGAGGCCCGTCACCGGGTCCACGAACCACCACGCGGTGCGGGACATGCCGTCCACCGTGGGCGCCACGGCCGGCGTGATCAGCGACACACCCGTCGCGAGACGCGCCGATATCCGCGCGATCGCCGCAGCCGAGGCACCCGTGGGGCGCGCCGCGTCGAGCGGCCCGATCATCAGCCACGGTGTGCCTGCGCTGACGGCCGCCGTGAACACGCCGCGTGCGTCGTCGAGCGGACCGGTCTCGCCCCCGGCGAACGCGACCAGCATCGCTTCGGCGAGGAGGGTCGCCTGGGCGTCGCGTGCGGCGCTGGCGGTGTCCACGGGTGAGGGACCGGGAACCAGCAGGGCATCGAACGCGAGACGCGTGCGGACATCGGACGTGCCACCCGCGCCCTGTGCCTGCGAGACCGCCCCCAGCAGCACGCTGACACCCGCTGGCTCGCCGCCGAGGTCGCGCCGGATCGCCGGGTAGAGCCGCAGGAGGGCGTCCATCGTCCCGGCCAGCCCATCCGTCGTCAGCGGGTCCAGCGACCCCAGGTCCGGCAGGGCGATCGGGTCGTCATCGAGCTGGCGCATCGCGCCGAGCAGCAACCCGACATGCCAGGTCGAGTCGAGCGCGGCATACGCGCCGGTCACCACATCGAGTGGCTGCACGCTCGCCGTCCCGGCGCTGCCCGCGACCCGGGCCACGACGCCCAGCCGGTCGAACACCTCGCTGCGGAGACTGCGCACCCCACCAGCGGGATCCACCAGGTCGATGTCCAGCCATACCGCGGTGACCGGATCCATCTCCACGGGCTCCTCACCGCCGCCGAACGGGTCTCCCCCGCCGAACGGGTCGAAGCCACCCAGCGGGTCGCCGCCGTCCGGCGCTGCGGGTCGGATGACACGGAACGGCGCCCCGGCGGTGGTCACATCATCGATGCGCAGCACCGGCGTGTAGACGAGCTCCGGATCCTCTGCGGTGATGACGGGCGCCACGAGGCCCATCGGCTCGCCGAATCCGGCGGTGATGCGGGATGACGCGAGATCCGCGAGCCGCGAGGTGACCTCGAGCGCCGGGACCTCGACGAGCGCGCCGTCGGCCTGTCGCTCAGCCGTCAGCCGGAGCCGGACGGTCCACCAGGCGGCGTCCGGGAGCCCATCCGAGGTCGCGACGGCGCTGCATGGCGGAGCACCGGTCTCGGTCGATGGGTCCAGGTCCAGCCAGCCGTCACCGTCCCGGAGCTGGAGCCAGACGTGCGTGGCGGTCGATCCCTGACTCGCCGCGCGCTGCGGGGTCCATCCGGCCTCCGTGAGCATTCCCGTGAGGTCCGCGGCGGCGGCGGCCACTCGCTCGCGGCTGCGTGTCCGGAATGCATCGAGCTCGGCGACGTACGCGAGCACGTCCGGGTCGCCGATGCCGGCCTGGAGCTCGGCCACGTGATCGAGCGCGATGGGTGGTGGGCCGACGGCCGGCACGGGCTCGGGGGCCATGACCTCGCAGCTCGCGAAGCGGACGCTCGAGCGAGCCACACCAGCACCCTCCAGCAGGACCGCCATCAGCAACGCCTGGTCGGTGCTGTTGCCGCTGCCGGTCAGGAACGTCCCGCGTGGGCCCTTGAGGGCACCCTCGTACCGCTCGGACTCGATGGCCGCCGCGACATAGCCACGGACCGCCGCCGGATCACCGGCCAGTCGCGTCGCGCGCGACGCGATGGCGGCGTCCACCGCGGACGTAAGGGTCGGCTGGGGCGCCACCGATGTCGGGGACCCACTGGCCGTCTGGGCGAGGACCCCCTGGCTGACACTCGGAACGAGTGCGACCACGGTGAGGACGACGACAGCCAGCCGGCGCACTCCGGGGCGGGTGTGGGGATCCACGTCTCGGGACTCCTCGGTTCGATGTCGGATGCACGTGAGCGCGTCGCTGATGACGCGGCGGGATGTGTCACGGGACCGGCATCGTGCCGGACACGGCGACCATGATGCGCTACCGTCGCCACGCCGTGTCGCTGCTGTCCCGTCTGCCGGTCCACCCGGTGCTCCTCGCGCTGTTCGCGGTGCTGTCCGTGTATGCCGGCAACCTCGCGGAGGTCCTGCCCATCGACCTGGGCGGCCCGTTCGGTCCGCTCGCGCGTGCGGTCGCGGGTGCTGTGATCGCGCTCCTCGCCGGCGCGCTCCTCTTCCGAGACTGGCGGCGCGGGGCGATCGTGGCCACGGCGGTCGTGGCGATGGTGGGGCTCTTCGGGCGGGCCGCCGGTGAGCTGACCGGGGTCGGGATCGGTCCCGAGGCGCAACTCGTGCTCTGGCTGGTGCTCGTGGGGGTGGCCATCGGGTACGCCATCCGCGCGCGAGAGAGCCTGTCCACGGTGACGCTCGCGCTCAACACGTTCACGCTCGTCCTGGTGGGCCTGACGCTCATCGAGATCGTGCCCTACGAGGCCGGGCGGGCCGCCGTCCAGGGCGGGACCGCGGGCGGCAGCACGACCGGGCTCGTCGCGACGCGGCATCCCGAACGCGACATCTATCTCATCGTGCTCGACCGGTACGGGTCGGACTGGTCCATCGAGCATCGGTTCGGCATCACCGACAACGACCTGCCGGCGTGGCTCGCCTCCCAGGGCTTCCAGGTGCTCCCGGGCGCCCGTGCCAACTACCGCGCCACGGACTTCTCGTTGTCCTCGATGCTCAGCATGGACACGCTCGACGAGTACAGCGTGGACCCCGGGCGTGCCTCCGGTGACCGGACCGCGGCACGCTCCCGGCTCCAGCGCCCGGAGGTGGCCGCGTTCCTGCGCGACCAGGGCTACACCTACTACCAGCTCGGCTCGTGGTACGGGCCCACCCAGACCAACGAGCTCGTGGACGTGAACCTGACGCGCAACACGGACACCGAGCTGGAGGCGGTGCTCCGGGGCTCCACCATCCTGCCCGAGATCGACCGACTGCTCGGCCGCCAGGACGGCGAGGGCGACGCCTTCCGGGACGACTCCCGGGCGACCATCGAGTACCAGTTCCGACAGCTCCAGCGGCTGCCGTCCGTGCCGGGTCGCAAGCTCGTGTTCGCGCACATCCTGCTGCCGCACCCGCCGTACGTGTTCGATGCGCAGGGGGACATCGTGGTCAAGGCGACCGCGGAGGTCGTGCCGGAGGCGCGGCTCTTCGCGGACCAGCTCGCCTACACCAACGAGCAGGTACGGGCGACGGTGAGCGCGCTGCTCGCCGGACCGGACGAGACCGACCCTATCGTCATCGTCATGGGCGACGAGGGTCCCTTCCTGTGCCGCAACGTGGACTGCGTCGATGACTCGGAGCGGCGTCTGGGCATCCGGTTCGGGGCGCTGGGCGCCTACTACCTGCCCGACCAGCCGGACGGCTTCCTGCCGCCCGACCACACCCACGTCAACACGTTCCGACGCATCCTGTCCGCGTACTTCGGGGTGGACCTGGCACCACTCCCCGACCGTTCCTACGACTGGCCGGACAACGACCACATCTACGACTTCACCGACATCACCGACCGTCTACCCCTGCCCGGCAGCCCGGCCCACCCTGACGGGCTGGACCTCCCGGTGATGGACGATGCGCTGCCGGGTGCCTCACCCGGGCCCGGGGTCGACCTCTCGCTGGACGGCGACGAGTAGTCCGACCACCGGGCGCGGGGCCGGCACGGGCGGCTGCTCGTGGCAAGGTCGGACGAGCTACTCCGTCGGACCGCCGATCTCCAGCTGGGTCGGCTGACCGGGCGCCACCTCCACCGCCTCGAAGACGATGGGCGGCTCCGACGAGATCTCCACGCGATAGCGACCCGGCTCCACGGTCACGAAGTCACCATCCACGAGGCCGGCACCCACGAGCGTGCCGTCCGCGTCGAACACCTGGAACGGTGCCCGGAGCGCCTGGGCGATCCCAGCGGACAGGCTCGCGCGATCCTGGGCATCCACGAAGACCCCGCCGCCGATGGCGGCCCACTCCGCCATCTGGTCCTTGACCGCCTGGTCATCGAGGCCGAGGCCCACGATGTTGACGGTGGTCTCGAAGCCCTGGTCGATGAGGCCATGGACCGCGGCCGCCGGGTCGCCCTTGCAGGACTCGTTGCCATCCGTGACAACGACCACGATGCGCGGACCGACGGCACCCTCGATGTCGCGACCCGCCGCCTCGATGGCGGCTGCCAGCGGCGTGCTGGTGCGAGGGCGGATCCGGAGGCCCGCGATGGCGTCCAGCATGGCCGCCTTGTCGAGGGGCCCGAGGGCTACCGCGATCCGGGTGTCGCACGACTGCCGCTTCCTGGTGCCCGGCTTGAACACCCGCAGCGAGACGGACAGCCCATCGGGCAGGGAATCCGACACCAGCTCTCGCAGGCTCTGCTTGGCGACCGTGATGCGCGTCTGCCCGCCGGCCTTCTCGTTCATGGAGGTGGAGGTGTCGAGCACGAGCGCCACCGCGACCCCACCGATACGGACCTGGGCGTCCTGGGCGACGGTCAGCGCGATCGAACCGGGCGGCAGCTTGGCGGCGGACCAGCTGAACGTATACGAGGCCGGCCGCCGAAGCCACGTCGCCATGCGATCGAACGCACGATCCACCTCGCCCGTGGCGGTGGCGTACTGGTAGAAGCCGCCGTTGGCGCGCGCCAGGTCCTGCATGATCGCGGTGCTCGTCGCCTCATCCCCGGCCGCACCGAAGTGCACCGCGAACACCGACGGG
>JAHBUZ010000037.1 GCA_019637815.1 Chloroflexota bacterium
CCTTGGCGGAGGACCCACCGGCGTCGAGATGGCACAGGTCTTCGCGCGCTACGGCGTGCCCGTCCGGCTCGTCCATGCCGAGGACCGCCTCCACCACCGGGACCATCCCCGATCATCCGAGGTCCTCGCGCGGGCGCTCACCCGGGACGGCGTCGAGCTCCATCTCGGTGCGCGCGCCGAGCGGATCGACGGTGGCGCGGGTGGTTCCGGCGCCCACCGCATCACGCTGTCCGACGGCTCGATCGTCGAGGGGCACGCGGTCATGCTCGCCATCGGTCGGACGGTGCCGCTGCGAGGGCTTGGGCTCGAGACCCTGGGCGTGACGCTCACCGATGGCCGGGCGACGCTGGACGCGCAGCTGCGCATCGCCGAGCGGACCTACCTGGTGGGCGATCCCGCGGGGCCCGAGATGCACACCCACCTCGCCCACTACCAGGGCGAGATCGCGGTCCGCATCGCGCTCGGCGAGGACATCCGGCCGGACGTCCGGGCGATCCCTCGGGCGGTGTACACCGATCCCGGGACCGCGGGTGTCGGGCTGCTGCTCGACCAGGCGACGAGCCAGGGCATCGACGCCAGCGAGCGGACCGCGGACCTCGAGACCAGCGCCAAGGGATACGTCACGGAGTCGTTCGGTCACGCCACCATCGTCGTCGACCGGTCGAGCCGGACGCTCGTGGGTGCGTTCCTCGCCGGACCGGGCGCGGCCGAGGCGATCCACATGGCTGTCCTCGCCATCAAGGCGCGCACGCCGATCGACGTCCTTGCCGACACGATCACCGCGTTCCCGACGACCGCGCGGGTCATGGGGGGCCTCTTCGTGGAGGCGGCACGGGAGCCGTCCGGCCGCCAGGCGTAGGCGCCGGAACGGGTCGCGGATGCTCACCGCCTCCGGTGGTAGCGCTCGGTCGGCACGACCGCCCGATAGCGGACCGTCCAGAACGTCCGATCGCCGTGGACCCGTGGCTCGGACACCCACTCGATGAGATAGGCCAGGGCTTCGGAGCCGGGATGCGGCTCCAGGATGCCGCCGACCCTCGGTGGGTCCCGCTGGATGAGTGTCCGCCGCTGCGGGGCGCCCAGCCGGATACGCCCGGCCGCCGCGAGGCGCCGGTACTCGTCATCGTGCACTGTCCCCCCGGAAGTGCCCCACGGATCCCCGCTCGATCCTAGCGTCCATGGCGCCACCCGGTGGGGTCATGGCGCACAGGAGCATCCGATCACCCGCCGATCGTCCCCGATCGGGTCCGGTCCGTCCTGGAGGGTCGTCGCATCCGGTGGTGCCCCACCGGATGGCCTCCCGGTCGATGGCCGCCGCGCGCCCTGCCCGGCGATCCCTCGGCAGCCACCGCGCCGGGGATCGCGGTCGGGCGGCTCTCGGTCAGGACCACCAGGCTGCGGGACGCCCGGTGGTCCTGGGACCCGGCGCTAGCGTCGCGACCCGCAGATGCCGGAGGGGTCGCTCGAGCTGCCCTGGTTGTTGCGCCAGGTGTTCGCGGTGCCTGCGGTCCCGGAGCCGCTGCTCTCGTCCCGGCAGTCGAGGTGGACGTTGCCGCGGACGTCGTTGCCCCGGATGATGTGACCATCGGCGTCGCCTTCGACCTGGATGCCGACCCAGCTGCGGGTGAGCCGGTTGCGGGTCACGGTGAGCGGTCCCGCGTCATCGAGCTCCAGGCCTTCGGTGGCACCTCGGACGACGTTGTCACGGATGACGCTGCCCGGCGAGTCGTCGACCTCGATGCCATCGAGGAGGTAGGGCAGCGACTGCGAACCGTCGTCCCGGGTGCGGATGACGTTGGCGCTGACCCGGAAGCGGGAGTCATCGAGCTCGATGCCCTGGCTGCCGTCGTCGCCGTAGTCGTATGCCGCGTGCAGGAAGCGGATCGAGTTGCCGTGGATGACGCCCCGGGAGTCGTCGATGTTCATGCCGTCGCTCCGGAAGTCCCGGATGAGGTTGGACGAGATGCGCACCCGCCGGGAGTCGTCGAGGTCGATCCCGTCGGTGTAGCCGCAGTCGAGGGTGTTCGTGCCGATGGGCCGGATGTGGGTGCCCATGACGCGCAGGCCGTGCGCGTCGCTGGCTTTGATCGCGTCCGCGTAGATCGCGCAGCCCGAGCTGGTCGGGAACACGAGCTCGAGGTGCCGGATGGTCACGTCCTCGACGCCCACGACCTCCACGAGCGACTCGCCGAGGACGTCGGCCTTGGGCGCCCTGATCCGGGCGGACCACTTGTCCGACGCCTTGAGGGTCAGGCCGGCACGGTCGCCGTTGATGCTCAGCTGACCGGTGTACGTGCCCGGGCACACGATGATGGTGTCGTTCCGGTCCGAGGCGTCGATAGCGGGCTGGATGGCCGTGAATGCGGTCTGCGAGCCGCCGCATCCGTTCGGTCCCGCCTTCCCGTCGTCATCCACCCAGCGGGTGGTGGTGCCTGGTCCCGCCGCCGCGGGTGCGGCGAGCGCCGCGGTGACCAGTGTCGCGATGCCGGCGATCGTCGCCAGGCGTGTCCGTGCCATCCGTTACCTCCGAGGACCATGCACGCCCATGCATCTCCGTGTCATGGGCGACGGTCAGGGTGGGTGACCACGATGGGCGGTGTCAAGTCGGACGAGGGCCCGATCGTCCTGCCAGGCCGATACCGGTCAGTGCGCCATCGGTCGGCGCGCCTGGGTCCCGGCCCGTTCCCGCCACTCCACGGGACGCGCCCTGGTGTCCGGGTCATCGACGGGTCGCCGACGTCCCGGTCCATGTCCCCGAGCCACTCGGCGGACGGTCCTCGGAGGGATGCCGGGAGGAGTCGCGCGCATGAGCCTTCGCACGCGATCGGTGGATTCCTCACGATCAGCCGGGCCCGGATCGTGGTCGGCTCCGCGTCAGCACGATCACCTATAGGTATGACGAAAGTCCACCCGGGAAAGTGGTACTCGGCAGGGCGCTGCGCGAGCATGCACATCCCCCACGGATACGCAACCTCCCCAGGTGCGCCCTGCCCTTCGCCGCATCGGGACCGACCCGCCCGTCGCGGGCCTCCGCTGCCCACGGGCCCGGTCCGTCCCTCGAAGCGGCCGGGCCCGCCCTGACCGGCGATCATCGAGGCTCGAGCGCGGATCGGCCGCGTCGAGGGCACCAGACGGCCACCACGGACCGGTACCAAGGAGCCAGTGCCGGGCACGGTCGCGCGGGAGCAGCATCTGGCCGTCGTCCGTGGGGGACGCATGCGGAGGGTCCCGATCATGCGCATCCGGCCCGGCCGACGGCACACCACCGAGGACTCCCTGCGCTCGCTCGGCGCCGTCCTCGACGCGGTGCGTGCGCGCGGCGTCATCATCCGCGAGCTCCGCAGCGGGCTGCTGGTCCGCGCCCAGGTCGCAGCCACCCTCCAGGACCGGCTCGACGGGGTGTGGCGACCGATCGACCGCCTGGTGTCCCGGGGCGAGATGGCGCGCTATCGGCGCGAGGCGCTCGCACGTCGGGGCACGGGACACGTGGCAGGTCCGCACGAGCGTTCGCTGCGCATGATCGGCCGGCACATCGAGGAGCGAGGCCTCGTGGGCATGACCATCATCCAGCACGGCACCGAGGGGAGCTGGCTGCTGTGGAGCGCAGGACCGGACGAGGCGAGCGCGACGCTCGCGGTGCTCGATGACCATGAGCTGCACTTCCGCGATGCCGCCGAGGCCGTCCGTCGCGAGGCAGCCACCGGGCGCCCCGGCGACACGACCGCGCATGTCGGGCATCTCTGAATCGCTGCCGACCGCGAGCGGATGTGGCCCGCCCCACCCGCCACACGTCATCGGGATCCTGGGCTACCGTCCGGGGTGTCCAGCCAGGACATCGAATGACCGGCTCACCGGAGGACCCGCCACATGACATCGGCCGATCGGGCGACCCTGTTCCGCGATGTGCGCGTGTTCGACGGTCGGGAGGGCGTCCTCGGCGACCCGTCACAGGTCCTGGTCCGGGGCAGGCGCATCGAGGTCGTCGCACCGGCCGGGGTCGTGCTGGCGGACGCCGAGGGCGCCACGATCGTCGCGGGCGGCGGACGCACCCTCATCCCCGGCCTCATCGACGCCCACTGGCACTCGATGATGGCGGTGGCGCCCCTGGGCGTCCTGCTCGCGGGGGACCCCACCTATCTCGCGCTGCTCGCGGGAGCGGCCGCCACCGACGCGCTCATGCGTGGCTTCACGACCGTGCGTGATGCCGGCGGACCGGCGTTCGGGCTCAAGCAGGCCATCGACTCGGGGGTCGTGCGTGGCCCACGGATCTACCCCTCGGGCGCGATGATCTCCCAGACCAGCGGCCATGGCGACTTCCGGACGATCCAGGCGCTGCCCCGCGGGCGTCTGGGCCAGCATGCCGACGCGGAGCTCATCGGGGCGGTGGCGATCGCCGACGGTGTCGGGCCCGTGCTCCAGGCGGCCCGCGAGCAGCTCATGCGGGGCGCATCGCAGCTCAAGGTGATGGCGGGCGGCGGCGTCGCATCACCCTCCGATCCGCTCGATGGCACCCAGTACACCGAGCCGGAGCTGCGGGCCGCGGTGGACGCGGCCGAGGACTGGGGGACGTACGTGATGGTCCACGCCTACACGCCGCGTGCCGTCCAGCGCTGCATCCGAGCCGGTGTCCGCTGCATCGAGCATGGCCAGCTGCTCGATGAGGCGACCGCGGCGCTCATGGCGGAGCAGGGGGTGTGGTGGTCGCTCCAGCCGTTCCTGGACGATGAGGACACGCCACCCGTGCCACCGGCCTCGCGGCACAAGTTCCTCCAGATGGTCGCCGGCACGGACGCCGCCTACGAGCTCGCCCGGAAGCACGGCGTGCGGGTCGCCTGGGGCACCGACACGCTGTTCAGCGCGGAGCTCGCCACGCGCCAGGGTCGTCAGCTCGCCAAGATGCGCCGCTGGTACACGCCCGCCGAGATCCTCACCATGGCCACCCGCACGAACGCGACGCTGCTCGCGATGTCGGGACCACGGGACCCCTATCCCGAGGGCCTGGGCGTGGTGGAGGCGGGTGCGCTCGCCGACCTCGTGTTGGTGGATGGCGATCCGCTGGAGGACATCACCCTGCTGGCGCGTCCCGAGTCGGCGTTCGTGGTCATCATGAAGGACGGCGTGGTCGTCAAGGACACGCTGGCGGGTGACGGCGGCTCGCCGGTCGGGTAAGGGTCCGGATCCATGGTGTGACCCACGACCACGCGACTCCGGACGCCGCTTCCACGCTCGAATCTGGCCATCGGGCCGGATCCCGGCTATCCTTGGATCCTCCCGAGCGGGAGTAACTCAGCTGGCAGAGTGTCTGCTTCCCAAGCAGAATGTCGCGGGTTCGAATCCCGTCTCCCGCTCCATCACCTTCGCGGTCCGCCGGACCGCCCGGACGAGTGCGCCGTACCCGGCAGGGACAAGACGACGCGAAGGTGTCGCCATGGCTTGGATCCTGCTCGTCCTCTCCGGTGCCCTCGAGGCCGTCTGGGCTGCCGCGCTCGACCGGAGCGAGGGCTTCAGCAAGCCCATCCCCACGATCGTGTTCCTGGTCGCGCTGGCGCTCAGCATGGCCGGGCTGGCCACCGCGATGCGCCACATCCCGCTGGGCACGGCGTACGCGGTGTGGGTCGGTATCGGTGCGGTCCTGACCGTGACCTACGCGATGGCGACCGGCGCGGAGGCGGTCTCCCTGGTCCGCATCGCGCTCCTGGCCGGGATCGTGCTGTGCGTGGTCGGTCTCAAGGCGATCGAGTGAGCGTCGGCGCTCGGCACTCCGCATCTGCCACCATGCGCCCGATGCATACCGCACGTCGACCGTCTGCATGAGCGCCGGGAGTCACCCTGCCGCTCGCGTGGCGATCGTCACGGGTGCCAGCACGGGGATCGGGCGGGCCATCGCGCAGCGGCTCGCGGCCGATGGCTGCGCGGTCGTCGTGGGCTGCAATCGGGACGCAGCAGGCGCCGGGACCACCGTCCGGTCGATCATCGACGCGGGTGGCCAGGCGGTCACCTGGACCGGGGACATCGGCCTCGATGGTGCAGCAGACGACCTGGTGGCCCGAGCGGTCGATGCCTTCGGTGGGCTCGATGTGATGTGCGCCCACGCGGGCATCACCATGTGGTCGCCCATCCTCGACACACCCGCCAGCGCGCTCGACACGGTCATCGCCACGAACATCCGGGGCACGTTCCTGACGGTCCAGGCGGCGGCGCGCCGGATGGTGCAGCAGGGCAGGGGCGGCCGGATCGTGCTCACGGCATCCGTCACGGGCATGCGTGCCATCCGGGGAGCGTCCGCGTACGGGCTCACCCGGGCGGCCGTGGAGGCGCTGACCCGCAGTCTCGCGGTGGAGCTGGGACCGCATGGCATCACCGCCAACGCGGTCATCCCGGGTCCCATCACCAACGACCGCAACCTCGCGGACGATCCGGCCTATGCCGAGCACTGGGCGTCCATCGTGCCGGTCGGTCGCGCGGGCGAGCCGACCGATGTCGCGGCGCTCGTGGCCTACCTCGCGTCCGAGGCCAGCGGCTTCGTCAACGGTGTCTCGATCCCGGTCGATGGCGGCTGGCTCGTCGCAGGACGCACACCGGACGCCTGACCACTGCCCGAGGGGATCACGGGTCCGTAGTCCAGGGGTGGCAGTGGCCGCGGCACGAGGATGCCGCGCATCAGCAGGTGGCCGTCCGGTGCCAGCACCTCGATCAGCTGGCCACCCGCGGCGAGCGATGCCACCAGTGCCGGACCCGCCACGATCGCCGCCATCGTCTCCGACGCCCCACCTGCGAGTGCCGCGGCTCGATCGAGACCGATGGTTCGCCGGCTGTCGATGTCCCGACGCAACCTGGGGATGCGCAGCAGCTCGGCGTCGGTCGGTTGCGGCCCGGCACGGATGACCAGCGTGCTGCCATCGTCCACTTCTGGCGCGCCGACCTGCACGGACACCCGTCCCTCCGGATGGACGATGAGCTGGGCGAGCCCGTCGGCATGCACGATGGACTCCTCGCCCTCGATGCGGTCGGCAGATGGCTCCGTGGGTGGCACCCACAGGGTCGCCCCGCTGATGGACGCGATGGAGAATGAGCCCGGACCGCCCAGGAGGCGTCGGACACGATCGGTGTCGCGCGTGAGGACCCGCATCGAACGTCGGTCGCGCTCGCGTCCGGCCGTGGCCGGGCTGTATGTCGCACCCCACGGGGTGGGGACGTCCAGGAACAGCAGCACCTGCCAGCCGACCGGGGCCACGGGACCGCTCTCGCAGATGCCCGGCCGCACATCGGTCACGTCGATCCGGGTCGGCGCGGCGCCCTTGAGCACCTCGGTCACCCGGACGTGGACGCGTCGCGCACCTCGGCGCTCCTCGATGCGGGGTCCGCGCTCCACGACCCCTCTGACGATGGCTCGGGCACCGACCACCCGGTCGTGGAGTGGCATCGCGCTCGACGAACAGGCGAGCGCCGGGGCCACGGTCCACACCGGCAGGACCACCGGGACCAGGGTGAATAGGACGGCCGTGACGACGGCTCGGGTGGTGCGCATGGCCATGGGACGCTCGACGGGGCGATCCGTCACACGACCCCGTCGGGCCCATCGATGTCACCCTGTCGCGACCGTCGATCTCATGGTGCTCTCAGGTCGATCGCAGACCATCCCATCACCGCAGCCCACGGGCGCGTCGATAGCCCGCCCTGCAGGAGGACCCCGCCGTGACCGCACCACATCCCTCACCCGTCGACAGCCGGCCGCCCCAGCGCGATGGCCTGCCCTGGATCAAGACGATCCTGCTGGCGCTCGTCGTCGCCGTCGTCCTCGCCGGCGCATTCGGTATCTGGTACATCTTCTTCCGCGGCGATGGTCCGCCACCCGTCAGCACGGGCGCCCCGGTCATCCCGGGTTCGGTCAGCATCCCGGCCGCATCGACGGTGACGCCGACCCAGCCGACCCAGCCGGCCACCTCCGGCGACCCGGCCGCTCCCGGGACGATCAGCGTGGAGGGTGTCTGGGCGGTCGATCCGTCCATCGGCTCGTTCCACTATGCGGCGGACGACTTCAGCGGCTCGTGGGCGGGATACCGCGTCCAGGAGGAGCTGGCCGGGATCGGTGGCACCACCGCGGTCGGTCGCACGCCGGACATCAGCGGCACGCTGACCATCGCGGGCACGCAGGTCACCGCGGCGCAGCTGGAGGTGGACCTGACCACGCTCCAGAGCGATGAATCGATGCGTGACGGCCAGCTCGGCCAGCAGGGCATCCAGACGGACCAGTTCCCGACCGCTACGTTCGTGCTCACGCAGCCCATCGAGCTGGGTGCGATCCCGGCGACGGGCGAGGACATCAGCTTCACCGCGACCGGTGACCTGACGCTCCACGGGGTCACGAAGTCCGTGGACATCGAGATGCATGCCGCCCTCCAGGGCGAGGTCATCGCCGCCAGCGGCTCGCTCACGTTCACGTGGGACGACTTCGGCATGGACCAGCCCAGCTCGATGCGGGTGGTCTCGCTCGCCGATGACGTGACCATGGAGTTCCAGGTCTTCTTCAGCAAGGAGTCATGACGATGCACATCCACCACTCGAGGGCGCGACTGGCGCGACCCGCCATCCTTGCCACGGCACTCGTCGCGGCACTCCTGCCGGGCATCGCGAGCGCGCAGTCCCCGGCGGCCAGCACGGCACCCACGGTGCCCGCCGCGTCATCGCTGGACGGGACCTGGACCGTGGACCCATCCATCGGCTCGTTCGACTACGCGGCCGGCGACTTCAGCGGGTCGTGGGTGGGCTACCGGGTCCAGGAGGAGCTGGCCGGTATCGGTGGCACCACCGCCGTCGGTCGCACGCCGGACGTCACGGGCAGCATCACGGTGAGCGGTACCGCCATCACGGCCGCCGATCTGACCGCGGACCTGACGACGCTCCAGAGCGATGAATCGATGCGTGACGGCCAGCTGGGTCGTCAGGGCATCCAGACCGACCAGTTCCCGACCGCCACGTTCGTGCTCGCGGAGCCCATCGAGCTGGGCGCGATCCCCGCCGAGGGCACGGCCATCAGCGCGACGGCCATCGGTGACCTGACGATCCATGGCGTCACGAAGCGCGTGGAGATCGCGCTCGGCGCCGTCCAGCAGGGTGACATCATCGGTGTGTCCGGCTCGCTCACGTTCACGTGGGACGACTTCGGCATGGAGCAGCCGACCTCGATGCGTGTGGTCTCCCTGGCCAACGATGTGACCATGGAGCTCCAGGTGTTCTTCCGGCAGGACACCGCGACGACCGACGGCACGACCGAGGAGGTCCCGGCCGAGAGCCCAGCCGCCTGACGACGATCGGCCGGCTGACCGGCCGCGTGCCCGACCCATGACGAGACCCCTGACCGGTCGGCCAGGGGTCTCGGTGCGTCTCGGGATGGCGCCGCGACTCACTCCACGATGAACGTCCCGGTCATGCCAGCCTCCCGGTGGCCCGGGATGGCGCACCAGAACTCGTACGTGCCCGGCGGCAGGTCGATGACCACCGAGCCCGACTCACCCGGCTGGAGGTCGGGGGTCTTCACGTCGAGATCGGGCTGGTACAGGTCGTGGACCACCGCTCCATCGTTCCGGAGATCGACCGTCACCTCCGTGTCCGCCGGGATCGTGATGTCCCTGGGCTCGAAGAACATGTCCCTCGCGGAGACCGTCACGCTCACCGGGGCCGGCGCCTCGGTCGCGGGGGCCTCGCTCGCGGGAGCGCCGGTCGCGGGAGCGTCCGTCGCCGGAGCGTCCGTCGCGGGAGCCTCGGTGCCCGGAGCCTGGGTGCCCGGAGCCTCGGTGGCAGGCGCCTGGTCGGTCGCGTCCGGGCCCGGCGAGGGCGCCTCGGACGGCTCCGGCGTGGCCGGTGCATCGGACGGGGCGACCTCGGCGCCATCGGGCACCCGATCGGCCGCGACGACCTTCCAGACCGCGCCGTCCGGGTTCGCGAACGGGTCGTAGTCACGGCCGAACTGACAGCTGCACGAGATGAGGTAGACGTTGCCAGCCGAATCGCTGCCGCCCCCCGAGGCGAGGAGCGAGGTCTCCAGCAGACGCTGGTAGACCCAGGCACCGGACTCGTCGCGCGCCAGGCCGTAGACGCTGCCCGAGCAGAAGTCGGAGTTGAAGTAGATGCCCTGGAGACTCTCGGCCTCGTCGGAGCGGTACACGCCCATGCCGCTGATGGAGCAGTCACCGGCCTCGTGGCTGTACTCGGCGACGGGCAGCTCACCGAGCTGCTGACGCGGGCACTCGGTCAGGGTCTCGGGGTAGCAGTGGGAGGCCTCCAGCCAGTCCCAGCCGTAGTTGACGCCACCGGGGGTGCCGGCCGCCTGGACATCGATCTCCTCCCAGGCGTTCTGGCCCACGTCAGCGATGTACAGGTCGCCGGTCTCGCGGTCGAAGCTGAACGTCCACGGGTTCCGGAGGCCCCAGGCCCAGATGGTCCGCTCCGCGCCGGGGTGATATGCGGAGGGGTCGCCCGACTGTGTCGACGGGAGCCCGGTCACCGCGAACGGGTTGTCGGTCGGGATCTCATACGCATTCCGGCCGTCCGGCGTCACCTCGATGCGGTGGAGCTTGCCGAACGGCGTGCGCCGATCCTGGGCGTTGTCGTACGGGTCACCGGCCAGACCGCCGTCGCCGACCGCGTAGTAGAGATAGCCGTCAGGCCCGAAGTGGATCGAGCCGCCGTTGTGGTTGAAGTAGGGGTCACCCGGGATCTCGACGATGAGCCGGGCGCTCGAGGTGTCCGCGATGTCTGGGTCGTCCGCGGAGCGCTGGTACTGGACGATGCGCAGGTTGCCGTTGGTGACGTAGTCCGCGTAGTAGACGTAGAGGTATCCGCTGTCCGCATAGTCGGGCGCGAACGCGAGGCCCAGCAGCCCCTGCTCGAGGAAGTCCGTCTTGACGCTGCTCTGGATGTCCAGGAACGGCCGATCGGGGACCGTCCCGTCAGGCTCGATGATGCGGATCCGGCCGATGCGCTCGACCACGTACAGCCGGCCCGACCCGTCGTCCGCGATGTTGACAGGGTCCACGAAGCCATCGGCGACCTTGACCAGCCCGATGGCCGGCTCGCCGGGCAGGACGCCGTCGGGCTGCGCGACGCCCTGGTCCTGGGCGAGGCCGATGGACGGTAGTGCACCCACGAGGAGGCTCGCCGCGACCGCGGCGGCAGCGAGCCTGCGGGTCACGGGACGTGATCTGGCCATGGACGGGTCCCTTCCCGAGCGCGCGCTGGGAGGTCGGGGAGCATCTGCTCCGCCGGACGTGCCGTTCCAGCGCCGCGCCCTTCCGCGGCTACCGTAGGGGACGGCCTCCCCGTCATGCCACGTATCGGAGGCACCGAGGACGGGCCCTCGCCTTGCGATCCTCTCGCGATCGGGACGCGAGCGGTCGACGGTTCGCCTGCCTCAGCGATTGCTCCAGTGGAAGCTCTGCTTCGTGATACGCAGGTACACGAACGTCTCCGTGCCGACCACGCCCGGGATCCGGCGCAGCTTCTCGGCGAGGAACGTGAGCAGCTCCGCGTTGTCCCGACACACGGTCTCCACGAGCAGGTCGTAGGTCCCGGCGGTGATGACGACGTACGTCACCTCGGGGAGTGCCGCGACCTCGTCCGCGACATCGAGGAGCCGGTCGCTCGAGCAGTGCACACCGACCATCGCCATCTGGTCGTAGCCCAGCTGGAGCGGATCGGTCACGCCCACGACCTGGAGGACGCCGCGATCCATGAGCCGTTCGGTGCGGGCACGGATCGTCGACTCGGCGACACCCAGGTCCTGCGCGATCCGCGTGTAGGGCCGCCGACCATCGCGCTGGAGCTGGTCGATGATGGCCCGGTCGAGGTCGGTGATGGGATCGTCATCGACGGGCGCCGCCCGTCGACCGCGTGATGCGGGTGCCACCCGCCTGGTCCGTTGCACGGGCGCCACACTATCAGTCCCGACGGACGTCGCACGCGGGCCTGCCGCGGGTACCATCGGACTCCCAGGGGAGGCCCCATCCTCCCACCGTCGTGTCACCCAGACCACGACGACCAGAGACCATCCGACCGTGCCCTTCGAACCACTCGTGCTCATCGTGGGCGTGGGCCTCCTCTCCGTCGGCGCCATGAGCGTCGGCCTCGCCGCGGCCTGGCTGGCAGGTCGTCGGTCGGCCGGTGCGGCACCGTCCGGACGAGGTGGGTCCTGGTCGGGTGTGCCCGGCGACGGGCTGGCCGGGGGCGATCGCCCGGGATCCGGTGGCGATGGCCGAGGGGCTGCCGCGGACGATCCGGGAAGCGCTGACGGGGGCCTCGGGGAGAGCGAGCTCGACGCACCCCGCCGGTGGGTGCGCGACCGCGCGGTGCGCATCGTGGCGCTGCTGTTCCTGGTCGCGGTCGTGGGGTTCGTGGCGATCGGTGGCCATTGGGATGGGGATGCCGCGGTGGCCATCTACGCGCTGGCGGCGGCGGGCACGCTCGCGGTGGTGTTCCTGGGGGACCTGCTGCCCGGTCGCGTCCCGGATGCCATCCGGGGCTGGCTGGAGGCGGCCACGGCGATCGCCTTCCTGATCGTGCTGGTCGGGCTGTCCGATGGCCTCACCAGCCCGTTCGTGGTCGGCTTCTTCCTGCTCGTCGGGGCCGCGGCGCTCTCGCGGGAGGGGGTCGCAGCCGTGGTGCTCGCGCTCGTGTCGGCAGCCGGATACGCGCTGGTCGGTCTGCTCGTGCAGGGGACACGCACGGATCCCCTCGAGCTGCGCGAGATCGGGGCCCTCATCGGGCTCCAGACGCTGATGCTCATCCTGCTCGCGTTCCTGGGCATGGCCGCGGGGCGCGAGCAGCGACGAGCCCGGGATGCGGCGCTGCGACTCGCCCGCTTCGACCCGTTGACCGGGCTCTACAACCGGGCGCACCTGTTCGCGTCGATGGAGCGCGAGGTCCGGCTCTCGGCCCGGGCGGGCCGCACCTTCGCCCTGCTGATGATCGACCTCGATGGCCTGAAGCCGGTCAACGACACCTTCGGCCATCACTACGGCGACCAGATCCTGCGGGGGGTGGCCGAGGTCATCCAGCACACCGTGCGCACGACCGACACGCCCGCGCGCTACGGCGGCGACGAGTTCGTGGTGCTCCTGCCGGAGACCGATGCGGCGGGCGCGTACGTGGTCGCGGAGAAGCTGCGACGCGATGTGGCGGCGCTCACCATCCGGGTGAGCGACCGCGTGGCACGGTCCTCGGTCTCGGTGGGCCTGGTGGCGTATCCCGAGGACGGCACCACGGTCGCGGAGCTGATGGCGGCCGCGGACGCGGCGCTGTACGAGGCGAAGCGGTCGGGGCGCGATCGCATCGTGGGGTACACGACACGGACGGAGCGGGTGGCGACCCGGATGGGCGCGGGGCGCCGCGAGCCCGGGGAGAGCGGCACGGTCGCGGGGCGTGGCACGGCCGCGGGGAGTGCCACTGCCGCGGGGAGTGCCACTGCCGCGGGGAGTGCCACTGCCGCGGGGAGTGCCACTGCCGCCGAGCGTGCCACCGCCGCCGAGCGCGGTACCGCTGCGGGGAGCACCACGGCCGGTGATCGCGGCACGGTCCATGCTCGTCGAAGCGCCACGATCCCCGTCGAGACACGGACGGTGCGTGGCCGCGCCCCCTGGGAGACCGAGACGGTGAGTCCGGAGCCCGGCCGCTTCGACGTCGCGACGAGCCCGCCGCGCCGCTGACCACGGGACCTGCTCGCGACCTGCCTGGCGCAGCGCTCGCGGCACGCTCGCCGCGAGCGCACATCCCTGGTCGGCTTCTCACGATCCGGGCGTATCGACGAAGCATCCGGCCGTCCACGCCCGATGATGGCTCCTGGAGCCTCGCTCCTCGGACATCCTGCCCATGATCTGCTGATCGTGCGTGAGGACGTGCCCGGATGTGGGCTCCGCGGCGGGTCCCGGGCGGCATGCTTCGTCCCCAGGCCCACATCCTGCGAGGCGGGACGAGGAGGCCGCCGGTAGCGTCGCGGCCACGCCACGCCACGCCACGCCACGCCCCACCGACCGGCCACGCCCCGCCGAGCGTGCGATCACCCGTCGTCCGCCGACCGGACCGCCGGGACACGGCCGAGCCGCCGCGCTCCGCGACGCCGCAGCCGAGCACACCCGGTCGCGCCGGCCCCGGTGTAGAGTCCGGCCATGTCCACCGACCACTCGCGCGGCTTCGGGACGCGCGCCATCGACCACGCCACTCGTTCGCCGGTCGTGCGGCAGCCGGGCAACTCGGTGCCCATCTACCAGTCGGTGACGTTCGTCTCCGAGGATGCCGCCGAGCTCGGGGACATCCTCGCCGATCGTCAGCGGGGCTACGCGTACGCACGCTCGGACAACCCGACCGCCGGGGCGCTCGGCGATGCGTTCGCGGCACTCCATGGTGCCGAGGCGGGGTTCGTGTTCGCCTCGGGGATGGCTGCCATCCATGCCGCGCTCGTGTCCCAGCTGCGGGCCGGTGACCGGGTCGTCGCCACGCGGGCGCTGTACGGCAGCACCCGCACGCTGCTGTCGAGCGTGCTCGCCCGCTTCGGCGTGGCCATCGACTATGTGAGCGCCACCGATCCCGGCGCCATGGAGGCGGCACTCGAGCAGCCGACACGCGTCCTGTATCTCGAGACCATCGCCAATCCCACGCTGGAGGTCGCCGACCTGGCCCATCTGGCGGAGCTGGGCCATCGGGCCGGGGCGACGGTCATCGTCGACAACACGTTCGCCTCCCCGTACCTGTGTCGACCCATCGAGCTGGGGGTCGACCTCGTCGTCGAGTCGCTCACCAAGTGGGTCGGTGGCCACTCGGACGTGCTCGCTGGCGGGGTCGTGGGGAGCGCGGCGCACATCGCGCAGGTGCGCGAGACGGAGATCGAGACCGGCGGCATGATCGCTCCGTTCGCGGCGTTCCTGGTGCTGCGTGGCATCGAGACGCTCCATGTCCGCATGGACCGACACGCGGCGACCGCCGCGGCCCTGGCCGGCCACCTGGCGTCGCACCCCGGCGTGCGTGCGGTCCGATACCCCGGGCTTGCCTCGCATCCCCAGGCGGAGGTCGCGCGTCGACGGCTGCGCAGCGGCGGCGGCCTGCTGACGGTGGACCTGGGGACGCGCGATGCCGCAGCTCGCTTCCTGGACGCGCTGCGCATCCCGCCCCGGACCGCCTCGCTCGGGTCCATCCAGACCATCGCCGCCCATCCGGCCTCCACGACCCATCGACAGCTGTCGGACGAGGAGCTCGCCACAGCCGGCATCGACCCTGGCCTCATCCGGGTCTCGGTCGGGCTGGAGGACGTCGAGGATCTGCGCGCGGACATCGACCAGGCGCTGACTGCCGCGCTCGCACCGGTCGCCGTCTGACGCCTCGACCCGAGCGCCTTTCGGCCCGGACGCTCGGCCAGCGGCCGTGCCCTCGGCCCGGCTGACGGACTCGCCCCGGCTCCGTCCCACGCGCCGACCGGCCTTCGCCTGACGCTTCGGCGCACGCGGCGTATGGTGACCGGACCCAGACCCTCGACCTCGTCACCGGAGCCACTCGCATCGCGACCAGCAGCCTGACCCAGCGACGGCCGATGACGCCGATGGGCCTCCTCGACCGACTCGGCCGCGCTGCGTGGGCCACGCTCACCAGCGTCCGTTTCGCGGTCATCCTCATCATCCTCATCGCGGTCGCCGGGCTCATCGGCACGGTCGTCCGCCAGTTCCCGTCCGCGGCCCTCCACGATCCGGCGATGTATGCCCGCGAGGTCGCGGACATGCATGTGCGCTGGGACGGCATCCAGCCGCTGGGCGTCCGCATCGGCCCGGCCATGGTCGATGTGTTCGAGCGCCTGGGCCTGTTCCGCATCTTCTCCGCGCCGTGGTTCCTGCTGCTCCTGGTGGTGCTGGTCATCGCGATCGTGTGCTGCACCCTGGAGCGCACGCCTCGCCTGTGGCAGCAGACGCGACCCGGGCGCATCGACCAGCCGTCGGCCTTCTTCGATCCCCGCCTGTCGGACCGGGCGGTCCTCGAGTCGGCGGCGCTCGACGCGGCGGCGGTCCGGCGTGTCCTGCGGGGCCGCCACTTCCGCGTGATCCGGCGCGTCGACGATGCCGAGGCCGGTGTGACCTGGCTCCAGGGGGACCGGAACCAGTACCACAAGCTCGCCACGCTCATCTCGCACCTCGGGCTCGTGCTCTTCCTGCTCGGCGGGGCGGTGACCGTGGCCTTCGGCTTCGAGACGGTCGTGTTCGTGGGGGAGGGGCAGACGGCACCCGTCCAGCCCGTGGGCACGAAGGACAACCTGCTGGTCCGCAACAACGGCTTCCGGATGCCGCTCAACCCGAACGGCACACCCGCCGACTTCGTGACGGACCTGTCCGTGTTCCAGGGCGGTCAGGAGATCGCCCGCAAGGACATCCGTGTGAACGACCCGCTCGAGGTCCAGGGCTACGTGTTCCATCAGAACACGTTCGGACCGAGCGTGGACCTGACCATCCACGATCCGGCCGGTGCCCTGGTGTGGACCGGGCCCTTGCTGCTGGATGACGAGGTCGCGGACTTCCCGTCGGGCTTCATGACCGTCCCCGGCTCGGACGTGGGGCTGCTGACCGTGCTCACGCGCAACCCCGATGGCGTAGCGCTCCTCGTGCTCCAGGGCATCGGCATGGGCGACACCATCGATGACGGGCTGCCCGGTACGGAGGTGGTGGGGGTCGACCTGTTCCGGACCGTGGTCACCCTGGGCGGCATGGCCGACCCCGTGCAGACGGGTGGGTACGGCATCCGGTGGGACGGCGCGTCGTCGTGGACCGGCATGGTCATCAAGAACGACCCGGGCGCGCCCGTCATCTGGTTCGCCTTCGTGTGCCTGATGATCGGGCTGGGCCTCACGTTCTACTTCCCGCGTCGCCGGGCATGGGTGCGCATCGAGGGCGACACGCTCCGCGTCGCGGTGCTCGCGGACCGATACGTGGATGTGCGGCGCGAGCTCCAGGGGCTGACCGACGCGCTGCGACGCGCCGCAGCTTCGGCGTCACCGGTGACTGCCGCCGACACGACCACACCCGGGACCCCATAGGGTCGCGGGGAGTGCCGCCTGCCACGCGCACGTGGCAGCGACCGGGGATGTGCGAGCCGATCGCGAGCCGACACGTGGCTCGGAGCGTGCTGCCTGGCGTGACCCCCGACCGTGTCGTCGCCGGAGTAGCTCCCAAGCGTCACCTCCCTGCAACCGCTCCCTCTCCTAGACTCCCAAGGTCCCAGTCGGTCTCACCATGCCCGCGAGGGCGGATGACCGCCACGGGACGACTGGCCAAGCCCTTGGGGCCGCATGCGTCCGACCGGCGCCGCCGCCTCGCCATCACAGCCACGGGAGTGACATGACCGCACGTCAAACGGCCATCGCGGAGATCGCGACCGTCAAGGTCGCCCCGACCCAGGACTACGTCGAGCAGGCGGGCCAGGCGATCTTCGGGCAGTACGTCTTCAACGACGAGGCGCAGCGCGCCTACCTCGCGAAGCCGATCCACCGCAAGCTGCGCCGGACGGTCGAGGGGCTGGAGCCGTTCGATCCGGCGATCGTGGATGCGGTCGCCCACGCGGTCAAGGAATGGGCGATGGCGCATGGCGCGACCCACTACACGCACTGGTTCGTGCCCATGACGGGCAGCACGGCCGAGAAGCACGACTCGTTCCTGGCGCCCACCGGCGAGGGCAAGACCATCGCCGAGTTCTCCGGCCGGAACCTGCTCCAGGGTGAGCCGGATGCGAGCTCGTTCCCGTCGGGCGGCATCCGCGCCACGTTCGAGGCACGCGGCTACACCGCATGGGACGTGACCAGCCCGATCTTCCTCCAGGTGGAGCCGAACGGCGTCACGCTCACCATCCCCACCGCCTTCGTGTCCTACACGGGCGAGGCGCTCGACCACAAGATCCCGCTGCTGCGCTCCCAGGAGGCCGTGGGCACCCAGGCACTGCGCGTCCTGCGCTGGTTCGGCAACACCACCGCCAGCCGCGTGTTCACGACCATCGGCCCGGAGCAGGAGTACTTCCTCATCGACCGGCGGCTCGCGGAGCAGCGCCCGGACCTCGTGCTCACGGGTCGGACCCTGTTCGGCGCGGCATCACCCAAGGGCCAGGAGTTGGAGGACCAGTACTTCGGCCCCATCCGCGAGCGGATCCTCGCGTACATGATGGATCTCGACCGCGAGCTGTGGCGCATGGGCGTGCCCTCCAAGACCCGCCACAACGAGGTCGCTCCGGCCCAGTTCGAGATGGCGCCCGTGTTCGAGGCGACGTCCGTGGGCTCCGACCACAACATGCTGGTCATGAGCCTCATGCGCAAGATCGCGACGCGTCACGGGCTGATGCTGCTCATCCACGAGAAGCCGTTCGCGGGTATCAACGGATCGGGCAAGCACAACAACTGGTCGATGGCGACCGATGATGGCGAGAACCTGCTCGACCCGGGCACCGACCCGCACGAGAGCGCCCAGTTCCTGGCGTTCCTGATGGCGGTCATCCGGGGCGTGGACGACCATGCCGACCTGCTCCGCGCGGGCATCGCCGATGCCGGCAACGACCATCGCCTGGGCGCCAACGAGGCTCCGCCCGCGATCATCTCCATCTTCCTGGGCTCGCAGCTGACCGATGTCGTGGAGCAGCTGGCCGCGGGGGCCGCGAAGGGCTCTCGCAAGGGTGGTTCGGTGGCGCTCGGCGTGATCAGCCTGCCGGAGCTCGCCAAGGACGCCACGGACCGCAATCGCACCTCGCCGTTCGCGTTCACGGGCAACAAGTTCGAGTTCCGGGCTGTGGGCTCGTCGGCGCCCATCTACTGGCCGCAGACCGTGCTCAACACGGCGGTCGCGGACTCGCTCGCCAGGCTCGCCGATGATCTCGAGCGACTCGAGCCGGGCGACATGGCCGGGCTGGGCACGATCCTGTCGGGCATGGCCAAGGACCACAGCAAGGTCCTGTTCGAGGGCAACGGCTACTCCGAGGAGTGGCATGCGGAGGCCGCCCGGCGCGGCCTGCCCAACAACCGCACGACCGTCGATGCGCTGCCGGCCCTCGCCACGGACAAGGCGAGGTCGCTGTTCAGCCGGTTCGGGGTCCTCTCCGAGCGGGAGCTGGAGGCGCGCACCGAGGTCTACTGGGAGCGCTACGTCAAGGTCCAGGACATCGAGGCGAGCACCGCGCTGGACATCGCTCGCACCATGATCCTGCCCGCGACCGTGAGCTATCTCGGGCAGCTGGCAGCGGCCGGATCATCCCGTGGAGTGGCTGCCGTCGCGGACACGGTGGCAGGTCTCGCCGATGGTCTCGTGGATGCGATCGACGCGCTCGAGGCGGCCCAGCACGCTGCCCACGAGGCCGCGTCCGTCCACGAGGAGGCAGCCGCGTTCGCGGAGGGCGTGATCCCCGCACAGAACGCGCTGCGCGCCGCGGCGGATGCCCTGGAAGCCGTGGTGGCGGACGACCTGTGGCCACTGCCCAAGTATCGTGAGCTGCTGTTCCAGTACTGAGATCCACGGGGTGGCTGCGGACCCGATGGGTCGGCGGCCGCCTGGTGTCGGATCAGCCCGGCGCGGACGCGGATCGGCGTCCCGGCGCGGACGCGGCTCGGCGCCCGGCGCGTCGAGGGCCGCGGTCACTCGTGGTCCGCGGCGCGGGTCAGTGGCGACCCGGTGAGTACGCCGCGACCTGCCGGAGCGCCGAGAGCAGCTCGTCGGTGCCGAAGACGCCCTGGAACTTCGCGGTGACCGCGCCATCGGCCGCGATGACGAACATCCAGGGCGGCGCGGTCACGCCCCACGCGGCGGCCCAGGGTGCGATCTCCGTGGCCACCTGGTCGGACCCGACCACCACGGTGCCATCCGCGGAGATGAACGGCTCTGCGTGGATCACCACGAGACCCGGGAAGCTGCCGCGCATGACCCGGGCCTCACCCATCGCTGATCCACAGCCATCACCGACCCCGGGCCGACGTGTGTCGATGACGTACAGGATCGGCCGACCAGCGGCCAGCGCCTCGTCCAGCGACCACCAGTAGAGCTGCGGGACCGGTTCCCAGTCACTCGTGATGGACGCGAGCTGGTTCGTCGCGACCGTGGGGGTCTGCACCGGGATGGCGGGCTGGCCGAGCGCGGGTGTCCCGCCGTCCACCAGCACCTCGAAGCGCGTCGCGCCCTCCAGCCGATCACCCGTGGCGGTCACGACGGACACGCGCGCGACCCATGACCCGGTCACGTCGAGGATGCCGCGACCCCGGTAGAGGAAGCGTCCGGTGTCCGTGAGCCGGATCCGGCCGAGCGGGACGATCGCTCGGGTCTGCCCGTCGGGCCCGATCAGCTCGGCGCTGGCGCTCGGTGCCGGCTCGGCGAACCGGGCGCCGTCCGCGTCCAGCAGGTCGATCAGGAGGTCGTTCTCGCCCACCCACAGCTGGGTCGAGGCCATGAGCGGCTGGAGGGTCGCGGTCGACGAGACCGCCGGTGACACGAGGGGTGGCGCTGCGGAGACCATGGACCCCATCGGGCCGCCGAGCACGATCGCCAGTGCACCGGCCAGCGCCAGCACACCGGCCAGCCGCGGCCACCGGTTCATGACGTCGGCGAACCCATGGGCATCGGATGCTCGGCATGGCCCGGTCCCATCGCATCGGGCGAGGCCATGGGCGCACCCGCGCCAACCCGTGCCTGGACCGTCAGTGTCGTGCCACTCCGGAAGGAGAGGACCAGCTCCACGTCCGTGCCGTCCTCGAGCGGCGCCACGAGGTCGATGAGCATCAGGTGATAGCCGCCCGGTGCCAGCTCGACCGAGCCACCCGCCGGGACCGCGACCTCTGGTACCGGATGCATCGACATCATCCCCTGGGCATCCGCCTCGGTCACGTGCAGCTCCACGACCGCCGCGGCAGGAGAGGTCACTCCGATCAGCGCGTCGTCCGTGGCTGCCTGCGAGTGGATGACAAGGTACGCGGCGCCGGCCCGCTCGACCATGGGCGAGACTCGCGCCCACGCACCATCGACGGTGAGGCCGGCCATCGGGGACCCCGGTACGGCCGTCGGCAGCGCACTCGACCCTGGCATGACCGAGGGAGATGCATCCTGCCCGCTCGCGATGGCGCCACCAGTCACGAGGAGCGCGGCTCCGGCCAGCGTACCGATGATCGCGGTGGTCACGCGCGAACGAGGTCCGGTCATGTCCCATCCTCCTGGACTGGTGTGTCGAGTGCGTCGAGGCTGCGGACCATGGTCGCCCACCCGGTCCCGAAGGGGAACGTGACGCGCATCCGCCCGCCCGCATCGATGAGATGGACGAAGGCCGTGTGGGACACGGAGTAGCCCGCCGCCGACGCGCTGTCCACGCGTGCATACCGGACGCCGTACGCATCGGCAACGGCGCGGATCGCGGATGGCGAGCCCGTGATCGCCACGAACCCGTCCGGCAGATAGCGGGTCCATTCGGTCAGTGCCTCGAGCGTGTCCCGCTCCGGGTCGACCGTGACGTACACCACCCGGGTGTCCGGCCGGTGATGGAGCACCAGCACCAGCTCGCCGACCGTCATGGGGCACACGTCCGGGCAGTGGGTGTACCCGAAGAACAGCAGCACCGGGTGGCCCGCCAGGTCAGCGAGATCGAACGTACCCGCCGGCGAGACCAGGTCACGCAGTGCCGGGGCTGGCGCCCGCTGCTCCACGATCGGGGTGGGTTCCGCCGGGCCGGGCGTCGGCAGCGATGGCGACGCGGCCGGTGATGGCGACACGACCGGTGATGGCGACACGACTGGCGACGGCGACACGACCGGCGATGGCGACGCGGCCGGCGGGACGCTCCCAGTGGATGCGTCGGTCACCGTGGTCCGCGGACCACCGGACGAGCAGGCGGTCACCGCGAGTGCCATCACCAGGATCGGCACGAGCCGCGACACCCGAACAGTCATGCCACGCCTTCCTGAGCTCAGCCCGCTCCACGCACTGCCGTGGGGCCCTGCTGACACGGTATCGGGCCTGGCTCGGCGGTCTGAGGGCCGGAGGTCCCGATCCCGTGTGCCGAACGGGCCCCTCGGGGCTCACAGGGCTGCTTGCCGGCTTGGCCCGGTGCCAGGATGCGGTCCCGCACGAACGCCGAAGGAGGCCACACATGCGCGTCCATGCGGGCGTACCCTCAGCGACATGACGACCCCACTGCGCATCGGCTTCAAGGTCTCACCCGCGAACATCGGCTGGCAGCGGATGCACGACATGTGGCAGCGCGCCGGCGAGATCGGCGCGTTCGACTCAGCCTGGCTGTTCGACCACTTCTACCCGGTGGATGGCGACGGCTCCTGCTTCGAGGCGACGACGAGCCTTGCCAACCTGATCCCGCTCGTGCCGGGTCTCCAGGTCGGGCACCTGGTGCTCGCCAACCCATATCGACATCCCGCGCTCACGGCGAAGATCGCCTCGACGCTCGACCATCAGAGTGGCGGTCACTTCGTGCTCGGCCTGGGAGCGGGGTGGCACGTCCCGGAGACGCAGGCCTATGGCATGGACCTCGATCCGCTGGGCGCCCGACTGCGCGACCTGCGCGCCGCGATCCTGGTCATCCGAGCGCTGCTGCGACCGGAGGCGGGAGTCTGGCCGACCGATGGCTCGGACTCATCGACCACGGGTGGGGTCAGCCTGGAGGCGCCGCCCTATCGGCTACGCCACGCGCGACTTGACCCGCTGCCGCTCCAGGGGGATCGACTCCCGATCTGGCTTGGTGTCCAGGGGCTCCAGGTCGGCATGCGGCTCGTCGCGGAGCTTGCGGATGGCTGGAACTTCAGTGGCGCCTTCGCGCCCGACGAGTTCGGTGCCCGGATGGACGCCATCCGACGCAACTGTGATGCGATCGGCCGTGATCCGGCCGAGATCGAGATCTCGGCGCAGCTGCGGGTGAACGCGGATGATCTCCCGTCGGCGCTGGCGACCTCGCGGACGTACATCCGCGAGGGCGTTCGGCACATGATCCTGTACATGGACGGACGACAGGGGGTCGAGACGGTCGACCGGGTGGTGCGCGAGGTGGTCGCGGCCCTGCGCGACGACGGCCTGCCTGGTCCTGGTTGATGCAGGACGCTCAGCCCGCGCCGAGCTCCGCGCGCACGATGCGGGCGCCCTCGACGAGCGCTCGTGCCTTGGCCACGGCGAGCCCGCGTGCCGTCTGTGAGTAGCCGCAATCGGCCGACAGCCAGAGCTTGTCCGGGGCACATGACTCGAGCAAGCGCCGGATCCGGCTCGCCACGATCTCCGGGGTCTCGAGGTCGCGCGC
>JAHBUZ010000038.1 GCA_019637815.1 Chloroflexota bacterium
TGTCTGGGTCCACGAGTTCCCGATGTACCAGTGGGACGCGGACGCACGACGCTGGGACGCGACCCACAACCCCTTCAGCGGCGTGATGCCCGATGACCTGGGCCTGCTGGAGACCGCATCGGGAGACCTGGCCGTGGCGGACCCCGGCGACCCGGCCGGTCGGGCACGGGCGCTCCAGTACGACCTCGCGCTCAACGGCTGGGAGCTGGGCGGCGGGTCCATCCGGTTCCACACCCGGGAGCTGCTGGCACGCTCGTTCGCGCTCCAGGGCTACAGCGACGAGTCGATGGTGGAGCGTTTCGGGGGCATCCTCGAGGCGTTCGAGTACGGCGCGCCACCGCACGGCGGCATCGCGCTGGGCGTGGACCGCTGGGCAGCGCTGCTGACCGACCAGACCAACATCCGCGAGGTGATGGCGTTCCCCAAGACATCCTCCGGCTCGGACCTGATGCTCGCGGCGCCATCCCCGGCCGAGCCCGGCCAGCTGGAGGAGCTGGGTCTGACCCGAGTGCCCGAGCCAGCCAAGGACTGAGGTGTGGGCCGGGCTGCCCGCTCAGGGATGCGACCAGAGCCGACCCCACGCTGACGAGTCGAATGGGCTGACTCGAGCGAGGGCTGGTCCATGATCGCGGCGCGCCCTGCGGAGGGCGAGGGCATGGCGGTGGACGCCCAGACGATGCGCCCTGGGGGCCGATCCGATGCGGTCCTGATGGCGAGCCATCTCCTGAACGACCTGGACGTCGCGGATCGGCTGGTGGAGGCGGCCGGGCGCACCCACATCCGGATGCGTCGCTCGGCTTCCCATACGAACCGACTGGTGGTTCGGCATACAGGCCATTCGGCGGGCGACCCGTCATACCCGTGGACTGGTCGCCCGTATGACGGCGTCCGCGGCCGATACCGAGCGTGAGGGTGTCGTCGGGGATCCCTGGAGCCAGGGACTCCGCGTATAGCGCGCGACCAGTTCACCCATATGACGGAACGCGCATCGGCGACCCGGGCGGATGACGATGACCGGCGCATGACGGTGACCGACGGTGTTCTGGTGGGTGTGGGTGTTCTGGTGGGGGTGGGTGTGGCCGACCAGTCCTGGCAGCGTGCCGCCGGCCGGCTCTGCATCGCCCCCAGCGTGGCAGGGTCGTGTCAGTGGAGGATCTGGGCCAGGAACCGCTTCGTCCGCTCCTGCTCGGGCGCCTCGAAGATCTGGGTCGGCGGGCCCTGCTCCACGATCACGCCGTCGTCCATGAACACCATCCGGTCGGCCACGTGTCGCGCGAACCCCATCTCGTGGGTGACGCAGAGCATGGTCATGCCGGACCGGGCCAGCCCCTGCATCACGTCCAGCACCTCGGAGATCATCTCGGGGTCCAGCGCGGACGTGGGCTCATCGAACAGCATCACCCGGGGCTGCATCGCGAGCGCCCGCGCGATGGCGACACGCTGCTGCTGACCCCCCGAGAGCTGGAGCGGGTACTTGAGGGCCTGCTCCGGGATGCCCACCCGGGTGAGCAGCCGATGCGCCTCCTCCTCGGCCTTCTCGCGGGTCCAGCCACGCACCCGGATGGGTCCCAGCGTGATGTTCTGGAGCACGGTCAGGTGCGGGAACAGATTGAATTGCTGGAACACCATGCCCACCTCCCGTCGGATCGCGGCGATGTTGCGGACATCGGTGGTCAGCTCGATGCCATCCACGACGATCCTGCCGCGCTGGTGCTCCTCGAGGCGGTTGAGGGTCCGGATGAAGGTGGACTTGCCCGATCCGGACGGGCCGAAGATGACCAGCACCTCGCCCTGCCGCACGGTCATGTCGATGCCCCGGAGCACGTGATGGTCGCCGTACCACTTGTGGACGTCCTGGCACTCGATGATCACGGGAGCATCCGATGCGGATCCACTCGCCGGCCCGGGCGCCGCGGACGACACGAACGGATCGGTCGGGAGCACCGGATCGGTCCGGGGCTGGCTGGCTGGGTCGCTCATGGGCAGCTCCTATCGGCGACCCACGCCGAGCGCCGCCTCGAGGCGGTAGCTGGCGTGAGCCATGCTGTAGCTGAGGACGAAGAACACGATCGCGATGAAGGCGTAGACCTCGAACGAGGCGCCCAGCCACTCCGCCTGCGCGAGCACCGCGCGCCCGATGCCCAGGATCTCCAGGAGGCTCACGATGACCACGAGGGTGGTGTCCTTGAGCAGGCTGATGAACAGTCCGACGTTGGCCGGGATGGTCATCCGGAGCGCCTGGGGCAGGACGATGAACCGGTCGATCTGGACCCCCGAGAGGCCGATGGCCTGGGCGGCCTCCACCTGGCCGCGCGGCACGGCCTGGAGCCCACCGCGCACGTTCTCGGCGAGATAGGCGGCCGTGAACAGGGTCATGCCACCCATCGCCCGCACGACCTGGTCGATGCGCAGGTCGCCGGGCAGGAACAGGGGCAGCAGGATGGATGACAGGTACAGGATGCTCACGAGGGGGACGCCCCGGACGATCTCGATGAACGCCGTGGCGAGGAGCCGGATCGCGGGCAGCCGGCTGCGACGACCAAGGGCGAGCGCCACGCCCAACGGGAACGACAGCACGATCGAGACCGAGGCGAGCATGAACGTGAGCAGCAGCCCGCCCCACGCGTCCGGCCGCACGACGGGGATCCCCGCGCCGCCGTGCAGCAGCACCAGGGTGGCCACGAGGCTCACGAGCCAGCCGATGGTGAGCACCCGACCGGGGAGTGGCCGCTTCGCCGTGGCGAGCTGCACGACCAGCGTGAGGCCGGCGTTCGCGGCGATCGCGGCAGCGACGAGCGGGCCCATGGGAGACAGCAGCGCGAGGATCGCGACCGTCAGCTGTCCCGCGATGAGCCAGACCGCGATGGTCCGCGAGTAGCCGCCTCGCGTGCCCGCCTGGGCCCCCGCGACGACGGACACCACGGTCAGGGACAGCCAGACACGCCATGCCTCGTCCGCCGGGTACAGGCCGATGAGGAACAGGCGGAGGTTCTGGGTGATGACACCCCAGCGTGCGGACAGGAGCGCCCACTCGAGGAGCTGGACCACGACCAGCCCGATGATCACGAGCAGGACGACCGAGACGATGGAGTCACGCCAGGTCCGGAAGAGGTTGTGGCGCAGCCAGCCCACGATGCCTCGCTCCTCACGTGGCGGCGGCAGCCGCGGAGCGCCGGGCGGATCCATCGGGCGGGTCGACAGGACGTCGGTCATGGTCAGCGCTCCCGCAGCCGGACGGTGCGGTTGTAGAGGTTCATGACCAGGGACGTCACGAGGCTCATGATCAGGTAGATGAGCATCACGAACGCGATGACCGCCACCGGCTGGCCGGTCTGGTTGGCCACCGTGGTGGACACGTTGAACAGGTCCGGATAGCCGATGGCGATGGCGAGGCTGGAGTTCTTGGCGAGGTTGAGGTACTGGCTGGTCAGCGGCGGCACGATGACCCGCAGCGCCTGGGGCAGCACGACCAGCCGGAGCACCTGGCCGTCGCGCAGGCCGATGGCGCGAGCCGCCTCGCGCTGCCCGGTCGAGACGGCCTGGATGCCGCCCCGCACGACCTCCGCGATGAACGCGGCGGTGTACAGCACGAGCCCCAGCAGCAGGGCGCTGAACGCCGATGAGAAGGTCAGGCCGCCGGTGATGTTGAAGCGACCCACGACCGGGTCCTCCAGCACGATGGGCGCCGTCGGCGCGATGAGCCATGCGAGCGCGGGCAGGCCGACGAGCGCGAGGAGGCCCAGCAGGGTCGCGTGCGGGATGGGTCGCCCGGCAGCCGCCCGGCGCGAGCCCACCACCCACAGCACGAGCGCGATCACGGCACCCACGCCCAGCGCCAGCAGGAACGCGTCAGCCGACTCCCCCGTGACCGGCCGCGGCATGAACACGCCACGCTGGTTCAGATACACCGACCCGGGCAGGGTGATGCTGTCCCGGACGGGCGGCAGCTGCAGGAAGACCGCGAAGTAGAGGATGAACAGCTGGACGAGCAGCGGCGTGTTGCGGAACAGCTCGACATACACGAACGCGACGCGGTTGACGAGCCAGTTGCCGGACAGTCGCGCCACACCCACGATGAGCCCGAGGATGGTCGCGAGGATGACGCCCAGCACCGCCACGAGCAGCGTGTTGAGGGCGCCCACGAGGAGCGCGTGCCCGTAGGAGTCGCGCGGCGAGTACTCGATGACGTGCTCGCCGATCTCGAAGCCCGCGGTCGTCCGCAGGAAGCCGAGGTCGAAGGTCAGCCGTCGCTCGCCCATCTCCGTGAGGAGGTTGGCGAGGAGGGCGCCCAGGACGAGCAGCACGCCACCCACCACGAGGACCTGGAGCGCGAGCGCGCGGACCCGTGTGTCCCGCCACGGAGGGACCCGGGCGTGTCCGGGGTGGGGGCGTCCGGTGGCCTCGGTCATCAGGACTCCTCGTGGAGGGGTGCTGGATCAGGCCGGATATGCGCACGCCGGGAGGCGGCTGGGCCCCCCGGCGTGCAGGCGATGGCTGACGATCAGCGGTACGGCATCGCGTACAGCAGGCCGCCGTCGGTCCACAGGGCGTTGAGCCCGCGCTCGAGCGCGAGCGGCGTCGAGGGGCCGAGGTTGCGATCGAAGATCTCACCGTAGTTGCCGACGGCGCTGATGGCCTGGACTGCCCAGTCGGACGGCAGGGCGAGATAGCTCGCGAGGTCACTCTCCACGCCGAGGAGACGCAGGGTCTGGGGGTCGGTGCTGCTGGTCGTCAGGTCGGCGACGTTGGCGGACGTGATGCCGCTCTCCTCCGCCTGGATGATGCCGAACACGACCCACTTGACGACGTTGTACCACTGGTCATCGCCCAGCGGCACGACGGGGCCGAGCGGCTCCTTGGACAGGACATCCGTCAGGATGACGTGTGCGGACGGGTCGGCCATGGCGCTGCGCCGCGAGGCGAGCTGCGAGGCATCGGATGTCACCGCATCGCAGGCACCCTGCTCGTACGCCTGGTAGGTGGGATCGATCTCCGCGAAGACCTGCGGCGTGAACTCGAGGCCGTTCGCCCGGAAGTAGTCCGTGACGTTGAGCTCCGTGGTCGTGCCGGACTGGACGCAGATGGTCGCGCTCGCGAGACCGCTGGCCTCCGTGACACCGAGGTCCGCACGGACCATGATGCCCTGACCGTCGAAGAAGGTGGTCGGTGCGAACAGGCCCCACGAGGTGTCGCGGGTCACCGTCCAGGTGGTGTTGCGGATGAGGACATCCACCTCACCGGTCTGGAGCGCGGGACCACGCTGCGCGGCGGACAGGGTCCGGTACTCGACCTTGGAGGCATCACCCAGCACGGCTGCTGCGATCGCCTTGCAGAAGTCGACGTCGAAGCCGCTGTACGTGCCCGTCCCCTCATCCAGCTGGCTGAACCCGGGCAGGGCACCGTTGATGCCGCACACCAGCTGTCCGCGATCCTGGACCTGCTTGAGGATGCCGCTCGCCACGGGCGGTGGCGTGGGCGACGCGTCCTGGGCCATGGCCACGCTGCCCGAGACGAGCAGTGCGGCCATGGCGATACCGACGGGCACGACATTCCTGCGCATGGATACCTCCTCCACTCATGCCGGATCGCTCCTCCTGTCTGGCCACCGTGCATCCCCCCGGTGATGACCATCCTGCGACCCGGTCCGTTGGTCGGCCCAGCATACGACCGGGCGCAAGCGGTCCAGTCGGACCGTGTTGTTGGTCAGTGAGTCTGTCAGCGCCAACTGGTCAGTGATCTTGTCAGTCTCCATCGATGCGGGAGACCATCACGATGACCAGACGGGATCAGGTTCGGTCGCTGGTGTTGGCACGACTGGTGGCCGGGGAGGTGGATGTGGGCGAGGCCGCCACCATGCTCGGCCTGAGCGAGAGGTCCGTGTGGCGGCTCAGGGCTCGCTTCCTCGCCGAGGGCCCCGCCGGGCTGGTGCATGGCAACCGGGGGCGGTCGCCGGCCCACCGGCTCGACGAGGCGATCCGGGCACGGGTGCTGGAGCTCGCAGGGACCACGTACGCAGGGCTCAACGACTGCCACCTCGCGGACCTGCTCGCGGAGCGGGAGGGCATCGTGGTCGGACGAGTGACGCTACGCCGGCTGCTTCGCGGTGCCGGACGGGCCAGCCCTCGTCGCCGACGGGCTCCCCGCCACCGCTCCCGCCGGGACCGGATGCCCCAGGCGGGCCTGCTGCTCCAGACGGACGGCTCCCGTCACGACTGGCTCGGTGACCGGGGCCCACGGCTCACCCTGGTCGCAGCCATCGACGACGCCACGGGCATCGTGACCGGCGCCACGTTCCGGGACCAGGAGGATGCGGCGGGCTACCTCATCGTCCTGCGCGAGACCGTGCGGCGCCACGGCATCCCGGTCGCCCTCTACCGGGACCGCCACACGATCTTCGAGACCTCCGACCGGGACCTCGACCTCGAGGAGCAGTTGGCCGACCGACGGACGCCGACCCAGGTGGGCCGGGCGCTCGCGGAGCTGGGCATCGGCTCGATCGCTGCCCGCAGCCCACAGGCCAAGGGCCGGGTGGAGCGGCTCTGGGGGACCCTCCAGGACCGCCTCGTGGCGGAGCTGCGCCTGGCGGGGATCGGGGACCGGGATGCCGCGAACCGGTTCCTGCCGCCGTTCCTGCGCCGCTTCGACCGGACCTTCTCGGTGCCTCCCGCCGACCCTGCCGCGGCCTGGCGACCCTCGCCCGGGAACACCGCGCTGGAGCGGATCTGCAGCCTGCGCTACCGGCGGGTCGTCGCCAACGACCATACCGTGCGGGCGGGCGCCACCATCCTCCAGCTGCCGCCCGGGCCCGGTCGCCGAGGGTATGCCGGTGCGGAAGTGGAGCTCCAGCTCCGGCTCGACGGGCGGATCGCGGTCTGGCACGCCGACCGCCGTCTACTCGTCACGCCGGCACCCGCGGACCCCGTCCAGGTGCGTGCCCTCGCCAAGGCGCGGCCCGTGCCCGCCATCCGTCCACCGAGCGCGACGGTGCGACCCTCCTTCCACCATCCCTGGCGTGCCGTCCGCTCCGACAGCCGCATGGGCCAGCAACGACCGACAGGATCACTGAACAGTTGAACTGACAGAGTCACTGACCTGTGACAGCGGTCCAGTCGGACCGCGGGGCGGTGACCGCGTCAGGCGCTGCGGTCGTCGCCGGGACCGGGTCCGGACGTGGCATCGCGGGGCAGGGCGATGGTGGGCGCGTCGTCCGGGTGACGTGGCAGCGCGACGGTCGGGGCATCGGCCGGATCGAGCGCGTGGGGGATGGCCTCGGTGGGCGCCTCGTCGAGCCCCAGGGGCATGCTGAGCGCCTCGGTGGGCGCGTCGTCCACGCTGGGCGGCTCGGCCGCGCTCGCGCGATGGGCCTCGGTCGGTCCGTCGTCCAGGTCGCGTGCCCGGACATGCCGCTCGGTGGGCGGCCTGCCGGCGCTCTGGGTCGTCACGGGCGGACGCATAGCGGACACGGCCGCCGTCGCATCGATCGCACCGGATGTGGCAGGTGTCACATCCGGAGCCGCTGCTGGCGCCGCGGCGGGCGCGTCGAGGGTCGTGGGATCCTGTCCGACGGCGATCGGCTGCTCGTCCGTCCCGATCCCGGGGTGGGCGCGATGCGGCAGCGCGATCCGCGGCAGATGGGGTCGAGGCAGGGGGGTCAGCCGCTCGTCGACCACCTTCTGGACCGCTGGCGAGAAGCGTGCCGGCGTGGTGCGGGTCTCGGGCAGGCCGCGATGGGGCCGGCTGGGACCGCCCTTCCAGTGGTCGCGCCGCGGGCCGGGCAGGAACGCGCCGGCGACGATGGCGAGGATCGCGCACGAGAACGCCACGAGCCCAGCCAGCGGGTCGATGCGCGGCAGCGAGCCGTCACCCAGGGCCAGCAGCCACAGCGCGCCGGTCAGCACGGCCGTGGCCGCGCCGAGGGCGAGCATCGGGAGGCCCGTGATGCCCGCCAGCCACAGCCCCCACGCGACCAGCGCCGCGATGCCCAGCACGGCGAGCAGGCCCGGGACCGGCAATCCCACGGAGCGTGTATCGCCACCGAGCGCATGCGCCCACGCGAGCAGGATCCCCGCGAGGAGTGCCTGGGAGATCGTCACCAGGAGCTCCAGCGCCACGATATCCAGCGGGCGCTCCACGAGCCGAGGGCGACGAGCGGGATCGCGGGGCGTCAGCATCGGCTCCTCCGTGATGGATGTGGTCCAGCGTACCCCCGATGCGCGCCCGACGGCTGTCACCGCCGACTTGTGCGACCATGGGAGCTCCCCATGACGACGACCCTCGGCACTCCTGTGCGCTCCGGACCCACCGACCCCACCCATACCGCCGTCCGGCATGACCTGCGCGATGTCGCCATCGTGGCCCACGTCGACCACGGCAAGACCACGCTCGTGGACGCGATGCTCCGCCAGGGCGGCGCCTTCCAGGCGCATCAGGTCATCGCCGAGCGCGTGATGGACTCCATGGACCTGGAGCGCGAGAAGGGCATCACCATCCTCGCCAAGCAGACGGGCATCCAGTACGGCGAGGTCCGCCTCAACATCGTGGACACGCCCGGCCACGCCGACTTCGGCGGCGAGGTGGAGCGGTCGCTGCTCATGGTCGACTCGGTGCTGCTGCTCGTGGACGCCGCGGAAGGGCCCCTCCCGCAGACCCGCTATGTGCTCCAGAAGGCGATGGCACAGCGGCTCCCCGTGGTCGTCGCCATCAACAAGATCGACCGCCAGGACGCGCGTCCCGCGGAGGTGGTGGACCAGGTCTACGAGCTGTTCCTGGACCTGGGCGCGGATGAGACCCAGATCGAGTTCCCCATCGTCTACACGAACGCCCGGGCAGGCACGGCCACGCTCGACCTCGCGACGCCGGGCACCGACCTGCGACCCCTGCTCGACCTCCTGGTCGCCCATACCCCACCGCCGACGCACGAGCCCGGTCATCCGCTCCAGCTGCTGGTCACGAACCTCGCCGCCAACGACTACATGGGCCGCATGGCGGTCGGGCGCATCCGGAACGGCACCATCCGGATGGGCAGCCGCATCAGCGTCGTGCGTGTGGAGGAAGAGGGTCCCGATGGCTCGATCGAGCCGGGTCGGACCGTCACCCTCACGGGCACGGTGACCGCGCTCACGACCGCGCGGGGCATCGACCGCCAGGACATCGATGAGGCGGGGCCCGGCGAGATCGTGTGGGTCGCGGGTGTGCCGGACGTGACCATCGGGGACACCATCACCGACCCGACCGACCCCCGGCCGCTGGCTCGGCTCCAGGTGGACGAGCCCACGCTCTCGATGACCTTCGGCGTGAATACCTCGCCGCTCTCGGGTCGCGACGGCAAGCTGCTCACCTCCCGCCAGATCCGGGCACGCCTCGACCGGGAGGTCCTGGGCAATGTGTCCATCGAGGTCCGGCCGACCGCGTCGCCGGAGACGTTCGAGGTCCGGGGCCGCGGCGAGCTCCAGCTGGCGGTGCTCATCGAGCAGATGCGCCGCGAGGGCTTCGAGCTCCAGGTGTCGCGACCGGAGGTGCTCCTGCGCGAGATCGACGGCACGGTCCACGAGCCCTACGAGCGCATCACCGTGGACATCCCGCCCGAGTTCATGGGCAGCGTGACGAGCTCGCTGGCCGCGCGCAAGGCGCGCACGGAACAGATGACCTCGGACATGGACGGCCGCATCCGGATCGAGGCGGTCATCCCGACACGCGGCCTGGTGGGCTACCGCGGCGAGTTCCTGACCGAGACGCGCGGCACCGGGCTGCTCCACCAGATTGGCGAGGGCTACGGGCCGTGGGCGGGCGAGGTCACCCATCGCACGAACGGGGTGCTCGTGAGCGACCGCTCCGGCACGTCCAACGCGTATGGCCTGTTCAACCTCCAGGAGCGCGCCACGATGTACATCGGGGCGGGTGTCGAGGTGTACGAGGGCATGATCGTGGGCCTCAACTCACGGGCGGGGGACATGGACGTCAACCCGACCAAGGAGAAGAAGCTCACCAACATCCGGACCCACAGCCACGATGACGCGCTCAAGCTCGTCCCGCCGCCACCGCTGACACTCGAATCGGCCATCGAGTCCATCGCCGCGGATGAGCTGGTGGAGGTCACGCCGAGCTCCATCCGGCTGCGCAAGCGGCTCCTGTCCCAGCACGACCGGCGACGCGAGCGCGGCCGGGAGGCGGATCTCCGGCGCGCCGAGACCGCTGGATAGCGTGTGGCGCGGATGAGGATCCTCTCATCGAGGGCTCATCGTCCGCTCACTGCCCGGTCCGATGGTGGCCTCGTGGCCACGGGACGGCCACCGCGAGGACGAGGTGGAACCATGCGGATCGGACGAGGACTCCTGGCGCTGATGCTCTCGATCGGTGCCGTGGGCACGATCGGGGCGGCACCGGCGCTCGCGGACGAGCGTGTCTGTCGGGGCACCATCGGGGCGCGCAGCATCGACAAGGACATCCGGGTGCCACAGGGTGCGACGTGCACGCTGGTGGGCACCCGCGTCGACGGCAACATCAAGGTCCACGCACGAGCGCGACTCATCGCCAAGGGCGTCCGCGTGGATGGCAACGTCCAGGCGGAGGACGCCCGGCTCGTGGTCGTCCGTCGCGGCTCGCGCGTCGACGGTGACATCCAGGCCGAGGATGGCCGATGGGTGCGGGTCCTGGACAGCCGGGTCAACGGCAACATCCAGCTCGAGGACAACGACCGCAAGCTGCAGGTCCGACGCAACGTCGTGGGCGGCGACATCCAGGTGTTCAGCAACGACGCCCGCGCCCACATCTACCGGAACCGGGTGGAGGGCAACCTCCAATGCAAGAGCAACAGCCCGCGACCCGTGGGTGCCCGCAATCGGGTCCAGGGGAACAAGGAAGATCAGTGCCGGGGCTTCTAGCCACGGGCTGAACCAGGGCAGGGACCCGGCGGTCGGGCAGGGCCGCCGGGTCCTTCGCTGTCCCGCGCCGGTGCCACGCGAGCGCGCGCAGGACGCTCGATGGGACGGGTAGTAGGATCGGTCGGATGGCCATCTACCTCGACCACGCCGCGACCTCGCCGATGCGCCGGGAGGTCCTCGACGCGATGCTGCCGGTGCTCCGGGCCGGACTCGGCAACCCGTCGTCCGCGCATGCCGCAGGACGCGCCGCGCGGCTGGCCCTGGACGAGGCCCGCGAGTCGGTCGCCGCGTCGCTCCATGCCGATCCGCGCGAGGTGGTGTTCACGAGCGGTGGCACCGAATCGATCAACCTCGCCATCAAGGGGGCGGCGTGGGCCGGCAAGGCCACCGGGCATCGCATCGTGACCACGGCGGTGGAGCATCGAGCGGTGCTGGATACGTGCACCCACCTCGAGAAGTTCGGCTTCGAGGTCATCCGCGTCCCCGTCGACCGGTACGCGCGACCGGATGTCGATGCCCTCGACGCGGCGCTCGATGACCGGACCTGCCTCGTCTCGCTGCTGCTCGCCAACAACGAGGTGGGCACGATCACCGATATCGAGCCGCTCGTGGCACGGATCCGAGCGGTCACCAGGGCGCCCATCCATCTCGACGCGGTCCAGGCAGCGCCCTCGATGTCGCTCGACGTGCGAGAGCTGGGCATGGACCTGCTTTCGGTGTCCGGACACAAGCTGGAGGGTCCCGCCGGCAGCGGGGTCATGTGGATCCGACGCGGGACCGCGATCCTGCCGCAGCACCATGGCGGCAGCCAGGAGCGGCATCGGCGGGCGGGCACGGAGGACGTCGCGGGGGCGGTGGGGCTGGCGCGGGCGTGGCAGCTGGCGGAGACCGAGCGCCCGGCGACGGTCGCGCGCGTCCGCGATCTGCGGGACCGGCTGCTCGCAGCACTCGTGGCGCTTGGCGATGTGGAGCCCACGGGACACCCACGGGACCGGCTGCCGGGCATCGCATCGGTGCTCGTGGGCGGGCTCGACGGCGCGTCGCTCGTCCATGCCCTCGACCTCGCGGGGGTCTGCGCGTCCACGGGGTCGGCCTGCACCACCGGCTCCTCGGAGCCGTCCCACGTCCTGGTGGCGATGGGGATCCCCGCGGACGAGGCACGCGGCGCGCTGCGCCTGAGCCTGGGTCGCTCGACCACCGAGGCGGAGGTGGACCAGGCGATCGCGATCATCGGTGAGGTCGTGGCGCGCCAGCGCGCGAACGGCGGCCGGGACCTCGTGGCCATCCCGGTGACCGCCACGCCATGAGCGAGCGCATCCTGGTCGCCATGTCCGGGGGCGTGGATTCCTCGGTCGCGGCGGCACTCCTGGTGCGGGCCGGCGTGGACGTGGTCGGTGTCTGGATGCGCCTCCACGATGGCGCGGACAGCTTCTCCGACGTGAAGCGCTCGTGCTGCTCCGCAGACGCTGCCGATGATGCGCGCCGCGTGGCCAGCCAGCTGGGCATCCCGTTCTATGTCCTGGACCTCGAGCGCGAGTTCGCGGATGGGGTCATGCGGCCGTTCGCGGACGCGTACCTGTCCGGGCGGACCCCCAGCCCGTGCATCGACTGCAACACCACCGTGAAGTTCGGGGCGCTCCTGGGACGTGCCCGCGGGCTGTACGACTCCGACGCCGTGGCCACGGGTCACTACGCGCGGGTGCGGCAGACGCCCGATCCCGGGCAGCCCGACGGGGTGCGACACGAGCTGCTGTCCGGCGTGGATCCGGACAAGGACCAGGGCTACTTCCTGTACGGCCTGACCTGCGACCAGCTCGCGCGCAGCCGCTTCCCGCTGGGTGACCTGACCAAGCCGCAGGTGCGCGCGATGGCCGCGGAGCTGGGCCTCGTGACCGCGGCCAAGCCGGAGAGCCAGGAGCTGTGCTTCGTGCCCGGCGGTGACATCGGGGGTGCCCTCCGGGACCGGGCTGGCTGGATGCCCGTCGCGGGTCGCGTGGTGGACGCGGATGGACGGGATGCCGGCAGCCATCCGGGGGCGGCGGCGTTCACGGTCGGTCAGCGGGGCGGGGTGGCGGTGGCGCTCGGTGAGCGGCAGTACGTCCAGCGCATCGACGTCCAGGCGAACGTGATCCAGCTGGGCCGTCGCGCGGACCTCGAGCGACGCGCCTTCGCGATCGAGGGGGTGTCGCTCATCGACCCGGTCCGGCCGGACGGCCCGTTCCCGGCGCTCGTCCGGGTCCGCCATCGCGGATCGCTGGTGCTGGGGGTCGTGACACCACCGGAGCCCGGGGCGCGGGATGACCATTGGCAGGTCGCGCTGGAACGAGCGGTCTGGGCGCCGGCCCCCGGTCAGGCCGCGGTGCTCCACGACCCCGGGGAGCCGGCACGCATCCTGGGCGGCGGCCGCATCGTCGAGGCCGCGTGGAGGACCTGATCCCACACGTGGCGCCGGCGGTCGTGTTGAGCGTCCTGGTCGGGCTGTTCCACGCGTGCCTGTATCTCGCGGTCCGCGCGCGGGGCGGGCTCCACGTGCTGGCGGTGATCCCGGCGGCGATCGCAGGCGCCTATGTCGGTCAGGCGGTGGGCGCCCGGGTGGGTGACCCGCTGCCCATCGGTGACTTCGGCCTCGCGTGGGCCTCGATCCTCGCCTGGATCGGCATCCTCCTGGTGGCCGGCATCGCGGCCATCCGACCAGGCCCCACCGACGACGAGACGGGCGTCACCAACGACGACTGAGCCGGGTCGGGCCACCGCCGGATGACGGGAAGCTGGAAGCGCCCATCGGCGCAGGCGCGCCGGACCGTCCCGGGAAGGGCTGGGGTACGGTTGCGGGATGCAGGATGAGACCCTCTGGCTGGTCGTCGCCATCGCGCTCGTGGTCGTGGCACTCTCGATCGCCGCGGTCGCCTGGGCGCTCGTGCGACTCGCGCGTGCCGCGGAGCAGGCGGCCACCGAGGCCGGGAGGCTCATCGAGGAGCTCCAGGAGGAACTGCCCGCCACGCTCGCCGCACTCCAGCGGACCTCGGACAGCCTCGACCAGCTGGCCGGCGAGTCCGGCGCCCGGCTCGTGACCATGGACCGGCTCGCCGAGGAGGCGACCCAGACGATGGGCGCGGTGCGTGACCTGTCGGGCGCGGTCCATGACATCGTGCGCGGTCCCGCGGACACCGTGACGGGGGTCAAGCGGTCGGCACGCATGGTGGGGGAGGGCATCGCGTCCGGGGCGGACCGGCTCCGACGCGTCATCACGGGCGATCCGGACGGGAGCGGCGGCGACGGGACCTGATCCGCGCCGCGGGAGACGGGACGCGCGCACCGAGCGTCGCGGTGACTCGCCCGCTGTTCGCTACACTCGCAGCATGTCTGCCATCGAGGACCGGGCGACGAGGGACGCCCGGATCGTGCCGCTGCCCGCCGACGAGATCCGTCGGCGCTTCCTCGCGTTCTTCGAGGCGCGCGGCCACACGATGGTGCCCAGCGCGAGCCTCGTCCCGGCGGGCGACCAGACGCTCCTGTTCACGAACAGCGGCATGGTCCAGTTCAAGGACGTGTTCCGGGGTGTCGAGACGCGCAGCTACACCCGCGCGGTGGATGTCCAGCGCTGTCTGCGCGTGGCCGGGAAGCACAACGACTTCGAGGAGGTCGGCCGCACGACGCGTCACCAGACGTTGTTCGAGATGCTCGGCAACTGGAGCTTCGGCGACTACTTCAAGCGCGAGGCGATCCACTGGGCGTGGGAGTTCCTGACCGTCGACCTGGGCATCCCGGCCGACCGGCTCGCGGCCACGACCTACCGGGACGACCAGGTCGCGTGGGACATCTGGCGGGACGAGATCGGTCTGCCGCCGGAGCGGATGGCGCGCTGGGGCGACATCGACGCGGGTGACGACCACAACTTCTGGCGCATGGCGGACACCGGGCCCTGCGGGCCGTGCAGCGAGATCCACTACGACCGGGGCGCCCATCTCTCCGAGGGGCCCGACTGTGTCCCCGACCACAGCGAGCATTGCCCGCGCTGGCTGGAGGTCTGGAACCTCGTGTTCATGGAGCTTGACCAGCGACCCGAGGGTCGGGTGCCGCTGCCCTTCTCCTCGGTCGATACGGGCATGGGGCTCGAGCGACTCGCCTCCGTCCTCCAGGGGGTCGACAGCAACTACGACACGGACCTGTTCACGCCCATCCTGGAGCGGATGCGCGAGCTCCTGGGTCACGACCGGGCGCGCTTCGAGGCGGACCGCTTCAGCTACCAGGTCATCGCGGACCATTCCCGGGCCATCACGTTCCTCATCGCGGATGGCGTGCTGCCATCCAACGAGGGTCGGGGCTATGTCCTGCGGCGGATCTGCCGCCGTGCCGTGCGTCATGGCCGGCTGCTCGGTCGACGCGAGCCGTTCCTCGCCCAGATGGCGGAGGTGGTCATCGCGTCCATGGGCGAGGCGTACCCGATCCTACGCGAGCGGCGCGAGGCGATCCTGGGCGCGATCATCCGGGAGGAGGCCGCTTTCGCGCGGACGCTCGATGCGGGCACGGTCCATCTGGAGGAAGCGCTCATCCCGCTCACGAACGCGGAGCGGGTGGTCGGCCGGCGACCCGAGACGCTGCCCGAGGACGGACCGATCCTCGCCGGTGATGTCGCGTTCCGGCTCAACGACACGTACGGCTTCCCGGTGGATCTGACCGTGGAGCTCGCCGCGGAATACGGCGTGCGGGTGGATCGCGCCGGCTTCGAGGCGGCGCTCGAGGAGCAGCGCGTCCGGTCCCGGTCGGGTCGCAAGGCGGATCTCGCCCGCCAGGCGGAGCTCACCCAGCTCTATGACGACATCGCCCGCTCGACGGGCGAGACGACCTTCCTGGGCTACGAGACGACGACCGCGGACGGACACGTCACGGCGATCGTCCGGGACGGCACCAGCTATCAGGACCTCGAGGCGCGACCGGAGGCGGAGCTGCGCGTGGAGGCCGGTGCAGCCGCCGAGCTTGTGCTCGACCGGACCCCGTTCTACGCGGAGCGGGGTGGGCAGGTCGGTGACACGGGGGAGATCCGGGACGCCGCCACGGACGAGCTGCTGTTCACCGTGGAGGACACCCAGCGACCCGTGGGCGGGCTCATCGTCCATCGGGGGAAGCTCCACGGCCGGATCGCGGTGGGTCAGGCAGTGCGTGCCATCGTGGACCCGGTGCGACGCGCCCGGACGATGCGCAACCACACGGGTACCCATCTGCTCCATCGCGCCATCCGGAACGCGGTGGGTCCCGGTGCGCGGCAGGCAGGCTCGCTGGTGGCTCCCGGCTACCTCCGTTTCGACTATCCGCTCGACCGGCCGCTCACGGATGACGAGCGCCAGCGCATCGAGACCGAGGTGCGGGGCGTGGTCCGCGATGACCTGCCCGTGGTCGCGGAGCACATGACGCTCCAGGAGGCGCTCGACGGCGGTGCGGACGCCTTCTTCGACGAGAAGTACACCGAGACGGTGCGCACCATCAAGGTCATCGGCTACGACAGCTTCGAGCTGTGCGGTGGCACGCACTGCCACGCATCCGGTCAGATCGGTGGCTTCGTGATCACCTCCGATCGGTCCATCGGCTCGGGGATGCGCCGCATCGAGGCGCTCACGGGGGATGCCGCGGACGCATGGGCGGACGCGAACCGCGCGGCGCTCGAGCGTGCCGTGGCCACATCCGGTGTGCAGGCGGCGGAGGCGCTGCCGACCCGCATCGAGGAGCTCCAGGCCCGCATCCGGGAGCTGGAGCGGAAGCTGCGCTCGGGGGCCGCTGGCGGGGTGCCACGTCCGGCCGAGGCGGCCCGCGGCGCGGCGGCCATCGGCGGTCGACCGGTCGTGGCGCTGGCGGCGCCGTTCGCGTCCATGGATGAGCTGAAGGCATACGCTCGGGACGTCCGGGACCAGCTCGGCTCCGGGATCATCGCGATCGTGCTCGAGGATGACGCCCCACAGCTGTGGGTGACCGTGAGCGACGACCTCGTTGCCGACGGTGTCTCCGCGGCCGACCTGGTGGCGGTGGCGATGGGTCCGCTCGAGGGCAAGGGCGGTGGTCGTCCGGGCATGGCGCAGGGTCGCGGGTCGCGTCGCGAGGGCATCGCGGCCGCGCTCGACGCCATCCGCGCGCGTCTCGCGGCCTGACCGCGAACGAGCGACGACCGATGGCCATCCTGAGCCGCCTGCGCGGCCGTACCGAGGACCGGGCACCCACCGCTGCCATCTCGCTGGACATCGGCACCGAGTACGTCAAGGCGCTCGTGTTCCGGATCGAGGACGAGCAGGGCATCGTGGTCGGGACCGGTCGTCATCGCCAGGGGCTCGGTCAGATGCAGGCGGCGACCGTCACCGACATCGGGGGCGTCGTGGAGAACTCGCGAGCGGCGCTCCGCCAGGCGGAGCAGTCCTCGGGTCTCCATCCCTCGACCGTCATCATCGGCATCGCGGGCGAGCTGGTGAAGGGCTTCACCACCAGCCACAGCCAGGAGCGACGCCGGGCGGATGCGCCCATCACCCAGCAGGAGCTGGACAAGCTCATCGAGGGCGTCCAGCACGAGGCGATGGTGGAGGCGGAACGGTCCATCACCTGGGAGACCGGGCTGCCGAACGTGGATGTCCGGCTCGTCCACGCCGCGGTCACGGGCGCGGCGATCGACGGCTACCCGGTGACCAACCCGGTGGGCTTCAAGGGTCGCCACGTGCGCATCAGCGTGTTCAACGCGTTCGCGCCGCTCATCCACCTGGGCGCGCTCCAGACCGTGGCGCGTCGCCTCGACCGACAGCTGCTCGCGGTCGTCGCCGAGCCCTATGCGGTCGCTCGCTGCATGAGCAGCGAGGAGATCGGCCCGGCCGGCGCCCTGTTCGTGGACGTGGGGGGTGGCACCACGGACGTCGCGCTCGTGCGCCAGGGGGGCGTGGAAGGGACGCGCATGTTCGCGCTCGGGGGACGCGCCTTCACCAAGTCCATCAGCGACCGGCTGGGCATCAGCTTCGAGGAGGCCGAACAGCGCAAGGTCGCCTATGCGACCGGGGAACCGGTCGAGGACGCGGAGGCCGTGGGTGACAGCATCGCGGAGGATGTCGCGGTCTGGTCGGCCGGTGTGGAGCTCATCCTCGAGGAGTTCGGTCGTCACGGCCAGCTGCCGCCGCGCATCGAGCTGTGCGGTGGTGGCTCACGGCTGCCCCAGCTCGCCGCCGCGCTCCGGGATCCCGCGTTCGGCGCCGACCTGCCGTTCGTGCGGCCACCAGCGGTGGGCATCATCGAGCCGAGCGAGGTCCGGTCGATCGTCGATCGGACCGGCAAGCTGGTTGATCAGCAGGACGTGACCCCCATGGCGCTCGCGGTCCAGGTGCTGGAGCTGACCGGGCCGGAGGATCCACTGGACGCCGCGCTCAAGCGCGTCCTGCGAGGGATGCGGGTCTGACCGAGTCATCGATGGCATCCCGAGCGTGCACGCGGACGTGTCTGTCGTGGGCGATCGTGGACCGGCCGTGCGGCACACGCCCGTCTAGGTCACACTCTCGCGCGTCATGAGCGTCTGGTACCTGGAGCTGGACGACGAGATCACCGACGCGGTCGCTCGCTTGCGGGCCGCGAAGGATGATCGGGTCGTGTTCGTGGTCCCCGCGGGGTCGCGCATCGGCACGGGTCGCATCAACTTCCGGCTCCTCGCCCGTGAGGCGGAGCAGCGTGGTCTGCACATCGCCCTCGTGAGCGGCGACACGCAGGTGCGTGGCCTTGCCGCGTCCGCCGGGCTGCCCACGTATGCCACCGTCGGCGAGTCCGAGCGAGGCGAGGCCGCCGAGCGCGAGGCACGGGCCGCGGGTCGCATCCCGGGCGCCGTGGTGCCCATCGAGGGCACGGCGACCCCCGTCCCCGGCACCGGCTCGACCGCGCTCGTGAGCACGGCACCGGGCCCTGGTGGGACGCGTCTGCCCACCGTCCCGCCCAAGCCGCCCCGCACCCGGCGCCGGAAGCTCGGTCTCGTGGTGAGCGCGTTCGCCCTCGTGGGGGTCCTCAGCGGCGGTGCGCTGCTGGCGGTGTACAACTCGGTGCCGACCGCCGCCATCCGCCTGGTGCTGCGACCTGAGCGCTTCGGTCCCGAGGTGCTGGCCATCCGCGTCTCACCGACCGAGCCCACGAGTGTCGAGCTGGGGGTCGTCCAGGGTACGCCGATCACCGTGGAGGTCACGGGTGAGGTCAAGGTCATCGCGACCGGCACCAATCCCTCCGGTGACTACGCCAAGGGGACGGTGACGTTCACCAACCTGGGCAACGACTCGGTGCCCATCCCTGCCCGGACGCAGGTCTGGACGGCCGACGGCGCGCGGTTCGAGACGCTCGGCTCGGTGATGGGCCTGGCCCCGGGGGAATCGATCGATGTGGAGGTCTGGGCCCTCCAGGAGGGGGAGGATGGCAACGTCGGTCCTGGAACGGTGACCGAGATGGAGCCCACGCTGCGCGCTCGGCTGGGCAACGGCACCGTGACCAACCAGGACGCCCTCACCGGTGGTGCCAGGAGCGAGGGGCCGGTGATCCTCGACGCGGACTATGACCGTGCGGTCGGAGAGCTGACGAGCCAGCTCCAGGCGTCCCTCCGCACACGGTCGGAGGATCCGGACGAGCTCGAGGCGGGGTCGATCGTGTATCCATCGACGCTCCGTGCCGATCCGGTCGTGGTCAACCAACAGCGTGACCAGGTGGTGGCACGCCTGCAGGCCGAGCTGCCCATCACCGGGACGCTCAGCGGCACCGTGCTGAGCGTGAAGGATCGGAGTCTCCGGGAGATGGCCGCGCACCGGCTGGATGCGCTCGTCGAGTCGAGGACGTTGCTGCCCGGGAGCGTGGACGTGGATCTTGGTCCCGTGACCCCCGACGGTCAGGCGGTCACCTACGACGCGACCGCCTCCGGGCTGGTGTACGGGCTCGATGTCGACCAGGCGTCCCTCAAGGACCAGGTCCGCAACAAGACGATCCTGGAGGCAGCGGCGATACTGGACGAGTACGGACAGGTCACCATCACCCTGTCGCCCGACTTCCTGCCGACCCTTCCGGACGACCCGAACCGCATCCGGTTGGACGTCGAGGCACCGCAGCCAGGAGCCACGATCGCCCCATGACCCGGCCTCGCACCCATCGCGTTCATGCCCTCATCGGGGAGGTATGCGCGTGACCCGGCTGCTGGGCGTCGATCTCGGGGAGCGACGCATCGGTCTCGCCGTGGGGGACACCATCACGGGCGCCATCCGGCCGCTCGCGACCGTGGGTCGGCGGGACGCGGCCGGTGACCTGAGCACGCTCGGCGCGGTCGTGCGGGAGCAGGACGTCGCAGAGCTGGTCATCGGGTTGCCGCTCCATGCGGACGGGCACGAGGGTGAGCAGGCGGCGCGCACTCGAGCGTGGGCGGTGGCCGTGACCCCGACGCTCGGTCTGCCGGTCGCATGGCGCGATGAGCGGCGGACCAGCGTGGCAGCGGAAGCACGCATCGGCGGACCGCGCCGCGGCCGTTCCGGTGGCGCACCCTCGAACGCTGCACGCCGCGCCTGGCGCGGTCGGGTCGACCAGGACGCCGCGGTCGCGATCCTCCAACGGGAGCTGGACGCCCGCCAGGGTCTCGCGACCCTGGACGAACAACGCATCGCCGAGGTCGTCCGATGACTTGGGTGGGTCGTGGCGAGCCGTCCCTGACCGAGCCGGTACCGGTCGCTCGCACGCGTCGCCAGGGAAGCGTCAGCAGCGCGGAGCTGCTGGGTCTCGAGCGTGCCCGAACTCGCGGGCCGTGGCGCGGGCTGGTCTTCCTGGCGCTCCTGATGGCGGCCATCCTCGTCGGTGGCGGCGTGTTCGCCGGCCCGCGCCTGCGGGACATGGCCTTCGATGTCGCTCGGTCGAACCCCCAGGCGATGCGCCTGCCGATGATCCCGGACATCGTCCGCGATCGCCTCGGTGACGGTGCCTTCGCGGCGGCCGGTGAGCGTGCCACGACCATCAAGTTCACGGTCCAGGGTGGGCAGGGCGTGGCCCAGGTCGCCAGGTCGCTCGCGGACCAGGGGATCATCCAGGATCCGCTTGCGTTCACGTATCTCGCGGTCACCCAGGGTGTCGACGGGAAGCTGCACACGGGGACCTTCAACCTCACCCCGATCATGACGCCCCAGCAGATCCTCGACCGGCTGCTGCTGCCACCGGATCCGGAGACGACCAGGATCTTCGTGCCCATCCGGTCCGGGCTGCGGATCGAGCAGATCACCGCGCTCCTGTCGACCAAGAAGGAGCTCGTGTTCTCTGCCCAGGAGTTCTATGACCTCGCGATGCGACCGCCCGCCTGGGTCCGCGAGGAGTTCCCATGGCTGGAGGCCCTGCCACGGGGTCGCAGCCTCGAGGGCTTCCTGGGGGCGGACTCCAACCTGACCATCGATTCCGACCTGACCGCGGATGGCTTCCTGCGGGTGCTGCTCGCTGACTGGGAGAAGGACGTCGGCCCGGACGTCATCCGCGAGGTCGAGCGCAAGGGCAAGGACTTCTACGAGACCCTCACGCTCGCGAGCATCGTCGAGCACGAGACATCCCTCGCGAGCGAGCGACGCAAGGTGGCCGGGGTGTACACGAACCGGCTCAAGGGGGGCGGGGAGACGGCGGGTCTGCTGCAGGCGGATCCGACCGTGTCATACGCCGTGGACACCGACCAGCTCGCCAAGCAGGACGTCTCGAAGTGGGGGAAGTACGCCTTCTGGTCGCCAGTGAGGAACCAGGCCAAGAAGAAGGTGAGCGCGGGGATGCAGAGCTACCAGACCTACCAGAACCAGGGCCTGCCCGATGGGCCGATCGCATCGCCCACGCTGTCATCGATCCTCGCGGCAGCCGACCCGGATACCAAGGACGGCTACTACTACTTCTTCGCATGCGATCCGAAGAAGGCCCACCAGTTCGCCAAGACGCTCAGGGAGCACTCCAGGAACGTCAACAGGTGCAAGTGACGGCTGGCTCGAGGGCGCGTCACTCGTGACTGCCGTCGGGTCCGTTCGCCCCGCTCGCTGACCACGTGGACCTCCCGGTCCGTGCCTCTGGTCTGCCGACCCCGGATGACCTGCGGCGCTGGGACGCCGCGGACCGCGACGCTCGGCCCCGTCGCGTCGCGCAGCTCCGGGCGGCGCTCGCGGAGGCCGGCATCGATGCCTGGTTCGGCGTCCTGCGAGAGGACATCCGATACCTGACCGGCTTCGTCCTGGCGGAGGGCGAGGAGCACGTCGCCGGCGATTCGGGACGGACGCTCGTGGGTGCGGACGAGGTGGTGGTGCTCGCGGACTCCCGGTACCGCGTCCAGGCGCATGAGCAGGCCGTCGACTGCCGCATCGAGGACACGCTCCCGGACCTGCCCGGGCGCTGGCCGGAGCTGCTGGCGTCCATCCGACCCATCGGTGGTGGCCGCCAGGTCCGGCGGGTGGCGCTCGACGCGGCGTCCGTCTCGCATGCCACGTGGGCCGCGCTCGTGGCCGCGGCGCCGGAGGTGGAGCTGGTGGAAGCCGGGCCGTG
>JAHBUZ010000039.1 GCA_019637815.1 Chloroflexota bacterium
AGTCCAGCCCGTCCCCCGATGCATCGGCGGCAGCCAGTCCTGACGGTTCCCTCGCACCCACGCCGCGGCCGGAGCGGACACCGAGGCCGTCGCGCGCCCCGTCCGCCGGCAACGTGGCGATCGATGTGCCACCGAGCCTCGCCGCGATGCTCGAGGTACTCGCGCCGACGATCCGCCGCGAGACAGGGCTCCGGGTGCGGTCACGGTCGATCCCCAGCTTCAGCAGCTATCAGATGGGGCTGCTGTCCGGTCAGAGCGGTGACATCTACCTGGCTGGGGAGAGCGCGAGCGTCGTGGCCCTCATGAACGAGCGCCTCGCTCGCGACCCGATCGCGTTCGCGTGCGACCAGCTGGCGATCATCGTGCCCGCGGACGACCCTGCGGGGCTCGAGAGCGCCCTCGACCTGGGTCGACCGGGCCTGCGCATCGTCGCGCTGCCGGAGACGTCCTCGGTCTCGCCGGACGCGACCCAGCTCGTCGGGTCCCTCGCCATCGAGGAGGCGTATGCCGCCAACATCGTGGGTCGTCTCGACCTCCCGGATCTGCTGGCGGCGGTGGCCGGTGGTGACGCGGACGCCGCGATCGTCCTGCTGAGCGATGCACGGGCCCATGGCGATGGGCTGGCGCTCGTGTCGGTGCCGGTGGAAGCCAACGTCACCCGGACCCTCACCGCGGCGCTGCTCTCGAGCGCGCAGCGACCCCGTCGTCTGCGACCACTCCTTGCGTGGCTCGTCAGCTCGGAGGGGCAGGCGGCCGTCCAGGCGCTGGGGTTCCTGCCCGCGCCAGGGAGCGAGCCGGAGACGCCGGACGACCCAGCGGCGTCATCCGAGCCAGCCGCATCGGCGGCGCCCTGAGGCGTCATCTGCCGCCCGGAGTTTCGACCTCCCTGTGCCGGAGCCCGCTCCGAGGCCCGGCTGCCCGCGTCGTCAGACGCGCAGGAGTGCGACCGACTCGGCAAGGCGGTCGAGTGCGCCGATGTCCATCGGCTCCAGCCAGACCATCGCCTCGGTATAGCCCGCCTCGGCGAAGGCTCGCAGGCCGTCCGCCACGATCCGTGGGTCGTCCAGCGACCCGTCGAGATTGCGCGTCGGGTCCGGGCTGGGGCCCTGTGTCGTGGCGTTCGGATAGCGGATGCTGATGCCCACCGTGCGCTCCAGCGACGCGGGATCGCGACCGGCTCGCTCGCACGCGGCATCGAGCGCGGCCATCCGCTCCACGAGCATCGGATCGGATGGGCGACCGACCCACGCCACGTTGGCAGCGTCCGCGTGGCGCGCCACGACATCCATCATCCGCCCGCCGCGCGCCGCGGACAGGATGCGCATGTCCGGCCGGGCGGCCGGCAGGATCGCCGCGTCGTGGGCGCTCACCCAGCGGCCCTCCTGCGTGGCGCGACCCTCGCGGATGAGCGTCACCAGCAGCCGGAACGCCTCCTCCGAGCGACCGATGCGGTGGTCGAGGGGATAGCCGAACGACTCGTACTCCGGGTCGTGCCAGCCGGCACCGACGCCCAGCGTCAGGCGGCCGCCGGCGATCTCGTCGGTCGTGGCAGCCATCTTGGCGAGCAACGCGGCGTTCCGGAACCGCAGACCCAGCACGAGCGTGCCGATGCCGATGCGCTGCGTGGACGCGGCCATCGCCGCGAGGATGCTCCAGGCCTCGTGGATGCCACGCTCCGGCTGGTCGGGGAGCCGGAAGAGCGTGTGGTCCACGATCCAGAGGCCGTCGAGGCCGACCGCCTCCGCACGTTGCCCGAACGCGAGCACCGTGGGCCACGGATCGGGCGGCGAGCCATGGTTGCCCATGGGGAGCAGGACACCGACCTTCACGAGGACCTCCGACTGCGGGCCTCGATGCTACCTCGCGCGTGGCCGTTTGACGACGCCGCACGGCCGGACGACACTGCGTGTGGGCACATCTGGGATCGTTTCCACGTGGCCCGTGGAGGATCGTCGCTTCCCCGCAGAGGAGGGATCTCATGTTCCATCGCACCCCATCGGGGGTCTCCGCCGCGCGGCGGGCCAGGACGCTCACCGCGCTGTCACTGTCGGCCCTGTTGGCGGGCACCGTGGGTATGTCCACGGTCTCCGCGCAGGACGCGCCGTCGGGTGACATCTCGTTCTTCGGCTGGGATGTCGCGGACCTGACCAGCGGTCTGGGTCTCGGATTCCAGACCGCTGCGATGTCGTTCACGGCCCAGAACCCGGGCGTCAACGTGACGTTCGATGCGGTGCCCTTCGCCGACTTCGTGTCCGCGGCCACCTCGCGCGCTCGCGCCGGCACCCTCGGCGATGTCGTGGAGATGCTGCCCGGTCTCAACCATGCACCCGTGTTCGCGGCGCTCGAGGCCACGACCCCGGCCGACTGGGGTGACCTGGCGACCGAGCTGTCCGGCTGGGGCGGTGGCGTCATCGACCCTGCGGACCCGAACACCGTTGCCGGTGTGCCGATCGGTGGCCAGGGCGTCATCTGGTACTACAACAAGGCGCTGTTCGAGCAGGCCGGTCTCGACCCGGAGGCCGCGCCCGGCACGTGGGCCGAGTTCACCGCGGCGGCTGATGCGCTGAAGGCCGCCGGCATCACGCCGGTCGCTGCCTCGGGCGTCGACTCGTTCCTGGCCTGGTGGGCGTGGTCCTCGTTCTCGCCGCAGTACTTCACCGCGGATGAGGTGCTCCAGGTGCGCTCCGGCGAGATCCCGCTGGACGACCCGCGCGTGCTCGCGTCGCTCCAGCCGGTCGCGGACATGTTCGCGGCGGGCTACTGGAACTCGGACTACGCGGACAAGTCGTTCACGGACATGGAGTCCGCGTTCATCAACGGCCAGGTCGCGATGATCCCGGGTGTCATCACCTCGATCGTCAACTGGAAGGCATGGGACGGCTCCGCGCTCGGGCCCGAGGGCTACGGCGTGTTCGGTGCGCCGAAGCGTGACGACGCGACGAGCGACGGCCAGTTCTTCAACCCGACCCTCATCTACGGCGTCAACGCCGCGTCCGAGAACCCGGAGACCGCGAAGGCGTTCATCCGGTTCCTGGCGGGGGTCGAGGGTCAGTCCATCCTGCTCGCCCAGAGCGGTCAGTTCCCGAACCGTGCGGACGTGGATCTCGCCACGTACGCGAGCCCGGGCGCCCAGGCCATCCAGGGGGTCATCGACAGCCGGGGTGCCTCGGACGTCATCCAGAACCAGTTCAGCGCCGCCGCCCAGGGCGAGGCGTTCCAGAAGCTCACCCAGGCCATCGTGTCGGGTGACCTGGCCACCTTCCTCGGTGATCTCCAGGCCCAGCAGGGCAGCTGATCACAGCGGGGAACACGCTGACGTGACCATCGATCCGATGACCTCGGGTCGGTGACCGCGTCGACGCACGGGCCGGTCGTCCCCCGGGACGGCCGGCCTTCGCCACGTCGACGGTGGCTGCGTGGCCGCCGTGACGCGGTGCTGTTCGTGGCACCCCTCGTGGTGCTGCTGCTGATCTTCGTCTACGCGCCCATCGGGCGCCTCGTCTATTACGCCTTCACGACCTACGACGGGCTCAAGCCGCCCCAGTGGGTGGGCCTCGACAACTTCGCGTTCCTGGCCAGCTGGCCCGACTTCCGACGCGCCATCGGCAACACCGTGGTGCTCACGCTCGGGGTCATCGTGTGGGTGGGCCTGCCGTTCCTGCTCGCGGTGATCATCCACGGCCGTCGCTCGGCGAACCTGGTGCGTGCGATCCTGTTCCTGCCAGCGTTGCTGCCCGCGCTCATCGTGGGCCGCGCGTTCCGGCTCGTGCTGGCGGAGCAGGGCCCCATCAACGAGGCGCTGCGCGGTCTCGGCCTGGACCTGCTGGCACAGCCCTGGCTCGCGTCCGAGACGTGGGTCCTGCCGACCATCATCACGGTCATCGCGTGGGCGACCATGGGCACCGGCGTGCTGCTCTATTCGGCTGGGCTGGCGTCACTCTCGAGCGACTACGTGGAGGCCGCGCTCGTCGACGGCGCACGCTGGCGGCAGCTGGTGTGGCACATCTATCGGCCGGCGCTGGGGCCCGTGACGCGCTTCTGGCTGCTGCTGCTGACCATCGGCACCGTGACCTCGTTCTTCCCGTGGATCCTGGGCCTGACGCAGGGTGGGCCGGGCACCGCGTCCGTGACACTCGACTACCAGGTGTATCGGTCGGGGGTGCAGACGAGTCGACTGGGGCTCGCGTCCGCGATCGCGCTGGTGGGCGTGCTCGTCGTGGCGGTGCTGCTCGTGGTGCAGCTGGTGATGCGCCGCGTGCGCGGGAGCGACGAGTGGTGACCGGGTGAGAGAGAGCGCCACGATGCGCTGGGGCGCGCGCATCGTGATGGTCGTCGCATGCCTCGCGGTGCTGTTCCCGCTCCTGTGGGTGCTGCGGACCGCCCTCAAGAGCGACGCAGAGTTCATCTCCCAGCCTGCGGCCATCGGCGGCACGTTCACGCTCGACAACTTCGCCGCCGCGTGGAACGCCGTGGACCTCGGCGGCGCCATCCGCGACTCGCTGGTCATCACCATCCCGGGCGCCATGCTCGCCACGTTCCTGGGCGTCCTCGCGGGCTACGCCCTCGCCAAGCTGCCGGTGCCGGCGAAGCGGCTGCTCCTCGTCCTCGCGGTCGGTGGCCTGACCATCCCCATCGCCGCGCTCGTCATCCCTGAGTTCGACCAGGCGCTCTGGCTGCGGGACACGATCGGCGTCTCGTACGTGGACAGCACGTGGGGGCTGTCGCTGGTCTACGGTGCGTTCTTCGCGAGCTGGAGCACCCTGTTCTTCCTGAGCTGGTTCCGGGACCTGCCCGCGGACCTGCTGGAGGCGGCCTGGCTGGACGGCGCGTCGGCGGCCCAGACGTTCCTGCGCGTCGCGCTGCCCCTCGCGGTCCCCGCCATCGCGGTCGGCCTCGTGCTCAACGTGTTCCTGCAGTGGAGCGAGGTGCTGCTCGGCCTGATCATGCTGCCGAGCGGGGACGCGACCACCGCCATGACCGCCATCGCCTCGTTCTCCACCCAGTTCCGGGTCGGCGGCCCGCTCACGGCCGCGGCCACGATCATCGTGGCGCTGCCCATCTTCCTGCTGTTCCTGCTCGCGCAGCGCTGGCTGCGGACCGAGATCTTCGGAGGTTCCATCAAGGGATGACCAGCTCCGGCCTCCGGCCTCGCACGGGGAACCTGTTCGACCACCCGCTCGCCGTGCCCGACTGGGAGGTCGTCCAGGCATCCCCGGTCCGGGTGCTGGGCCGGGCCATCTGGGCACCCCGACCGGACGATGGCCCTGACCCGCGCATCGTCCATGCCCGCGCCGTCCAGGGTGTGTCCGGGCCGCTGCGCATCCGACGACTCGGTGTGCGGCGGGGCGTCGGCTATCACAAGTGCGCGAGCGCCCACGAGTTCGATGCGCCGCGTGCCGTCCGGCTGCTGGCGCATCAGGATGGTGCCTTGACCGAGGTCGGTACCTGGCGCATCGATCGCGTCCCGGACCCGGACGAGACCGTCTGGTTCGACGTGCCGCTCGAATCGGAGACCGTGATGGCGGTCATCGATGAGGCCCACATCGACCGGGAGTGGCCGTCGTGGAACCTCGCGCGCACCGGCCTCGTGCTCGATGGCGAGGCGCTGGTGCCGTGGCAGCGGCCGTCGTTCGCGCTGCTCGACGCGGACACCAGCGGCTTCCGCGCGGCGGCGGCAGGCGTCACGGCGACGCTCGGCCATGAGCAGGTGCGCTTCCGCTCACGGTTCCTGGATGTCGGCTTCCGGCTGCGGAGCGCCACGCTCGCGTATCTGGGGCTGGATGTCGACGGCACGAGCGACACCGGGCGGAACCTGCTCCAGCGCTCGCGGAGCATGGACATCGTGCGGACCGGGCTGTACCCGGCGGGGGTCTATCCGGTGCTCCGCGATCCGCAGGCCCATCACTTGGCGCAGGGACCGCGGCTGACGCTGCTGGACGGGTCGGAGCTGGCAGGGTTCCTCGGGTACGCGGTGGAGGGGAGTTCCACGGTCCTGGCGGACGGGATCCGGTACGAGCTGTCACTCCCCGGTGCCGGGGTCCGCTATCGGCTGACATGGACCGTCGAGGAGGCGGCGCTGCGGCTGGACGTGGAACGCTGGGTGGAGCGACCGCTCGTGGCGTGGCACAGCGCCGCGTGGCACATCGCGACCGACACCACGGTCGCGGCGACCACGGTCCTGGGTGCGCCGCTGCCGAGCGGTGAGACCGGCCACGTGGCGGTGCCCGCGACCTGGCACGTGCCGGGACACGGCTCGTTCGTGGTGAGCGGCACGGGTGACGTGGCGCTGCGCAGCGACTCGGTGCGGCCGCTGGATACCAACACGCTCGAGGTGAAGCTCGCGGAGGAGCGACGTGCCGACGGGACCGTGGTGCTCGCCGCCGGGCACACGACGGGGAGCGTCCGGTTCGAGGCGCGCACGCCGCGGCTCGCGCGGGTGCGGGCGGAGACGCCGGCAGTCGTGACGCGGGCGCTCGATCGACACCTGGCCACGGCGCTCACGTTCCGCGCCGACACCGGCACGTTCTCCAACAACGGCGCATCGATGCACTGCGCCGGCTCGCTCCAGGGCCTGGGGGACGTCGTTGCCGCCCTGACGCCCTCCTCGTTGGCCGACCGTGTCGATCCGATCCCCTCCGCTGTCGATGGCATCGACCCAGTGGCGATGCTCGAGGCGTCGATCGCCCGCTGGCTCACCGGTGCGCCCGGCTACGGCTCGGGCCACACGAGTCGCGGCGACTTCCGCATCGAGGACGAGTACCTGATGCTCGGTGCCGACGCGCTGTACGGCCTTGGTCGACTGCTCTCGCTGACGAGCCACGCCTGGTTCGGGGCGCAGGAGGCGGGCATCGTCGAGGCCATCGAGCTGATGCGTGCTCGCGATCTCGATGGCGATGGGCTCGTGGAGAGTCGGCTGCGCCAGGGGATCAGCGGTGAGCACCAGTGGAGCACGACCTGGGCGGACGTCGTGTCGTTCGGCTGGAAGGACGGCTGGACGAACGCGATCCTGCACGGTGCCCTGCGGGCGCTCGCGATGGGTCTGCGACGACTCGACCGGGGTGCGCTCGCGGCCGATCTCGATGGCTGGGCCGACCGGCTCCGGGCAAGCTATCAGGCGACGTTCCTGGTGGCGGGCACCGACTGGCCGATCGGCTGGCGGTCGCCGGACGGCGTGGCGCACGACCATTGCCACACCCTGCTCATCGGGGACGCGGTCGCGCACGGGGTGCTGGAGCCCGACCAGGCGACGCGCGCGATGCAGGCCGTGTGGCGCGAGCTGTCGGTCGTGGGCTACACCGACCTGGCCAACGGCATCCCCATCAACCTCCATCCCATCCCCGAGGAGGAGCTGGGTGGCGTGGTGTTCGGGTTGCCCATCGGCGGGTATCTCCAGGGTGGTGCCGTGCATCATCGGACCGGCGGCTTCGTGCGGGCGCTGCGGCTCGTGGGCATGGACGCGGAGGCCGACCTCGTGATCGAGGCGCTCAGCTCGACCGTCGCCGACGACTCCGCGTTCGGCGGCGTCGGGTCCGGCCGCGACTGGCGGCTCTGGGACGGCACACCGAGCGGCTATGAAGGGCTCCTCGCCGAGGGGTTCGGCTTCCTCGCGGCGGCGCTCGATCGCTGGGGCGAGCGCGCGTAGGAGGGCCCTGGCTGGTCGGGGCGGCCGCCTTCGAACCATCTCCGCGCCGGGCAGCTGGGTGCAGCCCGTGCCCAGCGGCGCCTTTGGCCGAGCCCGCGCCCAGCGGTGGTCGACCCAGAGCCGGCGCCTCGACGCCCGCCCGCGTGCCCAGGCACCCGCTCCGGCCAATCCAGACCTTGACGGTCGGATATGGACCCGCTAGAGTCAGGCATCCCTGAGCGAGTGACTCATGGGTACATGGATGATCGGAGGTCGGTGGATCGTGGGTCGATGGACCGGGCCCGTCGAGCGTCTGTCCCGACGCGAGGGCGTGGACCTGATGCTCAAGGGCGAGCGTCGGATGAAGCGCAAGGGCGGCCTGGAGCGGCGTGGCGATGCCCCGCCAGGTCAGCATACGATGCGCCGGCGGAAGGTTTCGCTGTACGGCCAGCAGCTCCGGGAGCGGCAGCGTGCCAAGCACGCCTATGGCGTCCGTGAGCGCCAGTTCCGGCGCTACTACGCGGATGCGCTCCGCGCCCACGGTGACGCACCGGTGGGCGAGCGGATGCTGTCCCTGCTCGAGCAGCGGCTGGACAACGTGATCTATCGCCTCGGCTACGCGACCACCCGGGCCCAGGCACGCCAGTTCGTCACTCACTGCCACGTCCAGGTGGACGGCCAGAAGGTGAACATCCCCTCGTATCGGGTGATGCCCGGCCAGACGGTGCGCATCGCGCCGAACGCGGCCGTCGTGCCGCTCGCGAAGCGCGCCCGGGAGCTGACCGCGATCGTCGGCGAGTGGCTCGCGCCCGATGTCGCCAACCTCGCCGGCACGCTCGTGCGACCGCCGGTCCGGTCGGAGATCGACATCCCGGTCCGCGAGCAGCTCATCATCGAGTCCTACAGCCGCGGCTGACGGCGTGGCCGAGCCGATCCCGGAGGCCTTCCTCCGGGCGTTCCCACCACCCACCTTCGCGGAGGTGACCGGCGACGACGGGGTCACACACGCGGCGATGGTCGCGGTGCTGGAGGCCGAGTTCTCGGTCGCTGGTCACGACCCACTCGCGCGGCCCCGGATCCCGAACGACCTCATGGAGCGGCTGGCCGGGCGCTTCGAGGCCATCGACGAGCCGCACCCGTACGACCAGCTGCGTCTCGTGGGCGGCATCCTCGAGCACGAGCTGCGGGTCATCGACCCTGACTCGGTGACCCTCGATGACCTGCTCCTCGATCGCGTCCGGGCGCGTGGCCGGGGGCATGAGCTGTCCGCGATCCTGCTCGCCATCGGAGCGGCGGACCGGGTCGGCATCGACCTCGAGCTCGTCGCGTCGCGGGAGATGGCCCTGCTCGCGCACCCGGACCTTGGCGGCCCCTGGCTCCTGGCACCCGCGCGTCGCTGGGAGCTCGTGGATGCGCGGACCCTCGGCGATCCGGACCTCGCGTGGATCTGCCCGCATGAGGCAGCCGCGATGTGGCTGCACCTGCTCATGGAGCACGCGATGGAAGGCGGCGACCGGATGCTCGCCATCCGGGCGCTCGACCGCGAGCTGGAGCTGCCGATGGCCGGACCGGAGCGGACCCGGCTCGAGCGACTGCACACGACCCTGCGCCTGCGGCTCGACTGACCGCGCCCTCCGCTCGACCCGACCGCGCCCGCGGCCCGCCGACCGCCGACCCGCGTCGGCGATCCCGCCTGGCGCCGGGCTTGCGTGGCGGGTCGATACTGGTGACATGGCATTCACCGGCTACCTCACGACGGAGGTCGTGGAGGACTGGGAGGACGGCCTCATCTCGCGCCGCGAGGCGCTCCGGCGACTCGCCCTGCTGGGCATGTCCGCGTCGGCCGCGACGGCGTTCCTCGCCGCGCACGCCGGGCCGGCCGGCGCCCAGACCCCCTCCGCGTCGAGTTCGACTGACGCTGGCGCCTCGCCCGCCCTCGACCCCGCGCTGCCACCGGGCATGCCCGGCATCCCGGGCGTACCCATCACGTTCCCCGGTCCACGCGGTGAGCTCCAGGGCCACCTCGCGACGCCCGATGTGCCAGGCGGCGCCGTCCTCGTGGTGCACGAGAACCGCGGCCTGACGCCGCACATCCGGTCCGTGGCGGAGCGCATCGCTGGCCTCGGCTACACCGCGCTCGCGGTCGATCTGCTGTCCGAGGAGGGCGGCACGGCGGCCATCGCCGATGAGGGCGCCGTGAGCGGCATCCTGTCCGGCGCCACACCCGAGCGACTCGTCGGGGACATGCAGGCAGCCCTCGATGAGCTGGAGCGTCGAGCGCCCGGCGTCCGTCTCGGCGCCATCGGCTTCTGCTTCGGCGGCGCCATGGTCTGGTCGCTCCTGCACAGCGGTGAGCCGCGACTCGCTGCGGCCATCCCGTTCTACGGTCCCGGTCCCGAGACGCCCGACTTCACGGGCGATGCCGCGGCGGTCCTGGGCGTCTATGCCGAGAACGACGACCGGGTGAACGCGTCACAGCAGCGGGTCCGCGAGGCGCTCGAGGCCGCCGGGCTCACCCATCGCATCGCGGTCTATCCCGGCGCTGGCCACGCGTTCTTCAACGACACCGGCGGCCGATACGACCCGGTGCAGGCCGCTGCCGCATGGGCGGATGTCAGCGACTGGTTCGCGATGTACCTCGCCCCCGCCGATCCATCCACGAGCCCGTCGCCCGGCGCATCGCCCTCGGACTGACTCCCGGGGAGACCGGCGGACGCGGCTGGTACCCCGCGGTACCTCCGGCCGGTGGTGCGTGGACGCGCCACCTGCGATCGTGCCGCCATGCAGCTGCGTGCCATGGACTGGCGCCTCATCGTGCTCCTGTCGGCGAGCGCGGTCGGCGTCGTCATGCTCGTCTGGGCCGTGCGGTCCGTGGCCGGTTTCGAGTATGGCCTCGGCTACGACGCGCGTGCCTACTGGGGCTATCCCCGGGCAGAGGTCTATCCCGACACGGGCACGGCATCCGGGTACTCGTTCTATCGCTACTCGCCGGTGTTCGTGCCGCTGATGACGCTCTGGACCGCCATCCCATGGTCCGTCTTCGTGATCCTGTGGTTCGCGGTCGGCGCCGCGCTCTACGTGTGGATGGTGGGTCCCTGGTCGCTGGCGCTGCTCGCGATCCCGGTCGTGGCCGTGGAGCTGTTCATCGGCAACATCCACCTCCTGCTGGCCCTCGCCGTCGTGCTCGGCTTCCGCTGGCCCGCGGCCTGGTCGTTCGTGCTGCTCACCAAGGTCACGCCGGGCATCGGGCTGCTCTGGTTCGTGGTGCGTCGGGAGTGGCGCTCGCTGGGCATCGCCCTCGGCGCCACGGCGGCGATCGCGGGGGTCAGCTTCGTGCTCATGCCCGGGCTGTGGGTGGAGTGGCTCCGTTCGCTCGGTCGGACCGGTGAGCCGGGGAGTGTCAGCACCGTGGCCGTGGCTCTGCCCTGGCGACTCGCCGTCGCGGCGATCGTCGTCGTGTGGGGCGCCCGGACCGACCGCCGCTGGACCGTGCCGGTCGCCGCGACGCTCGCCCTGCCCGTGCTCTGGCTCAACGGCCTGACGATGATGCTCGTGGCGGTCGTGGCGCTCCAGCGCGGCTTCCCGGAGCGACTCCACGGCCAGCTGGACTGGCTGGTGGCATGGCTGCCGGGTCGACGCGCGACCGACGCCCCAGCCCGACCCGAGTCGGTGGTCAGCGCCCGGACCTGACCCTCGTCCTGGGTCAGTGTCCCTTCCCGGACGGGTCGGCGGCCTGCTCGATGGACCACAGGAGCGCGTTGCGATTCGCCTGGACCAGCCCCTCGATCGCCGAGGCCTCCGGGTAGAAGCCGCCCCCGTCCGCGGTCGTCGGGGCCAGCTCGATGGTCAGCGCCGGCAGCCGGAGCTTGCCCATGGCCCAGTCTCCGAACGTGCCCGAGTTGATGTACAGGTCACTCGCCTGCATCGGCGTGTATCCGGCTCGCTTCCCGTAGCCCTTGGCCAGCCGACGGACCGTGGCGAGCGACGCCTTGGGCATGTCCGCTGGTCGATCCTTCCTGGTGTAGCCGTACGGGACCAGGACCTGTCCGCCGTACGAGTGGAGCGACAGGATCATCGTGAACTGCCTGGACTTGACGAGGCGTCGCATCGCCCGTGTCTCGGGCGCCGAGAACGCCTTCGCGCCGCGGAAGTGGTTGGAGCTGGGCGTCTTCGATGCGCCGCCGCAGCATCCCCAGCGATAGCCGAAGTTGCGGTTCAGGTCGGTGCCCGTGGCGCCACCCGTGGGCTGGCGGTTCTTGCGCCACCGCCGGGGGAACTCCTTGGCCAGGTCGTAGGCGGCACCGTCCGGGTTCAGGTCCGGTGCGATGAAGACCTCGGTGGTGTTCACGATGCGCGTCACGCGCTCGTTCGTGCCATAGCCGTCCACCAGCCAGCGGATGAGCGCGAGGGCGACCTCCGTCGTCAGATGCTCCCGGGCGTGGAGCCGGGCGTTGATGAAGATCTCCGGCTCCGGCTCATCGGTCGTGACGTTGTCGGAGATCTTGACCAGCATGATGGGTCGACCCTTGAAGCTGGTGCCGAACGTGGTCAGCTGGACGATGTCCGGATGTGCGTCCGCGATCGCCCGCAGCTCGGCGCGCACGACCGCCGGCTTCCGATACGTCGATGACGGGGGTGTGGCGCTGGCCGCGGTCGGCATCGCCGAGCCCGCGATGGCGAGCACACCGACCATGGCCAGGAGGCGTCGTGTTCGGAAGCGACCGAGCGATGGTCGTCGGATCGATGCGCCCTGGGGCTCGGCTGGATCCATGTGCATCGTCCTCCGCTCGACCTGCCATATCCCGCGTGCGTGGCCGGGTCCGGGCGAGCATACCCCGGCCAGCTCACACCGATAGACTCGATGCATGGCCCAGGAGCAGTCGATCGAGACCTCCCTCTACGCGGTCGTCGGCGGGGCACGCTTCTTCGAGCGGCTCGTCGACGCGTTCTACGAGGGGGTCGCGGACGACCCGGTGCTGCTGCCGCTGTACCCGGAGGCGCCCGATCTCACGGGCGCGCGGCGACGCCTGACGCTGTTCCTCATCCAGTACTGGGGCGGTCCGACGACGTATCTCGACGAGCGTGGTCACCCACGATTGCGGATGCGCCACTTCCCGTTCGCGATCGGGCCGCTCGAGCGTGACCGGTGGCTGGTCCACATGCGCGCGGCGCTCACGACGCTGCGTGATGACATCCCGGCCGAGGCCGCCGAGCGCATGGACGCCTACTTCGGGATGGCCGCCGAGGCGATGCGCAACCGGGAGTGAGACGCGACCACGGGGCGCCTGCGTGCATCCCCCGAGCCCTCCCGCGTCGCGGGGCAGGCTGATGCCCGTCCGCTCAGCCGGCTCGACGCTGCCGCGCCCGCCAGCACAGGTCGCAGAGTGGTCGCCCCGGCACGATGGGTCGGCCGCAGCCCTCGCATCGGTCGTACCGGTTGGCCACGATCTCCGTCTCCAGCGCCTGCCCGACCGCGTCACCGGCGAGCTGCTCCAGCCGATCCGCATCCGCGCTCGTGATGCCGCCCGCGCCCGGGAATCGCCGCGTGAACCATCGGAGGACCGAGGCGAGCCCCGCGACCCACTCCGCATCCCGGGCCGTGGCACCCCGCAGGTCGCCGACGTGCACCAGGTCCTCCAGCCGCTCGCGTCGCGCGACCGCCCTCCCCAGGCGTGCCACCAGGTCCGCCTGGTCATCCGCGTCGAGCGGCGCCAGGGCGAACGTCCACGCGTCCTCCGGGGAGAGACGTCGCAGCACCGGCTCACCGAGCGCCATCAGCCGACCCACCATGGGCTCCACGTCCGCGATGCGCACCCAGCCACCGAGCTCGGACGCGACCAGGCTGCGTGCCACCACCGCCCACCGGCGCAGCAGCGACGGCCATTCGGCGGGTGGATGACCCGCCACATCGGTCGCCTCCGGTCCCAGGATGACGCTCCGGAGGCTGCGGAACGCCGGCAGCCCATCGACCATGAGCGATGGATGCAGCCCTGCCTCGATGACCTCCGGTCGCGGCTGTGCCCATCGGTGGCCACGCAGGATGCCCACCTCGCCCGCGTCATGCATCCCGAAGCGTCCTGCGCGCCCCGCGATCTGGGCGACCTCCCACGGCGCGAGGTCGACGCGGTCGGTGCCGTTCCACTTCCGTGACTCCGCGAACAGCACCGTCCGGATGGGCAGGTTGAGGCCGTGGCCGAGCACGTCCGTGGCGCACAGCACGTCCACCTCGCCCGAGCGGAACCGCGCCGCCTGACGCCGTCGCTCGGCGATGGGCATCGCGCCATACAGCACCCCGACGCGTCCCGGATGTGCCCGCGCGAGCTCGCGGGCGAGCGTCATCACGCCCTTGCGCGAGAACGCGATGACGGCCGTGCCGGGCTGGATGGCCGCCAGGTGCACTGAGCCGATGAAGTCGAGCGGTGCGAGGCGGTCGTAGGCCCGTACCTCGAGGTCGGGGAACGCCGCTCGCAGGGCGGGCAGGATGTCCGTGGAGCCGACCAGGTGCAGCTCCCGGCAGGGAAGCGTGAGCATCGCCCGGGTCCATGCGGATCCGCGCTCCCGGTCCGCCAGCCAGTGGACCTCATCGATGACCACGACGTCCCGGGGCACCAGCAGCTCGGTGGTGCAGGCGACCCACGGCGCGTCCGGCTCGATGCGCTCCTCGCCCGTGCGCAGGCCGACGCGCTCTGCGCCCAGCCGCTCGGCGAGGCCCTCGTGGACCTCCTGGGCCATCAGCCGGAGCGGCCCGCCGTACGCACCGGACGGGGCACCCGCCAGGATGTCCAGCGCCGCGTGGGTCTTGCCGGAGTTCGTGGGGCCCAGGTGCGCGACGACCCGCTCCCGCACCGGGATCGAGGCGAGCATCTCCCGCAGCGGTCCGGCGATCGCGTCCCGCTCGCGCGGGTGGATGCGCTCCTTCACCGGCCTGGCGCGTGGCAGGCCTTCCGGGCCACGCGGTCGACCGCGCGTCAACGACTGGCGCTGGCGCCGCTGCCAGCCGGGGTTCCTGGTCACTGTGTCGCTGACGCGATCACCTGTACGGGGACGCTCGCCTCGGGCCATCCACGGTCCGTCGTCAGGATGCGGTCGGCGTCCGCCTCGAGGGCCGTGGCGACCACCAGCGCATCGGGGAGTCGCAGCGTCCGACCCTGATGTGCGCGCAATCGCGCGGCCGTCCGGCCGATGGCCCGATCCGCGGGCATCACGCTGATGGGGAACGCGTCGATGAACGCCTCAGCGGTCGATACGGCCGCCTCTCCTGACCTCCATGGCCAGACCAGGCACTCAGCGAACGCCGATGCGGGCAGCACGAACCGATCACCCGCATCCCGACCAGCGCGGAGCGCCTCCGCGGCCGCGGTGTGGTGCGGGTCCTGCGCGTCGAGGATCGCGACCACGACCCCCGCATCGAGGATCGTCAGTCCCACTCGGCACGCAACTCGTCGATGGCATCCGGCGGGAACACCCCGTCCAGTGCGCCAGCGAATCGGTCGAGGGCGTCGTCCACTCGGGTGAGCACGAGTGTCCCGGGGCCTGTGGCGACGACGCGGAGCTCATCGCCCGTTCGCAGGCCGGCGTCCCCCAGGGCATCCACCGGCAGCGTCACCTGGTTCTTGGAGCTCACGCGCGTATGTCCTCGGCGGCGATGATACTTGACTATCGTGCCCATGAGTCAAGGATACACCGCCGAGTGAGCGGCCCCGGGTGCTGTGGTCGGGGCACTCGGCTCAGCCTGGATCGCGCAGCGCCGCGTAGGCCTCGGCAAGCCTCGGCAGCGTCCAGGAGGCGTTGAGCCCCGATGGGTTGGGCAGCACCCAGACCTCGGCGCCAGCCATCGGCTCCAGCTGTCGACCCAGGATCACCCGCGGCGCGCCGAACGCCACCCGGAACGTCGTGATGCCCAGGAAGGCGACCCGCGTTGGCCGGTCGCGTGCCACCTTGTCGAGCAGCACCCGGCCACCCTCGCGCAGCTCACTCGAGGTCAGCTCCGCGGCGGTCGCGGTCGTCCGCGGCACGAGGTTGGTGATGCCCATGCCGTGGCGCAGCAGCGTGTCCTGCTCGGAGGGGTCGAGGACGCGGTCCACCAGCCCGGCCAGCGCGATCGCCTTCCAGAAGCGGTTGCCGGGTCGCGCGAAGTGGAAGCCCGTGGCGCCGGACCACAGCCCCGGGTTGATGCCCACGAACAGGACGCGCAGATCGGGCGCGATGACATCGGGGATCGTCCGGTCGACCGCCGCCGCAAGGTCGATATTGGTAGGTCGTGGCAGTCCGGTCATCGGTTCGATGGTACTCTAGGCGCTACACTGTAGTGATCGTAGTGAGGATGCCCGAAATGACCCGAGGACAGCCGTTCAGCGTCCGCCTTGACGAGGCGACCGAGCGTCTCGTGGACGCCGAGGCTCGACGCACGCGCCGGTCACGGAGCGCGATCGTGGAGGCGCTCACGGAGGAGGCCGCTCGGACCCGTCGATTCCCGGGGCTCGCGTTCCGGGGTGACGATGCGCAGCGGCGACCCTGGGTCATCGGCAGCGGGTTGGACGTCTGGGAGATCATCGAGATGCTCGATGCGAGTGGCTCGCCCGAGGCGCTCGTCGCCGACTCCCACCTCTCGTCCGCACAGGTCCGGCTGGCGATGGCCTATCGGGATGCATACCCGGCGGAGATCGAGGCGGCAGTGGCAGAGAACCGCCGACCGATCGAGGACATCGCCACGCTGTACCCGTTCATCGTGGTCACTGGCCGCTGAGGGATGCGGCTCCTCCTGGACGCCAACCTCTCACCCGCCCGGATCGGGGCGGTACTGGCAGGGCAGGGACATGATGTCCTCTCCCTGGCCGCCGATGCGTCGCTCAGCATGCTCGCCGATCCCCAGGTGCTCGAGCTTGCGGTCGTCGAACGACGGCTCCTGGTCACGCGCAACTCCAAGGACTTCGCGCCGCTGCTGCGTGGCTGGATGGAGGCCGGTGGGCATCACTCCGGCTGCATCCTCATCTGGACGCTCCAGCACCACGAGTTCGGGCGGATCATCGAGGCGGTCAGCGGGCTGCTGGCCGAGCGCCCTGAGCCGAGCGACTGGGAGGATCTCGTGCTGGCCCTGTGAGGTCCCAAGCCGCAAAAAGCAACGCTGACAAGCCGCAAGAAGCAATGCCGCGAGCCTCGGGACGCGATGTCGGTCAGCGTCCCAGCCGAGCGAGCAGCGCCTCCTTGATCATCGACCGCGAGCCGAACACGAGCAGGAACGCGGCCTCCCGCACGAGCCGTTCCGGATGCCCCGGTCGGAGCACCGACCGCGCGCCCGAATGGACCGCCAGCGCACCGGACGCTCGCCAGGCGAGGTCGGACGCCCATGCCCGGGCAGCGGGGACGTCGACATCGTCGGCTGTCAGGAGTGCTGACCGACACGCTGCCAGCTCCGCGTCGACCCACGTCGGCGACCCGATGAGCCGTCGACATCGCTCCACCACGCCGAGTGCCAGGAACCCGTTCGTGGCGCCACCGGACGCCTGCGACCGGCCCCAGTCGTCCAGCGGCTGGGTCCGCACCAGGCGGTCGGCCGGGACCTCGTGGTCGGTGAATCGGAGTGTCACCGTGCGACTCGCCCGGACGGACACCAGGTCGAGCGGCGCGGCCTCCAGCGTGGGCCCCGCCACGGCATCGACCAGCAGGAAGTGGACGGTCGCGGTGTCATCCACGGCCGCCACGAGCAGCACGTCCACCATGTCCCAGCCCGTGACCCAGGGGCTCTCGCCATCGAGGACGTAGCCCGTGTCGGTGCGTCGCACGCGCGTCTGCGCAGGCCCGCCGCGTGCACCCGCGAGGGCGATGCCACCCCGCACCTCACCTCGCGCCAGGGGCGCCAGCCACCCGTCGCGGAGGTCCGTCCGGTCGCTCGCCGCCACGCCGCGGACCGCCCCGTTGTGCTGGATCCACATGAAGGTCGTGGCGAGACAGCCGCTCGCGAGCGTCAGGACGAGGTCGCTCGCGGTCTCGCGGTCCGTCTGCTCCAGCCCGCCGAGCTCCGGTGGCGCCGCGACCGCCATGAACCCCTCCGCCGCGAGCAGGTCCAGGTGACCGGCCGGGACGCGATCAGCGGCATCCACCTCGAGCGCGGCCGGGAAGAGCACCTCATCCGCGATGCGTGCGGCGCGCTGCCGCAGGAGCGCCGGGGTCGGTCGATCGTCGGTCATGGGCGCGATGTGGCTCGGTGGTTCATGTGCCTATGGTCGGGCACCGCGGGACGCGGCGTCGACCGGCTGCGGGCGAGGGTCTCCTCCTCGTGTCCGCCGCGGAGATGCTCGACGACCTGTGATCCAGCGCCACCGTGGTGCGGTGTGACGTCATGCTGGCAAGACGGTATAGTGTGCTCATGACCACCGGACGTCGCAAGGTGACCCTGTACGTGGACGAGGATGTCCTGCGCGCTGCACGTGTCCGTGCCGCACGGACGGACCGTCGTGACTCGGACATCGTGGAGGATGCACTTCGTTCCTATCTGGGCTTCGACGTGGTGGAGCGGGTGTGGGCACACAGCGATCTCGATGAGGAGGAGGCGATGCGCCTTGCCGTCGAGGAGACACGCACGGTCCGAGCCGATCGCGCTGTGAAGGCCCGTGTGGATGCCTCGCGTCGTCCTTGATACCAACGTCCTCGTCTCGGCCCTGATCACCCCGGCTGGCGCCAGCGCTGGACTCTTGCGGGAGCTCCGGGCGGGTGCGTTCGAGCTGGTCGTCTCTCCTGCGCTCCTGGCGGAGCTGCGCGGTGTGCTCCACCGTCCGCGGTTCCGCCGGTACATCGATCCCGCAGACGCCGATGCCTACGTCGAGGCGATCGGCCGCGATAGCATCCTGGCGGATGACCCGATGCCATCCGGTCGCATGGAGGTCGGCGATCCAGCCGATGCGTTCCTCATCGAGCTTGTTCGGGCCACCCGCGTCGATGCCCTTGTATCCGGTGATGCACGAGTCCTCGAGCTTCGTGATCGACTGCCGATCAAGAGTCCTCGGGAGCTCCTCGACTCGCTCGACTGATCTGGCTTCTCGGCCGAGCTTGTTGATGGCGGGAGGCCCTTGGTGCTCCGATGGCGGGGGACTCCCGCCGGCCTTTCGGAAGGGTGTTCCTGGAACACGCCACCTCTGGTATCGGGTTGACCGCATATCGCACCGGACGCATACTTGCGTTCGTGGGACGCTGGAACGTCGAGATCACGGATGAGTGCGCAGCGTGGTACCGCAGCCTCACCGACCACGAGGCGACCGCGGTCGACGCTGCCGTCGAGAAGCTTGAAGAGTTGGGACCTGCGCTTGGTCGGCCGTTCGTGGATCACCTCGAGACCGACCTGCTGTCGAACCTCAAGGAGTTGCGCCCCACTGTCGGCAACATCCGGATCCTCTTCGTCTTCGACCCGCGTCGCGCGGCGATCCTCCTGCTCGGCGGCGACAAGACGGGTCGTTGGAGCGAGTGGTACCGACAAGCGATCCCGGAGGCAGTCCGCCTCTATCACGTGTATCTGAGCGAGTTGCGGAAGGAAGGACTTGTCTGATGGCAGGGCACAGGGCGTTCGCTGAAGTGCGGGCTGAGCGGGCACGTGGCCCGCGCTACCGGGAAGAGGTCGACGCGATCAAGCGGGTGATGGACGAGGCGCTGACCCTCGCGGAGCTGCGTCGACGGGCCGGCGTGACCCAGACCCATCTGGCGGAGCAGCTGGACATCACCCAGGGGAGCGTGTCTCGCATCGAGCACCAGTCCGACCTCGTCCTCTCCACGATCCGGAGCTATGTGGAGGCACTGGGCGGGCGGCTTGAGCTGCGCGCGGTCTTCGATGGCGAGTCGCTCCCGATCACCGCGTTCCCAGAGGGTGAATCGACGGCGCCCTGAGTCCGTCAGAGTGTTCGGCGCATGAACACGCGGGTCGACCAGTCGAAGCCGGCGGCTTCCTGGGCCTCGGCACGTGCCTGCATCGTCGGCGTCCACGCGTCGCGGGGTACCGGCTGGAAGCCGTGGCGCGCGTACCAGGGCCCGTTCCACGGCACGTCCGCCTGCGTGTCGAGGAGCATCGACCGTTCACCCGCCGCGCGCCCACGCTCGATCGCATCGAGCAGCAACCCGGTGCCGATGCCCTGGCGGGTCAGCTCCGGCAGCACGCTCACCTGCGCAAGGAAGAGCTCCCCGTCCAGGCGCGAGACCAGCAGCCAGCCGACCACCTGACCGCCCAGCTCCGCGACCCGGATGCGGCCCTCCGCGATGGCCTGCGCGGCGTCCTCGTCGCTGATCGTGCCCGCGCCAACGAACTCCAGGTGACCCACGGCCGCGAACAACGCATCGCCCGCCGCCTCGATGTGCGCGAGCAACGGGAGATCGGCGGGCGTGGCATGTCTGATGAGCAACATGTGTTGAGTATCGCTCACAATCCCACTAAACGGGCCACAGATTAGCTCGATTAGTCGGATCTTCTCGCCATGCGTAGCTTCATCGACCTCGATCGCACGCTCGGCTCCCAGCCGCGCCGTCTGGGGGTAGCCTTGGCGCGCGTCGACACGGGAAGAGGACGTGAGGCGACCTATCGGGACCAGGTGCCCGAGCTGCTGCGCGCCCTGGCAGCGACGACCCGGGTCGCGTCGATCATCGCCTCGAGCGCCATCGAAGGGGTCGATGTCGACCCGCAGCGGGTCACGCGCCTCGTTGCCCCGGGTGGTGAGCCAGGCAGGCTCCGCAACCGCAACGAGCGGGAGTTCGCTGGCTATCGGGATGCCATGGACGAGATCATCCAGGCCGCCGAGCACGAGCCGTTCAGCGTGCCCTACGTCCTGCATCTGCATCGACTCCTGTTCGGGCACACGGACGGTCGTGGCGGGTGGCTGAAGTCGGACCAGAACCTCATCGTCAGCTCTGCCGGAGGGCGACGGCAGACGCTCTTCACCCCACCCAGCCCGAAGGAGACCGAGACCTTCCTGCCAGAGCTGTTCGACCGATATCGGATCGCCGTAGCCGAGCAGGCGGCTCATCCCATCCTGCTGCTGGGCCTGCTGATCCTCGACTTCCTGGCCATCCACCCCGTCGCCGATGGCAATGGCAGGGTCGCCCGGCTCATGACCGTCCACGGGCTCCTCCGCGAGGGCTATCAGGTCGCGCGCTACGTCAGCATCGAACAGCGGATGTATGACACCCGCGATGGCTACTACGCAGCCCTGATGGCGTCCCAGCGTGGATGGCACGAGGAGACGCACGATCCGTGGCCCTGGCTCACGTACCTCGTGGAGATCCTCGCCGAGGCGTACGAGACGCTGGAGGATCGCGTCACCAGGCAGCGACAGCGGACGGGCTCGAAGCAGGAGCAGGTGCGGACCTGGGT
>JAHBUZ010000004.1 GCA_019637815.1 Chloroflexota bacterium
GGTATGACGGGTCGCCCGCCGAATGGCCTGTATGCCGAACCACCAGTCGGTTCGTATGACGGGAAGCCGAGCGACGAATCCGGATGCGGGTGCGCCCCGGCCGCCTCCACCAGCTGATTCGCGACGTCTGGGTCGTTCAGGGGATGGCTCGCCATCAGGACCGCATCGGATCGGCCCCGAGGGCGCATCGTCTGGGCGTCCACCGCCATGCCCTCGCCCTCCGCAGGGCGCGCCGCGATCATGGACCAGCCCTCCGCCCACATCCTGAGCGGCGCGATGGACCTCCGTCCGTCCCGAGGCACCGCTGGCCGTTCAGGCGTGCCTGGCCCACCGCGCGCGGATCCGATCCCCGCGCTCAGCCCTGCAGGTGGGCCATGATCACTGCGAGACCGCCCCCGCTGGCGCGAGCGACGTGGACGCAGGCGCCGGCACGACCGCGAACGTGACGTTGGCGCCCGGATCCGACTCCGGGAAGTTCGTTGCTCGCACCCGCCACATCCCGGGCGTGTCCGGCACGAAGACGCCCCGCCAGAGCGTCGGATCGACTGGATCGAGTGTCATGACCAGCGGGATCTCGGCGCCATCATCGGCCTGTGCCACGACCGAGAACGGGTAGTCCGGGACCGGCCACAGCACGTATGCCGTGTCAGGCACGAAGGGCCACGATCCGGGGGCCTCCATGCCGAGCTCCTCCCAGCCGGTGGGCACGAATGTCCGCAGGAGCACTTCGGCGGGCTTGCCCACGACCACGGAAGCCGGAGCGATCGTGAGCGTGACCTGCATGGCAGCCGACACCGGTCGTGGTGTCACCAGCAGCATGGATGCCACGACGATGGACACGAGCAGTCGACGCATCCCGGGCTTCTACACCCGGCTGACGCCACTGTCAACGCCGCTGCCGCACGACATGCCTCCGGACGTCCGTGGCGGGGGGATGCCCGCACCCCCGGGGTCCGAGCGATCGCCCATCGCCCTGCCCCGGGGCCTGTCCCTCGGCTCCCGGTCGGCCAGGTCAGCCCTCGGCGGGCCTCGGTGCGCGGGTCAGGCCCAGCTCCTCCAGCTGGCCGGGCTCGGCCGGGGATGGCGCCGCGAGCATCAGGTCCGAGCCGGAGGATGTCTTGGGGAACGCCATCACCTCGCGGATGTTGGTCTGGTCGGTGAGCAGCGCTGCCCAGCGGTCCACGCCCAGCGCGATGCCGCCGTGCGGTGGCGCGCCGTACTCGAACGCCTCGAGGATGCCCCCGAAGCGCTCCACCATGGACTCGTCGCTGTAGCCCTGGAGCGCGAACGAGCGTGCCAGCAGCTCCCGGGTGTGGAACCGGATGGAACCACCACCCAGCTCCCAGCCGTTGAGCGCGAGATCGTACTGGAGCGCCCGGGCCCGACCGGCCGGATCCCCGGGATCGGCTGCCGCCAGATCCCCGGAACTCGTCTCGAGCAGCCCCAGGTCATCGGGCATCACGCCGCTGAAGGGGTTGTGGGTCGCGTCCCAGCGTCGTGCGTCCGCGTCCCACTGGTACATCGGGAACTGGTGGACCCACACATACGCGAGCACGTTCGGGTCGGCGAGGCCGAGTCGCCCGGCCATCTCCACGCGCAGCCGACCCAGCACCTCCTGGGCGTGGATGTCCCGGTCGGCCACGATGAGCACGAGGTCCCCCTCGCCCGCACCGGCCGCCCGCGCGATCGCGGTCGCCCGCTCCTCGCCGAGCGCCTTGACGACCGACCCGCGGATCGATCCATCCGCGCCGGGCGCCAGCCAGATGAGCCCGCCGGCACCGAATCGCTTCGCCATCTCCGTGAGCTCGTCGATCTGGCCCCGGCTGATGCCGCCCTGCCCGGCGACCGTGATGCCCATGACCCGGCCACCCGCCTCGAGGACCGAGTCGAACACCCGGAACCCGGCACCGGCGACCGCGTCACCCAGGTCCACGAGCTCCATGCCATAGCGCAGGTCCGGCTTGTCCGAACCGAACCGGTCGATCGCCTCGCGATAGGTCAGCACCGGGAAGGGCACCTGCGCGATGGGTCGCTCTGGTGCGACCCCGCGGGTGACCGCGAGCGCCATCGATTCCACCCAGCCCATCACATCCGGCTCGGCCACGAAGCTCATCTCGAGATCCAGCTGCGTGAATTCCGGCTGTCGGTCGCCCCGCAGATCCTCGTCGCGGAAGCAGCGCGCGATCTGGAAGTAGCGGTCCATGCCCGCCACCATGAGCAGCTGCTTGAGCTGCTGCGGGCTCTGCGGGAGGGCATACACGCTGCCCGGCTGGAGCCGTGACGGCACCACGAAGTCCCGCGCGCCCTCCGGGGTGGATTTGATGAGCAGCGGCGTCTCCACCTCCACGAACCCAGCCGCGTGGTGGACCTCCCGGATCGCCTGGACCAGCCGCCCACGGGCCAGGATGCGCCGCTGGAGCGGACCGCGTCGCAGATCCAGGTAGCGATACGTGAGACGCACGGCCTCGTCGATCTCGGCGTCCGGGTCGTTGATGACGAAGGGCGTCGTGCGCGCGCTCGACAGGACCGTGATGGTCGCGGCCCGCAGCTCGACGTCACCCGTGGCGAGCTTCGGGTTGCGGGTCCCCTCCCCGCGCGCCGCGACACGACCCTCCACCCGCAGCACGTACTCCGAGCGGACCGCGGATGCGACCGCATGGGCCTCCGGCGACTCGGTCGCGTCCACGACCACCTGGGTGATGCCGTAGCGATCGCGCAGGTCGAGGAAGATGAGCTGACCGAGGTCGCGCCGGCGGTCCACCCAGCCCGAGAGCGTGAGGATCCGTCCTTCGTGCTCGAGACGCGGGTCGGCGCAGGTGAGGTCGCGGAGGGACGTGCGCAGCACGTCGAGGGGTGTCGTCGTCATGGGAGGCCCATGGTACGGGAGCGGCCCGCGCCGCGCGGCAGGGTCGCGGCCGTGAGGCGTCGCGGCGACGGCGACCGAACCGGTCCACCGCGGCACCAGCACCCAGGGCGGCCGAGGCCGGGGCACTGGCCATCCTCATCGACTGCCTGCATCATCGATGATGCACGCATGCGAACGACCGTCGACCTGCCGCCTGCCGTCCGCGCGCGTGCGCTGGAAGTGGCAGCTGCGCGGGGCATGTCGGTCTCCGCGACCATCGCCGAGCTCACGTCCCTGGGATCGGAGCGTTTGGACGAGCCGGTGACCACGTACATCGATGAGCGGTCCGGGTTCCCCGTGATGCGGTTCGGGAGGCGCATCACGATGGAGGATGTCGTGGCCGCCCTGGACGACGAGTGACGACCTACCTGCCCGACGCGAACGTCCTCATCGCACTGAGTGCTCACGAGCACGTCCATCACGTCCCCGTCGATCGATGGGCGTCCACGGTCGACAGCTTCGCCGTCTGCCCCACCGTGGAAGGGGCACTCGTCCGGTTCTCCGTACGACTGGGGGCATCGGTCGAGATGGTCCAGGAGACCTTGCGCGCCCTGCACAGCCGTCCAGGCTTCGAGTTCTGGCCGGACGACCGCTCGTATCTCGATGTGGACCTCGCCCATGTCCGGGGTCATCGGCAGGTGACCGATGCCTACCTTGCCAGTCTCGCCGGTTTGCGGCCGGACGCGAGAGTGGCGACGATCGACGAGGGGTTCGCGCAGGCCCTGCCGAGCCTGGCATCCCTCGTCCCGACCTGACCGCAGGGGCCACCGATCAGCCGCGCCGGCGCTCGACCCGACGCTCGGCGAGTCATCGCCAGGTAGCGATGGCCGAGAGCATGGCGAGCCCGACGGCCAGCAGGGGCACCGTCGGCGCCGGGTCACGCTGGGTGTCCGTGACGGTATCGGTCGGGGGCAGGGAGGGCACAACGAGGTCGAGCGCCTCCCCGAGCGTGTCCGCGGCCACCGATGCTGGGGCCGGATCCCACCCGCGACCCCATCTTCTTGGGCGTCGGTGTCGGCCTCGCGCTCCTCCAGGCCCTCGCGACCGAGGCCCGCATCACGCTCGTCGTTCCCGATCGCCGGTGAGGACGCCGCGGCGATCGGCCGGGACTTGGTCCTCCGCCTCAGCTGTCCCCTGTCGGCAAGCCGAGGCGCGAGCGGAGGCGGTCCGTCGCGGCGGCGACCGACGAACCCGCCGCGTCCGCTTGGGCCATGAGCCGCGTCAGCTCCTCGTCGTCCGCGACCCGTGAGAGTGCTCCGTACACCTCACCCAGCCCTTCCTGCGCCCGGTGCCATGCGTCCACGTCCGCATGCAGCGCCGCGGGCCACGGCAGGGTGAGGACGCTGCCCACGTGCGCCCGAGTCGCGTCGCCGAGGATCCGCCAGGCCCGTCGGAACTGCGGGAGCCCACGCAGCCGAGCCTCCTCCACCCGCTCAAGGAGCCGTTCGCGCTCGACCTCGAACCGCGCCACTTCCCCGGCGTACGCCTCCGCGACGGCCCGGAGCTCCTCGGCGGACGCGGTCGCGCCAGGGCTGGCATGCGTCGACGAATCGGGGTCGCCCGCGTTGCCGGGTTCCGTGCCCCAGACCTCGGTCGTCGCGAGCGGCACCGCGTCGAACGCATCCGGTCCACCCAGGCCACCGATGACCAGGACGCGGCCATCCGTCAGGAGTGTCGCGGTGTGTCGCCCACGCGCCTCAGCCAGGGTCCCATCGATGGCGAAGGCATCCGCGGTCGGATCCCAGACCTCGATGGTGTCGAGCAGATCGAAGTCACGGAAGCCGCCGATGACCAGGACGCGGCCATCCGTCAGGAGTGTCGCGGTGTGCGCGTAGCGAGCGTGCTCCAGCATCCCGGCTGGCAGGAAGGTCCCCATGGTCGTGTCCCACCACTCCGCCGTGGCGGTCGTCTCGACGAGACGCTGGCCACCCGCGACCAGCACCCGACCATCCGCCAGCAGGGTCGCGGTGTGCTCGGAGCGACCGACCGAGACCAGGGAGCCCGCTGGCGCGAAGGCGCCCGTGGCCGGGTCCCACGTCTCCGCGCTGGCCAGGAAGTCGGACCCGACGTTGCCGGCCACGACCAGCACCCGGCCGTCCGCCAGCAGGGTGGCGGTGTGGTTCGCCCGGGCCTCGCTGAGCACGCCCGATGCCACGGAGGTCCCCGTGGTCGGGTCCCAGAGCTCGGCCGTGGACAGGAAGCTGGTCCCGTCGTGACCGCCGACGACGAGCACGCGGCCATCCGGCAGCGCCGTGGCCGTGTGGTGCGAGCGCGGGCCCGACGCTCCTCCCGACATCGACAGGGTGTCCGTCGCGGGGTCCCATACCTCGGCGGTCGCCAGCGTCGTGCCGCCGCCCCGCCCGCCCAGGATCACCACCCGTCCATCCGCCAGCCGCGTCGCCGTGTGGTCATGTCGGCCGGTCGCCATCGTGGCCCCGATGGAGGCGGTGCCGGTCGTCGGGTCCCAGAGCTCGACGGTGGTCAAGGCCCCGACCCCGTCCTCACCCCCGACCACCAGGATCCGGCCATCGATGAGGAGCGTCGCTGTATGGCCAGCGCGCGCCGCCGTGAGCGAGCCGACCGCCTCCTGGCGAGCCGGGACCGGGACGACGGGCTCGCCGGGTGCCGCCTCCTCCGCTGTGACGACGGCGACGCCCAGGACGAGTCCGAACGCGGTGTTGACCCCGACACCGATGGCGGTGTGTCGTCGTCGACCCACGGTCACGCTCCTCCCGATCCCGGCTCGGCGTCCTCCGGGGCGTCCGGGCGATGGACATCCCGATAGCGCCAGCGTCGATATCGATCGCGGAGCCCCTCCCCCATCCGCAGCACTCGTGCGCCCACGGGATCGGTCACCAGGTCCCAGGCGCCGATGTAGTCGATCTCGGTCCCACCGAACCCGGACTTGAACTGCTCGATGCCCGCGCGAGGCAGCCCCCACAGGTCGTACTCGGTCGCCCCGGCCGCCTTGGAGCGACGGATCGCCTCCCACTTCAGCAGGTAGTTGGCGCGCAGCCGGCCGCCCTCCGCGGTCGTGCCGCCATACAGGTCCACCATCCGCGGGCCGCAGGCGACCAGGAACAGCGTCGCGACGGGCTCACCCGTCTCGGTCGACTCCGCGAACAGGAGACGCGCCATGCCCCTGGGCGCCAACACATCCCACATCGCGCGGTACGTGCCCAGCGTGCGCGGGGCGATGCCGGCCCGTCGCATGGCATCCGTATGGATGTCGTAGAACGCGTCGAGGCGATCCCCGTCGGCATCCACGACCCGCACCCCGAGGCGCTCGGCCTTGGTGATCGACTGGCGACACTTGCGATGCATCCCGGCCAGGATCGCGGGCTCGTCCGCCGTCAGGTCGATGATGCGGCTCCGGTCCGGCTGGACATGGTCCGCGGGCTCCCAGCCGAGCGCCCGCAGCGCGTCCCGGAGCGCCGGCTCGTCCGGCGCATCCGGCTCCATCCGGACGTACGCCAGCCGCGCGGGCCCTGCCGCCGCACGCAGTCGTCGCGTGAACACCTCGAGCAGGTCGGCGTCCAGGGGGCCTGCCGCGACCGGTCCACGGGCGAGATAGCCCATGCCCCACGGCACCCCCCGCCGTCGAGCCACGAGGACCTGCCCTGCCACCGCGCCGCGTGGTGCGTCCGCCGCGACGCGCAGGGGGTGCCAGCCGTTGGGCCGCTTGATGGTCGCCCAGGCACTGTCCTGGAGCCACGTGGGCTGCGCGGACGCGGCGACGAACGCGTCCCAGGCCGCCGTGTCCGCCTCCAGGTCCCCTGCGCGGATCCCAGCCATCGATCCGCCGAGCGACCGCTCAGCTGCGGACGGTCGCTCGGTCGCCGGCGGCTCCTCGGTCGCCGACGGCCCCGGCGCCGTTGTCACTGCGCGTCCGGTCCGTGGCGATGCTGTCGCTGGGTCCGTTCGACCTCCCGCACCAGGTCATCGAGCGCGACCAGCCGCTGCGTGCCCGCCTCGAGGTCCCGCAGCTGGACCTGGCCATCGTCCAGCTCCGAGCCGCAGATGACCGCTAGGTGGGCGCCATCCCGTGCCGCACCCTCCAGCTGGCGACCCAGCTTCCGCTCGCCCAGCTCCGCGCGAGCCGCGATGCCACCCGCCCGCAGCCGCGTCGCGAGGCGGAACCGGGTGACGGTGTCCGCGGGATCGGCGCCCACGACCACGACGGCGACCCGGGGTGCCTCGATGGGCGGCGTGCCCTGGCGTTCCAGCGCGAGGAGGACCCGATCCAGCCCCAGCCCGAAGCCGATACCCGGGGTCGGCTTGCCACCCAGCAGCTCCACCAGGCCGTCGTAGCGACCACCGCCCCCGAGCGCGTCCTGCTGGCCGTCCCGCTCGGGCGGATAGAACTCGAACGTGGTCCGGGTGTAGTAGTCGAGGCCCCGCACCAGACGCGGCTCCAGGCGATACGCGACCCCCACGGCATCGAGATGCCGGCGCAGCCCTGCGAAGTGCATCGCGCACGCGTCACACAGGTGGTCCGTGATGATCGGGGCGGCCGCGATGAGCGGCTGCATCTGCGCATCCTTGGAGTCGAGCAGCCGGAGCGGGCTCGTGGCGAGACGGGTGCGCTCGAGCTCCGGCAGGTCGTCCGCCAGGGGCGTGAAGTACGCGCGCAGCGCCTCGATGTAGGTCGGCCGGCACGCCCGGTCCCCGATGGAGTTGAGCCGCAGCTCCACACCCGTGAGCCCGGCCTCCGCGTAGAAGCGCGTGGCGAGCTCGATGATCTCCGCGTCGATGGCCGGCCCCGCGTCGCCGATCGCCTCCACGTCGAACTGCCAGAACTGCCGATAGCGACCCGCCTGGGGCCGGTCGTACCGGAACATCGGCCCCGTGAGCGTCAGCTTCACGGGCTGTGGCAACGTCTGCATGCCGTGCTGGACGTACGCTCGCACGATGCCCGCGGTGGGCTCCGGTCGGAGCGCCCAGCGCTCCCGCTCCGTGTCGCCGCGACCCGCCTGGACCCGGAACAGCTCCTTCTCCACGACATCGGTCACGGCACCGACGCCCCGCTCGAAGACCTCCGCCTGCTCGAACAACGGCGTCTCGATGGGCTGATAGCCGTATCGCGCGGTCAGGTCACGGGCGACCGACTCGAGATGGCCGAAGCCGGCACGGGCAGCCGGCAGCAGGTCACGGGTGCCACGAGGGGCCTGGGGTCGGGACATCGCTCGCAAGTCTAGAACGAGGACGCGTGGCGCACCGGGATGTCACGGCGTGGCCGGGACCGATGGGTGTGCAGTGGCCCATGACCAGCCACGCGGGTCGCGACCGACGAGCGTGCAAGGTCCGGCCATTCGCGCGAGGCGACCGGTGACGTGGTCGGTCACCAGCGGGCGGGCCGTGTGCGCGGATCCCGGCGCGACGACGCCGACCGAGTGGCACCCCGGCCGGCGTTGCGCGTCTGGTCCGGTGCTCAGCCCTTGGTCAGACGCTTGTTGACCCAGCCCTTCTCGCCGTTGCCCAGCTGGACCTTGAGCCAGACCTTGCCGTCCTTGCGCTCCCGCGTCCGCAGCACCGCCATCCGGGAGCCCTTGCCCAGGCTCCGCTTCACCTTGGCGTCCGCGTTCGGGTTCTTGCGCACCGGGAGGCGCACCCGCGCCACGCGGATGTCCGCATCCTTGTCCGCGAGGATCGGAGCGGTGCTCGCACCGCGCTTGAGATCCACCCGCAGATAGGCGGTGAACGGGATGTTGAGGGCCTTCACCTTGTGGCGCTTCACGCCGCTGAGCAGGGCGCTCACGGCCTTGCCATTGCCCACGTAGATGCCCACGTGGCCACCCTTGTTCCAGACCACGATGTCGCCGACCTGCGGCTTCTTCGTGACGCGGCCGAGCCGCTTGAAGCGCTGGTAGTAGCCGCGCGCGGTGTTGAAGCCCCCGATCCGCTTGACGAGCCGGGCCTCCTTGAACGACCGATACACGAGGCCCGAGCAATCGAAGCCCTTGGGCCCCGTGGATCCCCACACGTAGCGGGCGCCGATGTGACTGGACACGGCCTCCACCACGCGTTCGGCCTGGGTCGGCCGGGCGGGCTTGGGGTCCGGCTCATCCTCCGCGGCGACAGGCACGACCCCGATCGCCAGGATGGATGTCACGAGCAGCCCCGCGACGAGGGCACGGACGCCCCGTCGTCGGCGTCGACCGACCGCTCCAGGGGTCATCGACACGGGTGGCGGACCTGCGGGGTCCTGTGATGCCGACGTGTCGTCCTCGGTCGGATCGGTCCGAACGGCGCACTCTGGCGCCCCTGCTCGCTGCACGGCCACTCCCCTCTACCAGCACATCACGCTGGGGCGTGATGCCGATGGGCCCGGCTCGACCGCTGGGGCGATCGCTGCCTGACATAGGAAACTTAACCATATTCGCGACGTCCTGTCACGGTACACGCGACATCTGGCCGATGACCCGCATGGGTGAGGACCCTCCCACTGCACGCTGACGCTCTTCTCCGGACCCCTCCTGACCCCACCAGCTCGGGGTGCCCGGACCCTCCGGCGCGGGCCGAGCGAGGGATGCGGGACCCGGCGCCGCGCTAGGATCACGGGGTGGATGCACCCCGCTCGCGCCCCCGCGATGTCCTGCCGTACCTCCTGGGCGTGGTCCTCCTGTCCTGGGCGATCACGACGGTCTGGCTCGCGATGCGCGCCGTCATGGACATCGGCGGGATGTGCGCCGAGGGTGGGCCCTATGTCATCGAGACGCCCTGTCCGGACGGCGTCCCGCTCCTCATGATCCTTGCGTTCCCGGGTGGCTTCCTGGGTGTGGGCATGATGCTTGGCTGGGGCTCCCGACTGGGGCACGGATGGGCGAGCCTTGCAGCCCTCGCCTGGCCGGCGCTCTTCCTGTCCCTCGGCTGGAACTTCCTCGAGTACGGCCTCGATGCACCGGGTGGCATCGAGCTCGGCTGGCTCATCCCGGGCGTCGCGTTCCTGCTCATGGGTGGCGTGCCGCTCGTCATCGGCGCGTGCGGTGCGCTGGCCGTCCGCCGGACGCGGGGAAACGGCGTTGCCGCACCACGCGACGCGACATCGGCGAGTGCCGCACGCGGCGCGATGGCAGGCAGCATCACCCGGGCCGGGTCGCCGGATGACCATCCGGCGTCGTCATCGCGACCGGCGAGCGGACCTGGCCCGGACACCGATCAGCGACGGGCCCGTGCCGAGCTCGCGCGGGCCCTCTGCGCGGCTGCGGGTGCGGCGAGCGTCGCGGCGGCCGACCAGGTGACCATCGCGGAGGCGCTGCCGACCCGGGATGCCACCGACCCGCTGACCGATCGCGACGACACCTCCATGGTCGCGCAGCTGGAGCGACTCGCGGCACTCAAGCGCGACGGCGCGCTCGGGGAGCTGGAGTATCTCCGGGCCAAGCAGGCCGTCATCGATGCCGCCGCGCGAGGTGAGGTCGCATGAGCACGCCGGGACGACCCGGGCGCTGGTTGCTGGTCCTGGTGCTCGTGGCGGTTGCGGTGGGCGTCTGGCTCGCCACCTGGACGTACGACCTCGCCACCCGCGGCTGAAGACGCCCGGACCCAGGGGCATCACGCCGGACGACGCCCCGTCCGAGAGCGCCGAGCCGGCGTGTGCCGGTCCGACGATCGCATCCCACCGGGACCACGCGATGGCGCTCCGTCCCGGTCGCGGCCGCGTCAGGAGGGGTCGCGCTGCACCGAGATGATGTCCCGCAGCTGTCCCAGGCGCTGCATCACCCGCGCGAGCTGGGCGACGGAGGTCACCTGGATGGTCGCGGTCACGGTCGCCCGGTGGTCCGGCTGGACCGTCACGTGCGCGGCGACGATGTTGATGCGCGAATCGGCGACCACGTTGCTGATGTCCGACAGGAGCCCGGTCCGGTCATACGCCTCGATCCGGATCGCGATGGGATACGTCTGCTGCGCGGCGGTCTCCCACTCCACCTCGATGAGCCGGTCCCGGTCCCGCTCGTTGGTGATGGTGTGACACGTGGTCTGGTGGACCGTGACCCCCCGACCGCGTGAGATGTAGCCGCGGATCGGATCCCCCGGGATGGGGTGACAGCACTTGCCGAAACGGACGAGCAGGTCCCCCACGCCCTTGACCCGGATGCCACCGGTGCGCGGCGGGGGTGGCGGCGCGACCTGGGGCAGCACGGCACCGCTCGTGTCGGCGGACACGCCCAGCTTGGTGACCACGGACTGGGCGCTGACCGCGCCATAGCCGACCGCCGCATAGAAGTCATCGATGCTCGGGAAGCGACCCTGGTCCGCAAGGTCCTGGAGCTGCTCGTGGGGCACCTTGTCCAGCGAGGTCCGGGCGAGCCGCCGCAGCTCCCGATCGAGCGACTGCTTGCCGTGCGCGATGTTCTCGTCCCGCTGCTGGCGCTTGAACCACTGCCGGATCTTCTCCTTGGCATGGCTCGTGGTCACGATGTTCAGCCAGTCGCGGGACGGCCCGTGGGCGCTCTTCGTGGTCACGATCTCCACGATGTCGCCGTTCTTGAGCTTGTAGTCGAGCGGCACCAGGCGGTTGTTGACCTTGGCGCCGATACAGGCGTGCCCGATGTCCGTGTGGATGCGATACGCGAAGTCGAGCGGTGTGGCGCCGGCGGGCAGGTCCTTGACGTCCCCCCGGGGCGTGAACACGAACACCTGGTCCTGGAAGATGTCGAGCTTGACGCCCTCCACGAACTCCGTGGCGTCCGAGACGTCCCGCTGCCAGTCCATCAGCTGGCGCAGCCAGGCGAGCTTGGCGTCGTAGTCACGCTCCGAGCGCGACCCCTCCTTGTAGCGCCAGTGGGCGGCGATGCCCACCTCGCTCACGGAGTGCATCTCCTGGGTCCTGATCTGGACCTCCAGGGGCTTGCCGTCCAGCGCCACCACCGCGGTGTGGAGGCTCTGGTAGCCGTTGTTCTTGGGCATCGCGATGTAGTCGTCGAACTGGCCCGGGATCGGGCGCCACAGCGAGTGCACCACGCCGAGCGCGGCGTAGCAGTCCCGGACGTTGTCCACGAGCACCCGCACCGCGTGCACGTCGTAGATCTCCGCGAGCGCCGCGTTCTTGCGCTGCATCTTGCGGTGGATGCTGTGGATGTGCTTCGGCCGCCCGGACAGGTCCGCCTCCACACCGGCCTCCGTGAGCGCCGCCGCGAGGACCTCCATGGCGCGCTTGACGTACGCCTCGCGGGCGCGTCGGCGGCTCTCCAGCTGCCGCGCCAGGTCCCGGTAGGCGTCCGGCTCGAGCGCCTTGAAGCAGAGGTCCTCCAGCTCCCACTTGAACTGCCAGATGCCCAGTCGCTCCGCGAGCGGGGCATAGATCTCCAGGGTCTGGCGCGCGATGCGTTGCTGCTTCTCGATGGGCAGGGCGGAGAGCGTGCGCATGTTGTGCAGCCGGTCCGCGAGCTTGATGAGCACCACGCGGATGTCCTCCGCCATGGCCAGGAACATCTTCCGGATGTTCTCCGCCTGCTGCTCCTCGTGGCTGCGTGCGCTGAACTTGGACAGCTTCGTGACGCCGTCCACCAGGTGCGCGACATCCGCCCCGAAGCGCTCCTCGACATCCGCGAGCGAGTACTCGGTGTCCTCCGGCACGTCATGGAGCAGCGCTGCCTGCACCGCGTCCGGGTCGAGGCCGAGCTCCGCGAGGATCTCCGCGACCGCCAGCGGATGGGTGATGTACGGCTCCCCGGACGCCCGTCGCTGGGGTCCGTGCGCCTCACGCGCGAAGCGGTAGGCCTCCATGACCGGCGCCGGGTCCGCGGTGGGATATCGCTCGTGCAGCTCCGCCTGGATGCGCTTCGCGGTCGCATCGAGGGCGCGAGACGACGCGAAGGGCGCGGCGACCGGGGGCACCGTGGTCCGGCGCCCGTTCCGCGGCGCCTTGGACGACGAGACGTGGAGGGACATCGTGATCCAGTGTACCGTGCAGCATCGTGCGATCCATCGACACCCGACACCGGCTCGCCGCGGTCGCATCCGCGCTCGCACTGCTCGTCGCCGGTTGCGGTGCGACTCAGCCGGCGACGCCCGACGACCGGTCCGGGGCACTCCACCGCCTGGCCGCCGTCGGTCAGGCGGCTCCCGCAGCGACCCCCATCGGACCGACCGATGCCGGCGCGTCACCCGGCCACTCGTTCGACCCGCTGGCGACCCCGGCTATCGAGGCGTCGCCGTCACCCGGCGCAACGGCATCGCTCTTGCCGAGCGCGCCGCCGAGCGCCCTCCCCTCGAGCGGACCGGTCCTCGATGCCAGCACGCCGTTCGACGAGCGCACGCAGCGGGCCCTCCAGCGCGTCCTCGACACCGCGCGAGCGCGCATCCCGACGCCCGGCATCTCCGTCGCCATCCGGACCCGTGATGGCCGCCTGTGGTTGGGCGTCAGCGGCGATCGCCAGCTGTCCCCCGTGCGCCCGGTGGACACGGACACCGTGTTCAGCATCGCGAGCATCACCAAGACCTTCGTGACCGCGACGATCATGCAGCTCGTGGACGAGGGGCGGCTGACCCTCGACACCCGGCTGTCGCGGTTCCTCCCGGACTATCCACGAGCGAAGCGCATCACCATCCGGCACCTGCTCGCGCACACGAGCGGGGTGTTCAACTACTTCGAGAGCCCGGCCTACCAGCGCGCCGCCTACCGCGACCCGTCCCGACGCTGGACCACACGTCACATCCTGGGCTTCACGGGCCCCGCCTACTGCGATCCGGGAGACTGCTACCACTACTCGAACACGAACTTCATCCTCCTCGGCGAGGTCATCCGCTCGGTCACCGGACGGTCCGTGGCGCGCGAGATCCGCGACCGCTTCCTCCAGCCGCTGGGCCTCGAGCAGACGGGGTATCAGCCCAACGACCCCACGCCCCAGGACGCGGCCCATGGACATCTCTGGGGCGGTCGGGACGTCTTCTACGACTGGACGCGCTCCAGCCGCCGGTTGCCCACGATGTCCGTGGCGACGCTCGCCGGCTCGGCAGGCGCGATGTTCTCCAACGCGGCCGATCTCGCGACCTGGATGGTGGCGCTGTACGGGTCGGACCGCGTGGTCCGACCGGACCTGCTGACGGAGATGCTCACCTTCCGCAAGCGTGATGAATACGGCCTTGGCACGCGCACGCGCATCTTCGACGGGCGTCGCGCCGTGGGGCACGGCGGCAGCCTGCGCGGCTACGAGAACCAGGCGTGGTACTTCCCGAAGGAGGGCGTGTCCATCGTGCTGCTCTCGAACCGCGGTCTGTATCTGCCGGACCGGACCGTGCGTCAGCTGGCGCGCACGCTCTGGCGGCACATCGACGTGCCGGAGCCGCAGTACGACCCGAGCCGCAACACTCGCTGAGCCACGGCCCGGGGCCGATGCGCCGACAGCGCGGCGACCGACCGCGGGCGGCGATCCGACCGCCGGGCGGCTACCGGCCGCGCGCTGCCCGGAACGCTCGACCCAGGACCGGCCAGGGTGCGTGCTCCCAGGCCCCCACGAGCTGGATCGGCTGCGCGCCCCACTGGGACTTGAAGCGGAACAGGCTCCACAGCGGATGCGACTCGTCGCGGGGCAGCCCGGGCGCCTGGTGATTGTCCACGCCGCTCATGTCGTAGGTCGCGAAGCCCGCCTCGGCAGCCCAGCGGATGATCGTCCACTGGAGCAGGAAGTTCGCCGCGAAGCGGGGCCCGGTCGCCTTCACCTCGGACCCGGCATCCGTGGCGGCGTCCTCGGACCCGGCGGTCGCGACCGGCCCGGGTTCGGGCACGGGTTCGGCCGGCAGGTCCGCCTCCCCCGCCTCGAACAGGACCGCCCGGTCGCCCGAGTGATGCACCAGGGTGTAGGCAAGGTCCCGGTCCTCGTGGCGTGCGATCCAGAGCGACGCGTTGCCCGACCGGATGAGCGCCAGCGCGGCCTGGTCGTGATACGTCTCCGGTCGCAGGACGTCCCCGAAGCCCCGTCGTCTGCCAGTCTCGGCGAGCATCCGGTACGACGCGGCGAGCGCCTCCCGAAGCGCCGCGTCATCGGACCCTGCGTCGTAGCGCACGACGTCCACACCCGCCTTGCGGCACCGTTCGACGTTCCGACGCGCGTTCTGGTTGAGCTGCCGCCACTGCGACCCCTCGTCGTCATGGAGCGGCACGTGCATCGCGGTCGTGGACACCTGGACGGCTCGCTCGGCACGGGTGAAGCCGGACGCCGGGAGCGTGGCGGCGAGATCCGTGTCCACCGCCCACACGGGGTCGACGACCAGGAGCGCCGCATGCCGGCGACGGGCGAGCTGCCGAAGGCCCCGCAGCGCGGCGGCGCCGTCCACGGCCACGACATCGGCGCCACCGGCCCGCGTCTCGCCCGCGTCCGTCGGCCCGCCACCGGCGCGCACGGGATCCCGCAGCAACACTGGGCCGAGCGGTGCATACAGGAACCGCCCGAGACCACCGACCGGGCCCGCCACCCGACGTCCGAGGCCACCGAGCCGCCGGAGCACCGGCTCCGCGAGGTCGCGCTCCTGGACCGACGCCACGGCCACGGGCGTGCCGTCCAGCTCGATGCGCACCCGGATGACCCGCCAGCCGCCCGCGGCCTTCAGCTCGCCCCAGGCGTGGGACTGGAGCGCCTCGCCACGTGGCGAGCGTGCCGCGAGGGCGTCCCAGGTCGTGGCGTCGGCATCCGTCATGTCGACGAGGGTCACCCGTCCGGTGCGGTCGGTCGTCATCCGGCATACCCCAGCTCGGCGAGCGCCTCGACCGCGGTCGCCGTCTCATCCCAGGGCACGGGTCCGTCCGCCAGCTCGATGGTGCGCTCGTGGCCCTTGCCGGCGAGCAGCACCACATCCCCGCGCCGCGCCTGGCCGAGCGCCTCCCGGATGGCCGCGCCACGGTCCGCGATGAGCAGCAGGTCGCGGCCACGCTGTCGTCCGGCCCGCTCCGCGCCCACCGCGATCTGGTCGAGGATCGCGTCCCGGTCCTCCGACCGGGGATCCTCGTCCGTGACCACGACGAGACGGCACCGGGCGCCGGCCACCCGGCCCATCATGGGTCGCTTGGCGACGTCCCGGTCGCCGGCGGAGCCGAACACCGCGATGAGCCCGCCACCCCCGGCAGCGGCCAGCGGCGCGATGGCATCGAGCGCCTTCTCGAGCGCCTCGGGAGAGTGGGCGTAGTCCACGATGACCCGGAACGGCTGCCCTCGCTCGACCGACTCCATGCGTCCGGGCACCCGCTCCAGCGCCTCGAGACCCGCGCGCATCGCCACGGGGTCGAGACCGAGCGCCTCCCCCACCCCGATCGCCGCGAGCGTGTTGTGGACGTTGAAGCGACCGGCGAGGCGGATGCGGACCGAGTCCGCCCAACGGGGCGTCTGGACGCCGATCGTCAGCTCCCGCCCATCCCGGACCGAGACCGCCCGGATGGCGGCATCAGCGGATGGACCCGCCGCGTAGCCGTGGATCGTGGCAGCCGCGCTGCGCGCCGCGTCGAGGAACATGGGCGCGACCGGATCATCGAGGTTGATGACGGCATGCTTGCCGTGTCCCTTGTCCGGGTTGGCCGGACCCGCGGCCAGCGCTTCGAAGAGCCGCAGCTTCGCTGCCCGATATGCCTCGAGCGTGCCGTGGAACTCGAGATGCTCGTGGGTCACGTTCGTGTGCACCGCGACGTCCCATGCCACATCCGTGACCCGGTCCTGGGCAAGGCCGTGGGAGGTCGCCTCCACGACCCCAAAGCGGTCGCCACCGTCGAGCATCGCGCGGAGGTGCTCCTGGAGCTCAGGCGCCTCGGGGGTCGTGGCCCGACCCGGATTGCCGAGGTGCTGTCCGCCCGCGATGACATCGATGGTGCCCAGCAGCCCGGTCCGCAGGCCGCACGCCTCCAGCATCGAGCGGACCAGCCACGCGGTCGTGGTCTTGCCGTCCGTCCCCGTGATGCCCACGATCCCCAGGTGATGGCTGGGATCGCCGGCCACCCACGCCGCGCTCGTGGCGAGCGCGGGCCGTGCGGCACGCACCAGGACCTGGGGGATGCCGGGCGCCGGCACGGCGCGCTCCAGGACCAGCGCGACGGCACCGCCCGCGACGGCGGAGAGCGCGTGGTCGTGGCCATCGTGGTGCTGGCCGGGCACCGCCACGAACAGCCAGCCGGGTCGGACGCATCGGGAATCCGCGGTGACCCCCGACACGCTCGTGGTGTCCAGGCGGCTGATGGAGCCCGGCACGGACCGGAGCAGGTCGCGTCCCTCCAGGCGTCGCACGAGGTCCGCAAGGGAGCCGGGCGAGCGGATCCCCTCGATGGTCGTGCCGAGGCTCACCGAGCGCCCCGGGACAAGGCGCCCGTGACCCGTCGCGCCGTGCCCAGCAGACCGGCGCGTGCCTCCATGTAGCGCACCGCCATGGGGCGCAGGACGAGCCGTCGGGCGGGGGTCCGCACGACCCAGGTCGCTCCGAAGGACGCCTTGTGGACATACAGGCCGTGGTTCGGCTCCCCGGGGCCGGGTGGCTCGCGATGACCGGCCAGGTCCACGCCTCCCAGCTCGATGGCCGTGGCACCGTCGGTGAGCGCGTCCCGGATGGCCGTCCAGCGCACGAGATGCATCGTGCCGGGCAGCTCGCGACGGAGCGATGCACGGTCCGCGGAGTACGCGGTGGCATGCATGCCCCCCTGGAGGAAGATGAGCAGGCCGCCCGCGAGCACCCCCTCGTGCTCCGCGACCAGCAGCCGTGCCTGCCCCGCGGCGATGAGTCGGCGCCATGCGGCGAGATAGCCCAGCTCCGGGCGCATCGCGATGCCCAGGTCATCGGCGCGCTCCACGAGCAGCCCCCCGAAGGCATCGAGCAGCTCGCCGGTGGTGTCCCGCCGAACGACCGTGCCGACCTTCTCCGCGCCCCGCACCCGCTGACGGGTCGTCTTGGCGACGCCGGACCAGAGCCCCTCCTCGGTCGTGCCCGCCGGCAGCGCCAGGCGCATCACGTGGATCGAGGGCTGGTACTCGTCCGCCGGGAGGGCGCCGAGCGCATCCATCGCCGTCTCGTACGCCGGGTCGTGGTCGAGCTCCGGATCCACGAACAGCTCCCGGGCGCCGAGGTCCCGCATGGCGTCCGCGAGCGCACCGATGTGTGCGGCGAGCTCCGGACCCGTGCCGCCGCCGTGCGCCGGGCCACGCCGCACCGTCGCCACGACCCCCGGGGCGAGCGCCTGGCGCCGCAGCACCACGAGCGCGGTGCGTCCGTCGCTGAACGTCACGAACCGGGGATCGGCGCCCTGCGCCCGGCGGTGGTCCGCCCATGCCGTCCCCTGCATCACGTGGCCGCCCGGGACCGCCACGCTCCGCGCGTCCCAGTCGACCGGTGGCGCGGTGTCGATGGACACGACCCGCGGGGCACCCGCGGCTCGGGACGTGGCGGCGTGGGTGCCCCCGCCTCCCGTGGTGCTCGTGGTATCCCGAGACCCGCCAAGTCGGACCTGCCGCAGGCGGCTCAGCCCCGCGAACCCGTCATGCACCAGGCGGTTGGTGACCAGCTCCCACGCCCCGATGTACTGCCGCTCGACACCACCGAAGGACGCCTTGAACTCGGCGACGCCCTCGTGGTCGGTGCCCCACATGTCGTACCAGCGCATACCCCGGTCACGCGACCGACGCATCGACTCCCACTTCACGAGGTAGTTGGCACGCCCCTGGGCCCCGGCACGGCTCGACGCACCGTAGCGCTCGATGACCCGGTCGCCGCAATCGAGCAGCATCAGCGTCGCCGCCGGTGTCCCGTCGCCATCACGAGCCACCAGGAGGTGGGCAAGGCCATGCCGCTCGAAGGCGCGGAAGGTCTCGCGGAAGGCCGCGTTCGCCTCGAACCCCACGCGCCGGGCGGTCTCGAGATACAGCTCGCCGAAGGCATCGAGCCCGGCCTCGCCTTCATCCGCCACGCCGAACCCGCTGCGTCGCGCCTTGTTGACCGACCAGCGGGCGCTGGAGCGCAGATCGGACCAGAGGTCCTCCTCCGGACGTGTGAGGTCCACGATCCGGGTGCGGTCGATCTGGATGGCGGGCAGTCGACGCCAGCCCAGCTCGGACAGCCACGTCTCCACCTCGCCGGGTGCCACCTCCGGGTCGATGACCACGTGGGACAGCCGGTACCGGGCCGCGTCACGCTGGAGCCGCCCGGTGAAGGCCGCGAGCGATGGCCGGTCGAGGGTCGCGGCGGCGACCGGACCGCGCGTCGCATAGGCTCGCTGGAACGGACCGGGCGACATGCGGTGGAGCAGCAGCTGGGCACCCACCAGGCCCGTCGGACCCTCGGTGACCACGCGTGTCGAGCGCCAGCCCTTGGCGAGGCTTGCCTCCGCCCATGCGGAGAGTTGGGGATAGGAGCCGTTGGGTGCCGCGGCCACGAACGCATCCCACGCTGCGTCATCGGCGACGAGCCGGGTGAGGTCGTCACGCGCCGAGACCGTGCCAGCGGTCTCGAGTCCCGCGTCGTCGGGCGCTCGGGCCGTGTCGATGGTCGAGGTCGTCATGCGTCATCACCCCGCTCGCCACCCCGTCGGAGCGCCGAGCGCGCGAGTCGCAGGGACTGCGGCAGCTCGGGGATGCGCATCGACCGACTGTACAGCAGGTACACCGCCAGGGCCGCCGACCCGGCGACCGCCAGCTCCACGAGCGAGCGCAGCCGGGGGCCGAGCCCACCGAGCAGCCCGACCAGCCCCTGGTCGATGAGGAGCGCCGCGACCGCGGCGATGAGGGCACCCATGAGGGAGATGACGCCTCCGAGGCCGATCGATCGCACCGGCAGCGTCCCGGTGCGTCGCCAGAGGATGCTCGTGAGCACGACCGACTCGAACCAGCCGCCCAGCGCGATGCCGAGCGCAAGACCGGACAGACCCATCGAGCCGATCGTGAGGACCGACACCAGCACGTTCACCGCGACCGACCCGATGGCGACCATGACCGGGGTCCGGGTGTCCTGGGCGCTGTAGAACGCCCGGGCGAGGACCACGTTCAGGGAATGTGCCGGCACACCCAGCAGGAACCACGCGAGCGTGCCCGCGGTCAGGGCGAGCGTCTCCGCCGGGAAGCTGTCACCGAACAGGAGGCTGACCGTGGGACCCGCGAGGGCGATGCCCACCGCCGCGATGACCACCGTCAGCCACAGCACGAGCCGGATGGAGCGCTCGAGGAGCACCCCGAAATCCGCCAGGCGGCCCTCCGCGAGGGCGCGTGACAGGGACGGCAGGAGCACGACCCCGAGCGGGAACCCCACGAGGCCCAGCGGGATCTGGAGGATCGTGAAGGCGACCGTGTAGGCGATGACGGCGCTCGCACCGAGCGTCGTGGCGAGCGAGGTGTTGACGAGGAACGTGATCTGCGTGACACCGAGGCCGATGGCCCGCGGGATCATCAGCCAGATGGCCTTGCGGGTGGCGTCGTCGCGCAGGTCGATGCGCGGGGAGTAGCGGGCGACCCGGGACACCAGGGGCAGCTGGATGACGAGGTGGAGCACCGATCCCAGGACCACGCCCACCGCGAGCGAATCGATGCCCAGGTGCGGCCCCAGGACCAGGGCACAGCCGATGATGGCGAGGTTGAACACCACGGGCGCCATGGCCGCCACGCCGAACCGACCACGGGTGTTGAGCACCGCGGACGCTACCGAGCCGAGCGCGAGGAAGATGGGTGACAGGACCATCAGCCGGGTCATCCGGACCGTCACCTCGGTCGCGTGCGCGTCCTGACCCGGGAACAGCCACGGCACGAGGTCGGGCGCCCACACGAAGGCCGCCGCGGAGAGGACCAGCAGGGCGACCAGGAGGAGGTTCGCGACGCTCGACGCCACGCGCCACGCCCGCGATGGCTCCCCCTTCGCGAGGAGCTCCGCGAGGACCGGGATGAGCGCCGATGCCACCGCGCCCGCGGCGACCAGCTGGTAGATGAGGTCCGGGATGCGGAACGCCGTGAAGTACGCGGCAAGGTCCGGGTCCGCGCCGAACACGTTGCCGATGACCACGAGCCGGACCCAACCGAGGAGCCGCGACCCGAGGAACGCGGCGCTCACCACGAGGCCGGCACGCGCCAGCGCGCGACCGGTCATGCGGGATCGTTCATGCGCGATGTCCGTGGCGTGACCGCGGCCAGGTGGGGCCGCGGCTCACGGATGGCCCTCGGTCCCCGTCCTCGCCTCCCGCGCGCGTGGATGGGCGGCACGATAGCTGGCATGGAGCCGTGCCGGGGTCACGTGCGTGTAGACCTGCGTCGTGGCGAGGCTTGCGTGCCCCAGCAGCTCCTGGACCACGCGGAGGTCCGCACCCCCGTCCAGCAGATGTGTCGCGAAGGAGTGGCGCAGGGTGTGGGGCGTGACGCCCCGGTCCAGCCCGGCGCGCGCCGCGCGGGCCGTCACGATCGCGTGGATGCCCCGGACGCCGAGCCGTCGCCCGGTGGCGTTCAGGAACAGGGCGCGTCCGGCGTCAGGGTCCTCGGCATCGGGGCCAGCCGCGACATCGGAGCCAGCCACGGCGTCGGCCCCGGCCGCGGCGGCGCCGAGCACGGGCCGGCCGTCGGCGATCCAGCGTCGCAGCGCGTCCCGGGCGAACGATCCCACGATGCAGTCCCGGACCTTGCGACGCTTGCCGGTCACCCGGACCCGCTCGTGGGTGAGGTCGAGGTCGGCCATGTCCAGCCGAGCCACCTCCGACACCCGGAGCCCACCCCCATACAGCAGCTCCAGGATCGCCTGGTCCCGCAGATCGAGCGCCATGCCACGAGGACCCGTCCGCGTGGACCCCGCCCGCGGCGTGCCATCGTCGGTGGGCGGCTCGAGCAGAGTGGTCACCCCGGCCGGGGCCAGGGCGCGCGGCAGACGGCGCGGACGACGTGGCGTCGCGATGGACGCCCACGGATCGAGCGCGATCCAGCCCATCCGCCGCGCATGCCGATGGAAGGCGCGCGTCGCCGCAAGGCGGTTCGCGATGGTCGACCGGCCGGCGTCCGACGTGGCGAGCATCGCCAGCCAGGCACGCAGCACCCGACGGGGCGGCTGACGCCAGTCGCCGTCCGGCTGGTCCTCGAGCCAGCCGAGGAACCCTTCGAGGGTCCGCTGATACGAGCGGACCGTGTGGGGTGACAGGTCACGCGCCCGCAGCGACGCCACGAAGTCCGCCAGCGCCTCCGTCGCCGTTGCCGGGACCCGAGCGGTCGGGACCGCGGCGACCGGCTGGCCGCTCACGCGGCGGGCTTGGCGGCCCGGGCCTTGCTCGTGCGGCGGGCTGCACCGGCCGTCGAGGTCCGCTTGCCACCGGTGGCGCGTGCCCGCGCCGCCGGCTTGAGCGCCGTGGGGTCCGCGGGTCCGCCGCTCAGCACCTCGCCGACCGTGACGCTCTCCGGGAGCTCGATGGGCGCGCCACAGGCGAGACAGATGCCGCTCCCGTCCGTGCTGCGCGCGACCGGCCCGCCATCCGCATCGTGGACGGCGCCGACCGGCTCCCGCGACGAGGTGAAGCGGCACTTGGGGTACCGCGAGCAGCCCCAGAACACGTTGCCCGTCCGGCGGGCACGCCGCGCGACCAGGTGGCCCTCCTTGCAGGTGGGGCAGGCCACCTCGAAGGGCAGCTGGTCCGGGGGCGGCGGGCCGTCCTTGTGGATGTACGTGCACTCCGGATAGCGGTCGCAGCCCACGAAGGCGCCGAACCGGCCACGCTTCTGGACCAGCGTCCCCTGACCGCAGGTCGGGCAGGTCTCGCCTTCCCCGGCCATCGGCACGCGTTCCTCCTCCTCGCCCGGGAGCGGCCGCGATTCCTTGTGCTCCGGATACAGCGAGCAGGCGAGGAAGCGCCCGTTGCGACCCAGCCGGATGACCATCGGATGGCCCTCCGAGCAGACCTCGTCGCTTGGCTCGGTCGTGAACTCCGCCCGGCGGAGCTCCTTGCGCTTGAGGTCCACGAGGTCCTTGAACGGCCAGTAGAAGTCCCGCAGGAGCGGCACCCAGTCCAGCTCACCGCTGGCGACCTGGTCGAGGCGCTCCTCCATGCGTGCCGTGAACTCGGGATCCACGAACTCGCCGAAATGGTCGACGAGGAGGTCCGTGACGATGCGCGCCACGGGCTCCGGGAGGAGTCGCTTCTCCTTCACCGTCACGTAGCCACGCTCGATGATCGTGGCGATCGTGGCGGCGTACGTGGACGGCCGACCGATGCCGTGCTCCTCGAGCGCCCGCACCAGGGTCGCCTCGGAGTAGCGCCCGGGGGGTGCCGTGAAGTGCTGTGTCGGCGTGACCTCGTCCACATCGGTCACGTCACCCTCGGCCAGCGGCGGCAGCGCGGCCTCCGCCTCGTCCTCCTCCAGGTCGTCGTCGCGGCCCTCGGTGTAGACCCGGCTGAAGCCATCGAACAGCGTCCGCGTGGCCGAGGCGCGGAGGCCGTAGCGACCCGCGTCCAGCTCGATGGCGGTCGTCTCCATCCGCTTCTCGGTCATCTGGCTGGCCAGGGCGCGCTGCCAGATGAGCCGATACAGGCGCAGCTCCTCCGGCTGCAGCCAGCGGGCGATGGAATCGGGGTCGCGCTGGAAGCTGGTCGGGCGGATGGCCTCGTGCGCCTCCTGGGCACCCTTCGCCTTGGTCTTGTAGACCCGGCCCTTGGGCATCGTGTAGTCGGGGCCATAGCGCTGGGCGATGACCTCGCGGGCCTCACCCATGGCGACGCCGGCCATGGCGGTCGAGTCGGTCCGCATGTAGGTCGTCAGGCCCACCTGCTCGCCGTCGACCTCGACCCCTTCGTACAGGCGCTGGGCGATGGACATCGTGCGCTTGGGGCTGAAGCCCAGCTTGCGGCTCGCCTCCTGCTGGAGGGTGCTCGTCGTGAAGGGCGCCGCGGGCGAGCGCTTCTGCTGACGGACCGTGATGGCGCGCACCAGCGGCCGCTCCGCGGCGAGCGCCTGGACGTGGCCGAGCGCAGCGGCCTCGTCCCCGATGACCTGGGGGTCGTCCGCGCCACCCGTGGCGGCTCCATCGATGCGCACCAGCGCCGCGGGGAACACGGCACCGGTCTGCGTCCGGAGCTGGGCCTGGAGGGTCCAGTACTCGCGGGTGATGAACGCCTCGATCTCCCGCTCTCGTTCCACGACCAGACGCACGGCGACCGACTGGACACGACCCGCGGACAGGCCGCTCCGCACCTTGCGGGCGAGCAGCGGCGAGAGCGTGTAGCCGACCATCCGGTCCACCACGCGACGTGCCTGCTGCGCGTCGACGAGGTGCATGTCGATCTGGCGCGGGTTCGCGAACGCCTCCCGGATGGCGGGCTCCGTGATCTCCGAGAAGGTCACCCGCTGCTGCTTGCTGGTCGGGATGTCCGCGGCCTTCGTCACGTGCCACGCGATCGCCTCGCCCTCGCGATCGAGGTCGGTGGCGAGGAACACGGTCTCCGCCCGGCCCGCCGCCTTGCGGATGGCGGCGACCTCGCGCTCACGGTCCTTGCTGATGACATAGTCGGGCGCGAAGTCATGCTCCACGTCCACGCCCAGCTTGCCCTTGCCCGGGTTCTCCGGAAGGTCACGCACGTGGCCCTTGGACGCGAGGACGGTATGGTCGTCGCCGAGATATCGCTCGATCGTCTTGGCCTTGGCGGGGGACTCGACGATCACCAGGTTCCTGCTCATCGGCCGGGAGTGTAGCACCGGGATTCGGTGGTGCCGGACGGCGTCCCCTCCGGGGACGACATCGGGCCGGACGCGCGTGCGCGCGCACGTCGCAGGGCCCGTGGCCGGCCATGAGCCGGACCCCGTGCCGCCGTCGGATCCGGGCCCGGTGGTGGCCTGCGACCCCATCGGGCCGGCGCTACGTGGCCGTCCTGCAGCTCTCGCGAGGACGCGCGGTCAGACCTCGCGGATGCGCTGGAGCAGCTCCTCCGCCGCGTCGAGCTCTTCCTCATCGGGAGCGTCCGGATCGACGATCGGCCCGGGTGGCAAAGCCAGGATGGACGCCGCCTCCACCGACGCGAGCGGCAGCTCCACGAACCGTATGAGGTGGAACGGGAACAGGAACCACGAATCGGTGTGGTCGATGTAGATGGGCTTCTTGCCATCGATGGTGCGCAGGTTCGTGCACATGATGCCGCCGTCGGACGGGTCGGGCATCTCGCGCAGGTCGCACAGGAGTGGCTGCTCGCCGGACAGGTGGAGGACGACATCGCGGATCACGGCCGCAGGATATGCGGCGGACCCGCCCTTCCGGACCGGTACGGAGGTCAGGGTCCGGTGGCGTCACGTGGCGTCCCGGGTGGTGGCGGTGGCCGGGAGGTCCCGTGGCACGGGCGGGACCTCCGGCCGTCCCCCATCGGCCGATCGCCGCCCGTCGCCCCGGAGCAGCGGCCCGGCCGCGACCTGGAGCGGGCCGATGGTGCTCGCCCAGCCACGGAGCTGGAGCAGGGTGAGCGCGCCAGCGACCACGGCCGGCGGCTGCCCGACCGCCGCGACGAGCGCGTCGATGCTCGCGGGTCCGCTGCACAGCACACGCGCCACGGATGCCTCGACGGGTCCCAGCAACCCGATGGCCTCCCTGGCGGTCAGGGCATGCGGGCGGTCCCGCGACGGGGCATCGCTCGCTGCGCTGGCGCCGAGCCCCAGGTCCGTGAGCAGCTCCTCCACGCCCGCCACGATGCGTGCCGGTGTCTCGCGGAGCAGTGCGAGACAGCCCGCCGTGCTCGGATCGCCCGGTCGGCCGGGGACCGCGAAGACCGTCCGGCCCTGCTCCAGGGCCAGTCGCGCGGTGATGAGGGCACCGCTCCGCACCGGCGCCTCCACGACGATGGTCGTCGTGGCCATTCCGCTCACGATGCGGTTCCGACGCGGGAACGTGCCGCGGGTCGGTGGCGTGTCCGGTGGCAGCTCCCCGACCACGGCACCCGACGCCTCGATGCGTGCCGCGAGACCGCGGTGCGGTCGAGGGATGCCGACCGCGAGGCCGCCGCCGATGACGGCCACGGTCCGACCGCCCGCCTCCAGGGCACCGGTGTGGGCGATGCCGTCGATACCGACCGCGAGACCGCTGACCACCGTGGCGCCCTGCTCCGCGAGCGCGAGGGCGATGCGCATCGCCGTCATGCGGCCCATGGGCGACGGTCGGCGCGTGCCGACCACCGCGATGAGCGGCGCGCGGGCCAGGTCCGCGGGATCACCACGGCCGAAGAGCGCGCCCGGCGGATCCTCGATGCGTCGCAACTGCTCGGGGTATGCGGGTTCCCACGGCACGAGCGCCCACATGCCGAGCGCATCGAGGCGCGCGTGGATCGCCTCCGGGTCATGCCCCGCCGCCCGGATGCGCTCCACGAGGCCTGACCGGAGCGGCACGCCAGCGGTGCGCAGGATCCGTGCGAGGCGACGTTCCGACCGACTCCGCGCGGCGGTCAGGACCTCCACGGGGCTGCCGAAGGCTTCCACCAGCCGTGGGAGGAGCGCGCCGCCGAGGCCGTCCACGGCAGCGAGGGTCACCCACGCCCGGTGCTGTGCGTCCTCCGACCAGGGCCCGGCGACCCGAACGGCGATCATGCGGCCGCCATCAGTCGAGTGCCGTCCTCACGCAGCCGGACGGCGGCGAGGATGTCCGTGACCTCGACCACGTCCCGTCCCTCGAGATCCGCGATGGTGCGCGCCACCCGCAGGGCCCGATGGATACCGCGGGCCGTCATGCCCACGGACGTGGCAAGGTCCGTCATCGTCCGCTGTGCGCCGACCCCCAGACGACAGGCGTCGAGGAGCGCCGCACCCGTCAGACGCGCGTTCGGCGTCCCGGAGCGCGCCACGGCGACCGCCCGCGCGTCCGCGATGCGTGCCGCCACGACCGCCGATGCCTCACCAGGCCCGCCCTCCAGCAGCTCCTCCGGGGTGACACGCGGGAGGCTCACCCGCAGATCGATGCGGTCGAGCAACGGCCCGCTCACCCGTCGCACGTAGCGGGCCGGCTCGGTGGGTGGGCATCGACACACCGGGGCGGTGGACCCATACCAGCCACAGCGACACGGGTTCATGGCTGCTACCAGCTGGAGCCGTGCCGGGTAGCGGACGTGCCCATGCGCCCGGACGATCTCCACGGTGCCATCCTCCAGCGGCTGCCGGAGCGCATCGAGCACATCCCGGTCGAACTCCGCGAGCTCATCCAGGAACAGCACCCAAGATGGGCCTGGGTCACCAACCCGGGCGCGAGCTGTGGTCCGCCGCCCACCATGGCCGCATAGCTGGTGGTGTGCTCATTGCCAGTACACGGTTGATTGACGCACACTTGAGCGGGCAAGGCATCACACCGGGCAAGCGCCCCGGCGGGTGCCAGTAGCCCAAGGGAGGCCCGCGATGGCCCGCACCACCACCCGCGCAGCCCAGCAGCAGATCGTCAAGGACGGGATGCTGGGCATCCTCGACGGCACCGCCACCCCCGCTCACGTGCTCGCAGCGGTCGAAGCCGAGGAAGCCCCAGCACCCGAGCCGGAGGCTGCGCCCACGGAGGCCACGCCAGCCCGCACCCGCACCGCGTACACGCCGCTTCCCGACCCGACGGCCGAACTGGCCCGCGCCGAGAAGGCGGTCATCGCGGCTCGCAAGCGCGCCGACAGCAGCCCGACCCAGCGGAACACGACTCGGCTGGCCCGCTACGAGCGGCACTACGCGGCGGCTCAGGCTGCGGTCGCGGCGGTCAAGCCGACCCGTCGCTCTGCCCGCAAGTCGGCCTAGCCACGGATGGGCGACGAGGACATCGGGCTGCGGCTGGCCCGCATGAAGGCCACGGCGCGGGGCGACGTGGACACCAGCCGCTGCTCGGACTGTTCGGGAGTCCTGCTGTACGACGAGGGCACGAGCACCCTCGTCTGCGGCACGTGCGGAACCATAGCGATGGAGGTGCCTAGGTGATGAACACGGAAGCGACGACGACCGCCCATGGAGCCGGAGGATCTGCCACGGCCGGACGACCCATCGCCTACCTGCGGCGGAGCAGCCACACGACGGCTGGTGGTGCTGGTGCCGTGTCCTACGAGGTCCAGCAGGAAGCCGTGCGTGCGCTGGCCGCACGCTACGGTGACCCTGACCCGCATCTGATGGTGGACTGGAACATCAGCGGCAGGCGTGCCGACCGGCGCGAGTATCAGAAGCTCTGCACTGCCGTTGAGACTGGGCAGGCGTCCTCGGTATACGCGTACTCGCTGAGCCGCCTCGGGCGCTCCACCGTGGAACTGCTGCGGCTGATGGAGCTGTGCGCAGCCAAGCGGGTACCGGTGCGGCTCGCCAAGGAAGGCGACCTGGACCCCACCACTTCGCACGGGCGGCTCTATCTGACCGTGCTCGCGGCGGTCGCCACCTTCGAGAGTGAAGTAGCCTCGGAGCGCGGGCGCGACCGCACCGCAGCCATGCGAGAGCAGGGCGCGTTCGTCGGCAAGCCGTCTTACGGCTGGGTCCACGGCACAGATGGAAGGCTCGTTCCCGTGCCCGATGAGCAGGCTGTCATCCAGCAGGTGCTACAGGAGTACGCGCGCACGCATTCCTATAGGGAAGTCGCGCGCATCCTGAACGGTGCGGGCATCCCGACGCCCACCGCGAAGCGTGGTGAGCGTGGCGCGTCGGACCACTGGAAAGACGGAACGGTCAAGCGCATCGTGACCCGAGGCACCGGGCCGGGCATCCCCGAACAACGGGACCGCACCCGCAAGGGCTCGCGCCGCTTGCCGACCGCCGCGTTTCAACGGCTGCTCCGCTGCGCCGAATGCGACGGCACCATGACCTCGGCCACGAAGCACTACCGCACCGCGGATGGAGCACCGCACGTCTGGGTCGGCTATGTGTGTCAGCGAGCGCGGCTGACGAGCGGGCACGGGCGCGCGATGGTGGCTGACGCCACGGTTCGCGAGTGGGCTCGTGAGGAACTGGGCTTCCTCAGGCTGCGCAAGCAGGTCGAGGACACACCGGAGGACGTTGAGCAGCAGCGAGCGGTTCTGGACGCCCAGTTGGGTCGCATCGTGGAGATGCGCGAGGACGGGCTCATCACAAGGGCGGAGTCCCAGGAGCGTGCCGCCAAGGTGAACGCGGCACGGGCGGCATTGGAGGCCCGCGCCGTGGTCACGCGGGTGCCGCGTGCCGATTGGAACTGGCCCGCCGAGGACATCCAGCCTGTGCTCGCCGCACTGTGGGAGCACGTGACCGTGGACTGCCGCAACCCCGACGAGACCCCGCACCGTCGGGGAGGCCACACGTTCACCGCCGAGTGGCGCGACCGAAGCATGCGACGCACCGATGAGGAGGTCGCGTGACCCCTCAGGAGTCAGCGGGCATCGACCATGCCCGGCCGGGTGCCATCGCCGGGACGTGGGTGTGCCCACGACACCCCGCGCAAGTGGTCGCCGTAGCCGGCAGACTTGACGGGGAGACCGTCCCGTTCGTCCAGCACGCGCCCGAGCACGGCATCGACGAGCGCAACCTGTTCGTTCGCGACTCGGGCGAGGACGGCTACGTGGTCGTGGACTTCACCCAGTGGGGACCCAAGCGTCGTCGCGGTCACGAGCGGGACGTGGCGCGCAAGACGTACACGCCGGACCTCGGGCTCGTGACCAGATGCTCGCCGGGCAAGTGCAGAGTCCGCATCGACGCGCCGTGCGTGGTCGTCCTCACGCGGGCGGTCGCCGCCTAGCGGAACCGGCCCTAACAGTGCGCTTGCGACCCGTGCGGGCGCGATGGTACGGTTGCGCCGTCAACTGATAGGCGACCAGTCCAGTCCCGCATAAGCGGGCCGTCCTGCTGGTCCCCCGGTACTCGGGCGGCACTCGCCGGTGCCACTGCCCTCCCTGCTTGGTGAGGGGTGTGGAGGCCGAGTCCCGGTGCCCGATCCCCTGTTCACACCCGAGCAGTATCGCGCTGCTGCCATCCTCAGTGCCGCCTACCGCTTCATCGCCGGACGCGAGCGTGCCGCCGAGCGCTATGAGGAGCGAGCGGCTGCGCTCCTAGCCCGAGCCGCTGAAGAGCGACGCCTTGCGGCAGAGCGCCGTGAGGCCGCCGAGGCCGTTCGCAAGGCTGCTGGCTTCCGGGAGCGCCGCGATGGCTCCCGCTGACCGCGCTTCGGTGCCCGACTCCGAGCGGGTGCCCCGCCTCAGGGACCTCCCGCCGGTCGAGCAGGCTGTCATTCGTGCCCTGCTTGCGGCAGAGCGCAACGCACGTGAGCGGGCAGCCAAGGCCACGAACATCGCCAAGCCGGAGCAGGCAGAGTTATGCCGCCGGGGGCACACCCGGCGGCACCAGTCCCGACTACCAACGGGCAGCGTACCGCAGGCACCATGACCATCCGGGCACCCCGCCCGGTGCAGCACCCCGGCTCTTGTGGTGAGCGGGTCGCAGCACCATGCGGTGCCACGCTCGACGGGCCGTACCGGCTGCTGGCCGAGGTCCACGAGACCGGGGTGCTCTGCCACGGGTGCGGGCATCGCTACCGGCCCGGTGACCTGCCGATGGCCGCGACCGGTGCCGCGTGCGCGGCGGTCCGGGGTGTGTCATGAGGCCGAACGCCGTCGCTGAGTTCGAGGCTCGCTGGGCGGACCGACCCAAGAACGAGGAGTACTTCGCAGCACTCGCGACGATGGCCGAACCGGCTGACACGCCGGGCTACGGTGAGTCCGTGGTGCGGGCCGCGCCGCCCGCACACGGTCCGGTGCCACAGCACGAGGCGAAGCATCGGGGCGCTGCGCGACTGGTGCGCATGTCCGACGTGATGCCGGAGCGTGTGTCGTGGGTCTGGCAGGGACGCATCCCACTGGGAAAGGTGTGCGTCGTGGACGGCGACCCGAATCAGGGCAAGTCCACCATGACACTCGACCTTGCGGCCCGCGTGAGCCATGGGCGGGCCATGCCCGACGGAACACCCGGCATCGGCCCGGCTGACGTCATCATCCTGTCCGCAGAGGACGGGCTCGGGGACACCATCCGGCCGCGTCTGGAGGCTGCGGGTGCCGATCTCGCACGCATCCACGCGCTGACGACGGTCGGTGCGGACAGTGACCTGCCCACCATCCCGGCGGACATCGGGGCGCTCGAAGCGGCTATCAACGGCACGGGCGCACGGCTGGTCATCATCGACCCGCTGATGGCCTACCTCGGGGCCGACGTGAACGGGCACCGGGACCAGGACGTGCGCCGTGCCCTCGCGCCGCTGGCCGCGCTAGGTGAGCGTGCGGATGCAGCCGTGATGCTGGTGCGGCATCTGAACAAGAGCACGGGCGGCACGGCCATCTACAGGGGCGGAGGCTCGATCGGCATCGGTGGCGCAGCACGCTCGGTTCTACTGGTGGCACGGGACCCGGACGCTGACCCCGAGGACCCTGAACCACGGCACATCGTGGCGGTCGTCAAGAACAACCTTGCCCGTCAGGCTCCCGCGTTGGCGTACCGGCTGGTGGACGACCCGACACACGGGTGCGCCCGTGTCGTCTGGGAGGGCAGCACACACCATCGGGCGGATGACCTGCTGGCGCTGCCGAACCGGGACGCGGGCGAAGCGCAGGGCGACCGAGCGAAGGCAGGCGACTTCCTCCGTGACCTGCTGGCCTACGGTCCGGTGCCGACGCGCGCGGTGAAGGACGCGGCCGACGCGCACGGACACTCATGGGCGTCTGTCCGCCGAGCCAAGGACGCGCTGGGTGTGACGGCAGCCAAGGAGGGTAGGCCCGGCGACAGCGAACAGCGCTGGGTGTGGTCCCTGCCGCCCGAAGGTGCTCAGGACTCCCGAACGCGCTCAACCCCACAGGCTGAGCACCTTCGGCATTCGTTGAGCACCTTCGGGGACGACATGCCCATCGATGACGCCTACGACCCCGAGTACGCCAGGGACGACGACGCGGAGGGACTGGCATGACCACCGAGCGGGCACCCCGCCTACTTGACATCGACCCCGACCTGCTGAGCGCCGCATGGCTCCGGGGATGGCTGACCCTGAACGATGAGGACCGGGAGCGCGTGATGGCCTACGCCGAAGAACACGGCGGGGTGCCGAACCGGCTCGGGCTGGAGGACGGCATGGTGGTCGTGACCATGGCGGACGTCGTGGTGCTGCGCTGCCCGCTGGCCGCGCTGCTGCCCGGCCGCCCGGCCCTGAACTGATGGCGCAGGGCCGCCGTGGGCGACCCGTGGCGACCGCTGCCGCCGCGCTGGCCCGCCATCATCGGCGCGTGCCGGGCCGTGGCCCCACGGCATCCCCAGGGGTCGCCGTGCCAAGCGCCGGGGGTGCCCACGGCACCGGGGTCGGGGTGCGACCGGGCCGCCCGCCGTGGCCCGGCCCGCCGCTGGCCCTGCGCTGCCGCCATGCCATCCGCATCCACCCCGGAGGCACCCGGTCGGTCACCCCGCCACCCCTGCCCTCGTCGCCCTGCCACCCATCCAGCCTGCCGCACCCCTGCCCGCCTCCGCACCCGTCCACTCCGTCCACGTCGTGCGCCGCGCACCGCACCACCCTGCACCGCACCCATCCGCCCACATCCGCACAAGCGCACGCGGGCGCACCCCCCCTGCACGCCCGGCGACTCACACGCGCAACCGAGTTATCAGCTCGGGTTCCTCCGTCCAGCTCCGTGGGACGCGTGAGCGCAGGTCCGCCGTACCGGACGCGCAGGCCGACCGTGGGCGACCGTGGCGAGGCGTCCATCGGGCCTGCTCCCCCGTTCATCGGGTCGGCATCGGGCGACCGCCACGGGCCGCCGTGGGCCTCTATCGCGCCCTCGGGACCGCGTGGCACGCTTCAGGGCAGGTCACGCCCACCGGCAACAGTGGGGTCGCCCCCGGCAACAGGGGCCGCGCACCGCGTCCATCCCGGGACGCAGGCATCGGGTACGCACTGGCGACGGGCGCACCGGAGGCCACGGGGTGTCGAAGCACCGCCACAGGCGGGTGCTCCAACCCGAGAACAGGAGTCTCATCCCATGAACGCTGTGCAGGTCCGCGAGGCGGCCCTCGCCAAGTTCCTCGCCGCCAAGGCGCTCGTCGGCCCGGACGGCTCGGTGCCGGACCGGGACATGGCCCGCTTCGATGCCCTCTTCAAGGATGGCGTCGCCCTCGACCGCCAGTACACGGCGCTCACCGGGGTGCCCGGCATCGGCGACCGTGCCAGTCTCGATGACCGGCTCGGCTGGTATCAGGGCGGAGGAGAGGGCATGCACCACGGCTCCGGCGCGGGCATCGTCAACCGCGACGGTCGGGTGCTGGTGCTGGGTCCCGGCGACCGGCTCGCGGCCCACGTGCCGCAGCCCAAGGGGCCGCAGATGGGCCTCGGGCAACTCGTGCGCGGCATGGTGTACGGCGACTTCGGCGGCTATGACCGTCCGATGGTCCAGATGGGCATCGGCAGCGCGTCGGGCGGCGGCTACCTCGTCCCGACCCCTCTCGCGGCCCGCATCATCGATGACGCGCGGGCGCAGGCGAAGGTCATCCGGGCGGGTGCCCAGACCATCCCCATGACGTCCAACACCCTGCGGATCGCCCGAATCGAAAGCGGATTCGACGGCGCAGGCGGCTGGAAGGTCGAGCACGATCCCATCGATGAGCAGGAGATCGTGTTCGGCGCGGTGACCCTGACGGCCCGCACCCTCGCTGTCATGGCGGTCCTCAGCGTGGAACTGTCCGAGGACTCGACGCCTGACGCCACGGACGTGATCCGGCGCGCACTCGCCCGTGCCCTCGCGCTGGAGCTCGATCGGGTCGCGCTGGTGGGCACCGGGGTCGCTCCCCAGCCCAAGGGCGTCCAGAACCAGAGCGGGGTGCTCACCGACACGGCGACCCCGCCCGTCTCCTACGCCGACTTCAGCCGCGCCTATCAGGCCATCCTGGAGGCGAACCACACCCCCACGGCGGTCATCTACTCGCCCAGCACGTGGGGTGTGCTCGACCGGGCCGAGGACGACGTGTTCCAGCCCAAGCGGCCGCCCGCGTCGTGGGAGTCGCTGGGCCGCCACGTCACCACTCAAGTGCCCGACGACCTGGCCTTCACCGGGGACTGGTCGAAGCTCTTGATCGGAGTGAGGACCGATCTGGTGATCGAGGCCAGCCGGGAGGCGAGCCACAGCGGCGGCAGTGCGTTCCGGAACCTGCAAGTGGTCATCCGTGCCTACCTCCGGGCCGACATCGCGGTCGAGGATGCGTCGGCGTTCCACGTGCTGGACATCCCCACCGGCTCGTGACCATCCCCGCGCGGCAGACCCGAGACCTGCCGCGCACCGCTCCACGGCCCTCGGTGCTCTACCTCCCGCACCGGGGGTCGTGAAGCGCCGGGCGCGCGCCTTCGCCGCCTTCGCGCTTGACCAGTGGGCTACCTTACACGTCGTAACGGGTCGGACCGGGAGAGAGCCTACAACCGCCCGGTCCTCGCTCAGTGCTCCGACGGGCCTCTAGTTCCTACCTAGAGGTCCGTCAACTACTTGTGGGGCTTGGTCGGCGTGTCGAGGACGTAGCCCTTCCCCGGAGTGGTCGGCGGGAACCGATCATCCTTGGAGATGGCTACCTTCGTCCCACCGTCGGTCGGCCGATAGATACCCGATTCGGGTGCCTTCTCGCCGGGCCGATGGACTTCTGGCTTGGCCATGGTCATTACCTCCTTTCCACGAAGATCGAAGGTTCTGCTGGCCGCGATTTTACCCGACCTGACCCGTCAACAAGCCCTCAGTATCGAACGGATGTTCGCACCGTTCCCAGACGATTCCGAACCGCAACCGAGTCGTCACCCACCTCCGTGGCAGTCAGTCATGCCAAGGTCAACTTGGTGGGAAACGGCTTGGCGAGGACGACGCTGGGGTGCGTCGCGAGGATGGCGAAGATGTAGCCGGACCGGTACTGGGCAAGTTGGCCGCTGATGCCCGATCTGGTAAGCGCCTTCCTCGTCACCAGCACCCGGAACGCATCGCGGAGCCAGTCCTTCTTGATGCCGATGGTGCTGCCGCTCCCCACAACCTGCACGGTGTCCCCCTCCACACTCCGGACGTCGAAGGGGATGCCCTTGCCGCCGGGGAAGGCAAGGCGCTTGCCCAAGAGCGTTGCCAGATGCGCATCGAAGCCTGCAAGCAGGTCCTCAGACATGGTCGCCTCCCTCCTCAGCGACGAGTTCGAAGGTCGGCTGACCGTTCTCCGGCTCGTCGAACATCCCTACCTGTATCGCGGCGCTGTCGGTGGGTCGCCTCACGCGCGGCCACTCGAGCATCATCTCGGTGGAGTTCACGCGCTCGTATCGGGCGCGGTCTCGTGCGATGCGGCAGTACTCCGGGTTGAGGTCGATACCTATCCAGTTGCGCCCAAGCGCCCGCGCGGCGACGCAGGTCGATCCGGACCCAGCAAACGGGTCGAGCACGAGGTCACCGGCGAAGCCCGTATCAGGGTTCGTGGCGAACGTGTACATCCTGATGAGCCGCTGCGGCAGCACGACCGGGAAGGGCGCGGGATGCTGGGCACGCTTGACGTCTGCCGGGTACATGTTCCAGACCTGCATCGTCAGGTTGCGCCACTCCTCCTGCGTGATCTTGCTCGCCTCCTTGGCACCATCCGGCGGGGATGGTGGCGCACCGTCCTTCACGAAGACGTGGATGAACTCAATCGTGTTGTCCTCGTAGATGTTCGGCGGGTACGGGTACGACCCGAACATCTTGGTCGTGGTCTGCTTCTGCCAGATGAATAGGCCGAAGCGCTTCAGGTCGAGCGCGTCCAGGATGGTGTGCTCGATGTCCGAGCCGATGTTCTTCAGATGCCGGGTGTGCTGGTCGCCGATGACATCCTTCCGGATGGGCATGACCGGGGTGACGATGGCGAGCTTCCCATTCGGGATGAGCACCCTCTCCGTCTCCCGCCACACGGCGAGCAGGTCGGCCAAGTAGGCCTCGTAGGTCTGACCGACGCCGATCTGGCCTTCCGCTTGGTAGTCCACGATGTCCCAGTAGGGCGGGCTGGTGATAGCGAGCGCGACGCAGGAGTCAGGTAGGCCACGGAGGGCAGCCGCGGCATCACTCTCGACGATGCTATTCACGGCATCGGCAGGCCAGCGGGCGCCCTTCGGCAGTCTGTACGTGGTCAAGGGCGCTCCTAGAAGGTCGTTACGGGCTGGAAAGCGTGCTGGGCAAACTTCAGGAAGGTTTCAGCATCGGTGCGCAGGAGGCCCATGCGGGAGAACTTGGCCTGTTCAGGAAATCCGGAGGCCAAGATGATGCCACGCACGTTGTTGTTGCCATCGGGCAGGTTCAGGTGTACCCAGCCCATGTACCGCAGGATCTGGCCGAACACCGCATCTCGCGCCTCGTCGGCCTTGATCTCCACGACGACGTACTGGCCTGTCGCGTCCTTGCACAGGAGGTCCATCGGGCCGATGTGCGTGCTGTACTGCCGCCCGCCAGGCACGAGCGTGAGGCCCGTCTCCAGCAGGTTCAGCCGATCCGTGTAGAAGTCCTCAATCTCGCGCTCCCGCAGGCTGCGCGCGATGCCAGCCTTCTCCTCGGGGGTCAGGGGCGAGCCCGCCTTGGCCGCCTCCTCCACGATGCCAGCGGCAGCATTCTTCGCGGCAGCACCCGTCGCGGCTAGCGTGATGCTCCTAGAGAGGTACGTGAACCAGTCGGGCTGCTGCTTGGGATCGCCAAGGTAGGCGAACCAGTCTACGGCGTCCTTCGCCGCCACCGACTTGAGGCTGTCCGCCTTGGACACGATGGCGTCCACCGTGGCTCGGTCGGCTGCGCGCGTCTCGCCGTCCGCGCGCACCAAGTACGGCGGGTAGGCGAACTCAGCGAGCGCGTACGACCGCGCGTTGGAGATCGTGCGCCACCGCGGGAACGACCTGATGTCCCGCATGAGAGCGGCTCGATCCGCCTCACGCAGTCCTCGCCAGGCACGGATGTACTGGACGACCGAGTTCAGGTCCCCTTGGCTCTGCGCAAGGTTGACGAAGATCGCGTACTCCTCGTCTGTGAGCCGGTAGTCGGACTGCGCCAGCACTTGGAGCAGGAACACGTGCGGGAACAGGCCGCGGAACATGGCGCGGTAGCCCACGTCGAGCGTGGGGTTCGGGTACTGGATCTTGAAGACCTGCGCGGTGATGACCCTGTCGAGGTCATCGGCGGCGACCGTGGCGAGGTCAAGCCCGGCATCGGTGACAAGGACCGTCAGGCCGTCGTCTACCCACGCCAAGCCAAGGTGCTTCAGCACCACGATGATGATGCGCGCGAGCGCTGCCCGATCGTTGGGGTCCGCAGTACCCTCCTCAATGTAGGGGCTGACCAGGCCGCGCCCTTCGAGGATGTCCAGCAACCTGTTCTGCTGGTCTGGGTTCCATGTCACCGTGCTGAACTCGTCGATCAGGACCCTGATGACCTCGGCGAGGAAGGCCACGTTCGCCTGATTAAGGCTCCGCGCCTTGGGGACGTACCAGTAACTGTTCGTCGTCCGGTACTCCGCGGCGAAGCGCCGGATGACCTCGCGAAATGGCGCGTCCTTGGGCACGGTGATGGTGGGGAGAGCGTTCGCCATCGTGACCGGGAGTCTACCGACCCAGACAGCCTCCGTGCGCGGTCCGACCCGATGAAACCGCCCGGCCCGTGGCCCAGCGGGTCGCTACGGCGTCCCTAGCCGAGCCCACGGAGGCGGCAGGTTGTCCACTAAGGGCGACGTAAGAGCCGCCCGCTACCCTCCCCTCCGGCTGGCCCCGGCTCCGCGCCAGCGGGCAGGAGAGGCGGGGCGCAACCCCGAGTCACCCGGTCCGGACTCAGAGCCGTCGCGGGTGCCAGACATCGTCGGGCGACCGGGTGCCAGCCATCGCCTATGTGGTGCGTGCAGGCAACCATGTACCAGCCGCTAGGTTGTGTGATGGGGCGACCGGAACGATCGCTCGTGACGACCGATGGAGCCGGGTGGCGTCCCGGCCACGCTCCGGATGACGGCCACCTCCTGCGCCTCCTGGTCGTCGAGGGGTGGCAGCAGGCCCGGGATCGTGCGCGCCAGCAGGGTCTTGCCGGCACCCGGAGCGCCCAGCATGAGCAGGTCATGGCCACCCGCCAGCGCGACCTCCAGCGCCCAGCGTGCCGTCGCCTGGCCACGCACCTCCGCGAGGTCCGCCGGCGTCAGGCGCTCCGCCCGGGCGCCACCATCCGGCACCGACTCCGTGGCCGACGCGGAGATCCGCAGTGGCACCCGACGCTGCGCGGCACCCGCGGTCCGCCCCCGTGGACCGGCCACCAGGCGAGCCGCGTCATCGAGCCCGGCGATGCCCTCGATGGTCACGTCCGCGACCAGGCGCGCCTCCACCACGTTCCGCTCCGGTACCGCGACACGTCGATGACCAGCACGCGCGAGCGTCGAGACCATGGGCAGGACGCCCGCGACCGGCAGCACCGCACCACCCAGCGAGAGCTCCCCGAGCAGTGCCCACGGCCCACCCGATGGGCGGATCTGCCCGGACGCCACGAGGATGCCCGTCGCGATCGCGACGTCATACGCGGCGCCCCGCTTGCGTCGATCCGCGGGCGCGAGGTTGATGGTGATGCGCCCCAGCGGGTACTCGAATCCGGCATTCCGCAGGGCGCCCCGGACGCGCTCACGCGCCTCCGACAGCGCGGCATCCGGCAGTCCCACGATATGACACGCGGGAAGGCCGGGCGCGACATCCACCTCCACGTGGACGAGCGTGCCGTGGAGCCCATCGATGACTGCGGTGACTAGGGTCGCGAGCATGGGCCCAGTGTGGCGAGCGGGTCGTACCGGACGATCACGCCGGACTTACCACGGACTTTTCGGATCCGGGCCATCCGGGCGGACCGGGCGGGGCCGCTCGTGGACGCGCTGCATGACCAACGGCCCGGGTCCTGCGCCCGGACCAGTCGCTCGCCGACTGCCGAGCGGCACTGTCGGCCACCCCTCGACCCGACCCAGCATGACCCTCGAGGAGGCACCCATGTCCACGACTCGGATGGGCCGGCACCTGGGCACGCTGGCCATGATCGGCATCGCCACCGGGGGCGGGCTCCTGGCCGCTGCGGTCACGCCACGCGGTCCGGTGACACCCGGCCACGCGCTCGCGTGGATGCTCGGCGGGCTGGCCCTGGGTCTGGTCTGTGGTGCGGTGAGCGGAACCCGCTGGGCCATGCTCGTCACCCCGGTGGTCGCGACCCTCGCGTTCGAGGTGGGCCGGCTGGGCACGAACGGACCCACCGTGGACGCCGTGGCGCCGGGCTCCATCTATGGGGTCATCGCGCTCGTGACGGGGCGTGGTGTCTCGGCGCTCCTCGCATGGCCGGGCCTGATCATCGGTGCCCGCCTGGGCATCGAGGGACGCGCCCGCCACCGACCCGTGGCCGCCCCCAGGCTCGGTCGGGCGGCCGGCGTCGGCATCGTGGCCTGCCTCGTCGTCGGCCTCGCGCAGGCGTGGATCATCGTCCAGCCCGCGTCCACGGCCCCCATCCTCGGCCCGGACGGGCAGGTCGTCGCCGGCAGCGTCGCGGAGCTGGGCACGGTCCGTCTGGGCGGGCATGACCAGGTGGTGCTCATCCGCGGCCGCGATGTCACGGCACCCGTCCTGCTCCACCTCGCGGGCGGCCCCGGCGGCACGGACCTGGGCGCCATGCGCGCGGACACCAGCCTCGAGGACGGGTTCGTCGTCGTCACCTGGGAGCAGCGGGGTGCCGGCAGGTCATACGCGGCCCTCGACCCCGCCGAGACGCTGACCCTCGAGTCGATGGTCGCGGACACCATCGAGCTCACCGAGCATCTGCGCGATCGCTTCGGCCACGAGCGGATCTTCCTGATGGGCAACTCGTGGGGCACGCTGCTGGGTGTGCTCGCGGTCCAGCAGCGACCGGACCTGTATCACGCGTGGATCGGCACCGGCCAGATGGTCAGCCCGCGCGCGACCGATGTCATGTTCTGGGAGGACACGATCGCCTGGGCAGAGCGCGTGGGTGACACGGGCCTCGCGGACACGCTGCGCCGGAACGGCCCGCCGCCGTACAGCGATGTGACGCTCTATGAGGCGGCGCTGTCCCATGAGCACGACTGGAACGTCTATGCCGAGTTCGACAACGGACGGGAGCTGCCCGCGACCCTGTTCGTGCCCGAGAACTCGTTCATGGACCGACTGAATGGCCTGCGGGCCTTCCTCGACACGTTCTCGGTGCTCTATCCCCAGATCCAGGACGTCGACCTGCGCCAGACGGCGACCCGCCTGGACGTCCCGGTGTACCTGGTCGCCGGCGCCCATGAAGCGCGCGGACGCGCGGTCCTCGCCGATGCCTGGTTCGCGATGCTCGACGCGCCGCACGCCGAGCGCGTGGTGTTCGAGCACTCCGGCCATCGGCCGTCGTTCGAGGAGCCCGCCGCGTTCGCGACGCTCATGGAACGCATCCGGGAGGAAGCCCCGAACGTCCCCCGATGAACCTCAGGAGTGGACGGTCGCGCTCAGGAGGGGTTGCGGGGCAGCGTCGCGGGGCGCCTTGGGGTCCGCCTCGATGGCCCGGACCACCTCGGTGATCGACCGGGCGATAGCGGCATCCGGTCGTCCCTTGAGGAACGGCTCGCCGCTGTTGAGCGCGCTGATGGCGGTCCGATAGTCGTTGACGACCTGGTGACGGATGGGCCGCTTGAGCACGGCCTCGATGGACCGGGGGCCGATACCGGTGTAGGCATTGCTCCGATTGAGCAGCAGCTCCAGCATCTCGTCGGGCATCCCGATCTGGGCCATGGTCTCGATGACCAGGCGCACGTTCTTGATGCACGACAGGTCCGCGGTCATGACCACGAGCATCCGGTCCGCGACCGAGATCACGTCCAGGCAATGGTCATCGAGCCGCTCATCGAGGTCCACGATCACGTAGTCGTACATCCGGCGCAGCGTCTCGACGATGGTCGCCATGTGGTGGCGCTCCGCGCTCACGTGCTCGGCCTCCTCCGGCCGCGGCGGGGCCAGCAGCAGGTCGATGCCCGACTCGTGGTGGACCACGATGGTGCGCAGCAGGTCCGCATCGATCGACGGTGCTGTCACCGCGTCCACGATCGAGTAGCGGTCGTTGCCCAGGTCCATGAAGACCCGGTGATCGCCGAACTGGAGGTTCCCGTCCACGAGGACCACGTTCCGGCGCAGATGTCGGTGGAACGCGATGGCCGCGTTGATGGCGATGGTCGTGCTGCCCACACCGCCCTTGGCGCCATACACGGCGATGACCTGGCCACGGGTCTGCGTGGCGGCCGTGGCCGACTGGGCGGTGGTCGATGGCTGGGCGACGGGCGCCACCACGACACCCCCCGGCGGGAAGCGACTCAGCAGTCGCCGGACGCGCGCCACGAGCTCCGCGGGGTGGACGGGCAGCGCCTGGTAGTCATCCGCGCCGGCCCGCAGACCACGGACCTTGTCCCGGGCATCGTCCCGGCCGAGCATGATGACGGGCACATGGCCCTGTCCGGTCGCCGCGCGGATGTGCGCGAGGATCGCCCACGCGCTGTCCCCGGGCACATTGGCGTCGAGGATCGCGAGGTGCGGCGGCTCGATGGAGATGGCGCCGAGCGCTTCCTCATGGGACCCGACGACGCGCAGCAGCCGGTCATCGGCCGCCAGGGCGGTCGTCAGCAGCCGCTCGAGACTGGGGTCATCGGTCAGGACCAGGAGCCGTGCTGCCATCGACACCGATGCTATCCCGACCGGACCGCCCGCCCGGATACCCCGATGGTCCCGATCGCGTGCGGCGGACGGGCCATGTGCCGGCACGCACCACCGTGGTGCCGCGGACCGCGCGCGACAGGTGCCCCCGCGCACCACCCTGGCGCCCGGCATCTCACTCGGTGCCGGCACGCACCACCGTGGTGCGATGGGCGGGACCCGGCCGTGGACCACGCCGCCAGGCATTGCCACTCGACCCGGCGGGTGGCGCCACGGGACCGCCCGGAGGTCCCGCTCCGGATCGAGCCGTCAGCCCGCGGGGTTCGGCTCCGTCGGTGTGTCGTCGACCGCGGTCGTGGGTGCGTCCGGCGCAGGCACCGAGGCCCAGCCCGGCAGGTCCTGGGCGGTCGATGTCGACAGACCCGTCAGCGCGATCGCGTCCGACAGCGACGGCGACGCTGGCGGCTCGGTGGCGCCCGGTGGGTCCCCGAGGTCACCGGTCACGCCCGCGGCCGGTGCATCCGCGCCGGCCGTCGAGGCGTCCTCGGTCGTGCTGCTCCCCTCCCCGGGTGCGCCACCCGTCGGGCCGGTGCCGCCCGGCAACGCCCGCACACCGCCGGTGGGACCGGACGGCGGCGCGTCCGCAGACGCATCCACGAACCGTCCCAGGCGCTGGGCGAGCTCGGTCAGCTCGAGGGGCAGCACGTACTTCGTGGACGGGCTCGCGCCGAGCGCCTTGAGGGTGTCGAGGTACTGGAGGAGCATCGTGCGCTCGTCCACGTGTCGAGCCGCCGCGAAGATGCGCTCGAGCGCCTGGCTGAAGCCTTCCGCCTCGAGGATGGCCGACTGGCGCTTGCCCTCGGCGCGCAGGATGGACGACTGCTTCTCGCCCTCGGCGACGTTGATGGCCGACTGGCGTGCGCCCTCCGACTCGGTGATGACGGCGCGCCGGTTGCGCTCCGCGGAGAGCATCCGGTTCATGGCGTCCTGGACGTCCCGCGGCGGGGTGATCTCGCGGATCTCCACGGTCGTCACCTTGCCGCCCCAGCGCTCGGTCTGCTCGTCCAGCTTGGTGCGCAGCACCTCGTTGATCTGGTCGCGCTTGGACAGGACGTCGTCCAGCAGGATGTCGCCGATGACGGCGCGCAGCGTGGTCGTGGCGATGCCCTGGAGGGCCCCAGCGAAATACGCGACGTTGACGATCGACCGGAGCGGGTCGCTGATGCGCCAGTAGATCAGGAAGTCGATGCTGATGGGCGCGTTGTCCTTGGTGATGGTCGTCTGGCTGGGGACCTCGATGAACTGCTCCCGCAGGTCCACGCGCACCGGCCGGTCGATGACCGGGATCAGGAACACCACACCCGGACCCTTGAGCTTGTCGGGACCGGTCCGGCCGAGCCGGAAGACCACCAGGCGGTCGTACTCGTTGACGATGCGGATGCTCAGCCACGCCAGCACGATGACGATGACGAGCACCAGGACCAGGGACGCGATGGTCACCGTATCCACGGGGCGGACCTCCGTTCAGGCTCAGCCGGCATCGGTCGGGCGACCGTCACCGCGCAAGCGGGTCGACGATGAGGACCAGGCCATCCTGGTCGGTGATCCGCACCGGCGTCCCGCGTTCCACGACGCGGCCGTCCGCGCTCCGGGCGGTCCACTCCTCACCCGCAGCATAGACGGTCCCGGAGGGCAGCAGTGCGCGACGCACCTCACCCTCCCTGCCGATGAGGTCACCGGCGGCCTCGCCGGATCGGATCCCCACGTTGACGACCGGCATGCGACGCGTCTTGAGCGCCGCCCACAGGACGACCCCCATGAACAGGGCCGTCAGCACGGTCATGGTGACGATGATGGGGGTCGCGACCTCCACGCTGGGCGCCGTGGGCGTGCCGGTCTCCGTGTACAGCGCGCTCGCGCCGAGCGCGAACGCGACCAGCCCTCCGATGGCGAGCAGGCCATGGCTGGTCACGGTCAGCTCCAGCACGAACAGGATGATGGACAGGCCGATGAGCAGCAGCCCGGCGATATTGAGTGGCAGGCTGCCGAAGCCGATGAACGCGAGGATGATCGCGAAGGCACCCAGGATGCCCGTCACGAAGTTCGGGTTCTGGAGCTCGAACAGCAGGCCGTAGAAGCCGATCGTGAACAGGATGAACGCGATGTTCGGGTCCGCGAGCAGATGGAGGAAGGCCTGGAACGGGTTCATGGCCTCTTCGGTGGTCGGGACACCGGCGGTCGCGAGGACCCACGGCTCGCCACGCACGGTCACGGTCCGGCCATCCGCCTGGGTGAGGAGGTCGTCGATGGAGGTTGCCTTGATGTCGATGGCACCCGCGGCGAGCGCCTCGTCCACGGTGTAGGACGCGGCATCGACCACCGTGCTCACCGCCCAGTGGACGGGCCGGCCACGCTCCTGGGCGATGGCGGTGATCGAGGCGACCGTGTCGTTGAGCACCTTGTCGCCCATGGCGCCCTCGATGTCCTCGCCCTGCCCACCGACCGGTGTCGCGGCACCGATGTTGGTCGACGGTGCCATGGACGCCACGTGCGCCGCGAGCGTGATGAACGTGCCAGCGCTTGCGGCACGGGCACCCGCCGGCCCGACCCAGACCATGACCGGGATCGGCGCGTCCAGGAACGTCTGGACGATCTCGCGCGTGCTGTCGAGCGAGCCGCCGGGCGTGTCCAGCTGGACTACGACCGCGGGAGCGCCCGTGGCCACCGCCTTCGCGATGCCTTCCCGGAGATAGCCCGTCAGGATCTGGTCCACGACGCCCTTGGTGGGCAGCACCACGACCGCACCGGGCTCGGCGCTGCGCGCCATGGAGCCCAGGAGCAGCAGCAGGCCCGCCACGAGGGGCAGGAGTCGGATCAGTCGTCGTCGATCCATCGCATGTCCATCATCCCAGAGTCTGTCCAGCCACCGCTGGTGGCCGGCTTTCGCGGCGAGCGCACCCGGACGGCGATCTTCGGCGTGGCCTGGAGGATCTTCGATGTGGCCTGCAGGATCTTCGGTCGCGCCGAAGATCCTGGCCGGGGCCGGTGGCAGGTCGTCGATGGCGCGTCATCGGCGTCGCGAGCGATCCTGCCGGACGAGGTCGGCTGCGTCCGCGTATCCCGCGAGCCGATGCCGGGTATCGGCCAGCACGTCTCGTAGACTCGCGAACCGAGTGGTGCGGCCAGTCGCGAACGGATCGAGGACGACGAAGGCCGCTGTCGTCGTCGCGGGAACCTCACCGGTCCACCATGTGTCGAACGCGTCCGGCGGTGCCGGGAACGTCGCCCGGAACATGGCCGGGCTCCTCCGGACCACGTCGATGACCTCACTCGACCAGAGGGCCACCATGACGTGTGTCTCGACGAGTGGTGGCCCGGCGAAGCCGCATCCCTCCCAGGTCGCGCGTCCAAGGAACGCACGCTTCTCGGCGAATCGGCCGATCGCGTCCTGGACATCGGGCAACTGGGTCTTGTTCTCGATGTGCAGGAGGGCACGTCGCCGGACGTCCCACGCCACGATGTCCGCCCGACCCCCGAATCGGTAGTGCTGCCATGGCAGGTCGACCGCCACCTTGAAGCCCCGCGCCAGGAGGTGAGCGGCTTCCAGCTCACCCATCGCCGCGTGGACGATGTCGCGCCCGCCCGCCAACCGCTCGTCGAACGATCCATCGCGACCCACCTGGACCACGGCTCGAGAGGCCCCACGGTCATCGGCGTCATGATCGAGTAGTGCGAAGCCGAGGCTCCGTTGCAGCCCCGTGGCTAGTCGCGCGTAGGTCCTCAGGGATGCCTGCTGGCCAGCTTCGACGGCGTGTACCGTGGTCGTGGAGACGCCCGCCGCCGTGCCCAGTGCCGCGAGCGTGAGATCCTGCCGCCGACGCTCGGTGCGGATGAGCACCCCCAACCGCGCGGCGGCGTCAGCCGCAGGGTCGGTCTCCTCCAGCATCCCGTCGCGAAGCGCATCACTCGACATGTGCGTATGGAAGCGATCGAGTCTGATCAGCGACTTATCGGCGCGGTCGCGGGTCGGATCTTCGGTGGGGCCGGCAAGATCTTCCGTGTGATCTGCAAGATCTTTGGTGGTGCCGAAGATCCATCAGCGGAGCGGCCGGGGAGCGGCAGCCCAACGTGGGGAGTGCAGCCCGACACGGGCGAAGCCCTCGCGCGCGGGTCCGCCGCGAGCCCTCAGCGGCCGAGCAGGTGGTCCAGCACGAGGCGGCTCCAGGTCTCGAGTCGGTCGCCGAGCGCATCGACCTCACCCACCTCGACGAACCGGCCCTCCAGCTTGTGGGTCTCCCGCACCGCGACCCCTCGCCCGGCCGCGTCCACGGTGTACACGAACCCCAGATGGACAGCACCCACCGGGTCGGTGTCGTCGTTGAGCACGCCGAGTGGCTGGAACACGGGCTCCCAGTCCGCCACCAGCTCCTCCGCCCACTCGCGGCGCAGGCCGCCGTCGATCCCGCCGTCATCGGGCCCCACGTGGCCACCGACCCCGATCGAGTACCGGTCATGGAGTCGGGTGTCCCCGCCGGTTCGGAGGCGGTGCGTGAGGAAGACGCGCGACCCGTCCTGGACCACGACGTACGGGATCAGCTGCTGGAAGGAGGGATCGTCCTCGACATCCGCCCGCACGCGGTACTCCCCGACGGTCGAGGCGAGGACACCCAGCGCGGTCATCGCCTCGCCGCGGAGACCCCGCCAGTCGAGACCGCCCCGGATGGCGGCCCGGGGCACGCCGAGCACCAGCTCGCGGGACATGCTGCTCGATCGTCCGGTCGTCATCCGTCGAGTGTATCGACGTCCGGCCTCAGGACGCTTCTGCGGTGGGTGGACGGGCGGCGGCCAGCACCGCGGCTCCCCAGCGGCCGAGGGTCAGCAGCGACGCCAGCACCGCGGCTCCTCAGCGGCCGAGGGTCAGCAGCGATGCCACCACGAGGACCACCACGACCAGCACCACGACCTGACCCACGAGCAGCCGGCGTTCGGCGGCCAGGTCATGGTCGCGCTCCCGGCGGAAGCGCTCGACCTCCGCCGGCGTGTCCACGAGCCCGGGCACCGACGACCCGCTCATGGCCGCATCAACGCCCGGCCGTGCTTCTCGGTCTTCTCCCAGCGCCGCTCGGCGCCCCGGAGCTCCCGGACGTAGGCGACGAGCGTCACGAGGCACAGGAACGCGCCGTAGCCGGCGAGATAGATGAGCCCACGTGACCACCATCGACCACCCGGCGCGGACTCGAGACGCATCGCCAGCCAGGCGACGCCCATGCACCCCGCGAGCCATGCGGAGAGGACCCAGGCCAGCGGCCCGGGTGCGCTGACCTCCCAGGGCGCGACCGCCTGGACGCAGGTGTACACGACGATGGCCACGGACACGACGCCCGGGAACAGGACGCCTTCACGCCACGCGACCCGTGCCGTCTCACGGTCGATGACGAGGCAGGACAGGGTCAGGAACAGGTAGCAGAGCGCGGTGGTGACCCACAGCGCCCGGAACGCTGGCCAGGCGTGCGGGTCGCCCATGGCCAGCAGGACCAGCAGCGCGCTCGACGCCGCGATCATGAGCAGCGGCTGGAGCAGCACCGTGAACCACGCGAGCCCGAAGGTGATGCCCGACAGGCCCAGTCGCCGCCAGGGCCGGAACCACACCCCCCGGTAGCGACGCGTCACCTGGAGGTTGCCCCGGCTCCACCGGATGCGCTGCTTCCAGAGCGACCGCAGGTCCGGCGGCTCCTCTGCCCAGACCACACCGTGTGGCTCGAAGATGGCGCGCCTGCCCACGAGCTGCGTCTCGAACGTGGCGACCGTGTCCTCGGCGAGCGTGGAGGTGTCGATCCGACCGCCGATGGCCTCGAGGCTGCCGCGGGCGTGCAGCTGTGCGCCACCCGCCAGGCAGGCCATGCCGCCCAGCACGTCCTGGGTCCGTCGCGACGCGGCCTGGGCGGTCAGGTACTCCCATGCGATGAACCGGTTGAGATAGCCCGGCTCATGACTCCCTTCCTTGATGTAGCCCGTCACGGCGCCCACCTGGGGATCGGCGAGATGACGCGCCATGCGTCGGAGGGTGCCCGGCTCGAACTGGACATCGGCATCGGCGATGAGGATGGCCTCTGCCCAGTCATCGGCGAGGACACGCTCGAGACCGTGGTTGAGGGCGTGTGCCTTGCCCTGGCCACCCTGCTCGGTCCGCACGTGGAGGACCTGGCCGGGATACCGCCCGGCACGCTCCGCGATGACCTCCGGGGTCGCGTCGGTGCTCGCATCGTCGACGACCATGATGCGCAGTCGATCCGCGGGATAGTCCATACCCAGCACCCGGTCGATGGTGGCCCCGATGACCTGCGCCTCGTTCCAGGCGGGGAGCACCACCACGGTCCGTGGCAGGCAGGGGCCCGTCCGCCGGAAATGGTTGCGGATGGCGTGGGCGCCGGCCAGCAGGATCTGCCAGGTGCCGACCACGGGGGCGATGGCGCCCAGCATCACGATGGCCACCAGCAGGAATGTGAGCGGGCTCATGTCGACCTGCCCGCTGCAGCCCCGACGGCCTCGGGCGCCACCCCGCCCTCGATGGCTCCGGCGCTCCCGTCGAGGGTCTCCAGCGCCCGACGGACAGCGTCCCAGCGCCCGACCTCCCGCGCGTGGTGCGCGTCCGAGCCCGCCACGAGCCCGACGCCTTCCGAACGGAGCAGATCGAGGGTCGCGACCCCGGGACACCGCCACTTCTCGTTGATCTCCACGGCGGTCCCCGTCTCCCGGCATCGGACCGCGAGCGCGAGCAGGGCCTCCTGGGGCACATCGGTCTCCGCGAGCCCCATCTTGGGCAGCAGGCTGAAGGGATGGGCGAGCACGATCGGGAGCGGCAGCCGGTCGAGCGATGCCGCGAGCGCCCCGATCAGGTCCCGGACCACGTCCTGCGGTCGCACCGAGCCGGCGCGCAGCATGGTCCGGACCACGGCCGGGTCGATGGGCCCGTGCGACCCGGGGAACCGGTGATCGGCGACGAGCACGACCTCCACCCCATCGAGCCGATCCGGGACATCGAGGGCGCCACGCGTATCGAGGACCTTGGTCTCGACGCCGATGCGCACGTCGATGGGCGCACGCTCGCGGAGCGTCTCCACCTCACGCACCATGGCGGGCAGCCAGGTCGTCGTCGCACGCACGTGATCCACGAGACACACCCCCCGCAGGCCCGCGGCGTCCGCTGCGGCGAGCGCCTCGTCAGTCGTGCTCGCACCGTCCGACCACGTGGAGTGGACATGACCATCGACCGCGAGGATCGTCTCGCGGTCGGTCGGGTGGATGGGGGTGGCTGCGGTGCCCGCCATCAGGCCACCGCGGTGAGGGCCTCGCGGGAACGGTCGACGACCGCCTCCATCTCCTCGATGTCGAGCATGCGGTGCTCCAGGTAGCGCACCATCGCCACGTCCCGGAATCCATCGATGGTGGGCGGTGGACCCCCGAGCGCCAGGGCGAGACAGATGCGGGGCATGTCGATGCCCGCGGCGATGGTCAGGGGCAGGGTGCCCGGGAAGCGCGGGTTCACCTCCAGGAGGCGCGGGGCGCCGTGCACGTCCGCGCGCACCTGGACGTTGCTGACCCACGACAGGCCGAGGACCTCCACCACCTGCCGGCCGAGCGACTCGAGACGCTCGTCATGGACCGTCCGCGCCGCCACCGCCACACCGGAGTCCACGCGCAGCCGGAGACGTGGCACGACCGCGAGCACCTCGCCGGAGGCCGTGGCGAGGACATCCAGGGAGTGCTCCTCACCGGGCAGGTACTCCTGGACCAGGAAGCAGCCGTCCCGCGGGAGCGGCGCGAGCATCGCCACGTCATGGATGATCGTGACGTCCCGCGACCCGCTGCCCCGCCGCGGCTTGACCACGAACGGCAGCTGCCAGGTCGACGCATCGAACGAGGCATCGAGGAGCGCGGTCCGGGGGATCGGGACCACGCCCTCGCAGCGACGCGCGAGCCGCCACTTGTCGAGGCAGTCATCGAGCGCGGACTCACCGGCCAGGAGGACCCGCACGCCCGCGTCGAGGAACCTCGGACGTGCGCGTGCGATGGGCAGCAGCTCCTGGTCCACGGTCGGGATGAGGACGTCGATGCCGGTCGTCCGACAGTGCGCCAGGAGCGCATCCGCGAACCCGTCGCCGTCCCCACGCGGCACCAGCGAGCGCTGTGCAGGCGGTACCAGGTACAGGCCGGCGGCGTGGCGGTCCATGTCCGCTGCGTGGACCTCGACACCGTCCACGGACCCCAGGGACCGCATGACCGCGATCGCCGATGGTCCGCCGGCGCCCGTCACGAGGACCCGGACCGGTCGATCCTGGTCCGTCATGGCGTGGGGCGATGGAGACACTGGTCGATGGGCAGGCACGTGCGATGATCCCGGCTCAGCCACTGACGACGAACCGGGTGTCACCGTGCGTGACCTTCGGGGCCGAACTGGCCAGGGATGTGGGGCTGGGTCGTCGGCGGTCGCGCACCACCTCGAACGCCTCGACGGCGGTGCCACCACCGAAGCGCGCCCAGTAGCGCGCCGTGGCGCGCAGGAGCTCCTCGTCCAGGTACTCCCGGGTCGACGCCTGGGAGTCGAACGCCCGGATCGCCTCCAGCTTGCCCTCCAGCGTGTGCTCGATGCTCACGAAGCGGCTGGGCCGGAACGCGATGGTCGCCGACGGGCTCTGGAAGCAGAGCACGTAGGGCAGGCTCCGCGAGGCGACCATGGCGGCCGAATGGGTGTTGCGGTGGTCCTGATGGACGTCGTTGATGGAGTGGGTGTAGATGATGGTCGGTCGGACCTCCGTGATCACCCGCTCGATGATGGCCACCGTGGGGTCGCTCTCGCGGATGTGGGTGTCCTCGAGATCCTCCATCAGGAGTCGGGCGCCGATGACCGCCGCGGCGGCCTCCGCCTCGCGACGCCGGCTCGCCTTGTTGCCGCCACGGGCGCCCCCGCTGAGGGTGAGGATCGTCACCTGGTCGCCGCTCGCTCGATGCGACAGGAGCGTCCCGCCCACGCCGATCTCCACGTCGTCGGGGTGCGCGCCCACGGCCAGGACGCGCTCGCGCCCGCTGGACCCGGCGCGTGCGACCGCATCGGCGACCTTGTCCAGCAGCTCCGCCGCCACCAGGGGCTTGATGAGGAGATCGTCGACCCGCAGGCGGACCGCCTCGACGGCCATCTCCACGCTCGGTGTCGCGGCGGTCAGGATGGCCGGCAATCCCGGGATGCGTCGTCGTGCCTGCCGGACGAGCTCGCTGCCGCGCATGCCGGGCACGTCATGATCCGCGAGCAGGATGTCCGCACCGGTCACGTCCAGGTAGCGCAGGGCCATCTCCGGATCGGTGAACGTCGTGACCCGGTGGCCACCCATGCGGCGCAGGACCTGGGTCGCGGCGCGTGCTGCGGCGGCGTCCCCGTCCACGATCAGGACGCGGACACGGGTGCTCGGCGCGGGTCCCTCGGCGACATCGGTCGGGAGGGAGGATGGACGGTGGCGTCCGGCGACACGCGGGCCCTCGGGATCGACATCGAGGCCCGCACCGGACGCGTCATCGGGGGCCTCGTCGGAGGGTGGTCGGTGCATGTCTGGATGAGACAGGGTGGGACGGGTGCTGTCGATCGGTACCATCGGCAGGGATGCGCCCCCGGACCTCGAGCGCCGGCGCTCCGATGCGGAGCCGTCCGCGATCCGGTCGGAGAGGGCCATCGATGGCCCATGGTGGACCCGTCCGCGACCGCCAGCAGGCCCCACGATGCCGGGCACCGACGCCTCGGCCACGGCGCACGCCGCTGACCCCAGCCCCTCGGCGATCAGTCCGCTGCGACCTCCGTCGTGTCCGACGCGTGGGCGGCGGTGTCCGATCGGACGTCGGGTGGCAGGGCATACAGCTTGCTGCCGATGAGCGACACGGGGACCTCCTCGCCGGGCACGTGCAGACCACGCGACATCCAGTCCGGGTCGAGCGCACCGAACACCTGGTCGCCGACCATCAGCTCGTACTCCACGAGCGAGCCCAGGAACGTGGACCCCCGCACGAGCGCTCGGATCGGGCCGTCGCCCACCCGGACCGACTCCGGCCGCACCACCACGGTGGCCGCATCACCCACCCGGTGACCATCCCCGGCGGCGACGCGCACCGTCACGCCGAACAGGGACACGTCGAGCCCTTCCGGGGTGACCCCCAGCACCGGCCCATCCAGGAAGTCCGCGCTGCCGATGAAGTCCGCCACGAACCGGCTCCGGGGACGCCGATAGACCTCCGACGGAGATCCGGCCTGCTCCACCCGCCCGGCATTCATGACGACCACGATGTCCGAGAGGGCCATCGCCTCCGACTGGTCGTGGGTGACATACACCGATGTCGTGCCCAGCTGCTGCTGGATGCGTCGGATCTCCGACCGCAGCGAGACCCGGAGCTTGGCGTCGAGGTTGGACAGCGGCTCGTCGAACAGCAGGACGCGTGGCTCGATGGCCATCGCCCGCGCGAGCGCCACCCGCTGCTGCTGGCCGCCCGAGAGCTCCGAAGGTCGACGCCTGGCGAGCCCATGCAGGTTGACGAGGGCGAGGGCCGCCTCCACCCGCTGATCCAGGTCGCGGCCACGAACGCCCCGCAGACGCACGCCATAGGCGACGTTCTCGAACACGCTCAAGTGCGGGAACAGCGCGTACGACTGGAACACCATGCCCATGCCCCGCTTGTCCGGTGTGAGCCGCGCGATGTCCCGCTCATCGAGCAGGATCCGTCCCCGGGTGGGCGTCTCGAAGCCGGCGATCATGCGCAGCGTCGTGGTCTTGCCACAGCCCGACGGCCCCAGCAGCGTCACGAACGAGCCCGGCGGCAGCTCCAGGGTCACGTCATCCACGGCCACGACATCGCGACCCTCGGGTGTCTGGAACACCTTGGTCACGCGCTCCAGTCGGAGGGTCCCGGCACTCATCGGCTCGCTCCCACGTTGACGCCCGAGGTGCGCTCGGCGCGTGTCGAGGACCCGACCAGCACGGACAGGATCCCGATGGCGGCGAGCACGATGAGGATGAGGATGACGCAGTAGGCGTAGGCGTTGCCATAGCGCGCCGCATCGGTCTCGTTGAGGATCTGCTGGGTCATGATCCGGATCTGCGGCGTGGTCAGGAAGATGACGGCGCTGATAGCGGTCATCGATCGCGCGAAGGAATAGATAAGACCGGACAGGAAGGCGGGTCGGATGAGCGGCAGGACCACCTTGCGGAAGGTCGTCGCCTGGTCGGCGCCCAGGGAGATGGACGCCTCCTCGATGCTCGGGTCGATCTGCTGGAGCGAGGCAGCCCCCGCCCGAAGACCGCCGGGCGCCGATCGCAGGATGTACACCAGCAGGATGGCGAGCGCACCACCGAGCAGCGCCGCGCCGCCCGTGAGCTTGGGGATGATGGTGAAGCCCGCGATCTGGACGGGCACGTTGAACACCAGCAGATAGCCGATGCCGAAGATGGTCCCCGGCACCGCGACGCCCAGCATCGTGCCGAAGTCCAGGGCGCCACGACCCGGGAACCGGCCCCGGATCACGAGGAACGCGATGACCACGCCCAGGAGCCCCGCGAGCGGCGTCGCGAGTCCCGCGAGGAGGGTGGTATCCGTGACGGCCTTGGTGCCGTAGCCGAACAGGACCGCCTCGTAGTTCCGGAGCGTGAGCGTGTGATCGACACCCAGCAGCTTCGTGAACGAGCCGACCACGATGGTCCCGTACAGCAGCACGATGAGCCCCGCGACGAGGCAGGCGGCCCCCAGCAGCATCGCCCGTGCCGGCCGGCCGCTCACCTCCGACGGACGACCCGTGGGCTTGCCCGTGACCGAGACGACCGACGCCCGCTCCGCGTAGTAGCGGTGCACGAAGTAGACGATGAGGCTGGGCACCAGGAGCAGCACCGCCAGCACCGATCCGGTGAGCATGTCGTACTGGCCGATGATCGCGATGTACAGCCGGCTGGACAGGACCGTGAAGTTGCCGCCCAGCACGAGCGGGTTGCCGAGGTCCGCGAGCGCCTCCACGAACAGCAGCAGGAAGCCCGATGCGAGGCCCGGCAGGAGGAGGGGCACCGTGACCGTCCGGAAGATCCGGAGCTTCGACGAGCCGAGGTTCGCGGCCGCTTCATCGAGCGCCGGGTCGAGCGCCCGCATCAGGCCCATGAGGCTCACGTAGGCCACCGGGAAGAAGCTCAGCGACATGACCAGCGTGAGCCCCGGCAGGCCATAGATATCCACCCGCATCCCCAGCAGGTCGCGGGTGATCATGCCGCTCCGCCCGAACAACGAGATCGCGGCGATGGCCAGCGCGAACGGCGGGCTCACGATGGGCAGCAGCGCGATCACGTGGAGCACCCGCTTGAGCCACCGGTTGGCGGGCACCCGGACCTGGACGAACGCGAACAGGAACGCGATCGCGGTGCCCACGGTCGCCACGACGACCCCCAGCACCACCGTGTTGACGAGGATCTGGTTCTGGGGTGGGCTCAGGTACCGCTGGAAGATCGGGATCGCGCCATCGGTCAGCGCGGCACCGATGACCGCGAGGACCGGCCACACGATCGCGATGAGCACGAACGCGACCGACAGCACGAGCGCCACGACCACCGCGGGGTCGAGCGCGCGACGTCGACCGCGCGCGGCGGCCTCCTGCCCGTCGCCGGGCAGCCCGGTCCCGGGGCCACCGGCCGTGGCCAGCGCGGACGTGTCCATGCGTGGATCCGGGGTCGGCCGAGACCGACCCCGGGGTCCCTGTGTGCGGACTCCGCCTACTCGACGGGCTGTGCCGCGACCTCGTCCTCGAAGCGCTGCGTGAGCGCGGCACGCGCCTCACCGGCCGCCTGGAAGTCGTACTCGACCAGGTTCACGTCCGCGAGGTTGACGGAGCGCTCGCTCACCGCCGCGTTCGGGTTCGTGGGCAGCTGGTACGAACCGACGGTCTGGCCGATCTCCTGGGCGGCCGCCGTGAGCGACCAGTCGATCCACATCCTCGCGGCCTCGGCCTCCGGCGCGTCCTTGATGAGCGCGACGCCACCGATCTCGTATCCCGTGCCCTCCGCGGGGAACGAGACGACCAGGTCCGTGAAGCCCTCGTCGAAGTTCTTCACGCAGTCATGGCTGAACACGACGCTCACCGCGACCTCGCCACGACCCGCCATCTGGGCGGGCGCGGACCCGGACTTGGTGTACTGGAGGATGTTGTTGTGGAGCTGCTTCATGAAGTCGATCGCCGCGTCCTCGCCGCCGAGTCGCAGGACCTGGGTATACAGCGCGGTGTACGCGGTCCCGGAGCTGGCGGGATGCGCCATGGCGACCTGGCCCTGGAGCCGCGGGTCCAGCAGGTCATCCCACGAGTCGGGCGTCTCCACGCCGAGCTCCTGGAGCACGCTCGCGTTGGAGCACAGTCCGAGCGCACCCACGTAGACGCCCGTCCAGACCCCATCCGGGTCCTTCTGGGTGTCCGCGACGACCGCCGCCTCGGGCGAGGCGTAGGCCTCCAGGAGGCCCTCCGCATTCGCGGCCACGAAGCCATCGGCCGGGCCGCCCCACCAGACGCTGAACTCCGGTGCGGCCGCGCTGGCCCGGATGCGCGCGAGCGCCTCGCCTGACGACAGGCGCACATAGCTCGTGGGGATGCCCGTCTGCGCACCGAACGCCGCGACCATGGCCTGGCACCAGTCCTCCTGGGGCGTGCACAGCACCGTGAGCGATGTGGGTGTCTCCGCGCCGTCCTGGGCCGCTGCGCCACCCGCGAGCGTGGATGCCAGGACACCGGCAAGGACGATGCTGCCCGCCGCAGAACCGCGTCGTGTCATGTGTGCCTCCTCCTCAGGGCGCGCCGGCCGACGGTCCGGCCGCGCGTACACAAGGCGGTAACGTAGCACAGCGATCCCGCCGCGCGACCGCCGGGATGCGCCGATCCGCGACCCAGCGGCAACCGGATCGCAACGGTCGCCTGCGTATCATCGGGCGCATGTCGTCTGCCACGCCGGCCGCCCGGTCGCTCGTCATCCGCCTCGCCGACCCGACCCAGGATGCCGAGGCGGTCGCGGCGATCTACGCGCCCGCGGTGGCGGACAGCGTCGCCTCGTTCGAGACGGTGGCCCCGGATGCGGACGAGATGGCGGCCCGGATGCGGCGCATCCTCACCTGGACACCCTGGCTGGTCGCGGAGGCGTCGGAGGGCGAGGCCGTGGGCTACGCCTACGCGAGCCGGCACGTCGAGCGCGCCGGCTATCGATGGGCCGTGAACCTGAGCGTCTATGTGGCACCGGCTCGGCAGGGCCAGGGCGTGGGCCGACGGCTGTATGACACGCTGCTACCCATCCTCCGGGCACAGGGCCTGCTCCACGCGTATGCCGGCATCACACCGCCCAACCCGGGCAGCATCGCGCTCCACGAGGCGATCGGGATGCGGCGCTTCGCGACCTATGCCCAGGTCGGTCACAAGCTGGGGTCGTGGTGGGATGTCGCCTGGTTCCATCTCCAGCTGGTGGACCGGCTGCCGGACCCGCCGCCCGAGCCGGTGGCGCTGCCGGCGCTGCTCGCCGACCCCGAGGCGTGCGCCCGCATCCCGGCGCTCCGGGTCCCGCCCCGGGGGTCCTGACCGCACCGGTACCGTCCGGCCATACCCCTGCCGCACCCGATCGCCCAGCATGGATCCCGAGCCGGTGGCCCCTGCGTCACCGGCCGGTCATGAGGACACGCGACACATGGATCGTCTCGTCGGCGGATGGGCGATGGCCATCAAGAGCTGGGGCGTCCTGCGCCATGATCGCGAGCTGATGCTCTTCCCGGCCGTCTCGTTCGTGCTGACGCTGCTGGTCTCGATCGGCTTCCTCCTGCCGTTCTGGGCGAGCGGCGCCTTCCTCGACTTCGCCAACGGGCAGGTGGACCCGGTGATGCTGGGCGTCCTGTTCCTGTACTACCTGACCACGTACACCATCGTCATCTTCTGCAACGTGGCCGTGGTGGCGGGCGCACTCATCCGGCTCCAGGGTGGCGAACCCACCCTGAGCGACGGGTTCGGCGTCGCCTTCGACCGGCTACCCGCGATCATCGGCTATGCGGCCATCGCGGCGACGGTTGGTGTCGCCCTGCGCACCCTTGCCGAGCGGACCGGCATCATCGGTCGGCTCATCCTCGGCGGCGTGGGTGTCGCGTGGAGCCTCGCCACGTTCCTCGTCGCACCCGTGCTCGTCGTGGAGAAGGTCGGCCCGGTCCAGGCGATCCTGCGCAGCGCCGGCTTGCTGCGCACCAGCTGGGGTGAGCAGATCGGCGGCAACATCGGCATCGGCCTGGTCTTCACCCTGCTGAGCATCGGCGTGGCCGTCATCGCCGCGGCCCTGTTCGCAGTGGTCGTGGACACCTCGGCGTTCGCCGCGTCCGCCGTCGTCGTCCTCGCCGTCCTCATCATCGCGGCGCTCGCGCTGCTCGGCACGACCCTCCAGGCGGTGTTCACCGCGAGCGTCTACCGATATGCGGTGACCGGTGACGGCGGCACGATGTTCCGCGACGGCCCCTCGGACGCCGAAGGTGGGTTCGGGCCCGGCGCCCGGTAGGCAACCCCCGCGCCGACGCTCAGCCGGCGAGCGCCGTGGCCATCTTGTCCAGACACTGGTCGAGGCCCATCCGGGACAGGTCGAAGAACATCATCGAGCGATACCCGTGCTCGGTGACCGTGAGCCGCGCCCGATCGCCAGGCAACCGCTCCATGACGAGCACGTTCCGAACGTGTCGCGGGAACTCGTCCGGCAGCCCGGCGGCAGCCGGATCGATCTGCCGGCCGTGCTCGTCGGTCAGGTCGTGGATCCACTCCAGGCGCTCCAGCGGCACCACCTCGCGATAGGTCCAGGTGCTGTACATGTCCGCGCCCTCGGGTGGGCGCATGCACACGAGGCTGACACCACCCACCCGGACGTCCATGCGCGCGACAGGGCAGCTGAAGTGGTCGGGCCCCCACCAGCGCATCACGAGGTCGGCCTCGGTCCAGGCTCGCCAGACCGCCTCGACCGGCGCATCGAGCTCCCGTACCAGGACCAGGTCCGTGGGCTCGTCGAAGGTGCCCGTGCGCACGCCCGGGGGCAGCTGGGACGCCTGGTCGGTCGCAGCCGCCGTCGCGATCGGACCCGACGCGTCCCCCGTGCCTGCCAGCTCCTCGGCGAGGATGCCCTCGAGACGTCCGTAGATCTGGCCCACGTTCCCCTCCAGGCCGGATCGGAGCACGATATCCCGGACCTCCCGGGAAGGGAATCTCATGGTGCTCGTGAACGTGGTCACGCCGCCCTGCTCGGTCAGGACGGTCGTCACGAGCGTCTCGCCGGGATCCCAGTCCTCCCAGGCCTCGGTGTGCACGAGGCGACCCGGTGCATCGATCTCCCGATACTCGCCGTGCTGGCCGACCTCGCCACCGTCCGGCTTGCGCATGACATAGCGCCACCGGCCGCCGACCCGCAGGTCCACCTCGCACACTGTGAGTGCCCAGCCCTCCATGGCGTACCAGCGACGGATGAGGTCGGGTCGCGTGAGGGCCTGGAACACCAGGTCGCGGGGCGCCGCGAACGATCGCGTGACGACCACGTCGCGGTCCTCCGGGGTCGTGATGGCGAGGGTCGCCTCGAGGTTCATCGGTGGCCTCCCTGGTGGTGTCGCCGGCCGCATCGGCTCGAGCGTGTCGCCCTCGTCCCTTGGTCACCCGCGGACCGCGCATCGACCGGCAGCACGGCGGACGACTGGAGCTCCGCGAGGAGCCCGTCCAGGCGCTGGAACCGTCCTGCCCAGAACCGGCGGTACTCCGACAGCCACGAGGCCGCATCCCCCAGGGGTCGTGCCTCGAGACGGACCGGACGTCGCTGCCGGTCGCGGCTCCGGGACACGAGGCCCGCTCGCTCCAGCACCTTGAGATGCTTCGAGATCGCCGGCTGGCTCATGGCGAACGGGGCGGCGAGCTCCGCCACGGATGCCTCCCCCTCCGTCAACCGGGCGAGGATCGCACGACGCGTCGGATCAGCGAGCGCTGCGAACGTCGCGTCGAGGCCCGGCCCCTGGCTCTCATAACCGATCGGTTCCATAACCTGCAGGTTATGACAGGGTCCGGTCTCTCGTCAAGTGGTGATGAAGGCGTGGACCTAGACCGGCAGCGCCTCGAGGCCCTCCAGCGAGGTCCGGATGCGGTCGGCGGGCAGCTCGTAGTCCACGAGCGCGTCGGACAGGTACTGCTGGTACGCCCCCAGGTCGAAGTGGCCGTGCCCGGACAGGTTGAACAGGATGACCGGGCTGGTGCCCGCTTCCCGTGCCTCCTCCGCGAGCGACACCGCGGCCGCGATGGCGTGGCAGGACTCGGGCGCCGGCAGGATGCCCTCCGACCGCGCGAAGCGAACGCCCGCCTCGAACGAGCGCCGCTGGTGGACCGCCTGCGCCTCGATGACGCCCTGGTCGAGCAGCAGGCTCACGAGCGGTGCCATGCCGTGGTACCGCAGGCCACCCGCGTGGATGGGCTCGGGGATGAAGTCGTGGCCGAGCGTGTGCATCTTGACGAGCGGCGTCATCTGACCCGTGTCGCCGAAGTCATAGCGATACGTGCCGCGGGTCAGGCTGGGCGCCGCCTCCGGCTCCACGGCGATGATCCGGGTGGACGCCTCGCCGCGCAGCTTGCGACCCGCGAACGGGAACGTGAGTCCCGCGAAGTTGGAGCCACCACCCGCGCACGCGATGACCACGTCCGGCTCGTCACCGGCCATCTCCATCTGCTCCAGCGCCTCGATGCCGATGACCGTCTGGTGCAGCAGCACGTGGTTGAGCACCGAACCGAGCGAGTACTTGGTGTCATCGCGGGTCGCGGCGTCCTCCACGGCCTCGCTGATGGCGATGCCCAGCGAGCCCGGGTTGTCCGGCGTCTCCGCCAGCACTCGCCGACCGTAGTTGGTATCCGGTGACGGGCTCGCCACCACCTGGCCGCCGTACGTCTCCATGAGCACCCGCCGGTACGGCTTCTGGTCGTACGAGGCACGCACCATGTAGACCTTGACCTCGATGCCGAACAGGGCACCCGCGATGGACAGCGCGGACCCCCACTGACCGGCGCCGGTCTCCGTGGCGAGGCGGGTCACGCCGGCGTCCTTGTTGTAGAACGCCTGGGCGATGGCCGTGTTCGGCTTGTGGCTGCCCGCCGGACTGACGCCCTCGTACTTGTAGTAGATGCGTGCCGAGGTACCCAGCGAGCGCTCGAGGCCGTGGGCCCGGAACAGCGGCGACGGTCGATAGCTGGCGTAGGCCTGGCGGACCGGCTCGGGGACCTCCACCTCCCGGTCCGCCGAGACCTCCTGGGCGATGAGCGACATCGGGAACAGCGGCGCGAGGTCGGCGGGGCCGATGGGCTGACCGGTACCGGGATGCAGGACGGGCGCAGGCGGCACCGGCAGGTCCGCCGCGATGTTGTACCAGGCGGTCGGGATCCGGTCCTCGGGCAGGATGTACTTGGTCCGCGTCAGGCCCACGGTCACTGTCTCCTCGGGGTCGGTGATTGGCACGGCCACTCGCGCGGCACGGGCGGAGTATCGACCATCACCCGGCTGCACGTCACCCCGGTCGAGCCCGTGGCACGTCCGCGTGGCCCGTGAGGTCGGGCCGTTCGGCACCTGTGGCCGACCTCCGGTCGGGCGGAGACTCGGTCCATGGTGACGACCCTCCGACCATCCGCGTCGGGTCCCTCGGCCGCGGCCCGACCACGCGTCGCGCGGTTGGTCGTGGTGGAGGGCGTGGTCCAGGGGGTCGGGTTCCGGCCGTTCGTGTGGCGGCTCGCCACGGAGCTGGGGCTCGCCGGTCGGGTGCGCAACACCGCCGGACGGGTCGAGGCGGAGATCCTCGGCCCCGCCGCCGACGTCGATCGGTTCATGCGTCGGCTGCGCTCTGATGCGCCACCCCGGGCGCGGGTCGAGCGGGTGAGCGCGAGCGTCCTGGACACCGGGGCGGCCGCCGAACTGCGCCAGCCCTTCGTCATCGAGGAGAGCATCGCGGTCGCGTCGACCGAGCGGCTGTTCCCACCCGATATCGCGACCTGCGACGACTGCCTGCGCGAGCTGTTCGACCCGACCGATCGGCGGTATCGCTATCCCTTCATCAACTGCACGAACTGCGGCCCGCGCGCGACCATCATCGAGGAGCTCCCCTACGACCGGGCACAGACGACGATGCGCGTGTTCCCGCTGTGTCCCGCGTGCCACGCCGAGTACACCGACCCGGCGGACCGCCGGTTCCACGCGGAGCCGATCGCGTGTCCCGTCTGTGGACCCAGCCTCTCGTGGCGACCGACCGGGGCACCGGCACCCATCGCTCGTGCGGAGGCCGCCTTGGATGCGGCGATCCACGCGCTGCGACACGGCGCGATCGTGGCCGTCAAGGGCCTGGGCGGCTATCACCTCGCCTGTGACGCCACGGATCCGGCCGCCGTGGCCCGCCTCCGCGATCGCAAGCGGCGCTGGGCCAAGCCGTTCGCGGTCGTGGTCCGTGACCTGGACGCTGCCCGGGCGTTGTGCCGCATTGGCGGGGTCGAGCAGACGCTGCTGACGTCCCCTGCGCGGCCCATCGTGCTCCTCGAGCGACGCCGCACCGGCGCACCGGCACTCGCGGCGGAGGTCGCGCCCGGCGACCGACGGCTGGGGGTGTTCCTGCCCTACACGCCACTCCACCACCTGCTGCTCGGGGCGTTCGGGCGACCCCTGGTGCTCACCTCCGGCAACCTGACCGATGAGCCGTTGGCGACCCAGGATGACGATGCGCTGGCGCGACTCTCATCCCTGGCGGACGGCTTCCTGACGCACGATCGGGAGATCCGGGCACGCTATGACGACTCGGTGACGCGTGTCGTGGCGGGTCGGGCGTCGATCATCCGGCGAGCCCGTGGCTATGCGCCAGACCCGCTTCCCCTGCCCATCGCGACACCGCAGCCGCTGCTCGCGGTGGGCGCCGAGCTCAAGCACACGTTCACCATCGCGCGGGGTGGGCGAGCACACGTGGCGCCGCACGATGGTGACCTCGAGGATCTCGCGACCCATCGCGCGTTCACCGATGGCCTGGAGCATCTGAGCCGACTGCTCGCCGTGGAGCCGCGCTACGTGGCGCACGATCTCCACCCGGAGTACCTCTCCACCAAGCTCGCCGTGGCGCGCTTCCCCGCAGAGCGCCGCATCCCGATCCAGCATCATCACGCGCACGTGGCGGCATGCGCGGCGGAACACGGCATCACCGGGCCGTTCCTGGGTGTCGCGTATGACGGCCTGGGGATGGGGGACGACGGCACGCTCTGGGGCGGCGAGATCCTGCGCGCGGACCTGCGTGGCTACACCCGGCTGGCACGGTTCGGGCGAGCTCCCCTGCCGGGTGGTGCCCTCGCCGTCCGGCGGCCGTATCGGATGGCGCTGGGGTACCTCTTCGACGCCGAGGCGGTCGCGGAGGGCGCGATCGAGACGGCCGATGGGCGGGCGCCCTCGGAGCATGGGTCGGCACCCGAGCGAGGCTCCCGCGGCGACCCGGCCACTCCTGGCCTTGGGATCGACCCGGAGGCGCTGGCGCCGTTCCTGGCACGTCTCGACCCACGGGAGGTCGCACTGGTCCGCCAACAGGTGACCCGACGGCTCAACGCACCGGTCGCGTCCTCGGCGGGTCGGCTGTTCGACGCGGTCGCCGCGCTCCTGGGCATCCGGGACGTCGCCGAGTTCGAGGCCCAAGCCGCCATCGACCTGGAGCTCGCCGCGGGCGACCGGGTGGCCGTCCCGCTCGCGTATCGCATCGGGCGGGTCGATGGCCTGCTGGTCTATGACCCCCGGCCCACGCTGACAGCGCTCGTCGCCGCGCTCGCCGATGGCGCGCGCCCGACGGCCCTCGCGGCGAGCTTCCAGGAGACGATCGCGCTCGTGACGCGTGAGTTGCTCGCCGAGACCCGCACGATGACCGGCATCCGGACCGTGTGCCTGTCCGGCGGCGTGTTCCAGAACCGCCGGCTCGCCTCGGTCCTGCTCCGACGGCTCGCGCGCGATGGCTTCGAGGTGTTCATCGATCGGCTGGTGCCGGTCAACGACGGTGGTGTCTCGTACGGGCAGGCGGCCATCGCGGCCGCCGTGCTCGCCGCGGGTGGCCGCGGACCGACCGACAGCTGGGAGGGCTGATCAGGATGTGTCTCGGGATCCCCGGGCGCGTGACCGAGATCCGCGACGACGGCGGGCTCGCCATGTGCAAGGTCGACTTCGGCGGTGTGCGCAAGGACGCGTGTCTCGCCTACCTGCCGGACACCGCGGTGGGCGACTACGTCATCGTCCACGTCGGCTTCGCCATCTCGCGGGTGGACGAAGCAGAGGCGCTCCGGACCCTTGAGATCCTGGGCACCATGGGTGTCATCGAGCCGGAGCTGGCGACCATGGGACCGGGCATGAGCGAGCCAGCCATCGTGGACGAGGAGCTGGCCTTCCGAGCGCCCGCGCCATCCCTCAGAGCACCCGCGTCATGAAGTACCTCGACGAGTACCGCGATCCCGTCCTCGCGCGCAAGCTGCTCGCGGAGATCCATCGCATCACGACGCGCCCGTGGACGCTCATGGAGGTGTGTGGCGGGCAGACCCACACCATCGTCAAGCAGGGCATCGATGAGGCGCTCCCGGCGGGTGTCCGGATGATCCACGGCCCTGGCTGCCCGGTGTGCGTGACGCCACTGGAGCAGGTGGACAAGGCGCTCGCCATCGCCGCCCGACCGGGCGTCATCTTCACGAGCTACGGCGACATGCTGCGCGTCCCGGGCTCCACCACGGACCTGCTCGCACTCAAGGCGCGTGGCGCGGATGTGCGCATCGTCTATTCCCCGCTCGATGCGGTCCGGATCGCGACCGCGCACCCGGACCACGAGGTGGTCTTCTTCGCCGTCGGCTTCGAGACGACCGCGCCGGCGAACGCCATGGCCGTCGCCGAGGCCGCGCGACGAGGCATCACGAACTTCAGCGTGCTCGTGTCGCACGTGCTGGTGCCGCCGGCCATGACCGCGCTCCTGGACTCGCCTACCAACCAGGTCCAGGGCTTCCTCGCGGCGGGTCACGTGTGCGCGATCATGGGCTGGACCGAGTACGAACCCATCGCCGCGCGATACCGGGTGCCCATCGTGGTCACCGGCTTCGAGCCGCTGGACCTGCTGGAGGGCATCCTGATGGCCATCCGCCAGCTCGAGGAGGGCCGATCCGAGGTGGAGAACCAGTACGTCCGCGCGGTCCGGCGTGAGGGCGTGCCGCTCGCCCAGCAGCAGGTCCTGGAGGTGTTCGAGATCGGTGCCCGCAAGTGGCGCGGCATCGGGGAGATCCCGCATTCCGGGTACCGGCTGCGACCGGAGTACGCGAGCTTCGATGCCGAGCAGCGCTTCGATGTCGCGGCCATCGCCACCAACGAGCATCCCGCCTGTATCGCTGGGGCGATCCTCACCGGGGAACGGACCCCGCTCGACTGCACCGCGTACGGCACCCTCTGTACGCCCCGCCAGCCGCTCGGCGCCCCGATGGTCAGCTCCGAGGGGACCTGCGCCGCGTTCCACGCGGCCCGCCGCGGTCTGGCGACGACCGGCGGCTTCAGCCCCGCCCAACCCCTGGTGATGACCACTGGCACGGGAGGTGCAGCATGACCGTCCAGGATCCAACGCTGACGGTGACGGCCGAGTCGCCCGTCACGATCGAGACGGACGACCTCAGCTGTCCCGCACCGATCCCGGAGGATGCCCGGGTGATCCTGGGGCACGGCTCCGGTGGGCAGCTGTCCAATCTGCTCATCCGGGATGTGCTCGCCCCGGCGCTCGGCGATGCGTCCCCGGGCGGGGTGCTCAACGACGCCGCGGTGCTGGATGTGGCCGGCGCGCGGCTCGCCTTCACCACCGATTCGTTCGTGGTCTCACCACTCCGATTCCCGGGCGGCGACATCGGTGAGCTGGCCGTGAACGGCACCATCAACGACCTCGCCATGATGGGTGCCCGGCCGGTCGCGCTCAGCCTGGCCTATGTCATCGAGGAAGGGCTGCCGCTCGAGGAGCTGCGGTCCATCACGGCGTCGGCCGCCGCAGCGGCGAAGCGTGCGGGCGTGCGCATCGTGACCGGCGACACCAAGGTGGTCGATCGAGGCGCCGCGGACCGGCTGTTCGTCAACACGTCCGGGATCGGTGTGGTGCCGGAGGGCGTGGCGCCATCCGCTGACCGGGCGCGTGCTGGGGACGCGATCCTGCTCTCAGGAGCGATCGGGCTCCATGGCGTGGCCATCATGAGCGTCCGCGAGGGCCTCGAGTTCGAGGTGGAGATCGCGTCCGACACCCAGTCGCTGGGGGGTCTCGTCGCGGCCATGCTCGCGGTCGAGCCGGATCTCCACGTGCTCCGGGATCCGACCCGCGGCGGCCTCGCGTCAGCGCTGAACGAGATCGCGGCGGCATCCGGCGTCGGCATGGTGCTCGATGAGCCGGCGCTGCCCATCCCGGGACCCGTCCGGGCCGCGTGCGAGTTCCTGGGCCTGGATCCGCTCCACGTCGCGAACGAGGGCAAGCTCGTGGCCATCGTGCCGACGGATGCCGCGGATGCGGTGCTCGCCGCGATGCGAGCGACCCCGGAGGGCGCCCAGGCCGTGCGCATCGGCACGGTGGTCGCCGATCACCCGGGGATGGTCACCATGCGCACCCTGGTGGGCAGCGAACGCATCGTGGACATGCTCGTCGGCGAGCAGCTGCCACGCATCTGCTGAAGCTGGTCCGCGTCAGAGCTCCCGGCGCCTGAAGGCGAGCACGCCACCCGCGAGCACCAGCACGATCCACGCGATGGACCACAGGACCGCCTCCGTCGGCACGGGCGTGAGCGCCACGAACGGGTCGTATGCGTAGCTCCCCCGGTCCACGCCGCGTGCCAGGAGCTGGATGATGGGCGGCTCGAGGCCGTGGATGACGCCCCGCCACAGCAGGTCCGTGGGGAACAGGAAGCGCACGATGTCGAGCGTCGGCACGATCGCCTGGGCACGCAGCAGTCCGGCCACCGACCCCAGGAACCCACCCAGCCATGCCCCGCCGAAGGCGACCACCGCGATGGCGCCAGCGCTCATGGACGGCAGCCGCGTGCCGAGCGCGAGCGCCAGGGTCAGCGTCGCGATCGACTGGCCGACGAGACACGCGATCGCGGTCACCGGATCGGGTGGCACGTATCCGGAGACGAGGGCGACGACCCCGATCGCGAGCGCCGCGGAAACCACCGCATAGCCACCCGTCACCAGCGACAGCCCCAGCCACCGGCCGAGGACGAGGTCCGCCCGGGAGATCGGTCGGGCCAGCATCGCGAGCGCGACCCCGGATTCCACGTCCGACGCGACGGCGGGCGCCGCGAGGAACGCCCCGGACATCGCGAGCACGAAGCTGAACATGAACGCGATGATCACGAGCACCTGCGAGACACCGAGCATGACGCGCGCCTCGTCCATGCCCGAGTCACGCGCCTGCGCGACCAGCTGGGTGACCACCCAGCCCACGAACAGGACGCTCACGGCCGACAGCCCCAGGAGCACCCACAGGAGCCGTCGGCGCAGCACCTCCCGGAGCGTCAGCTCCGTGATGACCAGGATCGCGCGGATGCTCATGACGGTGGTTCGTCCGTCGGCGGACCCACGGGTCCGGTCATGACCGGCAGACGGAACTGTTCGGTGGCCTCGGTGACCCCGGTCCGGACGAGCTGGAGGAAGAGATCCTCGAGCGACCGCTGGACGGGCTCCACCGCGAACAGTCGGCCGCCCGCCGCGATCACCGCCGCGACCACCTCCGGGGTGCGTTCCAGCTCCATCGGATGGATGAGCAGCCCATCCTGCTCCAGGGTCACGGGCCCGAAGCGACGCAGGACGGACACCGGGTCCGCGAGTCCCGCGACGGCGACCCGCAGCGACGGCGCGCCGACCAGCTGCCGCACGCTGCCGGACGCGATGGCCCGCCCGCGATGGACGATGACCACCTCGTCACAGACGCGCTCCACCTCGCCCAGGAGATGCGAGTTGAGGATCACCGCGGCGCCCCGACCGCGCAGCGCCCGGATGATGGCGCGCACGTCATCCCGGCCCACCGGGTCGAGCGCGGAGGTCGGCTCATCGAGGATCACGAGGTCCGGTTCGCCGAGCAGCGCGACGCCCAGGCCCAGTCGCTGCTGCATGCCCTTGGACAGGTCCCCCACCCGGTCACCGGCGCGGCCGAGCAGCCCCACGATGCCGAGCGCCTGGTCGATCTGGTCGGACCACGTCCCGCGGGGCAGATCCGCGAGCCGACAGTGCAGCCGCAGCAGCTCCCGTGCCGTGAGCCACGCCGGGTAGCGGAACAGCTCCGGCAGATAGCCGATCCGCTGCCGGGCCCGTCGGTCGCCGAGGGGTAGCCCCAGGACGCTGCCGGTCCCCGCGGTCGGTCGTGCGAGGCCCAGCAGCAGCTTGACCGCGGTCGTCTTGCCCGCGCCGTTGGGGCCCAGGAGCCCCAGCACCTGACCCGGCGCGACCGCGAGGTCCAGCGAATCGAGCGCGGTGCGATGCCCGTACAGCTTGCGCAGTCCGGTCGCGCGGACCACGAGGTCGCTCATCGGTCCGCACCGGCGGACAGGACCGACGCGCCCAGGGTCGCCTCTGCGATGGACTCATAGCGTGACCCGGCGGGGGTGCCCGTGAAGGAGCGGTACAGGACGCCACGGTCCGCCTGCCACGTCGCATGGACGTGGCCGGGGCCGCCGCCCCGGAGCGCCGCCACCAGGTCCGCCGATCCGCGTCGCGCGACCGTCAGGTGTGGCCGCGGCCGGGCCTTGGGCGGGGATGCGAGGACATCGGTGGGCAGCAGCGCATCGATGGCATCGGCGAGCGCCGCGACCTGCTGCTCGCCACGACCCACCTCCAGCCAGACGGCATCGGACCGCCCCTGCATCCCGCCGGCGCCGGACACCTCCACCTCGAAGGGGGCAGCGATGGCGGCAGCCGACCGGAGCGCAGCCTCGATCGCGCCGACCCGATCACTCGGGATGCTGCCCAGGAACCGCAGCGTCAAGTGGTACTGCGCCGCAGCCGTCCAGCGCGTCCCGGGATACGCACGACGGAACGGCGCGAGCGCGTCGTGCAGCGTCCTCGCGATCGCCGCCGGGACGGGCAGCGCGAGGAACAGTCGCCAGCGATCGGGGTCCATCGCGCCGGGCGGCCTCAGTCGGACGGGACGGCGGCTGGTCGATCGCCGGGCCGGTCGATGCCCAGGAGGTCGAGGAGGTCCCAGAGGTCCCCGATGCACGGCGGATCGTCCGCGAGCGAGGATCGGCCGCTGATGGACGTGGACGCACCACCGGGTCCCGGTGCACGCTGCACGAGCACCGGCTGGATGCCGACCCCCCGGGCACCCACGACGTCAGCCGGCACCGAGTCACCGATATGGAGCGCCCGGTCCGGTGTCACGCGCATGACCTCGAGGGCGTGGTGGAAGATGCCCGCCGAGGGCTTCAGGTAGCCCACCCGGTCGCTGATGACCAGCGCCTCGAAGTGGCGGGCGAGCTCCAGGGTGTGGATGAGCTCCGGCGCCGACCAGCCCCAGTTGGAGATGATGGCGAGTCTGATCCCGGCGTCCTGGAGCGCGTCGAGGGCCGGTGGCACGTCCGGGAACACCCACCACGATGCCCGCTCCGCGAACGCGGCCTCCAGCGAGCGGAAGAACCGGTCCGGCGGCACCGGCCGACCGAGCCGCTCGAGGACCTGGGTGTCGAAGCGCTTCAGCCGCTGGTACGACGCCTCGGCGGAGGCCTCGAAGGGCCCCTCCACGTGGTCGCCGTTGTTGCCGAACGTCGCCTCGAGCGCGTCCCGCAGCGCGTCTGGTGCCACCTCCACGCCGTGCGCGGCGAGGACACCCCGATACACCGCGGACCACGACGGATGCGCGCGGATGAGGGTGTCGCCGAGGTCCAGGAACACGACCTCGGGGCGGGGCTGGATGCGTCGCTCGGGCACCCGGGCAGTCTATCGGCCCGCGCGATCGGCGAGCCGGACCCGCGTACCACCCGAGGGAGCTGCGACGTCAGTCGTTGTAGAGGCGCTCCTCGATGAGCTTCTCCTGGACGGTGCGGCCGTTGGGGTCGAAGCAGGAGAACTCGAAGTGCTTCTCGAACTCGAGGTCCACGGCATTCTGGCCACCGCGGTTCTTCTCGACGCTAGCGACCACCCAGTCCCGGAAGCGCTGCGCGTGGTGCGGGTTGAACTCGATGTTCACCTTCGCCACGATCTGGTACTTCTCGTTGAGGATGAGGATGATGTCCGCCTCGTAGTTGATGGCGGACGAGCCCCGCAGGTGGTGGTTCCGTAGTCGCGAGGCCTTGAGGCCGTCCTTGTCCGCCGCCACGATGGAGATCATCGGGCAGTCGTTCTGGAGCGCCACGTCCTTGAGACCGTTGACCACGTAGGTCACCTTCTCGGTCTCGGACGGCGGCTCGGGGATGACGGGCACCTTCTGCATGTAGTCGATGAACACCACCAGCCGCCGGTCGCCCGAGAGCTCCTTGTAGCGCTTGATGAGGTGGTCGAGGTTCTCGACGGTGTTCTTGGTCTGCGAGCCACGCAGCAGGAACAGGTTGGGGCCGTAGCGTGCGAGGCGCTCGAGCGCGGGTCGCAGCCGGGGGTTCGCCATCAGGTCCGCGTAGCCGTCGCCGCCCTGGGCGAGCCAGGTGCTGAGGATCTCGTTGCGCACGTCCTGGAGCTTGATGCCCTGGATGCGCCCCGGCAGCGAGGAGAGCGCCGACTCCATCGCGATGATGCGGTTGAGGAGGTACTCCTCGTCATGCTCGTAGCAGACGTACAGCACGCTCGCCTGACCGCCCATCACGATGTTGCGGGCCATCTGGACGGACATCGTGGTCTTCCCGGTGCCCTGCGCACCGCCGATGAGCAGCAGCTCCCCCGCGCGCAGGCCGCCGCCGATGGTCTTGTCGAGCGGCGTGAAGCCGAGCGGCACCGGCTGGTACTGGTCGACATCACCCTGGGCCACCTTGCCGGCCAGCGTGGTCAGCACCTGCGTGGCGCTCCGCGGGATGGTGTTCCCGGTCGCGCCCGGCACCGTCCAGTCGATGTCCTGGGCAGGCAGCGGCGCCTCGGCGATCGGGGCGTACTCGTCGTAGCCGGCGCCCGGATAGCCCGCGTCGGGATAGCCTGCCTCGGGACCCGGCACGTAGCCCGGCACCGGATAGCCGTCAGGACCGATGGGCGGCATCGGCCCGGGGCCGTACCCGGGCATCGCGGCCGGCGGCCAGGCAGGCACCGGACCGTCCCACGCCTGGGGCGGCGCACCGGCCTCCGGCGTCCAGCCGGCAGGCGGCATCGGGACCTCGGCCGGCGGGCCATCACCAGCGGGCATCGTGGCGGTCGCCCAGTCGCCGGGCACGGCCGCAGGAGCGACCTCGGACGGCGCTGGGGCGGCGTTGCGGTTCCGGATCAGGTTCACGGCGTCTCGCAGCTGCGGCTGTCAGGGACAGGTCGTCCCGATCACGGACGCTATCAGCGCCGGACCGCACGCCGACACTCGCCGGACCTCCTACCTCCACACCCCATCCGTACCAACCGGACCGCCCAGCGCGACCTCACGCGCCGTGGTGGGCCGTCGGTCGGAGCAGCCCCTACCGCGGCAGGTCGGCGAGCGCCTGCCAGTAGCGCACGACCGTGCGTGCGCCGCCCTCGTAGTTGGCGAGGACCATCGATTCGTTGGGCGCGTGCGCCTGGTCATCGGGGTTGGTGAAACCGACCAGCGCGACCGGCAGCCCCAGGATGGTCCCGAACGAGGCGCCCGCCGGGATCGAGCCGCCCTCGTACAGGTAGTACGGCTCCTCGCCGAAGACCTCTCGGAGACATGTCGCGGCGGCAGCCACCGCAGGGTGACCGATGTCCACGAGGCTCCACATCCCGTGGTTGAGGGGTCGCACGTCCACCCGGACCCCCGGCACCGGGACCGCGAGGATCGCATCCCGCACCCGCTCGAACGTGCGTTCCGGGTCCATGTCCGCCACCAGGCGGCAGCTGATCTTGGCATGCGCGTGGGCCGGGATGATGGTCTTGCTCCCCTCCCCCTGGAAGCCGCCCCACAGGCCGTTGACATCGAGCGTGGGTCGCGCGCCACGCCGCTCGAGGGGCAGGAAGCCTGCCTCGCCGAACAGCTCCGGCACGCCGATGCCCGCCGCGAACTCCGCCTCGTCCAGGGGCAGGCGCTGGAACTGGGCGTGCACCTCGGGCGTGATGGGCCGGACCTCGTCGTAGAAGCTGGGCACCGCGACCGTGCCGTCGTCGTTGCGGAGCGCGGCGATGATCCGGGCCAGCGCGTTCGCCGGGTTCTGGACGTTGCCGCCCCACGTCCCCGAGTGGAGGTCCACGTCCGGCCCGGTCACATCCACCTGGAGGTACGTCAGGCCACGCAGGCCGACCGTGATGGCAGGGTGGTTCCCCTCGAAGAAGCCGGTGTCGCTGATGACCGCCAGGTCCGCCGAGAGGCGGTGTCGATTGTCCCGGAGCCAGCCATCGAAGTGGGTCGAGCCGGATTCCTCCTCGCCCTCGAACACGTAGCGCACGTTGATGGGCAGCCGGCCCTCCATCTCCAGCCAGGCACGGGCGGCCCAGGCGTGGAGATGCACCTGGCCCTTGTCGTCCGCCGCACCGCGGGCGAAGATCCGACCGTCCTCGATGCGCGGATCGAACGGCGGTCGCACCCACAGGTCCAGGGGGTCCACCGGCTGGACGTCATAGTGGCCATAGACCAGCACCGTGGGGGCGCCCTCGGCGTGCAGCCAGTCCGCGTACACGATGGGGTGACCCCCGGTCGGCGACACCTCGACGTGCTCCAGGCCCCACCGCTCCAGCCGTTCCGCGAGGAAGCGCGCCGCGGCTTCGGTGTCCGCGTCGTGCTCGGAGAGCGTGCCGATGGACGGGATGCGCAGGAACTCCACGTAGTCCCCGAGCCGCTCGTCGGCGGTGCGGTCGAGGAACGCGTCAAGACGCGCGATGGTGTCGGTCTGGTCGGTCATGGGTCTCCCGGACGAGCGTGCAGGGCGCCACGCATCGTGACGCCCCGCAAGGGTAGCGGTGACGAGTGCCGGCCGGCGGTGATCCGCCGCCTCACGTCAGGACCGCCGCCTCACGACAGCCGGCCGCCCCGCCCGCGCCAGCAGCGCGTTCAGGCGGTCCAGGGCAAGGCGGTCACAACACGACAGCCGGCCGCCCCTCCCGCGCCAGCAGCGCGTTCAGGCGGTCCAGGGCAAGGCGGCGGCGAGCATCCCGAGCGAGCGTGCACGAGCACGTGAGCGAGGGAGCGCAGCCGCCAACGCCGCCATGGGCCGCATCAACGCGCTGCGTCTCAGGCGGGTTGGGGGGCGGGGTTCGTGCTGCCCGTCCCCCGCTGCTCGGTCGGCGGCTCCGGCTCGGGAGTCACCAGGGGCGTCATGCCGCCACCCGACTCACCACGCGGATCGGGCAGGTCCGCGAACATCGCCGCGAACTCCTCCTGCTCGATGGTCTCCTGCGCCACGAGCCGCTCCGCGAGCTCCTGGAGCCGGTCCTTGTGGGTCGTCAGCACGTCCATCGCGCGGGTGTATGCCCGGTCGATGATGGCGCGCACCTCCTCGTCGATCTGGCGAGCCACATCATCCGAGTAGTTGCGCTGCTCCCCGATCTCGCGACCCAGGAACACCAGCTCGTCACGCTTGCCGAACGCCAGGGGGCCCAGGCGGTCGCTCATGCCGAACTCGGTGACCATGCGGCGGGCGAGATTGGTCGCCTTCTCGATGTCGTTCGAGGAGCCCGTCGTGGTGTCCCCGAAGATGAGCCGCTCGGATGCGTTGCCGCCGAGCATGCCCGCGATCTTGTCCTCGAACTCCGCCTTGCTCTGGAGGTAGCGGTCCTCCGTGGGCAGACCCATGGTGTAGCCGAGCGCCATGCCGCGGCTGATGATGCTCACCTTGGCCACGGGGTCGCACTTGGGCAGCACCCGCTGGACGAGCGCATGACCGCCCTCGTGGTAGGCGATGATCGCCTTCTCGGCATCGCTGATGACCCGGCTCTTGCGCTCCGGGCCGGCCACGACCCGCTCCAGCGCCTCGTTGAACTCGGAGGTCGTGATGACCTTCTTGTTGCGGCGCGCGGCGAGGATGGCGGCCTCGTTGACGAGGTTCGCGAGGTCCGCGCCCGAGAAGCCCGGCGACTGCTTCGCGATCGAGGGCAGGTCGATGGACTTGTCGAGCGGCTTGCCCTTGATGTGGACCTTGAGGATCTCCAGGCGGCCCTTGATGTCCGGGCGATCGAGGATCACCTGGCGGTCGAACCGACCGGGTCGCAGGAGCGCCGGGTCGAGGACGTCCGGCCGGTTGGTCGCCGCGACCACGATGACGTTGGTGTTCGTGTCGAAGCCGTCCATCTCGACCAGGATCTGGTTCAGCGTCTGCTCCCGCTCGTCATGGGAGCCACCGAGACCGGCGCCACGCTGGCGGCCGACCGCGTCGATCTCATCCACGAACACGATGCAGGGGCTGTTGCGCTTGGCCTGGTCGAACAGGTCCCGGACACGGCTGGCACCGACGCCCACGAACATCTCCACGAACTCGGAACCGGAGATGCTGAAGAAGGGTACGCCCGCCTCGCCCGCGACCGCTCGCGCGAGGAGCGTCTTGCCGGTGCCGGGAGGGCCCACGAGCAGCACGCCACGCGGGATGCGGGCGCCGAGGGAGTTGAACTTCTCGGGGTACTTGAGGAACTCCACGACCTCCTGGAGCTCCGTCTTGGCCTCATCCACGCCCGCCACGTCGCTGAACGTGACGACCGTCTTGTTGCCCAGGAACATGCGCGCCCGGCTCTTGCCGAAGGACATCGCCTGGTTGTTGGTGCCCTGGGCCTGGCGGAACATGAAGTACAGGAACGCACCGATGAGCAGCACCGGCAGCATCGCGGAGAGGAGGATGCCCAGCCATGCGCCGTCGTTGGCCGCCTCCGGCACCAGCGACGGCACGAAGGGGCACGCCGTGCCCTCGGTGCCGATCGCGCACCACACGCTGAGATCCTGGCTCACCTGGGTCAGGGCACTGGGCACACGGCTCGACAGCTTCACGGGCTTGCCCGCGCTGTCCATGGCGGTGGTGGTGACCTCGAGGACCTCGCCGCGCTGGGTGATGGTGACCACGTCACCCGCCTTCACGCGCTGCTCGAGGCTCGCGCTCTGGGGCGGCTGCGAGGTACCGCTGTAGGGGATGTCCTGGGTGGTCGAGCCCTGGAAGAGGAACATGTACAGCAGTGCCGCCGTGCCCACCACGAGCACGAGCGTCACAAGGCCGTTACGCAGGAACCGGCTGTTCAAGGGGGGAGCGCCTCCGGGGTGAGGGAACCCGGCGTGTCGCACGAGCCGGGGTCTCGATCATAGCACCGGAGCGGCCGATCCCAGTCCGCTGGGCCTTACATCGTCAGCCTGACGGTGCACGCAGGCGACAGGCCCGCCACCCGATCGTGCCTGGACCGCGCCAGCGCGGCGCGCGTCAGTCCAGGCGGAACGGCGGATACGGCCCGGACACCAGCAGCATGTATGCCTGGACGCGCGCGGTCCAGCGGAGGGTCCCACCGACGAGGGTGTAGACCGCGTCCGCCTGCCGGCCATAGATGAGCACCGGGATCCACGCGAAGATGAGCACGATGTACGACACGAACCAGAGCACCATCAGCACGATGAAGTGCGGGATGAGCAGGATGGATCGCAGCAGCACACCGATGATCGGGATGCCCCAGATACGGCTGATCGGCTGGTCCCGGTCGATGCGCACCCGCACGTGCTGGTTCGGATCGTCCCCCACGGAGAACGGCGGGTAGGTGCCCGACAGCAGCCACGCCCAGCTCACCGTGCGCACCCACCAGCGCACGTAGCCGCCGAGCACGCTGTGGATCCAGCCGGCCTGTCGGCCGTTGATGAGCACCGGGATCCATGACACGAAGATGACCAGGTACGCCACGATGCCGAGCAGCATCAGCGCGATGGCATGCGGGATCAGACACAGGCCACGCACCATGTGTCCGATGATCGGGATGCCCCAGTAGCGACCGATCCGGCCCTCCGGGGTATAGCGCACGTCCACCGGGTACCCGGCGTCCGCCCATGGCTCCGGGGTGTCCCAGCCGCCCGTCGGCAGGGTCGGCGCCCACTGGTTGCCTGCGGGTGGCGTGCCCCAGCCGGACTGCTGCCCCGGGGTCTGACCCCAGCCCGACTGCTGGCCCCAGCCCTGGGCGCCCTGCGGTGCCTGTCCGGGCTGCTGCGGCCACCCCTGGGTGCCCTGCGGTGCCTGACCGGGCTGCTGCTGACCCCAACCCGACTGGGTGGGCTGCTGCTGACCCCAGCCCTGGGTGCCCTGCGGTGCCTGTCCGGGCTGCTGCTGACCCCAGCCCTGGGTGCCCTGCGAAGCCTGGCCCGGCTGCTGACCCCAACCCGACTGGGTGGGCTGCTGCGCCCACCCCTGGGTGCCCTGCGGCGCCTGACCGGGCTGCTGGCTCCAGCCACCCTGCGAGCTCGCCGCCGGCCAGCCACCCTGCGGGGCCTGACCGGGCCGTTGCGGGTCGCCCCACCCGGGGGTCCCACCAGGGCTGCCGGATCCCCAGCCGCCCGAACCCGATGACGATGCGTCCGAAGCCACGGGATCCTCCTGGATCAGGGAGTGGTAGCGGAGGGCGGATTCGAACCACCGACCAAGGGCTTATGAGTCCCCTGCTCTGCCACTGAGCTACTCCGCCGCCGTGTCCGCCGACGGCTTCCCTCGGCCGTCGAGGACGAAGGATGACGGCACGAGCCGCCAATCCAGCGTCGCACGATGGTACCGCAGGCCACCGGGACGGTGCCGGGATGGGTCGGTGGCGCTCGCCCGGCGACGCGCGCCCCCGGAGACCGCACCCGATCGGACGCGGGACGTGATGCCCACACGGCACCGGGCATGGCGCATCCCTCCCCCGCCCGACCTGTCAGACTGCTGGCATGCGACCCCTCGCGGCCCTGTTCGGCATCTTCCGGTTCCGGCTGGGGCTGGGCCTGTCCGGCATCCGGCTGCGTGCCCGGACCATGCTCTCGACGGTCATGGTGCTCGCGGGTGTGGGCGGTGCCATCGGCTATGCGGTGGTCAGTCGCACGCTCCGCGACCTCGAGGATGACGCCTCGCAGGACATGCCCGATCGATGAGCGGCGGCCCCCTGGGATGGCCGTCCCTGCCGCCGGAGCCCGCACCCGACCCCCGACCTGCCGAGCTGCGTCCCCTGTCCGTGGGCGGGGTCATCGATGTGGCCGTGCGCATCATGGGTCGACACGTGGTGGCGTTGCTCGTCCTCGCCACGATCATCCAGCTGCCGGCGCTGCTCATCGACGCGGTGGCCCAGCAGCATGTCACCGACGCGCTGCTCCCGGTCGTGACCGGACTGGAGGGACCGGAGCCCACGGTGCGTGAGCCCACACCCGCCCAATGGGACGCGATCGTGGGCGCCTTCGGGCTCGTCGGTGCATCGTCCATCGTGGGCATGCTCCTGGGCGCGCTGGCGGGGGTGGGCGCCGCGACCGCGGTCCTCGCGGACTATCACGGGCAGCCGGTGCGCGCCGCCATGCTCATCCGGGCCTCGATCGGCCGGGCGCTGCCGGCCATGGGTGCAGCGTTCCTGTCGACGCTCGCGATCCTCGCGGTCATCGCCGCAGGCATCGCCGCCGCGATCCTGCTGCTGATCCTCTTCCCCGCCGCCGATGGCGGTGGCCTGGGGGTCTTCCTGGCGCTCGTCGTCGGCGTCGCGACCACCGTGGCAGCCGTGACCCTCCTGGTCCGGCTCGCGCTCACGAGCGCCGTGGTCGCCGGTGAGCGGGTCGGTGCGCTGGGCGCGATCAGGCGCAGTTGGTATCTCACCGGCCAGCACACCTGGCGGACCTTCGCCATCCTGCTCGTGGTCACGCTCGCGGTCGCGATCATCGGCTCCATGATCGTCCAGCTGCTGGCGGGCGTGCTCACCGACATGGTGGCCGCACCCCTGGGCCTGGGACGGATCAGCGACGTGCTCATCGCGAGCATCGTGTCGCTCGTGCTCTCGCCCATCGGTGGCGTGGTGATCGCGGTGATCGCCCTCGACCTGCGCGTTCGGAGGGACGGCTGGCGACTCACGGTGGGAGCGACCCCCAACGAGGACCCTCGCCCGGGCCACTGAGGTCCGCCCCGGATCAGGACCCGAACAGCAGCTCCACGATGCCCTCGAGGACATCCCCATCCGGGTCCTGGTCGTCGAGGCCGCCGAGCGGCACGATGACGGGAGCCGGGGGTGCGCCGGCCCGCAACGCGAACGGCTGCTCCTTGCCCTGCCCGTAGCCGAGACCCCGCGCCGCGAACCGGAGATAGGACGGTGAGGCCGCGAACGAGGTCTCCGCGCGGCTGGCCTCGAGCTCCGCCCGGATCGCGTCATTCACCGCCCGGGCCGAGACCACCTGGGCACGGGTCGCGAACACGTCCGAGATGGACCGCGCCACCGCAGCCGACGCGAACAGCCCCACCAGCAGGGCGCTGGCGACGAACAACGCGCGACGCTCCATGGCCCGCGGGCGCCGCGGCAGCCTGATGCGTACCGCCTGCCGGGTGGGATCCGCATCCGGAGCCGGGGTGAGCGTCACGCTCCCGGTGGTCGGGCTGGTCCCGGTACGCACGAGGCCGGTCGTCGTGTCCGACCGGACCGCCTCAGCGGCTCGCCACGACGTGGTCGTCGCGACATCCGCCGGATCGGCGGGACGCGGGCGCGAGCGACCAGGAAGACGCGGCATGGCCACGCAGCGTAGCTGCGCGCTGCGTGCGTGTCAAACCGGACCGGACCCGACCGGACACCCACACACCGAGCGTGACATCGAGGCCCCCACCTCGATCGTCCCGACGTCACATTTCGAACGGATGGTCGGTATGCTAGCACACCCATGGATCACAGGGAAGGTGCTCCGATGCGCATCCACCAGCCGCTGTCCACGACCGCCGCCCTCGACGCGCTGCTCGCACAGCCCGAGGTCGCCGCGGGGGTCGTCGCCCACCGCGTCCTGCCCGCGCGGCCCGCGGATGTCGTGCCCGTGCCCGACCGGCTCGACCCACGCCTCCGGGATGCCCTCCGACAGCGCGGCATCGATGGTCTGTATCGTCACCAGGCGGACGCGCTCGATGCCCTGGCCGAGGGCGAGGACATCCTGGTCGCCACGCCGACCGCGTCGGGCAAGTCGCTGTGCTACCACCTGCCGGTGCTCCAGGCGATCGCGGAGGAGCCGGCCGCCCGTGCCCTCTACCTGTTCCCTACCAAGGCGCTCGGCCGGGACCAGCTGGTGGAGATCCGGGAGCTGGCACAGCTCGCGGGGCTGCCGCTCCACGCGGACGTGTATGACGGCGATACGCCGGCGCCGCAGCGCAGCCGGATCCGGTCCGCGGGCCAGGTGGTGGTCACGAACCCGGACATGCTCCACGCGGCGATCCTGCCCCACCACACCGCATGGTTCCAGCTGTTCGAGCAGCTGCGCTACGTGGTCGTGGACGAGGCGCATACCTATCGGGGCATCTTCGGCAGCCACGTCGCGAACGTGCTGCGGCGGCTCGCCCGCATCTGCGCCCATTACGGGTCACGGCCACGCATCGTGTGCTGCTCCGCGACCATCGGCGCGCCCTCGGAGCTCGCGGACCTGCTGACCGGTCGACGGGTCCGGGTCATCGACCGGAGCGGCGCGCCCACGGGTGAGAAGCACGTGGTCGTGCTGGACCCACCGGTGAGCGACACGCGCACCGGTGCCCGACCGGGCGCCTCGGGGATGGCACGTCGGGCAGCGCTCACGTTCCTGCGGGCCGGGCGCCAGACCATCGTGTTCGGTCGGTCACGCGTCCAGGTGGAGCTGCTGCTCACCTCGCTCCGGGACGGACTGCGGGACGGCCGTGGGCCGTCCGAGCGGGTGCGTGGCTATCGGGGCGGCTACCTGCCGTCGGAGCGGCGCGCCATCGAGGCCGGTCTGCGCACCGGCGAGGTGCTGGGCGTGGTGTCCACGAACGCGCTGGAGCTGGGCATCGACATCGGTCGGCTGGACGTGGCGGTGCTGGCCGGATATCCCGGCACGATCTCCGGCACCTGGCAGCAGATCGGCCGGGCGGGTCGGCGCCAGGAGGTGAGTGCCGCGATCCTGGTCACGGGCGGCGGCCCCATGGACCGCTACGTGGCGGGCGCGCCGGAGTACCTGTTCGAAGGACTGCCGGAGGAGGCGCGTCTCGACCCCGACAACATCCACGTGCTGCTGGCCCACATCCGGGCGGCCGCGTTCGAGCTGCCCTTCGAGCCGGGCGAGCGGTTCGGCACCTCCCCCGCGGACGACCTGCTGGCCTTCCTGGGCGAGGACGGTCACGTGCGCCGGGCACCGGATGGTCGCTGGTACTGGTCGAGCGAGAGCTTCCCGGCGTCCGAGATCAGCCTCCGGGTCGCCGCACCGGAGAACGTGCTCATCATCGACACCGGGCCCGCCGGCACCCGGGTCATCGGCGAGGTGGACCTGTTCTCGGCGCCCACCATCGTCCACGAGGGTGCCATCTATCTCCACGAGTCACGCCAGTTCCATGTCGACCGACTCGACTGGGACGAACGCAAGGCCTATGTCCGACCCGTCGATGTGGACCACTACACGAGGGCGGACATGGCGGTCACGCTCAAGCCCCTCGATGTGTTCGACGAGACGCCGCTCGGCTCGGCGCCGGGTCGCGTGGCAGCGGACGCGTCCGTGGCCCATGGCGAGGTGATGGTCGCCTCGCTCGCGACCATCTACAAGAAGCTGAAGCTGGACAGCCACGAGAACCTGGGCTGGGGTCGCATCCATCTGCCCGAGACGGAGCTCCACAGCACGGCGTGGTGGCTGGCGCTGGGGCCGCAGGCCGCGACGGGCTGGTCCCGCGACGACCTCGACCGCGCGCTGGTGGGCGCGGGGCACGCCATCCACACCATCGCCTGCATGACGCTCATGAGCGACCCCCGGGACCTGAGCATGGTCGCGCAGGTCCGGTCGCCCCACCTCGCGAGCCCCGTCATCTATCTCTGGGAGACGGTGCCCGGTGGCGTGGGCCTGTCCGGTCGGCTCTTCCAGCGCAGCGAGGAGCTGCTTGCCGGCGCGGCCCACCTGGTGGACGCCTGCGACTGCCTGACGGGCTGCCCGGGATGCGTCGGTCCCGTGGGTGGTGCCTCGGGTGCCCGGACGGTGGCCGCCCGCCTGCTCCACCAGCTCCGCGGCGCAGCCCGGGCGGCTGCGTGACACACGAGATGGCACGGCCGGCTCGCAGGGTCCGCGCATGACCGAGTCCGCGATCGCCATCCGTGCCCGCCGGCTGGAGCGGCTGCGGGACACCGGCGGTGGGTCGTCGGGTGGCGCGGCGGGTGATGGTCCATCGGCCGGCCCGACCTCGGGCCTGGTGGAGCGGCTCACGGTCGGGGATGCCGACCCGGTGCCCGTCCTGCCGAGCGGCGGTGGCCGGGACGGGGCGATCCGACTCGCCCGGACGCTCGGTGGCCATCTCAGCGAGCTCGAGGGCGGCACCGTGGTGGTCGTGGAGCGACGGGTGCCACTCCCCGTGGATCTGGCACCGCTCCGGGAGCTGCCGGAGCCCGTGGACCCGTCACGGCCCATCATCTTCCTGGACACCGAGACGACCGGCCTCGGCACGGCGGCGGGCACGGTCCCCTTCCTGGTGGCGCTCGCGCGCTGGCAGGGTGATGACCTGGTCGTGCGTCAGCTGCTCCTGCCGGACCACCCGGATGAGCCGGCGATGCTGACGCTGCTGGAGCGCCACCTGCCACCGGACAGCGTGCTCGTCACCTACAACGGGCGCACGTTCGACTGGCCGCTCATCGTGAGCCGCTATCGGCTGCATGGTCGACCGCCGCCCCGACTCGGCGCGCACCTCGACCTGCTGAGCGTGGCGCGCGCGCTGTGGCGCCATCGGCTGCCGGACGCGCGGCTCGCGACGGTGGAGGCGGCCATCGCCGGGGTCCGTCGATACGGCGACCTGCCGGGTGCGCTCATCCCGGAGCGCTACTTCCGCTGGCTGCGCGACGGGACACCGGAGGTCTTCCCGGACATCCTCGTCCACAACGACCAGGACGTGGTGTCGCTCGCCCTGCTGCTGCGCGTGCTGGCGCACGAGGTCCTGCCGGGACGCCGGCCGGGGGTCGGTCGCGTGGCCACGCGTGACCTGCTGCACCTGGGACGGATGTACGCGCGGCGCGGGGCCACGGCGGAGGCACTCGACTGCTATGACGCCGCGCTCGAGCGGCTGTCCCTCCCGTGGCAGGAGCGGGAGCTCCAGGCCACGCTTGGCATGGAGCGGGCACGTGCCCTGGCGCGGCTCGGTCAGCGGGCGGAGGCACGCTCCGCGTGGGAGGCCGTGGCGCTGGAGGGCGGCCACCATGCGCCGCGCGCCTGGATCCAGGTCGCCAAGTCACTGGAGCACGCGGATCGCGACCCGCAGGCCGCCCAGCGTGCCGCGCGACGTGCGGCCACGATCGCCGCGCGGTTGCGCTTCCTGGGCGAGCCGCAGCCGACCGTCGAGCGGGACCTGTCACGACGTCTCGCGCGTCTGGCACGGCGCCTCGGCGAGGCGGGTCGGGACCGGGCCGCCTGAGGGGTCGGGCGCGCCGAGGTGCCGGCGCGCTTCGTCAGCGGATGCCGAGCGACGTCGGCGGATGCCGAGGGGCGCCCGTAGGTGCCGAGGGGGGCCCGCGGATGCCGAGTGGCGCCCGCAGGTGCCTCAGCGCGCCAGGATGGTCTCCAGCTCGTCGAGCGTGCGGTCGATCTCCTCGGGCGTCGTGTAGTGGACGAAGCCCAGGCGGACCACCCCGCCCTGCTCCGCGAGGCCGAGTCGCTCGATGAGGCCCTGGGCATAGAAGTGCCCATCCCAGGCCAGGATCCCGGCGTCACCCAGTCGCTCCGCGATATGCCGCGGCGCGACCCCATCGACGCTGATGCTGAAGGTCGGCGTCCGCTCGGTCAGCCGCGATGGGTCGGTGATGCCCCAGGTCCGGACGGCCGGGATGGTCGCGATGCCGTCCAGGAAGCGCGCCGACAAGGTCCGCTCGTACGTGGCGATGGCGGACATCGAGGCGACCAGTCGCTCCCGTCGACCCCCCGGCGCGTCGGCCACCGACTCGAGGTAGCGGACGGCCGCGAGGGTGCCCGCGATCCCCTCGAAGTTCGGCGTGCCCGTGGAGTAGCCATGGGATGACGGACGCACCTTGACCGGGGTCATGGGCGCCGCGACCGATGCGCGCATGTACAGCGCGCCCACGTGCGGTCCGAACCACTTGTACGCGGAGGTGACCAGGAAGTCGGTGTCCAGCGCCTGGACGTCGATGGGGCCGTGGGGTGCGTAGTGGACCGCATCCACCCACGTCAGGGCACCCACCGCGTGTGCCCGACGCACGATCTCCGCGACCGGGTTGATGGTGCCCAGCGCGTTCGAGGCGTAGCCGACGGCCACCAGCCGCGTCCGGGGCCCGAGCGCAGCATCGAGCGAGTCGAGGTCGAGCGTGCCATCCGCCTCCTGGATGTCCACGACCCGGACCTCGAGCCCTCGATCGGCGGCCATCTGACGCCACGGAGAGACGTTCGCCTCGTGGTCGAGGGTCGTCACGACCACCTCGTCACCAGGGCCGAACAGGGCCCCGATGGAGCGACTCACGTGGAAGGTGAGGGTCGTCATGTTCGCGCCGAACACGATCTCGTCCGGTGACGCGGCACCGAGCAGGTCCGCGACCGCCGCGTGGGCCTCCGCCACCATGGCATCACTGCGGCGGCTGGTCACGAACGCACCACCATCGTTCGCGTTCATCGTCCGGTAGTAGTCCGCGACCGCCTCGATGACCTCGTTCGGCACCTGGGTCCCACCGGGGCCATCGAGGAACACCAGCGGTCGCCCGCCCTGCTCCAGCGAGAGCGCCGGAAAGCGCGACCGGAGCGCGGTGACGTCGAACGATGGCGGCGGGGTGGTCATGGACGGAGTCGCTCCTCGATGCGCTGACGGGTGGGCACGGCATCCAGGCCGACCCCCTCGACCGTGAGACTACCGGCGGCAGCAGCGAACCGCAGCGCGCGTGAGACACCGTCCGACCCGTTGCTGACGCCATCGAGCAGGACCAGGGCGCACAGCAGGGCCGCGAGCGTGACGTCGCCGGCACCCGTGGCGTCCACCTCGTGCGTGGCGGCGATGGCAGGGAACATCCGCCCTCGAAGACGGCCCTCACTGCGGCGCACCAGCAGACCACCCAGCTCGCCGGCACTCAGCAACAGCGATGCGCCGGGTCCCGCCAGGTCGAGCAGCATCGCCAGCGGGGTGTCCGGCCGGACGTCGTGACGGCTCACCCCGATGAGCCCGGCACGTGTCACCAGGCGCGACGGCGAAGGGGCGATCGGGCGTACTCGCTCCCCCGCGGCGATGTGTCGCAGGATGCCCTGCCACCCGAGGGCGACCCGGGCGTCCGATGGGGGCACGTCCGCCCAGGCGTCGGGCACCTCGCCAGCGACCGGCGCCAGCATCCACGCGCGCGCGGCGCGCCATCGATCGGGCAGCGCGTCGGTCGGGATGGGCGTGGAGACGCTGTGACACGTCTGCACGCGACCACCCGGTCGTTCGACGTTGTGGAACACCGGACCGGTCGCCAGGGGGACGCGCACGACCTCGGCACCCGCGGTCTCCAGGAGCCCGATCTCGCGGGCGTCCGCCGCCAGCGCATCCACGCCCAGGACCACGCCCGTCCGGAGGCCCAGCCGTGCGCAGGCGAGCGCGCCGTAGGTGACGCCCCCGCCGAGCCGCCAGCCCCGGGGATCGTCGGCGTCGATATCGCGCGCCGCCGCGCCCACGACCACGACGTCCGGCACCTGCGCCCGGGCGTCCACGTGTGGATGGTCGGTCACTGGTCCCTCCGGCTGGCCGGCCTATACTCGGGCGACGATGGCATTGCGCGATGGTGATCCGATCTGGTTCTACGAGCTGCACGAGGGTGACGACGACCTGTTCGCGGACGTCCTCCTGGCGCACGACCTGGAGTATGACGAGCAGGAGCTCCTCGACCTGGTGCTCGAGGCGCGGAGCGCGGTGCTGGCGCACTACACCGAGGACACCCTGAGCGAAGCGGTCGCCAACGAGCTCGCGCGTCGGCACGGGTTCCTCGTCGTGGACGATACGCAGCTGCGGGCGGCGATCACCGTCTCCGCGAACGAGGGCGAGACCGCGGTGGCTCCAGTCGACGAAGCCGGTGGCGGGCAGGCGCTCGCGGATGAGTACCGGAGCCTCCTCGTGGACATCGACAAGGAGGACCGTCGCTGGGGTCCTGACTGACCGTCGGCGGTCTTGTGGCCCGCCTGGGCCGTTCCGGGTCGGGCGTCGGCGGACGCTCGCGATCCGTGCTCAGCCGCGGTGTGGCCCTGTCCCTCCCGAGTCATATCGGAGCATCACGCCCGTCGCGAACGACGTCCGCGGGTAGGTTGGTGCGTTGGTGCGTCGGTGCGTCGCCCGGCCGGAGGTCAGGGCCACGTGGTCTGACTGGTCGGCCACGTGCCACTCGCTGACGGGCCGACGATGCAGGCCCACGCTCGGACATGATCGCCGATCGCCCGACCAGTCGAACCGTCTGGCATGGAAGCAAGCCCAGCACGCCGGCTCATGGTCCGCCAGTGCGATCGATCGGCCAGAAAGCAGGGCGACCGACAGCAGGACGGGGACCAGTGACGGCCTCGCGGCCCCCTGATGCTCCGATGTGCCTCAGGTGAGGCAGGTCCTTCCCCAAACCGAGCGTGGAGACGATCCGCGAGCCCTGACCCGCGCACATCCGCAGCGAGCGATCGGACGACTTGACGAAGGCGCCACCGCGACAGCCGGCGAACTCGGGCGCCGGGGCAACGGAGACGAACCCCAGCGAGCGCTCAGGCGGTCCAGACGAAGGCGGCGGGAGCACGTGAGCGAAGCGCACCTCCTGGTGCGTGAGCGAGCGCGCGCAGCGCCAACGCCGCCATCGGCGTCCGCGCCCGCAGGCGTCTACACGTTGAAGAGGACCTCGATCACGTCGCCGTCCTTCACCCGATAGGTCTTGCCCTCGGAGCGCAGCTTGCCGTGCTTGCGCGCCTCGGCGACCGAGCCGAGCGCCAGGAGATCCTGCCAGTCGACCACCTCCGCCCGGATGAAGCCGCGAGCGAGATCGGTGTGGATGGAGCCTGCCGCATCGACCGCGGTAGCACCATCGGGGATGGTCCATGCCCGGGTCTCGTCGTGCCCGGCCGTGAAGAACGAGATCAACCCCAGCAGCTGGTAGCTCAGTCGGATCACCCGCTCCAGGCTCGAGCCTTCCAGGCCGAGGTCCTGGCGGAACACCTCCGCCTCGTCCTCGGGCAGCTCGCCCAGCTCCATCTCGATGCGCGCCGAGAGCGCCTCGACCATGGTCTGCTGGTGCGTGATCCGGGCCCGCACCTCCTCCACGAGCTCGGCGGCACGGGCGATGTCCCCCTCCCCGATGTTGAGCAGCAGGAGCACCGGCTTCTCGGTCAGGAACCGGAAGCCCCGAACGCGCAGCGCCTCGTCCGCGGTCAGGCCGATGTCCCGGATGGGACGGCCCTCGGTGAGCGCCGGCAGGATCCGCTCCAGGACGACCAGCTCGCGCTCGTTCGCCTCCCGCTCCGCGGGCGTGCCGTGCCGGCCGCTCGTGCGCAACTTCTCGACCCGCTTCTCCACGACCGCCAGGTCCGCGAGCGTGAACTCCAGCTCCAGCCGCTCGATGTCCCGCCACGCGTCGACGCTCCCATCGGGGTGCGCCACGGACGGGTCATCGAAGGCCCGCACCACGTGGAGCAGCGCATCCGCCGTGCGGAGCCGGGCCAGCTGATCGGCGGGGATGTCCGCGGTGGGCACCCCATCGGTGCTCGCCGGCGGCGCCGGGAGGTCGACATAGGTGACGTCCGCGGGGACCTCTCGCTTTGGCTTGAACAGGGCCGTGAGCTTCGTCAGCCGCTCGTCGGGCACCTTGACCACGCCCGTGTTGACGGTCATGCCACCGAAGCCACCGGTCTCCGCGTGGCCGCGCGTCAGCGTGTTGAAGGTCGTGGACTTGCCGGCTCGTGCCAGCCCCACGATCGCGATCTGCATCCCTGGTTCAGTACCCCCTGGCGGTGTCCACGGTGTTCAGCAGCGGCTCCCCCGCGATGTACCGGGACAGGTTGTCGCAGAACAGCTCGATGCTCCGATCGAGCACCCGACCACTGGTCCACGAGGTGTGCGGCGTGATGATGACGTCGTTCCGGCCGTACAGCGGTGAGCCCGGCGGGAGCGGCTCCTCCCGGAACGCATCCAGGATGGCGCCGCCCATGGGACCGTCCTCGAGCGCGCGCAGCAACGCCCGCTCGTCGATGAGGCCGCCACGCGCGACGTTGATGAGCCACGACCCGGGCTTCATGCCGCCCAGGGTGCGCTCGTTCATGAGATCCGCCGTATCGGCCGTGAGCGGCAGCGCCAGCACGACCATGTCGCTCTCCGCGAGCAGCTCCCCCAGCTGATCCGCACCGTACATCCGCGCGATGCCGGGGATCCCGGCCGTGGCACCCGCCCCACCCGCCTGCCGGCGCATGGCGACGACCCGCGCACCGAACGCCAGCGCCCGCTCCGCGACCGCCCGACCGATGGAGCCGAGGCCCACGATGCCCACGGTGATGTCCCGCATCTCGGTCGCCAGGAGCGGCTGCCAGGTCCGCTCACGCTGGAGCTCGAGCAGCTGCGGCAGCCGGCGGATGACCGCGAGGATCATCATCAGGACGTATTCCGCGATGGGCTCCGAGAAGACGCCCCGCGCGTTCGTGATGACCAGGCCCCGATCCTGGGCGCTGGGCACGAGCACCCGCTCGACACCCGCGGTCGCGGAGTGGACCCACGCGAGGTGTGGTGCACGCGCGAGGATGCGCTCGAAGGTCGCGGCGGGCAGCGGGCCCCGGAGCATCACCTCGACGTCATCGAGCGGTCCGTCCGCGAGGCCCTCCAGCGACACGGTGACGATGCGCGTGCTCGGCGCCACCGCCGCGATGCGCGCGATGTCCGCGTCGCGATACCGGGCCGACAGGATGGGCGTGAGCGCGATCGCCGCGGGCGCTCGACCGTGGCCGGGCGCCATCATGGGGTCGCCCCCGGATCGGTCACAGCCGGGCTGCTCGACGTGACGCCATCCCCGCTCACTTCGGCGCGGACACCCCGCGGGCCGTCCGTCAGCGCGTCCGGCACCACGCGCCGGACCCACGCCACGGGATCGGCCATCTCGGCATCGGTGGGCAACGCCGCGGGACCGTCCCAGATGTGCGCGATGGCGCGCTCGCCCCCAGCCGCGTACACGCCGGCCACGAACCGCTCGCCCCGACGGTACTGCTCGAGCTTCATGTCCATGCCCGTGAGTCGGGCCACGATGCGGTCGATGCCCGTACGTCGCTGGTCGCGTCGCTGCTCGAACCGTCGGCGGATGGATGCGACGTCCGGCAGGACCTGTTCGCCGACATCGTCCATGACCCAGTCGCTGAACCCCTCCAGCAGGCTCATCACGAGCTGGACCTCCCGCAGCAACCCTCGCTGCTCGGGTGACATGAAACCGACGATCGACCCCTCCGCCGCGGCCGACCGCCAGCGCTCGATGAGATGACGCATGCCCCGTGCCTGGAGCTGCTTCGCCTCACCCAGGAAGCCATCGATCTGGCGCTCCAGGCGCTCCCGGAGATAGGGCCGCAGCCACGGATGTGCCTCCAGCTCGAAGGCGTGGGTCGCCTCGTGGAGCGCGATCCAGGTCCGGAACCGGTCGAGTGGGATGCCCAGGCTCCGGGCGGTACCCCGGATGTTCTCCTCGACGAACAGGAGCCGCCCTGGCGCCTCCTCCGCGGACAGCAGCGCGATGTCGTACTGGCCGAGCACCCGCGTGCCGAGCCACGACAGCAGCAGCCCGACCTGGCGCGTGGCGATGTATCGGTTGGCGACCCGGGCGACGCTGGCGCTCTCGGCGGCACGTGCCCCGAGCGCGGACGTCTCCAGGTGCCCGATGAGGTCCCGGAACGCGCCGATGTTGGCGGCCGCCCAGCCGGCCCGATCCACGACCGCATGTCGCTCCACGACCCCCGGCAGCGGCTGGCCAAGACGCGCCTCCAGGAGCGGCACGATGCGGGTCATGATCGCGGCATACGCGGGACCCGCCGCGGTCAGCTCCGCGGTCCGCAGCGCGCCGGGTGCACGTCGGAGGCGCGTGGCCGCGATCGACTCGGCCGTCGCCCAGTCCACGAGACTCGGGTCATCGCCGAGGCGTCGCCGTGCCATCCGCTGTGCGACGAGCCCGACGCCCAGCGCGGCACCCACGGCCGCGGCGCGCCACAGCCCCGCGCGCGTGGCGCGTGCGGCGAGACCCGCCGCCTGGCCGGTCATGCGCGACCGACCCCGGCGCCGACCGTCTCGCGCGGCAGGCGCACCTGCCGGACATCGGTCACCGCGTCGCCGAACAGCCGTCGAGCCGTCCGCTCGAACGCGGCCACATCCCCGGTCGTGCCCAGCTCATGGACGGGCACCTGGTCCGGGGGCGCGGCGATGCCATCCACCTCCAGCACCACCGCCAGCGCCGAGGCGGTCGCCGAGGCGGAGTCGATGACCGCGATACCGGGACCCACGGCTCGCCCGATGACCTCCCCGAGGAGCGGGTAGTGGGTACAGCCGAGCAACAGTGTGTCGATGGCCGGGCCGTCCGCGGCGAGGAGCGGTGCCAGCGCTTCCGCGACCGCCGCCTCCACCTCCGGCCCCTGGTGCTGGCCGGCCTCCACGAGGGGCACCAGCGCCGTGGTCGGATGCGCGGTCACCTGGGCATCCGGGCGCTCGTCGACGATGGCGGCCGGATACGCGCCCGACCGCACGGTCGCCTGGGTGGCGATGACCCCGATGCGGCCACTCCGTGTCGCGGCCGCGGCCGCGAACGCGCCCGGTCGCACGACCCCCAGGATGGGCACCTCCGTCCGGCGACGGAGCCACGGCAGCGCCACGGACGCGGACGTGTTGCAGGCGACCACGATCGCCTTGACATCCCGCTCGACGAGCTGGTCGAGGCACTCGCCGCTGTATCGGATCACCTCGGCATCGGTGCGGGGACCGTAGGGCGCGCGCTCGTTGTCACCGAGATAGATGGTGCTCTCCCGCGGCAGTCGTCGGCGAACGCTCTGGAGCACCGTGAGACCGCCGACCCCCGAATCGAACAGGCCGATGGGTCGCCGGTCGCTCATGGCGTGTCGCGGCGTGCGGCAGACGGCGCTCGCGAGCCCCGCGGGTCACGCCGATCCGTCACCGCGTGGCGACCGCACCGGCGGGCATGGGTCGGGTGGCCAGGGCGGCCGCGATGCGGGCGACCTCCTGGCTCACGGCGGCACGCTGGTCCACGAGCACGAACGGCACGCCCTGGTTGTTGGCCTCCACCACCAGCCGACCGTCACTGGGCAGCGCGAAGTCCGGTCGTCGGCCGAGCTGCTCCACGACCAGCCGCGGCTCGATGCTGCCGGGCGTCCCTGCCCGGTTGAGCACGTAGCAGATCCGCTCCGGCGGATACGCAAGAGCGCTGAAGGTATGGGCCATCAGCCGCGAGTTGTGGAGCGTCGTCCAGTCCGCGGTCGTCAGCTCCACGATCACGTCGCTCGCGTCGAACCAGGAGAGGACCATGTCGTTCACGAGCGTCGGCGTGTCCACGATGACCACGTGGTAGACCCGCCGGAGCAGGGACATCACCTTCTCCATGTCCCGCACCGTGACCATCTCTGCCATCTCGATGCGGGGCGGCGCGAGCAGGATGTCGATGCCCGACGGGTCGCGCCACACGACCTGCTCGAGATCCGCCTCCGAGACGCGGTCCGTGGGCAGCTGGAGGATCGAGGGCACCGATTCGGGGACCCGCAGGAGTGCCCGGATATCACCGAACTGGAGGTTGCCGTCGACGACCATCACCCGCAGCCGATGGGCCTGGGCGAGCGCCACGCCGAGGTTGAAGGCGAGCGTCGTCTTGCCCACGCCACCCTTGGCGCCATGGACCACGATCGTGCGTGACGTCGAATCGGGGCGCAGGGAATCGTATTCCTGGCGTGCCGCCTGGATGGTGTTCATGAAGTCGAAGCCGCTGAAGGGCATCGACAGGATGCGCACGATACCGAGCGCCGGATCCACCTTGAGCGGACGCTGGGGCACGGTGATCATGATGACCGGGATGCCGATCCCGGCGGCTCGCAGCTGTTCCAGCACCTGGATGCCGCTGACGCGGCCCTGGAGCAGGGAGTCGATCATCAGGACGTCCGGCCGGACGGCCCGGATGTGGTCCAGCGCCTGACGCCCGTCGGAGAGCACGTCGAGCAGCTGGACGTGCGGTTGCGCGTTCAGCAGGTTGCGGATGTATTGGGAGACCTGCGCGACGTCCTCGACGAGCAGCAGGCGGACGTTCGCCGAAGGGCCGGACACGTCGCGACTATACAGAAACCGCGATCAGCACGACCCGTTCCGCACCAGGACCGATCGGCATAGCCTGATGGTCCCCCGCCAGGAGCTCCACGGACAGGCCCGCACCGAGCGCCAGATCGGCAAGGCCGGCAGCCCCGATGAGGTGCAGCCGGTCGCTCCGGGTCACCCGTCGGACCGTCCCGTCCGGCCCGACCCGATCGAAGAGGACATCCAGTCGAACGCTCCCATCGGTCGCGTCGTAGCGAGCGCTCGATGTCTTGACCACCTGCGTCCCGGCGTCCTCCGGGTCCGGCCGCACCCAGTCGAGGACCAGCCGTCCGTCCCAGGCGGCGAGGTCGGTCGCATCCGGGAGCTGCACGTCCACGACCGCCACGCCGCCCGGCCGCAGGTGTCGTGCCAGCGCCTCGATCGCCCGTCGCTGCGCCGAAAGGTCACCCACGAGCAGCAGGCTGTTGAGCGCGATGAACGCGAGCCCGAACCGGTCCGGCAGGTCCAGGTCCAGCAGATCCGCCTCGAGGCATCGCAGGGTGCCGACCCGGCGCCGGCTGCGGCCGGTCGGGCGCGCGGCCGCCCAGGCCCGTTCGGCCCGGTCGAGCATGGCGCGGTCGAGGTCGACGGCGGTGACGTCATGTCCGGCGATCGCCAGCGGGACCGCCAGGCGGCCAGAGCCTGCTGCGAGCTCGAGCACCGGGCCACCCGTCCGCTCGGCCATGGCGAGATACAGGTCCAGGTCACCCGGGTCGTCCTCGAGGTCGAGGTCATACCAGCGGGCGAGCAGCGCATCGCGGGGATCGGGGTCGGTCATCGATGCGGTCGGGTCATAACGGTGCGGTGGGCCTCCGGTGTCATGGGGCGCGGTGCTCCGCCCATGCGACAGCGACCAGGGTCGGATCATGGAACAGGTCCCAGGCGGTCTGCGCCACCAGGCGGGCAGCGAGCAGCGTCACCTCATCGCCCTCCGGGGACACGGACGCCTCACGGACCTCCGCGGAATGGAAGGGCGTGCCCTCCGGGACCATCGCGAGACAGGGATGGATGGTGGGCAGCACCAGGCTGACGTTGCCCATGTCCGAGGAACCCGCCAGCTCCGGGACGGGCTCCCCGTCCGTCCAGCCCGCGGCCACGAGGTTCGCGGACCACAGACGCGCGAGCACCTCGTTGTTGCGCATCGCCGTCGACAGGCCGGAGAACCGGACCTCCGCCTCGCAGTCGGTGGCCAGGGCTGCCGCCCGGACCAGTGCCTCGAACCGCGTCTTGACCAGCTCGTAGGTCGCCTGGTCGCGCGCCCGGATCATCCACTGCGCCCTCGTACGCCCCGGGATGATGTTCGGAGCGTCGCCACCGTGGGTGATGATGCCGTGCACCCGGGCGCCCGGTGGCAGCTGCTGCCGCCACAGCCCGACGCTCGAGAAGAGCGTGATCAGCGCGTCCAGCGCGTTCCTGCCGAGCCACGGATCCGACGCGGCGTGCGACTCGCGACCCGTGAACACGACCTCGACGTCCTCGCTCGCGAGGAGGATCACCCGCGTGTGGGTCCGGTCGCTGGGGTGGAACAGGAGGGCGGCATCCACCCCGTCGAAGGCACCCTCATCCAGCATGATCGCCTTGCCGGAGCCGGCTTCCTCCGCAGGTGTGCCGAGGAACACCATCCTGCCCGCCAGCTCGTCACGGATGGCTGCGAGGGCGATCGCGGCACCCACGCCGCTCGCCGCCATCATGTCGTGACCACAGCCGTGGCCCACGCCCGGCAACGCGTCGTACTCCGCGAGCACCGCGATGGTGGGGCCGTCCGGGCCCAGCCCACCGACGAGCGTGCCGCGGACCGCGGTCGGCAAGCTGCCCACCCCTCGCTCGACGACGTAGCCGGCCGCCTCCACGGCATCCGCGACCAGCGCTGCGGCATGGACCTCCTGGAACGCGATCTCCGGGTTCGCGTACAGGTCGTGTGCGATGGCGAGGATGCTGCCCCGCTCGGCCTCGATGGTCGCGGCGATGCGGGTCTTGATGTCGGTCGGATCGGTCATCGGGCGGTGAGGGTCGGCCATGCGGCCGTGGGTCTGGTCATCGGGTCGATCATGGGGCGCTGACGCCTGCCAGGGCGGATCGATCGATCGTGGTCGATCGGTCGTGGCCCTCCCGACGCCGGACCGCCATCCCGCTCACCGCTTCGAGCACGCAGCGATGGGCGAGCATCGCGGTGACCTCCGCATGGTCCCAGGGTGGCGAGACCTCCATCACGTCCAGCCCGGCGAGGGGCGCCGCGAGCGCGATGCGCCGGATCGCCCGCAGCAGCTCCCGGGCCAGCAGCCCGCCCGGCTCGGGCGTGCCCGTGCCAGGCGCCATCCCCGGATCGACGACATCGATGTCCACGGACACGTAGATGCGGTCGGCGTGCTGGAGGGCCTCGGTGATCGCGTCATCCACCACCGCGTCGATGCCCCGCGCCTCGATCTCCGTCATGGGATGCCAGCGCATCCCCTGTGCGCGCATCCAGTCGAACACCGCGGGTGGTGGCCAGTAGCCGCGGAGGCCGATCTGGACGAGCGCCGGGCCGGCGATCGCGCCCGACTCGATGAGCCGACGCATCGGCGTGCCGTGGCCCGTGCGGACGCCCTGCTCGTCATCGGCGGTGTCGGCATGCGCGTCGAAGTGGATCATGGCGACCCGTGCCGGCCATGCGTGCGCCGCGATCGCGCTCACCACCGGCCACGTGATGGAGTGGTCCCCGCCGAGCACCATCGGCACCGCGCCGCTGTCGAGGAAGTCACGCATCCGCTGGTAGGTGACGGCGTGGCTGCGCCCCGGCCATGCCGGGATGATGTCGACGTCGCCGACGTCGACCACGTCGAGGATCCGGAACGGCTCGATGTCAAGGGCCAGGGAGTAGTCGCCGTTCGTAGAGGTGGCGCCACGGATGGCACGTGGCCCGAGTCGTGCGCCCGGCCGATGGCTGACACCATCGTCGAACGGGACACCCACGACCACCACATCGGGACGCCGGCGCACCAGCTCGCTGGTCGCGGTGATGCGCGGCCGCTTGCACCAGGTGAGCTCACCCGCGTATGCCGGCAGCTCGTCCTCCGGGAGACGTGGCACGGGTCGATCCCAGCCATGGGCACGTGCCAGATCAGGACCGGGGCCTTCGGGAAGATGGGACATGACGCAGCCCTCGCGCGGCGCGTCGCCGGTTCCCGCCGGGGGTCCAGCGGGACGCGCCACCATCCATGCTACGGCATCGACCCCGGCTCGGTCCGGCGTGCCGAGGTCCCGGGGCGGCGCACCGTGGGCCACGGCACGGGCGTGCGCAGGCCAAGGCGCGGTCGAGCACATCGCGCGGCGCGCTCAGGCAGCCCAGGCGAAGGCGGGCCGAGCACACGATCCCAGCCTCCCGTTCAGGCGTGCGCAGGCCAAGGCGCGGTCGAGCACCCAGAGCGAGCGGGCATCTGCCCGTGAGCGAAGGAGCGCAGACCGCAACGCCGGCATGCGTGCGCATCAACGGGCGGCACTCGGGCAGATGTCGCGATAGGGGCAATACGTGCACCCCACCAGGTCCGGCTTCGCCTCGAACCGCTCCGCGCGGATCCCGCTCGCCGCACGTGCCAACGCAGCTCGCGCCTTCTCGGCCCGACGCGCATCGGGCCGCGTCCGGCCCACCAGGCCGCTGTCCAGGAAGCGCAGCTCGAGCGCAGCAGGGGGTGCCCCGGTCTCCGCCTCCCAGGCGAGGGCGTACAGCTGGAGCTGCATCGAATCCCTCGCGCGTGCGTCCGCCACCTGCTGCTCCCGCACATCGCTCGACTTGTAATCCGAGATGATCACGCCGTCCGGCCCCTCGTCGACACGGTCGTATCGGCCGCGCACGACGTCCCCGTCCAGGGTCACCTGGAAGGTCCGCTCCACGTCGATGGTCCGCCGGTCGGCGTCACGCGGCTCGGCCAGGAACCGGCGCAGGGCATCCTCCCCTGCCACGTACCGGGCGTCCTCGTGCTCCCGAGAGAGGAACCCCTCCCCGGACCAGTGCGTCCCGAAGGCCGCGAGCACGGCCGGCTCGTCCAGGGGCGCGCCACGCAGCTCGGCCGCATGCCATGCAGCGACCGCCTGGTGGAGCGCGTTGCCCAGGACCAGGGCGTGGTGCGGCGGCGTGGGCACCTTTGCGAGATGCCGCAGGCGGTAGCGCAACGGGCATGTCAGGTAGTCATCGATCTGGGAGTGACTGAGGGTGAGCGGCGCATCGGGATCCGCCGTGCCCGGGACCGACTCGACCACGGCGACCGGCTCCCGCAGGAGCATCGCGGCCGTACCCTCGCCCTCGACCGTCGACGGTGCCCGATCGAGCGCCTCGGCCAGGAAGGGCGATGGCCGCCGCACCCGACCACCCGGCGTGGCGCGGACCGCGTGGCTCAGGATGAGCTCGTCACGCGCGCGGGTCATGGCCACGTAGCACAGGCGACGCTCCTCTGCCCAGGTCGCCTCCTCGACCTCGACGCGTCGTCCAAGCACATCGGGCAGCCTGATCCGGTCCGCACGGCCACGCATCGGGAAGCGGCCTTCCACGAGCCCCGCGACGTACACCACGGGGAACTCGAGGCCCTTCGCCTTGTGCACCGTGAGCACCGCCACCGCGTCGACATCGCCCACATCGCCGTCCATGTCCGGCTCACCGTCGGACGCGATCACCGCGTCCAGGTGGGGCAGCAGGCTGGCCAGACGGGCATCCGCGACGAGCGCGCCCCGGTCCGTCAGCAGCTGGAACAGCCGGGCGACCCGGCGGAGCGGCGCGTCATCACCGCGCTCGGCGGCCGAGACCAGCTCCTGGTAGCGACCGCTCCGGCGCAGATGCCCGTACAGCACCGCACCTGCCGACTCGACGTGGGACGCGACGACCGCGGCATCCAGGTCGCTGAGGAGCCGCACGAGGACGTCACGCGTGTACTCCGCGAGGCGCAGCACGCCCGGCTGCTCGTGCACGTCCCGGAGGACCTCCAGCAGTGGCCGATGTCGCCGAGCCGCGAACGCCGTGAGCGCCGTCAGGTCCGGCCCGCCGAGTCGGTACGGGGCGCCGGCGGCGACCGCGTAGAGGTCCGTGGATGCCTCCGGATCGGCGATCACGCGCAGGAACGCGAGCAGGTCCCGCACCTCCGGTGCGCGCGACCATGGCTCCCCGACGCCCGTCCGCACCGGCAGTCCACGAACGGCGAGACTGCGCACGAAGTGGCTCGCGTCCGCGTTCGTCCGGACGAGGATCGCGACGTCACGCGGCGATGCTCCGGCCTCGATGCGGGTCGCGATGGAGGTCGCGATGGCGTCCGCCTCCTCCTCCACGGTCCGGAACGCGAGATCCGTGACCGGCACCGGCCGCCGCGAGCGACGCCGCGCACGCAGCCGCTTGTCCAGGCCGTGCCGTGCCTCCAGGCGCCACGGGTCGTTGTGACGGATGAGCCGATGGGCAGCCTCCAGGATCGGCGTCCGCGATCGATGGCTGGTCCGGAGCACCACCCGGGTCATGTCCGGGTCATCGCTCAGGGTCAGCAGATGCTCCACGGCCGCACCACGGAAGGCATAGATGGCCTGGTCGTCATCCCCCACGAGCGTCAACTGCCGGTGGCCCGCGACACGCCGCAGCAGGTCCAGCTGGATGGGGTCCATGTCCTGTGCCTCATCCACGAGGACGTGGCGATACCGGTCGGCGACCGCGGCCGCCACCGCCGGCCGCTCCTGGAGCAGGCGCGTGGCGAGCGACACCTGGTCACCGAAGTCGATGAGGCCCTTGTCCCGCAGCAGCTCCTGGTATCGACCGTAGGCACGCGCCAGCTCAGCGGCGGACGCCGCCTCATCGAGCAGCGCCTCGATCGCGTCCCGGGCCTCGGGCGGTGCATCGGCCGCCACCGCCCGCACGCCCGCCGCCAGCTCATGGGCCCACGCGGCGAGGTCCTCCGGACCGATGCCCTCGTCCTTGGCGCGTGCGAACACGTCCGCGAGCGCGCCCAGGAAGCGCGTCGGGTCGCCGAGGGGCAGGTAGCGATCCAGGCCGAGCGTGAACAGGGCGTCCCGGAGCAGGGTCACCTGGTCCCCGCGTCCGATGACCCGTGGGTCGGGCGGCAGCCCCAGCGCGTGGCCGTGCTCCCGCAGGAGCCGGTCACCGAACGCATGGAAGGTGAGCATCTGGCAGGCCGCCTGGCCGTAGGGCACGAGCAGGTCCACGCGCGCCTGCATCTCGGCGGCCGCCTTGTCCGTGAAGGTCAGCGCCAGGATCTGCCGAGGCAGGGCCCGCTTGGTCGCGATGAGCCACGCGATCCGGCGCGTGATGACCTCCGTCTTGCCGGTGCCAGGCCCCGCCACGACCAGCAACGGTCCGCTGCGATGGGTGACCGCCCGACGCTGGTCCCGGTCGAGCCCGCGCAACAGCGGCCGGACGACCTCGAGCGCCACCGGTGCCGCGGTGGGGCCTCCCTCGACGGGCTCCTGGTCGATGCGTGGGTGGGGGCGTCGTGCGGTCATGACGCGATGCTCGACCCGGCTCGTGCCACCTGTGTGGCACGCCACCTGGCCGCATCCGGGCACGTCCGATCAGGAGCGGATGTCCACCCCTGCCTGGCGGAGTGCCTCGGTCTCCTCCGCCGAGAGCGAGGTGTCGCTCGCACCCCGCACGATGGTCCGCAGATAGACCCGCGTACCGGTGCGCGCATGGAGGCTGGTGATGACCACGCCGTTCAGCGCATCGTCGAGCAGCGCCAGCGCGAACGACTGGTTGCCGCCCGTGTCCTCGAACGGGTTGTAGCGGACGATGCCGAACCGGCGCACCGCGTGATGCAGCGCCCCCTCGATCTCCCCCAGACGCGCCGCCTGCGCCATCAGCTCGTCCGCGGCGAGGTCCAGCCGCTGCATCTGCGATGCCAGCAGCTGGTCGAGCACCGGGTCCCCCACGATCGCGACGTCCCTCGGTGCGTCCCGCTCCCGACGCGCGACCAGGAGGGCAGCGACCGCGACACCGAGCGCGACCACGGCCACGACGATGGCGGCCAGGGGCAGTGCGTCCGCGGCATCCATGGTCGTGACGGGTCCTCGTTCGATGGGGTCGGTGGTCGGTCGTCCGGAGTATGGCGCGTGCCGGTGCTATCCTTCCGCCCGACCGAGGGCACCAGCCCTGCATCGTCCGACGACCAGGAGGCACCCGGCCCGTGGCCAAGCGCACCCGCGGCGTGAGCTCGACATCGGCATATCGACCCGGTCGCACGCCAACGGCCGCGAAGACCGCCAGCCTGCCCTCGACCAGCAGCTCACCGCGTCCCGGCACCCAGCCCCCCGCTGCGATCCCGGGAGCCGCACCCAGGCCCAGCGAGCTCGAGGCATCCGTCGTCCTCACGGAGGACGTCACGGCCGACGCGCCCACGGCCGCGACCTCGACGGTGCGCAGCCACCAGCGGGGTCACGTGAAGATCAAGCCCGGCAGCGCGCTCGCCGCTCGCGCCGCCCAGGAGTACGTCTACGTCGGCGAGGACCTGCGCAACATCACCAAGGTCGGCATCACGCTGGCCGTGGTGATGATCGTGCTCTGGCTCCTCATCGTCGTCGGCAACGTCTTCGGCCTCTACTAGCCCCGCTGTGCCGGCGCTGCCACCGGCGCCCGGCGCTGCCTCGAGCGGCACGCGCCTCCCGCCCTATCGGCCCTTCTTCCGTCGCGTCCCCGCAGCACGCGCCTCCCGCCGGGCCTCCATTCGCGCCGCGAGCGTGGGCTCGTAGCCCTGGTCACCGGGCACGTAGTAGCGCCGCTCGGCAAGCAGGTCCGGCAGGTACTGCTGCACCACGTCGTCCCCCTCGAAGTCGTGCGGGAAGCGATAGCCCACCCCGATGCCATGTGACTTCATGCGTCGATGGGACGCCGGCAGCAGGTGCTTGGGGACCGGCTGCGAGCCATGTGATTCGACATCCGCCAGCGCCCCGAAGTACGCCCGACCGACCGAGTCCGACTTGGGCGCGAGGGCGACGTACAGGACGGCCTGGGCGAGGGCGTACTGCGCCTCCGGCAACCCCACCAGCTCGAGCGCCTGCGCAGCCGACACGGCGACCTGGAGCGCCCGCGGGTCCGCGTTGCCCACATCCTCGCTCGCGCAGATGACGACGCGTCGCGCGATGAACCGGGGATCCTCCCCCGCCGCGACCATCGTGGCCAGCCAGTAGAGCGCCGCGTCCGGGTCGTTGCCGCGCATGCTCTTGATGAACGCCGACACGGTGCCGTAGTGGCCGTCACCGGCGCGGTCGTAGGTGAGGATGCGCTGCTGGGCGGCCGCCTCCACGAGCTCCAGGGTCACCTGCCGAGGCGTCCCGTCGGTGGTCGGCTCGGCCAGCGCGGCTGCCGCTTCCAACACATTGAGCGCCGTCCGGGCATCCCCCGCGCAGATCGCGACCAGGTGCTCCCGGGCATCGGGGTCGATGATGACCTCGCCGGCGAGGCCACGGGGGTCCTCGATCGCCCGGTCGACCAGGATTCCCACCTCGTCATCGGTGAGCGGCTCCAGGCGGAACACGCGCATCCGTGACAGGAGCGCCCCGTTCACCTCGAAGTACGGGTTCTCCGTGGTCGCCCCGATGAGCGTGATCGTGCCGTCCTCGACCTGGGGCAGCAGCGCGTCCTGCTGCGACTTGTTGAAGCGATGGATCTCGTCGAGGAACAGGACGGTCGGCCGACCACCGCGGTCGATCCACTCCCGGGCGCGGGAGATGACCGCCCGCAGGTCGGCGACCCCACTCATGACCGCCGAGAGGGTCGTCCAGGGTGCGTCCACGGCCTCCGCGAGCAGCCGGGCGAGGGTCGTCTTGCCGACACCCGGCGGACCCCACAGGAGCATCGAGACGAGGGTGCCCCGGTCGATCATCCGTCGGAGTGGCCCACGCTCCCCGATGAGCGGACCCTGACCCACGACCTCATCGAGGGTGCGTGGTCGCATGCGTGCCGCGAGCGGCGCATGGGCAGCAGCCGGCTCACCCACGGGCAGGGCGAGCGCACCGGGATCGCTGGCAGGGGTGCGCCGAGGGGCCATGCCGCCAGTGTAGGGTCGCTCGATCGGCGGCGCGCCCATGCAGGGCCGCGGCGGCATGCCCCGGCTGAGCCGCTGCACTCCACCGAGCAGGGCAGCTCCACGCGGGCCTGGCACTCATCGCAGGGCCCGGCACTCACCGACCTCGCCGACCTCGCCGCGCATCCCGGGTACCATCGACAGCGGACCGCCGAGCAGGGGCGCTCGGTGCTCGTCCCGCGGATCCCAGATCGTCCCAGGCTCCCGGCCGCCGGAGAGGAGACCCCGTGTCCGACACCACGAACCTGCGCATCCCCGGACCGACGTCCCTGCCGCAGAGCGTGCGTGAGGCGGGTTCGCGGCAGATGGTCAACCACCGGGGTCCCGAGTTCAAGGCGCTCCTGGGTCGTGTGACCGCGGGTCTCCAGCGCGGCTTCCGGACCACGGACGACGTGCTCATCCTCACGGCATCCGGCACGGGCGCCCTCGAAGCGTGCATCGTCAACTTCCTGTCACCTGGCGACCCCGTCCTGGCGGTCTCCATCGGTGAGTTCGGGGAGCGCTTCGCGGCCATCGCGCGGGCGTTCGGGGCGGACGTCACGAAGCTCGACGTCGAGCCCGGCAGGGCCGCCGAGCCGACAGCGGTCGCCGAGGCGCTCCAGGCCATGGCCACAGCCGGTCGCGCCCCCAGGGCCGTGCTCCTCACCCACAACGAGACCTCCACCGGGGTCACGAACCCGCTGGCGTCCATCGCGGCGGCCGTCCACGAGACGGCCCCGGATGCGCTCCTCATCGTGGACGGCATCAGCGGCCTCGGCGCGCTCCCCTTCGAGACGGACGGCTGGGGCCTCGATGTCGTGGCCACGGGCTCCCAGAAGAGCTGGATGGTGCCGCCCGGTCTCGCCATGGTGAGCGTCTCGGAGCGTGCATGGGCCGCGAGCGAGACGGCCACCATGCCTCGCTACTATTTCGACCTGCGGGCCGCACGCACCAGCGCCGACAAGGGCGAGACCCCCTGGACACCCGCCGTCGGTATCTGCTTCGCGCTCGACGCCGCACTCGAGGCGATCGAGGCGGAGGGCTACGAGGCGATCTTCGCGCGTCACGCCGCGGTCGGCGCCGCGACGCGTGCCGGTCTGGCCGCGATGGGCTTCGAGCTGTTCGCGGATCCCGCGCATGCATCCGACACGGTGACCTCGGTGCGCATGCCGCCCGGGGCTGACTGGACGGCCTTCAGCCGGGAGCTGCGGAGCCGTGGCCTCGTGGTCGCGGGCGCGCAGGGTCGGCTGGCCGGCAGCGTCTTCCGAATCGGTCACCTGGGAGACGTCCAGGTCGATGACATCCTGCGCGCGCTCGAGACCATCGAGGCGGGCTCGCTGGCGCTCGGCATCCCGGTCACCCGGGGCGTCGCGGTCGAGGCCGCACGCGCCGCCGCGGCGGCCGCGGGTCGGCAGCTGGTCGGGTCCGGGGCCGTCTGATCGACCCGACACCCGGCGCACCCCCGATGTCCGGCCCCACTGCCACCGACACGCCGATGCCGCCCGCGCCGGCGGGCAGCCGGGATGTGACCCTCGTCCTCGTGCGCCACGGTCGGACGCCGTGGGTGGAGCAGGGCCGGTTCCAGGGCCGGCTGGACCCGCCGCTCTCGACACACGGCGCGGCGCAGGCAGCTGCCGTGGGTGTCCGTCTCGCGGACGTGACCGCGATGCCGCCGCTGCCCCTGCCACCCGGGCGACCATGGCTCATCCGCCACTCGCCGCTGGCACGCGCCGCGATGACCGCCCAGGCGATCGCCCAGGCCGCTGCGTCCGCGGGCACACGCATCCCCCTGGTGGCGGATCCTGACCTCCAGGAGCTGGGCCATGGCGCCTGGGAAGGTCTCAGCCATACCGAGGTCGAGGCACGCTGGCCGGACGAGCTGCATGCCTGGCGACGGGACCCGATCACGCACCACGCGCCCGGTGGCGAGCCACTCGCGGATGCGCGCCTTCGCGCGGCACGCGCCGTCGACCGGATGCTCGGTGACCTCGGCGGGCAGCTCGTCCGTGATGACACGCCCCCGGCCACGCCCGCCGACGTGCCCGTCGCCGGCCATCTCGACCCGGTCGTGGGTGGACCCGGTGACGCGCCGGACCCGGACATCGAGCCGTGGTCCGTGGTCGTGGCACATGACGGGATCCTGCGGGTCGTGCTGCTCCGGCTGCTCGACCTGCCGCTGGAGCAGTACTGGTCGTTCCCGTTCGGGCTGTGCTGCGTATCGGTGGTCGAGGTGCGCGCCGGACGAGCACGGCTCCGCGCCCACAACCTCGATGGTCATCTCGCCACGATCGAGGCGCGACCCGGTCACGATCCCCGGAGCCCGGTGACCGGCACCACCTGAGACGAGCGGCGGCGCGGCCTGACGGCGCGGCTCGCCGGCTGCCACTGCTGCATCGAAGCTCCTCGTGGCACCCGCTGACGCGGCGACCCTCGTTCCGGACGCGGACCTACCGCCGCCGGAACAGGAGCGCCAGCAAACCCACGCGGGCCCGCGCGTACGCGCGTCGCACACCGGCCAGCGCGCCCGGGTCCGCCACGCGGCCCCCGTAGCGCGCATCCACCTGGGCATCCGCGACCGCCCGCAGCTCGCGTGCCGAGCGTGGCACGACGCGCGCCAGCGAATCGCTGTACTCGTAAGGGGTCTGGCTCGGCCGTGGACCACGGCCCAGGTGGGTCGCGAGGGACACCACCCCTTCCCATGCCCGGTCGGTCCGTCCACCGGGCAATCGCCGCAGCCACACGAGGAGCAGCAGACCACCCCCGAGGGCGGTGCCGCCGAGCAGCAGCCCGACCAGGAGCGGGACGCGCGGCAGGCCACTCCCGCCATCATCGGTCGGCACCACCCCGGCGCCGGGCGAAGGCTCGGGGCTCGGGCCGCCCATCCCTGGATCATCGGTGGGTAGGGGTCCGTCGGTCGGGTCCGGCTCCGGTGTCCGGTCGGGATCGTCGGGACCGGGCGTGGGATCGGGTCCGATGGGCGCGCCGAGGGTGAGCTCGGTGGGTGCCTGCCCCACCGACGCGAGGTCACCGCCACCGTCTGCCGGCGTGGGGTCGAAGGGCAGCCAGCCGATGCCCGGGAAGTAGACCTCCACCCAGGCGTGGGCAGCGCTGCGGGGCACCTCCCACTGACCGGGCGCGATGGGCGTCCCGGGCAGATACCCCTGGACGTAGCGCGCCGGGATATCGATGTGCCGGAGCATCAGCACCATGGTCCACGCGAACTGGACGCAGAAGCCTCGCTGGGTCCGTACCAGGCAGTCGGGGATGGACTCGCCGCGAGCGCACAGGTCCCGGATGTCGGTGTCGTAGATGCCGTCCGCGCGGAGACGCTCCTGGATGGCGTGGGCGATCCGATACCTGGGGGACGGCCCATCACCCACGGACCGCCGGATCGCCGTGGCGAGCCGTCGTGCATCGGGGCCCAGGTCGCCCGGCGCCACCGTGAGGAAGGATCGGGTCCACTCCGGGTCGGGCGTGTCGTCCGCCTCGCCGAGCTCGTGGATCGTCACCCCCTCCGCGGACAGGTCGAGCGCCAGGGACTGCACGACATAGGTCTGGCCCGGCCCCGGTGGCACGGCCGCCTCCAGTCGCTGGAAGGCGCCCTCCTCCCCCATCGTCACGAGTCGGGCATCCCGGTCGAGCTCCAGGGGCGCCTGCGGGGCGGGCAGCACCCGGGCGCCCTCGTCCGCCAGGGTCACCGTCGCGGTGACATCGATGGTCGCGAGGCCGAAGCCCGCGAGGTCGTTGTTCGCCTCCAGCAGATCACCGCCGGAGATGACCGCGGTCTCCAGGCCCCCGGTCTGGGACAGCCGGTCACCCTCCAGCCGATCGTACGCGCCCAGCCGCCAGTAGTGCCCCGTCCCCTCCTCCACGCGCACCGTGAAGGCCGGACCCTCGCCCGGCTGCCACTGGTCGGAGGCTCGCTGGGACCGGGGCAGGTCGAGGCTGGAGCCGGCGGGCGGCGGATCGGACGTACCCACGAGCCCACCCATCGTGAGCCCCAGGTCGTCGAGCGCCTCCACCAGGCGCTGCCAGCTCGCCGAGAGCGGTGCGGTGCCAGCCACCGCGGTGAGCGTGACCGCGAGCGTCAGCACGAGTGCCACCATCACCGAGCCACCCCGCAGGAACAGCGAGCCGACCCCTCGACCGCCCAGGACCTGGCGACGCAGCCAGCGGGTGCGCTGTCGCTCGAGGTTGAGGCGCAGCGCGAGCAGCAGGCCCGCGCCGGCCACGACGGTCAGCCACAGGAGCGGGGCGCCGGTCGGGCTGACGCGCTCTGCGACGAGCATCGGCACGATGAGCAACAGGCCGATGGGCACGATCGCGCTCGGTGCATGTGCCCGTCGGACGACGCCGATGGCCGCGAAGGCGCCCGTGGTCCAGGCGAGGGCCGAGAGGGTGAGCAGGAAGGGCGATGCCTCGGCGGTCCGGGCGCGCACGACCAGGATGTCATCGAGCGCGGTCGACATCGAGAGGTTCAGGTCACGCAACCGCGTGACCAGGTCCGGTGACTCCGACACGGCCCCGGCGACCGCGACGAGACCCACCACGGTCCCCACCACCGCCGCGAGGAGGTCCACCCAGCCCTGACCGAGCCGGCTCATGGCGAGCAGCGCCCCGGTGCCACCAGCGATCAGCATGAGCCACGGCAGCCAGGCCGTGGCACTCCGGTCGTGGGCCAGGGTCACCCATCCCAGGTCGTCGATGGCGATGCCCGTGGCAAGGAGCATGACCAGCACCAGCAGGACGCTCGTCCAGCCGACACGAGGCCCCGCCAGCAGCGCGCGCGTCCGGGCCGGGGCAACCACAGACAGCGTGTCCGAGGTCATGCGGCGCGTCCTTCCCGACCCCGGACGTCCAGCCGCAGCTGCTCCGCAAGGCTCCGGATAGGGTCGACCACCAGCGACGGGATGTCATGCTCCGCAAGGGCGTGCCGGATCTGGCGGACGTCCCGCGACCAGGCCTCAGCCACCTCGGGCTGGAGCTCGACCGCCTCCAGGATCGATCGGCTCTGGGCCTCGTGCGACAAGGGGTCGATGATGCACGCCAGGGTGCCCATCCCCCGAGCCCGGAGGTCGGCGAGGGCACCCACCCAGCTGGGCTCGATGGACGGCGTGACCACGACCACGGTCGTGCCCCGTCGCATACGCGGCGCGGTCCCCAGGAGCACCTCGAGCAGCGGCAGCCGGCCGTCCGGACCCACGCCCGCCAGGAGGTGGAGCAGGCGCTGGAGCTGACGTGGCCCACGGTCCGCGGGCAGGACCGCGCGACGCGTGCCCGCCGCGGCGAGGGACAGCGACCGTCCGGCCCCGAGCGCGTGGGCCCCGATGGACGCCGCGACCCGCGCCGCGGTCTCGATCGTCGCCGTATCCCCCACGCCCAGATGGACCGCCTGATCGAGATCCAGGCACAGCCACAGGTCCGCGGTCTGCTGGATCTCGAACTCCTTGACCTGGATCTCGCCATGCCGGGCGGTGGACGGCCAGTGGATGCGGTTGACGCTGTCCCCCGGCACGTACGGGCGGATGCCCGACACCAGTGGCGTGGTGTGCGCGGTGCGCTCGGGACGGGCGGCGGTGCCCTGGGTCATGGCCGCTGGCAGCACCAGACGCGGCAACACCTCGACGCGCGGCGCGACCACGATCGCGGTGGAGGCACCGACCGTGGCATACGCCTCGAACAGGCCCAGCGGGTCACCGGTCCTGATCACCGCCGCGTCGATGCGATGGTGCCCTCGACGCGTCAGCGGGACGCCCACCGACCAGCTCTCCTGCCGGCCGGGCCGCAGGCTGAGCGCGTGGCCCGGGATGCGCACCGGGAGCGTCGTGGGGCTGTGGACCTCGAGCCACAGGCGAGGCAGTCGACCACGGTCCCGCACCGTGTAGCTGATGGTCAGGCGTTCACCGACCGCGGCCATGCGCCGATCGACGGCGTATCCGGCCTCGAGGCCCCGGACGGCGAGCCGGGTCATGGCCCAGGTCGCGACGAGCACGAGGATGGCCAGCCAGGCGAGGAACGTCAGCACCAGCGAGCCCGTGGCGAGCGCCAGCACGGCCAGCACGATGGAGCCGCCGATGAGTCGTGTGCCACGCATCAGGGAGCGCTCCGCTGCCGGGGGTGCCGGGGGTGCCGGCCGAGGGGGCCTGCGGCGCCAGGACGGCGCAGGACGCCGGTCTCCGGTCGACGGGTCGGGGCGGCACCGGGACCGTGTGGCGTCCCTGCGTCAGGTCGGCAGTGGCCCACGGGCACCGGGCGCCAGTGGTCGGGCATCCACCGGTACCGTATCGAGGATCTCGCGGATGATGAGGCCCGGGTCCACGTCGCGGATGGTCGCGGCCGTGCGCACGATGAGCCGGTGCGCGAGGGCCGGCTCGGCGAGCAGCTTGATGTCGTCGGGGATGACGAAGTCGCGGCCCGACAGCGCCGCGAAGGCCTGGCCCGCCCGATACAGCGCGAGCGAGCCACGCGGCGACGCACCGAGATAGACATCCGGGTGGTTGCGGGTGGCGTTGACGATACGCACGATGTAGTCGGAGATGGCGCTGTCCACGTAGATCTCGCGGACGCCGGCCTGCATCTCCAGCAGCTCGTCCACCTGGGCCACGATGGGCAGCTCATCGATGGGATGGCGCCGCTTCTGCTCGTCGAGGATGACCACCTCCTGGAGCGGATCAGGGTAGCCCAGGCGGATGCGCAGCATGAACCGGTCGAGCTGGGCCTCCGGCAGCGCGAACGTGCCCTCGTACTCCACCGGGTTCTGGGTGGCGATGACCAGGAACGGCACGGGCATCGGCCACGTGACCCCGTCCACCGTCATGTGCCGCTCCTCCATGCACTCGAGGAGCGCGGACTGGGTGCGCGGGGTCGCCCGATTGATCTCGTCGGCGAGCACGATCTGGCTGACGATGGGGCCCGGCCGGAACTCGAACTCGTGCGTCTTCTGGTTGTAGATGGAGAGCCCCGTCACGTCCGTGGGCAGCAGGTCCGGCGTGAACTGGATGCGCCGGAACGAGCAGCCGAGCGACCGCGCGAGCGCCTTGGCGAGCATGGTCTTGCCCGTGCCCGGCACGTCCTCGATGAGGAGATGACCCTGGCACAGGAGCGCCACCAGCGCGAGCCGCACCTCGGCATGCTTGCCGACGATGACCCGTTCGACGTTGGCGGCGACCCGTTCGCCGGAAGCCTGGATCCTGGACACACGCGTCCTCGTGGTGGTGGGCGGGGCACGGATGCTGGGAGCCCACGCGGCGCCGCGTCGGGCCTGCGACGCGTCCCGGGATGGTACGCCCCGACCCTGCATCGTGCGCGGAGCGCGCCGCGTGGTGGGGGGAGTGCTGCCCCTTGGTGGGGAACGGCCGCCATCAGCGGCGCGCTCAGCGCGCCGGGTCGAACCGCTCCAGGTACGCCCGCATCAGCCGCCCGCCGATGGGCACCGCCGCCGAGCTCCCCGCTCCGCCATGCTCCACCACCACCGCGATCGCGATGCGCGGTGCCTCCGCGGGGGCGAACCCCACGAACCAGCTATGGGGCACCTCGCCGGGCGCCAACTCGGCCGTACCGCTCTTGCCGGCCGTGCGCACCCCCGGCACCTTCGCGCCGCCCGCGTACGGCCCCGCATACGTCCCCTCCACGGCACGCTCCATGGCCGATGCCACGGCCGACGCGCTGCCACTCGACATCACCCGGCCCATCGATCGCGAGCCCGGTGTCACCACCCGCCCGGCAGCGTCGGACAGCCGGTCCACCAGGCGGGGTGCCATGAGCACGCCATCGTTCGCGACCGCAGCCGCCACCATCGCCATCTGGAGCGGCGTCACCAGCACCTCCCCCTGACCGAAGCCGGCGCTCGCGAGCTCGACCCGATCGGCGAACCCGGCCCGCGACCCTCCGCCGTCGAGCTGGCTGCTGGAGGTGGGCAGGTCGAAGGCGATGGCCGAGCCGAACCCAAGGCGTCGACCGACGGCGAGGAAGGTCTCGGCGCCCGCCTCCAGCACCGCACGCGCGAACCAGACGTTGCTGGACACCTCCATCGCCTCGGCCAGATCCAGGGGCTCGTCCAGCTGCACGGTGCGTGGCGAGTCCCGGAACCGCGCTCCATCCACCCGCATGCCACGTCGTGACTCGGCCGGCTGCTCGGGGAACGTGGTGCCGCGTCGGACACGGCCGGACTCCAGCGCCGCGATGGCCGTGACCACCTTGAGCACGGAACCCGGCACGTAGCGGCCCTGGGTCGCCCGGCCGAGGAGCGGCGAGCCATCGTCCGTGGACAGCTCGGCCAGGTAGGCGCGCGCCGTCGTGGGGTCGGCGAGTCGGTTCGGGTCGTATCCGGGCGTGCTCGCGAGCACGAGGATCCGCCCGGTCGCCGGCTCGATCGCCACCACGGCCCCTCGTCGGTCGCCCAGGAGTCGCGCCGCCATCGCCTGGAAGCGGGCGTCCACGGACAGCGTCAGGTCCACCGGCTGCCATGGCTCGGCACGCAGCTTGCGTAGCATGCCACCGCCGGCGGCGAGCCCATCGATGCCGGCCAGCAGCTCGTCATACGTGCGCTCGAGCCCTGCCGTGCCCAGGAGCAGGCTCCGGTAGCCGGTGATGGGTGCCATCGGCAGCGACCGATACCGGCGGACACGAGTGCCATCCGCGCGCACCGTGTCCGCAGCGACCGCGACGCCCCGCGCGTCGAGGATGCGACCGCGCTCCACGTTGCGTGCCACCCACAGGCGCAGCGGATCGCGCGGGTCCGAGGTCAGCTGACCCGCCTGGACCACCTGCCACCAGCCCGCGCCGACGGCCACGAGCACCAGCCCCAGGAACAGCACGCCGCCGACCCGCAGGAGGCCCGTGCCGATGCCGGGCGCCGGACCGGCGCCGGGGCGGCCGCCCATCACGACGGCCCTCCATGACATCCGCCGACGAGCCGCCCGCCGTGTGCCAACCCGCGCGTCATGCGCCGACCCACGAGCGACGCACCCGGAAGGCCGGAGCCGGCGCCCCGTGGATCGCGCGCCGGTCGCTGAGCGCGAGCAGCAGCCCGATGACGAGCCCGTTGGTGAGCACGGACGACCCGCCGTAGCTCACGAAGGGCAGCGTCACCCCGGTGAGTGGCACCAGGCGCAGGTTGGCGGCCATGATGAGCGCTGCCTGGACCACAACGATGAGTGTCAGACCGGCCGCCAGCAGGGACTGGAAGTCGTCCGGCGCGTTCGCTGCGATGCGCAGGCCGCGCTCCACGATGAGCAGATAGCAGCCCACGATGGCGACGACGCCCAGCAGCCCCAGCTCCTCACCGAGCGCCGCGAACACGAAGTCGCTGTGCATCAGCGGGATGGCGGGCACCGAGCCCACCTGGGGCAGCCCGGCGCCGAGCCCCGTCCCCAGGACCCCCCCGCGGGCGAACGCGAACAGCGCGCGGATCACCTGGTAGCCGCTGCCCGTGGGGTCCGCCCATGGGTCGAGCCACACGTCGATCCGGGTCCGGACGTGGTCGAAGGCGCCGTACAACAACGCCCCGGCGATGATCGCCAGCAGGAGCCCCAGCACCACGTACGACAGCCGACGGGTCGCGATGTACAGCAGCGCGAGGAACACCCCGAACAGGAGCAGCGCCGCACCCAGGTCCCGCTGCACGACCACGAGCGCGACCGCGAGGCCCCACATGGCGATCATCGGCAGCAGGTACGGCAGGGGCGGCAGCGCGATGGGCCCCACCCGCAGGCTCGCCCGTGCGAGGAGCGGCCGGTTGTCCGCGAGATACGCCGCCAGGAACACCACGAGGATGACCTTGAGCAGCTCGGATGGCTGGCCGCTGATGGGGCCCAGGCGCAGCGTCAGCCGGGCACCGTTCACCTCGTCACCCAGCAGGAACACCGCCGCCAGGAGCGCGATGCCCACGGCCGCCCACGTGTATCGATACTCGCGCAGCCAGCGCACGCTCCGGACGCCGACCGCCACGATGCCCAGCACGGCGAGACCCAGGAGCAGCCACAGCAGCTGGCTGTCCCCGAGCCCCAGGACCCGGTCACCGAATCGCTGCTGGACGAGGTCCTGGGGCATCCGCTGCATCATCAGCATCGACAGGCCACCCAGCAGCCCTGTCACCGGCAGCAGCACCTGGTCGAGCGGGCGACCGCTCACGACGATCGCGAGATGGACCCCGAACAGCCCGCCGACCCACGCCATGAGCGGCAGGGGCGCACCGATGGACAGCAGCCCTGCCTGGGTCGATGCGAGCCCCACCCAGCCGAGCGCCAGGGTGATCGCGACCACCATGAGGAGCCGCAGCTCCAGGGGTCGACCCGCCAGCCGGATGCGCGGGCGCGGACGAGCGAGCCTCATGCCTCGGCCGTCGTGATGGGTCGCTCCAGGCGCAGCCGCACCTCACCCAGGGTGATCTCGTCCCCGAAGTGGACCGCGGTGGCCCCCTCGAACGGCTCCCCGTTGACGAGCATCGGGCGCATCCCGCTCTCCCGCTCCTCGAGGTACCACGCGAGACCCCGATAGCTGAGCAGGCCATGATCCCCGGCGACCGCCGGATCCTCCACGACCACGGTGTTGTTGACGTCGCCACCCAGACTGGTCACCGCATCGATGGGGATGGACGAGCCCGCAGCCGGTGTGCCGAGCGGCGACGCGAGCACGATGAGCCGACCGACCGATGGCGCCGCGGCCCGCACCGACGCACGGAGGTCACGCCAGAGCGCCCGCACCACGAGCACCAGGAACAGGTACAGGCCGATGACGAAGCCGATGCGCAGGATCCAGAGGACCGCCGTGAACGCGTCCACGCGCGTCGCCGGCGGTCAGGGACCGGGGCGGATGGTCAGCGTCGCTCGACCGACCCGCACGACGTCCCCGACACCCAGCGCGATCTCGCGGACCCGGACACCCCCGACCATCGAGCCGTTCGTGCTCTCCAGGTCCGTGTAGACGAGGGTCCCGTGGCGGGCCACGAACCGGCCGTGGTGGCGTGACACCCGGTCGTCCGTGATGGTGATGTCGTTGCTGGTCCCCCGACCCACCGTCACCACCGCACCATCGAACGGCACGTGATGGATGGCACCATCCGGCGCGCGGACCTCGATCACGGCGATGATGGGCGCCGGGGCGGCGACGATGGCAGGCGGCACGGCAGCGGGCTCCCGCGGTGGCGGCGGAGCGACCGGTGGCGCCAGGGCGGGCACCGAGGCAGGCGGCGGTGGCTCCACGACAGCCGGCACGCTCGGGGTCGGCGCCACGTCCATGACAGGCGCCGGAGCGACGGGTGGCGCGGCCACCGGGTACGCGGCCATGACCCCGAGGCCCGCCACGTCCGCGGGCTGCGACGCGGCCACCGCTGGCGGATCGACGTCGCGCGGCCCCGCCACCTCCACGTGGGACGCCGCAGGCGCGGGATGCGCGACGTCCGCGGGTGTGACCGGGTCCGGCATCGCGGCGGGCACCCGTGGCACATCCGGGGGACCGGGCACGTCCGGCGACACGTCGATGGCCGAGCGCGCCTCCACGGCCGGCGGCACATCGACCACGGGCGCGGCGGCGCGCATCTCCCGGATGTACTCCGCGGTGGGTGGCGTGGCCGCCTCCATGGGCGGCGCGCCCGGTGGGGCCACGGGCTCAAGGGTCTCTGGCGGGAGTGGTGGCAGCTCCATCAGCGGCGGCGCCGGTGGGGCCACGGGGTCCGGCACCACGCCGGTCCCCGGGATGGGCGCACGGGGTGCCTTGGGCCCCTCCAGCTCCACCGGCCGGAGCCCGGCGGCTGCGGATGCCACGAGCGTCGGATCGGGCGGCTCCGCATCCACCTCCAGGTCGCCCTGACTGATGCGTGGAGACGGGATGAGCAGGACCTCCGGACGCGCCAGGAGCCAGTAGCCCTGGGACCGTGCCCGCACCAGGATCGCATCCGCGAGCGCGTTGGCCAGCTCCACCGTCTGGTCCTCGAACGCCGCGAGGTCCGCCGGGTGCATGATCACCCGGTATCGACTGGGGACATAGGTCTGCCCGGCCCGGACCACCCGATGCGCGCTCATGACACGCTCGATCCGCCGCTCCAGCTGCACCGGTTGGGGGGTGGCGTGGAACAGGCGGGCCGCGGGGCGCTCGAGGATGCGCTCCAGGAAGCTCTCGACGGCGGCGAACGGTCGCGACATGGGGCGGCCGAGCATACCAGAGGGTCGCGTTCCGCCCCCGCGACGGCCGGTGGGCCGGATCCCGGCGGCAGGACCTTCGCACGTCTCGACCGGTACCGATGCCGGGTCCATCGGGTCGCATCCACGCCGTACCGTCCGAGACCTCACCGGAGGGAAGTCGATCGATGTCCACCGCCACGCAGGTCGAGTCGTTCTGCGAGAGCTGCGGCACGCGTTATGCGTTCGAGCCGCGGCGATCTCGCGGCCGTCATCTCGCGCGTGTCGGTCGCCTCGTCGGCATCCTGCCCGACGAGGGTGAGATCGACGCGAGCGCGCTCGTCGTGTCGCGGGATCCCTTCCACGGCGCGTTCCACTTCTGCCTCGAGTGCCGTCGGTTCACGTGCCCCTCCTGCTGGGACACCGAGGCCGGGTTCTGCCGGAGCTGCGCTGCCGAGCTGGGCGATGGTGCCGTCGCCGTGGACGCCGACCTGCCGCTCGACCCGGAGGTCGAGGCACTCCTCGCTGCGGCGTACGCCGACCTCCAGCGTCTCGGCTCGGACGATGCCTGGTCCCGCCTGGAGCCGCCACCGGCGCCGCGCGCCGAGGTCTTCGCGGAGCCACCGGAGGTCCTCGAGCCACCAGAGGACGGGCTCGCACCCATGATCGAGGCGGGCATGGCCGCCGTCGCTGCGCGCGAGGCCGCGGAAGCCGCCCGGATGGCCGCCGAGGCGGAGCAGCGCCGGCTCGCCGAGGAGCTCCGGCAGGCCGAAGCGCAGCTCATCGCCGAACAGGAGGCCCAGCGCCTGGCGTGGGAGCAGGCGGAGGCCCATCGGGTCGCCGCCGAGCAGGCAGAGGCACAGCGCGCGTGGGAGCAGGCGGAAGCCCAGCGCATCGCGTGGGAGCAGTCAGAGGCAGCGCGGCTGGCAGCGGAGCAGGAGCGCATCGCCCAGGAGCAGGCGGCCGCCCAGCGTGCCGAGCTCCCGCAGGATGCAGGGCCGCTCGTGGCTGCGACGCCGACCGTCGAGGACGGGACGACCGAGGCAGCCGAGCCAGGGATCGTCATCGCCGAGGCAGCCACCGCCGGGCCAATCGCCGCGGATGCCGCCATCGCCGAGCCCGTGGCGGACGTGCCGGTCACCTCCCCGGACCCCATGCTCGAGGCGACCTTCGAGCCGAGCCAGGAGCCCGGCGTGTGGACGAGCCTGACGCCGTCCCTGGGTCCCGATGTCGATGGGGCGCTCGCGGCGGAGCCGGTCACCCCGGAGCCCGACACGACGGTGCCCGCCGCCATCGCCGAGGCCGCGGCACCGACCCTCCCCATCGCCGAGGCCGCTCCGCCACCCGCGGCCGAGCTGCCCGTGCCACCCATCGCGGAGGCGGCACCCGCGCCTGCCGTCGAGCCCGTCCCACCGGTCCTGCCACCCGTGATGTCGGTGCCACCGACCGCATCCGTGCCGGTCGTGGCCTATCCCCAGGTGCCCACGGTGCCGCCACCGCCCAGCCCGCAGGCCCCGTGGCAGATGATGGCGCCGCCCCCGCCACCGTACCTCGCGCCGCCGCCGGCCGGCTACCCGCCCCAGGGTGTCGCGCCACGCGGCTTCGCGCCCGGCGGTCCGCCACCGGTCCGGGGTGGCATCCGGCCGTGTCCACGATGCGAGCTCGCGCTGTCCGCGAACGCCCGCTTCTGCCGACGCTGCGGTCTGCCCCAGGGCTGACCCGCACCCTCGCTCTCGGCCCCGGGGGGCCATCTCTCGTCCTCCGGCCGTCACCCTCCGGCCGCTCGTCGCTCTGCGGCTGTCTCTCGACCGGCGTTCTCAGATGATGGGTCGGTAGCGCCGATACCGCGTCTGGACGTCCCGCAGTCGCGCGAACGCCGCGCCGTACAGGAGCGCCTGGAACACGTAGTGGAACCAGATGAGCGCCACGAACACGGACGCGATGAGGCCGAGACCGCTCACCCCGGCCACCAGGAACCCGCCGATGAGGCTGAACAGCGAGGTGAGCAGCCCGATGAACACGCCGGCCGCGCACGCGGGCAGGATGCTGCTGCGCACGGGCGGCGGTGAGATGGGCACCAGGCGGTAGCACGCGAGGCACACCCCGGACGCGACACACACCGCGATGAGCGGCGACAGGATGGGCGAGAGCCCGCGGAACGGGACCACGAACCCCGCCAGGATGGTGCTGGTCACGAAAGCCACCAGGACCCCACCCACCAGCAGCAGCACCGCGATCATGCTCCGGACACGCCCCATGATCGCGTCGCGTCCGCGACGTGCCGGGAAGAACCGGTTGAGCGCCGCGTCGAGCGCCATGTAGAAGCCGCTGGCGCCCCACAGGAAGCCGATGAAGCCGACCACGGAGCTCACCCGCGCGCTGTTGGCGAGGTTGTCCACGATCTGCTTCGCCACATCCGCGAGCGGTGGCACCGAGTCCACGATCCAGTCGATGGCCGCGGCGCGAGCCTCCGGGTCGTCCACGATGAGCACGAGCACGCTGGCCACGAGCAGCAGGCCAGGGACGATGGCGAACAGTGCCGAGAACGCCAGGCCGCCGGCCAGGAGGCCACCGCCCGCCGAGTGATACGCGTCCAGGACGCTCATCACGTTCCGGACGGGCGGGAATCGGCGGGCCCGTCGCTCGATGGTGCCGATACGCTCACGGACGGACAGGTGTCCGCCGGTCATCTCGACGACCTCCCGTGGGGCCTCAGCTGGACGTGGACCCGCCACCCCCGGCCGAGCCACGTGCGGATCCGCTGGTCGAGGCGGCGGGCGCGGTCGCCGTGGTGGAGGTCGCGGATGCCGCGCCAGCGGGGGCTGCCGCAGGGGCGGTGGTGGACGGCGCGGTCGGGGCGTCGCCGGCGGTGGTGGCCGGAGCGTCCCCCGTCGCGGGCGCCGAGCCCGTGTCGCCGTCGCTCGGAGTGGCATCGCTCGTGGTCGTCGCGGACTTCGCCCGGACGCTGTCCCGGAAGTCCTTCTTGGCCCACCCGGAGCCCTTGAACACGATGGCGGGCGCGGTGAGCGCCTTGCGCATCGACCCGCCGCAGACCGCGCACGCGGCCGGACCGCTCGCCGAGATCGAGTGGATCACCTCCACCTTGGTGCCACACGCCTCGCAGACGTAGTCGTAGATGGGCACCCTTACCCCCGGACCATGCGCATGCCGCACTTGGGGCAGTAGAACGCTCGCTCGTGGGCTGACCCGAACCCGCAATGGGCACACACCAGGCCACCCGCGCCACTCCGGGGCATCGGCCGCTCCACGGACGCGATGCCGATGGCGCCCTTGCTGGCGAGGATGCCCGAGAACAGCGTCGCCAGGATGCGACCCGCCGTCCGGTCGGTGTCACCACGGACCCCCTTGCCGCCCCAGGCCGTGACGCCCCGCACGATCATATCGCCGGTCTGCTCGTCCCAGTGGGAGATGACGCCGCCCATGATCGCGTCGTACGCCGGGAAGCCGGCCGTGTCGGTCTCGCCGGACAGCTGGGCCAGGACCACCGTCTCGAACGCCGGGTCCAGGGCATCCAGCATCGCGAGCGCGGTGAGACCGTGACGCACCTCGGGTGGCTGGTCATGCGTGGAGTGCAGCCACGCGAGTCCCTCGTCCGTGCGCAGCAGATCCGGCGCCGCGGTGCCGCCAGCCGAATCGAGCGGCGGGACCACCGTGATGCGCCCCTTGTGAGCGACCTCGGCGAGCAGGTCCGGCAGCGATGCGAGGGCGTTCGGGCCCGCGGTCATGCGCACGCCCTGGCTGGCCTTGGCGCGATACGTCAGCTTGAGCTCGTGATCCTCGATGACGAGCCCGTCCGCGGTCGGCTCGACCGCGGGCACGGCGGGCTCCTCGGTACGGCCCAGGATCTTTCTCACGAAGTCGGGTGCCATGGGCTCCTCCCTCGGTCAGGCATGGGGGTCAGCAGGCTGGCGCGCATGGTACCGCGTCCGCCCGTGCTGGTCGTCGCGGTCACGCGCCGCGCGCCAGGTGGTCCCGCAATCGCCCGATCCGCTGTTCCAGCTCACGTGCTCGCTGACGAGCCCCCTCGACGACCGCTGCCGGTGCGCGCTCCGTGAAACGCGCGTCAGCGAGCCGGGCCTGGGTCGCCGCGAGGTGCTGCTCCGCCTCGGCCAGCTCCCGGCCGACACGCACCCGGTCACGCTCCCGATCGTCCTCGGTCGCCGCGAGCCGTGCCTCCGCGCGGTCGGTGACCACGACCAGGGCGTCGGTCATGCGCTCGAGGGACGTGGGATCCTCCGCGACCGCGACGCGCACGCGCGCGAGCCGCTCGATGCTGTCACTCAGCGCGTGGATGGTCCCGGCCAGCTCCGCGGTGCGCGGCAGGATGGTCGCGGCCAGCCACGCCCCGGCCTCGATGCCCGCGCTCGATCGCGCGTTGCGGATGGCGGTCACCAGCTCCAGGAGGTCCGCGGTGGCCCCCGCGATCGGCGCGTCCGCCACGTCACCCGTCGCCGGATCCGGCCAGCGCGCCACGATGAGCAGGTCCGGATCGTCCGGCAGCTTGGGCAGCCGCGCCCAGATGTGCTCCGTGATGTGGGGCATCAGGGGATGGAGCAACCGCAGATAGCGGTCGAGCACCCACGCCAGCACCTGCCAGGTCACGACGCGCTGCTCGGTCGGCCGGTCGGGCGCCAGCTGGGTCTTGGCGATCTCCAGGTACCAGTCGCAGTACTCGCTCCAGATGGCGGTGTGGAGCAGCCGCGCGACCTCCGCGTACTGGAACGTGGCGTACGCCTGGTCGACCTCCGCGACCGTGGCGGCGCAGCGAGCGAGGATCCAGTGCTCCGCCGGGCCCAGCGCGCTCGCGGGCGGCACGGACAGGATGGCGTCATCGGTGAGCGTCGGCGGCCGCTGGGCGAGGACGTAGCGGCTGGCGTTCCAGAGCTTGTTGGCGAAGTTCCGGGCGCCATCGAGGCGATCGGGGGAGATCCGCTGGTCCGTGCCGGGGGACGTCCCGTTGACGAGCGCGAACCGGAGCGCGTCCGCGCCGACCTCGTCGATGACCCCCAGGGGGTCGATCACGTTGCCCCGGGTCTTGGACATCTTGGCGCCGTACGGATCACGGACCATGCCGTGGAGATACACGATGCTGAACGGCTCACGGCCCATCAGCCATTCGCCGAGCATCATCATCCGGGCGACCCAGAAGAAGATGATGTCGTAGCCGGTCTCCATGACCGTGCCCGGGTAGTAGCGCGACAGGTCGGGCGTGGCGTCCGGCCAGCCGAGCGTGCTGAAGGGCCACAGGCCGCTCGAGAACCAGGTGTCGAAGATGTCGTCGTCCTGCCGCAGCTGGTCCGCCTGCGCGCCACACGCGGCGCAGGCGGACGGACCATCGACCTGGTCGGACACCGTCACGTGGCCGTCCGGGCAGTACCACGCCGGGATCCGGTGGCCCCACCACAGCTGGCGGCTCACGTTCCAGTCGTGGATGTCCTCCATCCAGCCGAAGAACGTCTTCTCGAAGCGCTCGGAGACGAAGCGGGTCCGACCCTCCTGCACCGCCGCCATCGCCCGGTCCGCCATGGGCCGGGTGCGGATGAACCACTGGGTCTTGATGCGTGGCTCCACGACATCGCCGCTCCGGTCGCAGTGGCCCACGACCATCTCGTGCGGCCGCTCGCTCACGAGATCGCCCGCCGCCTCCAGGTCGGCCACGATGCGCGCCCGTGCCTCGCCGATGGTGAGACCCGCGTATGCCCCTGCCCGGTCGCCCATGTGACCGTCATCGGTCATCACGTCGATCACCGGCAGCTCGTGGCGCCGACCCGTGGCGAAGTCGTCGTGGTCGTGGGCCGGCGTGATCTTGACGGCGCCCGTGCCGAACCCACGCTCCACGATGTCATCCGCGATGACCGGGACGCTCCGTCCCGTGAACGGGATGATGACCCGCTGGCCCACGAGGTCCGCGTATCGCTCATCGTCCGGGTGGACCGCCACCGCCGTGTCGCCCAGGAGCGTCTCCGGGCGGGTCGTGGCCACGGTGATGCCCCGATCGGGGTCGGCCGACCCATCCGGCAGCGCCAGGTGATAGCGGATGGACCAGATGCTGCCCGTGACCGGCTTGCTGACGACCTCCAGGTCGGACAGGCTGGTGCCGCAGCCGGGACACCAGTTGATGAGCCGCTCGTCGCGATACGCGAGCCCATCGTCATGGAGCCGCTTGAAGGCGACCCGCACGGCGCGTGCGGACCCCTCGTCCATCGTGAACCGCAGCCGGCTCCAGTCGACCGACACCCCGAGTCGTCGATGCTGCGCACCGATGACATCGCGGGTCTCGTCCATGAACCGCCACATCCGCTCCAGATAGCGCTCGCGACCGAGCGAGGCACGGGACTCCCCCTCGGCGGCGAGGATCCGGTCCAGCACGACCTGCGCCGCGATCGACGCATGGTCGACACCCGGTAGCCAGAGCGTCGCGTGGCCGAGCATCCGGGCACGACGCACCATCGCGTCCTCGAGGGCCGCGGTCAGCGCGTGCCCGATGTGCAGCGCACCGGTGACGTTGGGCGGCGGCTGGATGACCACGAACGGCACCATCGACCGGATGGCGCGAGTGCCCGTGCCGTCCGGTGCGAACACGTCCGCGGCCTCCCAGGCCTGCTGGACCTGCTGCTCCACGTCGGCGGGTCGATAGGTCGGCCCGAGGTCGCTCGGGGACTCGGTCATGGGGCTCCTGGCTGGATCGATGGTCATCGGCGGTGCGGCGCGCGCGCATGCACGCGGCTCGGACGGGGTTCCGAGTGTAGCGCAGCACCCACGGGCGGGGCGTCCGATCCGGCCTCTGGGTCGTCTCGGCGCATACTCGTCGGTGATGCCGTCCAGCGACCCGAGATCCGACCGGTCCGCCACGCGACCGACGCTCGTCCTTGGTGCCCTCGTCCTCGTGGGCGTGGTGGCACTCACCCTCATCGTCGCGGCACTCTCGTGGGGTGGCGATGGGCCGGCCCCGACCTCCACGCCCGGCACATCGTCCTCCGCGACGTCGGCGCCCGTGTCCCCGGACCCGCAGGTCAGCGCGGTCGCCTCGCCCACCGAGGCACCCCCGTCCGCGTCCCACCCGGGCCCCACCGATGATGTGCCCCTGGCGCCGGAGCCGACCGCAGCGCCGGCCGTGGACCCGATCTTCGCGGGGATGCTCCAGGCGGAGGACCTGCCGGGTCTCACCGACCCCCTGGGCGTCCAGGAGGGCAGCGACTACGACATCGACGACGCTGCCTTCGATGCGCAGGGCGGGATCCGGATCACCTCGCGGGTATGGCGCGCCATCGATGGGACCGGACCGACCACGGTGTTCGACTTCCGGATGCAGCTGCCGTCGGACGAGGCCGCCGCCCGATACCTCACGGAGGGCGAGGCCGTCCTCTCGGAGCGGCAGACGACCGGCCAGGCGCCCGTCCCCTCCCCGCCCGTCATCGGCACCGACGGCCGGGTTTACGGTCTCGAGGCCACCGGCGCGGACGGGCCGGTCCTGCTCCGGACCTACCTGTTCCGCGTGGGACCCGTGGCCGCCAAGGTCGTGGTCGGCGGGCCGGACGTGCAGGCCGCGGAGGCGGATGCCATCGCCCAGGCGGCGGCGCGGCGGATGGAGGCCGCGGGCACACCCGCACCCGGGTCACCACGTCCCGCAGCGACGCCCACGCCGGCCCCGACCGCCACGACCGCGCTGCCCACGGGCGACCTGTCCGGCCTGCTCCTGGCACACGTCCCGGAGCCGCTCGCTGCCGGCTGTGTCAGGGACGACCAGCGCCTCTGGGAGGGCGAGGTGGCGACCCTCGTGTGCACCGATGTCGACCAGGGCGTCACCGTCACCTACAGCGGGTTCGTGGACATCGAGACGCTGCGGGCCGCCTACGAGGATTCGCTGGCATCGATCGGCATCACCCAGGTCGCTGCATCGTGCGACCTGGGCACGTATGTCGGCCCCTACCTCGTGGAGGGCGAGGAGGTGGGCCAGGTGACCTGCTGGTCGGAGCCGGGTGGTCGCGCGATCATGTGGTCGGACGAACGGCTGGCCATCCTGTCGGTCGCCGCGTCCCCCGCGCTCGACCCGGCCGGCCTCTACCTCTGGTGGCTGGTCGCCGGACCCATCCTCTGAGCATGACCCGGCGCCGCCCGACCGCCCTTTCCGGCGACGGCGGTCAGCCCTGGAACCCCAGCCAGACCACGCTGCACATCCAGACCGTGATGGCGGTGCCCACGATCATGGCCGCCGCCGACGCGCGCGTGAGCCCGTCCCGCAGCGCAATCGCGAGCACGATCCAGAGGAGCGGCAGCGCGTCCACGATGAAACGGTAGCCGATCTGCGCGAACCCCGGGTTGCCGTGCGCCAGGTTCGGCAGCAGCACCAGTCCGGCCGTGAGGGCGGTCACCAGCGCCAGCCGGCCACGCGCCTCGAACATCCACCACAGGATGGGCATCAGCAGCAGCACCGAGTTGCCCACCCAGCCGGGCACGATCCACGGGAACTCCTCGATCGACTCGAAGCCCCGGAACAGCATCGCGTGGATGCCCGCGGGGATGTACCAGATGGAGTCGATGCCGTGGGGATACCACGGCTCGTCGAGCACGCTGTTGCCATCGACGTCCACGATGAGCCCGTAGCCCACCTCGAACGGATCCCCGAACCGGGCGATGTCGTAGACCGCCACGAGCGCCGCCGGGATGGCCACGCCCGCCAGGATCGCGCCCCATGACCCCCACTGGCCCCGGCCGCGGAACAGGTACAGCAGGAGCGGCAAGGCAAGACCCACCGGCAGTCGTGCCGCCGCCGCGGCACCCAGCAGCAGCCCCACCGCGAACGGCCAGCGTCGGTCGAACGCCAGCACGAGCGTCGCGAGCAGGAGCATCGCGGCGAGGACCTGGGGGGCGTGGTGCTGACCACCCGTCCCGGCCACCCACAGGAGCTGCGACCCGAAGGCCCAGACGAGGGTCAGCGCGACCCGCGGCACCTCCGCCACGTCCAGGCGCAGCAGGAGCGCCCACACGAGCGCCACGCTCACACCGCCGAACACCGCCGAGGTCACATCGGTGAAGACCGGGACGCCGACGATCGCGAAGGGCGTCAGCAGCAGCGCCGGCAGCGGCGGGAAGGGCGAATACCAGCCCCCTTGTGGCCGAGGCACCAGCTCCAGCCAGGGGATGGCATCGACCAGGTGCAGGCGACCCGCGACGAACGCCTGGGCCAGCGGCCAGTGCGAATCGGTATCCACCTGGCCCGGGCCCACGACCAGGTACACGACACCCGCCAGGATGCCGAGGATGACGCCCGTCCATCGCTCCACGCAGGCATCCTATCGGGCGCGCGCCACCGGATGGGCCGGATCGGACGACCATCCGGCCGCCCGGACCGTCAGACGCGGCAGCCACCACCCGCGTGGTGGGAGCGGGTCACGGCAGCACCCCCCAGCCCTTCAGGAGCGCCTGTGTCCCGGCATCCCAGCCACCCTGTGACTGGATCGCCTGGGCGGCCTCCGCGAGGTACTCCATCTCCTTGAACGTGGTCTGCTCCAGGAACAGGCCGTCCAGGCCTTGGGTGAGCACGGGCGTGGCCTCGGTCTTCTTGAGGGTGTCGATCGCCTTCAGCAGCATCTTCGGGTCCCGGTCACCCCGCAGCACGTAGCCATCGGGGCCCTGCTCGATCATCTCCATCGCCCACTTGGGGGTATCGCCCTCGCCCAGCTGCCCGAACGACTGGTTGTACTGCATGTCCCGTTGCTGCTCGTAGGTAAGCTTCGTGCCGCCGCTGTGGGTCACGGTGTCGATGTCGCTCGCCTGGAGCTTGGGGCCATGCCAGCTCCCATCGGCGGTCTGGTATCGGACGTAGATGCGGTTGTCCGATGGGTCACGCCAGAACTCCGCGGCCTTGGCGGGCCCACGCGTGTCCTCCGTCACCCACATGTCCCCGTATCGCTCGCGCATCTTCGGGTCGCTGAGGTCGATGTGCTTGGGGTTCGCCGGGCCGTCGTACTTGTCCCACGAGCCCGCGTCCTTCATGCGCGCGGCGTAGCGCTCCTGGAGCTCCGGGGACAGCGTGTCGAGCTCGGCGGCCGACAGCTGCCTCGGCTTGTAGTTGATGGTCTCCCCCGGCTTAAGCGGGTTCTCCCTGAGCTTGGCGAGGTCATCGGTGGACATGAACTGCTCCTCGCCGGGCTTGAACCCCTTGTCCGCCACGGCGTTCGCCTTGCCCGTGTACAGGTCCGGATACTGCTCGCGGAGCTGTCGTGCGGTGATCGCCGATTCGGCGTCATCGGAGAGCTTGTAGGCGGTCCGGAGGCCGTCCTCGGCGGCGCCCTCGGAGTGCTGGAGGATGGTCCCCTGGCGCTCGATGGTGATCCGCCGGTCGATCCCGAACAGCTCCGATGCCTCGTCCGGGGTGAGCTTGACCCGGTCGCCGTTCGCTACCTTGGCCAGCAGCTCGTCACGGCGCGCCAGGAGCTCGGCAGACGGACCTGGCACGTCGATGTCCCGGGCCATCTTCCGCAGGTCGCCCAGGCCTTCCTCCACCTTGGCCGCGTTCTTCATCACCTGGGCATAGTGCGCGGCCTTCTCCAGTCCCTTGTCGCCCACCACCCCGATCAGGACCTCGAACTCCGCGGTCCCCGCGATCTCCCCGATCTTCCGGCGGATCTCCAGCGGGTCCTTCGCCGCGAGCACACGCTCCAGCTCCCGCGACCGCTCCAGGAACTCGGCCACCACCTGCGGGCCGTGGACGTCGATGGCTTCCTCGATGGCCGTGGGGTCGCTCCAGAACGCACCCGCGGTCCCCAGCACCTCGCCGCCGAACTGGAGCATGCCCTGGAGCCGGGCCGCCTGCTCCCCGGAGGCGACGTCATCGAAGTAGGCGGCGGGCAGGTGCCGCAGGGTCTCGGGAAGCTGCGACAGCTCGCTCGAGGCGGCCTTCAGGAGCTCCGAGCCTGCCTTGAGGAAGTTCGATGCCATGCCCCGGACCGTGGTCTTGAGGCCCTCCAGCTGGTCACCCGACGCGAGGTCCTCCCAGTAGGCCTTGCCGAAGTCCTCCGCGAACCGGACGCTCCGCTCCCAGAAGGTCGCATCCTGGTGGTCGAGGAGCGCGACGAAGGTTGCGAGGCGCTGCTCCGATGCGTCCGGGTGGGCATGCTTCCAGCGCTCGATGTACCAGTCGCGGAACCGGTCACGTTCCTCCCGGCTCATCTCCGACCACGGCTTGGTCGGTGCGGTGGCCGGGCGCGCCTTCATGACGTCATCCTCGTCCAGGAGCAGGGCAAGCATGGCCCAGGTGTCCGGACGAGCATCGGCCCGTGGATCGGGGACCTCGGCGCCCTGCTGGCCTGGATCGACGTATGGAGCCGAGTGTTCCGCCGTGAACTTCCGCTTGGTCTTGCATGACGTGCAGTACGGCATGGTCAGCTTGCCGGTCGCGCGCCAGACGAGGTGCCCGTCCCGCATCGACAACTTGCCGGAGGCACGCCAATAGACCGAGTGCCCGGGGTAGTGACCTTTGGGGAAGGACGCCACGATCTTCAGCGTGTCGCCTTTCACGGACCCCCTCACTGGCCACTCCTCGGACCGCGGGTCGCGCGCCTTCAGGGTCCCGTCGTCGCGCACCTCGAGGATCTCGAAGCCGAACCACTGCGAGTGGCCGGACATCCCGTCCATCGCCCAGCCCCAACTCCCCACGATCGAGTGGCTCGTCTGTGCCACAGCCGGCGGCGCCGTGGGCAACATCGCGCCCAGCGCCAGGAGGCTCGCGACCAGCACCGACACGACCAGGTCCCGGATCCGACGATCACGGGACATGGGCTGGTCGTCCTCCCGCGGGGTGTCGCCCTGACGCGTAGATCTCGATCGCATGGTGCGCAGCGTCCCACGCAGGCGTCCAACGAACGTCCAACGCCCACCGCCCCCGCCCGAGCGACGCGCACCTCCTGGTGCGTGAGCGAGCGCGCGCAGGGCCCAACGCGCGCATGAGCCGCATCAGCCCCGACCCCCACACCGAGCCGAGGGCTCAGGCGGTCCAGGCGAAGGCGGGCCGAGCACGTGAGCGAAGCGCACCTCCTGGTGCGTGAGCGAGCGCGCGCAGCGCCAACGCACGCATGGCCCGTCTGGGCGCGCGGCTACGCGCCCCGAGAGAGCGACTCGTAATTCGTCTCATCCACGCCGCGCTCGACCTCCGCCTTCGTCAGCAGCAGTGGCGCGCGGCCGTGCCGGATGGTCTCCTCGGTGATGATGCACTTGCGCACATCGGTCCGCTCGGGGATGTCGTACATCACGTCGAGCAAGGATTCCTCGACGATGGAGCGCAGCGCCCGCGCCCCGGTCTTGCGGGCCTGGGCCAGCTCGCTCGCCGCCGCGATCGCGCCATCGGTGAACACCAGGTCCACCTTGTCGAGCGACAGGAACTTCTGGAACTGACGGGTCACGGCGTTGCGCGGCTCGGTGAGCACCCGCATCAGGTCGTCCCGCGTCAGCGCGGACAGCGTGACCATGACCGGCAGCCGGCCCACGAACTCCGGGATGAGGCCGAACTTCAGGAGATCCTCGGGCATCAGGTGCTCCAGGATCCGGTCGCGCTCGAGGCGATCGACCCCGCCATCCGCCCCGAAGCCCATCGATCGCTTGCCGACGCGCTCCTCGACGATGCGCTCCAGCCCTTCGAACGCCCCGCCGCAGATGAACAGCACGTTCGTGGTGTCGATCTGGATGAAGTCCTGGTGGGGATGCTTGCGACCGCCCTGGGGCGGCACGTTGGCCACGGTCCCCTCGAGGATCTTCAGGAGCCCCTGCTGGACCCCCTCCCCGGACACATCCCGGGTGATGGACGGGTTGTCCGCCTTGCGCGCGATCTTGTCGATCTCGTCGATGTAGATGATGCCCCGCTGGGCACGCTGGACATCGAAGTCGGCGGCCTGGATGAGCCGCAGCAGGATGTTCTCGACGTCCTCTCCGACATAGCCCGCCTCGGTCAGGGAGGTGGCGTCCGCGATGCAGAACGGCACGTCGAGGACCTTGGCGAGCGTCTGGGCGAGCAGCGTCTTGCCGCTGCCCGTCGGTCCGACCAGCAGCACGTTCGACTTCTGGAGTTCCACCTCGTCGATCTGGTTGCCCGCGTTCACCCGCTTGTAGTGGTTGTACACGGCGACCGACAGGACCCGCTTGGCGCGTTCCTGGCTGATGACGTACTGGTCCAGTGCGTCCTTGATCTGGCGCGGGTTGGGCAGCTTGGAGGCCTGCGGTCGTGACCGCGGTGCCTCCTGCATCTCCTCCTCGATGATCTCCTGGCAGAGGTTGATGCACTCGTCGCAGATATAGACGCCCTGGCCCGCGATGAGCTTGCGGACCTGCTCCTGGCTCTTGCCGCAGAACGAGCAGCGGTACGGGACCTTGCCGCCCTTGCCGGAGGATGTGGACATCGCGCCTACCCCGCTGATGGGTGACCCACGGACCCCTGCGGGTCAGCGCGGGCTCTTCTCCGGCTCGTCATGGTCGCCACCGCGCTTCTCGCGCGAGCTCGACCGCTCCTTGGTGGTCGCGGGCTTCGACGCCGGGGCGGCCTCCGAGGGTCGACCGCGGTCGGCATACACCTCGTCGATGATGCCGTATTCCTTCGCCTGCTCTGCGGACATGAAGTAGTCCCGGTCCGTATCGCGGTTGACCTTCTCCTCGGACTGACCGGTGTGGTCCGCGAGGATCTTGTTGAGCCGCTTGTTGAGCTCCTCCAGCTCCTTGACCTGGATGAACACATCCGGGGTGTTGCCCCGGAAGCCGGCGGACCCCTGGTGGATCATGATCCGCGAGTTGGGCAGCGCGTATCGCTTGCCCTTGGCGCCCGCCGCGAGCAGCACCGATGCCATGGACGCCGCCATGCCGATGCAGATGGTGCTCACGGGCGCCCGCAGGTACTGCATCGTGTCGTAGATGGCGAGTCCCGAGGTGACCACGCCACCGGGCGAGTTGATGTACAGGCTGACGTCCCGCTCGGGGTCCTCCGCATCGAGGAACAGGAGCTGCGCGATGATGAGGTTCGCGAGGTGGTCCTCGATGCCGTCACCCAGGAAGATGATGCGCTCGCGGAGCAGCCGGCTGTAGATGTCGTAGGCGCGCTCGCCCCGGCTCGAGGACTCGATGACCATGGGCACGAGCATGGCGCGTGCATCGAGCGCGGTCTCCAGCGCGGCCGACGAGCGACGGGCAGCGTCGATCGCCTGCGCCCGGGACGGGACGACGGGTCGGCTCATCGGTCGGCCCCTTCCTGGTCACCACCGACGCCGGCCGCCGAGAGCTCGGCCTCGAGGGCCTCCTCATCCGGGTCGACATCGATGGGCTCCACCACCTCTGCGGCGGCATCCAGCACGTCCGTATCGGTCGGCTGGTCCTCCGTGTGGCGGACCTCCGAGAACTGGGGATGCGCCTCGATCCAGCGATCGATGATGCCCTCGATGACCTGCGACCGACGGAGCGTGGACCGGACGTAGTCCCGACCCCGCGCGGACCCGAGGAACTCGGAGAGACGCTTGTCATCCGGGTTGGCGGCGCGCGTGCGCGCGATCTCCTGGCGCACGGTCGCGTCGCTGATCTCGACGCCCTCCTGGTCCGCGATGGCGCTCAGCACCAGGAGCACCTTCACACGGTGCTCGGCGCCTTCCCGGGACTCTTCGCGCAGCTTGTCCTCGTCACGCTCGGTGACCTTGAGGTACTCCTCGAACTCGATGCCCTGCTGGGCGAGGCGCACCTTCAGCTCGTCGATCATCACCTCGACCTCGCGATCGATCATGATGTCCGGCGGCTCGACCGTCGCGTTGGCGACGGCGTACTCGATGATCCGGTCCGCGAACGCGTGACGCGCCCGGTCGAGCGCGTTCCGATGGAGCCGTCGACCGACATCCACGCGCAGCGCGGCGAGGTCCGCGAAGTCCCCCAGCGTGGTCGCGAAGTCGTCATCCAGCTCGGGCAGCTTGCGCTCGCGGAGCTCCCGGAGGCGTGCCGTGAACTCGATGGGCTGGCCAGCCAGCGACTCCTCCCGGTAGTCCTCCGGGAACGTCACCGTGAACACCCGCTCCTCGTCCTCGCGCAGGCCGATGAGTGCCTCCTCGAAGCCGGGCACCATGCGGCCGCTGCCGATGACGATCGGGAACCGCTCCGCGACCGCGCCCTCGACGAGCTCGCCATCCTGGCGACCCTCGAACGAGATGACCGCGTAGTCACCCTGCTCGACACCCCGGTCCTCGACCGGGATGAGCGATGCCTGCTGCTCCCGCAGCTGCTCCAGCACCGCGTCGATGCGCGCGTCGTCCGGCTCATCCACCTGGGGCGTGAACGGGAAGCCCGCGTAGTCACCGAGCGTGGGCACCGGGCGCACCGGCACGGTCACGCTGTACGAGGCGCCGACGCCCTCCTCGAAGGAATGCCACTCGGGCGCCGCCGGCAGCTCCACGACGAGCACGGACTCCTGGCGCACCGCGTCCACGACGGAGCGGCGGTACAGGTGGTCCCTGGCGTCCTCGTAGATCGGGTCGCGGGTCTCGGGGTCGCTGCGGTCGATACCGAGCGCGCGTTCGAGCATCGCGCGCGGCACCTTGCCGGGACGGAAGCCCGGCACGCGGATGCCCCGCGACTGGTGCCGCACCGCCTCATCGATGGCGCGCTGGAGCTGCTCGGCGGTCGCCTCCACCTCGAGGGTGGCGGTGCTCCTGGGAGCGGGGGTGACAGTGACCTTCACGGTCGGGGGGTCCGATGGTGTGACATGGACGGTCGAGTATACCGGGCGGAGCGTGCCGCGACCCGTCACGGGGCGCCATTCCGCCACACGCGCGCGTCGATACACTGAGCCGCACGCGGGAGTGGTGGAACGGCAGACACGCCAGCCTTAGGAGCTGGTGCCGCGAGGCGTGGGGGTTCGAGTCCCCCCTCCCGCACACCACCCAGGGCGAGGTCGCAAGGTCCGGACACGGTCGGGGACTCGCTGGGGCGCGCCCCCGGCCGCAGCGCATGGTCCCGAATGTCGACGCACAGCGGCCGACCAGTGGGCGGATCGACTCGGAGAACAGAGGATCGGCGCAGCAGCGCCTATGTGCGGTGGCGCGGGACGAGCTGCGGCGTGCGGCATGCGGACGCGGTCGACGTTTGGATCCTACGGCTCCGTGGGGATGGGTGTCTGCTGGTAGAGGGCAAGCCGCCAGGTGCCTTCCTGGCGGGTGTAGACACTGGACATGAGCGCAACGAGCGAGGGTTCGTCCTCTTCGCGGTAGGCGCGACCGGTATAGACGAGGATCGCTTGATCCTCGCCCAGGGGTATCAACCGCTCGTCGTCGATGTCGTACGTCCGCCACGGGGGCGCCTCGTTGAGCGAGTCGATGACGGTCTGACGATCGAACACCTGCCCGTGGCTCAGGACCATGACGCCGTCGCTGGTCATGACGCGCCCGTAGAAGTCCGCACCGGTGCTGTCGCAGAGGGATCTCCATCCCTGGTGTTCGAGGCCGAGCAGCTCGTCGAGCACGATGTGACTCCTTCGATCGTGTCTCACAGCATATCCGGGCAGGTCCAGGTCGAGCAGCGCTGCCGCGCTTCGGTCGTGGTCCTGGTGTCCGCGGAAAGGATCGGACCGTCAGGCGCCCGCGTCGCCCGGACCGCAACGGGCGCCAACGAACGGATGCATCAGACCTGTGGTTCGGGTATCGCGGTGGAGTCATCCACAGGCCACTGGGCCGGGGATCCCTGGTCTCGATGCGGCAGAACGCCCCCGAGAGGTCGCGGTCGGTTCGTACACCCTCCAGCACCACTCGTGCGCTGTCGCGGGTCCGGACACGGTCAGCGTCGAAGGCGGACCTTCCATCCAGTGGGCGTGGGTAGGGTCGCCCCCCCACGCGCGGCATCGGCAGGACGTGGGGGATCGCCGGCCCTGCCGCGTGTCGCGCCCGCGGTCTGGTTACGCGTGGGGTCAGCGGCGAACAGGCGCTCCACGAGCATCCGGGCCGCGACCGTGCCGAGCGGCCCCACGAGCGCGTCGTACGTGCGCCAGAGCGAGGTGCTGGCGGACGGCATCGGCTCCACGGGTCGACCCTTGCGTCGCAGGTACTCCGCGAAGTCCCGTTCGAGCGCCTCGCGGACCTCCGGCAGGTCTGCGACCGCCGATCGCCGGAGGACCCGCTCCACCTCGTCGGGCAGCAAGCCGTCATACGGGTCGCGGCGCTTCGGGAACAGGCGACCGGTCGCGGCGCGCACCACCCGGCGCGGCCCGCCCAGGAGCAGGAACCCGGCACCGCCCGCGAGCGCAGCCGTCTTCACCGGATTGCGGCGGACCTTGGCCGGCACGTCGAGCGCGGAGCGGGTCGCCTCCGACAGGCTGTCGAGGTCGCCCTCGAACGAGGCGCGCGCGGCCAGCAGCCGCTGTCGAGCCCGGGCGACCTCGGGGTCGGTCGGCGCCGGTCGCTGGGTCTTCGAGGGCCCGGCCCCGGCCGGCAACGCGGGCGCCTGCCCCCGGCCCTCCTTCGGGGGGCGTGGCGTCTGCTTCGGCGGGCGTGGGGTCTGGCTCATCGACCGAGCACCTTCCTGCGCTGTCGGCGCCATTGTCGTTCGAGGAACGTCTTCGTCTCCTCCGCCATCGCGATGCTTTCCGTGGGCTTGAGGCCGGCGTATCGGGCCTCCGGGTCGAAGCCGCGTGCCGCAGCGACCGCGACCATGACCCCGATCCAGGTGACGAGACCGATGGTCAGGGCGATGGCGAGCGCACCCTTGGTGTCGAACGTCACCGACCCCAGGATGGCACCCACCAGCCCGCCCACGACCGCGAGCGCGCCGACGACCACCAGCAGCTGGCGGCCACGCACGCTGCCGGATCGCCACAGCATCACGAGGCCCGCGATGCCCACGAGCAGCGCGCCGACGGCGAACCCGACCAGGCTCGGCCAGATGGCCGGCTCGATCGCGAACGACGGCTCGATCGCCTCACCCGCCCGGACCGCGGTGTCTCGCAGCACGTTGCTCGCGAACAGGATCCAGAGCACCAGGGTCACGAGCAGACCGGCGCCCAGGCCGCGTGTCGTGGCGCCCCGCCAGCCACCAGCCAGGTCGAGCGCGAGCGGCACGGCGAGCGCGATGAACCAGAGCGACCCATGCAGGATGCCCCACCCCATCGAGCCGAACAGCCACTCGCCGAGGAACAGCCACGAGCCGATGACGATGAGCAGGCCCGTGAGCACGGCCAGGACCAGGATGGCCAGCGCCATGCCGATGATGACGCCCAGCTGGCGACCGGCGACCGCGAGCTCCGCCTTCAGGAGGTCGATGTGCGCCTGGGCCAGACCCATGGCACCTGCCCGGACGCGACGCGTCGCCTCGAACACACCGGGGTCGTCCCCGGGTGGCGTCCCGGGGTCCGGCGGGGTCGCCGGCCGCGTGTCCGCGTCCTCGCTCGATGGGGTGTCGCGACCGGGGGTCGTTCCGTCCGTGGGCTCGGGCTGGACGCTCAGGGGAGCCTCGCTGGTGCGTGCCGCCGTCCGCGGCGCATGGTCCCGATGTCGACGCATGGCCGGCAACGAGTGGGCAGGCTCAGGATACCCGATCGCCCCCGCGGACCGTCATACCGGCCGCTCTGCGATCGTCACCGCGTGGCTCCGGTCACCGGTCACCGTGGATGCCGCGATGCCGGCCACCACGAGCGCGAGCCCCACGACGGCGATCAACGCGGACTGGACCACGAGTCCGGCCGTCAGCACCTGGAGCGCTCCCGTCACCGCGACCGACGACACCGTGTCCACCCCCGTCAGTCGCGGCAGCACGAGCGGCGCCGCCGATGCGACCAGGAGCGACGAGGTGCCCACGACCACACCCGCCAGACCCAGCCACGCGAAGGCATGCGCCCGATGTCTGGCGAGCACGATGACCGTGGCCATCGCGGCGACGCAGGCGAGTGGCAGGAGCCAGCGCAGACCGACGATGGTCTCCAGGAACGGCTCCAGGCTCGCCATGGTCGGCGCACCCACCAGGGGCAGGCGCGCGAGTCCCTCCGGCACGCGGTCCGCGAGGGCGCCGGTCGGATCGAGGCGGTCGGCGTACGCGCGCACCACCACCCCGAGGTCGATGTCCAGGGACGCACCGTCGATGGTCCCTGCAGCGAGCTGCGATGCGAGCTGTGACCGGACGTCCCCGAGCGCGGCGTCCATGGCAGCCAGGGTCGCCGGGTCAGCGAGATAGGTCTCGAGATGGTGCCGCAGCGCGGTCTCGGCCTCCGGCACCGTGGGCTCTGCGGGGATGCCCAGCGCGCGTCGGGTGCTGCCCTCGAGCGGCGCCAGGCGCACCACCACGGGCGCCAGCCGCTCCGCCAGGCGTCGGGCGACGAGCGCGCGCACCTCGGGCCGCTCCAGGACCGCGGCGCCCACCCGGCCGAACGTGGCGCCGTCCTGGAGACCCACGAGCGCCCACAGGCCCAGGTTGGCGAGCAGCAGCAGACCCGCGGTCAGGAGCACGGCTCCCGCGAACGAGATCGAACGCAGCACGCCCACGTCGTACAGCGTGCCATGGAAGCTGTCACGACCGTGTCGCAGCATGGACGCATGTGGGACTTCGATGAAGGAGCGGTCCATCGGCCGCTGTGCGCGTTCTGTGGCTCCGAGATCACGGGCGACCCGGATGATGACCTGCGGCACCCCTCCGGGCCCATGTGCGGCGCGTGCTACCGCCAGCTGGAGTTCGACCATGAGCTGATGGAGATGGGCGAGGAGGACCTCTGGTAGCGTCGCCCAGCGATCGGGACGGCGTTCCCGCGCACCCTGTCGCACGGAGGAGTCCCATGGAACGCGCCTACATCGCCCGCAACTACGCATCCAGACAGCGCCTGCGAGAGCTGCTCGACCGCCTCACGGATGACGACCTCCAGCGGGAGGTGGCGGGCTGGACGGTCGCGGTGACGCTGCTCCATCTCGCCTTCTGGGATCGCCTCACGGTGCGTCGTTGGCAGCGCACGATCGCCGATGGCGGCGGGCTGCCGCAGAGCTTCGGGCAGCCGTTCCTGGACCTCGTCAACGACTCGGCCATCGATACCTGGGCAGGCATCCCGGCGGCCGCGGCACGGGACGCGGTGCTGACCGCCGCGGAGGACTGCGACCGCTACGTCGCGGACCTGCCGGAGACGATCGTGGCAGCGGCCCTCGCCGGCGGTATGGAGCGGACACTCGACCGCGCGACGCACCGCGCGATGCATCTCGACCCCCTGGAGGCCGCCTTCGAGCGCTGAGCCATCACCGTCTGACGGGTGGCATAACAGAAGGCCCGGTCGGATGACCGGGCCTTCGAGTCACGATGACGGATGCGCTCGCTCACACGCGCCGAGGCCGCATCAACGAGCCTGCCGCCCCCTCGTCCGGGCGATCCGGGGCGTCGAGGCGAAGGCGGCGCGAGCACGTGAGCGAAGCGCACCTCCTGGTGCGTGAGCGAGCGCGCACAGCGCCAACGCTTCTGGAAGGGTCACTCCCCCGTCCGGGCGATCCGGGGCGTCGAGGCGAAGGCGGCGCGAGCACGTGAGCGAAGCGCACCTCCTGGTGCGTGAGCGAGCGCGCACAGCGCCAACGCACGCATCGGCGTCCCGGGGCGCCCGGACCGACTAGAAGTCCATGCCCCCACCGGGCGGCATCGCCGGCATCGCCGGCTTGGGCTCGGGCTTGTCGGTGATCATGGCCTCGGTCGTGAGCACCATCGCCGCGATGGACGCTGCGTTCTCGACCGCGCTCCGGGTGACCTTCGCCGGGTCGACGATGCCCGCACCGAGCATGTCCACGTACGCCTCGGTCATCACGTTGTAACCGATGGTGCTGGAGCCCTGCTCCGTCTGCGCCCGTCGGATGTTCTCGATGACCACGTTGCCGTCCAGACCTGCGTTCTCGGCCAGTCGGCGGATCGGCTCGTCGAGCGAGCGCCGGACGATGTTCACGCCGGTCTGAGCGTCGCCGTCGAGCTTGATGCCATCGAGCGCCTTCTGGGCGTTCAGGAGCGCCACGCCGCCGCCGGGCACCAGGCCCTCCTCCAGCGCGGACCGGGTCGCGGACAGGGCGTCCTCCACCCGATGCTTCTTCTCCTTGAGCTCCACCTCGGTGCCGGCACCGACCTTGATGATGGCGACACCACCGGCCAGCTTGGCGAGTCGCTCCTGGAGCTTTTCGCGGTCGTAGTCGGAGGTGGTCTCCTCGATCTGGGCCTTGATGGCCTTCATGCGGCCGTCGATCTGGGCCTGCTCACCGCGACCCTCGATGATGGTCGTGGCGTCCTTGCTCGCGACCACGCGCCGGGCGCGACCGAGGTCCGACAGCTCGACGGAGTCCAGCTTGCGGCCGACCTCCTCGCTGATGACCTGGCCGCCCGTCAGGATCGCGATGTCCCGGAGCATCTCCTTGCGTCGATCGCCGAAGCCGGGTGCCTTGACCGCGAGCGCGTTCACGATGCCCCGGAGCTTGTTGACGACGAGCGTCGCGAGGGCTTCGCCATCGACATCCTCGGCGATGATGAGGACGTCCTTCTTGCCGGCCTGGAGCGACTTCTCCAGCGCCGGGATCAGGTCCGTGATGGCGGAGATCTTCTTGTCCGTGATGAGGATGAAGGGGTCCTCGAGCGCCGACTCCATGCGTGCCGGATCGGTCACGAAGTAGGCCGAGAGATACCCCCGGTCGAACTGCATGCCCTCGACGAACTCGGTCTCGAAGCTCATGGACTTCGATTCCTCGACCGTGATGACACCGTCCTTGCCGGTCTTGTCGAAGACCGACGCGATGAGGTCGCCGATGGCCGGGTCCGCCGCGCTGACGGTCGCCACCTGGGCGATCTCCTCGTGACCCTTGACCGGGATGGCGGCGGCCTTGATGGACGCCGAGAGCGCCCGCTCCGCCGCATCGATGCCGATCTTCATCTGCATCGGGTTGGCACCGGCCGCGACGTTCTTGAGCCCCTCGGTGATGATCGCGCGAGCGAGCACCGTGGCCGTGGTCGTGCCGTCACCGGCGACGTCCTCGGTCTTGGTGGCCGCTTCCTTGAGCAGCTGGGCACCCATGTTCTCGAAGGGGTCCGAGAGCTCGATCTCGCGAGCGACCGTCACGCCGTCATGCGTGACCGTCGGTGCGCCGTACTTCTTGTCCAGTCCCACGTTGCGGCCCTTGGGTCCGAGCGTGGTCCCCACGGCGTCCGCCAGCGCGTCGATACCGCGCTTGAGCGCGCCTCGTGCTTCCTCGTCGTAGGTGATGAGCTTGGGCATGCTGCGGTGTGTCCTCCATCGTCCGGCCACGGCCGGCATTGGCTGTCCGAGGACCGCGGCGCCACGGGACGACCATGTCCGGTCGACCGCCTGCGCGCGTCCGGGCCACAGGTTAGCACTCTCGGGTCGAGAGCGCTAACGCAACCACGCGGTCCTATCCGAGGGTCGATCGGGCATACTCGGCACATGGCCCCCTCCTCCGCCCAGGTCCAGCGCCTGACGACCGACGATGCCGCCTGGGATGCGTTCGTGCGCCGCGACCCGCGTGGCACCTATCTCCAGCTGAGCGGGTGGGCGACCGTCAAGGCAGCATCGGGCTGGCGTCATCACCGGGTGGTCACCGATGCGGGTGCGGGGCCCGTGGGGCTCCAGGTCCTGGTCCGGTCACTGGGCCCCGGCCCGTTCGCGGTCGGCTACGCGCCCCGCGGCCCGGTGGGCGCGAGCGACCCGGAGAGCCTGCGGGCGCTCACGGCGCGGCTCACGACGGTCGCGCGACGCGAGCGACTCAGCCACGTCACCATCGATCCCCCGTGGCCCGTGGTGGCCGACGATACGGGAACGGCGTCCGGCGAGAGCGCGGCCGAGACCGAGGGCGCGGCCGGGGTCGAGCCGACCCCCTCCGGGTCCACGGCGCGCGCCTCGGTGCCCGCTGGCGACCCGGCGGCCACGCTCCGCTCACTCGGCTGGGTCGCCAGCGACGCCGTCCAGCACGATCGCACCCGGGTCGTGGACCTCACGGACACCGACCGGATGTGGCAGGACGTGCGGTCCCGCACCCGACGCTACGTGAACGCCGCGCGCAAGTCCGGCATCACGGTCACGCGCGAGGGTGAGGCCGCCATCCCGGAGTTCCATCGACTGCTCGCCGCGACCGCATCCCGAGCCGGCTTCTTCGCACGCGAGGCCGGGACGTACGCGCGCCTGCTCGAGGTGTTCGGTGACGACGCCTGGATGCTCATGGCCCGCACCGCGGATGGCACGGCGGTCGCCGGGCTCCAGCTGATCCGGTGCGGGGACACCGTCGTGGAGCCCAGTGGCGGCATGGACGATGCGGGTGCGGAGACGCGCGCCAACCACCTGCTGAAGTGGGAATCGATGGCGCTCGCCGCATCGCTGGGAGCGACCCGGTACGACATGTGGGGCATCGCCCACGGCGGCATCGACCAGTTCAAGGCCGGGTTCGGCGGCCTCGAGCTGCGCTATCCGGGTGCCTTCGATCTCCAGACGCTGCCGCTGCTGCGTCCGGCATTCCTCGCGGCCCGCCGAACGTGGGTGCGCATGGCCCGTCGTCGCTCCGGTCTCGACCGGCAGCCGCAGGAGGAGACCGCTCGATGACCCACCGTCGCCTCGAGACCGCGGAGCTGCTCGCGGTCGGGGCCGAGCTGCTCGTCGGCGAGACCCGTGACACCAACTCCGGCGACCTCGCCCGCGAGCTGACCGCGCTGGGGGTCGAGGTCCTCCGCCTGTCCGCGTTGCCCGACCGCCTCGATGCCGTGGCCGACGCCCTCCGGGGGGCCCTCGCGCACGCCGACCTCGCGCTCACGACCGGTGGCCTGGGCCCGACCCCCGACGACCTCACGCGTGAGGCGATCGCGGCGGTGTGTGGCGTCGAGCCGTACGTCGACCCGACGCTGGAGGCATGGCTCCGGGGCATGTTCGAGCGGCGCGGTCTCCCCTACTCCACCGCCAACCAGAAGCAGGCATGGCTCATCCCGGGCGCGACCTCGCTGCCCAACCCCAATGGCACGGCACCCGGCTGGTGGGTGGACCTGCCGGACGGCCGGGTCATCGTCGCGCTGCCGGGGCCGCCACGCGAGATGGGACCCATGTGGCGGGACGAGGTGCTGCCACGCCTCCGAGCCGCCGGCCTCGGTGCCGACCGCGCCGCCGAGACGCTCCGCCTGTCCGGGATCGGCGAATCGATGCTCGTGGATGTCATCGGCGAGGAGACGCTCCGCCAGCCGAACCCGGAGGTGGCCACGTACGCACGCGTGGATGCGGTGGACGTGCGCGTGAGCGCCACGGGTGCAGCCGGCCGGACCGCCCGCGAGATGGTGGACGCCGAGGTGGAGCGGTTGTGGCCGGCGCTCGGTCGCTACGTGTTCGCGCGTGGTGACGAGGGCTGGCCGACCGCCATCGCCCGGCGTCTCGGCGACCGGACGGTGGCGCTGCTGGAGGTCGGCACCGGGGCGCAACTGGCGGGCATGATCGGTGCGGAGCCCTGGGCGCGGCTGGAGGAGGTCCGCCCGGCGGGTGCGCCGGATGCGCTCGACCCCCAGGTCGCGGCCCGCGCGGTGCGCGAGCGGGGTGGCTGTGACATCGGCGTGTGCCTGGTCGCGGAGGAACGCGTGGATGACACCGCGGTGCGCATCGCCATCACGGACGGGGTCCGGGCAACGATCGAGGACCATGTCGCGTTCCTGGGTGGCGAGCAGGGCCGTCGACGGGCCGCGAACATCGCCTGCATGGTCCTCTGGCGCTGGCTCGAACCGGCAGGCTGAGCCGGACCGCGGACGACGAAGGGCGCCGCTCGCGCGACGCCCTCCCTCATCGATCGGCCTCGTCCTCGTCGGCCGAGGTGTCAGGCTCGGATCCCCTTGGGCGGGTGGCCCTCATGGATCCGCCGCGTCCTCGTCGGCGGAGGTGTCAGGCTCGGATCTCTTGCCGCATGAACGCGATGTAGCCGGCCACGAAGCTCACCACGGTGCCCGCCACGAGCAGCACCACCTGCGGCCAGATGAGCAGCAGGCTCTGCCCGAACGGCAGGATGGTCACGGCGGCCCGCGTCCGGTCGGTCTGGGCCAGCGCCGCGATGTCGAACGACTGGACGGTCGGGTCGAGCAACGCGGCGGTCATCTGCTGGAACAGTGTGATGGGATTGAGCAGCCGGAGGTCGGAGATCATCCGGGCGTTCGCCAGGACCTCGCTCGCGGTCGGGCTAGCGGACACCGGTCGCAGCACGTTCGCCACGGTGCTCACGATCTGGTTGCCGAAGAACGTGAGCACCAGCCAGAACGCGATGACCACGAGGGCCGCGGTCGCCGCCCGACGGAAGACCACGGAGGCCAGCGTGGCGAGCGCGAGCCAGAACGCGACATACAGCGTCGCGACCAGGAACCAGCTCACCAGCCGGAGCGCCGCATCGCCATCCGGGACGACACCCAGCCGGACGATGCCCACGCCCGCCAGCATCAGGATGACCGCGCCGAGGATCATCGCGATGATGGCGAGACCGGCCACGAACTTGCCGTTGACCACGTCATCCCGGTGGATGGGCTGCGACACCAGCCGCGGCAGCGTCCCCTCGGATCGCTCGGAGCTGATGGCATCGAAGCCGAAGGCGATGCCCAGGATCGGGCCCAGGAGCGCCACAAGCCCCGCGAAGGACGGGAACGACTGGCCCGTGATGCCCGGGATCTCGGGCGACGTGGTGAACAGCAGCGTGAACACGGGGATCTGCTGTCCCGTGATGGTGGGCTGCCGAGCGATGGCGCTGGCGATGTCCCGGAAGGTGCCCGCGACGGCATAGATGGCGAGCAGACCGGCGAGCCCGAGCACCAGCAGCAGCACCAGGAACCGGATGCTCAGGAGGTGCTCCGTGAACTCGCGCGAGCCGATGGTCCGCCAGCCGGCCGGGATGGCCCGGGTCTGGGCGAGTCGGACCATGGGGGCCGAGCCGTCCGGGGTCGTGTCGAGCGTGCTGGCCGGCGCGGTCATGCCGCCACCTCCTGGGGGGCCGCAGCCGCCACGCTGAAGTAACGCTGGTAGATCTCGTCGAGCTCCATGCCCCGGTCACGCACCAGCCACGGGACGTGACCCGCGGCGATGAGCGTGCCGAGCACGCTGCCACGCACCTCGGGCGGGCAGGTCACGGTCCATAGCCGCCGGTCGGTCGCCTCCTGGCGTACGTCCACGACACCCGGCACCCCCTCGAGGATGGCACCGATCGTCCCCCGATCGCCGTCCGCGCCGATGTCCACGGTGACGTGGAGTCCGCGCTCCTGGCTCGCGGCGATCTCGGCCACGGTGCCCATGGCGACCACATCGCCGGACACGAAGATGGCGATCCGGTCGCACACCTGCTGCACCTGGTGGAGCAGATGGCTCGACAGGAGCACCGAGACGCCATGGTCCCGAGCCAGGCTCCGAACCAGGTCGAGGACCTCGATGACGCCCACCGGGTCGATGCTCGTGGTCGGCTCGTCGAGGATGACCACCGCAGGGTCCTTGACCAGGACGTCCGCGAGGCCCAGGCGCTGTCGCATGCCCCGGGAGTACGTCTCGACGGGCCGGTCACCCGCGTCGGGGAGCCCCACGCGTCGGAGCAGCTCCTCGATGCGCGCATCCGATTCCGCATCGCGGATGCCGTTGAGCCGTGCGGTGTAGCGCAGGTTCTCGCGGCCGGTCAGGGCCCCATAGAACCCGACATTGTCGGGCAGATAGCCCACGTGCCGCTTCACCTGGAGCGGGTCGCGCAGCGGGTCGAAGCCGAGCACCTCCGCGGTGCCCGCGGTCGGCTCGGTCAGGCCGAGCAGCATCAGGATGGTCGTGGTCTTGCCCGCGCCGTTGGGTCCCAGGAGGCCGAACACCTCGCCCTGGCGGATATCGAGGTCGAGCGAGCGCACGGCGGTCTTGCCGTCGGCGCCCTCCACCGGATAGCGCTTCTCGAGGCCCCGGGTGCGGATGACCACCGGCGTGCCGGCCACGGTCAGCGCCTCCCGTATCGGCGGAAGACGAGGAACAGGCCAACGAGCACGAGGCCGATGAGCGCGATGCCCACGAAGCCCCACACCGAGGATGTCTCGACCGTCGTCCGCAGCTGGATCGTCTGCGCGGCGGTCACCTGGTCCGCACGCGCGGTCAGGGTGACGATGTAATCGCCGGCGATGGCGTTGCTGGCGGGCGTGATCTGGGCCGTGGCGGTGGCGCTCTGGCCGACCGGGATGAGCTCGATGGCCGGGGTGTCCCACGTGACGGTCCAGCCCGCGGGCGGGGTGGCGGTGAGCGCCACGTTCGCGAGGTCCGCCGAGCCGGTGTTGGTGATGAGGACCTGGTACTCGGTGAGCTGCCCGGCCGTGGCGCTCGTGTTGAGCCGGCCATCGCTGGAGACCATCGTGAAGGAGTAGCTGCCCGTGAGCCGGATGCCCAGCGGGAGCTGGGCCGTGTCGCCCTGATCGCCGGTGGCGGTCACCACGATCGCGTAGTCACCGGCGGCCGCATCCGTGGGTGGCCGGACGGTGGCCGTCAGGTTCTGGCTGCTGCCGGCATCCACGACGACGCTCGCCGCCTGGGCCTGGCCGCTCGGCTGGACGGTCACATCCCAGGCCGCAGCGGCATCCAGGCCCTGGCCCGTGAAGGTGAAGGTCTGTGACTCGGGTGTGTCGTTGCGGAGCCGCAGGTTGAAGGTGAACGTGGCGGTGGTGCTGCCCTGGAGGACCGGCACGTCCCCGGTGAGCGTGACCGAGCCGCCCGCGCCCTCGGCCACGACCACGTCCAGCGTGGCGCTGGCGGTGCCGCTCGCGGCGGTCGCCTGGACCTGGAACGCCTGGCTTCCCGCCGTCGCGGTCTCCGGCACGGCCACCTCGAGGCTGAGTGCCGGGGAAGCGCTGGTGCCGGTCGTGGTGACGCTGCCGACGATGGCGCCGCCACCCCGCAGGGTGGCCCCGTAGCCCTCCGGCAGGCCGCTCACGGTGAGGTCGACACGCTCCACGACGGGCGAGGTCACCTGGAGTGGGAACGTGGCCGTGCCGCCCGGCTCGACCGCGATGGACGGATAGGTGGTCGTGACCGACAGCTGTGGCGGGGGTGCACCCGGCGTGGCGGTCGGGGTCTGGGCAGTGGCCACCGCACCCGTCGCGGTCGCGCCGATGGCCGCCATGGCCATCACGAGCAGCGAGCGGCGGATGCCGGCGGAGCGCGGTCCTGCTGGGCGTAGACGCATGGTTCGTGCGACCTCTCTCGGTCCGGGCGCCGGCCGGGCGCCCTCCAGGCTGCGGGCGCGGGTCCAGGGATCGGCCACGGCTGACCGACCGAGCACCCACGCACGACGATGGGATGTCATCGCCGGGGACGACGGACCTGGGGTCCGATCCGCCGCCCGACAGCGGCGCGCATTGGTGTAGCAGGATCGACCAGAACCTGCATGAGATCGCGGGTGGTGGCGTCACCCTGAAGCGCAGCGACGGTCGCGACCAGACGGGCGGTCTGACCAGTGGGCATCGCCTGCGCCGACCCACCGACGTTCGACCCACGGACGTCGACCCATCCGGCCAACAGCCGGCTTTCCTGCCGATCGGTCGGACTGGCCGACCACGAGTCAGGCCAGTGGTGCCCCTTCCATGCCAGATGCCCCACTGGTCGGGCGATCGGCGATCCCACCTGAGCGTGGGCGGTCGTCCGAGCCGAGCGCCGAGGGGTACGTGGTCAACCAGTCGGCCATCTGGCATGGTGCCGGCCTGTCCACATGGTCGCCCCGCTCAGTGCCCGCCGATGCGGTACGGGGGCGTCATCCATGCGACACGCCGGCTCAGACCGCGATGCGCACCGCCCGCAGGTACGCGCGCCAGAGAGCGCCCGTCTCCTGGTAGTCCCGGGCTGCGAGCAGGTGATCGAGACGCCGGGCGACCTCGCCGTCGGGTTCACTCCGTACCGTGGCCAGGATGGGCTGCCAGTCGGCCAGGGTGCCGTTCTCCAGCAGGTCGTCCAGCGCCGCGAGCGTCGGTCGATCATGGTCCAGGTGGCGATGGATCATCGGTCCTCTCCGAGGTCGGTCCAGCCGGCCACACCACGACCGACCGCATCCGCCATGGCGACCGAGATCCGTCCGCACTGCGCCTCCACCGCTGGCCACGAATCCCACGGCGCCCTGATCCCCTTGTACTCCGCCAGTGTCGGGAGCACCTCATCCAGGTCATAGGGACGCGGTCGCGCGAGCTGTCGCATCACCTGCTGCCGCACGGCGCCCGGGTCGCCGACCTGGGGATAGAGCCGATCGAGCGGCGCGAGCGCAGCCACGGATGCCTCGTCACCCAGGGAACCCGAGATGGCAGCCACGTCCAGGAAGGCCCGCGTGGCGTTGCGGTCAACGACGAGCCACGCCTTGATCGGGAGGATCTCCTCGGGCGTCGGCACGACGATCGACCCTGCAGCGGTCTCGACCCGTGTGGTCTCCAATGGCTCGTGTCGGCGCAGGTTCCGGACGGTGGTCATGATCCCATCGAGCCGGCCCAAGATGACCACGGGTCGCTGCCGACGCGCCGTCTCCCAGCCCGCCTGCGCCTCCAGCTCTGCGAGCACATCGTCGTATCGGTCGACCAGGCCCGTGATGACGTGGTGCGTGTCGAGCGACCGACGATGCCCCGCCTGGAGCGCGGCCGCCGTGCCCCCCACGAGCACCGCGTCCGGGAGGATCCCCTGGAGCCGCGCGGCGACACCGAGCAGCATCTCCCAGTCCGGAAGCGAGCCGATCGGCTCATCCATGATCGTCATCATGCGCTGCGATGGCGCCGGCCGCCAGTGCGAGGGCCGCCCCTTAGAGGGCCGCCCCTTAGGTGATGCTCAGCACCGGCTGCTGCCGCGCGGCGCGCACGCTGACGCGCGCCGCCACGGTCCGGGCGAGGGTGCGCATCGTCTCGGCCGCCACACCCGGCTCTCGCTGGGCCACCGCCGGCACGCCCGCATCGGCACCCTGGCGCACCTTGATGTCCAGCGGGATGCCGCCCAGGAACTCGATGCCCTGCTCACGACAGAACCGCTCGCCGCCGCCCCGGCCGAAGATCTCGGTCGCCTCACCGCAATGGGGGCAGATGAACGCGCTCATGTTCTCCACGAGGCCGATGACGGGCACGGACAGCCGCCGGAACATGGCGAGCGCCTTGTCGACGTCCGAGATGGCCACGGCCTGGGGCGTCGTCACCATGAGCGCGCCGCTGATGGGCACCGCCTGGGCGAGCGTGAGCTGCGCATCGGAAGTACCCGGTGGCAGGTCGATGACGAGGTAGTCCAGCTCCCCCCAGTCGACATCGCGCAGGAATTGCTGGATGGCACCACCCACGAGTGGCCCGCGCCACACGATGGGCTGCCCCTGGGGGACGAAGAACTGGATGGAGATGACCTTCACGCCATACCGCGCGAGTGGCACGATCTTGCCGTCGGCGCTCGATGCGGGCGCCCCCTCGAGGCCCATCATGAGCGGGATGTTGGGACCCGTGATGTCCGCATCCAGGAGGCCCACGGACGCACCGTCCAGCGCGAGCGATACGGCGAGGTTGGACGAGATGGTGCTCTTGCCCACACCTCCCTTGCCGGAGGCCACCGCGATGATGTTGCGCACGCCCGGCACCAGCGGGGTCGACGCGGCCGCGACGGAGCGGCGCACGGTCGCTCCCCACGTGATGTCCACCTCGCCCGCACCGGCACCCGCGAGGGCAGCCCGGACATCCCGTTCGATCTCATCCTTGAGCGGACAGGCGGGGGTGGTCAAGTCGATGGTCAGGGCGACCCGGTCGGCATCGACGGTCACCCCCTTCACCATCTCGAGGGTGACGATGTCCCGGCCCAGCTCGGGCTCCTGGACATGGCGCAGGGCGTCGTAGACAGCGGACTCGGTGAGCATGCGACGATCATACCGGCGGGACGCGGCGGACGGTCCCGAGCACACCCGGAGGGGACCTTGACGATGCAGCCCGTGCCCGCGAGGTGACCGCAGCGGCTCGCCCCGGCGTCGATCCAGCGGCCGTGCGTCGACGCATCCTCGTGGACGGCACCGGCATCGCGGTGTCCGCCTTCGCGTTCGGCGTGGTCTACGGCCTCGCCGCCCGCCAGGAGGGCATGTCCCTCGTGGAGGGGCTCGCGATGAGCATCATCGTGTTCGCGGGCGCTGCCCAGTTCGCGGCGGTCGGGCTCCTCGCGCAGGGCGTGCCGTGGCTGGGCATCGTGCTCCTGACCGCGCTCCTCAACGCGCGCCATGCGCTGTACGCCGCGTCGCTCGCGCCGTGGATGCAGGACCGACCACGTCGTCAGCGGGCGCTCGCCGCGTACCTCCTCACGGACGAGGCGTTCGCGCTCGTGATGCCCGCTTTCCGTGCCCTCGGCCGCTCGGACGTGGCGACGTACGTGTTCGCGGCCGCGTTCACGTGGATCCCGTGGATCTCCGCGACACTGCTGGGCATGCTCGGTGGCCAGCTGCTGCCGGAGCCGACGACCATCGGCCTGGATGTCGTCTTCCCTGCCGCCATGGCGGGTCTCGCGGTGGCCCTCATGGTCGATCGGCGGAGCATCGCGGCGGCCATCATCGGCATCGGCGTGGGCGTGCCCGTGGCGCTCGCAGGCGGCGCATCGGTGGGCATCCTCGCGGGTGGTCTGCTGGGTCCCCTGCTGGCCATGCTGGTACCCGGTCGGCCCTCGGTCGGACCCGTGCCACGCGATCGAGCCGCCGATGCGACCGAGGGGCTGCCATGAGCGTGGAGCTGGTGGCGCTCGCCGTCCTCATGGGCGCGGTCACCTATCCGTCACGGGCGGTCCCGCTGCTCCTGCCCGGCTTCGATCGGCTGCCACCCGCGGTCGATGAGTACCTGCGGCTCATCGGTCCGGCCATCCTCGCGACGCTCGCCGCGGTCAATGTGCTCGTCCTCGTGGACGAGGACGGCTCGACCCGCTTCCACGTGGGCATCGAGGTGCTCGCGGTGATCGTGTGTGTGGCCGTGGTGGCATGGCGCCGGTCGTTGCTGCCCGGGCTCGTCGCGGCGGTGGCGCTGGTCATGATCGTGCGCTCGCTGGGCCTGGGCTAGGGATCCCGGCGGTGGCGCGACCCCGCGGACACGGGACACGCGGGCCCTCGTGCTCGTCCCCGACGGTCCCTCGACCGCGGACGACGACACGACCCCGGGACGACCATCCCCGGCCACCCGTGAGCGACACGCTCTACCATCTGGGTGAAGAGGGAGTGAGATGGCGGCCACGATCCGTGACGTCGCTCGACTGGCAGGGGTCGGCACCGGCACGGTCAGTCGGGTCATCAACAACCAGCCCAACGTGGACTCGGCGACGCGCGCCCGGGTGCTCCAGGCGATCGGTGAGCTGGAGTTCCGGCCGAGCGCGGTCGGGCGGCGTCTGTCGACGGGGCGGACGGGTCTGATCGGGGTCGTGGCGCCGTTCATGACCCGGCCGAGCGCCGTGGAGCGCCTCCGGGGCATCGAGGGGTTCGTCGCGACGACCGGGTACGACATGGTCGTGTTCAACGTGGAGACAGCCGCGCGTCGCGAGTCGGTCGTGGCGGACCTGCTCCGCGGCGACCGGGTCGACGGGGTGGTCCTGCTGGCGGTGCGACCCCACGCCGAGGAGGTCGCGGTCATCACCCGGACCGGCATCCCGGTGGTGCTGCTCGATGCCCATCACGCGCGGCTCGACCAGGTCGTCATCAACGACGTCGGTGGCGGTGCGATGGCGGTGCGCCACCTGCTGGACCTCGGACATCGGCGGATCGCCTACCTGGGCGAGCTGCCCCAGGTGGCCCTCAACGTGCCGGCGAGCCGGCTGCGACATCGCGGGGCGCGCGAGGCGCTGCGGCAGGCCGGTATCGGCCTGTCCGGGGCGTACACGGCGATCGGGGAATCGGGCCCCACCCGCGCCCGCGAGCTCGCTGCGCGTCTCCTGCGTCTCCCCCACCCACCGACCGGCATCGTGTGTGCCAGTGACCACCAGGCGCTGGGTGCGCTCTACGCCGCCCACGACCTGGGCTTCGACGTGCCGGGCGATGTCTCCGTGGTGGGCTACGACGACCTCGAGATCGCCGCGTACGCCGACCTCACCACGGTCCGCCAGCCGCTCTACGAATCGGGGATGCAGGCGGCGCGGCTCATCGTCGAGCGGATCGCCCACCCACGCTCGGCGCCGGTCCGCGACCTCGTCGACGTGGAGCTCGTGCGACGCGCCACGACCGGTCCACCACCCGCAGCGACCCGCACCCGGCCACCACGCGATCGCACCCGTCGCTGACCGGCCGCGGCATCCCGGACCTTGACGGTCGGACATCGCCGACTATCATGGCGCACGGGAATGGAACCGGTCCCACGAAGTGCCCTGCGGCGGCGGGTCACCGTCGATGCATGTGGGCGAGAACCGGTTCATGGTCGGAGGAGACACTCATGCGGCGTACCTATCTGACCTCCGTCGCGGCGACCTCGCTCCTGGTCGTGGCGAGCGGCGCAGGAGGGGCACTGACCCTCGCTGCGGACGGATCACCCGGGACGTTCGACCCAGCGGCGGTGTCCGGGTCGGCGACCCTGGGTCAATGGGAGTCATCACCCGCGGAGCGTGACGCGCTGACCGCGGCGCTCGCGGGCTTCGGCACCACGTATCCGAACGTCCAGGTGGACCAGGAGACCGTGGCCGGCGACTACCGGGCACAGATGATCACCCGGTTCGGGGCTGGCAGCCCACCGGACGTGTTCTATGTCAACGCGGAGTACGCCCGCGACTGGGCGGATGAGGGCTTCCTGCTGCCCCTCGATGACTACATCGCCGCGCAGGGCTTCGACACCGACCCGTTCATCGCGCCCTACCTCGACATCTTCAAGGGCAGTGATGGCAAGACCTACGGCCTGCCCAAGGATGGCAACACCATCGCGATGGCCTATGACACGAGCGTCGTCGCGTCCGCGCCGGCCACCATGGAGGAGCTGGTCGCGGTCGCCCAGTCGCTCAAGGGCACCGGCACGCTGAAGGCACCGTTGTGCCTCAATCCGGGCCTCGACCGCGGGCTCGCGTTCCTGTACGCACAGGGCGGGGACCTGCTGACCGCGGACGGCACGGCCAGCGCCATCGGGGATCCGGCGTCGGTCGCGGCGATCCAGTGGTACCTGGATCTGTTCAGGGACGGCCTGGGCATGACCGCCAGCGACATGGGTGACGGCTGGTGTGGCGAGGCGCTGGGCAAGGGCGATGCCGCGATCGTGTTCGAGGGCGGCTGGCTGCTCGGCGCGATGGCCGCCACGCCGGACGTCCAGTGGGCGTTCGCCGAGATGCCCACGGGCAGCATCGGCGAGAAGGTCACCATCAGCTTCACGGCGGCCTACGGCATCGGCGCGGACAGCGCCAACCCCGACCAGGGCTGGACCGTGCTCCAGTACCTCGTGGGCCCCGAGGGCATGCGCACGTGGACCGAGGGCGGCATCGCCGTCCCCTCCCGGACCGACGTGCCGGTGCCCGCAGGCTTCGATGTCATCGTCCAGGGCGCCGCGTACTCCCGGCCGGGCTCCGGCTTCATGAAGGGCTACAACGACGTCCAGAAGGCGTTCCAGGACGCCTTCATCCTGGAGATCCAGAACCAGACGTACTCGGCCGAGGCGGTCGCGACCGCGACGCAGGCGGCCATCGAGGCGGCGCTCGGCGCCTCCTAGACTCCACCAGGACGACCGACCGCGCGATCCGGGTCACCTGACCCGGGTCGCGTGTCCCTGGAGGGATATCCGTGTCCGTGGCGGGACGATCGAATCCGACGCCCAGGATCGGCGCGCGGCGAGAGGCGATGGCGGGCTATGCCCTCATCGCCATCCCGATGCTGCTGTTCCTGGTCCTCAACATCGGGTCGTTCCTGTACGCGGCCTACATCAGCACCTGGAAGTGGAACATCCGACGCGGACCCCAGGAGTTCCTGGGTCTCGAGAACTTCCAGCGGGCGCTGGGCGATCCCGTCTTCCAGCAGGCCATCTGGAACACCGTGTACTACACCGTGCTGTGGGTCCCGCTCACGATGATCCTGGGGCTGTCCCTCGCGGTCGTGGTCAACCAGCGCATCCGGGGCCAGACCTTCTTCCGGGCGGCGTTCTACTTCCCGGCCATCGCAAGCTCGGCGGCCATCACCACGGTCTGGATCTTCCTCATGGCGCCCGACGGCCTGTTCAACGAGGTCCGAGGCGCCCTCGGTCTCAACCCCCTGTTCGAGGCCTTCGGGTTCGGGCCCAGCTTCAACTGGGTGGGCAACTACCGGACGGCCATGAACACGGTCATCCTGCTCAACGTCTGGACCACCGCCGGGACGTTCATGCTGTTCTACCTGGCATCGCTCCAGTCCATCAGCCGTGAGGTCTACGAAGCGGCGGCGATCGATGGCGCCGGTCCGCGGCAGGCGTTCCGGTGGATCACCCTGCCCATGCTCCGACCCGCCCACTTCTTCGTGGCGACCGTGGGGGTCATCGGCGGCCTCCAGCTGTTCGACCAGGCGATCTTCGCGGGCAGCCCCAACGGCGACCCCGCCAACTCCCTGATGACCGTGGTCCTGTACCTCTACAACGCGCTGGTCATCCAGATCGACCCCGGCTATGCGGCCGCGGTGGGGGTCATCCTGTTCGTCGTGATCATGACCGCGACGCTGGTGCAGCGGCGGATCTTCGGCAGCGCGCCGGCATGGTGAGGCGATGAGCCAGGGAGCTGCCACCACCATCGAGCCGATCGGCACGCCCCGGGTGGCTCCACCAGCGCGTCATCCGTCGCGCGGCTGGCGGCGGCGCCTCGCCTATATCGTGCTCGTGGGCTATGCCCTGCTCATGATGGTCCCCTTCGCGTGGACCGTGGTCACCTCGTTCAAGACCCTGCCCGATTCCACGCGCCCGACGCTCATCCCGGACCCCTTCACGCTCCAGGGCTGGCAGTACGCGATCCAGGTGCTGGACCCGTCCATCGTGCGCCTGCTCCTGAACAGCCTCGTGATCGCGGGCGCCGTGACCATCAGCAACGTGCTCCTGGGCAGCCTCGCCGGATACGCGTTCGCACGACTCCGGTTCCGGGGCCGAGAGGTGCTGTTCATCGTCGTGCTCGCGACGCTCATGATCCCCGACCAGCTCCGCCTGGTGCCGGTCTACATCCTGTTCAGCGGCATCGGGCTGACCCGCGACCTGGGCCAGTACGTCGCGGTGTTCCTGCTGCTCGCCATCTCGGCGACCAGCATCTTCCTGCTCCGTCAGTACTTCCTGACCTTGCCGAAGGACCTGGAGGAGGCCGCGCGGATCGACGGCGCCGGGCATCTCACGACGTTCTGGCGGGTGATGATGCCGCTCGCGTCCCCGGCCATCGCCGCGGTCGCCGTGCTCCAGTTCCAGGGCGCGTGGAACGGGTTCTTCTGGCCCGTCGTGTTCCTGACCGAGCGCGAGCACGCGACGTTGCCACTGGGCCTGTACCTGTTCCGGTTCGCTGGCGGCTTCGCCACCAACTGGCCGCCCCTCATGGCCACGGTGGTCATCGCGACCATCCCCATCGTGGTCCTGTACGTCTTCTTCCAGCGATACTTCGTCGAGGGTATCGCCGCGTCAGGTGTCAAGGGCTGAGGCGTCCTCGGCCCCCGTGGTCGAGGACGTGACCGGGACGCTCCTGCCAGCCGCACCCACGTTGCGCGGCGCGGTCCGCGCGGGTGCCCGGGATCTCTACGACCACGTCATCCGGGTCGTGCCCGTCAATGTGCTGTTCGGCGTCCTGCTCATCGCAGCCCTCGTCGCCTGGGCCACCTGGGGACACCTCGCCGGTATCCTCGTGAGCATCCCGCTCGCGATCCCCATCGCGGGGGCCGCACGCCTGGGCGCCCTGGCCACGCGAGGCGAGGATGTCAACCTCTCGGACGCGCTCGACCCGCTGCGCACCCGACCACTCGCGGTCGTGGCAGGCTGGTGCGCGTCGCTCGCTGCCACCATCATCCTGGGGGTCAACCTGGTCACCGGCATCCTGATGCAGAGCATCATCGGCATCGGCCTCGCGACGCTCGCCTTCTGGGGCCTGGGCATGGCCTTCGCCATCGGCTTCGCCTTCTGGCCGCTCCTCGTCGACCCTCGTCGCGCGGACCGGACGGCGCGTGAGGTGGCCACGCTGGCCGTGCTCCTGGTGCTCGCCCATCCGTTCCGGCTGGGTGCGCTCACGGTCCTGCTCGTGGCCATCCTCATCCTGACCACCATCGCCTTCGCGGCGCTCCTCACGGTGAGCCTCGGCCTGGTGCAGCTCATCGCCTGCCGGTACGTGCTGCCCGCGACCGATCGGCTGGAGATCCATCTCGCACGGGCGGGTGCGGGCGGATGACCTTCCCGGTCCAGGTCGGCCCATCGACCATCACCATCAACCGCAACGACCGGGTCGTCGTCAGCCAGCCGGACGGACGCATCGACAGCAGCGCCATCGACGGGTTCTTCGCCCGCGACACGCGGTTCCTGTCGGGCTGGGAACTGCGGCTCAACGGACACCGCCCGCTGCTCCTCAATGCCGCGCCCATCCGTCACTTCTCGGCGCGCCACGAGATGACCAACGACACGATCCACGACGAGGACGGCGTCATCGAGCGCCAGTCCTTGGCGATCCGGCTCGACCGGACCGTCGCAGGCGGCGTCCACGAGGACATCGACATCGTGAACTACGCCCGTCGATCGGTGCGGCTGACCATCGAGGTCGAGATGACCTCCGACTTCCAGGACATCTTCGAGGTCCGCTCGGAGGCCCGCGTCCGACGAGGCTCGCTCCAGACCCGCTGGCTGCGATCACGCGGCGAGCTGCGCACGCGATACACCAACCAGTCGTTCGGATGCGAGCTCATCCTCGCCGTGGAACGCGCCGATTCCCCGCCCCAGTACGCCAACGGTCGACTCATCTTCATCGCGACGATCCCACCCAAGGGGGTCTGGCACACCTGCCTCAAGTGGCTGCCCATCACCTCGCCGCGGACCGACCGGCGACCCGCCACGCTCCCCTGCAACGCCGTGGACATCTCCCTGGCCCCCACCAGTGGCGCGCGTCTCCCGGCGGTCCGCCTGGAGACACCCGACCACACGGTGGGCCGCGCGTGGGACCAGGCCGTGCGTGACCTGGAGTCGCTCCGGCTCCAGGGACCGCCCTCCCAACGCGGGGTCGTCATCCCTGCCGCGGGGGTGCCCTGGTTCGTGACCCTGTTCGGGCGGGACACCCTCACGGTCTCGCTCCAGGCGCTGGGGGGATACCCGGAGTTCGCGGTGGGGGCGCTCAAGCGACTGGGTGAGCTCCAGGCGACGGAGGATGACCCCGAGCGGGACATGGAGCCCGGCAAGATCCCGCACGAGGTCCGACACGGCGAGCTCGCGCAGCTGGGCATCCTGCCCTACGCGCCCTACTACGGATCCCACGACGCCACGACCCTGTACGTCATCGTCGCATCGGAGCTCTATCGATGGCTGGGGGACCTGGACCTCGTCCGGACGTATCTGCCCAACGTGGAGGCCGCGATGCGCTGGGTCGACCGCTGGGGGGACGGCGATGGCGACGGCATCCAGGAGTACCGCACGCGCTCATCGCATGGCTACTACAACCAGAGCTGGAAGGACGCCGGTGACGCGTTCCCGGCCGCTGACGGCACCCTGGCACCCCTGCCGCTCGCCCCCTGCGAGCTCCAGGGCTACGCCTACGACGCCAAGCTCCGGCTCGCGGAGCTGTACGACCACCTCGGGCGCACCGCCGATGCCCGGCGGCTGCGGCGCGAAGCCGCGGAGCTGTTCGAGCGCTTCAACGACCTGTTCTGGTGGGACGAGGAAGGCACCTACGCCCTCGGCCTCGATGGCCAGAAGCGACAGATCCGGAGCGTCGCGTCCAACGCGGGGCATCTGCTCGAGTCCGGCATCGTGCCCCCGGAACGCGCCGCCCTGGTCGTGCGACGCCTCCTGGAGGACGACATGTGGTCCGGCTGGGGGATCCGGACCCTGTCGGCGCGTCATCCCGCGTACAACCCCTTCAGCTACCACACCGGCTCGGTGTGGCCGCACGACAACGCCATCATCGCCGGTGGCTTCCGTCGGTACGGCCATGCGGCGGCGGCGGCCCGGATCGCGAGGGGGATGTTCGACGCCGCGGAGCGCCTGGTGATGCAGCGCCTCCCGGAGCTGTTCGCGGGTCTCTCCCGGGAGGGTGCCTCGTTCCCGGTGCAGTACCTGGGTGCGAACGTGCCGCAGGCATGGGCGGCCAGCGCCATCCTGAAGCTGGTCGCGATCCTCGCGGGCATCCAGGCGACCGCCACCCCGGAGCAGCGTCGCCTCTACGTCGACCCGGTGCTCCCCGAGTGGCTGCCGTGGCTCCGCATCGAGGATCTGCGGGTGGGCTCCGGGGCGGTCACCCTCGCCCTGCGCGACGGCAGCGTCACGGTGGAGCGCAACACCTCCCGGTACGAGGTGGTCCACGGCTCGCCACCGGACCTCCGGGATCCGGTCTGACCTCCCGTCCCTGGCGGAGGGTGGGTCACCGGCAGGGGTCGCCGCGCGTCACGCGTGGACCCGCCGCCCGTCACCGGCCGTGGGCGCCGGCGCGCGTCACTGGCGCGAGAACGACCCCAGGATCCCGTTCGCCAGCTCGCCGTCCACCCAGTCCGCGGGACCATCGAGGACCGCCACGAACACCGTGCCCAGGGCGTCGATGCCCGCGGTCACCTTGAGGCGCGTGTCCGCCGTGTCGTACCACTGGGTGTACGCCTCATCGAGGCCCATGAAGTAGTCCGAGACCGGATCGTCGAACATCGCCTGGGGTGCGCCCGGCCAGTCGGCCATCAGCTCCGCCATGACCTGGCGCGACTGCCCGGCCCCGTCGTCGGTGAGTGACCTGGGTCGGAACATCCGCATCACGGTCATCCCCATCGAGCCATCCGGGCTTCGGAACGACGCTCGGCTCCCGTCCTCCTGTCCATCGTCGAGCCAGTCCTCGGGATGGCACAGCAACAGCTGCATGTCCCGCCGGCTGACCGTCGCCAGCTCCGGGAGGTCGATGACCGCCACCGCGGGCTCGGTCGCCAGCCGACCGTTGAGATACACCTCCACCTGGTAGGTCCCGTCCGGGACGCACCGATGCGGCGCACTGCCCAGGAGGTAGGAGCGGCCCTGCCAGTAGCGGGGCAGCTCCGCGTCGATGTAGAACGAGCCGGCATCCGTCTCGGTGCCCAGACGCACCGGCCCGGAGTGGGTGGCCAGGACGTGACGCCCCGGGACCAGTGGGTCCTCGTACGACCAGACCACGGACATGACGTCGTGGTCGGCATCGAAGTCGTCGATGCGTGCCGTCCACCACAGCTGGCTGGAAAGGGCCCACACCGCCAGGTCGCTCATCACGGGCTGGGTGCCCGGGTCGGTGTGGGTGATGGGATCACCGAGACCTGCCACGACCAGGGCCCGCATCTCCGGGATGGCCGGGCCGATGGTGGGGTCATCGGCCAGCGACGCGGCGATCAGCTCCAGGTCGGTGAGCGCGCCCGCGGCGACGTTCCATCGCTGGCCCTCCGTGAGCACGGGGTCTCCATCGGCGCCGGGCGCCATGGCCAGGGCCACGCCGTCCAGGTAGGTCGCACGTGCCGCATCGATCCGCCCGGCGACGAGGAGGGCGGCCGCGTGGTTGAAGCGCACCACCGGCAGGTCCGGTGCTCGATCGACGGCCGCGGCCGTCAGCTCCAGCGCCTTCGCCGCGTGGCCGCCATCGGGGTCGTCGAGGGCCAGCAGGGTCTCGTAGAAGCCACCGTCACCCAGCGTGATGAGCGTCTCCCATCCCAGGTCACGCGCCACCTCCAGCTCGTGCGCGGCGTCCCTGATCGCGTCGATGCTGCTCACGCTCGTGAAGCCGCCCCCGGTCTGCGGTGAGGCGGCCGCGAACACGGCACTCGCCAGGCCCACGCGTGCCCGCGCGAGGGTCGGATGCAGCTCCAGCACGGCCCGGTACGCGGCCTCGGCTGCCCGCCACTGCGCCGGTGTCCGGGCGGTGGCCGCCGTCACGCTGGCGCGCGCGTATGCCGTCGCGATCGCCTCGCGCTGCGCTGGATCGGGTCGTGCCGGCGTGCCCACCTCGTTCGCGAGCGCCCAGCCACCGGCCGCCACCAGGAGTCCCACGCCCACCACGCCGAACAGCCGCTGTGACCGGCGATCATCGAGCACCAGCGAGAGACCCAGCAGGTACGCCGCGATGGCGATCGTGGCCAGCACCGCGACATGTCCCGCGGAGACCGTGCTGTGGTGTGCGTTCGCCTCGTTGGCGAGGTCCTGGAGCACGACCCGCCGGGCTGCCTGCTCTCCCTGTGACGCACGGAAGCGGAGCGGGAAGTCCGGGTCCCGATCGGGGCCATCGGGGTGGTCCGCGGAGAGGTCCGTGAGGCGTGCCGCACGATCCGCGAGCGCCGTCCGGTGCGCTGCCTCCGCGGTCTGACGCGCGGCGAGCGCAGCGTCGCCATGCCCTCCCCAGTAGGTCGCCGTCTGACGCGCCATCACCGCGCGTGCCCGCTGCTCCAGCACCTGTGTCCACTGCTCCACCTGTGTGGTCGCCCACTGGTTGGTGCTCTGGTGCTCCGTCAGCGCGCGGAGTGCCTGGTCGCGGGCCTCGGCCGCCGCCCGATCACCTGCGTCCGAGGCGACGCCCTGGTAGTAGCCCACGATCGCGCCCAGCAGGGTGGCTCCCGCCAGCAGCACGCCGATGGTCCCGGCGAAACGGGACGACGGCTCACCGACACCCGGGTCCGCGGGGGCATCCGGACCTCGCTCGAGCCCGGTCCCGGCCGCCCGCCGGTCGTCGGCATCCGAGGGTCCCTCGACCTCCCCACCCGGTGTCCCCTCGACCTCCACCCCGCTGTCCGGCACATGCTCGACCCCGACAGCCGACACGCGGGCGAGGGCACGGGCAGCACGTCGACGGCGCGCCAGGGACGGTCCGCCGATCACCAGCAGGATGACCCCGAGCGCGACCACGACCGTGCCCACCACGAAGCCACCCGAATCGAGGTCCGTGGTCACCGAGAGCAGCGTCGCGGCAAGTGCCAGCGTGACGCCGGCCGCGAACGCGATCCGTCGTCGCCGACCGGACGTGACCTCCGCCACGGTCAGCACGAAGAGGGACGCCACGAACACCGCCGCGACCGCCACGAGGGTGCTCGTCCGGTCCTTCGCCTGGGCCGCGAGGACCGCCGCGTCCGACCGTGACAGCTCCGCCAGCCGTGGCTCGCCCGCGCGGAGGGCCGCCAACACAGCCTCCGGCTCGAACACCAGCTCCTCGTCGAAGCCGTACCGAGGGAAGATCACCGTGAAGAACCGCCAGAGCGCCACATCGATGCCGAACTCGCCCTGTGCCTCGATGTCCAGGCTCGCCGCCGCATCGGCGTCGGTGGCGCGCAGCTCATCCGCCTGTGTCTGGAGCAGCTGCGTCCGCTTCCACGCCGCGTCATAGCGCCCCACGAGCCGCGTGTCGGCATCCACCGAGGTGCGCAGGTCATCCTCGATCTGCTGCCGTTCCAGCACCTCCTGGAGGGCCTGGCCGCCCAGGTCGCCCGCAGCCGCTGACCAGAACGCCGCCCGACTCGCGACCACCGCGCTGACGATGGACACCGTCGCCATGAGCAACGCGATGACGATGCCGAAGCGCCGGGGCAGGTCGGCACCGCCGCCCGGCGACGGCGTGCTCACGGACGGGGACGGGTCGCTGGATCCCGGTTCGACCTGCATCTTGGGGCCCGAGGATATCGGACCGGCGGGCCCCGGTGCGACGCGGCGTCCGGTCCTTGCCTATGCTGCGGACCGGTCACACTCGCGGCCGCCCTGCCCGCGTCCGCGCGACCGGTCCTGGTGGTCGCCCTGGAAGGAGCGGCGGTTGCCCGACCTGGATGCCCATCCCGTCGATGTCGCGGGCCGATGGCGCAGCTCCGCGCCGGGCGACTCACGCGCCGGGTCCCGCAGCTGGTCCTGGGCCTCCTGCTCTACGGCGGCAGCCTCGGCCTGATGCTGCGCAGCTCGCTCGGCCTGGCGCCGTGGGACGTCCTGCACTACGGCCTGATGCTCCACCTGCCACTGACCCTCGGCCAGACGGTCGTCGCCCTGAGCGTCCTCGTCCTGCTCCTGTGGATCCCGCTGCGGGAGAAGCCGGGCGTCGCCACGCTCGCCAACGCGGTCGTCGTGGGGCTCAGCCTGGACGCCACGCTGGCCCTGGTCCCGCCCATCGCGGGGACCGCGCAGCAGGTCGTGTTCCTTGGTGCAGGCGTGGTGCTCAACGGGCTGGCCACGGCGCTCTACATCGGCAGCCAGCTGGGGCGTGGGCCACGCGATGGGCTGATGACCGCGCTGTCGCGGGTCACGGGCCGCTCGCTGCGGCTGGTCCGCACCGGGCTGGAGGTGAGCGTGGTGGCACTGGGCCTGCTGCTGGGCGGGGTCGCGGGCGTCGGGACGATCCTCTATGCGCTGGCCATCGGGCCCCTCACCCAGGCGATGCTGCCGTGGGTGATCGTGGACCTCGATGCGCCCCAGGGACCCGACCACGCCACACGGTCGCGGGAACGGAACGACACCACGCGATAGGACGCGGCGCCATCGACGGATCGCGGCAGCGCGCCATCCCCGTGCAGGTGAACGTCATCGGGACCATCATCTTCCTGACCACGGTCGGTTTCGTGCTGCTCACGACCGTGATGTCCCGGCGCCAGCGGCCGGATCCGGTGGAGGCGGCGAGCGAGGAGTGGATCCATGACCAGCATCGCGGAACCGGTGCTCGATGCCCCGACGTTGCCCGACCGGTCCGTGGTGCCCGCGGTCTGGGCGCGCTACACGGACCTCGTCATCGACCACGGCGAGGGGTCGTGGCTGGTCACCACCGATGGTGAGCGCTATCTCGACTACACCTCGGGCATCGGCGTCACCAACACGGGCCATGCCCACCCACGGGTGGCGGCCGCCGTCGCGGCCCAGGCCACGAGGCTGCTCCATGGTCAGCAGAACATCGTGTACCACGAGCCGGGCCTGCGGCTCCATGCCGAGCTCGCCCGCCGGGCACCCGCGGCGGACTGGGGCGTCTTCCTGGGCAACAGCGGCGCGGAGGCCATCGAGGCATCGGTCAAGCTGGCGCGCGTGGTCACCGGACGGCCCGTCATCGTGGCGTTCCGTGGCGGCTTCCACGGCCGCACGGCCCAGGCGATGTCGCTCACCTCGTCACGCGTGACCATCCGGGGCGACTTCGAGCCGCTGCCGGGGTCGGTGTACCACGCGCCCTACCCGGACACGGCACCCGATGTGGACCCGGAGACGGCGCGACGGGCGTGGGAGGCGGACATGGACGCCCTGTTCGCCCAGCTCGTCGACCCCCGACACGTCGCGGCGTTCCTCATCGAGCCGGTCATCGGCGAGGGCGGCTACATCGTGCCGCCGGACTGGTTCCTGCCCCGGCTCCGGGAGCTCGCGGACCGCCATGGCGCCCTGCTCATCGCGGACGAGGTGCAGACCGGTGTCGGCCGGACCGGCCGCTTCTGGGCGGTGGAGCACTGGGACGTGGTGCCGGACATCCTCGTGATGGCCAAGGGCATCGCGTCGGGGCTGCCGCTGTCGGGGATCATGGCGCCCCGGGAGCTGCTGGCGCGCTGGGCACCGGGTGCCCACGGCGGCACGTACGGCGGCAACGTGGTGGCCTGCGCCGCCGCGCTCGCGACCCTCCGGGTGGTCGACGAGGAAGGGCTCGTGGCCAACGCCGCCGAGCGCGGCACCCAGCTGCTCGACGGGCTGCGCGCGGTCGCGGCCGGTCATCGGCGGGTCGCCGACGTCCGGGGTCTCGGGCTCATGGTCGCCCTCGAGCTGGTGGACCCCGATGCCCCGGGCGGCCCGGCGCCCGACCCTGCGCTCGCCAAGCGGATCCTCGCGGAGGCGCTGTCACGGCGGCTCATCCTGCTCTCGGCCGGGTCGTGGGGGCAGGTCGTGCGCATCATCCCGCCGCTCGTCACCACCCCCGAGGAGGTGGACCGGGCGGTCGCCATCATCGGCGAGTCGCTGGCCGCCGCCGGAGCGTGATCGCCCTCCTACGGGACGGCGACCAGCACCAGGAAGCCGTCGATCTCGACGCACGGTGACGTCGCCGGGCGTACCCGGATGCGCACCTGATGGGTGGCACCGCTCTCCCAGCGCCGCGCCGCCAGCACCCAGCGGGGCTTCCGGGCGCCGCTGGTCGCCAGGATCGTGGTCGATCCGTTGTCCCAGCGCACGCCGGCGCGTGTCCCGCTCCGGCCACGCAGGATGACCGCCGCCATGGCCCGCACATCCGCGACCCGCAGCCGCACCTGGTCGGTCGCGACACGGCCGCGGAGCACCCGGCCACCCAGCGCGCCGTCCGCGCGCACCCGCTTCCAGCTGCCGCTCGCGATGACCGCCGGGTCCGTCTCATCGAGGAACGCGGTGCGCAGCGTCTCCGTGGCGATCCAGCCACTCGTGTTGCCCTCGTCATCCACCGCCCGGAGGCGGAAGCGCACCCTCCGGTCCGTCGCGACCCAGGTGTCGACCGACCTGGCGGTCGCCGATGACAGCGCGACCGATCGCCACTCCCCCGTGCCGATCCGCCGTTCGAGCTGATAGCGCGTCACGGTGCCGATGTCGGTCGCCGCGGGCCAGGTGATACGGAGCGGGACCTGTCCGACCCGCGTTGCGATGCCGCTGCGGATGGCCACCCTCGGGACCTGCACGACCGGCGGCTCGGTATCCGGGTCGATGGTGTCCACGAGCCGCTCCGCGAGCTTGTTGGCCAGCACGTCCGACTCATGCAGGTATCGGTTCCACGTGACGACGACCGCGGCGTCCAGCCGGGACAGGTACCACATGGAGGTCTCGAAGCCGTCGAGCGACCCGCCGTGGCCCCAGGCGGTCCGATCGCCGAGGGTCGTCCGCCGCGTCCCCAGGCCGTACTTCTTGTCGTTGAACGCGGTCATCAGTCGGACGGACGCGGCGCTCAGGACGCGCGCCCCGGTGTCGGTGCGGACGGTCCCGCCGTAGAGGGCACGAGCCCACCGTGCGATGTCGGCAGGTGTGGAGACCATGGTGCCGGACGCCCAGAAGAAGGTCGCGATGGACGTGGTCGGTCGCAGGCTCGAGGGTGTGCCGTACGGCTTCCACCGCCCGTTGACCCGGCGATACCCCATGGCCACCTGGCCACCACCGGACTCCTCACCCTGGAACCAGGTCTGCCGCAGGTCCAACGGGTCCAGCAACCGCGTCCTGATCGCCTGCGCGATGCCCATCCCGGTGACGCGCTCGACGATCCGCCCGAGCAGCACGTAATTGGAGTTGGAGTACTTCCACCCCGTCCCCGGAGCGAACAGCGACGGACCGATGAGCCCCACGATCTCGCTGAAGGTCCACACGTGGTCGGGACGACCCTCCACCAGCTCGCGGTACCGTGCGTGCTGGGTGATGTCGCGGATACCGCTCGTGTGCTGGAGCATCTGTCGCACGGTGATACGGGACCCGTTCGGCACGCCCGACACCCATCGGGACAGGCGGTCCTCGAGGGAGATCCTGCCCTCCTCCACCAGCTGGAGGACCACGGCGGCGACGAACGTCTTGGTCACACTCGCGACCAGGAACGGGGTGCCGGGCGTCACGGCACGGCCCGTCGACAGGTCGGCGCTGCCAGCGACCCCGGTCCACGTGCCATCGGGCGTCTGGATCGCCGCGGAGATCCCGGGGATACCGATGCCCGCCGTGAGGGTGTTGTCGACGGCCGTCTGGAGTCGCCTGCCGAGGGTGCCGTAACTGCCCGGCCAATCGTCCGCGGCAGCGGTCGGAGCAGCGCTGCCGAGCGGCGCCAGGAGCGCCACACGAGCGCCAGGACGATCGATCGCATCCGGGCGGAACGCGTCGGATCGACCCGCGCCGGGTCGACGCGCGCCGCCGTGGGGCCGCTCACGCGTCCAGCTCCGGGGACTCCCAGACCGCGCGGCCCTCCACCATGGTCATGAGCACCCCCGTCCCGGCCGTTCGACCCGGCTCCGGCACCGGATCACCGTCCAGCAGCACCAGGTCCGCGGCGCGCCCGGTCTCGATCGTGCCGGTGCGGTCATCGAACCCGTTGGCGAGCGCCGCACCCCGGGTGGCCGCGCGCAGGGCCGCATCCAGCGACAGGCGCTCAGCGAGCGGTCCGAGCGGCTCGCCGCCGGGCTCGTCCGGGTCCAGCCGACGCATGGCCACACCGATGATGCGCAGGGGGTCCGGGGTCGTGACGCTCCAGTCGGAGCCGAAGGCGAGGGTCGCACCCATCCGTGCAAGGCTGCCGAAGGGATACATCCGGTCCACCCGCGCATCGCCCAGCGCGGGTCGGGTGAGATCGCGCAGGTAGCCGTCCTCGAACGCCCAGTAGGGCTGACAGTTGGCGATGACGCCCAGCGCCCGGAACCGGGGCAGATCCTCGGGGTCCACCAGCTGGAGATGGGCGACCTGGTGCCGTGCATCCCGGGGACCGTTCGCGCGGCGAGCGGCGGTCAGCGCATCCAGCACCTCCCGCACCGCGCGGTCGCCGATGGCATGGGCGTGCACGGCGAAGTGCTCCGCGTCGAGCCTGGTGCACATCGTCCGGAGCACCTCCGGATCATGGATGCTCTCGCCCCGGCCATCGGGACCGGCATCCAGCGCGGTGGCGCCCAGGTACGGCTCGAGGAGCGCCGCCGTGGCGCTCTCCATGACCCCGTCCTGGAACAGCTTCACGCTGGGCGCACGGAGCCGGGCCGGGTCCACCTCGTCCACGGCCGCGCGCCGGGCGACGAGGTCGTCGACCTGCTCCGGGCCTCGCTCCACGTCCCACAGCAGCGCCACTGCCGCCCGGCCGGTCAGCTCGCCCCGACCCGCGACGGCCATGTAGGCCGCCTGGCGCGCCGGATCCACGTGCGCGTCCTGCCACGTCCCGATGCCCAGCCGATGCAGCTCAGCCTGGCCCCGCAGGAGCGCCGCCTCGTGCTCCTCGGCGGTGGCGGGCGGGATGAGTCGCGCGACGAGGTCGATCGCCCGCTCCTGGAGCGTGCCCATGGGCGCACCATCGGCGTCCCGCTCGATGCGCCCCCCGACCGGGTCCGGTGTCTCCCGGGTGATCCCGGCGAGGGCCAGCGCCGCGCTGTTGACCCACGCCGAGTGACCGTCGCGGCTCTCGATGCAGGCCGGTCGATCGCCCACGACGACGTCCAGCAGTGCCGCCGGCGCCAGGCCACCCGGGAAGGCGCTCATCGACCAGCCCTCACCGAGGATCCACGGGCGCTCGGGGTATGCCGCCGCGTACGCCGCCACGAGCCCCAGATACGCATCCGGGTCGGCGGGCGAATCGGACAGCCAGCAACGGGTGAGACCCAGCCCGGCGAGCAGCGGATGGACGTGCGCATCCTGGAAGGCCGGCAGCAGCCAGCGCCCGGCCAGGGGCACCACGCGCGTCCCAGGCCCCTGCGTCCAGGCCAGGTCCGTCGCCAGACCCATGGCGCTGATGCGCCCGTCGCGCACCGCGACGCTGTCGACCGGAGCGTGCTGGTCGAGCCCGGTCCACACCCGGCCACCCAGGAACAGGACATCGGCGTGGTCCGGGCTGTGCATGGTGTGCAGTCTACGGGGCACCGGTGCTGCGAGACACCACCCCGGGTGGGTCATCCCCTGTGGGATACTCGGCCATCGCGAACGTGCACTCTCGCGTTGGAGGAGGCGTGATGGGCAGGACGATCAGGACCCGGTCGAGGATCGGTGTGGCACTCGCGGGGGGCATCCTCGCGGTCGGAGGACTGGCCGGCACCGCCAGCGCCCAGGACCCGGTGACGTTCCGTGTCGGTGTCACGCAGGCACCCAGCGATACGGGGCTGAACCCCTATCTCGCGGTCCTTGCGTCGGACTACGTGCTGTTCACGGACCAGTACGACCTGCTGGTCGCGTTCGGGCCGGAGCTGGAGCCCGCGCCCGGCCTCGCCGAGTCGTGGGAGATCAGCGACGACGGTCTCGAGCGCACGTTCCACCTGCGCGAGGGGGTCACCTGGTCGGACGGTCAGCCCTTCACCGCCGAGGACGTCCGCTTCCAGTTCCAGTACATCATCGACAGCCACGACCCGGCCTACGTGGGGCCCCAGGCGCCCGATGGCAACGACCTCCTCGACGGCGATGGCAACCCGACCCCTGACGGCGAGCCGGACTACCCGCTCTCCCTCTTCGGCGGGGCGCTCGACCTCGACGGCGGCATCGACGCGATGCGTATCACGGCCATCGAGGCACCCGACCCGCGGACGCTCATCATCCGGACGTCGGAGCCGGTCGCGACGCTCACCCAGATCTACATCCCCATCCTCGCCAAGCACATCTGGCAGGACATCACGTTCGAGGCCGCGTCGGTCGAGGCCCTGAGCATCGAGCAGTCCGTGGGCACCGGGCCGTTCCGGATCGTCGAGTTCGATCCGCGCCAGGCGATCGTGCTCGAGGCACGCCCGGACTACTGGGCGGGCGGCCCCCGCATCGACCAGCTCGTGTACCAGTACTTCGACAACGACGAGGCCCAGGTCCAGGCGCTCATCAACGGTGACGTCGACTTCCTGGACAACTTCCCGCCGAGCCTCGCGAGCGCGCTCGAAGGTGCCCCGGGTGTGACCACCAACATCGCGCCCAGCTCCGACTTCGGCGAGCTGGGCTTCAACAGCTGGGACCCGACGCCCGAGCGGTTCGTCCTCGAGGGCTGCACCGACTGCCCGAAGGGCCCCACGACCGGGTCGCTGGGCGATCCCTGGATCACCCGCGCCGATGTGCGCGCTGCGCTGTCCGGGCTCATCGACAAGCAGGCGCTCATCGACTTCGCGCAGTCGGGCTATGGCGATCCGGGCTACTCGCTCGTGTCGCCGTATCTCAACCCGACCTTCGGCTACACGCCCGAGCCGGGCGACCCGGTCACCTTCCCGGAGTACACGGACGAGGCGAGCCAGGCCGAGGCGCGGGCCACCGCCGAGACCCGCTTCCGCGAAGCCATGGCAGCCATCGGCTTCACGGACACGGACGGCAACGGCATCCTCAACGTCCCGGACGACGAGGCATCCCGTGCGTTCGACCCGGAGGGCGCCGGCCAGGACTGGAGCCTGCGTCTCAACGTCCGCGCGGATGACCCGGAGGACCGCCTGGCCGGGGAGCTCATGGAGGTCTGGTTCGAGGCAGCCGGCGTCGACATCGCGTACGAGCCGGTGAGCGAGGACCGCCTGTACGAGATCGCCTACCCCAGCACGTCCAACGGCGACATGGACCTGTACATGTGGGGCTGGGGCCCGGACCCGGATCCGGACTTCATCCTCGGCGTGTTCACCTGCGCCCAGATCAACAACTGGCAGGACGCCGCCTACTGCGACCCGGCCTACGACGAGCTGTACCGCTCGCAGCGGACCCAGGTCGATCTGGAGGAGCGCGCGGCCACGGTGCGAGCGCTCCAGGACAAGCTGTACCACGACGCACCGTACGCGGTGCTGTGGTACGCGAACGTCCTCGAGGCCTACCGGTCCGACCGGTGGGAGGGCTTCCAGGCGATCCCCGCGGAGGGCGGCGCGCTATGGTCCACCTACGGGTTCGGGCCCCATGGGAGCCGCATCACCGTGGCACCCCTCGGAACGGGCGGAGCGGTCGCCCCCTGAGTCGGCGCGCCCCGTCGGCGCGACCGACCCCTGCTCCGTGACCGGCTGCCAGACCGGTGGGTAGCGCGTTCGTCCTGCGCAAGCTGGGCGGCGCGCTGCTCACGCTGTTCGCGATCGCGGTCCTCAACTTCTTCCTGTTCCGGATGCTGCCGGGCGATCCGGTCAACACGCTCCTGCCCCGCACCGTCAGCCAGGCCCAGAAGAACGCGCTGCGCATCCACCTGGGCCTCGACCAGCCGGTCTTCCCGGGCATCGTGCGCTCGCCACAGGGAGCACTGGAGATCGACCTCTCCACCCTGCCGGACAGCCTGCTCCAGAACCAGTTCCTGACCAGCATGGGCAACCTGCTCGTGCTCGACCTGGGCCAGTCGTTCTCGGAGCGCAAGCCGGTCACCGAGGTCATCGCCGACCACTTCTGGCCCACGGTCCTGCTCGTGGGGACCGCGGAGGTCATCGCGCTCGTGGTGGGCGTGCTCATCGGCATCCGTGCCGGCTGGCGGCGGGGCAGCCGGTTCGACCGGCTCGCCATCAACGGCTCGCTGGTGCTCTACGCGGTGCCCTTGTTCTGGCTGGGCATGCTCCTGTTCTACCTGTTCGCCACGTCCAACGGCATCGCGCTGTTCCCCGGCCAGCAGATGGTCACGCCCGGCGCCCGGCACACGGACCTCGTGGCCTACTGGGTGGACGTGCTGCGGCACCTGTTCCTGCCCGCGGCCACCCTTGCCCTGGGCCTCATCGCGGGCAACGCGCTCATCATGCGCAGCTCCATGGTGGAGACGCTCAAGGACGACTACGTGACCACCGCCCGGGCCAAGGGGCTCACGGAATCCCAGGTGGTCCGTCGGCACGCCATCCCCAATGCGCTGCTGCCCACCGTGACCGTGGTCGCGCTCACGTTCGGATACGTCCTGGGCGGCGCCATCGGCGTGGAGGAGGTCTATGCCTGGCCGGGCATGGGCAGCCTCATCATCGACGCCATCGAGCGCAAGGACTTCCCCGTGCTCCAGGGGGTGTTCCTCGTCATCGCGCTGTGCGTCGTCATCGCGAACCTGGTCGCGGACATGATGTACGGCATCCTGGACCCACGGGTGCGCACATGACCAGCGCCGCGGCAGCCGCGCCCTCCCCCGCTCGTCGCCATGGTCGTCGCGACGCGTGGACCCACGCCTGGTCGGTCATCCGGGCCGATCGCCAGAGCATGCTGGGCATGGTCATCCTGGTGGTGTTCGCCATCATCGCGATCGCCGGCCCGATCCTCGCGGGGCCCATCGACCGCGCGGGCGCCAACCGGCCCATGCTCGACCCGTCGCTGGCGCACCTGTTCGGCACCGACCGTTCCGGCCGGGACCTGTTCCTGACCAACATCTGGGCGACCCAGGTGAGCCTGCTCGTGGGCGTGGTCGCGAGCATCCTGTCCATGGTCATCGGCACGGCCATGGGCATCGCGGCGGGCTACCTGGGTGGCCGCTGGGACGCGTGGCTGATGCGTCTCACGGACTTCTTCTACGTGCTGCCCACGCTCGTGCTGGCGCTCGTCCTTGCGGCCATCATGGGACCCAGCCTGAGCAACGTCATCCTCGTCATCGCGGTCACCTCGTGGCCCGCCACGGCGCGGGTCATCCGTTCCCAGACGCTCACCGTGCGCGAGCGGATGTTCGTCGACCGGGCACGCGCCACGGGTGCCAGCAGCGCCCGCATCATGCGCCGCCAGGTGCTGCCCAACGTGTTCGGCCTCGTGCTCGCCAACACCACGCTCACCATCGCGGGTGCCATCTTCCTGGAGACGACGCTCTCGTTCCTGGGCGTGGGACCGCGTGATACCTACTCCTGGGGCCGCATCCTCGACGAGTCGTTCGAGGCCGGCGCGCTGACGCTCGGCAAGTGGGCGTGGTTCGTGCCCCCCGGCGTGGCGGTGGTGCTCGTGGTGCTCGCCTTCACGCTCGTGGGCGGCGCGTTCGACGAGATCCTCGACCCGCGGCTGCGTCGCCGGGGTGCCGGGCCAGGCGCGGAGCCGGACGCCACGGACCCCGGCGGCCCGCTGCTGTCCATCGAGTCGCTGTCCGTCCCCGAGTCCCTCGACCCCGAGCGGCGGGGTGGCTGAGATGATCGGGCAGTCCACGCCCGCTCCGGCACGGGAGCCCTGAGATGGCGCTGCTGGAGGTGCGCGACCTGGTCGTGGAGTTCACCCTCGGTGACGGGCGGATCGCGCGGGTCGTCGACGGCGTGGACCTGGACCTCGATGCGGGCGAGGCGCTCGGGCTGGTCGGCGAATCCGGCTGCGGCAAGACCACCACCGCGCTCGCCATCGCCCGGCTGCTGCCCGCCAACGGCCGCATCGCGCGGGGCACGGTGCGACTCGACGGCCAGGATCTCACCGCGCTCGATGATGCGGCCTTCCGCGATCGACGCTGGACGGACATCAGCGTCATCTTCCAGGGCGCCATGAACGCGCTCAACCCCGTGCGGCGCGTGGGCGACCAGGTCGCCGAGCCCATCCTGATCCACGAGCCCACCACGACCCGCGAGGCAGCACGCCGCCGCGTGGCGGAGCTGTTCGAGCTCGTGGGCATCAGCCCCGACCGGCTTCGCGAGTACCCCCACCAGTTCAGTGGCGGCATGCGTCAGCGCGTGATGATCGCGATGGCGCTCGCCTGTCGACCACGCCTGGTCATCGGTGACGAGCCCACGACCGCGCTGGACGTGATGGTCCAGGCGCAGATCCTGGAGCTGCTCGAGCGGTTGCGCCGCGAGCTGGGCCTCGCGCTCATCCTCATCACCCACGACCTGTCCGTGGTCGCCGAGACGTGTGACCGGACGCTCGTGATGTACGCGGGCCGGCTCGCCGAGACGGGTCCCGTGGAGCGGCTCCACGGCGGACCGCTCCACCCGTACAGCCTCCGTCTGCTGCGATCCGTGCCGGACCTCAGCGGCGAGCGACGGCTCCCGGCCGGCATCCCGGGTCAGCCGCCGAGCCCCGAATCGCCGGTGAGCGGCTGTCGCTTCCATCCCCGCTGCGATCGTGCGATGGCGCAGTGCGTCACGGATGTGCCCGTGGTCCGCTCCTTCGGGGAGGCCCACCGCGTGGCCTGTCACGCCGTGGGTGAGGAAGGTCGCCTGCGACCGCCCGGGGAGCTGCCCCGCATCCCCTCCGCGCTGGCCATCGCGGCGGCCAGCACGAGCGGCGTGGAGGTCGCGGTCGACGCGGACGTGCTGCCGGTGTCGGCGGACGACCTGGGCGTGCCACCAGGGGATCCCCGGGAGCCGCCGGCCGATCGGCCCGTGGGCGTCGCGGGTCCGCCGATGCCGCCGGTCCCGCCGTCCGTCGCGCCGGTGCGCACGACCACCGATGCGTCGGCGCCCACGACCGACGACCTGCCCCGGGTGGACGCGTGATCGGGCTGCGCGGGCTCCGGGTCCACTACCCCCTCCGTCGATCGCTCGGCGCGTGGCTCCGGGGTGAGCCGGTGGGCGTGATCCGGGCCGTGGACGGCGTGGACCTGGACCTCGGCCGCGGTGAGATCGTGGCGCTCGTCGGCGAATCCGGCTCCGGCAAGACGACCACGGGCCGTGCGCTCGTGCGCCTCGCGCCCATCACGGACGGGCAGGTGCTGCTCGATGGGGAGGACGTCACCCGCATCGGCGGCCGGGCGCTGCGCGCCTACCGACGCCGGGTCCAGATCATCTTCCAGGACCCCTACGAGAGCCTCGACCCGCGACGGACCATCGCCCAGCAGGTGGAGGAGCCGCTCCTCGTCCAGGGCCTGGGTGACGCTGCCGAGCGGGCACGCCGCGTGGATCGCGCCCTCGACGATGCCGGCCTCCGGCCCGTGGAGCGCTATCGCGACCGGTTCCCCCACGAGCTCTCGGGCGGCCAGCGACAGCGGGTCGCCATCGCGAGTGCCATGGTGCTGGAGCCGGACGTGCTGGTCGCGGACGAGCCGGTCTCGATGCTCGACGTGTCGCTGCGGAGCGGCATCCTGCGGGTGATGCTCGACCTGCGGGCACACCGGGACGTGGCGATCCTGTTCATCACCCATGACCTGTCGCTGGCGTGGCTCATCGCCGACCGCATCGCGGTGATGTATCTCGGCCGGGTGATGGAGATCGGGCCGGCGGAGACCCTGGTCCGGGATCCGCGCCACCCGTACACCCGGGCGCTGCTGTCGGTGATGCCCTCACCCGACCCCGCGCATCGGCGGGAGCGTCGCATCCTGCGCGGCGAGACACCCGATGCATCCCGGGTGCCGCCGGGCTGCCGGTTCCACACTCGCTGCCCGCTCGCCTTCGATCGATGCCGGACCGAGGAACCACCCAGCGTGGAGGTGACGCCGGGCCACGTGGCGGCCTGCTTCCTGGCGACCGAACCACCGACCGATCCGGCTTGATCGAGCCGACGCCCGAGGCGGCCCGCTTCCCCGCAGGCCAGCCGCCGGCCGACCCGTCCTGACTCGGCACGCTCGACCGGCACGGGGACGGCCGGTACCTGCCTGAGTCACATCGGAGCATCAGACCTTCCGGCCCGGACTCGGCTATCCCCGGCCTGACCGGCCGACGAGCTGACCGAGCCCGCCACCGGCCGGGCCTTCGGGCCGACTGGCCTCGGCGACCCAGGACCATGCCGATCGATCCCGCTGGTCGACCATGTGGCGCCTGCTGACGGGTCCGGGCTCGGCACCCACGCTCGGCCTGTTCGCCGATCGCCCGACCAGTCGAGCAGATGGCATGGAACTCGGCCCGGTGACGCGGCAGGTGCTCGACCAGTCAGACCGATCGTCCAGGAAGCCAGCCCGAGGGAAGGCTCTGGAGCCCTGGATGTCCGGCTGCCGACCGTCCGGCGCCTCACAGTGAGCCATGCGGCGCCGTCCGCGCGCATCCAGGGCGCGCATCCAGAGGGCGCATCCAGCCCGCGCATCCGGCGGGCGATCAGCCCGCCACGGGACCTCAGCCGGCCGCGACCGCCTCTCGGACGGACGCGGGCGCCGGGCGATGCCGCACCGGGGTGGTGACGTATCGCTCGACCATCGCGCGGCTGCCGGTGACGCCCAGCTGCTCGGACAGGTAGCGCACCTTGGCGGCCTGGTCGACGAGGATCTCCTCCTTGGTCGCGAGGTCCCAGAGCGCCCGCTTGTTCGGCCCCAGGGCCTTCTTGCGGGTCTTGTACACGAACTGGCTGTCCGAGTCGTTCGGCCCGCGCTCATCGAGCGTGTTCGCGAAGCACCACGCCTCGATCGCCTCGTGCAGCTCGGCCGGGAACGCGGCGTGGTCATAGAGCGTGTTCTGGAAGCCGGTCGCGAGATGGATCTCCGCGGTCTCCACCTGCGGGAAGCGGTGGAACAGCTCGTCCGGCAGGGTGGAGGCGCCGTGCTGCACCGCGCCGGCGAGGCCGTAGCTGCGGCACACAGCGGACAGCCGCTCGAGCGTGCCGAAGTCCAGCTTGACCTCCGCGACGCCACCACCCGGCAGCGGCACACCGCCGTGGGAGGTGCCCGTCTGGACGCTCACCTTGGACAGACCGATCGCGCTCACGCCCGCCAGGCGGTCGAGCTCCGCGCGGTAGCCGTCGAGATACGCCCGCAGCTCCGCCTCCGTGGAGTTCTCCTTGCCCACCTCGCCGATCTCACCGCCGATGGACACGGTCAGCCCATCCGCCTCCTCGGCCCGGATGCGCGCGGACAGCTCCGCGGCGCGGGTGTAGTTGGTGCGCTGCTGGGTGTCGACGTCCGGCAGCGAGAGGTCCACCAGCGTCGAGGAGTCGATGTCGATGTTGCCGTAGCCCACGGCCAGGGCATCGGAGGTCGCCTTGTGGAGGGTGGCGGTGACTCCGTCCGCGTCCGCCGCGTACTTCTTCGCGTTGAACTGGTAGTGGTCCCCCTGGACGAACACCGGGCCCTGCCAGCCCGCCGCGATGGCGCCCGCCAGGACGCTCGTGATGTACTCGCCCGGGCGCTGGTAGGTGTACTCCTGCTCGCTCCGTGCCAGCTCCAGGATGATGGCCGCCGAATCGAGCTCCTGGTGCACCCGCAGGATCGCCTGGGTCATGTCGAAGACCTGGGTGCGCAGGTTGATGGCGGGCACCGTGAAGCCACGCACCTCACCCCGGCCACGCGCCATGTACAGCTCGTGGATGCTGCCGGACGGGCAGCCCAGCTCCTGCGAGGCCTCCCACACGATCCAGCGCGCGGCCTCCACGGTCGACGCGTCCTCGCTGAACGTGGCGCTCCAGATGACATCGCGGATACCGCCGGCCCGGAAGGCGGCCGCATCATCGATGACGAGGCGATCCCCGTCCACATGTGCGATGCCGGCCAGCAGGCCCAGGAGCTCGGCGGGTGTGCTGGCGACGCGCGGCTGCGTCATGGTCGTCCTCCTCGCGCGCCCGGCGAGCCGGGTGCTGTCCATCGGGTCGGGCGAGCGACCGGACCCCCGCACCGCGCTGGGCACGGACCACGGGTCGATGGACGCTCGAGGGCCGCCGCCCCGGCGGCCCGATACGCTGGATGGTACCGCGCCGTCGGGTCCTGCCACCCGGCCGAACGGCCGGTGCTGACCGGTCCGACCGGCCCTCCGCGACCAGGGGCGTGGCCGCGCCACCAGCGTCCCGGGAACCAGCGGCCATCGGGACGCGTCTGGAACGCACCACCAGCTCCACCAAGAGGTCACCATCCGATGTCCCTGCGCCTTCCGCGGCTGTCCCTCGTGCTGGGCACGGCCGCCCTGCTCGTCGCCACCGGTGTCCCGGTCCTCGCCAATGACGGCCCACCCGGCAGCGTCCCGGAGCTGGTCGACCCGACCTCCGGCGTCAGCCTCGGCGAACCCGTGCTCGAGGGGACCGTCTGGCACCTCCGGCAGGCCCGCCTGTCGGGTGCCTTCGCGGATATCCCGGCGGAGGTGGAGGCCACGCTCCAGCTCGTGGATGGCCATGCGAGCGGCAGCGGCGGCTGCAACCGGTGGTTCGCGGAGTACGCCCTGGACGGGACGGCGCTCTCGTTCGGACCGATCGGGTCGACCCTCATGTTCTGCGAGGGTCCGGGTGGCCAGGTGGAGACGTTCTTCTTCGCCGACCTCGAGGGCGTCACGCAGTGGCGTTTCGAGGATGCCACGCTCATCCTCGCCGGCGACGACGGGGATCCCATCCTCGCCTTCACGCGTCAGGTCAGTCCTGCCCTCGATGGCAACTGGCTCGTCATGAGCTACAACGACGGCCAGGGGCACATGGTGTCCATCGACGACGGGTCGGCGACCCTGTCCTTCGCGGACGGGCGTGTCGGGGGCACCGTCGGCTGCAACAGCTTCGGCGCCGACTACACGCAGGATGGCTGGGAGCTGTCCGTGGGCGATGTCGTGTCCACCGCGATGGCCTGCGAGCCCGCCTCGATCATGGATCGCGAGACCGCTGTCATCGAGGCGCTCCGAGCCAGCGTCAATGTCGCGGAGGCGGAGGATGGCTGGGAGCTGTCCGATGCGGCCGGCACGCCCCAGATCATCCTGTCCAACCACCACCTCATCGGCCCCACGGCGCCGCCCGCGCCCTGACCGACGCGCAGCCGACCCGGCGGCACATGATGACCAGTCGCACGACGCCCTCGGGGATCCACCGGGGGCGTCGTGCATGTTCCGGCGGCGGCGCCGCGCCCGGCCGCTCCCGACCCACCGACCGCGCGGCACGGCGACACGGTCGCTTCCTGACATTTCGATCGACTGGTAGGCGCGTATCCGGACCGATGAGGCCTCCAGACGGCACTTCGACCGACTGGCCATCGGACTGCCGGCTCCTGCGACGAGCCCTGAGCGTGAGCAGGCATGCGCGCGATCCTTGGACCTCGCTCTCGGCCGGATACGCCTCGACCAGTGTGTCGACCTGGCAGGATCGCGCGAGCACTGCCGACCGGTGGCGCGCACCCGGCCGGCGTGACCGATCGTCCAGGCGGCCAGGCTCACTCGATGGTGACCCGCCGTGCGAGCCAACGAGCGCAGCACCATCGGACCCGCAGCAGACCACGGGTCTGTTGATCGGGATCGAAGCGTCGCGCTCGTCCGGCGGCTGCGCGTGACGCGTGCCGGATCAGGAACCGACCCCCGATAGGAGCGTGGGCGATCCGCAGCCTGGTCGACCATATGGGTTGCATCCGCTGTCGATGACGAGCGAGCTCTGCCCACCCGTCTCGGGCACGTCCCCCTCGAGGACGCGCACCTGGTAGGTCAGGGTCGTGCCGTCGAGCTGTGGCTCGCTCAGCTCCACCACGGCGGTCTGGAGCCCACCGTCGACGATGCTCGTCAGACCTGCCTGGGGTGGGTCGGCCGCGAAGCTGTTCTCGCCGTCGCCCCAATGCGCCACCAGATCGGTCAACGGCCCCGGCCGGACGGTCCGCTCCGGTCGGTCGGTGAAGGCCACGACCGTCGGACTCGCGTTCCCGAGCGTCAGTGTCGTCCCGTCGAACGTGGCGCTCTCGGCGGTCTGGATGTAGAGCCAGCTCTGGGCCGGCTCGGACGTCTCCTCCGGCCCGGGCGACTGCGCCAGGACGGGTCCCGTCAACAGGGTCGACAGTGCGGCGACCATGACCGCTGCGGTGCGTGACCGAACGAGCTTCATCCCACCCTCCCTCGAAGATGTCCATCGGAACCAACCCCCCCGACAGGAGCGTGGGTGGTCCTTCTCGAGCGTCAGGCCCGAGCATCGGGGATCGACGATGCCCGCCCGTTGTCAAGTCTCGGCATCCGGTGCGACGGCGCGTCTTCGCGTCCGATCCATCCGGGCGTCACGAGCGGTGACGGGGGCACCTCCTCGGGTCGCGCGTCGATGAGGGCCATGGTCTCCCGGACGGGCATGGCGACGACCATCCGTGCGTGGACGGCCCGCGTCCGCTGCGTGCCCTACCGCGCGGAACGCCGGCCCACATAGTCGACCAGCACATACCGCCCCAGGTCCTCCGGGTCCGCGTGGAAGGCACGGCCGCGGTTGAGCCGTGTCACGTGCTCCACGAACGCGGCGAGCGCCGGTGACCGGTCGAGCATGAACGTGTTGATGACGATGCCGTCCCGTGTGCAGCGCACCACCTCGCGGAGGGTCTCCCGGATGGTGCGTCGCGTGGGCGGATAGGCGAACTCCACCTGGCCGTCCTCGATGTGCGCCGTGGGCTCCCCGTCCGTGATGACCAGCACGGACCGGTTGGCGCTCCGCGATCGGGCCAGCAGCCCACGCGCCACCTGCAACCCGTGCTGGAGGTTGGTGCCGTACTCCCAGGCATCCCAGCTGAGCGTGGCCAGCGCATCGGCCGGGATCTCGCGCGCGCTGTACGCGAAGCTGACGATGTGCAGCTGGTCCCGCGGGAACCGGCTGCGGATGAGCGCCTGGAGCGCGAGGGCGACCTTCTTGGCGGCGAGCGCGCAGTCCCGCAGCAGCATCGATCGGCTCATGTCCAGCAGGAGCACCGTGGCGGCGTCCGACCGCACGTCCGCATCGCTGACCACGAAGTCTCCCGGGGACAGGAGCACGCGCCGACCGCCCGCAGCGACCCGCGCGGCCGACACGGCCGGAGCGTTCCGTGGATCGGCGAGCGCGCTCGCGAGCGTGGCCCGCAGGTCCAGGTCGAAGGGACGCCCGAACTGCCACGGGCTCGAGGTCTCGGCGCGCTCCCCTGCCCCACCCGTGCGTCGCACGTCGTGCTCACCGAAGGCGTCGCGGGACAGCCGCGCGAACAGCTGGTCGAGCACCTGCTGACCGAGCCGCCGCGCGCCCCGCGGCGTGAGCGTGAGCTGCTCGCCATCCCGCGAGACGTAGCCCGCCTCCTCGAGACGCCGCGCGAGGTCGCGCAACGCCGCCAGCTGGTCCGCCGCCTCGTCACCCAGCAGGTCGCGCACCTCCTCGTCCGCGAGGTCGCCCAGGTCCCCCGGCGAATCGAGACCATCGATCCGGTCCGCCAGCCGCTCCAGCCGACCGAGGCGGTCGAGCTGCCCGAGGGCCCCTTCCAACCCCAGCGGCTCCTGGCCACGGAAGCGCATCCGTCCACCGAGGCCACCGGGCAGCAGCTGGTCGAGGGTCGACGCGAGCTGCGCCAGGTCCCAGCGCAACCGGTCATCGCGGAGCAGGGCGTCCATCATCGACGCGAGCTCGTCGCGCTGCTCGGCAGACAGGGAGCGCATGAGGGACTGCATCGTGGCCATCCGCTCCTCGAGCGAGGCGACGATGTCATCGAGCGTCCGGGCACCCGGGAAGAAGCCGCCGTGGCGCGCCAGGAAATCGTCCACCTCCGCCTGGGCCGGCTCATCACCGGCGAGTCGTCGTTGGAGGAGCGCATCGAGGTCCCGCACCATCTCGCGGTTGGCGGCCAGCTGCTCGGGTGTCGCGTCCCGGATCGCATCGGCCATGCCCTCGAACACCGCGTCGAGCATCCGGCCACCCAGCCGATCGAGCAGCGCCTCGAACCGCTGACGGGCATCGGGCTCCAGGAAGTCGTAGTCCCGGAGCGCGCGGATCCGCTCACCGATGTCGGTCGGCAACGCATCCAGTCGCTCCTGGCGTCGGGCGGCCAGGTCCGCGGCCAGGACCTCCAGCTCCTCGCGGGCCGGGTCGCCGTCGGTGTCCTCGAACGCGCCGCCCGCCATCCGCCGCTCGATGCCGCGGCGCTCGGCGGCCACGATGGCGGCGAGCTCCTCGCGGATGTCACCGAGCACGTCGTCCAGCTGGTAGCGGGAGAGTGCCTCGCGTCGCGCCCGGGCGAGACGCTGCCGCAGGGCATCCAGGCCCGGTAGCGCCGCTGACCGAGGGTCCTCCCCGGCGGCCATGCCCCGACGCAGCAGCCGCATCAGGGCGTCCTCGACGTCCGACTCCTCGACCAGGTCGTCCGCCAGGGCACCCAGGACCTCGTCCGCCGTCAGGTCTGGCAGTCGCTGTCGACCGTCCCAGCGAGCGTACCGGACCTCGGCGCCGTCATAGGCCGGCCAGCCGTCCTCCCGTGGGTCATCGGCGCGCAGCGGCAGGCCCATCGATCAGGCTCGCGGGGCCGTGGACCGGGCTCGGGTGGTCATCGCCCAGGCTCGCGTGGCCATGGAGGGCGAGCGGGCGACCATCGCCCGGGCTCGGGTGGCCATCGATCGTGCTCGAAGGTCCATCGGTCAGGCTCGGTAGGTGCCGCCGGTGACGGCGCGGTCCTTGTTGAGCAGTCGATGCAGATGGAGGCCCTCCAGCAGGAGCTCGACCGCGGAGGCCACCGCGACCGGCGATTCCCCGATGCCCAGCCGACCCACCGCGGTCGCCATGCCCGGCGTCTCGCGCATCCAGGCGACATAGTCGCGGGCCGGCACCGACTCCCCGGTGCGGATGACCAGGCCCGACCCGAACGCCTCGACGACGTCCCCCAGGTCATCGAGGTCCACGTGCTGGCCGAAGGTCTCATGGACGGCCCGCGCGATGAGTCGGTCCACGATGCGCTCCTCGGGCACGTCATCGCTGAGCGTCTCCAGCTCGATCTTGCCGGTCGTGGAGGGCACGAGCGCACCCAGGTCGCTGATACGGGGCGCGGCCGCGTGCTCACCGAGCCGCACGGCGCGTCGGAGGGCATTGGCGGCCAGCGTCTCCAGGTTCGCGATGCTCACCCGGACGCTCACGCCCGAGCGCTGGCTGACCTCCGGTGCACGACGCGCGAGATGCGACATCCGCGCCACGATCTCGAGCATGAAGGGTGGTTCCTCGAGCGCGATCGACGGGTCATCGAACGTCGTCCGCTCCTGGCGCATGATGGCCATCTCGAGCTCGATGGTGCGGGGATAGTGCGTCCGGATCTGGGAGCCCAGGCGGTCCTTGAGGGGCGTGATGATGCGACCCCGGCTGGTGTAGTCCTCCGGATTCGCGGTGGCCACGAACGCGAGGTCCAGCGGCAGCCGGATGGTGTGGCCACGGACCTGGACATCCCGCTCCTCGAGGATGTTGAGCAGGCCTACCTGGATGCGCTCGGCGAGGTCCGGCAGCTCGTTGATGGTCAGGATGCCCCGGTTGGTGCGCGGGATGAGCCCGAAGTGGATGGTCGATTCGTCGGCCAGGTAGCGACCCTCGGCGACCTTGATTGGGTCGATCTCCCCCACCAGGTCCGCGATGGTGATGTCCGGGGTGGCCAGCTTCTCGCCGTAGCGGCGGTCGCGCGGCAGCCACTCGATGGGCGTGGCGTCGCCGTCCGCGACGATGCGCTCGACGGTCGCGCTCGTGATGGGCGCGAGCGGATCCTCCCGCAGATCCGTGCCCGCGACCACGGGGATGTGCTCGTCCAGGAGGCGCGTCAACGAGCGGGCGATGCGCGTCTTTGCCTGGCCCCGCTCACCGAGCAGCACGATGTCCTGGCCCGCCAGGATCGCGTTCTGGACCGCCGGGATGACCGTGGACTCGTAGCCCGCGATGCCCTGGAACACGTCCTCGTCCCCGGCCAGCGCCGCGAGCAGGTTGGCGCGCATCTCCGCCTTGACGCTGCGCGTCTGGTAGCCGCTCGCACGCAGCTCACCGAGCGTGGCCGGGCGGCGAGTGGACGAGGGTGACGCCATCGTGATCCCCTGGTGCATGGCTCGCCGAGCGGCGAACGAGCGTGCGACCCGCTTCGAGGCTACCACCAACGGCGTGCGTCGCCCGGTAGCGGTCGGGTGACGATCGGCTGGGCACGCCGGGCCACGGCGGGAGCGCCGCAGGGATCCGCGGCGGCGGTCCGCGTGTCTGCCAGTCACGAGATCGCGCTTCCCGTCGGGCCGCCCGCGCGCCTGCTACCTCGGTTCGGACGCGTGTCTGCCAGTCACGAGATCGCGCTTCCCGTCCGGGCGCCATCGCAGGGGTGTTCGCCGCGTGTCTGCCAGTCACGAGATCGCGCTTCCCGTCCGGGCGCCATCGTCAGGGGGACCACGACTGGCCGCTTCTGGATGCACGTCGGCGCACTTCGGATGCTCTACGTCCTCGATCGTACCCACATCGCCGTGTCTCGCATCCGATCGATCCCCAGAGCCCGAGACACGGGCGGATCGGAGCCCGCCACCCTGCTGACCCATCGATCTCGTGACTGCCAGACACGGGCTCGGACCCGACACCCGACACCGCCGGCTCCACGGGCACGGACGTCGCAGGCGCCTCACGCTCCCGTTCGCAGGAGCTCCACGCTACCGTTCGCAGGCGTTCGACGCTACCATCCGCCGACTCGTTTCAGTGGACGGGCGGCGTCCCGCGGTCGTGGTCGTGTGGCTGTGGATCGGTGAGCGGCGAATGGACGGGTGATGGCGTCGCGACCGGATGGGCGGGTGCGGCCACGCGTGGCGGCTCGGCCGCCAGCACCTCCTCCAGGGTAGCGGGGCCCGGCTGGCCCGCCACGAGACGCCGCAGCGCCAGCGCGCGTCGCGCGATCGCCTCCTCGAGATCCGCCTGGCTGCGGTCCACGCGGTCGGCGAGCTCGGGTGCCACGCCCCACGAGAAGTCGTCGAACGTGTCCTCCTCCGTCCGCCATGTCGCGAGCACGGCGGGTGGCCGGCGCTGGACATGGCCCTGCGGGTCGCGCTCGGCGGGCCGGAGATAGTGGGCAGCACGCACCCGCAGGCCATCACCGATCGGTCCGGGGCGTGCCACGAGCGGCACCCGCTCCAGCACCAGCACGAGCCCCAGGCGCCGCACGGCATCCTCGGGCAGCTCGTGGGCATCGCCGGTCAGACGCGTCAAGGCCGTCCGCAGGTCGGGTGCCTCCACCATCACCGCGAGGCGCTCCCCGTCCCGCATCGATGCAGCGAGCGCTGCGACGGTCAGGGGCGCGCGGTCAGCATCGAGGACCGTGCCGGGAGTGGCGGGTGGCAGTCCGAGCACCGCCCTCGCCACGGTCTCGCGGTCGCTCGAGGGAGCCAGGCCGGTCACGATCACCGGTGACCCGCCCTCCACCAGCAGCCACACGAGTGCCGCGAGGTCGGCATCGAGGACGCCATCGCGCACGAGATCGGGCAGGGTGACGGACGACTCGGACACGAGCCGAGGATACCGGCCGGTCCCCGAGCCGGTGGAAGCTGGCGCTTGATGTAGCATATATGCTATCGTTCGTTGCAGATACACGCTCGTCAGGAGGCTGCATGCTGCGGATGTCCCTACCAGTCACTCCGGACGTGCGCACGGAGCCCCAGGGCCACCCTGCCCACGCCGGCCCTCCCCCTGCGGTCGATGCCCGTGGCCTGCGCATGCGCTACGGCTCCCGGTACGCCCTCGATGGCGTCGACCTGCGCATCGACCGCGGCGAGGTCGTGGTCATCCTGGGTCCCAACGGCGCCGGCAAGACGACGCTCATCGAGATCCTCGAGGGCATCCGACATCCCTCCGCCGGGACCGCACAGGTCCTGGGGCAGGACCCATGGCACGCCGACGACGCGTGGCGGGCACGGGTCGGCGTGGTCCTCCAGTCGTGGCGCGATCATGCCAAGTGGCGGGTCCGTGACCTGCTCCATCACCTTGGCTCGTTCTACGCGCCGTGGTCGAGCACGGAGCGCCGGCGGCCCGTCGACACGGACGAGCTGCTGGGGCTCGTGGGCCTCGCGGCGGCCGCGGACCAGCGTGTGGCGACCCTCTCGGGTGGCATGCGCCGCCGGCTGGACGTCGCGATCGGCCTCGTGGGCCGACCGGAGCTGCTGTTCCTCGACGAGCCCACCGCTGGGTTCGACCCGGAGGCCCGGCGCGACTTCCACGAGATGATCCACGGCCTCACCGACCTGGAGGGCATGACCGTGCTGCTGACCACCCACGACCTCGCGGAGGCGGAGCGTCTCGCGGATCGCATCGTGATCCTGGCGAGTGGACGTGTCCGCGCCGAGGGCAGCCCGGACGCGCTGTCCCGCCAGGCGTCCGCATCCTCCGAGGTGCGCTGGACGATCGACGGGCAGCGGCAGGTGCACGCGACCATCGACGCGGTCCCGTTCGTGCAGCAGCTGCTGGCCGCCCACGGAGACGCGCTGACCGACCTGGAGGTGCGCCGCGCATCGCTGGAGGACGCGTACCTCACCCTCGTCCGCGACCAGGAAGCGACCCAGCCCGGCGAGGTACCCGCGGCATGAACCTCCCCCTGCACGCCATCCGCGCCGGCCTCTCCCGCGGCGTGACCCAGTTCCTCCAGATCCTCCTGTCCAGGGAAGGCTCCGCCAACGCCATCATCTTCAGCAGCATCCCGCTGGTCGTGTTCGTGCTCATGGGTGACGCGAGGGTCGGCGACACTGCCGTGCCGCTCGCCGTGTTCGCGATGCCCGGCGCGGTCGCTGCCATGATCGCGTTCGGCGCGGTCCTCAACCCCGCCTACTACCTGTCGTTCGAGCGAGAGGACGGGACGTTGCTGCGCATGCGGTCCGTGCCGTCGGGGATGGTCGGCTACGTCATCGGTCGGGTCACCCAGGACGCGTTCGATACGCTCGTCGGTGTGGCGATCGTGCTCGTCGGTGGTCTCGTGCTGCTGTCGGGAGTGTCGCTCGGCGGGCTGACGGACGTGCTGGTCCTGGGCGCCCTCATCGTGCTCGGCCTGCTCGCCATGATCCCCATCGGGCTGATCATCGGCTCCCTCATCCGGAACCCCCGGTTCGTGTTCGGCATCGGGGTCATCGTGCTTGCCGTGCTCGCCGTCATCTCCGGGATCTGGTTCCCCATCCAGGAGCTGCCGGGGTGGCTGGCGGCGATCGCCCAGGTCTTCCCGATCTACTGGCTGGGCCTGGGCATGCGCTCGGTGTTCCTGCCGGAGGCGGCGGTCGCGCTCGAGGTCGATGGGTCGTGGCGACCGCTGGAGACGTTCGCGGTCCTTGGCGCGTGGACCGTGGCGGGTCTCGTCGCGGCGCCGACGATCCTCCGACGGATGGCCGCCCGGGAGTCCGGCTCCGCGGTCGAGGGTGCGCGGACGCGTGCGCTCCAGCGCGGGTGAGACGAGCGATGGATCGTGCCACCGTCCAGGTGGTCATGCGCGTCCCGCCTGCGCCGCGCCGGGGCTGATCGATGGCCGAGATCGTCCACAACCGCATCGCGATGCTCCGCGCGGAGCGTCGGGTGAGCCGACGCCAGCTCGCGGACGCCCTGGGGGTGCACTACCAGACCATCGGCTACCTCGAGCGGGGCGAGTTCAGCCCGAGCCTGTTCCTCGCGCTCCGGATCGCGGCCTACTTCGAGGTCCCGGTGGAGGTGGTGTTCGGGCTCCAGCCCTTCCCGCGCCTCGGCTCCGACACCGACGGCTGAGCGGTCCCGACCCCACGCCGGGACGCAGCCCCGGCCTGGGTGCGCTGCTGGTCGTCAGGCGGGTCGGAAGCCCTCGTGCTCGGGTGGTGCCTCGTGGCGGATCATGAGATGCCGCGTCACGGAGTACTCCAGCAGCGACTCCTGGCTCATCTCCTTGCCGAAGCCACTCCCCTTCACGCCACCGTGCGGCGCCTCCGACGCGATGGGCAGGTGGTCGTTGACCCACGTCACGCCCACGTCCAGCCGATGGCTCACGCGCAGCGCGCGCGACACGTCACGTGTCCAGACCGATGACGCAAGGCCATACGGCGTGTCGTTGGCGAGCCGCACAGCGTCCGCCTCGTCCTCGAATGGGAGTGCCACGAGCACGGGGCCGAACACCTCGCCCTGGACGATCTCGCTGTCCTGCGCCGCGCCCACGAGCAGGGTGGGCGGGTACCACGCCCCGGGGCCGTCCAGTGGCGCGCCGCCGGTGAGCGCCTCCGCCCCGGCGTCGCGAGCCCGGGCCACGAACCCGGCGACCGCATCCCGATGCTCGCCGGACACGAGCGGTCCGATGTCCGTCGTGGGGTCGTCCGGCGCGCCGACCCGGATGGCCGCCAGCTGCTCGCGGAGCGCATCGACGGCTTCGTCGAACCGGCCGCGCTGGATGTAGACGCGCGTCGCCGCCGTGCAGTCCTGGCCGCTGTTGTAGGTCGCGCCGAGCGCGACCGCGTGGGCCATCGCGGTGATGTCCGCGTCCTCGAACACGAGCGCCGGTGCCTTGCCACCCAGCTCCAGGGCGAGCCGCTTGACCCCGGTGACGGCACCCTCCATGACCCGTCGCCCGGTGGCCGTGGAGCCCGTCACGGTGACCATGTCCACGTCCGGATGACGGACCAGCGCCTCGCCCACGTCCACGCTGCCCGTGACGACGTTCAGCACCCCGGCCGGGACGCCCGCCTCCAGGGCGAGCCTCGCCAGCAGGAGCGTCGAACGCGGTGTCCGTGACGCGGGCTTGATGACCGCCGCGTTGCCCGCGCCGAGCGCCGGCCCGAGCTTCCAGACCGCCATGATGAACGGGAAGTTCCAGGGCGCGATGGCACCCACCACGCCGATCGGCCGACGAAGCAGCAGGGAGGTGTAGCCCTTCGAGAGGACCCCGGCACCCGTGCCGTCCAGGGAGCGGGCGGCGCCCGCGAAGAAGCGCAGGTTGTCGATGGCGAACGGCAGCTCCCCGTCGTGCATCGTGGCCCACGGCTTCCCGCTGTCCTCCATCTCGAGGCGTGTCAGCTCGTCCGCATGCACCTCGCACAGGTCCGCGAGCCGGAGCAGCACGAGCGAGCGCTCACCGGGTGTCCGCTCGGCCCAGGCCGGCTGGGCGGCGCGTGCCGCCGCCACGGCCCGGTCCACATCCCCGGCCGTGCCATCCACGACCTCCGCTACCGGCTGCTCCGTGGCCGGGTCGATGAGGACGCGCACTGGCCCAGACCCGCGCATCTCCTGCCCATCGATGATCACCATCTCGCCTCCAGGTTCGATGCCATGGTCAGCCCGGGGATATCCGAGAAGTCGTCGACGTTGAGGGTCCACAAGGCGGCGCGTCGGCTGATGGCGTGCGCTGCGATGGCCAGATCCACCTCGCGGCCGCGTGGCCGACGGACGTCGCGATACAGACGCGCGGCCAGCCCAGCCTGCTCAGGCCCGAACGGCGGGGCCTCCTCGCTGGGAAAGAGCGCCTCCTGCACTGCCAGCTCCTCCGCCGAACGGGGGCCACGCCACCATTCGTAGAGCACCAGCGCCGGGACGACCAGTCGTTCACCATCCTCGATGAACCGCCGCATCCGGAGGGCGGAGCGCCTGGGTCCGACGAGGCTGTCGATGAGCGCCGACGTGTCGACGACGATCACCTTGGATCGGACGGTGCGCTGACCCGTCCGCCACCTCGTCGTGCCCGCCGTACCGCTGCCAGCTCGCGATCGACGGTCCTCGCGCTACCCGTCGAGCGTGCCGCCATCATCTCGTCGAACACGCTCAGCTGACGTCGCCGCTCCGCTTCCGTCAGGCGCCCCACCCGCTCGGCATAGTCCAGGATCGCCTCCCGCACGACCTCGCTCTTGGGCTTGCCCAACGATTCCGCGGCTTCGCGGAGGCTGCGCGATGTCGCCGCGTCCAGGCTGAAGGTCATCTTGATCGTCGCCATACCATCACCATACCACCATACCGAGACCGCACCGGACGCCACGGGTGGTACGGGGTCGCAGACGCTCGTCCATGACGCGAGGTCAGGCCCGGGAGACGGTCCCCAAGCCCACTTGCTCGATGAGGTCCGCGGCGCGCGTCACGCCGTCTGCGGCTCGCACCCGCGCCGACTCTACGGCCAGCCGCTCCCGGAGTGCGGTGTCCCCGAGCAGCCGTTCGATGGCGCCGTGCATCTCCGCGTCCGTGAACGCATAGGTGGCCAGGCGCACGCCGAAGCCGGTCTCATCGACCCGCTGGGCGTTGTCGTACTGGTCCCAGAACAGCGGCAGCAGGATCATGGGCTTGCCGAAATGGAACGCCTCGGTGGTCGTGTTGTTGCCCCCGTGGGTGATGACCAGGTCCACCTGCGGGGCGATGGACGTCTGGGGCAGGAATTCCGCGCCCCACATGTTGGGCGCCAGCTCGTACTCCGCGTGCTGTGGTCCCTTGGACACGATGAACCGATGTCGGGTGCGACCGAGCACGTCGACGAGGCGACGCATGAGCTCCACGTCCGCGCTGCCGAGCGACCCCAGCGAGAGGTAGATCAGTGCGCTGTCGGCGGGACGGTCCGCGACCTCCGGAGGCAGCTCGAAGGCCGCATCGGTGGTCCGCACGCTCGACTCCAGGCGGTGCCAGGAGTCGACCAGCGGGCGGGCGTCCGTGTAGTCGAGCGACTCGGGGTAGACGTACAGGTTCAGCTGGTCCGAGGTGTGGATGAACTCGAGATCCGGCAGGGCGGGCGCTCCCTGCGCCTGGACCCAGGCATCGAAGTCCGTCCACATCGAGCGATGCGTGCGGTCGTACTCGGCCCGGAAGGTCGCCCACTCGGAGCGATCGGTGGCGGGCAGCCCGGAGTAGGCGGGCGCGATGTCCGGTCCCGGCACCTCCAGCGGGTTGCAGGACACGATGCGCACGAACGGTGCGCCGTGGGTCACGAGCGCCGGGAAACAGACCACGTTGTCCTCGACGATGACGTCCGGCGCCTGGCGCGCGAGGATGTCACGGAGCTGCGGCTCGCAGTACTTCGCGCCATCGATGAGCGCCTGCCACGTGGGCGCCATGAACGTGGAGAGTTGGTCGATGGTCGGCTTGCGGAACTCGGGCGCGGTCTCCCGGATGAAGTCCTTCCAGAACTGGCCCGCGTCCTGTTCGCCCTGGGGCTCGTCCGCGCTCGCCTCCGGCGGCGGCGCGAGGTCCACGAGGTCCTCCACGAAACCCATCGGCGCGAGCTTGCCCTTCCAGCTCGCCTCGGCGGCGAACACGACCCGGTGCCCCCGGTCTACGAGCTTGCGCCCGATGCCCACGCAGTTGTTGGTGGGGCCATAGGCCGATTCGGGCATGAACAGGACCGTGAGGGGCGAAGGCATGCGTCCTCCTGGATCGTGGCTGGGTCGGGTGTGCGGGCGGACCCGCCGCTGCATTCAATCGGGCGATGCGTGACGCGTCAAGTCGACTCGTGGACCGCCTGCGGCGCGCTCCCGGCGGGGTCAGCGTTCGACCGAGCCAGCTCCGATGGCCGTCTCCATCGGCGTGATCCGGGCGATGCGGGTCGTCGGGCGTGACCGAGCCAGGTCGTGCGCTGCCTGAAGGTTGACCCACAGCTCCGGGGTGGTATCGAGGGCCTGGGACAGGAGCCACGCCGTCTCGGGCGTCACGCCGCGCTTGCCACGGATGAGCTCGTTGATGCGCTGCACGGGCACACCGAGATGGGCGGCGAATGCCACCTGGGTGATGCCGAGCGGCCGCAGGAACTCCTCACTCAAGATCACCCCTGGATGGGTGGGGATCCGCTGCTCCGGGATCATCGGCTCACCTCCTGCCTAGTGATAGTCCACCAGCCGCACGTCGTGGGCATCATCCCCGCTCCATCGGAAGACGATCCGCCACTGGTCGTTGACACGGATCGAGTGGAGCCCGTCCAGCTCGCCTCTGAGCCGTTCGAGGCGGTTGCCGGGCGGCGACCGAAGGTCACGGATCGCGGCGGCGGCATCGATCAGGTCCAGCCTGATGATCGCCGTCCTGAGCACATCCGGGGGCAGCCGGCGAACGCGGGCGGTCGATCTCCCGTGAAAGAGATCCTCGGCGACAGCATCACCGAATGAGGCGATCATCGAACCCGGACCACGTGGATCTTATCGGTTTCCCGGTTACCATGCAACACCTGCGAGGGGCCCCACCCTGGGTCGGGACTCCGGGCAGTCACGCCCGATGCGCGCACGATATCGGCGCACTCTTGCCCGCCGATCACTCGGGGATCGTGGAAGACCGAATGCAACGGATCGCTCGGGCCGTCCGAAGGTGGATCGAGGCCTCTACCTGCGCACGTTCAGCCACAGACTCGTCTACGCACGACGTTCATACTCTGGGTATGAAGACCGCCATCGCCGTCCCGGATGAGGTCTTCTGGGCCGCTGAACGGCTTGCCCGATCGTCCGGTCGCTCCCGGAGCGAGCTGTACAGCGCTGCGGTCCGGGAGTACATCGTCCGCAACGCGCCCGACCTGATCGCGGCGGATATGGACGCCCTCGTCACGGAGTCGGTCCGGGTCCGGATCGACCCCTTCGTGAACGAGGCCAGCCGGCGCATCCTCGAGGCGACCGAGTGGTGACCGCCCAGGATCGCGGCTCGTCTCCCTGACTGGAGCACGCGCTGGCGCCACCAGCGCAGGGCTCACTCTGTCCCGGCGATGGCCCGCCTGACGACCCTCAGTACCGACGGATCCCAGGAAGCCCGGTCACTCGGAGGGCAGGACGACCGCACGCGCTGGGTCCCAGGTCAGCCCCACGGTCGCGCCGCGCTCCAGCCGCGTGGCGCCGGCCTGGGTCACGAGCACTGGCGTCTCATAGCCGGAGACCCCCACCGCGATCGTCGACGCACCACCAAGGAACTGGGTCTCGATGACCTCGCCCGTCAGGATCCGAGGTGCCCCCTCCCCCACGAGGGCGATGTGCTCCGGCCGGATGCCGAGCCACGCCGCCGTGCCGACCGCCAGCTCGCTCTCCGCCGTCGGCAGCACGCCCAAGCCTGCCACCTCCAGTCCACCGGGCGCGATCGTGCCCGGGAACAGGTCGTTGTTGCCGATGAAGCGCGCCACGAACAGGCTCCGCGGTCGCTCGTAGAGCATCACGGGTCGGTCCACCTGCTCGATCCGACCGCGCTGGAACACGGCGATGCGGTCGGCCATGGACATCGCCTCCTCCTGGTCGTGCGTCACGACCACGAACGTGATGCCCACCTCGTGCTGGAGGCGCTTCAGCTCCAGCTGCATCTCGCCCCGGACCTTGCGGTCGAGCGCGGAGAGCGGCTCGTCGAGCAGCAGCAGCCGGGGACGCTTCACGATCGCGCGCGCCAGCGCCACCCGCTGTCGTTGGCCACCGGACAGCTGCGACGGGCGCCGTCGCGCGGTCTCGCTGATGCCCACGACCCGCAGCACCTCCGCGACGCGCGCCTGGACCTCGTCCTTCGGCAGGCCCTCCCGCTCGAGGCCGTACGCCACGTTCCGCTCCACGGACATGTGCGGGAACAGCGCGTACGACTGGAACATGAGATTGACCGGTCGCCGCTCCGGCGGCAGCGCCAGCAGGTCCGCGCCGCCGAGGGTGACGCTGCCGGTATCGGGATGCTCGAAGCCCGCGAGGATGCGCAGCAGCGTGGTCTTGCCACAGCCGGACGGGCCGAGCAGTGCGAAGAACTCGTTCTGGCGGATGTCCAGCGATACGTCCACGAGCGCGCGCACGTCACCGAACGAGCGGCTGACGCTGCGGACGGCGAGGAGCGGGGCGTCGTCCGGGGTCGGGGGCGCGCCCGTCGCGTCGTGCACTGGATCGGTCATGTGTCCGCGTCCCTCCCGCCGAGCCCCGTCAGCCGCTGCGCCACGAGGACCGTCACGATGCTCACCAGCAACAGGATGGCACCCAGGGCGTTCACCTCGGGCGTGATGCCGAATCGCACCAGGGAGTAGATGACGATGGGCAGCGTCGGCGTGGCCGGTCCATCGGTGAAGAAGGCGATGACGAACTCATCGAGCGAGAGCGTGAACGTGAGCAGCCCGCCCGCGATGATGGCCGGCATGACCCCCGGGATGGTGATGCGCCAGAAGGTCTGGAGCGCGCTCGCGCCCAGGTCCCGGGACGCCTCTTCCAGCGCGGGGTCGAGATGGCCGAGGCGCGCCCGGACGGTGGCCGTCACGAGCGCCGTGCCGAACACCACGTGCGCCAACAGCACGGAGTGGAGGCCCAGGCTGAAGCCCAGGGTCACGTAGAGCGTCAGCAGGCCCATGGCCATCACGATGTCCGGCGCGACCGCGGGCCCGAGCGCGAACGCGTCCAGCAGACCCGACCGGACATAGCGCGCGAGCCCGATGGCGAGGAGCGTACCCAGGACGATGGACAGCGCGGTGGCACCGGCCGCCACGACCAGGGTGTTGCCGAGCGCCCCGAGGATCACCTGGTCAGCGGCGAGCTCCCCGAACCAGCGGGTGCTGAAGCCGCTCCAGCGATATGCGCTCCCGGTCTCGTTGAAGGCCATCACGACCACGACCGCGATGGGCGTGTACAGGAACACGAGCACCCCGGCGAGGACGAGCATCGGCCAGCGAGCGGGCCGGGCCCAGCGGCGGCGACCGGCAGGCATCATGGCCGCGCCGGTCCCCTCGTCGCCCGCGCCACCGCCGGTCCGCTCGGCAGCCACCGACAGCGACTCAGTCATGGGACACCGGGGCGTACCGTCGCGACAGCCGCGACTGGAGGATGAGCAGCACCAGCAGGATGCCCAGGATGGACAGGGCGAGCACGGACGCCAGCGGCCAGTTGCGGGTCTTGAGGAACTGGTCCCGGATGAGGTTGCCGATCATCACGGTCTTGCCACCGCCCAGGAGCTCCGGGATCACGAAGTTGCCGAGGCTGGGCACGAACACGAAGATCGCGCCGACCAGCGCCCCCGGCAGGGTCATGGGCAGGGTGACGGTGAGGAACACCCGGGCACGACTCGCGCCGAGGTCACGCGCCGCCTCCCGGAGCTCCGGGTCCAGCCGGTCGATGGCCACGTACAGCGGCAGGATCATGAGCGGCAGATACGCGTACAGCAGCCCCGCGATGACGGCGCCCGGCGTGTACAGCAGCTGGAGCGGCGACTCGATGAGCCCCACCCCCTGGAGCACGCCCGAGATCGGGCCCTCCGTGTTGAGCAGCACGATCCAGGCATAGGTCCGCACCAGGAAGTTGGTCCAGAACGGGAGCACGACGAGGATCAGGACCACCAGTCGCCAGCGGGGTGGCAGCCGGGCGATCGCCCACGCGGTGGGATAGCCGATGAGCACGGCCAGCAGCGTCGTGATACCGGCGATGACGACCGAGGTCGCGAGGACCCGCAGGTAGAGCGGGTCGAGGGCCCGCTCGAAGCTCGCGAACGTCACCTCCCAGCGCAGCTGGCCGAACCGGTTCGATTCCAGGAACGAGATGCCGACGATGGCGGCGATGGGCAGCAGGAACAGGACCGTCAGGTACAGCAACCCGGGTCCCAGGAGCAGCAGCCGCCCCATGCGGTCCGACCGCCCCGGGGGTACCGGCGCGGTCGGGTCCGAGGTCATGGACAGGCTCGACGACGAGCCCGGGTCACTGGGCGGCGATCTGGTCCGCGATGTCCTGGTACAGCGCCGCGCCGTCCTCGCCGAGGTCCACCAGGCTCTCCTGCTGGAGCAGCTCGGCGGGGGTCATGGCCAGGTTCGGGAACGCCGCCAGGACCGCCGGGTCCACGGCGGCCATGGCCGGCGCGTTGGGCACCTTGTACGAGATGTTCTCGACGACCCACGAGTGGACATCCGGCCGGAGGATGTAGTCGATGAACGCGTGTGCCGCCTCCTTGTTGGGTGACGACTCGAGGATGGTCATGGTGTCCACCCACAGGTCGCTCCCCTCGGACGGCACCACCCAGCCGACGTCGGCACCCTCGGCGATGGCGTAGTTGCACCAGCCGTCCCACGCCTCGACGAGCGCGGCCTCGCCGCTCACGAGCCGGGAATAGAACGTGGTGTCATCGAAGGCGAGCAGGGTCGGCTTCATGGCCAGCAGGAGGTCGCGGACCTGCTCCATCTCCGCGGGGTCCGTCGTGTTCGCCGAGAAGCCGAGGGCCTTCTGGGCCGGCAGCATCAGCCAGCGCTGCGTGAACAGGGCGGTGGTCTTGCCCGAGACGCCCTCGGCGGGCGTCAGCAGGTCGTACCAGCTGGTCGGTGGCGCGTCCACCAGGTCGGTCCGGTAGCACAGGCCCGTGGTCCCCCACGCATAGGGCACCGAGTGGGTGTTGCCCGGGTCATACGCCAGCTCGTTCGCCTCCGGGTAGAGGTTCGCGATGTTGGGCACCTGGGCGTGGTCGATGGCGGCGAGGAAGCCACCCTCCGTGAGCGCCTGGGCGAACTGCCCGGACATGAACGCCACATCGATGCCCGAGTTGCCCGCGAGCAGCTTGGCCACGACCTCCTCGTTGGTGGCGTGGTTGGTGATCGTGACCGGCACACCCGTCTCCGCCTCGAAGCGCGCGGGCAGATCCTCCGGCATGTACGCGGCCCAGTTGGAGATGACCAGGCTCTGGCCGGCGAGCGCCGGATCGGGGCTCGTGGCGGGATCCTGGGCGAGCGCCACGGACCCCGCGGTCGTGACGGCGAGGGCCGCCGTGAGACCGATGGCGATGGTGCGGCCCCCTGCCGCGCGGTGATGACGCATGATTCGTGCTCCTCTCGTTCGGGCCCGCTCCTGGGTCCGGCGTCCCGGTCGTCCGGGGAGTGTCGCAGATCGCTAGGTCGGAGACAAGGTTGTCCCTGCTGCAGGAGCTCGTCGAGACGTGGCCCCCCTCCGAGGAGACGCGAGGTGGCGGGTACGTGCGTGCGCCGCTCGCCAGCATGACGCCGATCGCCGCGGCGACGCTCGGACCCGGCACGCGGCCCGGTCTGGCGGTCGTCGTGACGCAGGACCCGGCGGGTCGGCTGTCGCTCGCACCCCTGGCGCGTGATGCCGGCACGTGGCGGCGAGCCCGTCCCCGCGACGGCGCCTCGACCGCGGTGGTCGCCGGCGTGGCGTCGTTGCCCGAGCTCGCGGACGGGTTCCACTTCGAGCGACTGGTCGATCCGGGCCACCCCCAGGGGGAGCGGGCCATCGGGGTCGACCAGACGAACGAATCGGTCGTGGTCGGCGACCGCGTCGTCGTCAAGTGGCTCATCGAGCCGGTCCTCCGTGACCCCGCCATCGTGGACCTGCCGACGCATCTCGCGGCAGCCGGGTTCACGGCGATCCCGACCCCGCTCGGCAGCCTGCGCTGGGGCGTGGACGGGCGGATCGCGACCCTCGCCCAGGTCGCGGCATGGCTGCCCGACTCCGCGGACGGCTGGGACTGGTGCGTGACGGATGTCCTGGCGCACGTGCTCCACGGCACGGCGTGCCCGGGTGACTGTCCCGGGATCCGCCTGGGTGCGCGGCTGGGCGAGCTCGCCGGTGCCCTCCATGTCGCGCTCGCCACGCCCACCCCGCTCATCCCGGCGCCCGTCATCCGGGCGGACCGGCGCCTGATCGGCGAATGGCATCGGACCGCGCTCGATGCCCTCGATCGAACGGTCGCGGCGGTGGACGGCGCCGCGCTCGCGCACCTCGAGCCCCGCGCCGACGCCCTGCGGGCACGCATCGACACGCTCGCCATGGTGGACACGACACCCATGCTCCGGATCCACGGTGACCTCCATGTCGGCCAGATCCTGCGGAGTGGCGACCGGCTCGTGGTCATCGACCTCGAGGACGACGTCTCGCTGCCCGTCTCGGAGCGAGGACGGCCACTGCCGGCGGCCCGGGACCTCGCCCAGCTGGACAGCAGCCTCGACCACATCGGTCGGATCGTCGACCGACGCACGGACGGTGCCCATGGGGCCGCGGTCGACGCCTGGGTGGACCACGCGCGGCAGGCATTCCTCGCCGCGTACGTGGAGACGCTCGCCGCCGCGGGCCACGCGGAGCTGTTCGATGCCCGACTCCTGGTCGCCTTCGAAGCGGAGCGCGTGTGTCGCGAGATGCTGTATGCCGCGGGGACGCTGCCACGCTGGATGTACGCACCGCTGGGGACGCTCCGCCGGATGATCCCACGATGACGACCCACGACCACCGCCGGCTGACCAGGAGGGACGATCGATGACCGACGGCACGGAGCTGCTGCGTGACCTGGAGCGCAAGCCGGAGGCGCTGGGGCGGCTCGCGACGGCGCTCGGCTCGGGTGATGCGCTCGCAGCGCTGCCGGCCACGCCGCCCCGCCGCGTGGTGCTCACGGGCATGGGTTCGTCGCGATACGCCGCGGAGGTCGTGGCTGCGCGACTGCGTTCACGGGGGATCGATACGGTCGCGGAGCTCGCCTCGCTCGAGGTGCGAACGCGGCCCGACCCGGACACGCTCGTGCTGGCCATCTCGGCGAGCGGCACGAGCGTCGAGACGCTCGATGCCGCGGACCGTCTGCGCGGCTCGCATCTCGTGGCCATCACCGAGCATCCGGACTCCCCGCTTGCGGACGCCGCGGCCGGCGTGGTGCCGCTCCACGCGGGCCCGGAGACGTCCGGGGTGGCATGCCGGACGTTCCAGCACACGCTCCTGGTCCTCCTCGCCATCGAGGCGCGCTGGTCCGACGTGTCGCTGGACGTGCCCGACCTGTGTCGTCGGACCGCGGCTGCCACATCGTGGCTGCTCGACCATCGAGCCGACTGGCTGCCGGCGGTCGCGGATGCCCTCGATGGACCCGATGGCGTCCACGTGATCGCCCCCGCAGAGCGTTGGTCGAGCGCGCTGCAGTCGGCGCTCATGGTCCGCGAGGGACCTCGTCGACCGGCGACGGGTTCCGAGACCGGCGACTGGTCCCATGTCGACGTCTATCTCACGACGACCCTCGACTACCGGGCGCTGTTCCTGCCCGGCTCCCGCTGGGACGCGCAGGCGCTCGACTGGCTCCGGCAGCGCGGCTCCACGGTGGTCGCGGTGGGCGGCGATGTCGCCGAGTCGGTCGCCACGGTGCGCTATCCGGGTGACGAGGACCCCCTCGTGGCGCTCACGACCGAGACGCTCGTGGCGGAGCTGGTCGCCGCCACCTGGTGGCGCTGACCCGGGCTCCACGTGACCACCCGGTGGGATCGGACGTGGGCCCGACGGGGCCGTGTGGTGGCATCGGACCGGGCCGGTGTCTCCAGGTATCCGCCGCGATCCCGGAAGCACGGCCGCAGCGTCGGGCACGGCCGAGGGACGACACATCGACGTGGGCACTACGACGACATCCGACCGGGGTGCGTCGCCGCGGTGCCCACGCTGGTACGGGGAGGTCCCTCCATGGCGGCAGTGGGCGGTGCTTGCAGGAGCAGATGCTTGAGGCTCTCGGCCAGCCACGTGCGATAGCGCTCCACCGGCCAGCCGCGCGTCCGGGTGAGCAGCATGTAGACCTCGGTCGAGCTCACGGCCCAAGCCGTGTCGGCAGCCTCACGCCGGCCTCATCTGATAGCGTGATAGCATCGCATCGTGGCACAGTTGCTGATCCGCCGGATCGATGAGGACGTGAAAGTGAAGCTCCAGCAGCGTGCCCGCCGTCATGGTCGGAGCACAGAGGAAGAGGTCCGTGAGATCCTGCGGGACGCGGTCCGTGACGACACCGAGCCCGAGTCCGGCCTCGGCAGCCGGATCGCGGCTCGGTTCCGCGATATCGGCTTCGATGAGCCCGTGGAGGAGTTCCGGGGTCAGCCGGCCCGGATCATCGAGTTCGAGGAGTGATCATCCTCGATACCAACGTCGTCTCCGAGCTCATGCGAGGCACACCCGATCCGATGGTCCAGGCGTGGCTGGACCATCAGCCGGCGACCTCCATCTGGACGACCTCGGTGACCGTGTTCGAGCTGCGTACCAGCATCGAGTCCCTGCAGCCCAGCCACCGACGGGCGGCCCTGGAACGCGAGTTCCAGGCGGTCATCCACGACGACCTCGGGGGCCGCATCCAGTCCTTCGACGTCCCTGCGGCGACCAGGTCGGCCGAGATCGTCGCGGCACGCCGGCGGGCGGGTCGTCCCGTCGAGGTGCGCGACGTCCAGATCGCGGGCATCGCGCTTGCGCGCCGCGCCACCCTGGCGACCCGCAACACGCGTCACTTCGAAGGACTCGGCGTGCCGCTCATCGATCCGTGGGCGGTCGCAGGGACTCCCGCCGATCCCTGACACGCGTCCCTCTCGCGGCAGCGGCTCCTCGTCGTCTACGTCATCCGTCGCATTGACAGGTGCCGAGGCGCACCGCTACCCTGCCCTACGGCGCGGTGGACGCTCACCCCACCACCCACGCGCCCGAGTCACGAAAGGAGCACGAAGCCAGATGAAGATGCATGTCGGCTTCACCAGCGTCGCAGCCATCGCGCTGCGAACGCGGCTGCCCATCGGCGCCGCGGACGCGGGAGAGGTGTGCCCTTCGTAGATCCTCATCGGCGCGGACCGCGCCCCTGACGATCGAGCCGGAGGGCCACAGGAGCCCCCGGCTTTTTTGATGCCGCCAGGCATCGAGCCGACTCCCGCGACGATCACGGGGGCTCCGGGACGGTATCGGTCGCAGCCGACACCGGGTCATCCACGACCACATCCATCCGAAGCCCCACTCGCCGGCGCCGTGCCGGCGGACCATCCAGGGAGCGACATCGTGGCCCTCACCTTGGAGCCGCATCAGCCCGAGACCGCCAGCCAGCCATCGGAGACCCTGGTGGCACCGGTGGATCGGGTGCCCGCACCGGCGCCCCACGTCCGGCGACCCGCGCCTCCTCGTGGGGCGGTCCCGGCACTGCTCATCGACCATGTCACCAAGCGGTTCATCGTGGGTCGCAAGAAGAAGTCGGTCGTGGCCGTGGACGATGTCTCCATCCGCATCGAGCGGGGCGAGACATACGGTGTCCTGGGCGCGAACGGCGGTGGCAAGTCCACCCTCATCCGGCTGGTCAGCACGCTGCTGACCATCGACAGCGGCCGGGTGGAGGTGTTCGGTCACGACATCGAGCGCGAGGAGATGGCCGTCAAGCGGCTCATCAACCGGGTCTCGGTGGACGCCGCGTTCTTCAAGAAGCTGTCGCCCTTCGAGAACCTCATCTACGCGGCGCGTCTGTATGGCCTGGATGCGGGCACGGCACGCCGGGAGTCGGTGGCCATCCTGGCCCGGCTCGGCATCGCCGAGTCACGCCTGTCCCGACCCCTGGAGCAGATGAGCCGGGGGATGCAGCAGAAGGTCGCCATCGCGCGGGCCCTGCTGACGAGCCCGACGCTGCTCCTGCTGGACGAGCCCACGACCGGTCTCGACCCGCGCTCCAAGCTGGAGGTCCAGACCTTCATCGAGGAGATCCGGGACAGCCACGACGCCACGATCGTGCTCACCACGCACGACCTGGCCGAGGCGGACCGGCTGTGTGACCGCCTCGCGATCCTCAACGAGGGCCGCGTCGTGGTCGAGGGCACGCCCGAGGAGCTGGTGGCACGGGTCGCGCGGGAGCACGGCCAGCCACCCACGCTCGAGAGCGTGTTCATGACCTGGACCGGACGGTCCCTGGACGACGACACCGAGGAGGACGATGACGATGACGACTGACCTGACGCCTCGACCGACCCGCCTGCGCCGCGCGGGGGCTCGCGCCCACCGCCCGCAGCACCCGACCACACCCTCGACATCACCTGGAGATCATCGCGATGCTTGGCCGTCATCCATATGACCACGCCTTCGCGCACAGCGTGAGGGCCGAACAGCTCGCCGAGGCCGCCGACCATCGGCTGGCGCGAGCGGCTCGATCACGGGCCGACCACCACGGCGCCCTGGCGCCCATCGGTCGCCTGTTCGTCCGCGTGGGCGTCGCCCTCGGTGGCGAGTCCACCACCTTCACACCGGTCCGGTCGCGATGAGCGGCCAGCCCGGATCCCTGCCGGAGCTCCGGAGCCCGAGCCTCGCGACGACGCTCGTGCGGGAGCTCCGGGGCAGCTACGCCTTCATCGAGCGCAACCTGTTCCTGGTCAAGCGCTACTGGGGCTGGGAGTTCGCGTTCCTCGTGTACGCGGTCGCGGGCGCCCTGTCCATCACGTTCATCGGCGCGGAGCTGGAGAACCAGCGGCTCCTGCTGTCGCTGATGATCGGTGCCATCTTCTGGAACTACCTCTCGATCGTGTTCGGCTTCATCGCCGAGACGGTCGCCTGGGAGCGCTGGGAGGGCACCCTCGAATACACCTTCATGGCGCCCGTGCGTCGCTGGGTCCAGCTGCTGGGCTCCACGATGTTCGCGGTGCTCTATGGCCTCGTGCACACGGCGGTCATCCTCGTCGTGCTCACGCTGTTCTTCGGGCTCGACCTGTCGCATGCCGACTTCGGCACCGCGGCCGTGATGATGATCATCGGCTCGGCATCGTTCATCGGCATCGGCATGATGGCCGCGGTGCTGCCGCTCATGTACGTGGAGCGGGGCGCCCAGATGACCTTCGTGCTCCAGTCGCTGCTGCTCCTCGTGAGCGGCGTGTACTACAGCATCGAGGTGCTGCCGGACTGGATGCAGGTCATCTCCTGGTTCTCGCCGGCGACCTACGTCCTCGATGGCGTCCGCCAGGGCCTCATCGATGGCACGCCCATCACGGCGCTGTGGCATGACGTCTGGCCGCTGGTCATCATGGCGGTCGTGCTCATCCCGCTCGGCGTCTGGGTCTTCGGCCAGGCGGAGCGGTACGCGAAGCGGACCGGCAAGCTCAAGAGGGTCGGCTGATGGGCGCCACGCCCCGGCCGGCCCTTGAGCCGCTGGGCTGGGACGCCCGGCGTGAGACCGCGTTCGCCGTCCATGCGGCGGCGGGCCAGGTCCCGGGTCGGGTCCTCGGTACCGCGCGGGGGTCCGTGCGTGCCCGCACCGAGTCGGGTGACGTCTCGGTCATCGTGCAGCGCGGCTTCCGCCGGGACGCCCTGACGACCGCCGACTTCCCTGCCGTCGGTGACTGGCTGGCACTGGAACCGGTCGCCGATGGCCAGGCGGCCCTGCGCGCCGTGCTGCCTCGCGCCAGCCGGTTCGCCCGGGGGGATCACGACGCACAACGCATCCAGGGCGGCATCCACGCCGAGGAGCAGGTCGTCGCGGCGAACGTGGACACGGTCATCATCGTGGCCGCGCTCACCCGTGACCTGAACCTGCGACGTCTCGAGCGGTACCTCGCCCTCGCGTGGTCGAGCGGCGCTGATCCCGTCGTCCTGCTCAACAAGGCGGACCTGTGTGACGACGTGCCGGCCCGCCTCGGCGAGGTGCGCGCAATCGCCGGTGGTGCACCCGTCCTCGTCGCGAGCGCGCTGCACGGCGAGGGTGTCGATGCCCTGGCCGCGTGGTTCGGCGCCGGGCGCACCGTGGTGCTGCTGGGTTCCTCGGGTGTCGGCAAGTCGACCATCACCAACCTGCTCCTGGGCGAGGCGCGCCAGGCCGTCCGGGACGTTCGCGAGGACGACTCCCGGGGCCGCCACACGACCACCGCGCGTGAGCTGTTCGTGCTGCCGAGCGGTGGCCTGCTCATCGATACTCCGGGCATGCGATCGATGGGCCTCTGGGAGGCGGACGAGGGCCTGGAGCGAGCGTTCGAGGAGATCGACGCCCTGGCGGCCGCATGCCGCTTCTCCGACTGCACCCACGAGGTGGAGCCCGGCTGCGCGGTCCTCGCGGCGATCGAGGCCGGCACGCTGACGGCGGACCGGCTGCGGGCACGGCGCAAGCTCCAGCGGGAGCTGGGGGCCGTGGCACTGCGCTCCGATCCGGTGGAGCAGCGGCGCTCCGCGAAGCGCTTCGGACGGATCGTCCGGGAGGCCGGTCGTGCCGCCGAGCAGAAGCGGTACGGGGCCCGGTGACAGCGCCCGTCTCGTCACGCGCACCGGCTGGCGAGGTGCCGCTCCCCGATCCGGGCTGGTTGACGGCGGCCGCCGCGGCCAACATGGCGGGCTGGCACGACCTCCACATCCGGTCCCTCGGACGGGTCACGGCGTGGGAGGGCGGTCTGTGGCACAGCACCGACGTGCTGCCGTCCATCTTCTTCCAGGCTGTCGCCATCCGACCCGGCGCCTCAACGGACGTCCTCGCCCGGATCGTGCCCCGCGAAGGCTGGGTGGCGGTGTGCGACCCGTGGTGGGACATGGACCCGACCGCGCTGGGCTTCCGGGAGCAGTCCTCCCCTGGCTGGATGGTGCGTCCGGCCGGACCGGTCCCGGACCTGCCCCCACCAGCGGCACTGAGCATCGAGCGCGTCGGGGATACGGCAGGCATGGTCGCGTTCGAGCAGACCGCGGCGGTCGGCTTCGAGGCGGGTGTCATCCGACCGGGGACCTGGCATGGCCCGGAGGTCGCCCGTGACCCACGGCTCATCACCATCGTGGGCTGGGCGGACGGCCGACCGGCGGCCGTGGGGATGGGCTTCGTGGAGGCTGGTGTCATCGGTGTCTACGGCATCACCACCGTGCCGGAGGCACGTCGTCGGGGCTTCGCCTCGTCGGTGACGGGCCACATCCTCGCGCAGCGGCCGGACCTGCCTGCCGTGCTCCAGCCGAGCACCATGGCCCGACCCATCTACGAGCGTCTCGGGTTCGTCCCCTTCGGTCGCTTCCGCACCTGGGCACGAGGAGGTCGCTGATGGACCCGGCCGTGAGCCCGGCCATCGACGTCACGGTGCCCGAGGCGCCGCCCCTCCCGGGACTCTCGTTCCGACACTATCGAGGGCCCGAGGACCATCCGGCCCTGGTCCGGACCCAGAACCGGCAATGGGAGGCGGACGGGGAGCCCGATCGAGAGACCGTCGAGGCCATGGATGCCGACTTCGCCCATCTCACCAACTGCGACCCGCGCCGTGACCTGCTCATCGCCCGGATCGACGACGTCGTGGTGGCCTGGACCCGGGTCTCATGGGACGACCAGAACGACGGCAGTCGCCGCTATCGGACCGAGGGGTACGTGGATCCGGCGTGGCGACGGCGGGGTATCGGCGCTGCGCTGCTCCCCTGGGGGGTGTCACGCCTGCGGCAGATCGGCAACGAGCACACGTTCGACGGTGACCGCTGGTTCGCCGCCTGGCTCGACGACCGGGATCGCGGTGGCTACGAGCTGGTCACCGAGGCAGGCTTCCGGCCCATCCGTCACTTCTGGCTGATGGTCCGCCCGACACTGGACGACATCGAGGTGGCCGACCTGCCGGTCGGCATCGAGGTGCGACCCGTGGCAGCGACGGACCTGCGGGCGGTCTATCTCGCGGACTGCGACGCCTTCCGGGATCATTTCGGAGCCGTCGACGATTCGGAGGTGGCGTTCCAGCGCTGGGCATCCCATCCCGCCACGGACCCCAGGATGATGATCATCGCGTGGGATGGGGATGAGATCGCGGGCGGTGTGATCTGTGCCATCTGGCCGGTGGAGAACGAGGCCAACGGCTACCTCCGGGGGTGGATCGACTCGGTGTTCACCCGGCGCCCCTGGCGCCGACGCGGCCTGGCGGCCGCACTCATCGGTCGCGGGCTCCTGCTGCTGCGCGACCAGGGGATGACGTCCGCTCAGCTCGGTGTGGATGTCGCCAACCCGCACGAGGCGACCCGGCTGTACGCGGCTGCGGGGTTCCAGCCCGATCGGACCCGGACGGTCTATCGGCTCGACTGGAACGGCGCCCCGGTCAGGCCCGACCGATAGCGGTATCACCCGGGTCCGGTCACGGACGCACGACGACCACGCCGGGCCCGAGCCGCCCGCGGATGCATACGCGTCCGCACATCGGCTCGACAGGGATGGTGGCGAGGCCGTACCCTCGGCAGCGATGACCGACGCGCCCGACAGCACGACCGCCGACCCGGCGACCACGTCCACGCCCCACTCCCGCGAACAGCTGCTGCGGCTGCTGCGTGACGACCCACGGAGCGTCTCGCGCGCGGAGATCAAGGCGGCCTTCCAGGATGGCCGGCTGGGCGACCAGGACCTGGACATCCCGACGCTCGCGGGGATGCGCCGGATCTCCGAGTTGCTCACGGACCTCCAGCCGACGACGGAGGCGGCCACACCGGCGGACCGGGCCACCGCCACCACGGATGGCACACGCCGCACCGCCGCGCGCTCCCGGTCGGACCTCGAGGGTGAGCTGCGGGCGCTCCGCGAGACGGTCGGCGAGCTGGAGGGACGCCTGTCGACGACGGCGGCTGGTGCGGACCAGGCGCGTGAGGACCTCGCAGCGCTGGTGGCACGCGTGGAGCGTCAGCCGACCCCGCCGAGCGTCGACGCGGACGTCGTGGCGAACGCCCAGCGTCTCGCCGCAGCGGCGCTGGCCGCCGCGCTCCTCGCCATCGTGGTGGCGGTCATCGCCCTCGTGATCGTCCTCGGCCGCTGAGCGACACCACCCGAGCGTCCGCGCACCCGTCGCCACGGTCGCGTGACTACAGCAGCAGGCGACGCTCGCGTGCCACCAGCTCCATCCAGGGCCGCTCGCGCTCGATGGTCGTCCGGCGACCGTGCCCTGGCAGGACGCCCAGGTCGGCGTCGAGGCTCGCCAGTCGACCGATCGATTCGACCATGGCCGCCTCCGACCCGCCGGGCAGGTCCGTCCGGCCCCATGCGCCCTGGAACAGCGTGTCACCGCTGAGCAGCAGCCGCTGGTCCGCGGCCAGCAGGCACACCGACCCTTCCGTGTGACCGGGCGTGTGCAGCACGTCCAGCCGGATGTCACCGAACCGGATGACGCTTCCCTCGGCGAGATCGAGCGCCGGTACGCTGGGGACGATCGGGAAGGGCGGCGTCATCGTGAAGCTCGGCTGCTCCAGGCCATGGCGGTCGAGATGATGGACCGCGAGGGTCGCGCCGGTCCGCTCCACGACCGCGGCGTTGTCACCGATGTGATCCCAGTGTCGATGGGTGCTCACCACCAGCTTGAGCGTCCAGCCACGCGCCGCCAGTGACTCGGTGATCCAGCCGACGGAAGGTGTCGCGGCATCGATGCAGATCGCCTCCCGGCTCGCTTCGTCCCCCAGGATCCAGACGTTCGTCGACACGGGACCCGTGACCCGATGCAGCAGCTCCATCGGCGCAGGATACTGGGGCCACCATGAGAAGGAGGCATCCATGACCGACGCCCTGGGCGTCCAGCTCACCTGGTTCGGCCACGCCTGCGTCGAGCTGGTGACCGCGGACGGCACGACCGTGCTCATCGACCCCTGGTTCGGGAACCCGCGCTCACCCAGGGCCGCGGACGCCGTCGAGTCCTGCGACGTGCTGCTCGTGACCCATGGCCATGGCGACCACCTGGGTGATGCCATCGAGCTGGCCCAGCGCCTGGAGCCGACCTGGCCGGCCATCCACGAGCTGACCCTGTGGGCCGGACCACAGCTGGGCGACGGCGTCCAGCTCATCGGCATGAACAAGGGCGGCACCGTGGACGCCGGCGGACTGCGCGTGAGCATGGTCCGGGCGGAGCATTCGGCGGGCGGTCCGGTGGAGGGTGCGGGCGCCGTGTACCTCGGCGAGCCCGTGGGCTTCGTGGTGGACCTGGGCGGGGTGCGCGTCTATCACGCGGGCGACACGGACCTGTTCGGTGACATGGCGCTCATCGGCGAGCTGCACCATCCGGACATCGCGTTCCTGCCCATCGGCGGTCACTACACGATGGGGCCACGCGCCGCGGCTCGTGCGGTCCAGCTGCTGGGTGCGTCGACGGTGGTGCCCATCCACTACGGCACCTTCCCGGCGCTCGCCGGGACGCCGGACGAGCTGCGGACCGAGCTGCTACGCCTCGGCCTGGGGGCGGTCCGGGTGCTGACGCCGGAGCCCGGGGAGACCGTCAGCCTCTGACATCCTGACGCCGGATCAGGCGCTCGGCGGTCCCGGCGACCCAGGGTCGCGGCCTCCCGGACAGGACGTCAGCCTTCAGTGGGTGAGGGTCACCTTGCTGATCCAGCGCGGCTGCTCGGTGTCCTGGCCCTTGGCCCGCGTCACGTGATACGCGAACAGCTGCGCAGGGAGCGTCGAGACGAGCGGTGACAGCCACTCGGCGGGCGCGGGCGGCGTGGGCAGCGCGGCGGCACCCAGCGCCTGGACCTCCGGGACATCCGAGACGACCACGAGGTCCACGCCATGCTGGTCGCGCAGCCGCGTCAGGAGCTCGGTCATGCCCGGCAGCGTGGCTCCGGACGGCGCCACCGCGAGCACCGGGTAGCCCGGCTCCACGAGCGCCAGTGGTCCGTGCTGGAAGTCGGCCGCGGAATATGGGTCCGCGGCGACCTGGGCGAGCTCCTTGAGCTTGAGCGCCCATTCCCGCGCCGTGGCGTACTCGAAGCCGCGGCCGAGCACGATGCACCGGTCGAGACCCGCCCGGGCCTCCGCGACCGCCGCCACCTGTGGCTCGACCGCGAGCGCAGCGGCCATCACCGACGGGAGCGCGTCGAGCGCCGCCCATCGCTCCCCGGCCGTGCCCGCGAACCCGGTCCCCTGCTCCATCGCCGCCACCAGCATCGCCACCGCGAGCAGGCTCTGGGTGTAGGTCTTGGTCGCCGCGGTCGCCCGTTCGGGACCGGCGGCGATGTCGATGACATGCTCGGCCGTGGTCGCCAGCGCGGAGCCCGGGTCGTTCGTGATGGCGACGGTCGGTGCGCCCTGGCGTCGCGCGGACTCGAGCACGCCCACCACGTCCGGCGAGCGTCCGGACTGCGAGATGCCGATGACGAGTGCCCGCTCGAGCGACGTCTCGACCCCGTAGACGGAGGTGAGGGCGGGCGCGGCGAGCGCGACCGGCAGCCGCTGGAGCGTCCCGAACAGGTACTGGGCATAGATCGCGGCGTGGTCCGAGCTGCCGCGCGCCGCGATGAGCACGAGGTCGATGGGTCGGTCGGCGATGGAGCGCGCGATCGCCTCCACCGTGGTCCGGCCATGGGTCACCAGGTCGCGGGCACGGGATGGCTGCTCGACGATCTCGTCGTGGAGGCTCATGGGGTCTCTCCGGTGGACAGGGTGAGCGGCATCCGACCGGTGGCCGGTCGCTCACCGCACAGGACGGCCGCGGCCGCCTCGGTGGAGGCGTCGTGGATGGACCAGCAGGCGATGGCCGTGTCGACCTCGGGGATGGCCCCGGCGTCGGTGGGCATGCGCATCGCGACGAGGATGACGCGCGAGCCCGCGGCCACCAGCGCCCGTGCGAGGGCACGCTGCCCCTCGTGCCGGAACGCATCGATCGTCCCCAGGATCACCTGGTCCGCATCCGCGGCCGCGGCGACCACCGAGCGGATGTCATCGGCACCCGGGTCCATCGCCGTGACCAGCCCGCGGGTGCCCGGCCATCGCCGAGCGAGGGCGTCCGCGAGGCGGATCGTGACCGTGGACGAGGTGTCCGCGGGGGTCAGGTCCGCGGGGGTCGGCGTCACCACCAGCAGCCGGCCCGGTTCGACCGCTCCGATCGGCAGCGTCCCAGAGCGATCGCGCAGCAGGGTGATCGACCGCTCGGCGAGCTCCGCGGCGAGCGCGCGATGCGCCGGGCAGCCCACCACGTCGAGGGAGGGCTGTGGCTGGTCGCTCAGCCAGCGTCGAAGCCGCTCGACACGGGCTGCCGCATCCCGGGCGACGGGCAGCGCCCGAAGACCCGACACGAGCGCCGCGAGCTCCTCGGGGCGGTCGGCCTGACCGGGTCCGGCCAGCAGCAGGTCCACGCCGGATGTGACCGCCTGGAGCGCCGCGCTCGCCACATCCGCCTGGTCCACGGCGCCCATGTCCAGCGCGTCCGTGACGACGACCCCCTCGAACCCCATGCGCTCCCGCAGCAGGCTGTGCAGGATCGCCCGCGACCGGAGCGCGGGCCGGACCCCGCCGTCGGGCTCGAGCGCGGGGTAGGCCGCGTGGGAGACCATGAGCAGCCACGGCCGCGCGGCCATCGCCATCCGGAACGGCGCCAGCTCGCGCGTCCCCAGCGTGGCCGCGTCCACGTCCACCACGGGCAGCCCGTGGTGCGGGTCGGCGAGCGTCTCACCACTCCCCGGGAAGTGCTTGATGGCCGCCGCGACCCCCTCCCCCTGGAGGCCCCGGATGAGCGCTTCCCCGAGCGTGCCCGCGACCGGGGGGTCATCACCGAACGCCCGGCCACCGACGGCCGGGCTCTCGGGGATCGTGGCGAGATCCAGGTCCGGTGCCCAGTCCACGACGATACCCATCGCCGCGAGCTCCGCGCCGATGGCCGCACCCACCCGCCGCGCGAGGTCCGCGTCGCCGACCGCGCCCAGGGCGAGGTTGCCCGCGAACTGCGTCGCAGGCTCCCCGATGCCCATCAGCTGGCCACCCTCCTGGTCGGTGGCCACGATGGCGGTCGGTCGACCCCCCGTACGTGCGGCCGCCTGGACCGCATCGCCGAGCGCCCGGAGCTGGGCCGGCGACCGCACGTTGAGACCGCGATACAGCGCGACGCCGGCCGCCTCGCCATCGCGGATGGCGGCGAGCACGTCCGGTGGCGGCATCTCCCCGTCGAAGGCGCGCAGGAGCGGCACCGCCGGCTCGGGCGGCGTGATGGGCGAGGCCGATGGCTCGGCCACCGCCCGGGAGACGGACATCCGGTCAGCCCTTGACGGACCCGGCCAGGATGCCCCGCACGAAGTACCGCTGGAGGGCCAGGAACACGATGACCGGCACGATCATCGTCAGGAAGGCGCCCGCCGTGAGCAGATGCCACGACTCGCCTCGGACACCGACCAGCTGGTACAGCCGGAACGTGAGCACGCTCACGTCGTTGCTCGCGCCCAGGAACACCAACGCCACGAGCAGGTCGTTCCAGACCCACAGGAACTGGAAGATCGCGAACGCCGCGAGCGCGGGCACCGACAGCGGCAACACCACCTTGGTGAACATCTGGAAATGGGTCGCCCCATCCAGGCTCGCCGTCTCGAACAGGTCGTTGGGCAGCTGGGACATGAAGTTGTAGAGCAGGAAGATGGCGAGCGGCAGGCCGAAGCCCGTGTGGGCCAGCCAGACCCCCAGGAACGTGCCGTTGATGCCCAGGTTGGAGTACAGCTGGAGCACCGGGATGAGCGACATCTGGAGCGGCACCACCAGCAGCGCCACCACCAGGACGAACAGCGTCCGACGGAACGGGAAGCGGACCCACGCGAAGGCATATGCCGCGAACGCCGCCACCGTGATGGGGATGACCGTCGAGGGCACCGTCACGATGAGGCTGTTGAAGAAGCCCCCGGCGAAGCCCTCGGAGCCCAGGATCTGCTCGTAGTTGCGGAGCGTGAAGCTCGCCCAGGCGGACGGATCGAAGATGACCGTCCACCAGCCGTTCCTGGTGATGTCGAGCGCGGGCCGGATGGAGCTGATGAGCAGACCCAGCGTGGGCAACGACCACGCGAGACACACCACGATGACCGCGATGCGCAGCGGCAGTCGCCGGACGAACACGTTCTGCCAGTTGGACACGGCGCCGGTGCCTCCGGCGGTCGACTTCGGCTCGTTCATGCCGGCAACCCCTGGCTGCGCATCTGGCGCACATTGAGGATCATCAGCGGCAACACCGCGACGAACAGCACGACGGCGAGGACCGCGGAGCGGCCGTCATTGAAGAACTGGAACTTCTGGAGGAACATCTGGTTCGCGATCACGTCCGTGTCGAAGCGGCCGCCCGTGAGCGTGTACACGATGTCGAACACCTTGAGCACGGCGATGGCGGTCGTGACCGTGACGGTCATGATCGAGCCCTTGATCATGGGCACGATGACCCGCATGAACATCTGCCGCTCGGTGGCGCCGTCCAGCTTCGCGGCCTCCGTAACCTCCGCGGGCACGCCCTTGATGGCGGCCGACAGGACGACCATGCAGAACCCCGTCTGGAGCCAGATGAGGATCACGATCATCAGATAGGTGTTGATGGGCGGTGTCTGGATCCAGGGCACCGGCGTCCCGCCGAGGGTCGTCCAGACCGCGTTCAGGAGGCCGTACTGCTCCTGGCCCGCAGGCTTCCACGCGTACACGAAGCGCCAGATGACCGATGCACCGACGAGGGAGATGGCGAGTGGCAGGAAGACGAGCGTCTTGGCCACTGATTCCCGCTTGACCCGGTCGAACAGACCCGCGATGAGCAATCCCAGGCCCACGGCACCGGAGGTGCCCACGATGAGCCACACGATGTTGTTGCGATAGGTCGCCCACATGGCCGGATCCGTGAGCGCCCACTCCCAGTTCCCCAGCCCTCCCCGCGAGGTGAAGCTGGTGATGATGGTCAGGACGGCCGGCATGACGAGGTAGATCGCGAGCAGCACCAGTGCCGGCCCCACGAAGATCCAGGGCACGATGCGTCGGACCTTCCGCTCGCCGGCGAGACGCTCGACGATCGCGTTCGAGCCCGCGTAGAACAGCCACACGCCACCGACGCCCACGACCACGGCGACCACGAGGGCGATGAGCTTGGCGAGCGTCTGGTCACCGCCGCCCCGGCGGAGGGCCGTCGCCTCACCCGTGTTGCCCAGGAGCTCCCAGACGATGGCTGCCGCGTTCGCGGCCTGCTGACGATCGGCGAGGAAGATGAGACCGAGCACGACGCCCACGGCGCCCAGCAACACGCCGATCGGCATGACCAGCAGCCGCCATCCCCCTTCGCCCTCGCGCTGGACAGGGATACCCGTCATCGCTCCGCTGCTCCTCCTCTGGCGGATGTGCGATGGGGCGCGTCACACGGACGTGACGCGCCCCATCAGGACGAACGACTACTCGGTCGGCCAGCTGGCGTCGATGGCCTGGAGTCGCGCCTGGGTGTCAGCACCGTTGGCGGAGATCCAGTTGACCATCTCGGTCCAGAACGAGCCGCCGCCGACCGATGCGGGCATCAGGTCGGAGGCGTCGAAGCCGAAGGACGTCGCGTTGGCGACGATGCCGGACGCGACCTCGAGCTTGTAGTTGCCCTGGTACCACTCGGCGGGCGTGGCCTGGTTCGCGGACAGGGCGGAGCCTGCCTTGACCCATGCCTCGATGCCGGCCGGCGTGGACAGGAACTGGGCGGCGGCCCGCACCTCGGGCCGGTCGACCAGGACCATCAGCGCATCGCCCGCGCCGAGGGCCGGGTTGCCCTGGGCCTCGTCGATGGGCGGGAAGTAGAAGATGCCGATGTCCTCACCGATGGCGTACTGCGACGGCTGGCCGCTCGTCCGCTGGTCGGGGAAGAAGTCGGGGCCGTACCAGGTCGCCTGCTTCTGCATCCAGCAGCCGGGCGTGAAGCCCTCCCAGCTCCCATCGGTCGGGAACATGGGGTCCATGGGCTGGGTCTGCGGGGTGGCCACGATGGCCGTGTTGCCGCCGTAGACGTTGCCCTCGGTGAAGTACACCTTGGCCAGGATGTCCATGGCCGCGGTGATCTCGGGCGAGTCGAACTTCAGGTCGCCGGTGATCCAGCGGTTGTAGGCGTCGACGCCCGCGGTCCGCAGGACGATGTCCTCCAGCCAGTCGGTCGCCTGCCAGCCGGTCGCGGTGCCGGCCTCCATGCCGATGCACCAGGGGGCGCTCCCCGACTCGCGGATCTGCGCCTCGAGTGCCTCGAGCTCGGCCCACGTGGTCGGCACGGCATAGCCGGCCGCCTCGAACGCCTTGATGGGATACCACACGGTCGACTTGACATCGACCTTGTAGGGGATGGCCCAGATGTTGTCACCCGAGGAGTACAGGCCGACGGTCGCGGCATGCTCGTCCGCGAGCTTGGTCGCGTCCATGACGGTCGCGACGTCGACGAGCCTGCCTGCCGCGCCGTAGCCGATGATGGCTGCCGGCTGTGCGAGCATCGCGAGGTCCGGCGGTGCGCCACCCTCGATGCGCGTCCGGAGCACCGTCTCGTGGCTCGAGCCGATGCTGTCGACCACGATGTCGATACCGGTCGCGGCCTCGAACGGCGCGATCGCCGCAGCGAAGTTCTCGCCCTCGCCACCGATCCACTGGGTCTGGATGGAGACCTTGGTGCCGGCGAACGGCTGGTCCGCGCCCATCGCCTGGTCGAGCTCGGCGTAGCCGGTGCCCGCATCCTGGGCGAGGACGCTGCCGGCGCCGCTGAGCGCCGTGGTGGCGGCCACCATGCCCGCCAGCAGGGTCACCTTCTTCGTTCGGATCATGTTGCTCCTCCGTGCCTGGTCCGGGGGATGCCGGACCTGCATAGCATCCACCGATCGACCAGCGGGTCGTGCGGTGGTGACGGTTCAGCCAGTCTGTTCGACGGGCACCCTCCTCTCCTGCGACCGGTGGTCGTGATGTCGATGGACGACGGACGACGCGCCGTGGCGCACCCCCGTCGGCGTGATGCGGGCCGCGGGCCACGCAGGCGTGTTCATGCCGCCTGGCTCAGGCCGATCTCGGCCGTCATGAGCAGGGCCGCCGCACCCAGCTCCTCCACGTCCGGGCCGAGCTTGCCCAGCTCGATGATGGTCCCCTCCGCAAGCAGCGGGAGGGCGCTCCGGCGCGCCGTGCTGCGCACCGCCTCCAGCCACGGCTGACCGAACAGGGACATGGGCCCCACGAGCACGATGTACCGGATGTCCAGGGTATCGATGATGCCGCCGAGCGCTCGGCCGAGGTGACGTCCGGCATCCAGCACGGCATCCCGGATCGCGGGGTCCCCCGCCCCGAAGCCCGCGCATGCGCGCTCCAGCTCGCTCGTGCCGGGCCATCGGTGGAGCGTCCCCTCGACGCGCTCCAGGACCGCCCGCAGGCTGGCCACCGATTCGAGGCAGCCGAGACGACCACAGCGACACGGCGGCCCATCGTCCACGACCGTGGTGTGGCCGATCTCCCCGGCTCCGAAGCCGTCCCCCTGGTACAGCCGGTCGTCGATGATGATGCCCGCGCCGATGCCGATGCCCACCCGGATCGCGACCATCGCCCGCGCCTCGACATGGCGGCCATACGTCCACTCCGCGAGCGCTGCGGCCTGCGAATCGTTCGCGACGTACACCGGCAGACCGGTGCGATCGGCGACCCGGGTGGCGAGCGGCAGGTCCCGCCAGTCGAGGCTGGCCGCCCAGCGGACCACACCCGCCTGGGTGTCCACGAGCCCCGGCGTGCCGATGCCGATGCCCACCGGTGGCGTCCCGGCCGCCAGCATCAGCTCGTCCACGAGCGCATCGAGCTGGGAGAGCGCATGGGCGCCGTCACGACCGTGGACCGCATGCTGGGCCCGGTGGATGATGTCCCCCGCGAGGTTGACCACGACGCCCCGCACCTGCTCGTCACCGATGTGGAGGCCGATGAGCTGGCGCGCGTCGCGGGGGATCTGGAGCAGGATGGGCGCCTTGCCGCCGCTCGACGGTCCACGGCCGATCTCCATCACCAGGCCCGCATCCGAGAGCTGGCCCACGACATCCGAGACCGTGGTCCGGGTCAGGGACGTCCGGCGCGCGATGTCCGCACGACTGATGGGGCCCATGTCCGCGATGGCACGCAGCACGAGCCGCACGTTGTGCTCTCGCGTCGCCTGGTGGGTCGCCTTGACGGGCAGCCGCATCGTCCGATCCGCCTCCTCCGATGGCCCCGCCAGGGCCCGCCATGATCCGTCGACTTTGGCAAGTCACTGGACCAAGCACCATCGTAGGTCGGGTCGCGGGACTTCGTCAAGTCCCTGCACGAAGTCCCGTGGGGTGACACCTCCCTTCCCGCGGCGTGGTCTGCGATGATCCGCGGGTGACCCGCTCCTCGCGTCGCCTGAGGGACGCTCCACCTGACCGCTCCACGGGTTCCGACCCGCTCCAGCGCGCCGCTGACGAGGCCGCGCGGCTGCTGCGGGCGGACGGCGCGATCGTGTACCTGATGGCGCCCGATGGCGATGCCCTCGTGTGGGCCGCGGACGCGGGCATCAGCGCCACGCCGGAGCGGGCGTGGATGCGCTCCCTGGTGGTGCCCCTGGGTGTCGGCATGTTCGGCACCGCGGTAGCCGACCGCGCGGTCCGGATCACGGTCGACTACCCCGTGGATACCACCTTCGCGCATGCCTGGATGACCGACCAGGTCGTCCGCAACGCCGGCATCCGCTCCATGGTCGTGGCGCCCATGATCGTGGACGATGAGCGCATCGGGGCGCTCGGCGTGTACAGCTCGCAGCCGGGGGTCATGGGCGAGGGCGAGGCGACCCTGGTCCGGGCACTCGCCGACCATGCGGCGGCATCGCTCGTGGCGGCGCGACTGCTGGCGGAGCTGGACACCTCGCGCGCCGAGCTCGCGCGTCGGGTCGACCAGGAGCGGACACTCCGTGAGATCACCGCGCACCTGACCATGCTGCGCGATCCGGCCGAGGTCCTCCAGCGCATCGTGGATGACTCCCGGCGGCTGCTGGGTGCGGACGACGCGCACCTGACCCTGCTCGCAGAGGGCTCCGAGTTCCTGGTCCCGGCGGTCCTCGCCGGCGACACGGACGAGGAGACGCACCGCTGGCTGGCGGCCATGGAGTTCCCGCTCGGTGGCGGCATCAACGGGCTCGCGGCATCCGAGCGGCGGGTCATCTGGACCCGGGAGTACCTCGCGGACCCGCGCATCCCGCAGGCGCCCGAGGACCGGGACGTGGCCATCCGCATGGGCCTCGGTGCCATGGCGGCGGCACCCCTGCGTGGGCCGCATGACGAGGTCATCGGGACGCTCGCCATCTCGTACCGCGACCCGCGCGATGTGCCACTCGAGGACCAGGACCTGCTCCAGGGCCTCGCGGACGTGGCGGCCATCGCGGTCACCAACAGCCGGCTCTGGGAGGATCTGCGTGCCTCGGAGCAGCGATATCACTATCTGCTGACGCGGGCGCCCGACATCGCGTGGCAGACCGATCGCGCCGGTCGCTTCACGTTCCTCAGCGATGCCATCGACCGGGCGTCCGGGCGCGCGATGGACAGTCTCATCGGCGAGCACTTCATGACCATCGTCCATCCCGACTCCCGCTCGGTGCCGGAGGAGGCGTATCGCCGCCTGAGCGTGGCGCCCTTCCCGGAGCAGACCTATCGGTTCTTCCTCCAGGACGTGAACGGACGGCCGGTGCCGGTCGAGATGCGCGCCGTCGCGGACGTGGAGGACGAGGAGTACCGGGGCGCCCACGGCATCATCCGCGACCTGCGGGAGCAGGTCCGCCTCGAGGATGACCTGCGACGCCAGGCGTCGGACCTCGCCTCGGCCCGGGAACGGGCGCGTCTCGCGCAGGAGCTCCACGACTCGGTGACCCAGGCGCTGTTCTCGATGACGCTCACCACCCGCAGCGTGGAGCTGCTCCTCGATCGCGACCCGGACGCGGCGCGCCAGATGCTCGGGGAGCTGCGCGAGCTGGAGCGAGAGGCGCTCGCGGAGATGCGGGCGCTCATCTTCGAGCTGCGACCGGCGAACCTGGAGCAGGACGGACTGGTCCAGGCGCTGCGGACCCACGCCGCGGGTATCCAGGGACGGGTCGGGCTGTCCGTGCGCGTCGACTGCGACATGAGCGACGAGCGCGCGTCCCTCGATGTGGAGACGGCGCTCTACCGCATCGCCCAGGAGGCGCTCCACAACGTGGTCAAGCATGCCGAGGCGAGCAACGTGGCGATCCAGCTGGCCGGCGGCCCCGGGCTGGGCTTCCGACTGGTCGTCGAGGACGACGGCAAGGGCTTCGACCCCGCGATCGTGCCCACGGGCCACGTGGGCATCGCCGGCATGCGCGCGCGGGCGAGCCAGATCGGGGGTGAGCTGCGGGTGACCAGCATCGTCGACGTCGGCAGCCGCGTGGAGGTGACCGTGCCGCCGGGCCCACCTGCCTCGGTCGGGGACACCCCCGCAGGGTCATAGCCCCGTACGGCGCGACGGGCGATGCGGCGCTGGGCCGCGCAGCCGCCACGTGACCAACGCCCGCACGGCGGCGTCGCGACGCCAGCTACGTCATCCGTCGCAGCACCGACCGGACCTTTGACCGATGCGCCGGGCCGACCGGGTCGCCACGCTGCGCCGATGGTCGGCCCTTCCGTCCCGCGCGAGCCCGTCCGCGTGCTCGTGGTGGATGCCGACCGGCGCGTCCGTCAGAGTCTCGCGGGGCTCATCCGCGTGTCGGAAGGGCTGGAGCTCGATATCGCGACCGGCGACCCGGCCGTGGCGATGCAGGCGCTCGAGTCCGGCTCACCGGCCGTGGTGCTCATCGACCCGCGCCTGCCGGAGGCGGAGGTGGGGCTGGCCTTGCTCCACGAGATCCGCGGTCGATGGCCGGAGCTGCGCATCGTGGCGCTCAGCGCGGTCCAGGACGACCGCCTGGAGGCCATCGACGGGCCATGCGTCGTGTTCGTCTCCTCCACCGCGCCGCCGGAGATGCTCGTCGATGCCCTCCGGGGCGTTCGCGCGGACGGCGGCTGATCGGGTCCGGTCTCGACATGGGGTCCCGATCGGGCCACCATCCGTGGCACGATGACATCGAGCAGCAGCGGCCGCGATCCGGACCGCCAGCCGCAGACGCGAGATCCCAGACGAGAGGCCCACCGTGACCGACGCTGACCAGCCCGTGGATGAGCCCATCCGGGTGTTGCTCGTGGACGACCACCAGGTCGTTCGTCGGGGCCTGCGGACCTTCCTCGATCTCCAGGACGACATGGTCGTCGTGGGCGAGGCGAGCGATGGCGCCGCGGGGGTCGCGCGCGCCACCGAGCTGACCCCGGACGTGATCCTGATGGACCTGCTGATGCCGGTCATGGACGGCGTCTCCGCGATCGCGGCGATCAAGGCCGCCCAGCCGACCATCGAGATCGTGGCCGTGACCAGCTTCATCGAGGAGGACAAGGTCACCTCGGCGCTGGAGGCCGGCGCGAGCGGCTACCTGCTCAAGGACGCGGACGCGGAGGCCGTGGCCGCCGCGGTCCGGGCAGCCTACGCGGGCGAGGTGCACCTCGATCCGGCCGTGGCGCGCCTGCTCGCCCAGCGGATGCGGGAGCGCAGGACCGCCCCCCAGCTCGTCGAGCCGCTCACGGAACGCGAGAAGGAGGTCCTCTCGCTCGTGGGCCAGGGCTCCAGCAACAAGGAGATCGCGACCGCGCTGTTCATCACGGAGCGGACGGCTCGCACCCACGTCAGCAACATCCTGGGCAAGCTCGGCCTGTCGAGTCGGACGCAGGCTGCGCTGTACGCGGTCGAGCACAAGCTGGTCCAGCCGCGGACGTCCTGAGTGACGGCACGGGCCTCGCCGCGACGCTTGACGTAGCCACCCGCACGCCCATCGACGCAGGACCATTCGGGACGGCTGCCGGATGGTCAGGTCCGCTCCCGCGCGCATCCTGTCATCACCGCACCGCGCCCACCCGGGCACGGGGAAGGGAGGCAGAGATGCACACGACGACCATCGAGCTGGTACGGGCACACCAGCGCGAGCTCACCCGGACGCTCCGACTTCGCCGCTGGGACGGCGATCTCCGGGCGGGCCGGCGACGCGATGGCTCGCTCTGGCTCTTCGGCCTCCCCCGACGGCGGTAGGACGCCCTCCTCACTCCCTCGAACGGACCGCGGTGGCTGGGGCCATCGCGGTCCTTCCCGTTCCGGGGTACCGTGCAGGTATGCGTATCGACCCGACCTACAACCCGTTCACCGCGGCCATCGTCGGTGCCGTGTTCATGGTGGCTGGCCTGCTGCTGCTCGGCTTCAGCATGCTCACCTCGATCGCGCCCTTCGACTGACCGGCGCTCGGATCAGCGCGGCTCCCAGGTCACGACGCCGATGCGCGTCCGGTCCTCGGGCAGCGACCAGCGACCCTCGACCTCGTGCGCATCCCGACGCAGGAGCCGCTCCAGCTCCTGGTCCTTCTCGGACCCGGGTCGTAGCCACAGCTGACGACGCGCGCGGTCCTGGAGCGCCTCGAAGTCCTCGTAGGTGGGTGCCGGACGGTCGACGAGCGTCACGGCCGGCAGCCGGTCACGGGCGATGAGCAGCATCAGCAGCTCCGGCAGGGCCGGCAAGGGCACCCGCGGCTCGCCGTGGATGGGCGCCCAGTACAGCCGACCGACCGTGGTCATGGCGCCCTCCCCCATGGCCGCCACGCATAGACGACCGACCGCGGCCTCGAACGCGTCGAGGAAGGGCCCGATGGCCTCGATGTCATAGCCCACATGCGCCATCAGCCCGACATCCGCCCGGAGCGCATCGATGTCGACCCCATCGGCCGGCGGCCACCTGGACTCGATCGCCCGGACGTTCCCGATCCCCGATCGGTCCATCCCCTCGGCGAGGATCGCGAGCATCGAGGGCGAGGGATCGACCGCGATCACGCCCCACGTGACCTCCGCGATGGGCAGCGCATATCGGCCCCCGCCCGAACCGACATCCAGCCACGTGTCATCGGGTCGAGCGAGCGCCAGGAGCACCTGGCCCACGGCATCGAGACCGCTCGGGTCGGGCCGGAAGCGGTGCGCGGTCGGGGCGTAGAAGTCGGTCGGGTCCGCCAGCTCCCGCGCTCGATCGGTCTGGTCGCGCTCGGCCCGGACACGGGTCGCCCACGCGTCCAGGAGGTCGGTCGTGCTCGGGCGCAACGCGTCGGGTGTCGCGGGGCGGCGCATCATCGCGAGGACGGCCCGTGCTGCATCCGGTCAGCGTACGCTATCGGGCATGCGCTTCCGTCCCACGGCCGGCACGCTCATCGCGCGTCTCGGCATGCTCCCCCACCCCGAGGGTGGCCACTACGTCGAGACGTGGCGCGCGGACGCGGCGGCCGGTGCGCGGCCGTCCGGGAGCGCGATCCTGTTCCTGCTCCGGGCCGGTGAGCGGTCCGCGTGGCATCGCGTGGATGCCGCGGAGATCTGGCACTTCCACGCGGGTGACCCGCTCGAGCTGTCGCTCGCGGCGCCGGGCGGCGACCTGCCGGCGGAGCAGCACGTCCTGGGCCCGGAGATCCTCGAGGGGCAGTCACCCCAGATCGTGGTGCCACCCGGTGGCTGGCAGTCCGCGCGGACGCTCGGCAGCTGGACGCTCGTCGGCTGCACCGTGTCACCCGCATTCCGGTTCGAGACGTTCGAGCTGGCGCCACCCGGCTGGGAGCCCGGCGCGACCCCGGAGGCAGGCACCCCCCTAGCGGCCGATCCGCCCCCCGATCGGTCCTCCGATCGAGGTCGGTCGCGTCGTCGAGCCCGCCCGGGCTCGTAGCGGCCGAACGCCGCCGACCGCGGATCCACGGCGCGGGGATCGATCGAGCCGGCCTGCTCCTCGCTCGACAGCTCCGCCTTGCGACCCGCCTCCGCATGCGGACCGATGGGCGTCGCGAGCATCGATCGCAGCCTACCCCGCGACGCCACACGGCGTACCCTTGCGGGATGCCCCTCCAGGATGCCGACCCGTCTCGCCGCGCCCCGGCGTGGATCCCCGCCGCCCCCGCGCTCGGTACGCGTGGTGCGGTCGCCAGCCCGCATGCCCTGGCCACGGGTGCCGGCATGGCGATCCTGCGGGCGGGCGGCTCGGCAGTGGACGCGGCCATCGCCACGAACGCGGTGCTGGCCGTGGTCGCGGGACACTCGTGCGGCCTGGGTGGTGATGCGTTCTGGCTCATCCACGACCCGGCGGATGGGACGGTCCATGCCCTCAACGGGAGCGGCCGGTCCGCCGCCGGCGCGACCATCGAGGCAGCACGCACCGTGGGTCACACGACGATGCCCGAGCGTGGCCCATGGACGGTCACCGTCCCTGGCGCGATCGATTCCTGGGCCCAGGCGCACGCACGCTTCGGTCGACTCCCCTGGGCGGACCTGCTGGCCCCGGCCATCGAGCTCGCCACGGACGGGTTCCCCGCGGACCCCGGCTGGGTGGGCGCCATCGACCGGGGCGCGGACCTCTTCGGCACCAACGGTGATTGGGCGCACGCCTACCGACCGAACGGCCGGACGCCCCGTCCCGGCGAACGGATCCGTCTGCCGGCGCTCGGTGCGACGCTGCGCGTCCTCGCCGGCGAGGGCGCAAGCGTCTCGTACACCGGGCGGCTCGCCGCCCGCGCCGCGACCTATCTCGCCGATCGTGGCAGTCCGCTCCGCGCCACGGACCTCGCCGCGCACCGTTCGGACTGGGGCAGCCCGATCGCCACCACCTACCGGGGTGTGACGAGCCTCAGCCACCCGCCGAACAGCTCGGGAGCGGTGGCCCTCACGACGCTCGCCATGCTCGACGCGCTCGAGGCGCCGGCACCGGACGCCTTCGACGGCCAGGGAGTGGCGGACGCGCGCTGGGTCCACCTCGGCATCGAGGCGTCGCGCCTCGCGCTCGCTGACCGGGACCGCTGGTTGACCGACCTCGACGCCATGGAGCCCGGTTCCCTGGACCGGATGCTCGACCGGGCGCGGGCACGTGAGCGCGCGCAGACGATCGACCCGGACCGCGCGGCACCACCCATCGCCTCCGAGCTGCCCCCGGGTGGCGGCACGATCTACCTGTGCACCGCGGACGCGGCGGGTGGCGCGGTCTCCCTCATCGAGTCGAACTACGCCGGCTTCGGCTCGGGCCTCGTGGACCCCGAGACCGGCATCGGCTATCAGAACCGGGGCGCCTTCTTCCGACTGGATCCGGACCACGCCAACTCGCTCGCGCCATCCCGGCGCACGATGCACACGCTCACGCCCGGCATGCTCCTGCGGGATGGTCGGCCGTGGGTGGTCCATGGCTCCATGGGAGGTGAGATCCAGCCGCAGGTGTTCGCACAGGTCGTGTCCGCGCTCGTGGATGGTGGCGTGGACGTGGCGACGGCCGTGGCCGCGCCGCGCTGGGCGACCACGTCGGTATCCATCGGTGGCGCGCCGGTCCTGGTCTCGGTCGAGTCGCGATATCGCGCCGACGTCATCGACGGGCTCCGGGCCCGGGGCCATGACCCGCACGTCATCGCACCGCTCGCCGCCTCCATGGGTCATGCGCACGCCATCGAGATCGACACCGACGGTGACGACCGATGGCTCGCGGCCGCCGCGGACCCCCGCTCGGAGGGGCAGGCCCAGGCGTGGTGAGCGCGTGACCACCGAGCCGGAGGCGATCTTCGTCGTCGGCGTGAGCCGCAGCGGCACCACGCTCATGCGTCGGGTGCTCGGCAGCCACAGCCGCATCGCGATCGCGACCGAGAACCACTATCTCGGCCATCTGTTGCCCTGGGAGGGCGCGCGGAGCTACTTCCGACGGCTCGGCGACCTCCACGACGATGCCACGATCGACCGGATCGTCGACCTCATCTACTCCGGGGAGTTCCAGCATCGCTCGCCGCTGCGCGAGCTGTCGCCGTACTGGCGCTGGCTGACACGCGTCATCGAGCCCGATGAGATGCGCCAGCGGCTGCTCGCGAGCGATCGCACGGAACGCGGCACGTTCACGGTGCTGATGCGCGTGTTCGCCGACCACAAGCGCAAGCCGATCATGGGCGAGAAGACCCCGGCGCACCTCGCGTGGGCACACACGCTCCTGGAGTGGTATCCCGGGGCGCGCATCGTGCACATGGTCCGGGACCCGCGGGGTGTCTATGTGTCCGAGCTACGGCGCCGCGTGGACGAGCCCGGATCGGTGCCGTATCGATGGCTGGAGCGGACGCCCCGGCTGCTGCGGACGTTCGTGCTCGGTGAGGTCTCGTGGGCATGGGCGCGGGCGGAGGCCCAGCATCGTGACCTTGCACGGACCGAGCCCGACCGATACCGGATGGTCCGCTTCGAGGACCTCGTGGGTGAGCCCGTGGGTACGCTGGAGACGGTCTGCCGATTCCTGGGCGTCGAGTTCGAGCCGAGCATGCTCGACCAGCGGGTCACGTCCAAGGGCGCGACCAAGGGACAGGACGGCTTCGATGCGGGTGCCGCCGATCGGTGGCGGCAGTCCATCGGGCCGGCCGAGGAGGCATGGCTGGAGCACGCGCTCGGCGTGCGGATGCGCCGGTTCGGCTACGAGGTCTGACGAGTCCCGGCGGGCCACGGTGGCAGTCGCGTCACTCGCGGGATCACCACCGCGTGCCCCCAGGGGCGGCCGTCGCCGCGTGGGCGGGATGGCCGATCGTGCCCACGGGCGGCGATATACTGCTCCTGGCCGGTCGCGCCGCGCTCACGACCTCCGCGGCTGGCCGATCCCAGCCTGTACCAGTCCGTCGGCATGCCCGATGACCCACGACCGATGCGCCACAGCGGAGGACGCGTTGAGCTCCAACATCAGCCAGAGCTATCCCAGCGGCAGCGAATCGGAGGTGGAACGCGCCGCCGCGGTCGCCACGGCGATCGGTGCCTTCGAAGGGCTCGGGGACAAGCTCGCCGCGGAGACGACGCCGCTCGGTGAGGTCGCCGCCGCGGACCACGGTGCGCCCGCTCGTTGGTGGGTCTGGGTGTGTCCCAAGGGGGACTTCAACGGTCGCCTCCACGTCGCCGGCTATGCGCGGGACCGCCACGCGCTGTACACCGTATGCGATACGCACGGGGACACCTACCTGCGCTGACCCTGGCGCTCGTAGGCCAGCACGACGTCCATCCGAACGGCTCACGACCGAGCGCGACGGTCCTCCGCCCAGGCGCTGATCACCGGGTCCCGCCCTGCGGCGAGGATGATGCCCGCGACGAGCACGGTCCGCGGCACGATGGAGCCCACCTCGAGGTACTCGGTCGGCGCGTGATCGTTGCCACCGATGGGCCCCAGGCCGTCGATCGAGGCGACACCCAGCCCTGACGTGGTGTTCGCGTCGGACGCACCTCCGGTCGCCGCGTCCTTCAGCGGGAAGCCCAGCTGCCCGGCGAGCCCGATGGCGTGCTCCACCAGTCGCCCGGAGCGCTCCAGCTTCTCCATCGGCCAGAAGCGGCCCATGAGCGACACCTCGCAGGTCGTGTCGGGCACGCTGGACTCGGCGGCGATGGCACGCACGGCCGCCTCCGCCTCCTCGAGCGCGGCGCGTTGCACGGCGCGGATGTCCACCTGGAGCATCGCCTCCGCCGCGACCACGTTGGGGCGCGTGCCGCCACGCATCACGCCCGCGTTCACGGTCACTCCCGGCCACCGCCCGTTCAGGGCGTGGAGCGCCTGGATCTTGTGCGCGGCCTCCAGGATCGCGCTGCGGCCCTTCTCCGGCTCCACCCCCGCGTGCGCGGCACGACCGGTGATGCGCAGCTCGAGGTCCATGATGCCCTTGCGGGAGCTCACGAAGTCCCCGTTGGCACGGCCTCCCTCGAGCACGAGCGCGAGGTCCGCGTCCGCCGCCTGGGCACCGATGATGGGTGTGCTGGAGGGTGACCCGATCTCCTCGTCCGGGTTGGACACATAGATGACCCGGCCGACCGGCGGCCAGGGCACATCGCCGGCCTGCGCCAGATCCCGCAGACAGCGCAGCGCGTACAGCCCGGCGAGGAGGCCGCCCTTCATGTCCGAGACGCCCGGGCCGAGCGCCCGGTCGCCGTCGATGCGGAACGGCCGTTCCGCCACGGTCCCCGGATCGAACACGGTGTCCATGTGGCCGATGAGCATGACCGTGGGGCCGCCGGTCCCCTTCCCAAGGCTCCCCACGACCGTGTCACCGAGCGTCTCATGCGGCGTCACCTCGACCCGCATGCCCAGCTCCCCGAACGCCGCCTGGACCCACGCACCCACCTCGTCCACGCCCACCTTCGTGTAGCTGCCGCAGTCGATGTCCACGAGCCGCTGGAGGTCGGCGAGGTACGCCGGCAGTCGGTCGGACATGTGGGCCGTGAGTCGGTCCAGCTCCGCGGTGGTCACGAGGTCGGCGGGATGGTCGGTCATGGCTGCGAGTCTACGGGGTCACGCCCGCGCCGGCGCTCCCGTGCACCGAGACGGCATCACGCCCCATGGGTGCCGCCGCGCGCACGGCGGCCCTGATCCGCGAGGGCTCCACGCGGACGCACGGCTGGGTATCCTTCCGCGCACCGTGCGACTCATCGAGATCCGGCTGCTGGATGGCCCCAACGTGTACCGGCTGGAGCCTGCCCTCAAGCTGGAGGTGGCGGTCGGTCGACGACGGACCTGGTACGGCCAGCGACTGCCGGATGCCCACGCCCGGGTCGACCTCGGCGCGACGGTGCGGCCCATCGACGCACCCCGGCCGGTGGCCGAGCTGGCGTCCTGGGTGGCGCGGCTGCATCGACTGAGCGGGTCGGCCGCGTGGCTGTTCGACGAGGGTCGCGCCAGCAGCCCAGGGCGTGCCCGGATCCCGGTCACGATCCATCGCACCTCGGAGCCGGGCCACTGGATCGTGGTGGTCCCGTGGCGCGAGGCCGACCGCGCCGAGGCGATCACGGAGGCGGCGCTCGCGCTCACCGAGCTGGGGCTCGATCCGGTCACCACCCACGCCGCCACGCGACGCACGGCGGGTCGACCGGGTCGCAGCCGGACCCTCGCGCGTGCCCTCCGGACGATCGACGCGGCCCATGGCCGGGGCCCTGCCTGGATCCGGGACGCGGAGCGGCGCGTGCCCATCATCGGCATCAGCGGCACCAATGGCAAGACCACCACGACGCGCATGATCAGCCACATCCTGCGGGTCGCGGGACACCATGTCGGGACCACCACCTCGGACGGCGTGATGGTGGACGAGCGGTTGGTGGAGGCCGGCGACCTCACCGGGCCGTATGGCGCCCGGACCGTGCTCGGTCGGGACGACATCGACATCGCCGTGCTGGAGACCGCCCGCGGCGGCCTCATGCTCCGGGGTCTGGGCTACGAGTCGAACGATGCCGCGGTCCTCACCAACGTCAGCTCCGACCACATGGATCTCCAGGGCATCCACACGCTGCCCGAGCTGGCCGAGGTGAAGTCGATCATCGCGCGCGTCACGCGAGCGGACGGCGTGGTGGTGCTGAACGCCGATGACGACCTCGTGGCCGGCCTGACCCCCCGGGTCCGCGCGAATGTGTGGCTGTTCTCGCTCCGGACCTCCGGCGCCCGACTCCGACGACACCTCGCCCGGGGTGGCCGCGCCTGGCTCCTGGTGGACGGCATGCTCACCGAAGCGGACGGGGATGCGCGGCGACCCGTGATCGCGGCCGCGGACGTGCCCGCGACGATGGGCGGCATCGCGCGTCACAACGTGGCCAACGCGCTGGCAGCCGCGGCCGGGGCGCGCGCGATGGGCGCGACGCTCGACCAGGTGGTGGAGGGACTGCGGACCTACGGCCTGGACGACACGGCCCGCAACGGCCGGCTGGACCTGTATCGGCGGGGTCCGACGACGGTCATCGTGGACTTCGCGCACAACGAGGCAGGGGTCACCGCGATCCTCGATGTGGCGGACGGCCTCGCGGGCGACCGAGCCGCACGCGCCCGTGCCGGGACGCAGGTGACCATGATCGTGGGCACGGCCGGTGATCGACCGGATGACACCCTGCGCGGTGTCGCCCGGATCGCCGCCGAGCGCGCCGACCGCGTGGTCATCAAGGAGACCCAGGAGTACCTGCGTGGCCGGACCCGGGAGGGCGTCATCGGCGAGCTGCGGGCCGGCATCACGGCAGGTGGCCAGGACGGTCGCGCGGCGCAGGTCCACGAGGACGAGCCGAGCGCCATCCGTGCCGAGACCCGCGAGGACGGCCTGCTGGCGCCGGACGGACGCGCCGGCGTGCTCGTGCTCATGTGCCACGAGGACCGAGCGGGCGTCGTGGCAGTCCTGACGGAGCTCGGCTTCGAGCCGGTCTGAGGGTCGGTCCCGCTACTCGTAGGCGACGACGCGCAGGTCCGGCACGCGACCGAACTCGGCGCCGTTGCGGGTGACCACGGGGACATCGTTCGCGAGCCCGACCGCCGCGACCCACAGGTCGTTGGCACCGATGAGCTGCCCGGTGCGGCGCAGGTATCGAGCGGATCGGCCGTAGTGCCAGGCGGCCGCTTCGTCGATCGTGAGCCATGGGAACATCGCGAGGAACGTGCGCCAGTGGTCCTGTCGTTCCATCGACGCCCCGGCGGCGATCTCGCCCGCGATCGTGGCAGTGATGTACAGGTGGTGGTCAGCGTGGTGACCCAGGACCTCGTGGGCGCCTCCGGGTACACCCCGTGCGCGTTCCCGCTCGAGGTCGATGAGGACCGACGTCTCGAGGATCAGCGCTCCGGCCACTTGTCCGCCGGTGGCCGGTCCGCCCGCATCACATCCTCGATGGACCGGAGCTCATCCTCCGTGAACAGCGGGTCGACATCCCGGATGCGTGCCAGCAGCTCACCGCCCGTGATGGACGGCTCTGGCCACGTCGCGCGCAGGATCACCTGGCTGAACGACTCGCCCGGCCATGTCCGGGCCGCGCGCAGGCGGTCGTATGCCTCGAGTCGCAGGGTGACGGTCTTGACGGCCATGTGCACAGTGTACTTCACACGATCGCCGCCGCACCGGCCGCGTCCGGGCCGGACCTACCCCTCGGGGACGTGCAGCTCCCCGGGCGCCGTGATGGCGACGCCGGCCCCGCGGTCGTAGGCCATCGCGGAGCGGTACACGGCGGTCGAGTCGTCCGCGCAGATGACCACGAGGTCACCCGGGTGGGCACGCCGCATGCCCGCCTCGGCCGCCTCGATCTCATCGAGGATCGCGGACGCACGTTCGCAGCGCGCCCCGGACGCGCGGGCCTGCCGGATCCCCTCCAGCACGTTCGCGGCGCTCTCGCCGGCTCGCCGACCCCGGAGGTTCCTGTCCTCGCGCACGATGATCTCGTCGAAGGCGGTCGCCGCGATGGCGCCGTAGTCGCGCTGGTCCTCGTCACGCCGATCGCCGGGGATGCCGATGACCCCGATGGACCGCCCGTGCCACTCCCCCGCCGGTGTGGTCGTCCCGACGGCCGCGGGGCGCGTGGCGCGACCCCGTCGTCGACCCGCGCCGGTCATGGTCAGCTGCACGAACTCCGCGAGCCGCCGCATGCCGTCCACGTTGTGGCAGTAGTCGATGACCACCTGGAAGCCCCGGACATCCACCTCGTTGAGTCGGCCGGGTGCCTGGAAGAAGGACGTCGTGAACGTCCGTAGGCCCTGGCGGATGTCATGGAGATGGGCACCTGCCGCCCAGGCCGCCGCTGCGGCCGCCAGCGCGTTCGCGACGTTCATGCGCGCCCGCCCATCGAGCGTCGCCGGGATGAGGTACGAGTGGATGAGCGGCATCGTCCGGGGCCCCTGTCGGAGCGCCAGCAGCTCGCCCTCGGGCGAGTCGACCACGACCATCGCGGCACCGCCCCGCCCGCAGTGACCGTCGACCCGGTCGAAGCCATCGGTGCCCTTCTGGGTCTCCATCGAGAAGTAGATGATGCGGCCCTCGCATCGACGCGCCATGCGCGCGACATGCGGATCGTCCGCGTTGAGCACCGCGGCCCCGTTCCGTGGCACGGCATCCACGAGCACGCCCTTGACCGCGGCGAGCTGGGACAGCGTGTCGATGCCGGACAGCCCCAGGTGGTCGCCGGTCACGTTGGTGACCACCGCCACGTCATTGCGGTCATAGCCCAGACCCTCGCGCAGGAGACCACCCCGGGCGACCTCGAACACCGCGGTGTCGACGAGCGGGTTCTGGAGCACCGTGCGTGCCGACCGGGGCCCGGACATGTCGCCCTTGCGGGTCAGTCGACCATCGATGACGATGCCGTCGGTGGTGGTCATGCCCACGCGCCGGCCCATGAGCTTGAGGATGTGCGCGATCATGCGCACGGTGGTCGTCTTGCCGTTGGTGCCCGTGACGCCGATGATCGGGATGCGTGCGTCCGTGCCGGGCGGGAACAGCAGGTCGATGACCGGCTTCGCGACGTACTGGGGCTCCCCGTCCGTGGGATTGGTGTGCATCCGGAAGCCGGGCGCCGCGTTGACCTCCACGATGGCGCCGCCCTGCTCGCGGACCGGCACCCCGATGTCCGGGACGATGAAGTCGATGCCCGCGATGTCCAAGCCCACCGTCCGTGCCGCGGTCTCCGCGATCTCCACGTTCTCCGGGTGCGCGTCGAGCGTCCGGTCGATGGCCGTGCCACCCGTGGACATGTTGCCCGTGAGCGCGAGCTGCACCCGGGCGCCCTCGGGCGGCACCGACTCGAGCGTCCATCCCTGCTGCTCGACCAGCGCGACCGCCGCCGCATCGAGCTTGATGCGGGTGAGCACCTTCTCGTGACCGATGCCCCGCCGCGGGTCCGCGTTCTCGATGTCCACGAGCTCCGTCACGGTGTGTTCGCCATCCCCGGTGACACCGGCAGGCACCCGCTCCGCGACGGCCACCATGTTCCCGCCGATGACCAGGACCCGGTGATCGGCGCCGTGGACGTACGTCTCCACGACCACGTCGCCGCCGCGACTCTCACGGAGCGCGACCGGGAACGCACGACGGACGTCCTCGTCGGTGCGGAGGTCCAGGCACACGCCGCGGCCGTGGTTGCCGTCCAGCGGCTTGACCACGACCGGGAAGCCGATCCGGCTGGCGGCCGCGACGGCCCCGTCCTCCGTGTCGACCGTCTCCGATCGGGGCACCGGCAGGCCCGCGGACGCGAGCAGCTGGTTGGTGAGCGACTTGTCCGACGCGATGTCCACCGCGATGGCCGAGGTCCGCGAGGTCATCGTGGCCCGGATGCGCTGCTGATGCTTCCCCTGCCCCAGCTGGACCAGGCTGTGACGGTCGAGGCGGATCCAGGGGATATCCCGTGACACTGCCTCGTCGATGATCGCCTGGGTGGACGGCCCGAATGCCGAGCGCTCCGCGATGCGGATGAGTCGCTCCAGCGCCACCCCGAAGTCGAACGTGACCTCCGGGTCATCCGGTGCCACGAGCTGGTTGACGAGCGCCACCGCGATACGCCCCGCCTCCAGGCCGACGCTCTCTTCGCGGTACTCGTAGATGACGTCGTAGCGGCCGTGCTCGCCGGTGGAGCGTGTCTTGCCGATACGTGCATCGGTGCCCGCGAGGCACTGGAGCTCGAGCGCGATGTGCTCCGCCACGTGGCCCATCCAGGTGCCCTCGCGCAGCCGCTCGAAGAAACCACCCCGCTTGCCCAGGGAGCACGCGTGGTCCTCCATCGTGGGCAGCAGCGCGATGAGCCCATCGGCGAAGCCCGGGATCAGGTTCGAGGGGTACTCCTCAAGGACACCCAGGTCGACCGTCATCCGGATGACCGGCTTGCGGACCCACACGTTCGGTCCGCGCAGGACACGCGTGTCGAGGATGCGCAGCGTAGGCGCGAGGGGTGCGGATGGGGCGGGGGTCCGCGTGGCGCCCGTATCAGGAGCCACCGGAGCCGCCGCCTCAGGGTCGCCTTCCTCGTGGACGCCCATGTCGCCCTGTGCCTCCGATGGGGTCGCGTCCGGATCCGGCACTCCCGCCTCCTCCGTGGCTGTCTGGGCTAGCTGGACGCCAGTGGCTCGGCCGGATCGAGCGCCCGGAGCGCGGGTGCCGCCACCCGGACCCGACGACGCAGGTCGAACCGATAGCCCACCGGCAGCGAATGGAGCACCACGTTGCTGATCATGATCGGACGGTGGGCACGGACCTCCCACGCGTCCGTCTCGGAGGCGGAGCCGTCGACGACCGTGATGCTCCGACGACCGATGACCTCGATGAGCATGTCCGGGCTGACGACGGCCGCGGTGTCCTCGTCGATGCCGAGACCCAGCAACGCCGGGTTCTGGGCGATCGTGGCCAGCAGCCGACCGAGCCGGTTCCGTTGCTGGAAGTGCTGGTCGATGATGACGTTGGGCAGGATGCCGAGGCCCGCGGCCATCTGGACCATGCGCTGCTTGGGGGTGCCACCGGACGCGCCGAACGCGACCATGTGGCTGGACATCGCGCTGGCCCCGGCGCTCGTGCCCGCGATGACCGAGCCGTGTCGGTGCCGCTCCGTCATCGCCTGGGCGAGGGCCGTGCCGCCGATGGTCGACGAGAGCCGCAGCTGGTTGCCACCGGTCATGAACACGCCGGTTGCGTCACGGACCGTGCGGGCGTGACCCTCGTCGTTCGCCTGGGCGCGTGTCGTGGCGTGGATGGGCACGACCTGGGAGGCGCCGAGCTCCGTGAACACGCGTCGGTACATGTCACCGGCCAGCGGCCCCAGGGACGAGGCGCTGCTGATGACCGCGATGCGCGCGTCCGGGCCACCCGCGAGCGCGACGAAGCGGCTCAGGATCACCCGTTCGCGGACCTTGTCCTCGGCGCCGCCGATGACGATCACGTGCCCCTCGGCCACGATCCCTCCCTGGCTGGACTCCGCGACAGGATACAGGCACGCACCGGGTGCGATGCCGGTGCACTCGTGGCGATCACCCAAGGCTCACTGGAGCCAGTGGACGAACGAGCAGCTTCACCTATGCCGTGACGAGCTGCTCGCGGCGCCAGCGCGCCTCGGCCTCGTCGGCGTCGTCCACATTCCGACGGATCCGCTCGTCGACCTCGTCAGGGAAGTCGGCGTAATAGCGGATCGCCGTGCGAACCTGATCCACCGTCAGCGTCGCCCATTCGGCCGTGGCCACGACCGCCGCTTCGCCCGAATGTTCGCTTGCCTGGAGCACCCCGATGACCTCCCAAACGTCCGGGCCAGCGGTGAGCCCCGCGCGTCTCCCGCTCGGGCCGTCGCGGAAGACGATGCCGGGATGTGCTTCCATGCGCATCCCCTCGTCCACGTAGCGCTCGGCGAGCTGCGACTTGCTGAGTTGGAGGCGGGCGGCACGGCGCTCGAGACGATCCACGATGGACGCATCGAAGCGGGCGGAGAACTGACGACGGGCAGCCATGTCGGACAGTGTAACACAGTGTCCGACAGCGGACCGCCGCGTCTTCGTGACATCCGCCCGCCCCGAGCGTCCCCGCTCTGATGGACGGTCGTGGTGGACCGGATGGCGCACCGCGCGGACCGGATCGAGGATGGCACGGAGGTGACGGATCATGGGTCGCAGGTCGATGGCGCTGGCTGTCGTGACGTTCGTCCTGTGCAGCACGACCGCGCACCTCGGCAGGACGCAGGAGGCCTCACCGTCACCCCCGGGCAGCATCGACTGGCCCACTCCACGGACGGTGCCCTTCCCCCTCACCCTGTCCGTCCGGCCGTTCGGCGATGGCCTCGTGGCCACCGGTCAGCGGCAGAGCGGCAGGACCACCCGAGCCGCCGCCTGGTCCCCGCTCGTCTCGGTCGGGAGTGTGGACACGGCGCCTCGCTGGGACGGCGACCCCACCGTGGAAGCCGTCGATCTCGTCGATGACACGCTCATCGTGCTCGGTCGGTCCGACGCCGACGGGCTGGTCTGGCTGGCGTGCCTCGGTCCGGTGGGGCTCGCACCCAGCACCTGATCCTGTTCCTCGACGCCGCACCACCGGCCGGCGGTGTGTAGGATCGCGGCCATGACCGACACGCCTTCCCTGCCCCAGCTCGCCGTCCAGCTGTGGTCGGTGCGCGAGGACTTCCCCGCGGATCCCGGCGGCACCCTCGCGCGGGTCGCGACGACCGGTGTGCTCGGTGTCGAATACGCATCGCTCGCCGACCACGCGCCCACGGATGTCCGTCGCTGGACGGAGGATGCCGGTCTCCGGGGTATCGCGGTCCATCGCGCGCCGGCTCCCGACCGGGTCGAGGCGGTGCTCGACGAGACCCAGGCGCTGGGTGTCGACCGTGTCGTCTGGCAATGGGTGCCCACCGAGCGCGTGGCGGACGATGCGGCGATCGGCGCGCTGGCGGACGAGCTTGCCGCGTTCGCGGATCGGGCCGCGGCCCGGGACATCGCGGTCGGCTTCCACAACCACTGGGACGAGATGCGCCGGCTGCCGGACGGCCGGACCGCGCTGGAGCACCTGTTCGAGCGGACCGACCCCCGGGTGTTCGCGGAGGTGGACATGTACTGGGCGCAGCTGGGCGGGGTGTCGCCGGCGTCCCTCGTGCGGGCGCTCGGTCCGCGGGTGCGGCTGCTCCACGTCAAGGATGGGCCCGCGGACGACACCGCCGCGCCCCACGTGCCTGCCGGACAGGGGGTGGTGGACATCCGCGGCGTCATCAGCGTGGCCGGACACGCCGACTGGCACGTCATCGAGTTCGATCGATGCGCCACGGACGTGTACGAGGCCATCGCGGCGAGCGCTACCTGGCTCGTGGGCGAAGGCCTGTCCCGAGGGCGGTCGTGACCTCGACGGCCCGCGTCGGGCTCGTCGGCTGTGGCGCCATCAGCCGGGCGTATGCATCGACCATCGCCCGGCTTCCGGACCTCGACCTCGTCGCGTGCGCCGACCTGGACCCGACGCGTGCCCAGGCTCTCGCGACGGAAGTCGGCATCCCGCTCGTGCTCGCCCCGGATGCGCTCGTCGAGCATCCGGACGTGGAGGTCGTGCTCAACCTCACCATCCCCGTCGCGCATGCGGCCGTCAGTCGTGCCGCCCTGGCGGCGGGTCGGCATGCCTACTCCGAGAAGCCGCTGGCTCTCGACGTCGCGGACGCTCGCGAGCTCGTGCACCTGGCCGACCGACGGGGGGTCCGACTGGGCTCGGCTCCGGACACCTTCCTGGGTGGCGGTCTCCAGACCTGCCGGGGCCTGCTCGATTCCGGGGCCATCGGCGCGCCCATCGCGGCGACCGCCCTGATGCTGGGCGCCGGACCGGAGTCCTGGCATCCCAGCCCGCAGCCGTTCTACGATCCGGGTGCCGGTCCGCTGTACGACATGGGCGTCTACTACGTGACCGCGCTCGTCCATCTCCTCGGACCGGTGCGCAGCGTGATCGCCGGTGCGCGGATCGGTCGCGACCGACGACCCATCACCAGCCAGCCGCTCGCGGGCACCGATCTCGTCGTCCGCGTGCCGACCCACGTCGCTGCCCTGCTGGAGCACACGAGCGGCGTGCTCTCCACGCTGGTCACGAGCTTCGATGTGCCGGCGTCGCGCTACCACCGGGGCATCGAGATCCATGGCGCCGATGCCACCCTGGCCGTCCCGGACCCGAATACCTTCGGCGGGCCGGTCGAGCTCCGGGCACGGGGCGAGGACGACTGGACGGACGTGCCGCTGACACACCCCAACGTGGTCGACTGCCGAGGCCTGGGTCTCGCGGACATGGTGCGCGCCGCGCGGACCGGTCGGGCGCACCGCGCGTCCGGGGAGCTGGCGCTGCACGTGCTGGAAGTGCTCGAGCGGATCCTCGGGTCCGCCACGAGCGGACACCGCGAGACGATCGAGCACCAGGTGGACCAGCCGATGCCCCTGCCAGCTGGCCTGCCCGAGCTCGAGACCGGGGACTGACGGCCACCCCGAGCCGACGCCCCCTCCTCACGATCACCGGCCGCCGTGCGGCCACGGGTCGCGACGCGCCGCGCCGCCGCGAGACCACGGGCGCGCGGTAGCATCCCAGCGATGACCGCTGCCGCATCGCACCCGGACCGGGCGCCTTCCCGGATCCCCGATCAGGTCGGGTTCCTGCGTGACCCGCGGCGGGTGCTGGCGATCGTCCTCATCAGCCTCGCGGGGACCGCCATCACCGTGTTCCTGGTGGCGCGCGGCGAGCTCGCCGGCGCCGATGCCCGGGCCTACTGGGGCGGCGTGCGTGTCTGGCTCGATGGCGGCGACCCGATGCTGCCACCGCAGCCCTATCTGCCGTACGTGTACGCGCCGTGGTCGGTGCCCCTGTTCCTGCCCTGGGCAGCGCTCCCGTGGGACGTGGCGTGGATCGTCTGGCGTGGTGTCAACGTCCTGCTGCTCATCTGGACCGCCGCGTGGGCGTACCAGCGACGACCGCTCGCGACCGCGATCCTGCTGTGCATCCTCGCGGCACCCATCGCGGCCACGCTCGATACCGGCAACCTCACCCTGTTCTGCGCGCTCGGCGTCTGGGCGGCGCAGTTCACGGGTCCCCGACTCGGCGGGGCACTCTGGGCGCTGGCGACCGTGCTGAAATGGTTCCCCGCGCCACTCTGGCTGGTGCTGCCGCCGCGCGCCCGCCTGTGGGGGCTCATCTGGATGGCCATCGCCGGCATCCTCGCCCTTGCGACGTGGCCTCAGACCTGGGTCCAGATCCAGACCGCGATCGCCTTCCCGCGACCCTTCCGACTCGACTACCTGCTGCTGCTGTGGGCCGCCGTGCCCTGGCTCTGGGCGCGACCACGACTCCTGGAGCCTCGCGAGTGGCGACCGATCGCCCGTGAGGTGCTCGACTGGACCGCGACCCAGTGGCGGTCGGTCCGGACCGCGCCGCGGCCACGCAGTGCGGCATGGACGTGGGTCGAGCGTCAGGTCCGGGTGCTGCTCGGTCTCGAGGGGACGGCGGCCGATGCCGCTGCGGACCCTGCTGCCGAGCCCCGCGGCGTCGACCCGATCCCTCCCGCACCGAGGGGCTGACAGGCGGGACACCACCAGGCGCGTCGCGGCAGGTCACGTCCCACGACCCGGCTCCGGATGAGCGTGCCGCATCGACGACACGGTCGGCCGGTCCGACCGTACACCCACAGCCGCTCCCCATCCGATCGGCGGATGCCCGCGCCGGCGTCCGGTGCCGCACCGAGCGTGTCGGGCGTCGTGGTCCGTGCCGGGTCCTCGCGATTGGCACGCAGCAGGCGCGCTCCCGTCCGCACGAGCCGCTCCAGGACGTCCGGCGCGACCTCACCGAGCGGCAGGAACGGATCCACGCGCTCGATGAAGCAGACCTCGCTCC
>JAHBUZ010000040.1 GCA_019637815.1 Chloroflexota bacterium
AGGGTTCGTTTCCTCGATGGGACGGGATCGGATCCGGGACACGGCAGGCCGGATGGGAAGGTGCACACGTCACGACGCCGATGCACCGGGCATCCGGAGGTCATGTGCTGGGATCGTCCTGCGGTCCGGCCGATATCGGCGCTCGGTTCCCGGGGGACATCCTGATGATACCACCGACCCCCGCCGGGTCAAGCACCAGGGACCAGCGCAGGGAACCCAGGCACCACTACCGCGAACGGCCACCTCCGCCGCCTCCCTGCGAGACGGCCTCCGTCGACCGACGGGACTTGGGCGGGTCATCGCGGAGCGTCAGACGATGGTGCTAGTCACCGGCTTGCCGCAGGAAGGGCACCAAGGCCCTGACGAACCACCGTGGTCGATCGACCATCGGGTAGTGGGAGCAGCGAGGCACGATCACGGTCCGGCATCCTCGGACCAACTCCGCGTAGCGATCGCTGATGGCCAGGAAGTGAGTGTCTTCGCCACCGACCACCGAGAGCATCGGACATCGGATCTCCGGCAGACGGGATGTGAGGGTCTCCATCGCCAGGATCGCATCCAGGGCCGCGATGATCATCGGGGCACGGTTGGCTCGGAACATCGTCTCGAACTCCTGCCGGTACGACGGATCCCTGTCGACCCGATCGGGTATCTCTCCCGCGGCCTCGAATGCCCGGCGGAACCCGTGGACACCCTCTGCGACCGTCGCAGCCCGCACCGCCTCGATGACGGCTCGATATGGCGCAACAGGTGCTTCACTCTGCGCACCGACCGTGACGATCGCGATGACCCGGTCCGGATGGCGCAGCGCGAGGTCGAACATCGCGCGCCCGCCCATCGAGTGGCCCACCACGATCGCGCGCTCGATGCCCAAGTGGTCCAAGGTCTCTCGCAAGTCCTCGGCCAGGTCGTGGATGCCCCACGGCGGGAGGCGATCGGCAGAGCCACCGTGGCCACGCTGGTCGACCGCCACGGTTCGAAGGCCGACAGCACGGATGGGCTCGGTCACATCGGCCCAGACCCGACGGGTCGTCCCCAGTCCATGCACCAGCATCACGGGGGTCCCGCCGCCGCCGTCGTCGAAGGCCAGGATCATGCAGGCCCTCTCGATCGCGCCGGATCCGTCGGGGTTGTGTCTGGCATCTCCGGGACAATCTACCAGCCACCAAGGCGCGGTGTGACGCTCAGGCTCCCCGTTCGGTCCCCTCGATGACGGCATAATGTCGACTACCATCGCTCTTGGCAACGCGGTGGTGGTGGCGTGACGATACGCACGAGCCGACCCTGGTCCGTTCGAGCGATGCCGGACGAAGGCGCCCGCCAGCGCCCGCACAGAGGCCAGACCGATGACCAGCGTGGGTCCGACGGCGGATCATGCACCGGAAGGTTCCGCGCGGCCGGACGACCGAGGACGTTCGCCGGGATCGCCGGGGGCTGCCGCTCCGGTGGAGCGGCTGATCAGTCTCGCGGGCACGGAATCGAGCCCGGTGTATCTGCAGCTCGCGGACCAGCTTCGATATCTCATCCGGACCGGAGAGCTGCCCGTTGGCGCGCGGCTTCCGACGGCACGTCACCTGGCCGCCAACCTCGGCATCAACCGGAACACCGTGATGAGCGCCTACTCGACCCTGGCTCGGGAAGGATACGTGCGGGGCAATCGCCGTGGCGGGACGCGGGTCGTGGGCATGCGGATGGGCGATCCGGCCGAGGTGCCGCCGCTGCAGGGTCGACTCATCACCCTGGCGGATGAGCTCGTCGATGCAGGCGCCAAGCTTGGCATGCGGCCGGAGGAGATCGGGTCCCTGGTCGAGCACCACGCGCGACTGCGAGCCGAGCGCCAAGCCCTTGGGGTCTGCTTCGTGGAGTGCAATCCCACGAGCCTGTCGTACTTCGTCGACCAGCTCGAGCATGAGTTCGGGATCCGGATCCAGCCAGCGCTGCTGTCCGATCTGGGCCTCGACAGCTCCATCGACTTCTCCGGGCTCGACTGCGTGATCTCGACCTTTTACCACCTCTCCGAGGTCCGGCGGGCATTGCAGGCCCGAGGGAGCACGATCGAGCTCTTCGCCATCGCCGTCCGGCCACACCTGAGTGTGGTCGATGCGCTGGAGGGCCTGCCCCCGGGGTCACTGGTCGGCGTCGCATACATGAGCTCCGGATCGGATCGCGCCCTCATGGAGGAGCGCCTGCGCCGCATGACCGAGGCGGTCGAGCAGACCAAGGTCCGAGGGATCCGTGTCAAGCCGATCCTGGTCGGTGGCTCACCCGACCCACGCGCGTTCGAGGGGCTCGCCGCCGTCGTGGTTCGACCGGAGAACATCGCACAGGTCCGCAGTGCCATCCCCGACGACGTTCGGGTCATCGAGTTCACGAACATGCTCGACGCGTCGGCGAAGCACTTCCTCCGAGAGGTCTTCACGGACCTCGCGGTCCGACCACGTCACCTGCCCGATCGGGTGTCATCCGCCACCCCGTCGGGCGGTACACGGCGATGACCACCGACGGCGCCGACCCCCGGCCCGATGCGCTCGCCGATCCCCCGCGGCACCTCACCGCCGGACTGGCGTGGTCGGCACAGGCCGAGATCGCGGAGAGCCCTCGATGGGATGAGCAGCGAGGCGAGCTGCTCTGGGTCGACACGATGCGTGGGATCGTGTCAGCGTGGGACCCGCACACCGGCGGATCGCGATCGGTCGCCCTGGGTCAGCCGGTGGGCTCGGTGGTGCTGACCCGATCCGGCATCATCCTTGCCGCCGTCAGGGATGGCTTCGGCCGGGTGGATCGGACGCATGGGCTCCGACTGATACGAGCTGTCGAGCAGGACCAGCCCGACATGCGCATGAACGACGGGGCCTGCGACCCCCAGGGACGGTTCTGGGCAGGCACGATGGAGCTGGGCGCCGCGCCCGGCCGAGGCTCCCTGTACCGGTTGCGTCACGACCTCGTCATCGACCGGATGCTCGATGGCGTCTCGTGCTCGAATGGGATCGGGTGGAGCCCCGATGGGCGACGCATGTACTACATCGACACACCGCTCCGCAGGATCGACGTGTTCCGGTTCGATGGCGTGGCCGGCACGCTCAGTGAGCGGACGACATGGGTATCCATCGAGCCATCGGCCGGAGCTCCTGATGGATTGACGGTCGACGACGAGGGCGGGGTCTGGGTCGCGCTCTGGGGTGGCGGCGCCGTGCGCCGCTATGCACCCGACGGGAGGCTCGACATGGTGGTCGAGACCGGGACACCGATCGTCACGAGCTGCACGTTCGGTGGAGACGCCCTCGATGTGCTCTTCATCACGACCGGATCGGTGGGGGATGGCGCAGGTGACGGCGTCGGCGGATCGATCCTGCAGGTCGTCCCGGGAGTACGCGGACGACCCGCGAACCGTTTCGCGGGGATCTGACCCCACCCTGCGTCAGGCTCGGAGGGTGCGGCCTCCGTCCACGACGATCACCTGTCCCGTCAGATAGCTGGACGCTTGGCCGGCAAGGAACACGGCAACCTCGGCGATCTCCTCAGGCTCACCGATCCGTCCCACTGCCGTCATCTCACCGATACGCGCCAGATAGCCGGGCCGGTCAGGCTCGTCGGCGACCTGAGCGGTGTCGATGGCACCCGGCGCGATCGCATTGACCCGCACGCCCTCTCGCCCGTAGTCGAGTGCCATCGAGCGGGTCAGACCGATGAGCGCAGCCTTCGATGTGACATACGCACAGAACCCAGGGAACGCACCCAGGCCACCGATCGAGGCGATGTTGATGATGCTGCCGCCACCGATCGCACGAAACGCGGTGAGAGCCGCCGTGCTCAGGATGAAGGGCGCGGTGACGTTGACCGCCATCACGGTGTTCCAGGTGTCGAGCGACGTGTCACCTGCAGCCAGCCGGATATGGCGACCCACGACGGCCCCGCAGTTGACGAGGACATCGAGACGCCCGAAGTGGTCGATGGTCCCGCTCACGAGGCTCGCGACCCGCTCCGTCTCCGACAGGTCGAGGGCGGTCCACATCGTCCTGTCCGGGGCAAGCCCGTCGGCGACCCGGGTGAGACGCGTCGTGTCGATCCCGCTCAGGTGGACGCTGGCGCCGTGTGCCGAGAACGCGCGGGCGATCGCCGCGCCGATCCCTGACGAGGCGCCCGTCACCAACGCCACTCTCCCACCCAGCGCCTCGAGCGGACGCGACATCGTTGTCCTCCTCATCGATCGGATGTCGAGATGCGTCGACGGAGCTCGTCACCGAGCATCACGAATACCAGGCTCAGCAGCGCGACCATGACGCTCGGCACGATGGCGACCACGGGTGCCACCGTGATGTATTTCGCACCATCCGCGATCATCGTGCCCCAGTCCACACCGGGAGGCTGCACACCCAGGCCCAGGAAGCTGAGGCCGGCGGTCGCGCCGATCATGGCGCCGACCTCCGTGCTACCGACGATGAGTGCCACGGGCAGGACGTTCGGGAACAGGTGGCGGCCGATCACCGTTGCGTGACCACCGCCTGCCAGACGTGCGGCCACCACATAGTCACGCTCCCGCAGTGACAGCGCCTCCGCCCGGATCAGTCGGATGTTCCGGGGGACCGTCGCGAGCGCGACAGCGATCATCGCGTTCAGCAGGGATGGTCCCAGGATCGCGACGAACAGGATGGCCAGGAGGATGAAGGGAAACCCCATCAGGATGTCCGCGCCCGCGACGAGCGACCGGTCGATCCAACCGCCAAGGGCTCCGGCAAGGAGGCCCAACAGGATGCCAATGGCCATGGCAGCCGTCGCGGGTGCGACGCCTGCGACCATCGAGACGGGGATCCCGGCCAGCAGGCGCGCCAGGATATCCCGGCCCAACGCGTCGGTCCCCAGGGGGCTGCCGGGTGCACCGACGGGAAGCATCACCCGTGTCGGGTCGACCGTCGCCGGACCGTACTCCGAGATGCTGTCGCGGAACAGCCAGGCAAGCAGCAGGCCACCGACCACGATCGCCCAGAGGGCGACCACGAGCGCTGTGCGACCGGGACGCGACCAACGGAGGGCGCTCCCGCGAGCATGGCGCACCTGGGGCGGGTTCGCGGACCCACTCACGGGCTGGTCGATCCCTGGAAGCGGATCCGGGGATCGACGCGCATGTACAGCAGGTCAGCACCCAGGCTCAACGACACATAGGCCACCGCGACCACGATGGAACAGGCCTGCACGATCGGATAGTCGCGATTGAGGACCGCTCGGACGATGAGGGTCCCAAGTCCCGGCCAGTTGAAGACCGACTCCACGAACACAGCGCCGGCCAGGAGATAACCGAGGAGGACCCCCGCAGCGGTGATGACCGGCAGCAACGCGTTGGGCAGTGCATGGCGATAGGTGATCCGACGCGATGGGATCCCGATCGCCCGGGCCGTGCGGACATAGTCCTCGGCCGTGACCTCCTGGAGGCCAGCCTGGGTGATGCGGGCGATCATCGCCGCTGGGTAGATCGCCAGTGTCACGGCTGGGAGCACCAGGTGTGCCAGGACATCGCCTGGGCTACCGCCGTCGAGCTTGGACATCATCCCGGATGAGGGCAGCACCTTCAGCTCGACCGCGAACACGAAGATCAGGACGAGACCGATCGAGAACGGAGGGATGGTGAGGCCCAGCAGCGGTTGGAAGCCCAGGAAACCCCCGAGCACCCCCCGGGACCGCGCGGCCGCGATGCCCCAGAGGATCCCCCCAGGGAATGCGATGACCGCAGCCGCACCACCGAGCAGCAAGGTCGCGAGGAGCCGCCGCCAGATCAGCTCCGCCACCGGCTCGCCGCTCACGATCGACGTACCGAGGTCCCCGGTCAGGACGTGACCCAGCCATGCCACGAGTTGGATCGGTAGCGGCTCGTCCAGGCCGTACTCGGCGCGAAAGCGGGCGACGAACGCAGGATCAGCCAGTGACGCCCGGCTGAGCATGGTCGCGATCGGATCGCCGGGCACCAGTCGCAGCGCCACGAACGACGACACGATGACGCCCACCAGGACGAGCACCGACGAGGTCAGGCGGCGAGCAAGCATCGGTCCTCCGCCCAAGCATGGGCGCGGGGCCCCGGTCCCGGGACCCCGCGCATACGTCGCCCAGGGAGATCAGCGGTACCGGATCCCCCAGGGATCGACCAACCCGATCGAGTTCGGGATCAGGGCGACCGACTCGAACCGGGCGGGGTCATACGCGATCGGCACGGACGCCTGGACGGCCCAGATGAGTGGCGCATCCGCGCGGACGATCCGCTGCGCCTCCTGGAGCGCCGCGACGCGCGCCTCGGCGTCCAGCTCGGTGCGTGCTCCGACGACCAGTGCGTCGTACTCCGGATTCGAGTAGAACGCCAGGTTGAACTCGTTGGGTGGCTGGGCAGCGGTCGTCATACGATCGAGGATGGTCTGTGGGTCCGGGAACAGGGCGCCCTGGCCGAACTGTGCGATGTTCGCCAAGCCAGGGTCGCCGGCCCCCCGGTCGGAGATGAACGTGGCTGATTCCATGGCCTGCGACTCTACCTCGAAGCCGACGGCCTGGAGGTCGCTGATGAGGACCGGCGTCATGACCGCCTCGATGCCCGCCGTCCCCGACTGGGAGAGCAGCAGCACCCTCAGGTTCTGGCCGTCCTTCTGGCGGACCGCGCCTCCCTCCGGCAGGGTCCACCCCGCCTGGTCAAGCAATTCCCCAGCCTTGGCGGGGTCGTGCTCGTACCGCTCCACGTCCGGTTCGAAGGCATACGCCCCCTCGAACCAGGCGCCGTACATGGCCTTCCCGGCGCCCTTGGACAGGGTCGCGATACCTTCCTTGTCCAGCGCGTAGTTCATCGCCTGCCGCACCAGAGGGTCGTCCGTCGGAGCCTTGGTCGTGTTGAGGTTGAAGTAGAACGAGATGGCCGATGGGTACGTATCCACCTGGAACCCGGACGCCACCATGGCGTCGACCTGCTCGACAGGCGGGTTCTGCATCGCATCGATGTTCCCGGCGAGGAGGTCGCTCGCGAGCGACTGCTGATTGCTGTTGATGTCGATGACGATCCGATCGGGCTGCGGCGGGGTGTCCCGATAGCTGGGATTGCGCGACAGCTCGATCCGAACGCCGTCCTCGTATCGGTCGACCTTGTACGGCCCGGTCCCCACGGGTGCCAGGGTATACCCGACCCCGGCAGCGCGGACGGCCGTCGGGCTCTGCATGTAGGCGGGGAAGAAGGTGAAGCCCCAGAGCAGGTTCGGCTGCGGCGCCTGGAGCGTCACGGTCACCGTGTGATCGTCGACCTTCGTGATGCCCTTGAAGGCGAGCTGCGAGGCGTACGGGAACGTCTGGCCGGCGTGGTCCGGTGAGGCCTCGTCCCAGACCCGCTGGAAGTTGAAGACGGCGGCGTCCGCGTCGAAGGGAGTCCCATCCGAGAAGGTGACGCCCTCACGGAGCGTGAAAGTGACCGAGTCCTCGGTCGTCGTCCAACTCTCGGCCAAGCCTGGGACCACTTCGTTCGTGGCGTGGTCGAACTTGACCAAGGGCTCCGAGACGAGCATCGGGCAGCTGAGCGTCAACGCCACCACGACGGTCTGGGTGGCGTCGCAGCCACCCTGCGGGTCGAAGTTCGTCCCGAAGACGAAGGTCCGTTCGTCTTGTGCGTTCACTGGGACGGAAAGCCCCACGCCCGCGACGGCCGCGGCCATGAGTAGCGGAGCGACGGAACGTGACATCCGCCGCCGGGAGGTACCTCGAAGTCCCAACGCTGACCCTCCTCTTCTCTACGACCCGACCGTCCGTCCGAACGCGGGCGCCACATTTGGCATATGCCATATTGAGGGTACGGACGTCCATCCGGCATGTCAAGGCGCATCCGCGGGTCATTTTCTCGCACTCATGCCTATTGGCGACAGGCTTCATTGGTGTGCTACCGTCCGCATCTACCGAGTTTTGGCATAGGTCACGGTCGTGAGAGGGAGTCGATGACAGCCGCCTGGACAGCGCGCGAGACAGGGAGGGGGGCCGGAGGGTCCATGGCCGACGGGCCCTCGGTCACCTTGTCCTCGAACGACTATCTGGGTCTGTCACGCCACCCGGCCGTGGTCCAGGCGGCGGCGGAAGCGCTGGCAGAGCATGGTGTCGGTGCCGGCAGCTCAAGGGGCGCGGCCGGCGATGTCGCGGCCCAGGAGCGGCTCGAGATGGACCTGGCCCACTTCAAGGGTGCCGAGTCGGTCGTGGTCTTCCAGTCTGGGTTGGCGGCGAACATCGGCCTGATCCCCGCGCTGGTGGGACCGGGCGACCTCCTGGTACGGGACGAATGGTCCCACCCATCGACCATCGATGGCGCTCGGCTGTCGGGTGCCCGCGTCGTCGAGTACCGCCACGCGGATGTCGACCATCTGGAATCGATCCTGAGGCAGCATCGGCACGATGTGACGGAGGGCTCGGTCGTGGTCGCGACCGATGGGGTGTTCGGGACGATGGGCGACATCGCACCCCTGCCGTGGATCTGTGAGGTGGCCGAACGTTACGGTGCGGACATCATCGTGGATGACGCGCATGGCACTGGAGTGCTCGGACACCGCGGTCGGGGCTCGGTCGAGCATCATGGTGTCGTCGAGCGTGTCCACATCCAGGTCGGAACGCTCTCCAAGGCACTCGGCGTGGTCGGAGGTTTCGTGGGGTCATCGAACCGTCTGCGGACGGCGCTCCTCGCGCGATCCCATCCCATCAACTATTCGACCCAGCTGCCGCCGGCACTCACCGCGGCGTGTGTCGCCTCGCTCGGTGTGTTGCAGAACGAGACCGAGCGCCTCGAGCGCCTCTGGCGGAACACCATCTCCTTCAAGGAGCGCCTGTCAGCGATCGGGTGGTCCGGCCCGGATGGTGGGACCCCGATCGTGCCGATCTTCTTGCCGAGCGCCGACCTGACGCGCCGGTTCGCCGCCCGGATGCGCGACGAAGGTGTCCTCGCACAGGCCATCACGAACCCGACCAGGAGTGACTCGCGACCACGTCTGCGCCTCATCATCCGCAGCGAGCTGACCGACGAGGACCTGGCACGTGTCGTCGACAGCATCGGCCGCGCCGCCGCCAAGCTCGGTGTGGGGATCTAGGGACCGTGGCGTACCATCGGCCGGCATCCGGTGCCAGCCCGAACGCCACCCCACGCATCGGTGGAGCGGCGGGTGGCCTGATCGTGGACTCCCTTGAGGTGACCACCAGCGGTCGTGATCCCCGCCGCATCCTTCGAGGGGTCTCACTGTCGCTGCAGCCCGGTGAGGTCCGAGCGCTCGTCGGGGAATCGGGATCGGGCAAGTCGGTCACCGCCCTCGCGATCATGGGCATCCTGCCCCGTGGACTGCGCCTCACCGGCGGTCGGGTGGAGCTCGGCGGGTCGACGTTGACCGGCCTCTCGGAGTCGGGGTACGAGCGGGTTCGCGGGACCCGGATCGCGATGGTGTTCCAGGATCCGATGGCATCGTTGAACCCCGTGATGGCGATCGGCGACCAGATCGTGGAGCCGATCCGGGCGCACCTCCGACTCGATCGACACGCCACGCAGGCGCGGGTCATCGGCCTGCTCGACCAGGTGGGGCTGCCGTCCGACCCGCAGACCATTCGCAAGTTCCCACATGAGCTCAGTGGTGGCATGCGGCAGCGCGTGATGATCGCACTCGCACTGGCCTGTGACCCCGAGATGCTGCTCGCGGATGAGCCCACGACCGCACTCGATGTCACCGTACAAGCGAAGATCCTCGAGCTGTTGCGATCGATCGTCGCCGAGCGGCGACTGTCGGTCCTGTTCGTCACCCACGCGCTCGCGGTCGCCGCCCAACTCGCGCACTCGACCAGTGTCATGTACGCAGGACTCGTGGTCGAGTCGGGACCCACCGATGAGGTCCTGCACGATCCACAGCACCCGTACACGAGAGGCTTGCTCGACGCAGCTCCGAGCCTGACGGTCCGCACACGACCGATCCCGACGATGCCGGGGAGCGTCGAGGGCATCTGGCAGATCGCAGACGGATGCCGCTTCCGACCACGGTGCCCCATCCGAATGGATGTGTGTGCGACCGACGAGCCGCCTCTGGGAGCGGACGGCGCGTCGCACGCAGCCGCCTGTTGGGTGACGAACCATGCGATGACGGTGCCTCAGCCATGAACATCCTCGAGATCGTCGACCTCACCATCGAGTACCCGGGGCGTCGGTCGCACCCATTCGCGCGTCCACCGGCCCAGCGGGTCGTCCACGATGTCTCGTTCGTCCTCCCGCGGGGAACCACGCTCGCGCTCGTGGGTGAGAGCGGCAGCGGCAAGACCTCGATCGCTCGCGCGATCCTCGGTCTGGCGCCCGTCACCAAAGGGCGCATCCGGCTCGAAGGCTCGGATCTGGTGGGACGAGCGCGAGACACACGAGCATTCGGTCGCCAGGTCCAGATGGTCTTCCAGCAGCCGGCCGCATCCCTCGATCCGCGGATGTCGGTCGGCGCGAGCATCGCCGAGCCACTACGGCACCTCACCGATCTCGCTGGACCGGCCATCGCCGCTCGCACGGCCGAACTGCTGGAGCTGGTCGGCCTGACCAGCTCCCACGCCGGCCGATACCCACGTCACCTCTCCGGCGGGCAGCGACAGCGAGTGGCCATCGCCCGCGCCATCGCGGTCTCGCCGAGCCTCATCATCTGCGATGAGCCGACCAGTGCCCTCGACGTGTCGGTCCAGGCGCAGGTGCTGAACCTGCTCATGAGCCTGCAGGCGGACCTCGGTCTCTCGTACCTGTTCATCACCCATGACCTTGCGGTCGTGCGCCAGGTCGCCGACATGGTCGCGGTACTGCAGTCCGGCCGTCTCGTGGAGACCGGAGCCACGGATGCCGTCCTTGCGACGCCCAGGGACCCATACACCCGCGCACTCCTTGCGGCTGTCCCGAGGTCGACGAGCCTTGACGACCCGACATCAGGGTCAGGCGCCGTCGCGCGACCCGGCGCCGATGTCTCCGCGGGCGCGTGGACCCAGCATCAGATGGAGGGGATCCGGTGATGTCCGTTGGCGCCACGATGGACCTTGGACTCTCGAGCATCCAGGAGGAACGAGCGCAGCGCCTCCACCAGGAGTCACTGGTCTTCTTCGCCCACGACCACTGCATCCTCGAGGACGACATCCTGCTGATGCAGCGAGGAGGTGCGACCGCCAAACAGCTCCATATCGGTGTGGACGAACGACTGTGGCTCGAGCCCGGGGCCTTCGCAGCGACGAGGGTGCCCCTGGAGCCGAACGCCGACGTCGCCGCTGACCCACGCACCAGCGACGGCTTCCTCAAGTCGGCGCTCATCGCCCTGGACCACGTACTGGGACTGGCCGAGCGATCGGGGGGTCGTATCTCCATCGCGCTCGAGCCTGATGACATCCTGCGCGCGAAGGAGCACGGTGCCATCGCTCTGCTCGTCGGTGCCGAGGGCGCCCGGATCACCGAATACCGCCCGGAGGTGCTCCGGTCCCTGGCTCGTCTGGGACTGCGCCATCTGCAACTGTCGTGGGCGACGAAACATCCCCTCGGCGCCACACAGAGCGAAACCTCGGGTGCCGGCCTGACCACGCTCGGCATGGAGTTCGTCCGGGAGCTCAACCGCATCGGCCTGATCGTGGACGTGTCTCACCTCTCCTACCAGTCGATCGCCGACGCCGTGGACGGATCCAGCGCACCGGTGCTGAACGGCCATACCGGCGCACTGGCCCTGAACCCGACCCAGCCACAGCTCCTGCCGGATGACCTGATCCGGCTGATCGCGTCCAAGGATGGCGTGGTCGCGGTCCACTTCATGTCCCAGATGGTGAAGCCTGGTCGCGACCAGGCCACCCTCGGCCAGCTGCTCGACCAGTTCGAATACCTCACGGATCTCGTCGGGGCGGAGCATGTGGCATGTGGCCCGGACTACTTCTCACACGGCGAGACCCTGGCCGCGAACCAGGGCATCACGACGCCGTTCGGGTTCGCCGACGGTGTCCAGGATGTGAGCCAGCTGTCGAACCTCACCCGCGGCCTCGTGGTCCGAGGTTTCACGGACGACCAGGTCCGCCTGGTGCTCGGAGGGAGTCTCCTTCGACTGTTCTCGGATGTCCGTCGTCAGCGATCACCGATGATCGCACCCCCGATGGGTCCATCAGCGCTCCCAGGACACCTGACGGGAGGGATCACACCGCTGTGATACGTCGAACCACAGGCCACGAGCGACGAGCGGGACATCACCGATGAGGGATGATCGGTGGACACGCATCGAAGCGGGCTGGCTCATGGACGGAAGCGGGGCGCCCCCGATCCGCGATGCAGCCCTGCTCATCCAGGGCAGGCACATCGTGGAGATGGGTCCGGCCGCGAGCGTGCATCGACCAGGTGGGCTCGTGACCGAGCTCCTGCATCCGGCCGCCACCCTGCTGCCAGGGCTTGTCGACCCCCACTTCCATGCGGGCTACAACGGCCATGTGGGCATGACGCAGCTGGAGTGGCCAGCGACCCTTGAGTACGCGGCCGTCTGCGCGGGCGCGAACGCAGCGCGCAGCCTGTCCCACGGTTATACCGGAGTCCTCGATGTCGGCTGCCGGGGTCAGATCGCCGTGGCTACCCGGGACGCCATCGATCGGGGCGTGATCCCCGGCCCCACCATGCGCGCGAGTGGCCAGATACTGGCGAGCGTCGGCGGCCCCCTGGACCTGTGGCCGCCCTCCTTCCACGTGGACCCGGCGACGCGACTGGCCGTCACGGTGACCGGCGTGGACGAGATCGTCTCGGTCATCCGACGTCAGCGCGGCACCGGCGTGGACAACATCAAGGTGATGGTCACCGCCTCCACCGTCCAGGCAACGGAGCGGGGATCCTCGATCGCGTTCACGGACGACGAGCTCCGAGCGGCGACCCGAGCGGCGCATGACAACGGTCTCTCGGCCGCGGCCCATGCGGAAGGACCCGAGGGTGTCACGGCTGCTGTCATGGCGGGTTTCGACACGATCCAGCACGCCTCGTTCGTGGACGATCGCACGCTCGATATCCTCGAGGCGCATCCACGCTCGACGCTCGTGTTCACGCTCGGTGTGTATCGCTCCATCATCGACCGGGGGCCGTCGGTCGGATACCCCGAGCCGGCACGAGCGCACGTGATCGCCCGATGGCCCGAGATGTTGGCGGGTGTCCTTCGGGCGTACGACCGGGGCGTGCCCTTCGCGGTGGGCAGTGATTGTGGTGGTGCCGTGCATCCACATGGGCTCTACGCGCAGGAGATCGTCGTCCTCGTCCGCGAATGCGGCATCCCGGTGGAGCATGCGGTGCGGGCAGCGACATCCACCGCGGCCATCGCGGCCGGCCTCGATGGTGCGGGTCGACTCCAGCCGGGCGCCCTCGCGGACCTCGTGCTCGTGAACGGCGACCTGTCGGTCGATCCCGAGCACCTCTTGTCCAGAACCCAGATAGAACGCGTGCTCAAGTCGGGTGTGCAAGTCGGAGGGACGTCCAATGACCGACCCGTATGACGTCATCGTGGTGGGTGTCGGTGCCCACGGATCGGCCACCATCGCGGAGCTCGCTGCTCGCGGCTGTCGCGTGCTCGGGCTGGAGCGTTCCGACGTGCCGAATACCCTGGGCTCCTCCGGCGGCGTGAATCGCATGATCCGTCTCGCCTACAACGAGGACCCACGCTACGTGCCGCTCGTCCAGCACGCCTATGACCGGTGGCGGGCACTGGAGGCGCGTGTCCAGGATCGCCTGCTCGTGGTGACCGGAGGGCTCGACATCGGGTCCCCATCATCCGCCGTCGTCGAGGGATCGATCGCCGCCTGTCGTGCCCACGAGCTTCGCCATGAGATCCTGAGCCGCACAGAGCTGCGCCGACGATATCCTGCCTTCGAGGTACCCGACGACCACGTCGCCGTGCTCCAGCCCGACGCCGGCTTCGTGATGTCCGAGCGTGCCATCGCCGCGTATGCAGCGACCGCGATCGCGGATGGCGCGGAGATCCACGGGAACGAGCCGGTGGTGGCGTGGGAGGCCACGGACGACCTCGTGACGGTCCGCACCGATCGGGACACCTACCGTGCCCGACGGCTGCTGCTGGCAGCGGGCGCATGGATGCCGTCGCTCGTGGATATCCTGCGTGACGTGGCGGTGCCTGAGCGCCAGGTGCTCATGTGGACGCAGCCACGAGAGCCCGCGATGTTCCAGGTGGGCACGTTCCCTGTGTTCATCCATGAGGACGACGATGGCACCGAGTGGTACGGCTTCCCGGAGTTCGGGATCCCGGGTGTGAAGCTTGGGCGATATCGCCATCGTGGCGAGACGATCGACCCACGTACGGATTCGTGGCGCAAGCTCGATGGTGAGGACGAGCGACATCTACGCGAGGGCCTCGAGCGATTCCTGCCAGCAGCGAACGGTCCGCTCCTCAGCTGGAGGACCTGCATCTTCACGAACGTCCCGGACCAGCACTTCATCATCGACCGCCTGCCCGACCGGCCGAACGTCATCATCGCCTCGCCGTGTTCGGGACACGGGTTCAAGTTCGCCAGCGCGCTGGGTGATGTCCTCGCTGACCTGGTGATGGATCGCGAGCCGGGATTCGACATCGGGATGTTCCGACTCGACCGTTTCGAGGTCGCGAACGTGGCCTGACCACGATCCCGGCAGCTCGTCGGCGAGCCCGACTCGCGTCACCGACAGAGTGGGCCATCAGATGGCGGAGCCGCCGTGCCCGTTCGAGGATCACGATGTCGTCATCGTCGCGGGCGCCACGACGATCCGATGGCACGGGACCGCCTGCTGGCTGTCGACCTCGGTCGCACCACGGTGACGAGGATGGTGCCCGACGACGGGATCCTGGGGGCGGTCGGCGGCACGACATCGGGACCGGCTCGATGAGCTGCCCTCGCAGACCTTCGCTCGCACCTTGGTGATGAGCGGGCCGGCCCACGATTCGGCACCGACGGCATGGGCCGCGCTGGCATCTCCCGACTACCATCCGCAGGGGGCATCGTGCGCCTCGGTCGACCTGTGTCCCGAGGCCCGAGCAGGGAGGACCGCTGGGTGGGCAAAGGGCGCAAGAGCAGGGACAAGGGCACGGGCGACGAGACGACCCGCGGAAAGCGCCTGGGGACCGGGCGCGGACAGCCCGTGGATGGGGTCGTCGGGCAGGTCGCGGAGGCAGCGGTCGCCCAGATCGCGACCCCCCTGCCGCGTATGAAGCGCGCGGCCTTCGAGGCGGAGCTCCGGGAGCTGGAGACGGAGCTCGTGCAGCTCCAGGAGTGGGTGAAGCAGCGCAGTCTCAAGGTCGTGGTCCTGTTCGAGGGACGGGACACGGCCGGCAAGGGCGGCGTCATCAAGCGCATCACGGCCCGCCTGAACCCACGCGTCGTGCGGACGGTGGCGCTCGCGGCACCCACGGACCGGGAAAGGTCCCAGTACTACCTCCAGCGCTACGTGCCCCATCTGCCCGCCGCGGGCGAGATGGTCCTGTTCGATCGGAGCTGGTACAACCGGGCGGGCGTGGAGCGTGTCATGGGGTTCGCGAGCGATGCGGAGGTGGAGGCCTTCCTCCAGCTCGTGCCCGGCTTCGAGCGCACCCTGGTGATGTCCGGCATCGTGGTCATCAAGTACTGGCTGGACATCGACCAGGCGACCCAGGAGGAGCGCTTCCGGGCACGGCTGGTGGACCCGCGCCGACGGTGGAAGCTGAGCAGCATGGACCTCGAGGCGCGCCGTCGCTGGGATGACTACACGCGGGCCCGCGACGAGATGCTCGTCCGCACGTCATCGGAGCATGCGCCCTGGTACGTCGTGGACGCACGTGACCAGCGCCGAGCGCGGCTCGCGCTGATCCGCCACCTGCTCGCGACGATCCCCCACGAGGACCTGCTCAAGGACCAGTCCAGGCTGCCCAGCGTGCGTCCAGGGCGCGCGGCGCCGCTGCCCGTGGCGCCGGGTGTCGTGCAGGTACCCTTGGGGCTGGCGACGGCCGAGGGGGGCCGGGACGATGTCTCCGACGCGGTGACGCCAGCACCGAAGCCGACGCAGCGGCGGAAGGATCGGCGGAGTGGAGGGCACGAGGATGGCGGACGGTGAGCACGCCTGGCATGCGCTGACGGCCGAGGCGGCGCTCGCCGCCCAGGAGGTCTCCCAGGACCGGGGCCTCACCGCCACGCAGGTCGCGGATCGACAGGCACGGTACGGGCCCAACGCGTTCGACGCGGTACCGCCCGAGCCCCGCTGGCGGGTGTTCCTGCGGCAGTACACCGACGCGATGCAGGTGGTGCTGCTCGTGGCGGGTCTCGTGTGTCTCGTGCTGCCGGGCCAGCTGATGACGGGTGTCCTGCTCATCGGACTGACGCTCCTCAACGCGTGGATGGGCATGCACCAGGAGGGCAAGGCGTCCGCGAGCGTCGCCGCGCTCCAGGGGATGCTCGTGGTCAAGGCGCGGGTGACCCGCGACGGCCAGCTCGTCGAGCTGCCCATCGAGCAGCTGGTCCCCGGTGACATCGTGTCGGTCGAGGCCGGTGACCGGGTCCCCGCGGACGGACGGGTCCTGCGCGCCGCGACCCTGGAGATCGATGAGTCCCCCCTGACCGGCGAGAGCCTGCCGGTGCCCAAGCAGGTCGAGGCCGTCGCCGAGGACGCACCCCTCGGCGACCGGGTCGATCTCGTGTTCATGAACACCCAGGTCACGCGTGGCTCCGGCACGTTCCTGGTCATCGCGACGGGCATGGCCACCGAGGTCGGCCACATCTCGGGCATGCTCCAGACCACCCGGACCGAGTCGACACCGCTCACCCAGCAGCTCGACCGGCTCACCAACCAGATCCTGGTCGTGGCGGGCGTGTCGCTCGCGGCATCGATCGGCATCGGGCTCTGGCGCGGGCAGGAGCTTCAGAGCCTGTTCCTGACCGCGGTCGCCTTCGCGGTCTCGGCGATCCCCACGGGTCTGCCGGCCACCATCACGACCGTCCTCGCCTATGGCACGTCCTGGCTCGCCCGGTCGGGCGCCATCGTCAAACGCCTCCGCTCCGTGGAGACGCTCGGCTCCACCTCCGCCATCAACTCCGACAAGACGGGCACGCTCACGCTCAACCAGATGACGGCGGTCCGGATGACGGTCATCGGGCGGCGATACGCCATCAGCGGCACGGGCTACGGCATGGATGGCCGCATCGACCATGTCGCCGGCGAGGCGCCGATCCTGCTCGACCCGTTCCTGCTACCGATGGTGCTGTGCGCCGACGCGGTGGTCCAGGATGGCCGGCTGGTGGGCGACCCGACCGAGGGAGCGCTGGTCGTGCTGGCGGCGAAGGGGGGCGTCGATCCGACGCTCACGCGTGAGCGCTATCCGCGGGTCGCGGAGCTGCCCTTCGACGCGGCCTACAAGCTGATGGCCACGTTCCACCGCATGACCGATGACGCGGGTGCCGAGGTCATCCGCTGCTATGTCAAGGGTGCGCCCGACCAGCTGCTGGCACGCTCGACCCATGTCCGTGGCGCCGACGGGACGGCCGTGCCCGTGGACCAGCTGCGGGACGCGTACCTCGCCGAGAACGAGGCGCTCGGTCGCCAGGGGCTGCGGGTCATGGCGACCGCGTCACGCGACCTCGACCCCGCGACGTTCGACGCGTCCGGGGACCTGCTTGGGCTCATCGAAGGGCTGACGCTCCTGGCCATGGTGGGCATCGTGGATCCGCCGCGGCCGGAGGCCCGGGACGCCATCGCCAGGGCGCACGCGGCGGGCATCCGGGTCCGCATGATCACCGGCGACCATGCGGTGACGGCCGAGGCCATCGCCCGCGAGCTGGGCATCGAGGGTCGTGCCATCACGGGCGCCGAGCTGCGCGCCATGAGCGACGCGGAGGCGGCCGCCGCCATCGGGGACATCGGGGTCATCGCCCGGGTCGCGCCGGAGGACAAGGTGCACCTCGTGGACATCCTCCGCGGACAGGGCCACATCGTGGCCATGACGGGCGATGGTGTGAACGACGCGCCGGCGCTCAAGCGCGCGGACATCGGGGTCGCCATGGGCATCACGGGCACCGAGGTGTCCAAGGAAGCCGCGACCATGATCCTGACCGATGACGACTTCTCGACCATCGTCAAGGCGGTCGCGGTCGGTCGGGTCATCTATGACAACCTGCTGCGCTACATCCGGTTCCAGATGGGGGTGCTGTTCGGGTTCATCGGCACGTTCCTGGGCGCCGCCGTCCTGAACATCGCGGGCGGGGTGCCGTTCCTGCCGCTCCAGACCCTGTGGGTCAACTTCACCACGGACGTGTTCCAGGCCATCGGCCTGGGCTATGGCGCGCCGCGCGCGGGTCTCATGGAGGAGCCGCCGCGGCCCCGCGACCGGCCGATCCTGTCCCGGGACCGGCTCGTCTGGCTCATCATCGTGGGTGCGATCATGGCCATCGGCACCCTCGGGGTCATCTGGTGGGCGACCGACCAGTACGGTGACGCCGTCGGTCGGACCATGGGTCTCACGGCGTTCTCGTTGTCCAACCTGCTGTTCTCGCTCGTGACCCGTGACGAAGGACGGTCGGTGTTCAGCGGCCATCTGCTGACCGACGGGATGCTGCTCAAGACGACCGGCCTGTCCATCCTCGCCATCATCCTGGCCACCGAGCTCGGCGTGCTCCAGCGACTGCTGGGCACCGTGTCGCTCGATGCGTCCCAGTGGGTGGTGTGCCTGGTCGCGGGGGCCGCGGTGGTCCTCGCCGCGGAGGTACGCCGTCTCATCGGCGGCGCACCGTCCGAGACACCAGCGGATCCCGGGGCGGAAGCGCATCCAGCGACGACGGCGGCCTGACCGGCACGATCGCGACCGGATCGCGGGCGAACGCTACAGACGCACCCGGTCGGCGCGACCCTCCCAGAGCACGTGCTCGGGCGTCTCCAGCTGGAACGTCGAGTGGTCGATGTCGAAATCGTCGGACAGGCAGTCGCCGAGGTGGTCGAGCAGCACGGCCGGGTCCCCGTCGGGCCCCATGACGACGTGTGCGGAGACCACGTTCATGCCGCTCGTGATGGTCCAGACATGGAGGTCATGCACCGCGACCACGCCAGGCGCCTGGAGGATGTGGTCGCGGACCTCCTCGAGCCGCACACCCCGGGGCGTGGCCTCCAGCAGCACGTCGGTCGCGTCCCGCAGGAGCGCCCACGTGCGGGGCAGGATCATCAGGCCGATGAGCGCCGACGCGATCGCGTCCGCTTGGCTGAGGCCGGTCAGCGCGATGACCACGGCCGCCACGATCACGGCGACCGAGCCCAGGAGGTCGCCGAGCACCTCGAGATAGGCACCCCGCATGTTGAGGCTCCGGCGCTGGGGCCCATGCAGCACCCGGAGCGCCACGAGGTTGGCGCCGCCAC
>JAHBUZ010000041.1 GCA_019637815.1 Chloroflexota bacterium
ACCGGCCGTAGCCCAGCCGCTCGAGACCACGCGCCCAGCCGATGGGCTCCGCGCCCTTGCCGTCGAGCCGGTCGCTGCTGAGACGCCGCGCGAGCCGGTAGAGCCGGTCCTGGGTGGCGCGGGTCCGGTCGGGTCGGCCGGACTCCATGATGTTGATCATCGTCTGCATCGCGGCCGGCACGCAGTACCACGCCGTGTACTGCGAGGTGAACGCGTTCCGACGATAGACGTCCATCCGGAACGGGCCGGGCTTGGGCCGAGGGCGCAGGCGCGGGGTCGGCGCCGGGGTGGGGGAGGGACGAGCGGTCCGGGTGGGCTCGGGTGTCGCGGTGGGCGCGGGCGATGGTGTCGATGTCGGTCGGCTGCTCCGATCCGGCGACGCCGTCGGCGCGGGCGCAGGCGATGCGGTCGGCGGCGGTGTCGGGGTCGGCGATGGCGAGGCGGTGGGCGTCGCGGTGACATCCGGCTCGCGTGTGCCGTCCCGGACCTCGGGCGTGGCCGTCGGCTGTGTGGTCCCGGGCAGCGTCACATCGGGTGTCGAGGACGGATCGCGTGCCGCGACGCCGACCCCTGCGGGTGGCGGGGTCATGGAGGGCCGGATGTCCTCCACCACGACACAGCCGGCCAGGAGGAACGGCAGCAGCAGCAGCGCGAGACGGTCACGCCGAGGTCTGCTGGAGGGATGGGGATGGTTCATGGGGTACGGGCGGGCGCCCGGCAGGGCTGCCCGTGGACGGTCGAGTGCACGAGGGTGGGACGTGCGGTGAGCCAGGATGTCACACCCCGTGCCGATCGGCGTGGTGGACGATCCATGGTCGAACGATCCCGGTCAGCCGTCGACGGACCAGATCCGCAGCCGGTCCGGGTGGATCCGGATGACGACCCCGCCCGGGAACGCGCGGGCCATGCCCGCGACGCTGGACGCACCCTGGTAGCGCTCGGCGGTCCGGTCCCGGCTGCCCGCGAAGTCCTCCTCGGTCACCTCGACGTGCCCGGCGACCTCGATGCCGCGCCAGGGTGGTGTCTGCTCCGGGATGACGAGGCCGGCCCGGGGGTCCGCGCGCAGATGCCGGACCTTGCCCTCGTCCCAGCCACCCGTCCACACCCGGAACGTGCCCTCGCGCAGCTCGTACCAGACGGGCGACAGGAGGACGCTGCCATCCGCACGGTAGGTCGCGAGCGTCGCCACGACGGGCGATGCGACCAGGTCGGCCACATCGTCGAGGGTCAGGTCGCTGCGCATGGTCAGCCGCCCCGCGACGGCCGGGTCCGGGCAGCGATGCGCCCGAGCGCGGCATCCCAGCCCGCGTCGAAGGCGAGACCGGGGGTGTCCAGGTCCACGACGACCGGCGCGTGGTCGGAGGGCGTCGGTGGGCCCTTGCGCGCCTCGCGGTCGATCTCCGCCCAGACGATGCGCTCTGCCACCGCAGGCGTCAGGTACAGCAGGTCGATGCGCATGCCCATGTTCTTGTGGAACATGCCCGCCCGATAGTCCCACCACGAGAAGCGGCCCGGTGCCGCCACCCGGGCGCGGTACGCGTCCACGAGACCGAGGTCCGTGAGCCGTGCCAGCGCCGCCCGCTCCGGGCCCGAGACGTGCGTCCCCCCGTGGGCCGCGACGGGGTCCCAGACATCGATGTCCGTGGGGGTCACGTTGAGGTCCCCGCCGATGACCAGCTCGGTGCCCGCGGCCACCTGCTCCGCGGTCCACGCCGCGAGCCGTTCGAACCAGCGCAGCTTGCCGACATAGAAGGGCGAGCCCACGACCCGGCCGTTCGGGGCATACAGCGACACGACGCGCACGCCGCCGCACACCGCGGACACCATGCGTGCCTCGTCCGACGGGTCGAAGTCCTCCTCCGCCGCTCCGCTCGCGGCCCCCGACCGGGAGTCCCGCACCGGGCCGTCCCCGAAGTTGGTGACGGGATCCGCGATACCCACGCGACTCGCGATGGCGACGCCGTTCCAGCGACCCTCGCCGTGGTGGAGCAGCTCATAGCCGGCGAGCTGGAAGGGCATCACCGGCGCGTCCTCGTCCGCAAGCTTGGTCTCCTGGAGCAGCAGCACGTCCGGTGCCGCGCGGTCCAGCCAGCGTTCCACCGCGTCCATGCGGGCCTTCAGGGAGTTGACGTTCCAGGTCGCGATGCGCATACCGTGGAGCGTAGCGTCCGCGCGCCCGGGACGGCTGGACGGGGCTCGACCGACGATGGCGACCGGTCGCAGCCGATCCACCCCAGCGGTCCACCCGAGCGGTCGACCTCACGCCGCCGGCGCCCGCTCCTCCCGTGCGATGGGTGCGAGCCCGTCCGCGGTCTCCTCGAGGAGGGGCGCGATGATCACGAACTCACCCCGTGGTCCGTACTCCGGCCGGTGCCGACTCGCCCAGCGCGTGAACCCCTGGAGCTCGTCGGTGGGCACGCGGGTGTGGGGCTCGAGGCCAGGGCCCCAGATGGAGCTCACGCGACCCGACCAGGGATCCTCGATCCAGACCGCCGTCACCCGGAAGTCGTCGGTGTATGCCGGGTCCGCGGTGGCCTGGAAGCCGGACATCACCCAGGCATGCCGGCCCCGCCACACCAGCAGCCCGACCGGCTTGCCCGTGAACCGCATCTGGCGCGCAGCGAGCCGGAGCGCCGCGCCACGACTGCCCGCGGACAGCTCGGCGTAGGGGCCGTAGCCCAGCTGCGTCAGCCCGCCCGCCCAGCCATACGTGGAGGCGCCGGGGCGGGTCTCCACCCACGGGCTGATCTCCCGGGCCAGCTGGTACAGCTCGCGCTGGGTGGCGCGACTGCGGTCGGGGCGCCCGTCCTCCATGAGGTTGATCATCATCTGCATGGAGGCGCCCACGCACCAGCTGGGGTCGAACTGGGCGACATGGTCGTTCGCGGTGTACAGGTCCATCCGGAACCGGCCCTCGCGGGGTCTCGGGCGGAGGTCGCGCGCGAGGTCGGGGGACGCCATGGGGCCCGGCACGACCGAGGGGACGGGTGGCGCGTCGAGCGTGGGACCGGGCGCTGGGCCGGAGCTCGCCCATGGGCCGGCGCTCGCGACCGCCTCGAGCGCGGGCAACACGTCGGTGCGGATCGCGGCACCGCGGTCGGGGAGCAGCGCACATCCCGTGAGGGTCACCAGCGCGAGCAGGACGATGGCGAGGCGGCCGATCGGGGTGGGTGCGGAGCGAGCCATGATGCGAGGGTGGCACCTTACATCGTATCGAGCGAGGACGCCATCGAGCGACCCTGCGGACCTCAGGGTGCGGCGCTCTCCAGCGGATCGAGCGGCAGGTCGACCGGATCGGGTGGCAGGGTGGGCTCCGGGGTCGCCGTCACGGCGAGCGCCGCACGCGCCAGGCGGGTCGCCACCCGGTCGAGGTTCGCGAAGCCCACGTTGGCGAGGACCACGACATCGATGTCCTCGGCGGGCAGCCGGTACATCACGGACACGAAGCCACGCACCGACCCACCATGGCCGAATCCACGGCGGTCGACGAGGGTCTGGGTCCGGGCACCCAGGCCATAGCCCGACTTGCGATCGAACGAGAGCATCTGGGCGAGCGCGTCCGGTGGCAGCACGTCCCCCTGGTAGAGGGCGATCTCCCAGTCGAGCAGGTCGCGCACGGAGCCCTCCATCGCGCCGGCCGCCCAGGCCACGCTGGCGGTGGAGGTGGTGGGTCGGAAGTCGGTCCCGTCGGACCATTCCGTGAAGCTGGAGCCGGACTTCCAGAAGCCCTTCGCGCCCACGATGCCGTTCTCGCGCCCGGCCTGCTGGAAGACCGTCTCGTGGAGCTCGAGGGGCTCCAGGAGGCCCTCGTGGATCTGGTCCACGAGAGGCGTTCCCGTGACCCGCTCGAGGATGACGCCCAGCAGCACGTAGTTGGTGTTGGAGTAGTTGAAGCCCTTGCCCGGTGCATACGCGCGGGGTCCGGTCATGGCCAGGATCTCGTCGACGGTCCAGGCGTGGAGCGGCTCCTCGAACACGCGTGCGCCATAGGTCGCGTGCTGGAAGTAGTCGAAGATGCCGCTCGTGTGGCTGAGCAGCATCCGGACCGTGATGCGGTCCGCCTGGGGGTAGTCCGGGAACCACGCGTCGATGGTCTGGTCGAGGGAGATGCGGCCCTCGGCAGCGAGTCGCAGCGCGAGCGTCGCCACGAACGTCTTGGTGATGCTGCCCCACGCGAACGGCGTGTCCGGCGTGACCTTCGGGCCACCGGGCCACATGACGCCGTCCGCGCCGTACCACACACTGCCGTCGGGCAGCCGCACCGCGGCCACGAGACCCGGCGCACCGACCGTGGTGACCATCGCGGCGAACGCCCGGTCCAGGCGACGCTGGGCGGCAGGTGGCGGCGAGGGGTGGCTGGACACGATCTGGACCGGCGTCGGGGTCGGCGTGACGGGATCGGGTCCGGTGGTGGTGACCGGCGCTGGCGTGACGGGATCACCGGTCGCGACCACGGCGACGGCCGCATCGGTCGCGCTCGCACCGCCCCGTGGTGCGAGACCAGGCACGGCCAGCACGATGAGCACGGCGAGCACGGCGATGATCACCGCGGGACCGATGAAGGCACGCGGACGGGGGGTCGGGTCCGACGCGGGTCGGGACCTCGGACGCGTCGTCGTCCCCTGGGCGCCGCGGGTCCGGACGTCCGGTCGGGCCTGGGGTCGGCGGGTGCTGCTCGCCACGGGCGCATCGTGGCACGGCTGCCCGGATGCTGCTCGACAGGGACCCGGCGGGGAGCGCCCGCGTCAGACGGGGAGTGCCCGCGTCAGACGGGAAGTGCCGACCCGAACGGGGGAGTGCCCGCCCGAGGCGGGAGCGCGTCGCTCGGCGCGGAGTGGGCGCTCGGCGGGATGTCGCCGCGGCCGTCGTCGCTCCCGACTCGCAGGATGTGGGTCTTCGGACGACGCATGCCTCCGGGATCCGCTCCACGGCCCGCATCAGGGCATCTCGTCACGCGCGATCGGCGGATCATGGGCAGGATGCGCGAGGAGCAGGGCTCCGGGAGCATCCAGCTCAGGCGGGGAGTGCTGCCTCCGCGGTCGGGTCGACAGCCAGCCGTCCGACGGATGGGCTCGGGGCAGCGACCATCCCGCCTGGTGATCGCGCGTATCCGGCGGTCTCGCTGGGGCGCAGGGCCGCGACCCGGCCAGCGGCGGGCATCACCGCGTCCGCCAGGTCGGTGAGCGTGGCGGCCGTCGCCACATCCACCACCCGGGGCGCCTGGAGGATCGCGGCGACCACCTGGGCCTCCCGGAGCACGGCCACCCCGCCGATGTCCCGACGCAGCAGCGGCAGCTCGGCGCGCCGGACACAGACGACGGGCGTGACGGGGACGCTCGAGCCCACGATGCGCGTGCCGATGGCGCGGTTCACCGCTTCCACCTGGCCCTTGAGACGCGTGGCGAGTGCCAGGCTCCGGCCGTCGATGACGAGCCGGTCGCCCCGGACCCGGATCCGCCCGGGATCGTCACGGACCTCGATGATGAACACACCGCCCGGGCCGATGGCGAGACACGAGATGGTGCCTGCGAGGGACGGCGCCACGCGCTCACGGAGGATCCGATAGCCGTGGGCCTCGAGGTCGGTGAGCGTGGAGCCCGTCGGATGGGGGTTCGATCGGCGGAGGGATGCGGCAGCGACCCCGCCCACGATGGCCGCCATCATCAGCAGGCCCAGGACGGGTCGGGTCGGTACCAGCAGCACCAGCACTGCCACGGCGGTGACGGCGGTGGCCGTGAGCGCACGGGGGGACGCGGACAGGCGCACCGCGGGCGTCACGGGGCTCGCGGTATCGGTCGGTCGACGCGTCTCCATCTCCCTCATCGACGCGAACCATCGGGCATGCGCGGCGCGAGGGACAGGGGGACGTGTGTCCGGGGTGGCTCCGCGGATGGTCCCGGGTGGGCGATCCGGACGACCACGGACCGTCCCGGACCCGTATCCTCTGCTCGTGCCCGACCCCATCGAGCCGGACCAGACTCCGGTGCCCATCGACACCACCCGCCTGACGACCGAGCAGGTCGCGGACATCGCGACCCAGCGCGCGGTCCAGGTGCCCACCCGGCGCGCCACGAGCGAGGCCATGGAGCAGCTCCTGTTCCAGCCCGTGCCGGTGCTCGACCAGGGTTTCGTGCGGGTCGTGGACTACATGGGGGACGACCACGCGATCGTCCAGGCGGCCCGCGTGTCGTACGGAGCCGGCACGCGCACGGTGCGCTCGGACGCGGGGCTCATCGACTACCTGATGCGCCATCAGCACACCTCCCCGTTCGAGATGTGCGAGCTGAAGCTCCACGTCAAGCTGCCGGTGTTCGTGGCACGTCAGTGGATCCGGCATCGGACGGCGAGCGTCAACGAGTACAGCGGTCGCTATTCGGAGATCGCGGACACGTTCTACGACCCGGCGCCGGACGCGATCGGTCGTCAGTCCGCCACGAACCGCCAGGGCAGCACGGGCGCCGTGTCCGCCGAGGTGGCCGATGCCGCGCGGACGCGCTGGCGGGAGGACGCGGACTGCGCCTACCAGCACTACCGGGACCTGCTGGACGCGGGGGACGAGGCGGTCGCCCGCGAGGTCGCACGCATCGGCCTGCCGCTGTCCCACTACACCGAGTGGTACTGGAAGGTGGACCTGCACAACCTGCTGCGCTTCCTCGAGCTGCGCATGGATCGCCATGCCCAGCACGAGATCAGAGCCTATGCCACGGCCATCGGCAGCATCGTGGCCGCGTGGGTGCCCGCGACCTGGGCGTCGTTCACGGCGCATCGCCTGGATGCGCTGCGCATCTCGGGTCGTGCCCGGACGGTCATCAGCGCGGCGCTCGAGGGTCAGCCGCTGGCGCTCGGGGAGGCGGGTCTGTCCACCGGCGAGGCCCGCGAGCTGCGCGAGGCGCTGGGTCTGGAGCCCGACGCCTGACGGATATCGAAGGTATGCCGATCCGCGGCGTGGCTGTGTGGCTGGCGGCGCCGTCCTGGGGTGCCGCCTCCGGTCAGGTCCGGACGGTGCGGGTGACGCCGCTCCAGCGGTGGCTGCGCTCGTCACGCGCCGCGAACCGGACCCTGAGCCGGGAGCCGGTGGGCACCGTCACGCTGTAGGCCAGCCCGCGATCCCATTCCACGCCCAGGCTGGCAGCGTCGAAGACGAGGAGGCCGCCCAGCGTGTGACGGGTGCGGTCGGGTGCCGTCGACCCACCGGCGAGGTCCGCTGCCGAGAGGCGCTGCCGGAGCACGGTGCGCCACGGCTGATGGGTCGTGGACCGGCGTCGCTCGATGAGCTGGCCGCGACGCTGCCGGCCTTCCATCCAGATCCGGACGACGATCCGCCGGGTGCTGTCACCCACCGCGATGCGCAGGGAATCGGAGGCGTCCGGCTCCCAGATCCAGGGGGACACGGCCACGTTGCGTGCATCCACGCGTTCCACCCGGACCCCGACGTCGGGGGTCGTGGCGAGCACGGGGGACGCGACGAGCGACATCGCGATGGCGGCAAGGCCGGCGATGCGAAGGGTCCGTCGGACGGACATCGGAGCGACACCTCGGTGTGGTCACGGAGCGAAGGACCCGTGACTCGGGGCCCGGAGACGATGGTGGGGGTCCAGCGGTCGCCTGACGAGGCGACGATCGATGAAGGATCCGCGCTGGATCGTGAACCTGCCGGCGTGGAGCCGGTCGTCTCGGTCGCTGGTGCTCCTGTGTGTCCGTGTCCGGTCGCCGCACGACCGGTTGGTGTCAGCATCAACGATACCAGAGGCAGGTGGGGTGGCGGGCCATCGTCGCACGTGGCTCGCCGGCTCCGGGCGTTCGACGACGTCGATCCCGCGGCGGCTGGGCGTCCACCCCAGGGTCCACCTGCGCGGAGGGCGACTGTCATGCGATCGGAATGACGCCCCCATGCGGCGTGAGTCCTCCGTGAGCGCAGGGTCGGCAGCGTGGAGGACGGATGGGACCGGCGGATGGGACCGGGCGATCGAGGTACGTGATGCAGGGCGGCAGGGATGGCGATGCGATCGGGCGGACACGCCCGGTGCTGGTCATCAACCCGGCCACCGATGGCGCATTCGAACGGGTCTGTCGGAGTGCCATGCGCCCGCCGCCGACCGGACCGTCCGATCTCCAGGCCCGGTTGCGGAGCCACTACCCACAGGCCGTGGTGCGTCCGCGGGGCCTGTCCGGCGAGATGGTCGTCGTGTGGTACGTGTATCGAGAGGGCCACTGGGTATCATCGGCGTGACCCGCTCCGTGATATCGCGACGGGCCGATGGAGGAGCCGATGAGCGACGTCGATGACGATCTGAAGGCCACGGCCGAGGCCGCTGCCGAGGACGCCCGGCGGCTGATGGAGCTGGAGCAGGAGAAGGCCCAGCTGCCAGCCGATGACCCACGCGTCCGGGAGCTCTCGGACGAGGCACGCGCGCTCGGTGACCGCCTGGCCCAGGTCACCGATATCGAGCATCAGCTGGCCATCATCGCGAGCCGGGAGTCGGACCCGTAGGCGCTGGGGTGGGTCGACCCGATCCCGTCGGTGCCGGAGCGAGGATGGTCGCTCCCATCGAGTCCTTCCCGCGTCGCTCGGCACGCACCCAGCGGTTCACGCTCGGGGTGCCCAGGGACGTCTCCATCAGCCCGGATGGCGGCCGCGTGGTGTTCCTGCGGAGCGTGTCCGGGACGGATGCGCGGACGTGTCTGTGGGAGCTGGACGTCGCGAGCGGGATCGAGCGGCTGGTGCTCGATCCGGTGAGCCTCGTCACCCCCTCGGATGACCTGCCGCCGGAGGAGCGCGCGCGTCGCGAGCGGGCGCGCGAGTCGGCCACGGGGGTCGTCGCCTACAGCGCGGATGACGCCCTGGCGCGCGTCGCGGTCGCGATCGGTGGCGGGCTGTGGGTCGTGGAGCTGGCGAGCGGGGATGCGCGATCGCTCGTGACGCCCGGCGGCGTGGTGGACCCCCGCCTGTCGCCGGATGGTCGGCACGTGGCGTACGTGACCGATCGGGAGCTGCACGTGGCGGACCTCGTGAGCGGCGAGGATCGCGCGCTCGCGGCCCCCGAGGGACCGGATATCACGTGGGGGCTCGCGGAGTTCATCGCCGCCGAGGAGATGGACCGCGAGCATGGCACGTGGTGGTCCCCGGATGGCACCCGCCTGCTCGCGCAGCGGACCGACGAGACCGGTGTGCTGCGCTGGCACATCGGTGACCCGGCGGATCCCGCGGCCGAGCCGAACGAGATGGCATATCCCGCCGCCGGCACGACCAACGCGTCGGTCACGCTGTGGCTGTTCACGCTCGACGGCACGCGTCGCCAGGTGCCCTTCGATGACGAGTACCTCGCGGAGGTCACCTGGGACCGCCACGCGCTCCACATCACGACGCTGTCGCGGGACCAGCACGACCAGCGGGTGTGGCAGGTGGACCCTGGGAGCGGCGCGACACGACTCGCCTGGTCCGGCTTCCGATGCGGCGTGGATGGACGTCCGGCCGGGCCTGCCCCGGCACCTGGCGGATGGCTCGATGCTCTGGCTGGGTGCCGTCGATGGATGGACCCGGCTGCTGGTCGATGGCCGACCCGTCACGCCGACCGGGCTCGAGGTCCGGGGCGTCGTCTCGGTCGATGGCGACGGTGCTGCTCCGTGCGAGCGAGGATCCCATCGAGATCGGTCTGGTCATGGGATGCCGGGGACGGGTCGCTGACGCGCGTCAGCCCGGATGGCCCGGGTGTGTGGAGCGGTCGGCGTCGTGGCGGGACGCTCGTGATCAGCGGCCAGTCACCGACGCAGCCGGCCATGGGCGTGCGGGTGCGGCCATCGGAGGGCGCTGAGCGCGTCCTTCGATCGCTCGCGGAGGATCCGGGTCTCGTGCCCGCGCTCCACTGGCTGGAGCTCGGGCCGCGTCGGTTGCGCACGGCGGTGCTGTTCCCCACGGGCCACGTCCCGGGATCGCGCCGGCTGCCCGTCCTGCTCGACTCGTACGGTGGACCCGGACATCAGCGGGTCCTCGCGGCGCCCTCGACGTTCCTGACCTCGCAGTGGCTGGCGGACCAGGGGTTCGTGGTCGTGGTGGCGGATGGTCGTGGCACGCCGGGTCGAGGGCCCGCCTTCGAGCGTGCCGTCGCGGGCGACCTCGCGAGTCTCGCCCTGGAGGACCAGGTCTCAGCGCTCGAGGGCGTGACCGCCTTCCCGGATGACGTCGATCCGGCGCGCGTGGGGATCCGTGATGGTCGTTCGGGGGCTATCTCGCCGCGCTCGCGGTGCTTCGACGACCGGATGTCGTCCACGCGGCGGTTGCCGGCGCGCCGGTGACCGACTGGCGCCTGTACGACACGTGCTACACGGAGCGATACCTGGGGCACCCGGACACCGATCCCGATGCGTACGAGCGGTCATCGCTCCTCTGCCGCGGCGCTGCGCCGGCCGCTGATGCTCATCCATGGGCTCGCGGATGACAACGTCGTGGCGGCGCACACGCTGCGACTCTCCACGGCGCTGCTGGAGGCCGGGCGGCCACACCAGGTGCTGCCACTCACCGGGGTCACCCACATGGCGAGCGGCGAGCAGGTCGCAGAGAACCTGCTCCTGCTCCAGGTGGACTTCCTGCGCGAGGCGCTCGGGTCGTAGGGACTATCGACCGGGCTTGCGGGACCAGGCATCGAGACCGACCGCGAGGAGCAGGATGAGTCCCAGCGTCACCTGCTGGTAGAACGGGTCGAGGCCCAGCAGGTTGAAGCCGTTGCCGATGAGCGCGATGAACAGGCAGCCCACGACGGTCCGCCACACGGCGCCCTCGCCGCCCCGGATGCTCGTGCCGCCCACCACGATGCCCGCCAGCACCGTGAACGTCAGGAACGCGCCGCCGCTCGACGACTGCGCGGAGAGGACGCGTGACCCATCGAGGATGCCCGCGAGCGCGGCGGCCGTGCCGCTGAGCGCGAACGTGGCGACCCGCACGAGGTCCGTGCGTACCCCCGCGAGCCGTGCCGCCTCCGGGTTGCCACCGGTCGCATAGACGTAGCGCCCGAACGTGGTGCGCGCGAGCAGGAGCGCCATGGCGATGGCCAGCACGATCATGAGCCACGCCGCGCTGGTCAAGCCCAGGATGCGCGTCCCGGCGAACGCCTGGTACTCCGGGTACTCGAACGCGACGATGAGGTTGCCGCGCGTCAGGATGGCGCCGATGCCGGTCACGACATAGGTCATGGCGAGCGTCGCGATGAGCGCGTTGATCCGGAAGCGCGTGATGAGGATGCCGTTCGCGGTGCCCGCCACGCAGCCGAGACCGAGCCCGATGAGGATGGCGAGGGGCACCCCCACGGTGCCCACGAGCTGGGTGGCGACCGCCCCCGCGAGGCCGTAGATGGCACCCACCGAGAGGTCGATGCCGCCCGCCACGAGGACCAGCGTCCCGGCCGCGGCCACGACGATGATCCCGGACTGCTGGTCGAGGATGTTGGCGAGGTTCTGGGTGCGCAGGAATGGCGGGCTGATGAGTCCCAGCACGATGAGCGTGATGACGAACGGGATGACGATCCCGGCACGCCCCAGCGGGTCCAGCACGCGGCTCATGCCCGCGCGCCCGAGCGTGGCGCTCGGGCGATGCGTGCCGCTCATGCCGCCTCGACCGCGGACATGCCGAAGGCGGCGTCGAGGATCGCCCGCTCGGTCATCGCCTCGCCGGCGAGCTCCGCCACGACCCGACCACCACGCATCACGAGCGTCCGGTGCGCGAGCCCCAGGATCTCGTCCGTCTCGCTCGAGATGAGCAGGATCGCCATGCCCTGTGCCGCGAGGTCCGCGAGGAGCTGGTAGATCTCGCGCTTGGCACCAACATCGATGCCCCGCGTGGGCTCGTCCGCGAGGAGCAGGGTGGGGGAGCCGAGCAGCGCCCGCGCGAACAGGATCTTCTGCTGGTTGCCCCCGGACAGGGCGGCCGCGGGCAGCTCCACGCGGTCCGTACCCGCCACGCGTGTCATCGCGTCACGGACGCGGGCGTCCCTCCGTGCGTCGCCGGACGATGCCCAGGCGACTCAGGTGCGTGAGGCTCGCGAGGCTGGCGTTCTCACGCACCGGGCGCCCGAGGCAGAGGCCCTCGTCCTTGCGTGACTCGGGGATGAGTGCGATGCCCGCGGCGATGGCACCCGCGGGATGGCCCGGGATGGCCGCAGCCCCATGGAGCGTGGCGCTGCCACCGGTCCGATCCGCTGCGCCGTGGACCAGGCGCGCGAGCTCCGACCGGCCGGCACCCACGAGACCCGCGAGCCCCACGATCTCGCCCGCACGGACCCGCAGCGAGACGCCGGTCACGCCGGGCCCCGCGAGATCGGTCAGTTCCAGGACCACGGGCGCGTCCGCGGCTGGTGGTCGGCGCTCCGGCCACATGTGCGCCCCGGCACGACCCAGCATCGCGGCGATGAGGCTCGACTCGGATTCCTGCGCCGCGGGCGCGGTGCGCACCACGCGACCGTCACGCAGGATCGTGACCGTGTCGGCGAGGTCCAGCACCTCGCCAGGAAGTGCGACACCAGGACCACGGTCCGGCCGCTCGCCGCGAGATCCCGCACGATCTGGTGGAGGCGCTCGGCGTCCGCGCCCGAGAGGGACGCCGTGGGCTCGTCGAGCACGATGAGGTCCGCGTCCCGCGCGAGGGCACGCAGGATCTCCACCTGCTGCCGCTGGCTGATGGGCAGCGACCCGACCCGCGCGTCCGGTGGGATGCCGAAGCCCACCCGCTCCGCGAGCGCCACGTAGCGATCACGCAGCGCCCGCCGATCGATGATCGAGGCGCGTCGGGGTTCCGTGCCCAGGAACACGTTCTCGGCCGCGCTCAGCTGGGGCACCAGCGCCAGCTCCTGGGCTACCAGGGCGATGCGCGCCTCGAGCGCGCTGCGCGGCGATGGGAACACGACGGGTGTCCCCCGGAGCAGCAGCTGCCCCTGGTCGGGTGGCAACGCACCCGCGATGACCCGGCCCAGGGTGGACTTGCCGGCGCCGTTCTCGCCCACGAGCGCGTGGACCGTGCCCTGGTGGATGGCCAGCGACACGTCGTCCAGGGCACGGATATGACCGAAGCTGCGACCGATGCCCTGGAGCTCCAGGTGCACCGGCGAGGCTGGAGTGAGGGGCGGGTCGGTCGTCATCGGACCGACCCGCGATGGATCCACGGTGGAACGTTCGGAGATGTCTCCGACGAGGTCAGCCCGGCCACTCCGCGAGCGTCAGGAACTGCTCCACGTTCTCCTGGGTCACGACACCCGCGTTGGGCAGGTCCGCGAGCGGGTCCATGCCCGGCGTGTTGGTACCGGTGCGGATGGCCTCGATGAGCTGTGCCACGCCGAGGCGACCCTCGGTCGCGGGCAGCTGCATGACCGTGGCGAAGCGCTCGCCGGCCGCGATGCCCTGGAGTGCGATGGCGCCACCGCCGTAACCCACGAGCCGGACGTCCTCCGCGACACCGGCGGCCTGGGTCGCCTGGAGGGCACCCGTGATGGACTGGTCCGCACCCACGATGACGTCGATCTCCGGGTGTGCGATCAGCATGTCCTGGGCGGCCTTGAGGCCGAGTGCGGTCTGGTAGAACGACTCACCCTCCGCGACCACGGAGATCCCCGGGTTCGCGGCGATGGCCGCATCGAACGCGGTGCGCAGCGCGCCATCGAGGCCCGCCGCCTTCACGGAGTAGATGTAGCCGATCTCGCAGGTGTCGCCACCCACGTCCGCACATGCCTGGACCGCGAGCTCGCCGATCTTGGTGCCCATATCGCTGGGCACGAACACGACGTTCGCCGCGAGGCCCTCCACCTGGGCATCGGCGGTGGTGAAGTCCGCGCCCAGGATCTGGTCGATGTTGGCCACCGCGATGCCCTGCGCGATGGCGTCCTGGACCCCCGTGACCAGCCCCGCGCCGTAGATGGGCTGGACCACGATGCCCTGGTACCGGCCCGAGGCGACCGCATCCTGGAGCTGTCGGGCCTGGGCCGCGGGATCGTTGTTGGCGTCGAAGACGGTGATCGTGGCGCCCTGCGCCGCAGCCACCGCGTGGGCGGCAGCGAGCATGGGGGCGTCATAGCTGTTCGCGATGGCGAACGAGAGATAGGCGATCTCGATGGGGTCGCCCTGGTCCTGCGCGAGCGCGGTCGAGCCGCCCATCGCGCCGAGTGCCATGAGGGTCGTCACGCCGAGGGCCGTCGCCCGTCGGGTCGTGGTGCGATGGGATCCCAGGGTGCTCACGTCGTGCTCCTCCTCGAGTGATGCGCGACCGCCAGGGTGCGCGTGTCCGGAATCACGGGTCCCGATCGGCTGTCCGGACCAGGACGTGGATGTGCCGCCGCCAGACGTTCGGGTATGCCGCCGCCAGGGTCTTCTGCAGTGGCTCCTCCTCCACGCGCAGCCGCACCCGTGACCCGGGTGCGCATCCAGGTGGCGAGTGTGCAGTCAGGATGTCCGGGATGTCAATGCGATCGTGTCGAACGTGCAGTGTCATCGAACATCGCCCGCAGGCCTGGGCGCCTGCCGATCGCGCAGCCTGCATCGAGACTGGTCCGGATCGCGGATACCTGACCGGACCTGTCAGGGTGGCGGTCGACCATGCCATCATCGGGATCGATGACACCTCGGCACCACCGTGAGCCGGGTGCCGCCATCGGCCTGACGACCCTTCCATCGCCTGCAACGCCGTGGGCTCTACCCGGGTTCTCTTCGACATGACATCGCGCATCGACTGGCTGCTGTTCCTGACCCTCGGGTTCCTGTGGGGCAGCAGCTACCTGTTCATCAAGATCGGCGTGGAGGCGGGTCTGCCGCCGTTCACGCTCGTCACCCTCCGGCTGCTGTTCGGCTTCCTGCTGCTCGCGGTGGTCGCGGCCACGATGCGCCTCGCCCTGCCCCGCGCAGGCCGGACCTACCTCCACCTCGTCGCGATCGGGGTGCTGAGCGTCGCCCTGCCGTTCGTGCTCATCACGTGGGCCGAGCAGAGCGTCGACTCCACGCTCGCGGCGGTGCTCAACGGCGCCATCCCGCTGTTCGTCATCGTCATCGCGGCCGCGGTGCTGCCGGACGAGCCGATGACCCCGCCGCGGGTGGCTGGCCTCGCCGTGGGGTTCGTGGGCATCATCATCCTGGTCGGCTTCGACCCGGCCGTCCTCACGAGCACGGGTATCGTGCCCGTCGCCGCGCTCATGGGCTCGACCATCTCCTACGCAGCGGGCGGCGTCTACGCGCGTCGCTTCCTGCCGGGCGAGCGACCGATGGTCCTGGCGCTCGGCGAGGTCACCGCGGCGCTGCTGATGGTGGCGCCCCTCGCGCTGCTGTTCGACGGACCGGCGCACTTCCTGCCGACCGGCGATGCGCTCTTCGCGGTGGTCTGGCTGGGCCTCTTCGGGTCAGGGCTCGCGTTCCTCATCTTCTTCCGGCTGCTCGGCCGCTGGGACGCGACGCGGACGTCCCTCGTCGCCTACGTCATCCCGGTGGTGGGACTGGCGCTCGGGGCGCTGGTGCTCCGGGAGCACGTCGATGCACGGATGCTCCTCGGCACCGCGCTCATCGTGGGCGGTATCGCCCTCGTCAACCTGCGCCGACGTCGGCCGAGCGCGGTCACGGTCCCGGTGTCCGTCCGCGACTGATCGGGTGATGGGCGCGCAGAGGCCCGGGATCGCTCCCGGGCCTCGCTGATCGTCGTCATCGCCGCCGAAGCGGCGTGGCTCACCGCCGAGGGGTCTGGCAGATCCCCTCGGGGCTGCTCCCCTGGCTGGCCGTGTTGTGGGTCCAGGTGTTCGCGGTCCCTTCGGTCCCGGAGCCGCTGGAGTCGTCGATGCAGATGCCGCCTGCGCCGGTCACCGTGTTGCGCGTGAAGCGGTTGTCCTCGCCGAGGACCAGGATGCCGGCACCCTTGGCCTGCACGGTGTTGTTGCGGATGACGCTGTTCACGAGATCCACGACGGCCAGCCCGATCAGGACGGTGCGGATCGTGTTGGCCCGCACCTGGACACCGTCGCCACCGTCGATGAGGATGCCTCCCCACGCTCGTCGGATGAGGTTGCCGGCGATGACCAGCCGGTCCGCCGGGGCCACGCCCGCCGCAGCAGGCGCGTAGGACGGCGTCACGAGGATGCCGGCCCCCCACGACGCACCCGTCTCCAACCCGCCGGGTGCTCCCTGGATCACGTTCTGGTCGATCTTGCCCGAGACGGCGCCGTCCACGAGCACGCCGATGCCGTCCATCGACACACCGCTGACCCCCACCGTGCCGAGCCCGGACACTCGTGGCCGCGCCGGACCCCACGCCGAGCGAGCACGCGACGCGGCGGCCGCGGGCAGGCACGTGCAGGCCCCATAGGCACGGATCGAGTTGTCGTGGACGCGTGTCCGGACCTGTCGACCGGCTTCCGAGAAGGCGACCACGCCTTCCTCGACCGTGTCCCGGATGATGTTGTTGGAGATCGTGGCCGAGGAACGGCGGGCGGACCCGTCGAACGCGCGGTCACCGTGGATCACGCCCACGCGCACCCCGCAATCCGCATCGGGCGTCAGGTCGGTGAGGAAGCGATTGCCGCGGATGACGGTGCCCTGGGACGCGGCGGCTGCCACCAGGAAGTCGATATCGTCACAGGTCCCGCGGGTCCGGACCTTGGTCCGGAAGCCCTGGATGGTCACATCATCCACCTTGTCGATGGTGATGAGCGCCGCGAAGAAGTATGGCCGCGGCATCTGCTTCGGCGTTCGGATGATCGCCTTCCAGGGCTGGACCGACTTGACGGTGAGGCCCTTCCGGTTCCCGCGGATCCGGAGCATCTCCTCGTAGGTGCCGGGACAGACCTGGATCGTGTCACCGGGGCCGGCGGCATTGATGGCGCCCTGGATGGTCTTCGACGCGGTGGCGCCGCCGTTGCAGCCGTTCGGGCCTGCCTTGCCGTCGTCATCGACCCAGCGGGTCTTCGGGGCGGCGCTCGCAGCGCTGCCGATGAGTGAGGTGGCCAGCACGGCCAGCGTGGCCGCCGCCACGAATCGGGTCATCCGGTTCCGCATGCGCGGGATCCTCCTGCCTGGGGCTCGGGTGGGTCGATCGGTCGGGTCTGGTCGTGGGTCGATGAGGGCTCCTGCGAGCACGGGCGGGCTACGGCAGGCGTGGCCGGACGCTGCCCAGCGGACGATAGCGCCCGGATGCCCGGCTCGTCAGCCCCGTCGTGCGTGGTCCCAGGCGGCCGCATCACTCGCCGGTCCGCTGGTGCCGCTCGTCAGGCCGTGATGCGGCTCATCAGGCGGCCGTGTCGTTCTCCAGGCCGCGATATGCAGCTCGCCGGCCGGCCGTGTCACCCGTCAGCCGGCCGTGCCGCTCGTCAGGCCTCCAGCAGCAGCGCCTCACCCTGACCGCCACCGCCGCACAGGGCGACCGCGGCGCGGCCACCACCGCGACGTCGCAGCTCGAGCGCGGCGTGGAGCGCGATGCGCGCGCCGGACGCACCGATGGGATGGCCCAGCGAGATGCCCCCGCCGTCCACGTTCACCCGCGCGAGGTCCACGCCCAGGCGGCGTGCGGACACGGCCACCACGACCGCGAATGCCTCATTGATCTCCACGAGGTCCAGGTCGGCCGCGCGCCAGCCCTCGCGGTCGAGCGCCAGCTCGATGGCATGTGCGGGCTGGCTGTGGAGCGAGGTGTCCGGGCCTGCCACCTGGCCATGTGCCCGCACCGTGGCCAGGACCGGCACACCGGCTGCCTCCGCCCGGGCACGGTGGGTGAGCACGACCATCGCGGCCCCATCGCTGATCTGGGAGGCGTTGCCGGCGGTGATGGTGCCGTCCGCCGAGAAGGCGGGTCGGAGCCGGGCGAGCGAGTCGGTGGTCGTGTCGGCGCGGATGCCCTCGTCGGCGCTGACGATGACCGGGTCGCCGCGTCGCTGCGGGATGGTCACCGATGCCAGCTCGTCGGCAAAGCGGTCCTCGCTCGTGGCCAGCGCCGCCCGCCGGTGGGATGCCGCGGCGATGGCGTCCTGCTCCTCGCGCGGGACGAAGACGTCCGCGGTGTTGAAGGCCTCGGTCGCGACGCCCATCGCCCGCCCGTCGAAGGCGTCCGAGAGCCCGTCCCGCGCGATCGCATCGATGAGCGTGGCGTCGCCATAGCCGAGCCCATGGCGGGCACCCGGCACGAGGTACGGTGCGCTGGACATCGACTCCTGGCCGCCCGTGAGGACCACCGTGGCCTCGCCGGTGCGCAGCAGACGGGCGCCATCGATGATGGCCGTGAGGCTGGACAGGCAGACCTTGTTGATGGTCACCGCGGGCACGTCCATGGGGACCCCGGCGCCGACCGCGGTCTGGCGGGCCGGGTTCTGGCCGGCACCCGCCAGCAGGACCTGGCCGATGATCACCTGGTCGACGCTGGCCGCGAGGTCACCGGCGCGCTCCAGGGCGGCACGCGCGGCCACGACACCCAGGTCCACCGCGGAGAGCGAGGCGAGCCCGCCCCGGAAGCGTCCGAACGGCGTCCGGGCACCCGCGACGAGGACGATGTCGGTGGGATCCGAGGTCATGCGCGTGCTCCTCCGCTCAGGGCCACCCGGAAGGGAGCACCCGTGGCTGCCCGGACCTCGTCGAGGGTCACGTCCGGGGCGAGCTCGGTGAGCACGAGGCCGTCCGGGGTCACGTCGAGGACCGCGAGGTCCGTGATGACCCGGTCCACCACGCCGCGGCCCGTGAGCGGCAGCGTGCAGGCCGGCAGGATCCTGTGGCCGCCGTCCTTGGTGACGTGCTCCATGAGCACGATCACGAGCCCTGCGCCGTGGACCAGGTCCATGGCACCACCGGGGCCCTTGACCATCCGGCCCGGGATCATCCAGTTGGCGAGGTCACCGGTCGCCGAGACCTGCATGCCACCGAGGATCGCGGCATCGATCTTGCCGCCCCGGATCATGCCGAAGCTGGTCGCGGAGTCGAAGATCGCGGCGCCCGGGAGCAGCGTGACCGTCTCCTTGCCCGCGTTGATGAGGTCGGCATCCAGCTCGTCCTCGGTCGGGTAGGGACCGACGCCCAGGAGGCCGTTCTCGGACTGGAGCACGAGCTGGGTGCCCGGTGGCACGAAGTTCGGCACGAGCGTCGGCAGGCCGATGCCCAGGTTGACGTACCAGCCGTCGCGCAGCTCGCGGGCGGCCCGGGCCGCCATCTGGTCACGGGTCAGGGGCATCGCTCAGGCCTCCCGGGTCGTGCGCCGCTCGATGCGCCGTTCGGCATCCGGCACGTGGACCA
>JAHBUZ010000042.1 GCA_019637815.1 Chloroflexota bacterium
GTGTCCCTCGTGCTCCTTGGGTCAGGTGGTGGTGGTTCGGTCGGGGATCAGGCGCCGCGCGCCTTCTGGACGAGCTCCTCCGCGATGTTGCGCGGCAGCTCGGCGTAGTGCGAGAACTCCATCGACGAGCTGGCCCGTCCCTGGGTCATGCTCCGCAGGTCCGTGACGTAGCCGAACATCGAGGAGAGCGGCACGAATGCCCGGACGACCTGGGTGCCACCCCGGTTGTCCATGCCCTCGATGTGGCCCCGGCGCGAGTTGAGGTCACCGATGACGTCACCCATGAACTCCTCGGGCATCGTCACCTCGACCTTCATGACCGGCTCGAGGATCATCGGGTCGGCCTTCTCGACGGCATCCTTGAGGGCCATGGACCCTGCGATCTTGAACGCCATCTCGGACGAGTCGACGTCATGGAACGAGCCGTCGAACAAGGTCGCCTTGACGTCCACCATGGGCACGCCGGCGTAGGGACCCGTCTCGAGCGCCTCCTTGATGCCCGCGTCCACGGACTTGATGTACTCGCGGGGGATGATGCCGCCCACGATCTTGTCCACGAACTCGTAGCCGGCACCCTGCTCGTTGGGCTCCAGCTTGATGATCGCGTGGCCGTACTGGCCGCGACCACCTGTCTGGCGGATGAACCGGCCGTTGCCCTGGGCCTCTCGGCGGACCGTCGACCGGTAGGCGACGGTGGGCTTGCCGATGTTCGCGGCGACCTTGAACTCGCGGGTCATGCGATCCACGAGCACGTCCAGGTGCAGCTCGCCCATCCCTGCGATGAGGGTCTCCCCGGACTCGGGGTTGGTCTTGACCCGGAAGGTGGGATCCTCCTCCGCGAGCCGCTGGAGCGCGATACCGAGCTTGTCCTGGTCCGCCTTGGTCTTGGGCTCGACCTTGACCTCGATGACCGGCTCCGGGAACACCATCGACTCGAGGATGATGGGGTGCTCCGGCTCGGTGAGGGTGTCACCCGTGAAGGTGTCCTTGAGACCCACCGCTGCCGCGATGTCGCCCGAGTAGACCTCCTCGACCTCCTCGCGATGGTTCGCGTGGAGCTGGACGATGCGCCCGATGCGCTCCTTCTTGTCCTTGGTCGCGTTGAGGACGTACGAGCCGGCCTTGAGCGTGCCCGAGTACACCCGGAAGAACGCGAGCTTGCCCACGAAGGGGTCCGCGGCGATCTTGAAGGCGAGCGCCGAGAACGGCGCGTCGTCGCTCATGCGCACCGCGGCCTCTCCCCCGGTGCGCGGGTCGATGCCCTTGATGGCCGGCACGTCGATGGGCGACGGCAGATAGGCGACCACGGCATCGAGCATCGGCTGGACGCCCTTGTTCTTGAGCGCCGAGCCCGTGAGCACCGGGATGATGCGCGTGCTCAGGGTGCCCAGGCGGATGCCCCGCTTGACCTCCTCGACCGTGAGCTCCTCGCCCTCGAGGTACTTCATGGTCAGCTCGTCATCCATCTCGGCGACGGCATCGAGCATCGCGGCGCGGTGCGTGTCCGCCTCCGCGCGCAGCTCGGCAGGGATGTCCACGACGTCGATCTGCTTGCCCAGGTCATCCCGGTACAGGATGGCCTTCATCTCCACCAGGTCGATGACGCCCTGGAAGGTGTCCTCGCGGCCGATGGGGATCTGGATGGGCACCGCGTTCGCACCGAGGCGATCGCGGATGGACTCGACGCCGCGCCAGAAGTCGGCACCGGTCCGGTCGAGCTTGTTGATGAAGCAGAACCGGGGCACGCCGTAGCGATCCGCCTGGCGCCACACGGTCTCGGACTGGGGCTCCACGCCCGCCACGCCATCGAACACCACGACCGCGCCGTCGAGGACGCGCAGACTGCGCTCCACCTCCACGGTGAAGTCCACGTGTCCGGGCGTATCGATGAGGTTGATGCGATGGTCGCCCCACGTCGCCGTCGTGGCCGCGGCCGTGATGGTGATGCCGCGCTCCTGCTCCTGGGGCATCCAGTCCATCGTGGCCGCGCCCTCATGCACCTCGCCGGTCTTGTGGATCCGGCCGGTGTAATAGAGGATGCGCTCGCTGACGGTGGTCTTGCCGGCGTCGATGTGCGCGATGATGCCGATGTTGCGGGTGCGTTCGAGCGGGAACTGGCGAGCCACGGTCAGGATCCCTCTACCACTTGAAGTGGCTGAAGGCCCGGTTCGCCTCGGCCATCTTGTGCGTGTCCTCGCGCCGCTTGACGGCGGCACCCAGACCGTTCATGGCGTCCACCAGCTCGAAGGCGAGCTTCTCGGACATCGACTTGCCGTTCCGCTTGCGCGCCGACTGGACCAGCCAGCGGACACCCAGCGACATGCGCCGGTCACCCCGAATCTCCACGGGGACCTGGTAGGTGGCGCCACCGACACGTCGGGGCTTCACCTCGATGAGCGGCGTGGCGTTCCGAAGCGCCTGCTCCAGCACCTCGAGACCCGGCCGATGGGCCGAGGCCTCGGCGCGGGCGAGCGCCTGGCGAAGGATGCGCTCGGCCAGCCCCTTCTTGCCGTCCTTCATCAGCTTCACCACGAAACGGTCCGTGGTGCGCGTGAGGGTGGGGGCGTACTTGGCCTTGCGCGGGATCTGGGCTCGACGCGGCATCTACTTGGGCCTCTTGGCGCCGTACAGGGAGCGGCTCTGCTTGCGGTCCCGCACGCCGGCAGCGTCCAGGGTGCCGCGGATGATGTGGTACTTGACCGACGGGAGGTCCTTCACGCGGCCACCCCGCACCAGGACCACCGAGTGCTCCTGGAGGTTGTGGCCGATGCCCGGGATGTAGGCCGTGACCTCCATCATGTTCGAGAGCCGCACGCGCGCGATCTTGCGCAGCGCCGAGTTCGGCTTCTTGGGCGTCATCGTCCGCACCTGGAGGCAGACACCCCGCTTCTGCGGTGCGCCCGGGATGGGCTGCTGCCGCTGGCGGAGGCTGTTCCAGTTCTTGCGCATGGCCGGCGCCTTGATCTTCGACTGCTTGGGCTGCCGGCCCTTGCGGACGAGCTGGCTGATGGTGGGCACGAACGCGGACTCCTTGGTGCGGTCGTCATGCATCGGGAGGACCATGAGGCCCGTCCCGCACCCGAAGACGCGCATGCGTCCGCGGGCGGGTCTGTCGGATGGTGGCCCGGCGCCGTGGACGGGGATCCCCGTCCTGGTCCGGTCGGCCGATGGAGGTGGCGGGCGAGATGGCCGGTCACGCTCACATGGACACGCGCAGCCTTTCGGCCACGAACGCGGAGTGTACCAGCGGGGCCTGACGACGTCAAACATCGAGGCCACCATCCTGGACCGTGCCGCCGATCGGCCACGGGCCACCACGGCGTCGGGCCGCCGACCTCGCGCGAGCACGGTGCCGGACCGATCCGAAGAGCGTATCCTCCGCCGGGCCGTCGCGATCGGGACGGTCGACCTGCCGGGGCCCAGACCCGGCAGCATCCGGACCGACCGGGGATCCCGGCACTCCCACGGAGGGTCATGCCATGCGTGCACGGACCAGGACGGCGGTCCTGATGCTCCTCGTCCTCGCGGTGGGCACGATCGGGGCCGCACCCGCCGGGGCGGCCGATGGGGTCGCGTCGTCCGACACCGCGTCAGCGGCCGCGCTCACGGTCGCGGTGCCGCCATCGGGCGGGACCGGGACCCTCGACGCCAGCGCCGATCGTCCGGACATCATCGTGGTCATGCTCGATGACCTGGGCTATCTCGAGGACGACCGGGTCCTGTCACGACTCCCCAACATCCGCCAGCTGTGGCTCAGGGACGGCCTGCGGCTCCGACGCATGTACGATGAGACGCCCCTCTGCTGCCCCGCGCGCGCCACGTTCCTGACCGGTCAGCACACGCTGCGCCACGGGGTCATCCGGAACGACGCCTCGCTCTTCGATCCCCGCAAGACCATCGCCGTGGCGCTCCGGAAGGCCGGCTACCACACCGTCCAGGTCGGCAAGTACCTCAACGGCTACAAGGGCGGCACGCCGCCGGGCTGGGATCACGCCTCCATGGTCCGGGGCATCACCACCGCGCGGTTCCTGCGGGATGGTGAGTTCGTGCGCTATGACCCGGTGTATGTGGACGAGGCCATCCGGATGCAGGCGGTCGACTGGGTGGAGGAGGCGCCCTCGGACCAGCCGCTGTTCATGTGGGTCGCCACGAGCGCACCGCACGTGTGCCCCAAGAAGGACGGCCTGTGCTATGAGCCCCTCGTGATGGCCAGGGATCGCGGTGCCAGCGCGTGTGCCGGCGTGGGCAGGTTCAAGCCACCCAGCTATCGGACGTGGCCCAAGCCGCGACCGTTCCCACGCCAGATGCCGGACTGGCCCACGGGCTGGAAGCTCCGCTCCATCTGCGAGTCGCTGCTCGTCGTGGACCGCATGGTCGAGGACCTGGCCGCCGCGCAGGCGGAGCGTGGCCGGCCCGCCTGGCTCATCCTCATGAGCGACAACGGCATGAGCTGGGGGCAGAAGGGCTTCCCGCAGAAGCACGTCCCCACCGCGACGCGGATGCCCATGTACGTGAAGGGCCCGGGCGTGGACGCCGGCGCGACCGACGCGCTGCTGTCGAACATCGACATCGCACCCACGCTCGCGGCCATCGGCGGGACGACGCTCCCGAAGGCGAGCGGCCGGAGCTTCCTGCCGCTGCTCCGCGGCCAGTCGTTCACGGCGCGCAGCGCGGTCCTGGAGCTCCAGACCCGGCCCTCACCCACTCGCCCGCCGTACTGGACCGCGGTCCGGACCCGTGACTGGCACTACATCCGCTGGTCGACCGGCCGTCGGGAGCTGTACCGCGTACGGGACGATCCGTGGGAGCTGCGCAACCTCATCACGCGCTATCCGGAGAAGGCGGCCAAGCTCGAGACGCGCCGCAAGCGTCTGCTCAAGGCGTCGAAGTGACCTGACCGCCCGCGGGCCAGGTCCGCGGACCGGCTCGGTCGGACCAGGTCCGCGGACCGGCTCGGTCGGACCAGGCCAGCGGGCCGACCGGGTCGGACGAGCGGGACCCACTGGCCACACTCGTCCGCCGTGGTCCCGCGACCTCGCGACCTCGCGTGATACACCGAGGACCCCGGGCGATATGCCCGGGGTCCTCGCATGATCCGATGGGTCCGTGGTCGGTCCGAGGGACGTGGCCCTCCCCTCCCGGCTGGCGGTCAGGCGCCCCCGTCCAGGAACGGGTTCGACTCGAGCTCGTCCTCCTCGCCCTCATCGTCATCCCCGAGCTCCTCGAGGAACGGGTTGGCCTCGGCCGCGGCGGCCGCACCGAGCCGGTCGAGATCGACCTCGCCCGGGGCGAGCTCACCCAGGAACGGGTTGGCCTCCTCGCCGAAGCCCTCCGGCAGCTCGCCACCGGCCAGCGCCTCGGCGGCCGCGCGGCGCTCGGCCTCGCGACGTGCCGCGACGTTCGCCGGCGCACCCGACCCTGCCGGGATGAGCTTGCCGATGATGACGTTCTCCTTGAGCCCCACGAGCCGGTCCTTGGCGCCGTTGATGGCCGCCTCGGTCAGCACGCGGGTCGTCTCCTGGAAGGACGCGGCCGCCAGGAACGAGCTCGTGTTGAGCGACGCCTTGGTGACGCCCAGGAGCACGGTCTCCGCGGTGGCCGGCTCACCGCCCTCCGCGAGGACCTTGTTGTTGATCTCCTCGAACTCGAAGCGATCGACCAGCTCGAACGGCAGCTGCTCGGTGTCACCGGGCTGATCGATGCGCACCTTGCGCATCATCTGGCGGACGATGATCTCGATGTGCTTGTCGTTGATGGTCACGCCCTGGCTGCGGTACACGCGCTGGACCTCCTTGACGAGGTAGCGCTGGACCGCCTCCCGGCCACGGGTCTCGAGGTACTCCTGCGGGTTGATGGGGCCGTCGGTGATGGCGTCACCCGCCCGCACCTGCTGCCCGTTCTCGACCAGCAGCTTGGCGTTGTGGGGGATCGCGTACTCGCGCTCCACCACGTCCTCGCTGCGGACACCCAGGCCCTCGTCCGTGCGCACGAGCATGCCCCGCTCGGGAGCGCGGACCTCTTCCACGCCCTCGTCCGCCTGGAGGCGGGCCAGGACCTGGTTCGCCTCGACCGCGTCCCCTTCGCTGACGAGCAGCTCGTGGTCCGCGGAGATGCGCAGCGGCACGTCGAACGCCTCGCGGCTGGTCACCTTGACCCGCCGGCCGCCGCTCTCGGTCTGGATGATCTCCACGACCCCGTCGATGTGGCTGATCTCCGCCTTGCCCTTGGGCATCCGGGCCTCGAACAGCTCCTCGACGCGCGGCAGACCTGCGGTGATGTCCAGGCCACCCGCCACGCCACCGGTGTGGAACGTGCGCATGGTGAGCTGGGTACCCGGCTCGCCGATGGACTGCGCCGCGATGATGCCCACCGCCTCGCCGATGCCCACGCGCTCGCCCGTGGCGAGGTTGCGGCCATAGCAGGTGCGGCAGACGCCGTAGCGCGACTGGCAGGTGAGCGGTGAGCGGACGAGCACCTCGTCCACGCCGGCCTCGTCGATGGCGCTCGCGAGCGCCTCGTCGATCTCCTGGTTGCGCTCCACGATCGGCGGGTCGTTCTTCTTCGCCGTGGGCGAATAGACCGGCCCGGCCGCGAAGCGACCGACCATGCGGCGCCGGAACGCGTCGGGCTCGGTGCCCGCGAACTCCTCGGTCTCCGCCCGGGTGATCCAGCCACCCTCCTCGGTGCCGCAGTCCTCGTCACGCGTGATGACGTCCTGTGCCACGTCCACCAGGCGCCGGGTCAGGTAGCCCGAGTCGGCGGTGCGCAGCGCGGTGTCCGCGAGACCCTTGCGTGCGCCATGGGTGGAGATGAAGTACTCCAGGACGGTCATGCCCTCCTTGAAGTTGGAGCGCACGGGCACGTCGATGATGCGACCGGTGGGGTCGGCCATGAGGCCGCGCATGCCGCCCAGCTGACCGATGTTGCCCTTGTTGCCGCGGGCACCGGAGCTGGTCATCATCCACACCGAGCCACCGGCGACCGAGGACTCGGCGCTCGGCTCCATCTGGCTGGCCATGTCGTCCGAGACCCGGGCGGTGGTCGCCTGCCAGATCTGGACGACCTGGGCATACCGCTCGTCATCGGTGATGAGGCCGCGCTGGTACTGCTCGTCGATGCGTCGGATCTGGTCGTCCGCCTCGCGGAGCAGCTCGCCCTTGCGGGGCGGCACCGGGATATCGCTGACCGAGATGGTCATGCCACCCCGGGTGGCGTACCGGAAGCCGATGCTCTTGATGCCGTCCACGAGGTGGGCGGTCTCCACGGGGCCCAGGAGCTGGTAGCACTCGGCGACGGTCTGGCGCAGGGACGCGCGGTTCATCGTCCTGTTGAGGAAGCGCAGCCGATCCGGCAGGATCTGGTTGAACAGCAGCCGGCCGATGGTCGTGCGCACCTCGCGCTCGACGAGCGTCTGCTGCTCCTCGTCCCAGGTGAGGGCCGGCAGCTCGACCGGCGTGTGCAGGCCGAGTCGTGCGACATGGTGGTTGGGCAGGCCGTCCACGCCGTCGCGGGTGTCGATGCGACCGATCTCGTAGGCGAGCAGCGCTTCCTGCTCGTCCGCGAACCGGACCGGCTCACTGGCGTCCTCGCGCTCGAGGGTCAGGTAGTAGCAGCCCAGGATCATGTCCTGGGTCGGCGCCACGACCGGGTTCCCGTCCGAGGGCGAGAGCAGGTTGGCGGTGGACAGCATCATCCGGCGCGCCTCGTCCTGGGCGGCCCGGGACAGCGGCACGTGGACCGCCATCTGGTCGCCGTCGAAGTCGGCGTTGAAGGCGAAGCAGACCAGCGGGTGGATCTGGATCGCGGAGCCCTCGACGAGCACCGGCATGAACGCCTGGATACCCAGTCGATGGAGCGTGGGAGCGCGGTTGAGGAGCACCGGATGGTCCTTGATGACCTCTTCCAGGACGTCCCAGACCTCGGGCCGGACGCGCTCCACGATGCGCTTCGCGCTCTTGATGTTGTGGGCGAAGCCCTTCTCCACGAGCTGGCGCATCACGAACGGCTTGAACAGCTCGAGCGCCATCTTCTTGGGCAGGCCGCACTGGTGGAGCTTGAGCTCCGGACCCACCACGATGACCGAGCGGCCGGAGTAGTCCACGCGCTTGCCGAGCAGGTTCTGGCGGAACCGGCCCTGCTTGCCCTTGAGCATGTCGCTGAGCGACTTCAGGCGGTGGTTGCCGGTGCCCGCGATGGCCCGGCCACGCCGGCCGTTGTCGATGAGCGCGTCACACGCCTCCTGGAGCATCCGCTTCTCGTTGCGGATGATGATCTCGGGCGCGCCGAGCTCCAGGAGCCGCTTGAGGCGGTTGTTGCGGTTGATGACGCGGCGATACAGGTCGTTGAGGTCGGACGTCGCGAAGCGGCCACCGTCCAGCTGGACCATGGGTCGCAGGTCCGGCGGGATGACCGGCAGCACCGACAGGATCATCCACTCGGGGCGGGTGCCGCTCTTGCGGAACGCCTCGATGAGGCGCAGCCGCTTGATGGCCTTCTTGCGACGCATGCCCGAGGTGGTGCGCACCTCGCTGTGGAGCTGCTGCGCCAGGGGGTCCATCTCCATCCGGAGCACGCGCTCGCGGACGGCCTCCGCCCCCATGCCCGCGCCGAACAGCCGGGGCGCGCCACGCACGCCCGAGCCGTACTTGCGGTCGAGCTCCCGGAAGCTCCAGCCGTCCAGGGAGGTCTCCGGCAGCAGCTCGCCGGCCTTGATCCGGGCGACCTCGTCCCGGGCCTTGCGGATCTCCTCCTTGAGGCCCTCGGCCTCCGCCTTGAGCCGCTCCTGCTCGGCCTCGAGCCGCGCGTCCAGCTGGAGCTTGAGGTCGGAGATGCGCTGCTCGACGGCGGCTTCCTCGGCCGCCTCGCGCTCCTGGATCTCGCGGTTGACCCGCTCGACCTCCTCCTGTGCCGCGGTGCGCAGGTCCTTGAGCGCGGACTTGCCGGCCTTCTCGCCCTCCGCGACGATCACCTGGTCGCCGAACAGGATCGCCTCGGTCGCGGCATCCGAGCCGAGCGCCGTGATGGCGGCCTCCGCCGCCTGCTGCGCCTCCACGAGACCGGAAGTGCGCTGGGTGCGCTCCTCCTCGCGCTCCTGCTTGAAGGTAGCGAGCGCGGCCCGCAGGTCATCCGATTCGCGATGCATCTCGGCGCGCAGCTGGTCCTCCAGCTCGCTGAACGCCTTGCCACCCCGGCCGCGGCCCTCCAGCTCCTCGTCGAGCTGCTGGATGAGGCGGGCGCGGGCATCCTCGTCCACCCACGTCACGATGTACTTCGCGAAGTACAGGACCGCCTCGAGGTTGCGTGGGCTGATGTCCAGCAGGATGCCCAGGCGGCTCGGGGTGCCCTTGAAGTACCAGATGTGGCTGACCGGGCTGGCGAGCTGGATGTGACCCATCCGCTCACGACGCACCTTGGCGCGCGTGACCTCCACGCCGCACTTGTCGCAGATGATGCCCTTGTAGCGGATGCGCTTGTACTTGCCGCAGTAGCACTCCCAGTCGCGCGACGGGCCGAAGATGCGCTCGTCGAACAGACCGTCCTTCTCCGGACGGAGCGTGCGGTAGTTGATGGTCTCGGGCTTGGTGACCTCGCCCTTCGACCAGTCGCGGATCTGCTCGGGGCTGGCGAGCGAGATCCGGATGGCGTTGAAGTTGTTGACCTCGAGCATGTCTCTCCTTCGTCGCGCCGTGGCGAGGGGCGCGCGGGGCCGGCTGGCGACGACCCCCGGATGGGTGGGGCGATCGGACCTGGCGGGGTCCTAGTCCTCGAAACCCGCCAGGTTGATGCCACCCAGGTCGGGCAGCGGGTACGCCGAGGCGTCCTCGGCGAAGTGGATCTCCTCCTCGTTCTCGTTGAGGATCTCCACGTTGAGCCCCAGCGACTGGAGCTCCTTGATGAGGACCTTGAACGACTCGGGGACCCCGGGGTTCTGGATGTCCTCACCCTTGACGATGGCTTCGTATGTCTGGACGCGACCCATCACGTCGTCCGACTTCACGGTCAGCAGCTCCTGGAGGATGTTCGCGGCGCCGTATGCCTCGAGCGCCCACACCTCCATCTCGCCGAACCGCTGGCCCCCGAACTGCGCCTTGCCGCCCAGCGGCTGCTGGGTGATGAGGCTGTAGGGACCCGTCGACCGGGCATGGATCTTGTCCTCCACCAGGTGGTGGAGCTTGAGCATGTAGATGTAGCCGACCGTGACCTCGCGCTCGAACGGCTCGCCAGAGCGACCGTCCCGCAGCTCGACCTTGCCGGTCTCGGGCAGGCCCACGTCCCGCAGCTCCTGCTGGATCTGCTCCTCGGTGGCGCCGTCGAACACGGCCGTCGCGGCACGAACGCTCTCGCCGGTCTGGTCGCTCTTCTCATGGAGCGCCCAGCCGAGATGCGTCTCCAGGATCTGGCCGATGTTCATGCGGCTGGGCACGCCCAGGGGGTTGAGGATGATGTCCACGGGCGTGCCGTCCGGCAGGAACGGCATGTCCTCCTGGGGCAGGATCTTGGCCACGACACCCTTGTTGCCATGGCGGCCGGCCATCTTGTCGCCGACCGAGATCTTGCGCTTGGCCGCGACGCTCACCCGGATGAGCCGGTTGACGCCGGGCAGCAGCTCGTGGCCCTCGTCCCGCGAGAACTCGCGGATCTCCACGACCTTGCCCCGCTCTCCGTGGGGCAGGCGCAGGCTGGAGTCCTTCACCTCGCGTGCCTTCTCGCCGAAGATCGCGCGCAGGAGACGCTCCTCCGCGGTCAGCTCCGTCTCGCCCTTGGGCGTGATCTTGCCGACCAGGATGTCGCCCGGCTGGACCTCCGCGCCGACGTACACGATGCCGTCCTCGTCGAGATCCTTGAGCGACTCCTCGCCCACGTTCGGGATGTCCCGGGTGATCTCCTCGGGTCCGAGCTTGGTGTCACGCGACTCCAGCTCGTGCTTCTCGATATGGATGCTCGTGAACATGTCCTCGCGCACGAGCCGGTCGGAGAGGACGATGGCGTCCTCGTAGTTGCCGCCCTCCCAGCTCATGAACGCGACCAGGATGTTCTGGCCGAGGGCCAGCTCGCCATGGTCCGTGGAGCTGCTGTCCGCGAGCACCTCGCCGTCGCTCACCCGCGCCCCGACGTCCACGATGGGTCGCTGGTTGATGCAGGTGCCCTGGTTGGAGCGCACGAACTTCTCGAGGCGGTAGGTGTCCAGCTCGCCGGCCTTGCCCTCGTCCGGCTCGACCAGGATCTGCTCCGCGGTCACGGACAGCACGGTGCCGCCGCGGCGCGCGATGAGCACCTGGCCGGAATCCTGCGCGGCACGCGCCTCCATGCCCGTGCCCACGATGGGTGCCTGGGGACGGAGGAGCGGCACGGCCTGGCGCTGCATGTTCGAGCCCATGAGGGCGCGGTTCGCGTCGTCATGCTCCAGGAACGGGATGAGCGCCGTGGCCACGGACACGACCTGCTTGGGGCTCACGTCCATGTACTCGATCTGCTGCGGACGTGCCTCCGGGAACTGGTCCCGCCAGCGGGCCGGCACGACCTCGTCCCGGAAGTGGCCCTCGTCATCGAGCGGCGCGTTCGCCTGGGCGACGTATCGCTCCTCCTCGTCGTAGGCCGCGAGATACTCGATCTCGTCGGTCACACGGGGACGGATGGGGAACGCGCTCGCCTTCTGCTTCTTGAGCTCCGCGACCGCCTCGGTCGTGAACGTGCTGCCCTTCTTGAGCACCACCTCACCGGCCTTGGTGGCGACATCCGCGTCCGCGATCTCCTGCTCGATGGCAGGGTCGTTCCAGGCGACGGTCCGCTTCACCTTGCGATACGGCGTCTCGATGAAGCCGTACTCGTTGATGCGGCCATAGGTCGCGAGCGAGCCGATGAGCCCGATGTTCGGGCCTTCCGGGGTCTCGATGGGGCAGATGCGGCCGTAGTGGCTGTGGTGCACGTCGCGCACGTCCATGCCGGCGCGCTCGCGCGACAGACCGCCAGGGCCGAGCGCCGAGAGGCGCCGCTTGCTGGTCAGCTCCGCGAGCGGGTTGGTCTGGTCCATGAACTGGGAGAGCTGGCTGCCGCCGAAGAACTCCTTCATGGCCGCCACGACCGGCCGGATGTTGATGAGCGCGTTGGGGGTGGCCTTGTCCACCTCCTGGATGGTCATGCGCTCCTTGACCACCCGCTCCATGCGCAGCAGGCCCACCCGGAAGGCGTTCTGGATGAGCTCGCCGTTGGCGCGGATGCGGCGGTTGCCGAGATGGTCGATGTCATCGGGCTGGCCGAAGTCGTTGTCCAGCTCGATGAGGTGACCCACGATCGCCGCGATGTCCTCGCGGCTGATGGTCCGCTCCGTGGACGACAGCTCGATGCCCATGCGCTCCGCGGTCGCGGACAGCTTCTTGTTGAACTTGTAGCGACCGACCCGACCGAGGTCATAGCGGCGGAAGTTGAAGAACAGGCTCTCGACCAGCTTCTCCGCGTTGTCACCCGTGGGCGGATCACCCGGGCGCAGCTTCTTGTAGACGTCGATGAGCGCTTCCTGGCGGGTGCTCGTGCTGTCCTTCTCGAGGGTGGACGCGATGTAGGGCACCTCGCCCGTGTCCACCTTCGCGAACAGCGCGACCATCTCCTCGTTCGTCTCGTAGCCGACGGCACGCAGGAGCTTGGTCGCCTCCAGCTTGCGCTTGCGGTCCACCTTGACGTACAGCAGGTGCTTGCCGGCCGTCTCGAACTCCAGCCATGCGCCCCGGTTCGGGATGACCTTCGCGCTGTACAGCGGTCGGCCGGTCGCCGGGTCATCCGTCTTGGTGTAGTAGACGCCGGGCGAGCGCACGAGCTGGCTGACCACGACCCGCTCGGCACCGTTGATGATGAAGGTGCCCTGGTCCGTCATGGTCTGGAAGTCGCCCATGTAGACCCGCTGCTCCTGGATCTCCCCCGTCTCCTTGATGCGCAGCTCCACGTTCACGTAGAGCGGCCGGGAGTAGGTCAGGTCGCGGGTGCGGCACTCCAGCTCGGAGTACTTGGGCTCACCGAACTCGTAGTCCTTGAAGTGGAGCTCCATCACCTTGCCGGTGAAGTCCTGGATCGGGCTGATCTCGTCGAACAGCTCCCGCAGCCCATGCTCGATGAACCAGCGGAACGAATCGCGCTGGAGCTCGATGAGGTCGGGGATGGGCAGGACCTCGGGGATCCGGCTGTAGCGCTTGCGGTCGGCGACGACGGCAGCACTCCGCCGGGCGGCTTCAGTGAGGGTCGGCATGGGGCAGCTCCTGGCGGGGAGAACGGGAACGGAAACGGGAACGAAGGACCGGGTGAACGGGGCGCAGGGGCACACGCCGGGCAGGTTCAGAACACAAGGGGGCCACGCTCACCGAACGGAGATAGTACCGTGGCCGCCTGACACTGTCAACCGAGCATGTCCGAAGCCGAACGCGGCAGGGTACCCCATCCGGAGACGGATGACCAGCGGTCGATCGGTGGGGAGTGGCCGATCGGTGGGGAGTTGGCCGAGTGGCAGAGCGTGGCCGATCGGCGGGGAGGTGCCGCTCGACGGGGAGGTGCCGCTCGGCGGTCCGTGCCATCCCGCCCGACGCGCGGCGCATGGGTGGCTGCCGTGCCACCTCCGGCTCCGGCGCCACGGTGCTGCGATCCGCCTCGCAGAGAGTGGGCGTACGGACGAAGCACCACGACCACGGCCCGTCCGAGCTGGGTCATCGGGTCACGTCCGTCGTCACGATCGGCGATCCGCGGGCAGGATGAGGAGGGAGGACCCCGCCCATGCGGCGCATCGGGCCATACTCGCGCGCCCCGTCGCGTCATCGGGTCGCTGCCTCATCCGTACACCCAGAAGCCGGGAGGCCCGACCAGGGGACGGGCGGTGCGACGGGAGTGCGGTGTCGGATCCATCGCGGGCTCGACCTCGTCTCGGCGTCGCCGAATGACGCAGCGTCGCTGGACACGGGGTGTAGAGTGGATACAGAGGTGGTGCCATCCGTGGACATCGAACTTCGCCGCAGCCCCTTCGGGGAACGCAGGAACGCCGCGCCGGTGCGTCGTGGACGCTCGCGCGCGTTGCCCGCCACAGCGGATGGGTCGCACGGGATGACGAACCTCGCGTCCAGGCCCCGAGCGGGCAACATCAGCAGTGACATGCGGGCGGGCAGACCCGGGCGGTCGGGGTCGATGACCCGCCGCTGACCCTCGAGCAGGACCCACGCCATACGGCGTGGGTCTCGTCATGTCCGGGATCGAGAGGAGGGCGCGACGCGGGACCCCGGGAACGCGCCGAGGCCCACGACCGGTCTCCCGGCGTGGGCCTCGCGGTGCAGCTGCCGGCGGTCAGCGCCGCCAGCGAGCCGAACGGCTGGCGAGCACGCCGGCCGTCGAGCGGGTCGGCTACTTGATGTCGACCTTGGCGCCCTGCTCCTCGAGCGCAGCCTTGATCTTGTCCGCCTCGTCCTTGGCGATGCCCTCCTTGATGGGCTTCGGAGCCGCATCGACGAGGTCCTTCGCCTCCTTGAGACCCAGGCCGGTCAGCTCGCGCACGACCTTGATGACCGGGATCTTGTTGGCGCCGACGTCGGTCAGGACGACGCTGAACTCGGTCTGCTCCTCGGCAGCAGCGGCAGGCGCAGCGCCACCGGCAGCCGGAGCCGCGGCGGCGGCCGCGACGGGGGCGGCAGCGGTGACGCCGTAGCGCTCCTCGAACTTCTTGATGAACTCGGACAGCTCGAGGACGGTCATGCCGTCGATGGCCTCGAGGATCTGGTCCTGGGTCAGGGTGGCCATGTCAGAAGGCTCCTTTCGGTTCGGTCGGACGGGCGACCATCACGGCCGCCGGAGGGATGGTCGGGGTCAGGCGGCTTCGCGCTGGTCGCGGACCTGCGCGAGGGCATAGCCCAGGTTGCGCAGGGGTGCGGCGAGCAGGCCGGCCATGGTGCCCAGGGGTGAGCTGAGGCCACCCGCGAGCTGGGACAGCAGGACGTCGCGGGAGGGCAGCGTCGCGAGACGGGTGACCTCCGCGGTGTCGATGGTGGTGCCGCTGATCATGCCGCCCCGGATCTCGACGGTCCGGAAGGGGCGAAGGGCGTCCAGGACGCCCTTGGCGAGGGCAGCCTCGTCCGTGCCGCCCACGGCGACCGCGCTGGGTCCCTTGAGCAGTGGTGCGAGCTCCGATCGACCCGCCTGCTCGGCGGCGATCTTCCCCAGGCGGTTCTTGACCACCCGGTAGGTGATGCCCTTGCCGCGCAGCTCGGCGCGGATACGCCCGAGCTCAGCGACGGTGAGGCCGCGATGGTCGGCGACGATCGCAGAGCTGATGCCCGAGAAGAGCTCGGCCAGCTCGGCGACCGCGGCCCGCTTGGCCTCGGTCGGCATGATGCCTCCTTTCGTGTCGGGCGCCGGCACGCCGGCGATCCCTGCTGCGCGTCCCGCGCAGGGACCTGCCGTGCTGCGTCGCAGTCACGACCCGGGTGGAGGCCCGGTCGGTGCTCCCCTGCCTCGGCGTGCCCGTCGGCGTCCCCCGGCGAGCCGGGTCCGGTCGACGATTTCGGTCCGGTCCGGGGACCCGGAGGCCCCGGCGCGACACCTCGTGTGTCTCGGACGCAACGCTGTCTGTGGCGGAACGATGTTCGGTTGGTGCGCCGGCGGTCCGGCGGCGTGTGATGGCGGACCCTGGGTCCGCGGCGGGGCCGGTCGTCCGACCCCGGTGGGTCAGGCGGCGGCGCGGGACAGGATACCCGGCACGTCCACCTTGATGCCCGGGCCCATGCTCGTGGCCACGGTCAGGTTGCGGAAGTACTGGCCCTTGGCGGCCGAGGGCCGGGCGCGGTTCACCGCGTCGACGAGCGCCGCGAGGTTCTCAACCAGCTGGTCGGAGGTGAAGCTGGCGCGACCGAAGGGCACATGCACGATGCCGCCCTTGTCCACCTTGAACTCGACACGGCCGGCCTTCACCTCGCCGATGGCGCGCTCGAGGTCGAACGTGATGGTCCCCGACTTGGGGTTCGGCATCAGGCCCCGACGACCCAGGATCCGGCCGAGACGACCCACCATGCCCATCATGTCCGGTGTCGCGAGCGCGACATCGAACTCCAGCCAGCCGGCCTCGATCTTCTTGACCAGGTCCTCGCCACCGACCTCGTCAGCGCCGGCGCGAAGCGCCTCCTGGCCCTTGTCACCCTGGGCGAACACCGCGACCCGGACGGTCTTGCCCACGCCGTGCGGCAGGACCACCGTGCCACGCACCATCTGGTCCGCGTGGCGGGGATCCACGCCGAGGCGGATGTGCGCCTCCACCGTGGGATCGAAGTTCACCTTGGCGGTATCGCGCAGCAGCTCGGCGGCCGCATCCGGCGCGTAGACCTCCGTCCGATCGACGAGCTTCGCGAGCTCCTGGTAGCGCTTGCCGTGCGAGGGCATGATCCGGTTCCTCCGTGACGGCCCGATACCGGGCCTCCCCCTGACGACGCGGGGTGGACGTGCCAGCGTGGTGATGGGCCGCGGTGCGCTGGCAGGCGCCGCGGGCGGTGTTCAGGACTAGCCGGTGACCTCGATGCCCATGGATCGGGCAGTGCCCTCGACGACGCGTGCGGCAGCGTCGAGGTCCGTGGCGTTGAGGTCCGCCATCTTGATCTGCGCGATCTCACGCACCTGGGCGCGGGTCACCGAGCCGACCGTCGTCCGACCCGTGGTCGCCGATCCCTTGTCGACGCCGGCTGCCTTGCGCAACAGGTCCGCGGAGGGCGGCGTCTTGAGGATGAACGTGAACGAACGGTCCTCGAAGATCGTGATCTGTGCGGGGATGACCTGCCCGGTCTGGGCAGCCGTCCGCTCGTTGTAGGTCTTGGTGAACTCGACGAGGTTGATGCCGTGCGGGCCGAGCACGGTACCCACCGGCGGTGCGGGCGTCGCCTTGCCAGCGGGGAGCTGGATCGTCACCACCGCCCTGATCTTCTTGGCCATGATCTGTCAGTGATCCTTTCTGGCAGGCCACCCGGCGCGGGCGGCCCTCCTCTGAGCGACGCTCAGAGCTTCTCCACTTGCAGGAAGTCCAGCTCGACGGGCGTCTCGCGGCCGAAGATGCTGACCAGCACCTTGACCTTGTTGCGCTCCGGGTTGACCTCGTCCACGGTGCCGATGAACTCGGCGAACGGGCCGTCCGTCACGCGCACGCTCTGGCCCTTCTGGAACGCCACCCGGTAGCGCGGGGTCTCCACGCCCATCTGGCGCAGGATCTGCTTGACCTCGTGCTCCTCGAGCGGGATCGGCTCGTTGCGGCTGCCCGGGATGTTGCCGCCACCCACGAAGCTGGTCACGCCGGGGGTGTTGCGGACGACGAACCAGGAGTCGGGGTCGAGGACCATCTCCACGAGCACGTAGCCGGGGTACACCTTCTTCTGCACGGTGACCCGCTGGCCGCCCCGGATCTCGATCTCGTCCTCCTCGGGCACCAGGACCTGGAAGATCTTGTCGTCCATGCCCATGGATTCGATCCGGTGCTCGAGGTTGGTCTTGACCTTCTTCTCGTAGCCCGAGTACGTGTGGATCACGTACCACCGCTTCTCGGGCTGCTTCTGTGTCAGGTGCTCCAGGAACTCGCTCATGGCCGCCGTCCGCTCATGCGGCGCATGCCGGCGTTGCGGCCTGCGCTCCCTCGCTCACGCACACGAGTGCGCTCGCTCACGTGCTCGTCCGCGCCTTGGCCTGCATCCACCTGCGCGGACGGCCAGCTCATCTGGTTCAACGGCCAACTCATCTGGTTCACAGGATGGCCACCGTGATGCGCACCAGCTCCGTCCAGAGCAGGTCGACCACGCCGATGAAGGCGCCGATCACCGCGCTGATGACGAACACCAGCACGGTCAGGTTGCGCACCTGCTCGCGCGTCGGCCAGACGACCTTCTTGAGCTCTGAGTACGACTCTTCGACGAAGCGTCGGATCCGCTGGATCACGATCCTCCTGATCCCTTCATGGTCACCGCGAGGTGGCAGGGGCGATAGGACTCGAACCTACAACCGCCGGTTTTGGAGACCGGTGCTCTGCCAATTGAGCTACACCCCTATGGCGACTGGCCTACTTGGCCTCACGGTGCATGGTATGACGCCGGCACCGCGGGCAGTATTTGCGCAGCTCGATGCGACCCGGGTCATTCTTCTTGTTCTTCTCGGTCGTGTACGTCCGCTCCCGGCACTCGGTGCAGGCGAGCTGGATGACCGGCCGGTTCTCGACCTTGGCCACAGTG
>JAHBUZ010000043.1 GCA_019637815.1 Chloroflexota bacterium
GGCCGGGATGTCCTTCTCGGGGCCGATGACGACGGCGAGCTCGGTCGTGAACCGGCGCGTGAGGCCCTCCAGCTCCCGCTTGGAGAGCTGCTTGGGGTCGACCGCGACGCCGCCCTTGGCGCCGCCGTACGGGATGCCCACCACGGCGCACTTCCAGGTCATCCACATGGCGAGGGCCTTGACCTCGTCGAGGTTGACGTCCTGGTGGTACCGGATGCCGCCCTTGGCCGGGCCGCGGGTCAGATTGTGGTGGACCCGGTAGCCCGTGAACACCCGGACCGAGCCGTCATCCATCTTCACGGGGAAGTGGATCTTGAACTCGCGACGGGGCTCCCGGAGGACCTCCCGCAAGCCCGGATCGAGGTCCAGCCGGGCCGCGGCACGGTCGAACTGCTGCTGGGCGACATGCCACGGATTGATGACCCTGGGCGCCTGCTGGATGACCATGACGATCGGTCGCCGCCTCATCTGGATGCGAGCGCCGGGCCCGACGTGGGCGGGCAGGCTCGCGAACACCCGACAACGACCCAAGGATACACCGGATCGGCCGTCCGGCCATGGTTCGCCGGTACCAGGACGTCACCGGTTCGAAACCGGTCCGCAACCTGCGGGCGGACTGACGAACGGTCGGGCGGGGGCCCACGCCAGGACCTCGGGAGGCCCGCGCCCTTCCGGGCCGATCGATCCGACTGGCGAACCACCTGCCGGGTCGTCGAGGCCACTTCCATGGCGGATGCCCCACTGGCGGAGCGTTTGGCGATCGGTCCGAACGTGGGCATGGACGGCCTCCCCCACGGCGAGCGCCTCATGGTCAGCCAGTCGGACCGATCGGCAAGGTATCCGCTGCGGTCGAGCCGGGGACCGACGACCGGACCCGAGCACGGGCTACCATCCGGGGTATGAGCGATCGTGCACCAGCGTCCCGACGCCACCGTGCGCTCGTCACCGGCGCATCATCGGGGATCGGGCGCGCGGTCGCCGAGCGCCTGGTGGCGGACGGCTGGCAGGTGACCGTGCTGGTGCGCAGGGCGGAGGCGCCTGACGGCGCGACGGTCGTGATCGGCGACGCGCGCGATGCCGCGGACCTGGCACGAGCGGTGGAGACGGCCACGGCCGACGATGCGGGGGGTGGCGGCGCCTCGCTCGACGCCCTCGTCTGCGCGGCGGGCATCCCGCCGTCCGGCCCATGGGATGACCCGACCCACTGGTCGGACGTGCTGGCGACGGATCTCACGGCCTCCTTCGATGCGGCCCGGATCGCGTGGCCGTCCCTCGTCGCGGCGCGCGGCTCCGTCGTGTTCGTGGGCAGCATCGTGGGTGCCGGAGAGGGTTCCAGTCGCTCACCGGCGTATGCCGCCGCGAAGGCGGGTCTGGAGGGCATGGCCCGGTCGCTCGCGGTGATCGGGGGGCCGGACGGGGTGCGCGTGAACGTCGTGGCGCCGGGTGCCATCGACACCCCGTTCGATCCGCCCGCGTTCCCCGCCGATGATCGACCGGACGTACCGCTCGGCCGGATGGGCACGGCCGACGAGGCCGCCGCGATCGTGCTGATGCTGCTCTCCCCTGATGCGGGGTACGTGACGGGCGCGGTGTGGAACGTGGACGGCGGTCGCACGGCACTCTCCCCGGTGAACGCCGCGGGACGCGTCCGCTCGACGCGATCGTGAGCGGGACCGGCCCTCCGGACGAGCCTCTCCCGAACGACGACCCGGTCGCCATCGGGCCATGGCGCCGGCGCACCCGCCGTATCGCCTACGAGAACCCCTGGCTCCGGGTGTACCACGATGAGGTCGATCGACCGGATGGCTCACCGGGCATCTATGGCGTCGTCCACTTCCGGAACACCGCGGTGGTGGTCGTGGCCATCGACGGCCAGGACCGGGTGGCGCTCGTGGCCCAGCATCGATACACGCTCGATGAGCGGTCGTGGGAGCTCCCGGCGGGCGGGGTGCCTCGAGACGAGGATCCGCTCGCGGGGGCGCAGCGCGAGCTGCGCGAGGAGGCTGGCGTCGAGGCGACGACCTGGCAGGCCCTGGGCCGGATGCATCTCTCCAACTCCGTGACCGACGAGGTCGCGATGCTCTATCTCGCGACCGACCTGCGACATGGCGAGGCGGAGCTGGAGGCGAGCGAGGCGGACCTGTCGCTCGAGTGGATCCCCTTCGACGAGGTCATCGAGCGGGTCATGGACGGCCGGATCTCGGACGCCTTGTCGGTCATCGCGCTCCAGCGGGTGGCGCTATCGCGGCTGACGGCGGGGTCCGCTACACGCTGATCCTCGTCGTCCGGTCGTCCACTTCGAGGCTCCGGTACATCCGCAGCCCGATGACGGTCGCGGCGACCGCGGCACCACCGAACAGGATGACCGGCGGCAGCTCCAGGACCCCTTCCACCACCCACGCGCCGAGCAGCATCGACGTGATCGCGCCGGCCATCATCGCGAAGGCGACCACCATCGCCGCACCGAACGCCCGAGCCGATTGCCCGCCCCGCCACGCGCCGACGCCCGCGACGAGCAGCAGCGGCACGACCAGGATCACATCGAGCGCCTGGACCGTGAGCGTCGTCTCGCCCAGGAGCACGCCCTGGACACCATCGCGGAGGGCACCCATCACCCGACCCAGCCACAGGAGCGAGAGCAGCGCCGCCATGCCCGTGGCGAGGATCGCCCACGACCGGGTGGGATACCGGTCGTCCAGGTGCCAGGCTGCCTGGCCCGACACACGCTCGACCGTGAGGCTCGTCGCCCCGAGGATCAGCGCGACGGTGGCGGCAGCCCCGATGACGAGGTAGAGCGGGAACAGCGGGCCGAACGCCCAGGTGACCGCATACTCGAGGTACTGGTAGAGGACGTAGCCCACCAGCCCAAGGTGGGCGAGCCGTAGGCGAGGGCTGCCGCGCCGGATGCCAGGGAGCATCAGCAGCAGTCCGGGCGCGATGACGAGGAGCGTGAAGACGTCCCAGCCGATGCCCTCGGCGACCATCCGCTGGGCGTTCCAGGCGTAGACGCCATCGGTGGCCATCTGGTAGGTCTCACCGCGGACGCTGGTGACCTCGATCCATCCGCCAGTGCCCCGGAGCAGGATCCCGGCCAGGGCTGCGACCGACACGAGGCCGGCGAGACCGACGGTCAGGATCCCCAGCGAGGTGCGGCCGAAGCGCCCATCGTCGGCCCTCGGGACCGCCTGGTGCAGATGCGCGTCCTCGTGTGCGTGCACGTCATGCCTCCACCGGGACCCGTGCGTGCGTGAGCTCCGCGGCGATCTCGTTCGCCCAGGCCCGGATCGCGGTCCACGGACGATGGTCACCCATCTGCTGGTGGAGCAGCCGCATCAGGACGCGCGTCGGGATGCCCACGTCGGCGGTGTCGAGTCGACCAGGGAAGACGCGGTGCTCCCGGGCGAGGGTCTGCTCGAACAGCATCGGCAGATCGTCCGGTGCCCAGTGGTCGTCGATGGGCTGCTCGGCCGGGATGTCGTCGGTCTCGGGGACGTCGCTGAGCGGACCGCTCGAGAACAGCCAGACCGGCATCCCCGAGAGGACGTCGTGGTATCGATCCACGAGGCGTCGCGCCTCCGCCTGCCAGTGACCGGCGTAGACCGCGCTGCCGATGACCACGCCGTCGTAATCCTCGAGCGTCATGACGTCATCGGGGACCAGGAGATCGACGTCGATCCCCGAATCCTGGAGGGTGCCGGCGATGGCGGTGGCGATCCCCCACGTCGAGCCGTGTCTGGATGCTGCCGTGACCAGGACTCGCATGATCTGCCTCCCCTGTCCGTCACGTGAGCGACGCCACGCGACCAGGGACCTGATGTCCCACGAGGAGACTGCGCGCCCGAGCCACCGCATGACCCGTGCCGAGACGCCCCATCCGGGCATGCCATCCGGCCCGATGCATGCGCCCAGGCCCCGGCGGGGATACCGCCGGGGCCCAGGGAACGGACGAGGGTCGAGGGACGCGGTTCGCCCCCAGTGTCAAGCCGGGCGGTCGGTCGCCTCGTCATAGGGGACGGCGACCGGCTCCGGCGTCCGCTGGCCGCTCGGTCGCAGATGGGGCAGATGCCCCGCGAGCTCCGTGGCCACATCGCCGACGGGCGCCGCCTCCGGCTGGAGCTCCGGATGTGCCATACGCCGGAGCTTCGGGATGCCGAACGCCGCGACGGCGCCGACGGCCACGAACACGGCACCCACGAGGATGGCGGGTCGCAGGCCCTCCACGAACGCCTCGCCGCTCATCGGCTGCCCGTTGCGCAGGAAGATGGCCGCGAGCACCGCGACGCCGAACACGCCGCCGACCTCCCGGATCGCGTTGTTGGCGCCCGACGCCTGGCCCTCCTCCTGCGGTCGGACCGCGGACAGGACCACGTTGGCGACCGGCGCGAAGAACAGGCCCATGCCCACGCCGGACAGGATGAAGGGCACCACCAGCGCGCCGTACTCCACGGCCGGCGCGGCGACGAACCCGAGCCACGCGAGGCCGATGGCCTGGAGACCGAGCCCGAGACCCATGAGCAGGCCACCACCCACCTTGTCGGAGAGCGCGCCCGCGATGGGTGCCACGAAGATGGGCGCGATGGTCCACGGCAGCACCCGCAGGCCGGCGTTGAAGGGCGAGTAGCCCTGGACGGTCTGGAGGAACTGGGTCAGCAGGAACACCGAGCCGAACATCCCGAAGTACATCAGGAGGGAGGCGAGGTTGGCGAGCGAGAAGGCGCGGCTGCGGAAGAACCACATCGGCAGCATCGGCGCGGGGGCGCGTCGCTCCCAGGCCACGAAGGCGACCAGCAACAGCGCGCCCAGGCCGATGGCACCCACGATCTGGGGCGAGGCCCAACCGAGCGCGTTGCCCTCGATGACGCCCCACACGAGCGCCAGGAGGCCGCCGCTGACGAGCGCGAGCCCCGGCAGGTCGAGCCGGTCATAGGGCCCGAAGCTCTCGCGCAGGCGGGTCCACGCCACGGGCAGCAGCACGATGCCGATGGGCACGTTCAGCCAGAAGATCCAGTGCCACGAGATGCCTTCCACGATGGCACCGCCCACGAGCGGGCCGAGCGCGACAGCAAGACCGCTCACGGCACCCCAGGCACCGAGGGCGACGCCTCGTCGCTCGGCGGGGACCGCGGCGCTCAGCAACGTCAGGGTGAGCGGCACCACGATGGCGCCACCGGCGCCCTGGATGGCGCGGGCGATGATGAGCATCTCCATGCTCGTGGACATCGCGGCGAGCGCGGATGCCCCGGTGAAGATGGCCAGGCCGATGACGAACAGCCGGCGTCGGCCGAACCGGTCACCGAGCGCGGCACCGGTCATGAGCAGGACCGCGAACGTCAGGACGTACGAGTTCACGATCCATTCGAGCTGCTCGTAGGACGCGTTGAGGTCCGCCCGGATGGCGGGCAGGGCGGTGGTCACGACGAGGTTGTCGAGCACCACCATGAGCAAGGCGATCGAGGTGACCACGAAGGTCCCGATCGCGTGGGACCTGGTCTGCATGAGGATCGATACCTCCGTTGGTGGGGATCCGGTCGGGTGTCTGGCTCCCGACCCTGGTCGATGCGAGTGATCGCTCACTACCTTCCACGGACACGACGACGGGCCGCGGACCCGACGACGAGCCGTCGACACGGCGCGGGGCGATCAGGGACCTCCGATACAGCCCTCTCGGAGCAGCGCGGCCCACGGCAGGTCCGACTCCAGGACGTCCATCGCGGCGAGGACGTTGAGGAGCATGCCGCTGGCCACGAAGCCCGCGATCTCCTGCGGCGACGCACCGGTGGCCGCGGCGATGCGCATGACGAGCCGGCCATAGCCATCACGCACGACCGCCCGGACATCCGGGTCATCGCACGCGACGTAGGCCTGCATCTGCATCCGCAGCAGCCCCGGCCGCTCGATCGCGACGCGGTAGGCCTCCCCCATCGCGATCATCGGGTCCGCGCCGGGCTCCTGGGCCGCGAGCCCCGCCTCCAGCACCTCGTGCGTCTGCTCCAGGCACCGCTCGACGGCGGCGAGGAACAGCTGCTTCTTGGTGCCGAAGAGCCGGAACAGGTACGGCTGCGAGATGCCCACCGCGTCCGCGATGGCCTCGGTGGAGGTGCCCACGAAGCCGGACTGCGCGAACGCCTCGAACGCGGCGTCGAGGATCTCCTCGCGTCGCTCATCGGCCGTCCGGCGCACCGTCTCGGTGGTCATGGGCCGTGATGTTAGTGATGACTCACAACCATGTCAAGCGGTGCGTCAGGGTGGCCGGGCTGGCGAGCATCAGAGCGGCGGTGCCGGCTCGACGACCCGGCGGGTCCGGCGGTCGGCGGCTGGGGCGGGCTCCGGCGGCCGGGCTGGTCCGGTGGCGGGGCTGCCCAGGCGTCCGTGCCGGCTCGGCGGCCGGGCTGGTCCGGTGGTGGGGCTGTCAGGGCGTCCGTGCTGGCTCGGCGTCCGGGGTCGTGGCCGGCGAGGCCAGTGGCGCGGGTGCCGCGTGGCAGACGCCGCTGCCCGAGTCGGTGAACGTCGCGCCATCCACGGGGAGGAATCGCCAGTCGTAGCGGTCCGGGCGGAGCGTCAGCTCCAGGACGCCCCACGTCTGGCCCTCCCGGACCACGCTCGCGGGGTCGGCGTCGCCGAACGGCGCGTGCCCGTGGCCGCCGGTGCCCACGATGAACTGGCGGATGCCGTGCTCGGGGTCCAGCGCGCCGGTCGGGTCGACCGGGTCGAAGCGCTCGTAGTCGTGGGCATGTCCGTTGAGCACGATCTCCGCGCCCGCGGCATGGAGCGCGTCCCAGAACGGCTGGACCATGTGCTGCGGGCCGTGGGGTCCGGAGTTGAACCGTGGCTCGTGCCACATGGCGGCCACGCACGGCCGCGGATCGGCGGCGAGGTCGGCGCGAAGCCAGCGCACCTGCTCGGAATCGGGCGTGCAGTCGACATGTCGACACTGCGAGTTGAGCCCGTAGACCCGCCACTCCCCCACGTCCACCGCGTACCAGCCACCGGCGGAGCCGGCGGCCTCCCCGAAGTATCGGAAGTAGCCGGCGGCACCGGGTGTCTCGTACTCGCGGTTGCCCACGGTCGGCAGCATCCGGTCCCGCCACCGACCCCACGTGGCATCGAAGCAGGCGAAGTCGTCGTCCGTGCCATCCAGGTTGGCGTTGTCGCCGAACGTCGCCACGATCGCGGTGGGTCGCCTGGCGATGACCTCCTCGATGAGCGCCGCGGTCCGCACCGATCCCCGCGTGCCGCAGGCGGCGATGTCGCCGGCGCCCACCACGGTCACCGCCCGTGGGTCGTCGTCGTTCGGCAGGAGGACGACGGCCGCGACGGCGACGAGGATGGCGACGGCCCCGATGAGCGCCAGGGCGGCCAGTCGGGGGGTGGCGCCAGGTCGGGACATCCAGCCGAGCATACGGCACGCGGCGCTCATGGCCGGTGGGCTTGCCACGAGGCCCGGCGCGGTGCGGCACCGCCAGAAGCGATCGGCCCGGAGCGAGGCGGCATCGGCCACGGGCGGCGCTCGGGCATGAGGTCGCTCGTCGCAAGGCAGTCCCACCCAGGGAGGCGTGGATCGGCCCGGAGCGAGGCGGCACCACCCGGGGGATCGGCCCGCGGCGAGGCGGATCGAGCCAGAGCGAGGCGCCATCGGCCCTGGGGCGACCCGGGCTCCATGCCGGTTGGTCCGACTGGTGGAGCACGTGACGGGTGTCGCCCGCGACAGCACGACCCCTCACGCTCGAGCCGCCCCCGGGAAGCTGGCCGATCGCTCCACCGGTCGGGCAGCTGGCATGGAAGTCGGCCCATCGAGGTGGCACCTGACCCACCAGTGGGGCGATCGGCATGGAAGCTGGCTGCGGCCGGCCATGCGCTGCGAGACGCCCGGGACGAGCTCGTCGTCCGCGGCGCGCCCACTTGACACACGGGTTATCGCGATATATCGTGATGACACGCGATACGACAACGACGCGTCGAAGACACCCACACCTGGAGATCCATCACATGGAACGCACCCACCACCACGGAGGCCGCTGGGCCTCCCCCGAGGCGCGCCGCGATCGCGGCCGCCATCACCATCGCCAGCCCGGCGCCGAGCCCGGTCTCCGCGGCATGGGCTTCGCGCTGCGCGGCCTGCGTCGACCCGGCGGTCGCGGCGGAGCCCGACGCGGCGAGATCCGACCACTCATCCTCGCGGTCCTCGTGACCAAGCCGATGCATGGCTACGAGGTCATCCAGGCACTCGAGCAGCAGAGCGGCGGTCGCTGGCGGCCGAGCGCAGGCTCGGTGTACCCCACCCTCCAGCAGCTGGCCGACGAGGGCCTCGTGACGAGCGAGGAGATCGAGGGTCGGCGCACCTACACCCTGACCGACACGGGACGCGCGGCAGCCGCGGCGGCTCCCTCGCCCCGCCCCTGGGATGAGCCCGAGGGTGACCAGCCGGACCTTCGGCGGGTCGCGCTCCAGCTGGTCGGCGCGGTCATGCAGATCCAGCAGGTCGGCTCGGCGCACGCCCGTCAGGAGACGATGCGGATCCTCGCGGACGCCCGACGCCAGCTGTACCGGCTGCTCGCCGACGATGGGGACGAGCCCGGCCAGGAGACACAGGCGACCTCACCGCAGACGACCGACGGCTGACGGCCCGGAGCAGCCGCGCCTGGCGACCCGCCCATGAGTCGCAGGCACGGCCGCTCGACGACCCGCGACGAGTGCGGGCGCGGCACCTGGCGACCTCCCTCGAACGTGGGCACGACGTCGGCGCCTTGGTGCCGCTCATCCGCGACGCGGGAGACCCGCCGCGGACGTGACACGGCCGCCAGACGACCACCCCGACGCCGGAAGGCCCCGGGCCTCGGGCAGCCAAGGACCCACCGCGGTGCGGGGCGGCCGACCGACGACCACCCGAGCCCGCTACCCTACCCCTGACTCACGTCGATCCAGCCCAGGGAACGACGCACACACCAGGGGACGTGCTTGGGAGGACATGGCACGGCCGGTCCGCGGCGACCGGCACCCGCGCCACGGAGCGCGTCGCACACCGTGCGGCGCGCTGGTCTTGTCATGGCGTGTCTGCTCGCATCGCTGATCGCCGTCCCGGTCACCGCGACCGACATCCGGCGGGTGGCACCCCTCCCCCTCGATGGGCCCGCGGTGCCGGTCGTGGTCGTCCTCGATGGGGCGGGCATCGGCACCACCCGTCGACGACTCTCCACGCAGGACGTCGCGCGGGCGCGCAGTGACGTGCGCCTGGATGCCCGTCGCCTGGGCGTCCGGCCGGACCTCGCCTTCGGGGTCATCGGGCGTGCCTTCGCGACCACGCTGACACCCCGCGAGCGGAGCCGCCTGGAACGGCGGCCGGAGGTCGTCGCGATCCTCGATGACACGCTCCGCGACCATGCGGACGAGCTGGTGGTGGACCCGGCGGCCGTGGAGGGGCGGCCCGGACGACGTCGCAAGCCACGCCAGGGCCGGTCGCTGCCCATCGAGCGGATCGGCATCCGGAGCCTCGACCCGCTGGCCGGCAAGGGCAAGCGACGCGGGCGGCTCCGTGCGGATGTCGCGATCGTGGACAGCGGCATCGCGCGGCATCCGGACCTGCCGATCGCGGGTGGCAAGGACTGCACCCGGTCCGGCTCCTGGATCGACCGACACGGCCACGGCACGGCGGTGGCCGGCATCATCGGCGCCAAGGACGACCACAAGGGTGTCGTAGGGCTCGCGCCGGGCGCCCGGCTGTGGGCGGTGCGGGTGTTCGACGCTCGAGCGCGGTCGCGACTCTCGAACCACCTGTGCGCGCTCGACTGGATCGCCGGCAAGCGGGATCGGCAGGACCGCTCGAAGCCGTTCTTCGAGGTCGTCAACATGTCCCTGACCTTCCGTGCCGATGCGCCGCTGCGTGATCTCGACGGCGACTGTGCGCGGGCCGGCGCGGACGTGTTCCACCGGGGCATCTGCCGCATCGTGCGCCAGGGGACCGTGGTGGTCGGCGCGGCGGGCAACCAGGGTCGGTCGGTCGGGGACCGACAGCCGGCCGTGCTGCCGGAGGCCATCGGCGTGTCCGCGATGAGCGACTACGATGGCAGACCCGGTGGCCGGAGCAAGGACCGACGTGCCTGCGGCAGCGCCAGGCGCGAGCGGGACGACCGGTTCGCGACCTACTCCAACTACGGCACCGCCATCGACCTGGTGGCACCCGGCACCTGTATCTGGACGACCTATCTGGGTGGTTCCTACACGCGCGCCACGGGCACCTCGTTCGCGGCGCCCATGGTCAGCGCGGCCGTGGTCTGGTATCTCCACGCCCATCCCGACGCCCAGCCGAACCAGGTCCGCCAGGCCCTGATCCATGCCGGCAAGCGTGACTACGCGCGGGGTCGTGACCGCGACCGGGTCAAGGAGCCACGTCTGGACGTCCGAGGGCTCCGGCCACCGCCCGTGTTCGAGCTGGCGCCCGTGGAGCGGATCGTCCTGCGCCGCAGCGGTGCGGAGAAGGACGTGACCGTGGAGCGACGACGGCTGTACGGCCACACCGCGCGCATCACGCTCGAGGTGGATGACCGACCGCAGGGCGTCTCGGCACGCCTCGATGGCACCCGGCTTCGGCTCGCTGCCAGCGATGACGCGCGGCGGGGCGAGCAGGAGGTCCGGATCCGGGGCACGGACGGCGAGACGCGGGCGACCCTCCGGGTGCGTCTGCTCGTGCTCGATCCGGGCGACCCTGTCCCGACACCGACACCGGAGCCCACCCCCACGCCCGAGCCGACACCGACGCCCGAGCCGTCCCCGGAGCCATCGGCCGAACCGGACCCGTGACACCTGAGGGGATCGTCGTCATCGTCCTTGCCGGCATGGCGGCCGGTGCCATCAACACCATCGTCGGCTCCGGCTCGCTCATCACCTTCCCGACCCTGCTGGCCTTCGGCTACCCGCCCGTGGTCGCGAACGTCTCGAACACGCTGGGTCTGGTGCCGGGCTCCATCAGCGGTGCGGTCGGCTATCGGCGCGAGCTCGCCGGCCAGCGAGCGCGCATCATCCGGTACGGCCTTGCGGCGGCTGCCGGCGGCCTCACGGGCGGGCTGCTGCTGCTCGCGGCGCCCGAGAGCGCGTTCGAGGCCATCGTCCCGTTCCTCATCCTGTTCGCGTGCCTGCTCATGGCAGTGCAGCCACGACTCGCCCGCTTCATGGCGCAGCGACGCGGCGCGGAGGCCGGCCACCCCCTCGCGCTCACCGTGGCGGTGTTCCTGACCGGCATCTACGGCGGCTACTTCGGGGCTGCCCAGGGCGTCATCCTCATCGCGCTCCTGGCCATCTTCCTGACCGATGACCTCCAGCGTCTGAACGGCCTCAAGAACGTCCTCGCGGGTGTGGTCAACGCCGTCGCCGCGGTCCTGTTCATCCTCGTCGCACCCGTCGACTACCAGGTCGCGCTGCTGCTCGCCATCGGCTCCATCATCGGCGGGCAGCTGGGCGCGACGGTGGGCCGCCGACTGCCGGCGCCCGTGCTGCGGGTCGCGGTGGTGAGCGTCGGGACCTTCGTGGCGCTGCGGATGCTCTTCGGCTGACGCGGAGAGTCGGAGAGCGCGACGCGAGCGCCGCGACGCCGCTGGCCCTCAGACGACCGCCCGACGCGCCCGGCGGAACGCATCGAGGATGTCCCAGGCCGTGACGGCCACCACGATGACCGCGATCGAGATCATCAGCCAGCCATCGCCGGCACCGAGGTCCGGCACCCGGATGGCCGCCCCGAAGGCCGGGTCGAGGATGCGACCCTCGAGCGCCAGCACGAGGACCGGCACCGAGAAGGCGAGCTGGAGGAGTGCATGGATCGTCGCGCGACGCATCGTCCAGCGGCCCGCCATGTAGACCACGACCTGGAACACGGCGAGGACGGCGAGGACCACGATCAGGACGGGCACCCAGAACGACACCATGGTGGGCGCCAGAAGCGGCACCTGGCGACCATCGATGACCGGCGCCACCTGGGTGAGCACGGCCAGGCCGATGATGCATCCGATGCTCGACAGCAGCTCGCCCACGAGATCGCTGGCGCCCATCCGGGCCGAGGCCGGGACGGGCAGCCGGTCCACCGTCCAGCGACCCATGGGCACGCCCAGCGCCTGATGCGCATCCCGACCGGTATCGAAGCGCTCGACGGCCGCGAACACGAGCGTCGTCCAGAACACCACCTGGAGCAGCGCCTGGAATGCGCCGCCGATGGCCGCGCCGACCATCTCCGTGAGTCCCTCACCGTTCGCCGCCGCCACGACGGCGAGCAGGATCGCCAGGAGCGGGACCACGACGGCGAGCAGCGAGCCGGTCACCTGCCGCCAGGCCGGGAACAGCTCGGGTCCGATGAGCGACGTGGGTCGGTCGCTCAGACGCGTGGCGAGGGCTGCCGGGTCACCCAGCCCTTCCAGGACGGCAGCTTCCGCCGCCTCCGGTGGCTCGCCGGCGGCGAGCCGGTCATCGAGGGCATCGGCGATGGACGAGCGCAGCTCGCGCTCGACATCGGGACGCTGTGCCCGGGGCACGGCGCTCAGCACCACGCCCAGGTATCGGTCGGTCAAGGTCATCGGTCGGGTCCTCCGGTCAGGGCGTGCAGCCCCGAGGTCAGGCGATCCATCTCCACGAGCAGCCGGTCAGCGAGCGCCGAGCCCGCGTCGGAGGTGCGATAGAACTTCCGAGGGCGGCTCTCCCCCGTGTCCCAGGCGCTCGTCAGGAGGCCGCGCTCCTCGAGGCGGCGCAGGAGTGGATAGATGGTGTTGGCGTCGCTCGGGACGCCGGCGTCATCGAGCCGTCGCAGCAACGCGTAGCCGTAGTCCGGCGTGCGCAGTGCCAGGAGACACGCCACGACCACGGTGCCCCGGCGGAGCTCCTGGAGGTGCAGCGCGAGCAGCTCGGTCTCGTCCATGCGTCGCACTATAGTGTGTGACACACATTATCGTCAACCGCCGGCCTGGTGACTTCGGCGTGGCGCGGCGTGGTGGCCTCGGCGCTGCGTGGTGGCCTCGGCACGGCATGGCGGTCGATGCGCGCGAAGGTGCGGGATGCGCGGGCCGACCGAGTGGAGCGTGCCCAGGTCGAGTGGAGCACGGGCCGACCGAGTGGAGCGTGCCCAGGTCGCCCGCGCCGTGGGTCGCCCCCCGACTCCTGGCCGATCGAGCGCACTGGTCGAGCACCTGTCACTCCGTCGGGACTACTTCCATGCCAGCTGCCCCACTGGTCGGGCGATCGGCGATCTCGCCGAGCGTGAGCCGGAGGCGATGGCCCGGGCGCAAGCGTCTCGTGGTCAGCCAGTCGAAGCGATCGGCCAGGTATCCGGCCCGGGAGCGAACGGCCGCCTGGCGCTAGTAGACCTCCGCGCTCTCGAGCACCTCGACGTCCTCGAGGGATGCCAGGCGGGCCTCCAGATCCGCCTGACGGATGCGCTGTGGCAGCTGGAGCCGCAGGTCGACCTCGTACCGGCCCTTGCCCAGACGCTGGCTGCCGATGCTGGCGATGGCGACGTGCTCGGCGACCAGGCAGTCGTACACCGCGCCCAGGGTCTCGAGGCGGGTCATGCCAAGGCGCACGCGGGACTCGTCCTTGCGCTCGGGTCGGACGCGCCGCAACAGCGCATGGAGCGGCCAGAGCGAGAACAGGATGATGCTCGCGGCTGCCGTGCCCACGATGAGCATCCCCGATCCGAACGCGAACCCCACCGCGGCGGTCGCCCAGAGGCTGCCGGCCGTGGTGAGCCCTCGGATCGACACGCCGTACTTGAGGATCGCCCCACCACCGATGAAGCCGATACCGGACACGATCTGCGCCGCCACCCGCGATGGGTCGAGGGTGACGTCCGGCTCGCCCGCGACATCCGCGAACCCATGCATCGAGAGGATCGTGAACGCCGCCGCACCGACCGACACCAGCAGGTGCGTGCGCATCCCGGCCGGGTGCGCGTGCAGCTCCCGCTCGAAGCCGATGATCGCGCCGGCCACGGCAGCGAGGACCAGTCGCACGGACCAGACCAGCTCATCCCCGGGTGCGATGCCCATCCGCTCCTCCTCTCTCGGCGTGCAAGACATCATACGTCTTATGTCTTGCGGATGCGAGCGCCGGTGTCGGCCACGCCACCGGCTCGACACCCGCAGTCACGGCTCGACACCCGCAGTCACGGCTCGACACCCGCGGTTGACAGGCGACCCGTGGCGCCGGTATGGTCCGCGGGCGATGACACAGCAGTTCTGGTTTTACGCCTAGCGGGTACGAAGGCCGCCGAGCATGGCTCGGCAGCAGAGGCAGTCGTGCCCGCAGACGCAGGAGCCGCAAGGCACCTGCGTTTTTCGTTTCTCTGGGGGTCTGACACCCGGAGGCGGAAGGCGCGGAGGCCGCGGGGCGGGGCGGCGGACCCGCGACGGACGTGACGGACCACACAGGACGGAGACACTCGGATGATCGTGGTGATGCGAGCAGGGGTCGATTGGTCGGCCGTGGAGGAGGTCAAGAAGACCATCGAGGCGGAGGGCCTCGAGGCATACGTCATGGTCGGGGAGGAGCGGAGCGTGATCGGCGTGGTGGGCCAGGGGGTGGAGCGCGTCGCGCATCTCGCCTCGTTCCCCGGGGTCGAGCAGGTCATGCGGGTCTCCAAGGCGTACAAGCTGGCGAGCCGGGAGCATCACCAGGACCGGTCGCGGGTGAAGGTCCGCGACGTGGTCATCGGTGCCGGTGCGCCGGTCGCGGTCATGGCCGGGCCTTGCGCCGTGGAGTCGCGGGAGCAGCTGACCGCCACCGCCCGATGGGTCAAGCGCGAGGGCGCGACCATCCTCCGGGGCGGCGCGTTCAAGCCCCGCAGCTCGCCGTACACGTTCCAGGGGCTCGAGGTGGAGGGCCTCAAGCTCCTCGCGGACGTCCGCGAGGAGGTGGGTCTGCCCATCGTGACGGAGGTCACCAACCCCGCGGACGTGCCGGTGTTCGAGGACTACATCGACATGCTCCAGGTGGGCGCCCGGAACATGCAGAACTTCGTGCTGCTCAAGGCGGTCGGTCGGAGCCGGTTGCCGGTGCTCCTCAAGCGCGGCCTCTCGGCGACCATCGAGGAGTGGCTCATGGCCGCGGAATACATCCTCGCGGCCGGCAACCCCAACGTCGTCCTGTGCGAGCGCGGCATCCGCAGCTTCGACACCGCGACCCGCAACATCCTCGACCTGGCGGCGGTGCCGGTGCTCCGCGAGCGCACCCACCTGCCGGTCATCGTCGACCCGTCCCACGCCACGGGCCATCGCTCGCTGGTCCGGCCCATGGCCGTGGCCGGTGCGGCGGCGGGTGCCGACGGGCTCATCATCGAGGTCCATCCCGATCCGCCACGCGCGCTCTCGGACTCCGAGCAGTCGCTCTCGTTCCCGGAGTTCGGCGACCTCATGGACGACCTGCGCCGGTTCGAGTACCTGCGCCAGCCGTCCGCGGCATCGTCGGCGCCAGGTGGCCAGGCACCGGTCATCGTGCCCGGTGACCTCGAGCGGCTGCGGGCGCGTATCGATGACGTCGACGCGCGCATGGCGGCACTCCTCGAGGAGCGTGCCGAGCTCGCCGTCGCGGTCCAGCAGACCCGCTCCGATGGCGACCACGGCCACGACGTGAGCCGGGAGCGCGCGCTCCTCGAGCGGGCGATGGGTGCCGATGGCAGCGTCCTGCTGCCCGAGGAGCGGGAGCAGGTGTTCGCGGCCATCATCCGCGTCGCTCGTTCGGCGCAGCGACGCCAGGCCGCGACCGTGGCCGCAGCGGCCGCCGACCGGGCCGAGGGTGTGACCGCAGGCTCCGCCGCGTGACCGCTGCGGGGACATCGGCCGGGACGGCGCCATCGGAGGACGTCCCGGCCAGCGACGCGGACCACCCCGGGGGACCCGTGACGGTGGCTCCGGCCGACCGTCTGCGGGGTGAGCTGCGGCTGCCCGGCGACAAGTCGATCGCGCATCGGGCACTGCTCGCCACGGCCCTGGCATCGGGTGGGGCGACGATCACCATCCCCTCCCCCGGTGCGGACGTCCGGAGCACGGCGGGTGCCATCGCGACGCTCGGCGGACTGCTCGACACCGAGACGCTCGATGACGGGCGCGTCCGCTATCGGGTCCGGGGCGGCGGCACGCCATCCGCGGCGATGCTCCCGGGTGGCGGTGATGAGACGCTCGACTGCGGCAACTCCGGCACCAGCATGCGGCTGTTCCAGGGGGCGCTCGCGGGTCGGCCCTTCAGCGCGACGCTCATCGGGGATGCCTCGCTCTCGACCCGACCCATGGAGCGGGTGGCCGGCCCGCTGCGCCCGATGGGCGTGGGCATCGAGACGACCGATGGACATGCCCCCATCCGACTGACCGGCGCACGACCCCTCCGGGCGCTGACCCACGAGCTGCCGGTCGCGAGCGCCCAGGTCCTGGGTGCCGTGTCGCTCGCCGCGCTCGCGGCGGATGGCGAGACGGTCGTCCGGGTGCCCGGGCCCACGCGCGACCACACCGAGCGGCTGCTCGGCTGGCTGGGCGCACCGATCGGTCGTGATGGCCTGACGACGCGCATCGTGGGTCCTGCGGGCTTCCGCGCGCGCGACATCGACGTCCCCGGTGACGTCTCGTCCGCGGCGTTCTGGCTGGCCGCCGCCGCGCTCCATCCCGACGCCGAGCTGCGCATCCGGGACGTGGGTCTCAACCTCAGCCGCCTGGGCATCATCGACGTGCTGCGCGACATGGGCGCGGACGTCACGGTCCTGCCTGGCGATGCCACGGGGCCCGAGCCCGTGGGTGACCTGGTCGTCCGGGGTGGTGCCCCGTTGCGCGCGATCCGGGTGGACGGCGCCCGCACCGCGGACCTCATCGATGAGCTGCCGATGCTCGCGGTGGTCATGGCGGCCGCAGACGGCATCTCGGAGGTCCGGGACGCCGCGGAGCTGCGGGTCAAGGAGTCGGACCGCATCACGCTCGTGGTCGCGGGCCTGCGGGCCATCGGCATCGAGGCGACCGAGCTGCCGGACGGCTGGCGCATCGAGGGCACCGGGACGCACACCGCCACGGGCGCCGGCGGCGCGACGACCGTCCACGGGCTGCCCCGGAGCCGTCCGGTCCAGCCGACCATCGCGACCCACGGTGACCATCGCATCGCGATGGCGTTCGCCATCGCGGCCGTCACCGGCGTGGCGGAGGGCGTCGTCATCGACGACCCGGCCTGCGCCGCGGTCTCCTATCCCACCTTCTGGTCCGACCTGGCACGCATCGGCGAGGCCTCGGGCAGCGGCATCGCCGCGGGAGCACTCGCATGAACCGTCTTCGCCTGCTCACCTCGGGCGAATCCCACGGCCCGGGCATGAGCGGCATCCTCGATGGCCTGCCGGCTGGCCTCCGGGTCGTGACCCGTGAGGTCGATCGCGACCTCGCCCGGCGACAGCACGGGTATGGCTCGGGTCGCCGGATGCGCATCGAGCAGGACCGCGTGACCTGGAGCGCGGGGCTGCGCTTCGGGCGCACGCTCGGCTCGCCACTCGCCTTCAGCATCCCCAACAAGGACTGGGCGAGCTGGACCGAGCGGATGTCCGTGGAGCCCATCCCCGCCGCACGACGACCCAAGCCCATCACGCTCGCTCGCCCGGGTCACGCGGACCTCGCGGGGACCACCAAGTACGACACGGGGGACATCCGGGACGTCCTCGAGCGCGCCTCGGCCCGCTCCACCGCGCCCCGCGTCGCGGCGGGTGCCGTGTGTCGCCAGCTGCTCGCCGCGGCGGGTGTCACCGTGTGGAGCTTCGTGGACCAGCTGGGCCCGATCCGCGCCTTCGGTGGCGTGGAGGAGCCCGTGGGTCACGTGCCGGATGGGTGGTGGCAGCGAGACCGCCTCGATCCGACGCCGCTCCGCTGCCCGGACCCGGCCGCGGAGGCGGCCATGATCGCCGAGGTGGACGCGACCATCGCGGCGGGTGACTCCATCGGCGGCAGCTTCATCGTGGTGGTCGAGGGGATGCCCATCGGGGTCGGCTCGAACGCGGAGTGGGACACCCGCCTCGATGCCGTGCTCGCGGCGGCGACC
>JAHBUZ010000044.1 GCA_019637815.1 Chloroflexota bacterium
CGAGCGAGACATCGAGGAACAGCTTGCGGTCCGCATCGGGCAGCACCACGCTGCCGATGTCACGTCCCGCCAGGATCACGCCCCGGGGCGACGCCTCCGCGGCGATGGCACGCTGGACCGGCAGCAGCGCCGTGCGCACCTCCGGGACTCGGGCCACCGCGCTCACGATCCGGTCGACCGCGGCATCGTGGAGCCGGTCGGTGACATCCTGCCCATCCACGAGCACGCGGGCGAGCCGACCCTGGGTGTCCTCCGCGAGGGCCATCCGGTCGATGAGCGCCACGAGCGCGTCCGGGTCGGTGGGTGCCGCGGCTTCGTGGGCCGCCAGCCAGGCGAGACCCCGATACAGGACACCCGTGTCGCAGAAGAGGTAGCCGAGCTCGCTCGCGGCCCGCGCGCCGATGCTCGACTTGCCGCTGGAGCCCGGCCCGTCGATAGCGACCCGCAGCCCGGTGCCTGCGCCGGTGCCGTTGGCTGGGGCCTGGTCCCGCCCACCCCGGTCGCGTCGTGTGCCGGCGACCAGCTCGCGCTCCGTGCTCGTGAGAGCGCGCACATCGCCGGGCCGCAGGTCCGTGAGCCGCAGGCCCCCGATGCGCACCCGCACCAGGCGCAGCACCGGACTGCCGACCGCATCGAGCATCCGTCGGATCTGGCGCTTCCAGCCCTGGGCAAGGACCATCCGATACCACGTGGCCCGGGGACCCCCCTGTCGATCGACGAGGCCGAGCAGCCGTCGCGTCTCCGTGTCCGTCTGGCGGCGGACCGAGCGCATCGTGGCCGTCCCCTCGTCGAGGGGGATGCCGTCGACGAGCGCCCGGACCTGGTGGGCATCCAGCGGCGCTGCCAGCGCGACCGCGTACTCCCGCTCCACCCCATGGCTGGGGTGCGCGACACGATGGGCCCAGTCCCCGTCGTTGGTGAGCAGGATGAGCCCCTCGGAATCGCGATCCAATCGACCCACCGGATACAGGCGTGTGCCCGGCGGGCGGTGCTCCCGCGGCACGAGATCGACGACGGTGCGTGCCGCGTGCCGGTCCGCGACGGTGCTGGTCACACCCACCGGCTTGTGGAGCACGAGATACGTGGCGACCTGGCGCGTGCCGACCGGGCGGCCATCCACGCGCAGGTCATCGATGCCCGGCCGGACCCGTTGACCGATGAGCGCGGGCGCGCCGTTGACCGTGACGCGGCCGTCCGCGACGAGCGCGTCCGCGCCCCGGCGTGAGGCGACTCCGGCGTCCGCGAGGGCCTTCTGGATGCGGACCTCGTCGGTCATGCCTCGACGTCCGTGCCGCCCTCGTCGGCTGCGTCCTCGTCATCGTCCGTGACTTCCGCCTCCGGGATGACGAGACGCGCCGCCACCTCCGGGTCGAGCGGCGGCAGCTCGTCGAGCGAGACGAGACCGAACCGCTCGAGGAACTCGAAGCTCGTGGCATAGAGGATCGGCCGACCCGGGGAATCCGCGCGGCCCTGCTCCACGATGAGCCGACGATGCAGCAGCGCCCGGATCACGTAGTCCGAGTCCACACCGCGGATCCGTTCGACGGTGCCGCGTGTGACGGGCTGCCGATACGCCACGATGGCGAGTGCCTCCATGGCGGCCGGCGAGACCCGGCTCTCCCCGGCGCCCGTGTAGCGGCCGATGAGCGGGCCGCTCTCCGGGGCGGTGACGAGCTGCACCTCGTCACCGAGCACCGCCAGTCGGATGCCCCGGTCACGCAGCGCGACCTCGAGGTCACCGAGCAGCGCGTCCACGGTCACGGCGTCCGCCGCGCAGAGCGTCGCGATCTCGCGACGCGAGAGGGGCCGTTCGGCGATGAACAGGAGCGCTTCGAGGTCCTGCACGGTCGCGGCTCGGGGTGGCTCGGCCGCCGACGCATCACGGCCAGGCGGCGGGACCGGGACGCCGGCGTCGTCGACGCTCGGCACCGTCGGGTCCGCAGGGTCCGCTGCATCGGCGGGCATGACCACGTCGGGATCCTCGGTCATGCGTCCATCCCGTCGTCATCATCATCGTCGGGGAGCGGCGCGTCCGGCTCCAGGCGTCGGTGCGGATCCGCCCGGCGCACGGCGATGGGTCCCCACGGCTCCGCCTGCTCGATGACCAGCTCGCGTCCCTTGGCAAGCTCCAGCAGGGCCAGGAACGTGACCGCCACGACCACCCGGTCCCGGACGCCGGCGAGCAGCTCCTGGAGGACCAGCGCTGGTGCGTCCCGGAGCGCCTCGCGGATGACGCGTGCCCGGTCGGCGAGCGTGACCGTGCGGGGCACGACGGCCGGCGGTTCGTCCAGGGGCAGGGCGATCTGGACCCACCGGCCGAGCGCTCGCACGAGCGAGTCCGGATGCATCGGGCGTGGTGGTGGCGCGACCGCGCCCGCCCGTGCCGAGGCCACCGCGACCGCCACCTCCCGGTGCGCCATGCGCCGCCCGGTGCCCAGCAGCGCGGCGAGGAGCGCGGCAGCATCCCGGTACCGGCGGTACTCGATGAGCCGCTGGCGCAGCAGCTCCTCCGGGTCGCTCCCCTCCTCCGCGGCCGGGTCGGGCACGGGCTCCCGGGGCAGCAATGCGCGACTCTTGATGAGGATGAGCTGGGATGCGATCGCGATGAAGGCGCTGATGTGTGGCAGCTGGTCCTCGTCGAGCGTCGCGAGCGCCTCGAGATACGCACCGGCGAGCTCGCCGAGGGGCACCTGGAGGATGTCCAGCTGACGCTGCTCGATGAGCGAGAGCAGGAGTGCGAGCGGGCCGTCGAACGTCTCGGTCCGGACGTGGGTCGCCTGCTCCGGGTGCGCGCCCTCGGCCACGGTCAGGGCGAGCGCTCCGCTGGGCAGTCGGGGCAGGAGTGGCGGCTGGAGCGCAGGACGGGTCGCTGGTCGGGCCGTGGACAGGGTCACCATCCGCTCAGGAGGCCTCGTCCGCGAGCCGGAGCGCCTCACCCAGCACCGGGTCCCGGGGCGCCGCCTGGTGCCGGATGAGCTCCGCGGTCGCAGGCGGACAGCCCGCCTCGAGCGCCAGCCGTGCCGAGTCCTCCGGATGGGTCCCGATCCGCGCGAACGCCGCTCCGAACCCGGGGAAGCGCGCGAACCCGGCCCGGACGCCCTCGCCATACCGCTCCCCGAGCGACCACGCCACTCGATGCCAGAGCCGCGTCGAGCGGCCCTTCGAGGCGTCGTGGAGCAACCCGGCGAGCAGCAGGTCCGGTGCCGTATGGCCATCCGCGCGCAGCGCCGCGAGGACATCCAGGCCATGCCGCTGGTCCGCGGGGTGCATCCGGTCGAACAGCTCGAGCTGCGCCGGCGCCAGCCAGCTCGCGAGCTCGGCACGCTCGGCGGCCGAGACACGACCCGTCAGGTGCCGCAGCGTCTGGCGGACCTTGCCGCCCCACCATGAGGTCATCAGCGGATGACCGGCAACAGCCCGTACCGGTCGCCCAGCAGCACATCCAGCAGGAAGCTCGCGATCGGCCCGATGACCCGACTCCCACCGATGAAGATGAACCCCAGGAAGATGACCGGGATGATCATCGCGTACTGCTGCTCCAGCCGCCGCATCTGCCACGAGATGTGGGATGGCACGAGCCCGCCGAGGACCTTCCAGCCATCGAGCGGCGGCACCGGCAGCAGGTTGAAGATGCACAGGAACACGTTGATGAGCACGAAATAGAAGGCCACGTTCATGACCAGGGCGAGCGGCCAGGCGCCGATCACCTCCATGAGCAGGGCGTCCGAGCCGTACACCAGCCGCAGCGGGATCGCCACGATCGCCGCCATGACCAGGTTGGAGAGCGGTCCGGCGAACGCCACGAGCGCCTCCCCGCGACGACCGCCCTGGAGGTTCATGGGGTTGACCGGTGTCGGCCGGGCATAGCCGAAGAACCAGCTGCCCTGGCTGATGATCGAGGTGATGGCGAGCATCAGCCCGCCGACCGGGTCGAAGTGGACCCGCGGATCGAGCGTCAGGCGGCCCTGCCAGCGCGCCGTGGAGTCGCCCAACCGATAGGCCGCGAAGGCGTGGCTGAACTCGTGGACCGGGAAGCCGATCACGAGCATGATGCCCACCGCGAGGAGGGCGTACAGGAGGTCCTGGTCCATGGTCGGCCGCCCTACAGGCGGCGCAGGAGCTCCTGCTTCTTGGTCTCGTAGTCATGGCCGCTGATGGCGCCACTGTCGCGCAGCGCGGCGAGCCGAGCGAGCGACTGGGCGACCTCCTCAGGCGTATCGGCCCGCTCCGTCCGGGTGGGGTCGATGGGCGCGGGCGCCGGAGGCGCTGCCGGGGCACGCACGGGTGGCGCGGGCATGTCCATGTACGGCCGACCCTCCTCCAGCGCATGCTTCGCGGTCATCATCGTCTTCTTGAACGACTTGGCCCGATTGAGCATCCGATAGCGATCGACCGCGACGTCCGATGCGGTGAGGATGAGCAGGTCACCGTAGTCGAGCATCCGGCCCATGAGGTTCACCTCGAGCACCGCGTCGTTGATCTTCTCGAGGTTCGAGTCGGACGAGCGCTTGTTGACGATGCCCACCACCTTGAGCAACCGCCGGTTGGTGATGACGTACTCGTCGGTCTTCCAGTGCCAGAAGCGGTACAGGAAGAAGACCCCGCCGATGGCGATGAACACCAGGGCCCCGATGCTCAGGCCATCGCGCGCCCCGCCCCCGATGTCCAGGACGAAGATGGCCACGAGCCCCACGATGGCCACGATCCACAGGAACACCGAGAGGCGCGATTCCAGGAACAGCGACAGCCAGTGCTGGCGCTCCCGCCGCAGGACGACCTCATCGGTCGTGAGGAGCGAGTCCGCGTAGCTTCCCATGGGTCCCGCTGGAACCTCCGTGTGTGGCCTGGTCAGGCGCGTGGGTGCGCCTCGTGGTAGACGGTCCGGATCCGGGCATCCGTCAGGTGGGTATACAGCTGTGTCGTGGTGATGCTGGCATGCCCGAGCAGCTCCTGCACCACGCGCAGGTCCGCGCCCCCCTCGAGGAGGTGCGTCGCGAAACTATGGCGCAACGTGTGGGGTGACACATGGCGCGTGATCCCGGCCCGCTGCGCAGACCGCTGGACGACCCGCCATGCCTCCATGCGGCCCAGTCGCTGACCCCGCACCGACAGGAACAGGGGCCCCGACCGCCGTTGCGCGGCCGTGGGTCGCTGGACGCGGTCACCGGAGGCACCAGCCGCTCGCGAGCCCTCTCTGGGCGACCGCGCGGGTCTCGTCCCCAGGAGGACCGGCCGTGCGTCCCGCAGGTACCGATCGAGGGCATCGAGGCAGATGTCCCCCACGGGCACGACCCGCTCGCGATCCCCCTTGCCGATGACCCGCACGGTCCCCGTCGCCTCCGCGACATCCCCCACGTCCAGGCCGAGCGCCTCGCTGATGCGCAAGCCGCAGGCGTACAGGAGCTCCAGCAGTGCCCGGTCGCGCATGCCCACCGCGTCGGTCGGCGCCGCTGCCTCGATGAGCGCCGCCACCTCCTCGATGTCGAGCGTCTCCGGCAGGGTCTCCGTGCGCCGGGGGATGGCCAGCACGTCCGCGACGTCCAGCTCCAGCAGCTCCTCGGCGGCACAGAACCGATAGAAGGCGCGGAGCGCCGCCGCCTTGCGCCGGATGGACGCCGGCCGGAGGGGCGGTCGCCGGTCGCCGAGCGCCGCGAGCCAGCCGAACGCAGGGGTCGTGTCCCGGTCCCACGCGTCGATGGCGGGCGCCCTCGCGGCGAAGTCCCGGAGGTCCGTGTCGTACGCCCGGATGGTCGCAGCGGCGAGGCCCTGCTCCACCCGGAGGTGCTCCAGGTACGCCTCGTGCGCCGCGCTGAGCGAGCCCGGCACCGGCTGGCTCATGGCTCGGCGGTCCCGTGTGCGTGTCGAGCGCGTGTCAGCAGCTCCCGAGCGGCCTCCAGCGCGGTGGTGGACGCGGCCCCCGCGAGCATCGCGGCGAGCTCCTCGACCCGCTCGTCGTCGGTCAGCACGCGGATCCGGGTCACGGTCCGTCCGTCCTGGCTCTCCTTCGCGATATGGAGATGGGTGTCGGCGTGCGCCGCCACCTGGGGCAGGTGCGTGACGCACAGCACCTGGTGCGCTCGACCCAGGCGCCAGAGGCTCCGGCCGACCGGATCCGCGGAGCGCCCGCCGATGCCCGCGTCGACCTCGTCGAACACGAGCGTGGGGGTCGTGTCCGCGCTCGCGAGCACCTGCTCGATGGCGAGCGACACCCGCGACAGCTCGCCGCCGGACGCGATGCGCCCGAGCGGTCGTGCCGGCTCCCCGGGGTTGGGCGCCAGCAGGAACGTGACCTCGTCTGCGCCATGCGTCGTGAGCGGAGCGTCCGCGACGGCTACCTGGAACGCCGCGGCCGGGAAACCGAGCTCCGTGAGGACCGCGGTGATGGCCGCCCCGGCACCGGCCGCCGCCACCCGCCGCGCGTCGCGGAGCGCAGCTGCCGCCCCCTCCGCCACCACGCGCAGCCGTGTGTCATCCGCGAGCCGACGCTCCCGCTCCGCGCCGATGCCATCGAGATGCTCCAGATCCAGGGCCGCGCGCTCGGCGTGGGCGAGCACCTCCTCCTCCGAGTCGCCGTACTTGCGGAGCAGGCCGTACAGGGCACCCAGCCGCACCTCCAGCTCAGCCGCGACCGCCTGGTCCGCTTCGCGGTGCTCTGCCACCGCCCGGATCTCCGCTGCGAGATCCACCGCCTCCGCCTCCAGCCCTTCGAGGCGGGTCACGTGGGGCTCCAGCGTCGGATCGTGGCGAGCCAGGTCCCGCAGGTCGTGGAGCGCACCCGCGGCGAGGTCCCGGACGCTGCCGCCATCGCCGACCAGGCGTTCGTGGAGGGCGTCGGCCGTCCGCAGGAAACGCTCCGCACCCGCCACCGCGTCGAGGCGCGCCCGCAGCTCGGCGACCTCACCGACGCGTGGCTCGATCGCGCCGATCTCCTCGACCGCGTGTGCCGCGAGCTGCCGACGGCGCTCCAGCTCCGCGGGGTCCAGGTCGAGCGCCGCGAGTGCGTCCTGGTTGTCACGCCACGCGACGACCGCGGTCGCCACCTGCTCCAGGAGCGCTCCATGACCACCCCACGCGTCCAGCAGCTCACGTTGCCGGGCCCCGGCCAGGAGCCGCTGCTGCTCGTGCTGGCCGTGGACCGCGACGAGCGGCCCCGCGATGGCCTGGAGCCGCGCGACGGGGACCGCACCGTCATCGATCCGCGCGACCGTGCGCCCGGGCCCGATCTCACGCACACAGATGAGTGGCTCGGATGGGTCGAAGCCATCGGCGCCACGTCCGTCACGGGCATACCGGTCGTCGCCTGCGCCCGGATCGGCCTCCGCCCTCATGGGGTCGATCGTGCGCGTGGGTCGGTCGAACAGGGCCTCCACGCGCGCCGCGCTGGCCCCGGCGCGCACGAGCGAGGCGTCCGCACGACCACCCGTGACGAGCAGCAACGCGTCGATGACCAGCGACTTGCCGGCGCCCGTCTCCCCGGTGATGACCGTGAGCCCAGGGCCGAGCGTCAGCCGCGCCCGGTCGATGAGCGCGAGGTCCGTGACGGTCAGCTCGAGGAGCGCCATCTCAGGAGGGCAACAGCTGGGCCTTGTGCCGCAGGAGATCCCAGAACGGCAGCGCGCCCTGTGGCTCGATGAACCGGATGGGCTGTGGATGCGCGCTCACCCGGACCTCGTCCCCCACCGCGAGCGGGATGTCCACCCGGCCGTCGATGCTCACCACGCAGTCGAAGGCGTCCATGATGCCCACCGAGACCACGTGGCCGTCCCCCACCACGAAGGTCCGGACCGCGGTCAGGTAGGCCGCGATCGACGTGACGACCAGGTTCCGGCTGGTCGGATCGAGGATGGGACCGCCCGCGCTGAAGGAGTAGCCGGTGGAACCGGTCGGCGAGCTCACCACGAGGCCATCCGCGGTCCACGTCGCGACATGCGACTCGTCCACGTTCACATCGAGCCGCACCACGCGTGCCTGGGTCCCGCGCACGACCGCCGCGTCGTTGAGCGCCACATAGCCGATGGCACCCGTCTCCCGGCCTCCGGGCAGGATGCGCACATCCAGGAGCATCCGGGGCTCGTAGCGGAAGTCACCCTCCACGAGTCGGCCGAGGACCGCGTCCAGGTCATCGCTCTCCGCCTTGGACAGGAAGCCCACCTTGCCGCAGTTGATGCCCAGGATGGGCACGTCCGCCTCGGCGGCGACGACCGCCGCGCGCAGGAACGTCCCGTCACCGCCGAGGACCACCAGCGCATCGGTGTCCGGCGCCTCGCGGCGTGCGGCGTCATGGTCACCGGCCTGGCTCGACCAGGCATCGATGCCCCGCTCGCGACACCAGTCGAGCGCGCGGCCACGCAACTCCACGGCCTGCGCGTTGGTGGGGTTGAAGGCGAAGCCGATGCGTTTCATGCAGCGATGACCATGCCCGGCTCGGCCGGGCGCCGACCCGACACCGCCACCGGCACCCGGAGCCACAGGAACCACTCGTGGTTGCCCGCCGGACCCGGCAAGGGCGACTCCACCTCGCCGAGCACCTCCAGACCCAGATCCCGGGCGTGATCACGGACCCGTGTGACCGCCACCTGCCGGAGCGCCGGATCACGGACCACGCCACCGGGGACGTCCCTGGGCCCGAGCTCGAACTGGGGCTTGACCATGGGCAGCAGCTCACCGCCCGGCGCCGTGGCCGTCACCATGCCCCGCAGGAGCCGCGTCAGCGAGATGAAGGACACGTCCGCCACCGCGAGACCGACCGGCTCCGGGAGCACGAGCCGATCATCCGCGTCCGGGTCGAGACGCGCGGCGTGCGTCCGCTCCATGGCCACGACCCGGGGGTCGGTACGCAGCGAGTCCACCAGCTGACCGCGACCCACGTCCAGCGCATAGACACGTGTGGCACCGCGCTGGAGCAGGCAATCCGTGAAGCCACCCGTGGACGCACCCACGTCGAGACACACCCGACCGGCCGGATCCACACCGAACGCATCCAGAGCCCCGGCGAGCTTCTCGCCACCTCGCGAGACGTACGGCGCGGCCATCACCAGCTCCAGCGGGATCGACGGGTCCACCAGGTCACCCGCCTTGCGGTCGAGGCGCGCGCCGTCCCCCACGCCCACGCGCACACGACCGGCCATCAGCAGCGCCTGCGCCTGGCTTCGGGTCGGGGCCAGGCCGCGCTCGGTCAGCAGCAGGTCGAGTCGGACACGCGTGGAGCTCACGCGCGGATGGTGCCATGACCGGGCACCCGGGCGAGCGCCGTGATGCCCAGCCGGTCCGCCGCAGGCTCGAGGATGGCCGGAGTCGTCGCCTGGGGGCCCGGGGTCGCCGCCGCACCGCCGGTGCCCCTGCGGGTCTGCGGGTCGTCAGGCGCTGCGCGCCACCGTGGGGCTGGCGGGCGTACCGGGTCGCAGCCCCGCGAGCTCCAGGGTGCTCGCCACCTGCTGATGGATGCCCGCTGCATCCAGGCCGATGGTCCGTCGCAGGTCGCTCACCGATCCGTGGTCCACGAACCGCTCCGCCGGGATGCCCACCCGCTGGACGGGCACGTCCCGGAGGGCGGGATCGGCCAGTCGATGCTCCTCGAGCAGCTCCAGGACCGCGCTGCCGAAGCCGCCCGGGATGGCGCTCTCCTCGAGCGTCACCACGAGTCGCTTGCCACGCGCGCCCGCGAGGATGAGCTCCCGGTCGAGTGGCTTGGCGAAGCGGGCGTCGATGACCTCCACCGACCAGCCGTCCTCGGCCAGCCGGTCCGCCACCTCGAGGCCACGCGCCACGATGGGCCCGAAGCCGACGACGAGCACCTCGCTCCCCGCACGCAGCCGCTCACCGGTGCCCACGGGGATGGGATCCGGCTGCTCCTCCGGCACGTCGAAGCCCGGGTCACGGGGATAGTGCAGCGCGAACGGGCGGTCCTGGGTGAAGGCGGTGCGCAGGAGTCGTCGGAGCTGCTGCTCGTCGCGCGGTGAGGCGATGACGAGGTTCGGCAGCTGGCGCTGGGTCGCGAGCGTGAACATGCCCTGGTGGCTGGTGCCATCCTCGCCGACGAGGCCGGCACGGTCGATGCCCAGCACGACGGGCGCGTCGTTCTGGCAGACGTCATGGACCACCTGGTCGAAGGCACGCTGGAGGAACGTCGAGTAGAGCGCCACGAAGGGCCGCATCCCACCGAGCGCCAGGCCGGTCGCGAGCGTGACCGCGTGCTGCTCGGCGATGCCCACGTCATACATCCGGCCCGGGAACGTGGCACCGAACCGGGCCAGGCCCGTGCCCGTGGGCATCCCGGCCGTGATGGTGACCACGCGCGGGTCCTCGTGACCGATCCGGAGCAGCTCGTCCGAGAGGATCGCGGTGTAGGTACGCGGCTTCCGACGCTCCGCCGCCCGCTGTGCGTCCGATGGCGTGGCCTCGCCGTCCCCGGCCGTGCCGTCCGCGGTGCCATCCACGACGCGCATCGGCGGCAGGGCGGCGCCATGGAAGCTCACCTTGTCCGCTTCCGCCGGCCGATAGCCCCGACCCTTGCGCGTTCGCACATGCACCAGCACGGGCCGCTCCATGGCCTGGAAGGCACGCTCGAAGGTGGCCTCGAGGCCGACGAGGTCATGCCCATCCACGGGACCGATGTACGTGATGCCGAGATCCTCGAACAGCCGACCCGGCTGGGCGAAGTCTACGACCGCGGCCCGCAGTCGGAGGGACCACTCGTGCGCCGTCTCGCCGACCAGCGGGATGCGCTTGACCGCGTCGTCATACGCGCGGCGGGAATCCCGCCAGGTCCGCGAGAGCTTGATGCGCGACAGGTACCGGCTCATCGCGCCGACCGTGGGCGAGATGCTCATCTCGTTGTCGTTGAGCACGATGACGAGCCGCGTGCCCCGCTCACCGACATCGTTGAGCGCCTCGAACGAGAGACCCGTCATGAGCGCCGCATCGCCGACCACGACCGCCACCCGCGAGGTGGTGCCGGCGACGTCCCTCGCGAGGGCCAGCCCTTCGCCGATGGAGATGCCCGTGCCCGCATGCCCGCCGTCGAACACGTCATGCGGGCTCTCGCCACGGCGTGGGAAGCCGCCCATGCCGCCGAGCTGTCGGAGCGTGGTGAAGATGTCCAGGCGACCCGTGAGCAGCTTGTGGGCATATGCCTGGTGGCCCGTATCCCACACGATGTGATCGGTCGGGCTGTCCAGGAGCCGGTGGAGGACGACGGCCAGCTCCACCACGCCCAGCGAGCTGCCCAGGTGCCCGCCCGTGTCTGCCACCGTGTGGATGATCGTGTCGCGGATCTCCGCACACAGCTCGGGCAGGCGGGCGGCGTCCAGCGCCTTGAGGTCGGCGGGACCCGAGAGGGTGGGCAGGATGGCCAACGGATGCTCCTGTGCTGCCCGGTGCGCCGTCCGGGCCGACGATCACGAGCCGTCGGGTGGGGGTCGGCCCCGACACCGGCGGTCGCTCGCGCGATCCTAGCCCAGCGGGCCGACTCGCGTCACGGCGAGGGCCGTGGACCGCATCGGCCGGCCGCCACGGGTCGAGGCAGCGACCAGGGAGACCGTCGTCGGTTCAGGTCTCGTCGTCGGAACGCAGATCGAGCACCTGGAGCCGCCCGCCAGCGCCCTCCACGAGCCGCTGGACCCGCAGCTCCGCGTCACCCAGCAGCCGCGCGCAGTGCGCATGGAGCGCCACGCCTCGCTCGTAGAGATCGATGGACATCTCGAGTGGCGTACCCCCGGCCTCCAGCCGGCCCACGACCGTTTGGAGCTCCGCGAGCGCCTGGTCGAACGGCAGGTCGGCGGGGACGGGCTCGGGCACCGGGCGCACGACCTCCGGCGACCCGGACGACGCCGCCGGGGTCTCGGGTCCTGCCGGTGCCCCGGATGGTTCGGCCTGGCTCCTCGTCATGTCGTCGAGTCTCGCACGGCCTCGACGCGCGCGTCCAGCGTGCCACGGGCGACCCGCACCTCGATGGCATCGCCCACGGCGAGCTCCGACGGGTCACGGATGATCGAGCCCTGGCCATCACGGGCGATGGCATAGCCTCGCTCGAGCGTCGCCCATGGACCCAGCGCCCGCAGCGCCCCTTCCTGGCGGTCGAGATCCGCCCGTGCTCGTCCCAGCTGCCCGCCCACGGCACCCGGCAGCCGCTCACCGAGCCCCTGGAGACGCGCCATGTCCGCCGTGATGCGGACCGTGATGGCACGCGTCGCCCGATCCAGCAACAGACCCGCGCGCTCCCGCTCGGCCGCGAGCAGGGCCCCGGGTCGGGATGCCTCCAGCGCCCGACGTTCGGCATCGAGGTCCCGACGGGCGGTCCGGAGCGTCCGCTCCCCGGCCGTGGCGAGTCGTCCGCCCAGCAGCCGCACCCGCTGATCCTG
>JAHBUZ010000045.1 GCA_019637815.1 Chloroflexota bacterium
GTGCCCATGAACATCAACGAGCTGAAGAGCAAGAGCACCCAGGAGCTGGTCCGCATCGGGGGTGACCTGGACGTCGAAGGCGCCCGCGACATGGGCAAGGACGCCCTCGTCGAGCGCATCATCCAGCGCCAGGTGGAGCGTGGCGGCCAGCAGTACGCGGCCGGTGTGCTCGATGTCGTGGAGGATGGCTTCGGCTTCATGCGTCGCCGGGGCCTCATGCCCAGCCCGGACGACATCTATGTCAGCTCCAGCCAGGTGCGTCGGTTCGGCCTTCGGGCTGGTGACCGGGTGTCGGGTGTCGGCCGCGCGCCCAAGGAAGGCGAGAAGTACTGGGGCCTCCTGCGGGTCGAGTCGGTCAACGGGCTGGACCCGGAGACGGCGAAGCGCCGACCCCACTTCGATGCGCTGACGCCGATCCACCCCATCGAGCTCATCAACCTCGAATCGGATCCCAAGAACCTGAGCCAGCGCCTGGTCAACCTCGTCAACCCCATCGGCAAGGGCCAGCGCGCGCTCATCGTCAGCCCGCCCAAGGCCGGCAAGACGATGCTCCTCAAGAACATCGCGAACGGCATCACCACGAACTACCCGGAGATCCTGCTCATGGTCGCGCTCATCGGCGAGCGACCGGAGGAGGTCACGGACATGCGCCGCTCGGTCAAGGGCGAGGTCATCAGCTCCACCTTCGACGAGCCCACGGAGAACCACACCCGCGTCGCGGAGATGGCGCTCGAGATCGCCAAGCGCCAGGTCGAGTCCGGGCGGGACGTGGTCATCCTGCTGGACTCCATCACGCGGCTGTCGCGCGCCTACAACCTCGCCCTGCCGCCGTCCGGTCGGACGCTGACCGGTGGTATCGACCCCATCGCGCTGTATCCGCCCAAGCGCTTCTTCGGCGCCGCCCGGAAGCTCGAGGAGGGTGGCTCGCTGACCATCATCGCGACCTGCCTCGTGGACACCGGGTCGCGCATGGATGACGTCATCTACGAGGAGTTCAAGGGTACCGGCAACTCGGAGCTCATCCTCGACCGCAAGCTCGCGGAGAAGCGGGTGTTCCCGGCCATCGATGTGCAGCGCTCGGGCACGCGGCGCGAGGAGCTGCTGCTCGAGGAGGGCACCCTCAAGATGGTCTGGACGATGCGCCGGATGCTCGGTGCGGTCGGCACCAACGAGGGCATCGAGCTGCTCCTCAATCGGCTCGCCAAGACGGAGTCGAACACCCAGTTCCTGGCCAGCCTGACCAAGCAAGCCGCCGCCGAAGCCTAGGGTCGAGCACCCATGCGCGCCGATGGCTGCGTTGGGCCTGCGCGCGGTCGCTCACGCACCACGAGGTGCGCTTCGCTCCCGTGCTCGTCCCGCCTTGCCCTCGACACGCCTGGGCGCTCGACGGTCGGGTGCTGCCAGAGGGGCGCCGATGGCTGCGTTGGGCCTGCGCGCGGTCGCTCACGGGCGCGAGGACGGGCCTGCACACGTTTGACGTCCACTCCGGGCGCGGGCTATCCTCGGCACGACCTTCGACCGGCCACGACGCTGCGCGCCGCGCGCGATCGGCCATCCGGTCCGTCGTGACCCGGAGCCCGCTTCCCTCTCATGTTCCTTGACCGCGTCTCGTTGACCTTGACCGCCGGCGACGGCGGTGATGGCGCCGCATCGTTCCGACGCGAGGCGCACGTGCCCCGGGGTGGCCCCGATGGCGGCGATGGTGGTCGGGGTGGCTCGATCCACCTCGTCGTGGACGTGGGCCAGACGACGTTCGGTGACTACCGCTTCAAGCATCACTTCCGGGCGTCCGCCGGTGGCCGGGGTGAGGGGTCACGACGGCACGGCAAGGCGGGCGCTGACCTCGACCTGACGGTGCCACCTGGGACGGTCGTGCTGGATGCGGAGGGGGCGCTGCTCGCCGATCTCGTGGCACCCGGCCAGCGGTTCCTGGTCGCGCGGGGCGGACGCGGTGGCCTGGGCAACACCCACTTCGCGACGGCCACGCACCAGGCCCCGAAGCATGCCCAGAAGGGCGAGCCGGGCGAGCGACGCACCATCGTGCTGGAGCTGCGACTCATCGCGGATGTGGGGCTCGTGGGGCTGCCGAACGCAGGCAAGAGCACGCTCCTTGCGGCGCTCACCGCGGCCACGCCGCGCATCGCGGACTATCCCTTCACGACCCTCGAGCCCAACCTCGGCGTGCTCGACCTCGAGGCGATCGACCCCACCGACCATCGACGCGTCACGATCGCCGACCTGCCGGGTCTCATCGAGGGCGCGTCGGGCGGCGCGGGACTGGGTCACGCCTTCCTGCGCCACGTGGAGCGGACGCGCGTGCTCATCCACGTGGTGGACCTGGGGGCGCCGAACCCCGAGCGGGACTTCGGCATCATCCGCGACGAGCTGGAGGCACGCGACCCGGCGCTCCTGTCCAAGACCACGCTCGTGGTCGCCAACAAACTGGACGTCGAGGGGGCCTCGGACGCGCTCTCGGCGTTCGTCGCGGCACGCGCGCGGGACGGCCTCGAGGTCGTGCCCATCTCCGCGCGGGATGGCATGGGGCTTCGGGAGCTGCTGGAGGCACTCGCGCGACTCCTCCCGGACCTCGACGAGCTGTCGCGACCGGGCGAGCCGGCGGGCGTCGTGGTCCATCGGCCGGAAGGGGACCACTCCTCGTTCGCGGTCGATCGGGATGCGGACGATGTGCTCCGGGTGCGTGGACGGCGCATCGAGCGGATGGTCGCCCAGACGGACTTCGAGAACGAGGAGTCGGCCGAGCGCTTCCAGCGCGAGCTCGCACGCCTGGGTGTCGAGAAGGCGCTCGTGCGCGCTGGTGTGCAGCGCGGCGACATCGTGCGCATCGGTCCCCATGAGCTGGAGTGGGGCGGGCCGTGGGCATGACGCCGGACGTGTCGGTCCGTCCATCGCGGGACGATGACGAGGGCCGGGCCTGGGGCATCCTCGGCGGGACGTTCGATCCCATCCATCTCGGCCATCTCGCGGTCGCGGCGCAGACCCGGGAGACGCTGGATCTGGCAGGGGTCGTGTTCGTGCCCGCCGCGCGGCCACCCCACAAGGCCGGCCGCGTGGTGACGGACGCCGCGGACCGGGTCGCCATGGTGGAGCTGGGCATCGCGGGCGATCCCGGGTTCCGGGTGTCACGCATCGAGCTGGAGCGTGATGGCCTCAGCTATACGGTGGAGTCGCTCCGGGCGTTCCATGCGCGGGGCATCATCGCGGGCGCGGGTCGTCCGGACCCGGTGCTCATCCTGTCGGTGGAGACGCTCCCTGACCTCCCGACGTGGCGCGAGCCGGAGGCGTTGCTGGAGCTGGCACGCATCGCGGTGGTGCCACGACGCGGCTATCCACCACCCGACGCGGGCTGGCTCGAGCGGGCATTCCCGGGTCGCACCGAGCGGTTCCTGATGCTCGACGGTCCGGACCTGGGGCACTCGGCCTCCGCGATCCGGGCCCGGGTCGCGGCCGGCAGGACGGTCCGGTACCTGGTGCCGGATGCGGTGGCGGCCTGGATCGACAGACGGGGCCTGTACCGGGACGCGGAGCCTGCTCCAGCGGCGATGGATGCGATCGCCCTGGCAGCGACACCGCGCGCTGGCGGAACCGCGGCCGATGGAGGACGATGAGCGGGTGACCGAACCGACCGCCGATCCCATCGAGACCCTGTCACCGGAGGAGACCCCGGAGGCCGCATCGAGCGCCCCGTCCGAGCCGGCCACTGACGCTGCATCGGGCCCCGAGCGGGCCCCGGACGTTGCGTCGGAGCCCGAGCCGGCCACCGATGCTGCGTCCGCACTCGAGCCTGCCCCGGATGCCGGGTCGCGGCGAGCCGGCCTCCCGGCGCGCGACGGACGACCCGGTCGCTCGCGACGCCCGCCCGCCACCCCGGATGAAGCCCATCCGGTCGACCCGGAGGCGCTCGCGCTCGCACATCGCATCGTGGATCTCGCCGCGGACAAGAAGGCGTCGGACATCGTGCTCCTGGACATCCATGCCCTGACGAGCGTCGCGGACTATCTCGTCATCTGCTCGGGCGGCTCGGAGCGACAGCTGGGTGCCATCGCGAGCGGCATCATCGAGGCGCTCAAGGACGAGGACCTGCTGCCGTTCGGCCGCGAAGGTGGTCCGTCCGCGCACTGGGCGCTCATCGACTATGGCTCCGTGGTGGTCCATGTCATGGCCACGCCCGAGCGCGACTACTACCAGCTGGAGCAGCTCTGGTCGGACGCCCCCCTGCTGTTGCACGTCCAGTAGGACGTCCTCACGAGCGGGCATATCCCGACCGCGCTCGGCCACACGCGCCCGCGGCCGGGGAGCCCCGGACCACCCGACCGGGGGATGGCCGGTGGTACCACGGGACCATGGGGGTGGCCTGACCTCGCCGCCTAGCATCGGATCCTCCGGTCGGAGAGACCGATCGGGTCACCGAAGGATGCCGCCTGCCATGTCCCCATCTCGGGACGCCTGCCCACAGTGCGACCGCCCGGTCATCGACTCCCGGTTCGACGCCACGTTCCGGATGCCTGACGGCGAGGAGCGACTCCGTTTCGCGATCCCAGCCTCGCTGTGCATGGCGTGTCACCAGCTGTATCTCGACCCTGACCTCATCGACCTCCTGGACATCCCCGATGGCCGCTGCGTGTTCGCCATCGAGTGCGACCGCGAGGTCCGCGAGCGGGTCGCCCACGCCGGGGGCGCCTACTCCGACTGACCTGGCCCCCGCCGAGCCGCCGCCTCAAGCGGCGGTTGGTCCGGGAGGTCGGCGGGAGGAGGCAGTGCCGTCAGGGGAGGGCCCCTGTGACGGGACAGGCGGGGGACGGATTCGAGCAGCGTGCGGCTGTACGGATCGGTGGGGTCGCGGAAGAACCGCTCGCGCGGCGCGACCTCGACGAGTCGTCCCGCGTTCATGACGGCGATCGTGTCGCAGAGCGCGTTCACGACGGCGAGGTCGTGGGAGATGAGCACGAGCGTGAGCCCGAGGTCCGCGCGCAACCGGCGCAGGAGGGCGATGATCGAGGCCTGCACCGAGACGTCGAGCGCGCTCGTCGGCTCATCGGCCACCAGCAGTCGTGGCTCGACGGCGAGCGCGCGGGCGATCGCGATGCGCTGGCGCTGGCCGCCCGAGAACTGGTGGGGGTAGGAGTCGAGCGCGCTCGGGTCGAGGTTCACGGTGGTCATGAGCTCGGCGCAGCGCGCGTCTCGACCGGACCGCGGCACGATCCGATGCACCGCGAGCAGTTCGGACAGGGTCTGACGCACGGTCATCCGCGGGTTCAGCGATGAGTAGGGGTCCTGATGCACCATCTGCACCCACTGCCGCTGCTGCACGCTGCGACGCTGGGTGAGCGGAGTGCCGCCCAGGAGGATCTCGCCGGAGCGCACGGGCTCGATGCCGACGATCGCCTTGGCGAGGGTCGTCTTGCCCGACCCGGACTCGCCCACGATCCCGAGCGAAGCGCTGTGTTCGACCGAGACGCTCGCCTGCCTGACCGCGACCACGGAGCCGTAGGCGACCGTCACGTCGCGGACCTCCAGCCTGCTCATCCGGCCACCTTCTCGCCGTCGAGCCTCGGCAGGGCCAGCACCGACTCGAGCAGCCGGCGCGTGTACGGATGCTCCGGGTGCGCGATGACATCGGCCGTCGCGCCCCGCTCGACCACGCGGCCCTGCTCCATCACGAGCAGCCACGACGACACCTGCTCGACCACGGCGAGGTCGTGGCTCACGAAGATCATCGCCAGGGACAGCTCGGTGCGCAGGCGCTCCAGCAGCAGCAGGATCTGCCGCTGCACGGTCACATCGAGGGCCGTGGTGGGCTCGTCGCACAACAGGATCTCGGGGTCGGTCGCCAGGGCCATCGCGATGACGATGCGCTGGCGCTGTCCGCCGGACAGCTGGTGTGGATAGGCCCGGAAACGGCGCTCCGGGTCGGGCATCTGCACCTGCCGCATGAGGTCGAGAGCGCGCTCCCGCGCGGCCGCTCGGCGCACGCCACGGGCATACCGCACGACCTCGGCGACCTGCGCTCCGACCATCGCAAGCGGGTCGAGGGCGGTCTGCGGATCCTGGAACACCATGCCGACCCGCCCCTGCACCGTGATCTCCCCGGACACCCGATGGATGCCCGGCGGCAGCAGGCCGATGATCGATCGCAGGGTGAGGCTCTTGCCGGACCCAGACTCGCCCACGATCCCGAGGGCTTCCCCGCGACCCAGCGCGAACGAGACGTCCTCCACCACGGTCCCGCGCGGACCGGCGAGGGTGAGACCACTCACCTGGACGGTCACTTGACCCTCCAGGCATCCGCCAGACCGTCCCCGAGCAGTGACAGCGCGATCCCCGTGTAGATGACGGCAAACCCGGGCAGTGCCGAGATCCACCACTTGGTGGTCACGAACGGCTGGCCGTCGGCGATCATCGTGCCCCAGTCAGGGGTGGGAGGCTGCACCCCCAGACCGAGGTAGCCGAGGGTGACGATGGCGACCATGATCAGCACGATCTCGGTCATGAGCAGCACGACGGCCTGCGGCAGCGCATTCGGGAGGATGTGCCGCAGGATCACCCGTCGGTCGGACAGCCCGCCCCCGCGTGCCGCGATGACCCAGCCCGAGGCCCGCATGGACGCCGTGGTCGCCCGCACGACGCGCGCGTATCCGACCCAGCCGACGATCGCGAAGGCCGCGTAGATGCCGCCTTCACCGGCCCCGACCGCGAACACGATCGAGATGACGATGACATAGAAGGGGAAGGCGATGATCGTGTCGACGATCCGTCCGATCACGTAGTCCAGCCGGCCGCCGAAGTAGCCGGAGACCAGGCCCAGCAGCACACCGGTCAGGAACGGCAGGATCGCCGCGAGCACGGCGATGCGCAGGTCGGTGGACGCAGCGTGGAGCACCCGCGAGAAGATGTCGCGGCCCAGCTGGTCCGTGCCGAAGAGGTGCTCCGGAGAGGGCGCCAGGAGCCCGGCGGTGAGATTCTGCGCGTTCGGGTCGTGGGTCGCCAGCCATGGCGCGAGCACCGCGACGAGCACCAGGAGCGTCATCAGGACGACGCCGGCGATGAGTGCCGGCGAGCGGCGTGCACGGCCCAGGAACCCCTGTGCGGCGGCCGCCGGGGCGGGGCGCACGGCCGCGAACTCGCTCACGCCGTGCGGGTCCTCGGGTCGAGCAGGCCGATGATCACGTCGAGCACGAGCGAGATGATCACGACCGCCAGGGCACAGTACAGGGCGATCCCCTGCACCAGCGGGAAATCGCGGTTGCCGATCGCGTTGAACAGCAGCATGCCGAGCCCGTTGATACCGAACACCTTCTCGACCACGAGGGTGCCGCCGATCAGGAAGCTCAGGCTCACGCTGAGCAGGGTGACCGTCGGCAGGGCGGCGTTGCGCAGGATGTGTCCGAACAGGATACGTGGCCAGGGGACATGCGCCGCGCGGTAGGTGGTCACGAAGTCAGCCGAGAAGACCTCGAGCAGCTCGGCGCGCAGGGAGCGCACGAGCGGCGGCACGAGTCCGATGGACACCGCCAGGGCGGGCAGCACATAGCTCCGCCACGGCTCGTAGGGCCCGGTGCCCACCCCGCCGGCGGGGAGCCACCGCAGGTGCACCGCGAACACGGTGATGAGCAGCAGCCCGATCCAGAAGGTGGGCATCCCGAGGCCGATGGTGGGGATGATGCGGATGAGGTGGTCCGGTAGCCGGTCCCTGTTGGCCGCCGCGACCGTCGCGAGCAGGGCGGCCACGACGATGCTGATGAGCACGGCCATGGCCACGATCGAGAGACTGATCGGCGCCCGCTTCAGGATCAGCTCCCGGGAGGACACGCCGTAGAACAGGGAGTCACCCGTGTCTCCCCGGGTGACCACCGAGACGACGAAGTCGCCGAACTGCGCCTCGAGCGGCTTGTCCAGCCCCAGCTCTTGGCGCAGCTGCGCGACGGACTCATCGGTCGCGTTCTCGCCGAGGATCATGCGGGCGGGGTCGCCCGGCACGAGCCGCAGCAGGAAGAACGCGGCGAGCACCACCCCGATGACCACGGGGACCGCTGCGAGCAGGGTCCGCCGCAGCCACCGGAGTGGCGCCGGTCTCACTCGGCGGACTCGATCCAGGCGTCCTCGAACCGCACGCTGCCGTTGGGCAGCACCACGAGGCCATGGGTGGTCGAGCTCGAGGCCTTGATGTTGCTGGGGTAGAACAGCGGGATGTAGGGGGCGTCGTTCGCGAGGATCGTCTGGATGTCCAGGTAGATCTGCTCGCGGGCGTTGCCATCAGGTGTCACGCGCCCCTGCTCCATCAGCGCAGTGACCTCGGGGTTCGTGTAGCTCGTCCAGTAGGACTTGCTGAACCCCGTCGGGTCGGCCTGGAACGTGATGAGGCCATTCGGGTCCGGCTGGTCGCTCAGACCGCTGTTGATCATGAAGTCGTAGTCGAGCGCGAAGAACCGCGCGCGGAACGCGGCGATGTCGATGGACTCGATCTCGACCGTGATGCCGATCTCGGCGAGGGCGGCCTGCACGATCTGCGCCTCCTGGGCGCGCTGCGCGTTGCCGCTCGCGAGGAGCAGCGTCGCGCTGAAGCCGTCCGGGAAGGCCGACTTGGCAAGCTCCTGCTTCGCCGCCTCCACGTCATACGGCAGCGCGATGCCGGCGTCGTTCGCCGAGTACTCGATGGTCGGCGGGATCAGCGAGTTGGCGACCTGGGCCGTGCCGAAGGTCGTGGCGGCGGTGATGCCCTCGCGGTCGAGGGCCAGTGCCACCGCGCGGCGCACGTTGACATCGGAGAAGTGCTCGTCCAGCGTGTTCAGGAACAGCTGCTCGATCGCCCAGCCGCTGCTCACCAGCACGGTCACGCTCGCGTTCGCCTGCGCGTCGGCGACGTTCGCCGGGTTCAGGGCGTCGATCGCGTGGACCTGGCCGGACTGCAGCTGCTGGAGCAGCTGCGTGTCATCGGAGATGAGCTTGTAGACGACCGCGTCGAGGTACGGCTTGCCCTCCTGCCAGTAATGCTCGTTCTTCACGAGCGTCAGGTCGCCGGCTGGGTCCCACTCGCCGATGCTGAACGGACCGGTGCCCACTGGGTCGAGGAAGAACTCCTCCTCGGTGCGGCCGCCGAAGTCGGCTGGGATGATGCCGTTCGAGAACTGCGACATCTCGGCGATGAACGGCGTGTACGGCGACGTGAGCGTGATGGACACCGTGGACTCGTCGGTGGCGACGATATCCGCGATCGGCGCGGTCAGCGGGATCGGGCCGACCACCTCGAGGTGACGGTTCAGCGAGAACACCACGTCGTTGGCGGTGAGGTCGGTGCCGTCGGAGAACTTCACACCGTCGCGGAGGGCGAAGGTGTACTGGAGTCCGTCGTCGCTCGCTGTGTAGCTCTCGGCGAGCCAGGGCACGATCGCGCCCTCGGCGTCGAACGACAGGAGCGGCTCGAACAGCTTGTCGATCACGAATGCGTTGTTCGCGGTGATCTGGGAGTGGAGGTCGAGCGAGCTGGTCGACGCGACGCGGCCGAACGTGAGCGTGCCGCCGGCAACGGGCGTGGCGGTCTGCGCCGCGGCGGGGGCCGCCACCAACGAGCCGATCATGATCGTGGAGAGCACGGCGCGCGCGATCCGCGAGCGCCGTCGTGGGGCGTGATTCATGAGTGACTCCTTTCCTGTGGGGTGGGACGAGGCAAGGCAGGGTCGAGGTACGCGAGTCTACCGTCCTTGAGGACGCCGACGACATGGGCGGGGTCCTCGAATGTGGCGGGTTCCGTCGGGTCGGCCGAGAGGAGCACGAGGTCGGCGCGGGCTCCGGGCTCGATGCGGCCGCCGTCGGCGTCCCCGAAGAGTGCGGCGCCGTGCGCGGTGGCGGCGAGCAGGGCGGTGACCGGAGCGATCCCAGCACGGATGAGCGCCGCGATCTCGATCAGGTTCGTCCCGTGCTGCTGGGGTGTGGTGAAGTCCGAGCCGATGGCCAGTGGCAGACCCTCCCGGTCAGCGAGCTGTACGACATCCTCGTGCGCCGCGATCACGGCGACGATGCGGCCGAAGGCGACGCCGTCCAGCTGGCCGGCGAGCACCATGTCCCGCACATGCCGGTAGATGGTGATGGTCGGCACGAACGTCATCCCCGCCGCGGCGGCCGCCCGCACCTGTGTCGGCGTCAGGTAGATGCCGTGCTCGATGCTCGTCGCGCCGTGCTCGATCGCCCAGTCGGCGGAGTCGCCGCCCCATGTGTGGATCATGACGCGTGCGCCACCCTCCGCGGCGGTCTCGGCCGCGGCCTTGATCTCGGCCTCACTGAAGTTCGACGCGAGCACCGCGTCTCCAGGCGTGGACGACCCGGCGGTCGCCACGAGCTTGATCCACTGCGCGCCCAGGCCGATGGCGGCCTCCACGTGGCCGCGCATCGTGTCGGCCGTTCCGGCGTGGGTCGCGCCGATCATCTCGACGCTGATCTGGAGGCGCGGGCCGGCGAGCGCTCCGCTCGCGACCGCATCCTGCAGGCTCTTCGGCGCACCGCCCGCATCGCGCAGGTTGAGCACGCCTCCGCGGAGGGTCGCGGCGAGGGCGTCCGCGGTCTCGCGGTCCCGCTGCGCCTGCGACTTCCGCTCGCGCTGGTCGTGGTGGAAGTCGTTCCAGGTGATGTGGCTGTGGCAGTCGTACACGCCAGGGATCGCCCACAGCCCGGCCGCGTCGAGCACGAGGCGACCGTCGCCGCCCGCGGCGAAGCGGCCGGCTTCGTCGACCACGAGAGTCCGCTGTTCGAACAGCCCGTCGAGCCCGAACATGGTCGCGCCGACGATCTCCAGAGCGGGAGCGGGCGGACTCATGGCACGCACCCGCTCTGCATCCGCACGGTCAAGCTCATTGCCCCGAAGCACTCCACAACATCGAAGTCGGCCCCTCCGCTCTGGTGCAGGATCCATCTCTGATGCCCATAGATGTGCTGTCTGCAGGCATCTGTTTGTACGTGTGATAGCATCATAGGGTAGGGCGCAAGGGGTCGATGGGATATGTCCGAGTCGCCGCATCTGCCACAACAACGATCCCAAGGAGACGCAGTTGACCATCACTGCGGGCCACAGCGATCGGAGTCGGGCCGAGGTCGCCTACGAGGCCATCAAGCGGGCGATCG
>JAHBUZ010000046.1 GCA_019637815.1 Chloroflexota bacterium
GACCGGGGTGCCAAGGTGCTCGCGCGTGGTCTGCGGGACGAGGGCTTCGAGGTGGTCTACACGGGCATCCGCCAGACCCCCGAGATGATCGTGGCCACGGCGGAACAGGAGGATGTCGACGTGGTCGGCCTGTCGATCCTCTCGGGCGCGCATCTGACGCTGCTGCCGCGCATCACGGCGCTCCTCCGGGACCGAGGCATGGATGACGTGCTGGTCACGGCGGGCGGCATCATCCCGGACGCGGACATCCCGGAGCTCCAGGCGGCCGGCGTGGGCGCGGTGTTCGGGCCGGGGACGAGCATCGGCCAGGTCGCTGACTACCTGCGCGCGAGCGTGCGCCCCCGCGTGGGGTGAGCACGTCCGTAGGCGACCCAGGGGATCTGCTCGCGGCTGCGCGGGCCGGTGATCGACGAGCCCTCGGCCGGCTCCTGACCCAGGTCGAGACGGGGGGTGAGGCTGCCCGGGCGGCGATGACGACCCTCGACGCCGATGGTCCTCGGGCGCATCTCGTGGGCATCACCGGGCCGCCGGGCGCCGGCAAGAGCAGCCTCGCCAACGCGCTCGTCGCAGCGATCCGGGCGAGCGGCCGCAGCGTGGCCGTGCTGGCCGTCGACCCATCGAGCCCCATCACGGGCGGTGCCATCCTCGGTGACCGGGTCCGGATGCAGCAGCACGCCCAGGACCCGGGGGTGTTCATCCGGAGCATGGCGAGCCGTGGGCAGGCGGGTGGCCTCGCGACAGCGACCCGGGAGGTCGCGGCGGTCCTTGCCCGGGTGGGCTTCGATCTGGTGCTCGTGGAGACGGTGGGCGCGGGCCAGGGTGAGGTCGCCGTGGCGGAGCTGGTCGACACGACCGTCGTGGTCGAGGCACCGGGCATGGGCGATGAGGTCCAGGCGCTCAAGGCCGGGCTCATGGAGCTGGCCGACCTGGTGGTCGTGTCCAAGGCGGACCTGCCGGGGGCCGACCGGGCCGCCGCCGCGCTCCGGGCGATGCTCACGGTGGGTGCCCAGCACGACCGCGCGATGGGCGACCGACCTCGACCGCGACGGCCCGAGGTGCTCCAGGTCTCGGCCACGACCGGTGCCGGTGTGATCGAGCTGCTGGCGGCGATCGACCGACGGGCACTCGCGCCCGGCATGGCCCAGGAACGGACCGATGGATCGTCGGAGGAGCGGAGCCCGGCCACGGTCGACATCGATGCGCTGCGACTGCGACCGCTGGTGGCCGAGGACGCCCGGACGCTGTTCGGCATCTTCCGGACGAGCATCGATGACATGATCCGTCGCCACGGCCAGCCCGACGGCTGGCCGTTCGACCCCACGGACGACAGGGAGTGGGCACGCTGGCGGCCGCTCTACGACCACCTCACAACGACGGCGGACCTCGGCTTCGGCGCGGAGGTCGACGGCCGTCTCGAGGGCTACGCGCGGAGCATCCGACGGGGTGACGATCGGGAGCTCACGGAGTTCTTCCTGCTGCCGGAGGCGCAGGGTCTGGGTGTGGGGCGACGACTGCTGGAGCAGGCGTTCCCGGACGACGCCCACCATCGCGTGATCCTGGCGAGCAGCGACGCGCCGGCGCTGGCGCGGTATCTGCGACTGGGCGTGACACCCAGCACGACCGTCCACACGTTCGAGGGCCCGCCCGCCGCGGATCCGGCGACGCTGCCTCGGGATGTGGCCACGCGCCCGCTGGCAGCGCTCGATCCGGCCGAGGCGAGCGCCGCGCTCGCCGTGATCGACGCCGAGATCCTGGGCATGCGTCGGGATGTGGATCACGCCTGGTTCGGTGCCCATCGCACGGGCTGGCTGCTGGAGCGAGCGGGTCGCCCGGTCGGTTACGTCTACGGGGCGCGCGCTGGCTCGAACGAGTCCGGCTCGGGCTTCCAGGGCCCCATCGCGGTGCTGGAGCCATCGCTCATGACCGGAGCCATCGGGCTCATCGAGCGCGATGCGCTGGACCACGCGGATCCGACCGTCTCCCTCTGGGTGCCACTCGCGAACACCGTCGCGGTCCGGTATCTGCTGGGTCGTGGCTATCGCCTGGATCCCGATCCGCTGTTCCTGCTGGAGGACCATCCGCGGGTGCGCGCCGACCGCTACCTGGTCACCAGCCCGCCGTTCTTCCTGTAGCGGCCGGGGGGAGCCACGCGTTCAGGCGGCATCACATCGGTCGGCGACCGGTCCCAGGGTGACCCGGAGGCGCCAGCCGGTCAGGTGCCGGGTCAGTCGCGATGCCCGGGTCCGAAGCGATCTCCGGTCGCCCACGATCGACGATGTGCCGCGCTGGCGGACACGACGCGCCTCCGAGCGAAGGTCCTCCAGATGGTCGGTGATGAGTGCCTGTGCGGTCACGGGGTGCATGGGTGACTCCTTTCGAGGAGCACGATGACGTGCGACCGGTCCTCTGGTAAGGTCCGGTCCGATGTCACCAACGTGGACCAGTTCGGCACCAGAGCTGCTCCTCCGCCTTCGCCGAGAGGACCCCGAGCCACTCCATCGGCAGCTGGAGCATGGTCTTCGCGAGGTGGTCCGGAGCGGCCGACTGCCGCTCGGATCGGCACTGCCGTCGAGCCGCGCCCTGGCGGGGGAGCTGGGGGTCTCGCGCGGCATCGTCGTGGAGGCATACGAGCAGCTGGTCGCCGAGGGCTACCTGGCGACGCGACCGGGCGGCACCACGACCATCGCGTGCATCCCGAACGAGGCCCTGGCGCGACGCCCACTCGCCTCGGCCGCGAGCGTTCGCCACGACTTCCGGCCGGGTCGTCCGGCGGTCACGGAGTTCCCGCGCGCCGTGTGGCTGCGCTCGGTGCGGCGCGTGATGGAGACCGCTCCCGATGACCGGCTGGGCTATCTCGATGGCCGGGGGATGCCCGAGCTGCGCCTGGCGCTCGCTCGATACCTCGACCGGGTGCGGGGTACCTGCTCCGACCCCGACGACGTCATCGTGTGCACCGGCTTCGCGCAGGGCCTCGGGCTGGTCGCACGGGTGCTCCTGGCCCAGGGCGCCACGCGGATCGCGATGGAGGCTCCCACCGACCCGGACGTGCGTGCGATGGTCGAGGAGATCGGCCTGGCCATCGTGGATGTGCCGGTGGACACCGAGGGCATCCGCGTCGACCGGCTCGCGACCACGGAGGCGACGGCGGTGGTGGTCACGCCCGCCCATCAGTACCCGACGGGTGCGGTGCTCACGGCCGAGCGGCGTGCCGCGCTCGTCGCGTGGGCCACGGCCACCGGTGGGCTCATCATCGAGGACGACTACGACGCCGAGTTCCGCTACGACCGCGAGCCCATCGGCTCGCTCCAGGGCCTGGTGCCCGATCACGTGGTGTATGCGGGTTCGGCGAGCAAGATCCTCGCGCCGGGGCTGCGCCTGGGTTGGCTCATCGCGCCCACGCGCATCGCGCCCACCCTGGCCGCCGCCAAGAAGCGTGCCGACCAGGGATCATCCGCGCTCGACCAGCTCGCCTTCGCGGACTTCCTGGACCGTGGTGAGCTCGACCGCCACCTCCGCCGCGTTCGACCGATCTATCGACGGCGCCGGGACCTGCTCCTGGCCGCGCTCGCGCGACATCTGCCCGAGCTGGATCCCTGCGGTGCCTCCGCTGGGCTCCATGTCCTGACATGGCTGCCCGACGGGCTCGACGAGACCGCCGTCGTGGAGGCAGCGACAGCGGCGGGCATCGGTCTCGCCGGCGTGCACGTCCGGCCGGCGCCATACCCGGTCATCCGCACGCCGCGGCCGGGCGGCCCCGAGGAGCGAGGCGGTCTCATCTTCGGCTACGGCCAGGTCGAGGAGCGCGACATCGAGGCGGGCGTCGTCGCGCTGGCACGCGTCCTCGCGGAGGTACGGGCGGGCGTCAGCTCGTCGGCCGCTCCCTGACGGGCACCGAGGCGAGCCACGTGGCGAGCATCTGCGCCCCATCGTCGGTGAGGATCGACTCGGGGTGGAACTGGATGCCCTCCACGGGGTACTCCCGATGCCGCACGCCCATGACCAGGCCATCGGGTGCCCAGGCGGTCACTTCCAGCACCTCGGGCATCGTGCCGCGCGCGATGGCGAGCGAGTGATAGCGACCCGCATCGAGCGGTGAGGGGAGCCCTGCGAACACGCCTTGCCCCGTGTGCTCGACGGCGGAGCGCTTGCCGTGCACCGGCTCGGCCCGGATGACATCGCCGCCGTACACGAGCCCCATCGCCTGGTGGCCGAGGCACACACCGAGCGTGGGGGTCGTGGGCCCCAGCTCGCGGATGACGTCCACGGACACGCCCGCGTTCTCCGGACGGGATGGACCGGGCGAGATGACGATGCCGTCCGGATCGCGTGCCACCACATCGGCGACCGTGACCTCGTCGTTGCGCACGACATCCACGTCCGCGCCGAGCATCATCAGGTACTGGGCAAGGTTCCAGGTGAACGAGTCGTAGTTGTCCACGAGCACGATGCGGCGACCGATGCCCGTCATGGGAACCTCTCGCCCGGCGATCTCCACGGTCGGCGGATGCTCGCTGGTGGCACCCTGTGCACCGAGCGTCGTGGTCGTCGTCTCGGCGGTCATGCCGCACCTCCCGTGGTCCCGATCGTCGCACCGGCATCGGCGAGCGTCTCGAGCACCGCGCCGGCATCGGCGAGCGTCTCGAGCACCGCGCCGGCCTCGGCGAGCGTCTCGAGCACCGCGCCGGCATCGGCGAGCGTCTCGAGCACCGCGCCGGCCTCGGCGAGCGCTGCGAGCACGGCGCCGGCCTTGGCGGCCACCTCCGCGGACTCCCGGGCGGGCACCGAATCGGCGACCACACCCGCGCCCGCGTGGACGAACGCGGTCCGCTCCCGGAGCACCACGCTCCGGATGATGATGGCGACCTCCAGGTCGTCCGGCGCGAAGTAGCCCACGGCACCGCCGTAGGCGCCACGCCGCGCCTGTTCCACCTCCGCGATGGCCTGCATCGCGCGCACCTTGGGTGCCCCGGACAGGGTGCCTGCCGGGAACGTCGCGCGGAGCGCATCGAACGCGTCCCGGTCGGCCCGCAGCTGGCCGCGCACCTCGGACACGAGATGCATCACGTGCGAGTAGCGCTCCACGTCATACAGGATCGGCCACTCCACGCTGCCGGGCTCCGCCACGCGACCCACGTCGTTGCGTGCCAGGTCCACGAGCATCGCGTGCTCGGCGAGCTCCTTCTCGTCCGCACGCAGGTCCGCCTCCAGCTCCGCGTCCCGCACCGGATCGTCGGAGCGTGGCCGCGTCCCGGCGAGCGGGCGCGTGACGACCTCCCCCTCATGGACCCGCACCAGCAGCTCCGGCGAGGCACCCAGCACCGATCGCCCGGGGCCGAGGTCGAGCGCGAACAGGTAGGGCGAGGGGTTGATGCGTCGGAGCGCCCGATAGATGGCGAGTGGCGGCGCGTCGTTGGCGACCTCGAACCGGCGTGCGGGCACCACCTGGAGCATCTCGCCCGCGTGGATGTCCTCCACGAGCTTCGCGACGCCGGCCTCGTAGGCTGGATCGGCGGCCGGTGGCTGTGGTCGACGACCGCGCTCCCCTCGTCGACCGAGCCGCACCGGCAGCTCGTCCGGATGGGGGGTCCGCAGGCGCTCCGCCACCGTCGCCAGGCGAGTCTCCGCGCCCGCGTCGTCGATCGTCGCGAGCGTGGCGGTCTGGGCGAGATGGTCGAACGCGATGACCACCTGGGGCACGTGGAACAACGCGACCGGCAGGCCCACCGGGTCGGTGTCCGGGACCGGCAGTCGCTCCCAGCGCGCTGCGGCCTCATAGCTCACGAAGCCCACGCCCGCCGAGAGCGGCAGCGGGAAGCCGGTGGCCACCGCGGGGCCCGGCAGCACGCGGCGGAGCGCCTCCAGCGGATCGGCCTCCGTGAAGCGGTCGAGCTCCCGGTAGTCCTCGTCCCAGAGCACGGCCTCGTGGTCATCGATGACGAGGGTGCGGCCCCGCACGCCCACGAACGAGTAGCGGCCGTACCGGGCGCCACCCTCCACCGATTCGAGGATGAACGCGAGTCGGTCCTGGAGCCGCAGCGCGGCGGCGACGGGGGTGAGCGTGTCGGCACTCCACTCCACCGCGAGCACGCCGCTCCCCGCGGCGCCGGTGCCGGTGCTGCCACTCGCGCCGGTGGCGTCACTCCCTGCTGATGTCTGCGCCCCGGTCCCTCCGGGCGCCACTGGTGCGATCACGATGTCCCCTCCGCGAGGTCGATGAGTCGATCCACTGCCTCGAGATAGCCCTGCCAGCCCTTGCCGATGATGGTGTCGGTCACGGCAGGCGTGATGACCGACACCCGGCGCCACGGCTCCCGGGCGTGGATGTCACTGATGTGGATCTCGATGACGGGTCGCTCGGCAGCGACCAGGGCATCGTGGAGGGCATAGCTGTAGTGGGTGAAGGCGCCGGGATTGATGACCACGGCGTCATAGTCGCGCTGCTCGAGGCGGTCGATGAGCGCGCCCTCGTGGTTCGACTGGAAGGCATCGAGGGTCGAGCCACGCGTCTCCGCCCGCTCGCGCGCCGCCTGCTCCACCTGGGCGAGCGTGGTCGAGCCATAGATCTGCGGCTGGCGGAGACCGAGGCGACCGAGGTTCGGGCCGTTCAGGAGCAGGATGCGCATCAGTCGACCCTCGGTGTGATACGGGCGATCGCCCGGTCGAGCTCCACCTCGGTCACGTCATCGACATCGATGACCGTCCCGATGTCCAGGGGCAGGATCCAGTGCTGGCGCCCGGCGACGCGCTTCTTGTCCGTGCCCAGCGCGGCCTTCACCGTCGCGATGTCGAACGATCGGGTCATGGCGTAGCCGAAGCGCGCGAGCAGGTCGTCGATGCGCTCCGCGAGACCGGTCACCGCGCCCCGACCCTCCGCGATGGCGGTCACGGCACGCAGCCCGAGCACGACCGCCTGGCCGTGGGGGAGGGCGTAGTCGCTCTCGATCTCGAGGGCATGCCCCAGGGTGTGGCCCAGGTTGAGCGTCCGTCGCTCGCCCTGCTCGAACGGGTCGCGGTCCACGACACCCAGCTTGAGGCGCACCGAGCGCTCCACCATGGCGTATCGGGCGGCCTCGTCGGGGATGCCATCGGGTGTGTCGCCGAGCGCCGCGGGGCCGCGGGTCTCCAGCAGGTCCCACAGCCACGGATCGCCGATGATGGCGCTCTTGATGACCTCCGCGAGCCCGTCGAGCAGCAGCTGGCGAGGGAGGGTCCGGAGCGTGGCCACGTCCCCGATGACCGCCACGGGCGGCCAGAAGGCACCCGCCGCGTTCTTGGCGCCGGACAGGTCCACGGCCACCTTGCCGCCGAGCGCCGAGTCGGAGAGCGCGAGCCACGTCGTGGGCAGCTGGATGAGCGGCACGCCCCGCAGATAGAACGCGGCGGCCGTGCCCACGAGGTCACCGGTCGTGCCACCACCCACCGCGACCCAGGCGTCACCACGTTCGGCGCGGAGGGCGGACGCGTCCTCCAGCAGCCGCTCCACGTGCGGCATCCGCTTGGCGCGCTCGCCCGCCTCGATGACGAGGCGCCGCTCCCCGGGGAGTGCGGCGACCAGGTCGGGGAGTGCAGCGGCCACGGTCCGGTCCGCCACGACCACGGGCTCGCCACGGGTGAGTGGCGCCACGAGGTCCGCGAGCCCGCCCGAGAGGTCACGGCCGTAGGTGATGCGTGCCTCCGCCGCTCCCTGTCGATGGTCCCGCCGGACCTGCGCGTCGAACAGCCGACCGGACCGGGTCTGCACGGCCCGCACGCTGCGGATGACCGACTCCGCCACGGAGGCGGTGCTGCCACCGCCGGTGATGCGCACCTCCGCGGCGGCGTAGAACGGCTCGCGCTCACGACGCAGCGCCGCGAGCCGGGCGCGCGGGTCGCCCGCGAGCAACGGCCGCTTCTCCGCGTGGCGCCGGACCCGTTCCGTCAGCCGCTCATCGGGCGCATCCAGCCAGACGGGGATACCTGCCTCCCACAGCTGCCAGCGGCTCAACGGGTCGATGACCGCGCCACCACCCGTGGCGATGACCACGTCCGGCACGGCCACCGCGGCCTGCACCTCGGCCGCCTCGATGGCCCGGAACGCCGCCTCCCCGTCCTGCTCGATGAGTCGGGCGGGCGTGCGTCCGGTGTGTCGCGTGATGGCATCGTCGAGATCGAGGAAGGGTCGACCGAGCCGCTCGGCGACCTGCCGCCCGACGCTGCTCTTGCCGCTCCCCGAGAGGCCCACGAGGACGATCGCGTCAGGCATCGATGGCGTCCCCCACGCTCGCGCGGAGCGCGTCACGCATGACGTCGATGGGTGCCGGTCGGCCGAGCCACAGCTCGAGGCTCCGCCACGCCTGGCCGAGCAGCATGCCCGCACCCGCCCGGGCCGGGGCGCCCGCTGCCCGTGCCTCGGTCACGACCAGGGTCGGGCTCGGTCGATACACCAGGTCGTACACCGCGAGGTCCGGGCGATGGAGCGCTGTCGGGATGGGTGTCGCCTCACCACCCGTGCCGATCGGGGTCGCGTTCACCACGAGATCCGCGGTGGCCAGCTCGTCCGCCATCAGGTCCCATGAGCCATCCCGCCGGGTGAGGCTGGTGATGCGCTCCGTGTGCAGATCCTCGAGCGCGGTGTGCACCGCACGCGCGGCACCGCCACCGCCCAGCACGACCGCGTGACCGATCCCGCCCGGCCGGAGCTGCCGCAGCTCGTCGGTGAGTGCGGGCAGGTCCGTGTTGTGACCCGTCAGTCGGTCGCCGTCCCGCACGACGCAGTTGACGGCACCCGTCCGCGCGGCATCAGGGGACAGCTCGTCCAGGAGCGCCGCCACGGCTCCCTTGTGGGGCACCGTGACGTTGGCACCGCCCGCGCCCGGCTCCCGGAGCGCGGCCACGATCCCGGGGAGTGCCTCCTCGGTGACGTCCGTGAGCTCGTAGGTGTGGGGCAGCCCGAGATGCGCGAAGGCGGCCGTCATCATCGCCGGCGACGCCGAGTAGCTGATGCCCAGGCCCAGCAGCCGGAACCGGAGCGGGGGCGGGGTGGCCATCCGGATCCCTCGGCGTGCCTGGACGTGCGACTCAGGCGTCCGCGCCCACGACGGGCGTCGCCTCGGCGGCCGCATCGTCCGGGAGCGCGTCGGGCAGCGTCTCGGTCGTCGTCGAGGTCGGGGCCGTGCCACCCCGGGGGCCCCGCGAGCGGAGCCGGCGGCGTCGCACCGCGGCCAGCAGGTCACCGATGGTGTCGCCACCGAACGTGGCCAGCAGCGCGTCGGCCACGACGAGCGAGACCATCGCCTCACCCACGACCGCGGCACGCGGCAGGATCGCCACGTCGCTCCGCTCGATGTGGGCACGGCCGGGTCGACCCGTCCGGAGGTCCACCGAATCGAGTGGCTTGCGGAGCGTGGCCACGGGCTTGACCGCGGCACGCACCAGGAGCGGCATGCCATTGCTCATGCCGCCTTCCACGCCACCCGCGCGGTTCGTCCGTCGACCCCACGAGGGCGCATCCGGATCCACCTCGTCGTGGACCGCGCTGCCACGCCGGTCGAGCACCCCGAAGCCGAGCCCGATCTCGACGCCCTTGACGGCCTGGATGCCCATGGTCGCCGCCGC
>JAHBUZ010000047.1 GCA_019637815.1 Chloroflexota bacterium
ATCGGCCGTGCGCTGGTGCTTGACCTTGGTCATGGCCCGCTTGCCCGGCTGGTAGGGCGCATCGAGCCGCTTGGCGATCACCCCGTCCAGCCCGGCGCCCTCGAACCGCTCGAACCAGTCCTGCGCCTGGGCGCGATCCCGGGTCACCGGGGTCAGGTGCACCCGATCATGCCGTCCGGCCAGCACCGACTCGAGACGGGTCCGCCGGTCGCCCTGGGGCGTCGTCATGAGGTCCTCGTCACCGAGCGCCAGGAGATCCCACGCGATGAAGGACGCGGGTGATGCTTCAGCGAGCATCGCCACTCGCGACGCGGCGGGGTGGATGCGCAGCAGCAGCGCATCGAAGTCGAGGCCGTGCTCCCCCGCGATGACCACCTCCCCATCGAGGACGCAGCGCTCCGGCAGCGCGTCCCGGAGCGGCGCCGCGAGCTCCGGGAAGTAGCGGTCGAGTGGCTTGCGGTCGCGGCTCTGGATGAGCAGCTCGTCGCCATCCCGGAACACGATGGCCCGGAAGCCATCCCACTTGGGCTCGAACAGCCAGCCGTCGCCATCCGGCAGGCCGTCGCCGGGCTTGGCGAGCATGGGCTCGATGGGAGGCTCGAGCGGAAGTCGCATGCGGCCACGATACCCCGCAGCGCCCGCAGCCACGTGGACACGATGGTGTCGCCGCCCCGGTGCCGGTCCCGGCGGCGCCAGGATGCCCGGGAGCCCGCACACCCGTGCGCCGGTGGTAGCCTCGGGGGATGCCCGAGACATCCTTCCGTGGCGATCCGTACCGCGTGCTGGAAGTGCCGCGTGACGCCACGTCCGCGGAGCTGAAGCGTGCCTGGCGTGAGCTGGCCCGGGAGCATCACCCGGACCGCGCCGTCGACGATGTCGCGGAGCAGCGACGGCTCACGGCACGCATGGCCCGCATCAACGCCGCGTACGACCTGCTCATGGACCCGGTCCGCCGTGCCCGCCACGATGCGTCACCCGCCGCCCGCCGGGCCGCCGCGGCCGATGTCCGGACCGGCACCCGGCGTGGGGATCCGGCACCGCGCTGGGCGGACGACCCTGGGTACACCGTGCGGGCGGACGGTCCGCCGCCCCCTCCGTCCGCTCCACCCGTGACGGCGCGCTTCGACATGAGTGCCACGCTCCAGCGTCGCGACACCGTGACCGGTGGTCGGGGCTCGGTGCTGCCCGGCCAGGATCCACGGCCGCGGCACATCGCGGGCGCGCCCGAGCTGCGTGCCAGCACGCCCACCGGGCCGGTCCGCCGACGGGCCACACGACGACCGGTGGTGCCGACGCTCGAGGAGGCGCGTGCCACGACCGTCGAGTTCGGCCGCTTCCAGGGCACCACCCTGGGGGAGATCGCCGACCGCGAACCGACCTATATCGACTGGATCGCACGCACCATCACGCGTGACCGGGACCTGGTGCTGCATGCCCGGGTCATCGCCGCCGACCTCGATGCGCGCGGCGTGGAACGCACCATCCGCCCGCCCCGACCGGGCTTCGGGACCACGCCCGAGCCAGAGCTGGCGGACCACCCGGCCTGGTAGGCACGCCCGGACGGCACGCGCGAGGTCGGAGCACCTCTGCGCGGTCCGTGGGCACGGTGCGGCGGACAGCAGGATGCCGTCCTGTCAGGACGGCATCGGAGCGGCGGACAGCCGAATACTCGGCTGTGAAGGAAGGGAAGCGAATGAGCGCGATGATCCCGCCGTCGTGACCTCCGGCCGATCGGTCCCGGTCTGGCCGGTCGTTCCTGTTATTCGACTCGTGATCCGGCGGCGGCGGTCCTCGACGTTCGGTGCATATGCGCCGCAACGTGAAGCGGAAGAGGATCGCGTTTCGTCCCGGACCCGGTGGTCGACGCCTCGGGGCCGCCCCCGACGTGGAGGACGACGGCACCACGAAGGCTATGCTCCGGCCGACGGAAGGGCAATGGTGCCATGGTCCCGGCGTCATGGGACCAAGGGGCCGGTGCGAGTGTGGTGGGGTCGGGTCCGGTGGGGTCGGCCGTCCGGGCGCGTCCGATCCGACCACCACCGATCGTGGTCCGATGTCCCGCCGACCACGATCGATCGCGTGGCGGATCCGCCCGGCGACCCAGCGTGGGGACTACTCGTAGCCCTTGAGGCTCATCCGTCCGACGACCCGATACTTCACGTCATGCCGGGTGAAGCAGGCGTTCTTGACGCCCTTCGGCTTGAACACCTTGCAGGAGGTCGCGGCCGAGAAGTCGAAGACGTAGGCCTTGCTGGCATAGGGTCCTCGATCGATGACCGGCACGGTCGCGGTGATGCCACGCCACTTGAACTGGACGAGGGTGCCGCAGGGCAGCGTCCGGTGCGCGACGCCCACGATCGTGCGCGTGTACCGGAGTCCGCAGGCGGTGCGATTGCCGTAGAAGCCCGGGCCGTACCAGGTCACGATGGGCGCGTTGCGCCAGCTGCCCGAGCCCGATCGTGCGCGCTTGCGGGCCTGCTCCGCCTTCCGCTGGGCGGCCCGCTTCGCAGCCGCCTTCCGCTCCGCGGCCCGCTTGGCGGCAGCCTTGCGCTCGGCAGCCCGCTTGGCCGCGGCACGTTGCTCCGCGGCACGCTTCGCAGCAGCCTTGCGCTCCGCTCGCTCCTTGGCGCGGCGCTCGGCCTGGCGTTCGGCACGGCGCTCGGCACGCGCCTCGGCCGCGAGCTGGTCACGGATCGCGTTGGCCCGGAGGCTGGTACCAGCGTGGCGGATCAGCGACAGGATCATCGGGTCGCCGTCCGTGCCCACGCCATCACAGTCGGCCGCCGCATCCAGGGTGCGTCGGAGTGCCTCGGCGTCGATCGTGGCGTCGATGGACGCGACCATCGGGCGCCGCTGGTCGTCCCGGGTATCGCACGCGGCGTCCGCTGGACTCGCCTCGACGGTGGCCGCGGTCAGCGGCTCGGCTGAGGGCGCCACGGGGTCCGGTGTCGGGGTGGGTGGCTCCGGCGTGGCGACGGGCGGCATGGGTGACGCATCCGGGTCGTCAGCGGACATCCGGACGACACGCCAGCGCGGAGCCATGACGGGACCACCGGCATCGGTGGTGGCGGGATCCTCCTGATCGTCGGTCGTTCCGAAGGCTGCCGCGAGGGGAGCCGACGACGTATCAGGCGCTGATGGCGCGGTCGAGACGAGCCCGATGTGGGCGGTCGTCGCGCACGCGATGACAAGGGCGGTGGCAAGGACGACCGGACGGGCGTCTGGGGGGCCCGAGGGTCGGCGGTGCCACCTCACGAGGCGACGCACGGCACGTCGCCCCAGGCGCGAGGGCACGGCCGGACTGTATCAGAGGCAGATCATCCACGCATCTCTCGTTGGCGCCATGCATAACCCGATCGGTGCGTGTATGCACCACCAACAGGACCATCGGGGTAGTACCCCGACCACGTTCGGGACCGGGCTGCCGTCGCCCCTGGACGCAGTGACGCCTTCCCCGCGAGGTCGCGCGTTGCCGGAGGCGCCCGTCGCCCCCTGGACGCAGCGACGCCCCGGCGGGGACCACCGAGGCGTCAGGTGCGATCTGGGTCGGGCCGCGCGCGGCCCGTCGACGTCAGGCCTTGGGGGCGGGCGCGAACTCGCTCAGACCGAACTGCTGCTCCAGTCGCTCGAGGGGCTGGAACCCGACCACGCCCTTGGGCTGCTGGCCTGGCCGGAAGAACGCGATGGTCGGGATGCTCATGATCTGGAACGCCTGCGAGATCGCGGGGTTCGCATCGACATCGACCTTGACGACCTCGACGCTGCCCTCGTACTTGCTGGCGAGCTTCTCCATCTCGGGTGCGACCATCTTGCACGGGGTGCACCACGTGGCCCAGAAGTCCACGACGACGGGCTTCTCGCTCTTGAGCACCAGCTCCTCGAACGTGGCGTCGGTCGCCTCGGTGATGGCCATGGGGATGTGTCCTTTCTCGCTGATGCGTGCCGGCGGTCAGCCGGCGAGCGACCTGATGAGCTGGTAGGCCTCGAGGACGCGAGGGTCGCTCAGCCGGTACATCACCGTGCTGCCTTCCCGACGCGTGGCCACGAGACCCGACGAACGCAGCACCGCGAGATGCTGGCTCATGTTCGGGATCTGACACCGGGCCTCCGTCGAGAGGTCGCTCACCGACCGCTCACCGGATGCCAGGATCTCCAGGACGCACAGCCGCTTCGGGTCCGCCAACGCCCGGCTGATGGCCGCATAGCGCTGCCGGTCCGCCTCCGGTGACACGTCCGGGCAGCGGCCGGGGCTGACCCCGTCAGCGGCGAGCGTGTCCGACTCGGTGGTGGCTGTCGTCATGGTGCAATCCATGCTGCCACGATTTGCGTGATTGCGCAAGTAGGCAAGGGAGACCAGCACATCCCAACGTGGGTGATGGCGCGAGAGCTGCTCGTCGTCCGCCATGCCGGCCGCCGAGGGTGCGGCACATCCGCCGTGCCGGCCTCCGCCGTGCGGCCATCCGCCGTGCCGGCGGCCCATCGCGGGGATACCCGGCCAGATGACCGACTGGTCGACCACGAGCCACGTGGCACGGGCCCCGTCGCACCCACCCACGCTCGGGCTGGTGGCCGATCGCCCCACCAGTGGGGCATGTGGCATGGAAGGGTGCCCGCTGGGCCCGCAGGTGGTCCACCTGAGTGTCACGATCCCACCTGTCCGGCGGGTCTGGCTCCTGGTCCACCTGGCGCGGGCCGATGGCCCCTGCCTCGTCACTGACATGTCGCCCGCCGGGCATGGACGAGCCGGCCGGCGTGACTTGATAGGAGCGTGGCTATCGCCCCCACTCAGGCGTGTCCGCCGACCGGCCCGCATGTCATCCCCTGCAGAGGAGACACGGGACATGGTGATCATCGGGATCGATCCGCACAAGGGCAGCCACACCGGGGTGGCCATCGACGGGGCGAGCGGTCGGCAGCTCGGCGTGCGGACCGTGGCCGCCACGTCCGAGGGACACCGCGTGCTCCTCGCCTGGGCCGCGTCCCTCGGGTCGGAGCGGTGCTTCGCGGTGGAGGACTGCCGACCGCTGTCGCGCGGGCTCGAGCGGGACCTGCTGGGCGCGGGCGGGGCGGTGGTCCGGGTGCCGCCCCGGCTCATGGCCCAGGTGCGCCGCACGGTGCGGACACCGGGCAAGAGCGATCCGATCGATGCCCTCGCGGTCGCCCGTGCCGCGCTCCGGGAGCCCGACCTGCCGACGGCACGGCTCGACGGGCCCGAGCGGGAGGTGCGCCTGCTCGTCGACCATCGGGACGACCTGGTGGCCGAGCGGACCCGGCACACGAACACGCTCCGCTGGCACCTCCACGAGCTGCTGCCGGGCGAGGGACCCGCGCCCCGGACGCTCACCCGGCCCACGGTGCTCGACGCGCTCGGGGCGCACCTCGCACCCATGACCGGCCCGGTCGCCCGCATCGCCGCCGACCTGGTCGCCCGCATCCGCGCCCTCACCGCCGACATCGACGCCCTCGCGCGGGAGCTCGAGGCCCTCGTGCGGCCGCTCGCGCCGACGCTCCTCGCGCTGCCCGGCTGCGGGGTGCTCACCGCGGCCAAGCTCATCGGCGAGGTCGGCGGCATCGACCGCTTCCGCTCGTCGGCCGCCTTCGCCCGCTGGGACGGCACGGCACCGGTGCCCGTGTGGTCCGGCGACACGACCCGGGTGCGCCTGTCCCGGGGTGGCAACCGCCGGGTGAACGCCGCCCTCCACCGCATCGCGGTCACCCAGGCCCGCCTGCCGGGTATCGGGCGTGACCTGGTCACCCGCCGGAAGGGGGCCGGCGACACGACCACCGAGGCGATCCGCCGTCTGCGGCGCTACCTGTCCGACGCGGTGTACCGCCGGATGCGGGTCGACCAACGGCTCCGGGCCACCCCGCCCATGCTCGCGGAGGCCGCATGAACCAGGGGTTTGACATAGGAGCTTCAGTGAACGGGAGCGGCGGATCGACGCTCGATGTGATGCTCGTCGGGGAGTCGTGGTTCTCGATGACCATCCACCAGAAGGGATGGGACACGTTCCAGACGTCGTCGTACACGGAGGGCGGCGGGTCGTTCATCGAGGCGGTCGCGCAGCGCGGACATCGCGTCCGCTACATCCCCGCACACCGGGTGGATGCGGACTTCCCGTCGGACGCGGCGGGGCTCGAGGACGTCGACGTGGTCGTGCTGAGCGACGTGGGCGCCAACACGTTCCTGCTGACCTCGAGCACGTTCGCGCGATCGGAGATCGTGCCGAACCGGCTCGAGGCACTCGCTGCCTACGTCCGGTCGGGCGGCGCGCTGCTCATGGTGGGCGGGTACATGTCGTTCTCAGGAATCGACGGGAAGGCACGATACGGGCGGTCCCCGCTGCGTGACGTACTGCCCGTGGTCATGCAGGACACCGACGATCGCATCGAGGTCCCGGAAGGCTTCGAGCCGACGGTCATCGAGGCATCCCACCCTGCCCTGGCCGGCGTGCCATCGACCTGGCCCAGGCTCCTCGGCTACAACCAGGTCCGCGCCGCGACCGATGCGACGGTGCTGGTCGGGCGCGGCGATGACCCGATCCTCGTCGTGGGCTCGTGCGGCGCGGGTCGCGTGGCCGCGTTCACTTCCGATCTCGCGCCCCACTGGGCGCCCCCCGAGTTCGTGGAGTGGACCGGCTACGGCGCGCTCTGGTCGAGCCTGCTCGGCTGGCTGGCCGGCCGGGCGGATCCAGCGACTCCCTGATCGGGCGCTGCCCGTCGTCAGCCGTGCAGCGCGACCACTCCCGCCTCGGCGGCGAGCTCCGCGAGTCGGCGATCACGGGTCCGGAGCGACCGGTCCGTGGTCCGTGCGAGGACCAGGTACGCGGCGTCGAACACACCGGCGTCCAGGTCGAGGGCGAGTCGCAGCGCCGCCGCCGGATCCACGTCCGTCGCCGGGATGAGCATCATCAGCTCCTCGAGCGCCGTGCTCGCGGCCATGACTCCCTCTGGTCGCAGGCGACCGCGTCGGACCGCTCGCGCCAGCGCGTTGGCGACTTCCGTCCAGCAGATGCGCGGCACGATCGCAGCGTCCGGTGACGCCAGGGCAGCCGCTCGGATCGCCGCCGAGTCACCGTCCGCCTCGTCCGGCAGGAACCAGCTCACGATGACGCTCGCATCCAGGATCATGTGCCGTCCCAGCGCGCGTCCTGGTCATCGCGGGCCGCCCGCACCAGCGCAACAGCGTCCTCGATGCCACCGTCGGCCATCGCGCGGACCGATGCGAGCAGTCGCTCGGCCCGGGCGACACGCTGGGCGCGCGCCTCGTCCTCCAGCGACGCACCGACGGCGAGCCGCGCTCCTTCGAGGACCGGCGGGGCGACGGCCCCCCCGGCATCCGATCCGTACGGCGCCGAGACCTCACGCAGGGCATGCGTCGGGATCCGGATGCGACCACCGACGCGCAGCGCCTGGAGCCGGCCCTCCCGCAGCCAGCGTCGCACCGTCCGTTCCGTGACCCCGCATGCCTCGGCGACCTGGGCCACGGTCATGTCTGTCATGACACGAGTGTACGTGACATGATGGACAGTGTCTTCCGGATCGGATCCCGTTCGCTCTACGCCGGCCAGGTGAGTGCGGCGGCGAGCTCGGCGGTGGTGATGTCCAGGAGCGCGCTGCCATCGGTCGGTTCGAACCGGTCAGCGCCGCGCACGAGCCATTCGACCGTGCGCGTGTCCGGATCGACCAGGAGGACCTCCTCCACACCGACGCCGTGGTAGAAACCCAGCTTGCGGCGGCTTTCATCGCCGGGTGAGATGACCTCCACGACGAGGGCCGCGGTGGGGTTCCACACCGGATCCTCCTCGCGGCGCACATAGCCGACGTCCGGCACGCGGAAGTCGGTCGGGCGCCCGACGTTGATGGGGCCACCGATGAGCAGCCCTGCCCGTCTCGCCAAGGGACCCAGCAGCTCGATGAGCTGGACCTGGACCTTCGCGTGCCGATTGCTCGCCTCGGGGGACACGTGGTACTCGCCCTCCCAGACCTCGTCGAAGCGGTCCTGGCCCAGGGCGCGGCGGCGCGCGAGCCAGTCCTCGACCGGCGGTGGCGGGTCGGTCACGAACAGCGTTCGCATGCCTGCGATGGTAGCGGGTGGCTCTTACGAGGAACTTACGCGGGGCCTACGCGGGTCTTGCTGGTGCGTCTCGTGGTCGCCGATCTCCTCGTGCCATACAAGCTGGCACAGACGGGGTCCATCGTTCCGCGCAGACCACGCTGAAGGAGCGCAGCATGCCAGTGCCGAAGGGCTACGACGACCCGCGTGAAGTGCGCGAGGCGCGGCAACGGCCCCCGGAGACATACCCGACCGTCACCGAATGGTGGGCCGACTACCACGGCTTCGTGCCCATCCAGATGGCTCATGGCCTGTCACAGCTCACGAAGACGGGCATGAGCTTCCACGACGCGTACCTGCGGTTGCTGGGTGCGGGCAAGATCATCGAGCTCGAGCCGCTCCGGCCCGACTCGCCGCACTGGGCCGAGCGAGACGCGCGCCTCGCGACGGCGACCGAAGCGGCCGATGCACCGGAGACGACCGACGACGATGAGACCCGACATGCCTGACGGCGCCGCACTTCCCCTCCCCGCCCGACTCGCAGGCGCGGTCTGGGGTCATCTCGTCGGCGATGCGCTCGGTGTGCCCTACGAGTTCCTTCGCGCCAGTGACATCACCACGGTCGCGTGGGGTGCGAAGGGCACCCATCACCAGCCACCCGGGACCTGGAGCGATGACGGGGCGCTCATGCTCGCGCTGCTCGACTCACTGCTGGCGACCGGCTTCGACACGAACGACCAGGGCAGACGGGCTGTCGACTGGCGTCGCCACGGCCGATACGCCCCGGGTGGGCGGGTGTTCGACATCGGCGGCACGACCAGCGCAGCGCTGGCGGCGATCGAGCACGGGACCTCGGCGGTCGAGGCCGGTCCGACCGCTGACCACGCGTCCGGCAATGGCTCGTTGATGCGCATCCTGCCGCTCGCACTCGTGGCGCGTGATGTCACGGACGAGCGACTGGTGGAGATGGCGCATCTCGCATCGCGCGTGACGCACGGTCATCCGCGCTGCCAGGTCGCGTGCGCCCTGTACAGCCTCGTCGCCCGACGCATGCTCGCGGGTGCGGGCGACCGGCCGGGCATCCTCGTGGACGCGCGGGCGGTCCTTCGGGCGACCTATGAGGACCGGGACCTGACCGGCCATCTGACCGCACTCGATGAGCTGGAGGCATGGCCCGGACGCTCCGGGCGCGGGCACGTGATCGACAGCTTCTGGTCCGCCTGGGATGCGTTCTCTGGAGCGGATTCCTATGTCGATGCGGTCACGCGGGCGATCCGCTACGGACGCGACACGGACACCACCGCGGCCATCGCCGGTGGGCTCGCGGGTGCCTGGTTCGGGGTGGATGCCATCCCCGCGGACTGGCGGGGTGGGCTCCGGGACCCGGGCATCGTCCGACCCCTGGTGGACCGCCTCATCGAGACGGACCGTGCTGACCGATGGCGGACATCGACCACAAGCCCCTTGCGCGTCGACGAGGTGG
>JAHBUZ010000048.1 GCA_019637815.1 Chloroflexota bacterium
CGCGGGGATGTCCTTCTCGGGGCCGATGACGACGGCGAGCTCGGTCGTGAACCGGCGCGTGAGGCCCTCCAGCTCCCGCTTGGAGACCTGCTTGGGATCGACCGCGACGCCGCCCTTGGCACCGCCGTACGGGATGCCGACCACGGCGCACTTCCAGGTCATCCACATGGCGAGGGCCTTGACCTCGTCGAGGTTGACGTCCTGGTGGTAGCGGATGCCGCCCTTGGCCGGGCCGCGGGTCAGGTTGTGGTGGACCCGGTAGCCCGTGAACACCCGGACCGAGCCGTCATCCATCTTCACCGGGAAGTGGATCTTGAACTCGCGACGGGGCTCCCGGAGGACCTCCCGCAAGCCCGGATCGAGGTCCAGCCGGGCCGCGGCACGGTCGAACTGCTGCTGGGCGACATGCCACGGAGCGATCACCCGGGGATCCGGGCGGTCCGGCGACGAGGCCGACTCGATCGCTGTGCGGCTGGCGGCGGCCCGGCGGACTCGCGCAGGCAGAGCGTCATGTCGCCCGTGACCATCGTGTCCTCGGCGGCCCCCCCGTCGATCCGCGCCAGGAGCGAATCGACGCTCGTCGCGCCCATCCGCTCCAGGGGCATCCGCACGCACGAGAGGGTCGGCGTGATGAACTCCGCGAGGGGATGATCGTTCACCGATACGACCGATACGTCATCCGGGACACGGAGCCCGTGGAGACCGAGGGCCCGGACCGCACCCGTCGCGACGAGCGAGTTCATGGCGATGATCCCGGTCGTGGTGGGTGCCTGGTCGATGAGCCGGCTCGCAGCATCGAAGCCCCCTTGCGCGTCGTCGCCCGCGACCTCGATGACCCAGTCGGTCAGGCCGGCCCCGGTGACCGCGGACACGAAGCCCTCGCGTCGGCGGGCGGCCGTGTCGATGTCGGTGGCACCGGCGAGATGGGCCAGTCGACGGTGCCCGAGGTCCACCAGCGCCTGGGTCGCGAGCGCGGATCCGGCGGCGTCGTCGACCGTCACGCTCCCGACGGTGCCCGGGATGCGCCTGTTGACGAATACGATCGGCGCCGCCTCGAGCCTGAGCTCACGCATCCGGGCGTCGCTCAGCTCGCCGGACGCGATGAGCAGGCCGTCGACGCGCTTCTCCCCGAGCAGGTCCTCGAAGGACGGCTCGGCGACGTTGTGTCCGGCGGTGCTCCCCAGGACCACCAGATAGCCTCGTGCGTCGGCACGGCTGACCGCGCCCGACACGATGGGTCCGTAGATCGGGTTCGTCACCTCGGGAAGCAGGAACCCGATCGTGAACGCCCGCTGTCTCCGCAGACCCCTCGCCTGGAAGTTGCGACGATAGCCGGACTCGCGGATCGCTTCGAGGATGCGCTCGCGGGTCGTCGGCAGGATGTTCAGCTTCGGGTCCTCGTTGATGACGCGAGACACCAGGCTGACATCCACGCCCGCGAGCCGGGCGACGTCGATCATCCGGATGGCCTTTGGTGGCCGTGGAGCGGTCCGGGGCCGAGACTCCGTCAACGCGGTGGCCGCGACGCGGCGCGCAGGGACGCGCGCGCCCCACCGACCTGCGTCATCCTCGGTGGATCGGTGACGCACGGTCGGTGCATCGCGGGTTCAGCGGACCACGAACGGATCATCGATCTCCCCACTCGTGTTGATCCACACGCTCTTCAGCTGGGTGAACTCCTGGATCGACTCGGGTCCGAGTTCCCGCCCGACTCCGCTCTGCTTGTAGCCACCCCAGGGCGCAGCGTATGACGCCGCGCGATAGGTGTTCACCCATACGATGCCTGACTCGAGCTCCTGCGTGAGCCGGTGCGCTCGTCCGACGTCCTTGGTCCAGACACCGGCGGCCAGACCGAAGTCCGAATCATTGGCGATCCTGATCGCGTCCGCCTCGTCGCGGAAGGTGATCACGGCCAGCACCGGTCCGAAGACCTCCTCGCGCGCGATCGTCATGTCGTTCGAGACGCCGGTCAGGATCGTCGGCTCGAAGAAGTAGCCCGTGGTGAGATCCTCGGCGGCTGGACGCTTGCCCCCGGCTGCGACATGCGCACCCTCCTGGATCGCGCCGTCGACATAGCCCTGGATCCGGGCCAGATGCTCGGGGAAGCACACGGGACCCATCTCGGTGGCTGGGTCCGATGGATCCCCGAGCTTGATGCGCTTCGTCCCCTCGGTCAGCCGGGCGAGCAGTTCGTCAGCGATCGACTCCTGGACGAGCAGACGCGACCCGGCGCTGCATGCCTGACCCGACGCGGCGAAGATGCCGGCGAAGACCCCCTTGCTCGCGTTGTCCAGGTCGGCGTCCTCGAACACGATGTTGGGCGACTTCCCGCCCAGCTCCAGCATCACCGGTACGAGGGTCTCCGATGCGCTTCGAAGGACCTTCCGCCCGGTCGGACCGCCGCCGGTGAATGCGATCTTGCTGAGACCCGGATGGGACACGAGCGCCTCGGACGTCGGCGAACCCGGACCAGTGACCACGTTGAACACGCCGGCGGGGAAGCCGACCTCGTCCACGAGGCGGGCGAACTCCAGCGTTGACGCCGACGCGTGCTCGGAGGGCTTCACGACGATGGTGTTGCCTGTCGCGAGCGCCGGGGCGAGGCTCCACATGAGCAGGAGCAGCGGCGAGTTCCACGGCGTGATGACGGCCACGGCCCCGAGCGGCTCACGCAGCGTGTAGTGGAAGATGCCGGGCTTGTCGAGGGGCACGACCTGACCGAACACCTTGTCGGCCCACCCCGACCAGTAGTCGAGGTAGTCCGGGATGCTCCGCACCTGGCCCCGCATCTCCCGCAGGAGCTTGCCGTTGTCCCGTGTCTCGATCACGGCGAGCGATTCGGCGTGCTGATCGACGAGCCGGGCGAGCTGGCGCATGAGTCGTCCGCGGTCCTTGCCGAACATCCTTCGCCACGGCCCGGCGGCCCGACGTGCGGCCCGGACCGCGTCATCGACGTCCTGTGCGGTCGCCGTCGGGATCTCGGCCCATCGCTCGGCGCGGTACGGGTCGACGGACGCGAACGTCTCGCCACTGGCGCTGTCACGCCAGTGTCCATCGACATACATCTGGTATCTGCTGAGGCCCTCGGAAGCAGCGGTCATCGCCCATCTCCAATCGGTTCGTGCATGGCGGTCGTCCGGGCGGCATCGCTACTCGCCCGTTCGGACAGTCGGGGGTGGTTATCGGTCAGGTATGTGGTCGTGGGGACCTGGTCCCTGAACACCGCGTCATCGAGGACCGCGGACAGGTATCGGATGTTCGTCCGGATGCCCTCGACCTCGAAGTCGCCGAGGGCCGCCAGTAGACGTTCGCGAGCCTGATCACGGTCGGCGCCGCGAGCGATGAGCTTCCCGAGCAGCGGATCGTAGTAGGGCGTGATCGTGTCCCCCTCCGTGTAGCCGAGGTCGAGGCGAAGATGATCGTCGAGGACGGGAGGTCGGAACCGCTTGAGCTGACCAGGGGACGGGATGAATCCCCGCGACGGGTCCTCCGCGACGATCCTGACCTCGATGGCGGCACCATCTCCCCGGATCCCCGAAGCCTCACGGCGCACACCGGCCTCGTCGCCGAGCGCCGCTCGGAGCTGCCAGCCCACGAGGTCGATGCCCGTGACGAGCTCCGTCACGGGATGCTCGACCTGGATGCGGGTGTTCATCTCCAGGAACGCGATGCGACCCGACGCGTCGACGAGGAACTCCACCGTGCCGGCGCCCTGGTAGTCGACCCGCTCGGCGAGTCGGACGGCGCTGTCGAATAGCTCGCGCCTGATGGAGGCGTCGAGCTGTGGAGCAGGCGTCTCCTCGATGATCTTCTGGTTCCGTCGCTGTACCGAGCAGTCGCGCTCGAACACATGCACCACCCCTGCGCCGGGGATGCCGAACACCTGGACCTCGACGTGTCTGGCATCGGTCATGGCGCGCTCCAGATAGACGGAGCCGTCCCCGAAGAACGCCGAAGCCTGGGACTTCGTCTGGGCGATGGCCGCATGGAGACCGGCGGGGTCGGTGACGAGGCGCATCCCGATCCCGCCTCCGCCCGCGGATGCCTTGACGAGGAGCGGGTAGCCGATGTCGAGCGCGATGGCCTCCAGCGACGACTCGTCGTCCACGTGGAGGCTGCCGCTCCCCGGCAGGATGGGTACGCCCGCGTCGTGGGCCAGCTTCCGGGCGGCCGCCTTCTCGCCCATCGCGGCGATCACTGACGATGACGGACCGATGAACACGAGGCCCGCCGATACCACGGCTTCCGCGAAGGCGGGATCCTCGGCGAGGAAGCCGTAGCCGGGATGGACCGCGTCGGCACGCGCATCGATGGCCGCCTGGATGATCCGCTCGGCCAGGAGGTAGCTGTCCTGCGGGCGGGCGCCACCGATGTGGCGAGCCTCGTCCGCGAGCCTGACATGGAGTGCGGTCGCATCCGCGTCCGAGTAGACCGCGACGCTTCCATATCCAAGGGTACGGCAGGCGCGCGCCACGCGGCACGCGATCTCGCCCCTGTTGGCGATGAGGACCTTGGGATTCGACGATGTCATCTGCGGAGCCACTCCCGGATGGGCTTCGGGGATGTCTACGCTTCCGCCCCGGTTCGGGTACGCCACAGGAGCGGGAGCGCGATCGCTGCCACGCCGACCTTGAACAGATCCCACGGGAGGAACACGATCGCACCCGCATACAAGGCGGTCCCGATATCGGCGCCGGTCGCTGCCACGAGGACCACGACACCGGAGACGTAGATGGCTGCGTGGCCGATCACCATGAGGACCGCGGCGGAGCGGGCCTTCCGGTCCCAGCGCTGCTCGGCCAGCCGTCCGACGAGCGCGGCCGCGATCACGAAACCAAGCAGATAGCCGCCGGTCGCGCCGAGCAGTCGATCCATCCCGGACGCGCCGGCGGCGAAGATCGGCGCGCCCAGGACGCCGAGGGCGACATAGAGAGCCGTCGCCGCCAGTGCATGCCGAAAGCCGAGCGCCACGCCCACGAAGAGGACGGCGCCGGTCTGCAGCGTGTATGGCACGGGCGACCATGGCATCAGGAAGCTCACCTGCGCCGATACCGCGATCACCAGGATCGCGATCCCGACCAGGACGGAGCTTCGGATGGCAGCCCGGACGCCTGGCGGCGCGATCGGGACGGCGAGGTCCGCGAGGACGCGCTGGGAAGGCCGGCTGGAGGCAGCTGTCATCGTCTCTCGCTCCGTTCAATCGATTGGACGCCGGCATTCTCCCCGACCGTCCCGTTGGAAGTCAACCCTGATCCATGGCGCTGTCACGGGACGGTGGATTCCGTCCGCGCCAACGGGACAGCGACCTTGTCACCCTCGAATCCATGGTGACGAGGGAGACGATCACGTTGGATGCCCGTGCCCGACAGCGGCTGCAGGTCCCCATCCTCCATGTCCTTGCCGACAGGCTGACGGTCGCAGAGACGGCCGCGTATCGGCAGCTCTCGGACGACAGGCAGAGGAGTGGCCCGCAGGACCACCATCAACCACCTCTGCTGGTCTTGGTCGGTTGGTGGTCCGCTGGTGTGGATCGACCCCTTCGGTGACCCCTACCGGTTGGCCTCCCAGCGTGGGCGACGCGAGCCTCCGGCTGCCATCCGCAAGGGGCGACGATCGCGTCGTCGCACGTTGGGGGTGGTCGTGCCATGGCAGTCGGCCCACGAGCGCCGACTACGTGCTGTTCCTTCGGATTCGTAAACAGCAGGTCCGGGGTTCAAGTCCCCGAGTCGGCTCCAGTCTTCCTTCGCGGGATCGCGCCCCGGCAGTGGTGCGTCATGCCGGCGATGGTGCACGGACACCGCGAGCGAAAGGAAGCGCATGCCACCGATCAGTCTTGGCATCCAGCTGTGGGCGCAGAACACCGACTGGGCGTCCTATCTCGCGGCCGCACGACGCGTCGACGAGCTGGGCTATGACCACCTGTGGACGTGGGACCACCTCCTGTCGGTGCTCGGCGAGCCCGACCGGCCGGTGTTCGAGGGCTACACCGCGCTCGCGGCGTGGGCCATGGCCACGAAGCGGGCGAAGCTGGGTCTGCTGGTGGGGGCCAACACGTTCCGCAACCCGGCGGTCGTGGCCAAGATGATCACCACCATCGATCACATCAGTGGCGGTCGTGCGTTGCTGGGGCTCGGCGGTGGCTGGCACGTCCGGGAGCACGCCGCGTTCGGCATCGACTTCGGGAGCGGCTTCGGCGAGCGACTCGACTGGCTCGAGGAGGCGCTCCAGGTCGTGGCCCCGCTCGTCCGCGGCGAGGAGGTGGACCATGCCGGCCCGCGCTACCGCGTCGACCACCTGCGTCTCGCACCACCGCCGGTCCAGGCGCGCATCCCCGTCATGGTCGGCGGCGTGGGTGAGCGGAAGACGCTCCGCAGCGTGGCACGTCACGCGGACATCTGGAACTCCCAGGCGCCGCTGTCCGAGACCCCCCGCAAGCTGGAGGTCCTCCGGGCCCACTGTGCTGACGTGGGCCGCGACCCCGACACCATCGAGCTGAGCTTCGATCGCGCGATCATCATCCGCGACGACCCGGTGGAGGCGAAGGCCGTCCTTGACGCGCATCTCGTCGCCAACACGCTCGATCCGGCGACCGCGGGTGAGTTCTTCTGGTCCGGCACCGTCGAGCAGATCGCGGAGCGGCTGGGCGCGTTCGTCGACCTGGGCTTCCGGACGTTCACCATCGAGGA
>JAHBUZ010000049.1 GCA_019637815.1 Chloroflexota bacterium
ACGCACCCGAGAGCAGGGGTGCCACACGGGCGATGCCGTGGGTCGGCTCAGCGCGGCAGGCGGTCGATCCCCTCGACCGCGTCGAGCCCGCGGTCGAAGCTGAGGATCCGGGTGATGCCACGGCGACGCATCACCGCGACATGGATGGCGTCACGCGCGGAGAGGCGGGCGCCTCGGGCGATCTCGGCAGCGAGCATGACGTCCTCGCGTTCGATCGGGAACACCTCTCGCACGAGGTTCAGGAGGACCCGCATCGCCGGATCGACCGCGTCGGCCCGATGGATCGAGAGATAGCGATGCAGGATCTCCTGGAGGACCTCCGCATCCGTGACTCGCACCTCACCGTCCACGGCAAGCCGTTGGACCGCATCCCGTGCGAGTGCCCGGTTCGGATGATCCCCACCGACCAGGTACATCGGGATGTTCGAGTCGATGAGGATCACTCGGGGAGCGGCTCGAGGTAGCCCCGTTCGATCTCCTCGAGCATCTGCTCGATATCAGGCGCGGGGAACGAGTGGCCGGACGCCTCATCGAGCACGGCCAGCACGCGTGCCACGTCAGCCTGTGACTCGGACAGGCGGGCTTCCCGAAGGGTCGCACGGACCCACGATGCGGTCGTCTGATGCCGCTTCCGTGCGTGCCGCTGGATGTCCGCGAGCTCCTCGTCGTCCAGCAGCACCTGGAGTCGCTTGGTCATGATGATGAGTCTATCTGACTCATGATGATGAGTCAGATAGGTCCGTGCCCCACCCACACCTTGCGAGTTCAGGGCCGGACGTGCTGCCAGGACGGTGGGCCTGCCAGCCAGGGCAGGGTCGTCTCGACGCCGGTCGCGGCATCCACGAGCGACGCGACCGAGTCGATCTCGCGGACCACCAGGATCATCGACCCATCGGGCGACCACAGGTGATGGACACCCTCGGCATTCGGCGTGGCCTCCGTCGCCACCATCGGATCCCGACCGGTCGCATCCGCGATGACGACCCGCGTGGTGTCGCCGGTCTTGACGACCATGGACAGCCGTGTCCCGGACGGCGCCCAGGTCGCGACGTTCTCGTAGTCCGAGTCGACCGCGTACTCGACCATCCGGGCATCGGTCCCGTCGGCGACCATCACCCAGTTCCGGAGATCCCAGCCGCCGAAGGACCCGGACTGGCCGTCCAGCGGCAGCTGCCCCTGGAAGTACGCGATCATCGAACCGTCCGCCGAGTAGGCCGCATCCTTCAGATCCCACTCGCCCCGATCGCCGGCGTAGAACGCCGACGTGGTGTCGGACATCGCGATCGGCTCGCCGAGCGTGCCGTCCGGGACGCTGACCGGGAACAGACCCGTGCCATCGGGGGTCTGCAGCCGGACGAGGAGCGACCGGCCGTCCGGGTGCCACGTGGCTCCGGTCGCAGGATGACCCTGGTCGAGCGTCCGGAAGTCCGTGCCATCGGCGTCCACCAGCGAGATGGACGGCACCCCGTCCACGGTGGCCGAGATGACGAACATCGAGCCATCCGGTGACCACAACGGGGCCGCGTCATCCGCCATGGGCTCCGGCGTCACCTTGGCCTGGTTCGACCCGTCCGCATCCGCCACCCACAGGTCGTAGCGCGCGCCCACCATGCGCCAGAAGGCGATCCGCGTCCCATCCGGCGACCAGTCGGGCCATCCATCGACGGCGCGTCCACCGATGAGCACGCGCGGCTCACCGACCTCCGGGCCGACGACCCAGATATCCCCGTCGCGGCCGAAGGCGATGAGTCCGTTCCGGTCCCCGGTGACGACCGTCGCGGGGAGTGGTCGACCGCCGAACAGGAATGGCACGCTCATCGCCGCGATGAGCAGCAGGAGCAGCGTCAGCATGATCGCCAGGAGCCGCATCGGCAGGGCGAGCATCGGACGCCGAAGCGTCAGTTCCATGGGAAGCCACCGTTCGAGGCTGGCCCAGGCCGGCCGCTGTCGGGTCCGCCGGGTCCGCGCCAGGACCTCGTCCAAGTAGGCGGGTGGCGGAGCGGGCCATGCGTCATCGGCCCAGGCAGCCAGCATCCGGTCGACTCGCTCGTGCTCGTTCATGCGGTCCGACCCTCGGTAGGCGCTGAGCCACGCGTGTCGGCGTCGATGGCCGCCCGGAGCGCCTGCATGGCGCGATGGAGCCGCGACTTCGCGGTCCCCAGCGGGATGCCCATCGCCGTCGCGGCGGCCGGGAGCGGCAGGTCCAGGAAGTAGTGCAGGACGATGACGACGCGGTGCTCAGGCTCGAGACGGCTGATGCCGCGCTCGACCTGGTCCCGGTCGGCGAAGAGCGACTGCATGTCGGACACCGCGCCGGGGAGGGTGTCCAGGAGCGCGACCTCGACCCGTCGACGCTTGACATGACGCAGCTGGTCCCTGCATGCGTTGAGGAACAGCCGGTTCAGCCAGGCATCGAAACGATCGGGGTCACGCAAGGTCGGCAGGTCCCGCCAGCACCGGACGAGCGTCTCCTGGACGGCGTCCTGGGCACGGTCGGGATCGCGGAGGATCAGACGTGCGGCAGCGTCCAGCCGGCCGATCGTGGCACGGGCGAGCACGGTGAAGGCGTCATGATCGCCCCTCCGCGCCCGGTCCACGAGATCCCGCTGCACGCCGCGTCCCCTGGTTCATCGCGACCTGGATGGTCGCGTTCGGAGCATATGGCGACGTGCCACGCCGATTCGTTCCCGATTCACGGATGGCGCCCATCGACGCCGGACCGGCATGGGGCGAGGACGACCGTGGCGCTGCTCAGCGCGGGCGCAGCTCCAGCTCCACGGTGACGACGTCACCGAGCTCCAGACCCTCCGCGCGGCGGACCGCATCCCGCAACGGGATCACGTATCGGCCGTCCTTGGGCCACAACGATGTCCGGAACGTGGTATCGCCGATGCGCGCGGTGACCGGGATCATGCCCCAGCCATAGGTGACCGCCGCGGCCACCTCGCGGATGGCCGCGGACTCGCCGTCCGGCACCGTGACGAAGTGGAACGGTGATGGCCCACGCCACCACCAGACCTCGCCCGTCACCAGCAGCTCCATCACCCCAGCATACGAGCCGACCGACCGCGGTCGACTCGTGCCATCATCGAGCGGATGGAGGAGCCGACACCGACGACCGCGACGACGCGGGGACCCGCCACGCCTCGACCGGCCAGGAAGGCCCGAGCGGCCACCAAGCCACCCGCACGTCGCAAGCGACCCGCCGACCCTGCGAAGGCGTGGGTCACGAAGCTCGCCCGCACCCGGCCCGGGCTCATGGCCTGGGTGATGGAGCAGCTCGATGCGCACTACGGCACGCCGGTCTGGGCGCGCGTCCACGACCCGACGTCCGAGCTGGTGCTCACGATCCTCACCCAGAACACCGCGGACGTGAACGCGGAGCACGCGTTCGACCGGCTGCGTGCCGCCTACCCCGCCGCGCCATCGGATACGGACGTGACCGCCGCGACCGACCCGTCGATCGTCACCCGGCCCGGCTGGGGCGGCAAGGGCTGGCAGGACGCGGGTACGCCCGACTGGCAGGCCGTCGAGGACGCGCCGCTCGACGAGCTCATCGAGGTCATCCGGCCCGGCGGTCTGGCGCCCCAGAAGGCTCCCCGCATCCAGGCGTCGCTGCGCCGGATCCGCGAGGAACGGGGCGACCACTCGCTCGAGTTCCTCGGCGACATGACCGCCCTCGAGGCACGCGACTGGCTGACATCGATGCCGGGCATCGGTCGCAAGACCGCCTCGGTGGTGCTGCTGTTCAGCTTCGGCCTGCCCCTCATGCCGGTCGATCGGCACATCGAGCGCGTCGCGCTGCGCATCGGGCTCATCCCGCCGAAGACGACCGCCGATGACGCACACGAGATGTTCCTCCGGATGCTCGAACCGGACGAGATGTACCCGGCCCATGTCGGGCTCATCACCCACGGTCGGCGCATCTGCCATGCCCGCAACCCCGAGTGCGACCGGTGTCCCATCGCGCCGCGCTGTCGATACGTCGACCGGAAGGCCGCGTGACGCAGCCCAGGAGGCAGCCGTGACCGATCTCGCCACCCTCATCGACGAGCTGCTCGAGGAGGAGTTCGAGCTGTCGCCGGTCACCGCGTCGGCGCTCGGTCTGACCGACTACGACGCGGGGATGGACGACCTCTCCGCGGCCGGATTCGCGGAACGGGAGCGGGACGCGGCCGAGTTCCTGGCGCGGTTCGAGGCGATCCCGGACGAGGCGCTCACCGCCGACGAGCGGATCGACCGCGACCTGGCCATCGCCACCCTCCGGGGACGCCTGGTGATGGCCGACTGGCGGGGATGGCAGCGCGATCCACTCACCTACTCCGGGCCCGCCATCAATGGCATCTTCCTGCTGTTCCTGCATCGTCTGCGACCCGACCAGGATCTCGTGGACGCTGCCGTCAGCCGGTTGGCCCAGGTGCCGGGCGTGTTCCGGGACGGCAAGGCGAACCTCGATCCGGCACTCGCCCACCCGCTCATCGTGCAGCGCGGCCTCGCGTCGGCGCGCGCCGGTGCCCGCTACCTGCGGGAGCTGCTGCCCACCGAGGTGGCCGATGCGGAGCTCGCGGAGCGACTGCGTGCGGCAGGTGCGACGGCCGCGGAGGCGTTCGAGGACTGGGCACGCTTCCTCGACACGTTCGAGCGCTCGGCGCGGGGGAGCTGGACGTTCGGCGAGGAGCGCTATACGCGGATCCTGCGTGACCGGGAGGCGCTCGACATGGACGCGCGCCAGCTGCGGGACATGGGCCAGGCAGAGGTGGATCGGCTCGATGCGCAGATGGCATCGCTCGCGGAGCGCATCGCCGGCACGACGGACTG
>JAHBUZ010000005.1 GCA_019637815.1 Chloroflexota bacterium
TGACCGTCACCGCCCACGACCGCGAGGCGCCGGGCGAGGCGTCGTCGGTCCGTGCCGGTGACCGGTGCGCCCTCCATCTCGATCGTGCCCTCGGTCGGCTGGAGGACGCCCGTGAGACAGCGCAGGAGGGTCGACTTGCCGGCACCGTTGGGCCCCACGATGCAGACGCGCTCGCCAGCACCGATCGCCAGGTCGGCACCCCGGAGCACCCAGCGCGAGCCGAAGCGCACACCGACGCCACGAGCGGCCACGACCGACCCCGAGCGCGCTGGGTCGACGGCCGGAGGGCCGGTCGGCGCCGCAGCCTCGACGGACGCCGAGCCCGCCGCCGGGTCGACGGCCGGAGCGCTCTCCCGCCCCGCCACCTCAGACCTCATATGCGCCCCGCGACCGATGCAGGAGCGTGACGAACACGGGCACCCCGACGAGCGCCGTCACGATGCCCACGGGCAGCTCCCCCGGGATGCGCGCCACGAGGTCCGCACCGACCAGGAACGCGGCCCCCACGAGCGCCGAGAGCGGCAGCACCGATCGGGCGCTCGGCCCGCCCACCAGTCGGACCACGTGCGGCACCACCAGCCCCACGAACCCGATGAGCCCCGCGATGGACACCGCGGCGGCCGTCACCATCGCCGCGAGCGCGAGCAGGATCCGCCGCTCACGGGCCACGTCCAGCCCCAGGTGGCCCGCCGCGTCATCACCCAGCAGCAGCGCATCGAGGCTGCGTGCCCGCGCCAGGATGAGCAGCGTGCCCACCAGCACGACCGGCAGCCCGATGGCGACCTGTGGCCAGGACGCCTGCGCGAAGCTGCCGAGGAGCCAGGCCACGATGCGTCGAAGGTCATCGCCCGACAGGTACATGGCAAGGGCGAGGCCCGCCGCGAGTACCGAGCCCACGGCATAGCCCACCAGCAGCACCGACGCACGTGACCCGTTGCCCCACCCGGACGCACCCGCCACCAGCGCCACCGCGCCGAGCGCCCCCAGGAACGCCAGCACGTTCGCGAGCCCGAAGCCGAGCAGCGCCACCTGGACCGGGACCAGCACCCCGACCGCCGCGCCGAGCGCCGCGCCACTGGCGGTGCCCAGCACGTACGGATCGGCGAGCGGGTTGCGCAGCAGGCCCTGGAGCACCGCGCCCGCGATGCCGAGTGCCGCGCCGACGGTCATCGCGGCCAGCACGCGCGGCAGGCGCAGCTCCATGACGATGGTCTCGCTGGAGCTCGGCCAGGTGCCTGCCGGCAGTCCGAGCAGCCGATGACCGAGGACGCCGAGCACGTCACCGAGCGGTAGCGAGACGTTGCCGAGCAGGATCCCTGCCACGCCCAGCACCAGCAGCCCGACGACGCCACCGGCCGCGAGCGAGCGCGTGGGTCGTCGGGGCGCCCGGACCACCCGGGCGCTGGTCGCCTCCCCTGCTGTCAGGGAGCGCACGGATCGGGGGCGGCCGGGAAGTCGACGAGCTGGTCGGTCAGCTCGGGGTGGATGCCCCGTGCCACCGATGCCAGCCCGAGCGCGAGCCGTGGACCGGGACGGGTCACCACGATGTCATCGACGGGTCGGATGGCGCCGTCCTGGACGGCGGTCATGTCGCCCCAGCCCGGTCGTCCCGTGACCCCGACCGGGCAGGTGCCGTACGCCGCGTCCCCCAGCAGGATCACCTCCGGGTCAGCGGCCACGAGCCGCTCGAGGGGCATGCTCCAGACGTTGGGGTCACCGGTGGTGATGGCCTCGCCACCGGCGCGCTCGATCATGTCCGCCGCGAAGGAGCCGGGCGCGACGCCGTACAGCTCCGGCTGGTCACCCGTCTCGTAGAACGTGCGGGGTGTCCGGCCGGTCGCAGCCGCCAGCTCCGCGATCCGGTCGAGGTCGGCCGCCATCTCGGCGGTGAGCGCCTCGGCGGCGGCATCGGCATCGCCGCCCAGGGCGTCCCCGATGAGGCGGATGTCCACGAGCACGTCGTCCACGCTCGTGGAGTAGGTGACCACCACCGGATACTCCAGCTCGCGCATGCGCGCGATGTCCGCATCGGGTGTGAGGCCCATGCCCGAGGCGAGCACCAGGTCCGGCTCGAGCTCCACCAGCTGCTCCATGAGCACGCCCTGGTAGGTCGCCACATCCGGCAGCGCCGGCGCCTCGGCCGGGTAGTCATCGAAGTCGGTGCCGCCCACGAGCCGGTCACCAGCGCCCAGGGCGAACACGATCTCCGTGATGGCGGGCGAGAGGCTGATGACCCGCTGTGGGTGCGCACCGAGCGTCACCTGGGTCCCGGTGTCGTCCGTGAGCATGGTCACAGGCTGCTCGGTGGGTGCCTGGGCCAGCGTCGTCGCGGTCGTCGCCATGAGGAGGGCGCTCGCGAGGCCGAGCGTCAGCGCCCGGACACGACGAGACCCCGCGCGGTCGGTACCGGACGGGGCCACGGGATGGGTCTTGACGGGGTCCATGGGTGCCTTCCCTTTCGCTCGAAGGTACATGCACGACCCGGCGTCCGGCGACCGGACTTCCAGCCTGACGGCTGGTCACCGTAGCGGCACTGTGCCGGAATCCCACCGGCTTCGCGAACGCAGGGTCAAGCGTGTTCGGTTGTGCCCGGAGCATAGCAGTCGCAGGACCGAGCGGCGCATGACCCGGCGGCGCTGGCCGGGCAGCCCGCCGCCGGATGACGCACCCACGGACACCGGGCGGGGGCGGATCGTGGGATCCGTGCGCCACACCGACCCTCTCCGCTCGATAAGTCGCTGGTAAGCGCCCATCCGGATACTCCGTGGCCTCCGCCTCGACCGCCGGTATCGACCCGCCGGAGGAGAGGTCCGCATGACGCGGGAGGTTCGACATGGGCGACGGAGCGCGCTCCTCGCCATGACCGCATCACTCATCCTGTACGGAACCCCGGCGGCGAGCGCCGGTGGCCCGTCACCGGGTGTCCAGACCGCGGAGCGCGGTGTGCCTCGCTGCACGACGCTCCGACCAGTCAGCGATGACGTCCGGCGCCGGACCGATGTCTCGCTGAGCTACCGCTGGCAGGGCCGCCTGGACACCAGCGGCACGCTCCGCGGGCATGAGCTCCGGCTCCCGGGTGGCCGCCGCTGGACGGCCGGTCCCCGGGCCTTCGCCGAGAGTCCCCGGGGTGACACACTCGTGACCGGCGAACGCGACGCCAGGGGCACGGACGTCCGGATCCTGGACATCCGGCGGGGCTGTGTGATGCGCACGCTCCGGTTCGGCTCGCTCGTCTATGGCACCGCGCGGTCCACGGACGGGTCACTCTATGTCTCGCTCGTCCGTCGCTCGGACCGACGCGAGATGGGCATCTGGGAGGTCCCCGCCGCCGGTGGTGCGGCACGCCGCGTCCTGGCGGCGCCGTCGGGCCGCGCGACCCGGGCGGTCCCCCGGTCACTGCGCCTGGAGGCACTGCGGGACGGTGTTCGCGCCACCTGGTGCGGCGCAGGCACGTGCGTGACCCGGGCGACCACGGGCCAATCGACGACCCATCTCCCCGCGTCGGTGGACGTGGACCTCGACCTGGAGCCCGGCGCGAGCGCGCCGGACAGCACCCCCACGGCGACCCGGAAGCCGGTCCCCATCCACCAGCGCTGGTCCACATGGACCGTGCTGGACTTCAAGTTCCACGCCACGGACTCGTCGCCCGGCTGGATGCGCACGGCCATCCTCGCGGCGGCCGAGGACGCCACGGATTCCTCGAACGCGATGTCGCCCATCTTCACGCCCGCGAGCGGCGGTGCGAGCGGGGTCATCCGGTATACCGCCACGATGCCGGAGGCGTGCAGCGCGGCCATCGCGTGTGCCAGCCACAGCGGCAGCAGCTGGACGCTCCGGATGCGGCCCCAGAACCACGACTTCCGCTGGGGCCGGCTGCGCTGGTGCGAGAAGACGGACGCGAACGGCTGCTTCGATGCGGAGCGGGTCGCGCTCCACGAGTTCGGGCACATCATCGGGCTCGACCACCCGGAGACCGCCGGCCTCCAGCTGCCCGCCAGCGCCACGGTGATGCATCGGGTGACGCCCTCCAAGCCCAACGCGGGCTGGGGTCGTCACAAGTTCGGCGCCTGCGATGTGGCGAGTCTCCAGCGGATGTTCGGCCTGCCCACCATGTCCACCCGCTTCTCGACGTGTGACACCGTCCCCACCAGGGTCGTCCTGTCGGCCCCTGCCACGACCATGAGTCGGGGTCAGAAGGTGACCCTCACGGCCGTCCTGCGCACGCAGTCCGGCTCGGCCTTGGGCGCCCGGGCCAACATGCGCCTCAACGAGCGTTCGGTGCAGCTGCGCCGCCGTCCCGTGGGCAGCACCGGCTCGTGGATCACCTCGTGGATGAAGTCGACGGGGACACCGGGCACCTACAGCCTCTCGCTCATCCCCGCGCAGTCCTACGAGTACCGGGCCGTGTTCCCCACCCCCGATGACGAGGGGCTCGCCGGATCGACCTCGTCCGACCTGGTCATCCGTGTCACCGGCCCCAGCACCTGCACTGGCAACTGCCCCCACGAGGAGGAGGATCCCACGTGACGACGACACCGAACCTTGCCCGAGCCATCCGACGCGCGCGGTGGCTCACGCTGGGCATCGCGATGCTCGCGATGGCCCTCGGCCCGACCGCCCGGAGCCAGTCGGCCGAGCTCGCCCAGATGCTCCTCGAGGTGGAGGCACACGGTGCGTTCGGGGTGGTCGCCGGGCAGGCGCTGTCGCCGGACGATGCGCTGCCGGACCCGGCCTCCCTGGCCGTGCTGGACGCCTACGCCCGGGGCACGGGCGTGACGTTCCGGCCGACGAGTGGCACGCTCGGTGACTGGACCCTGACCGCGGTGGCGGCGGCAGACCGGGTACTGCCCCTGGGCACCGGATCCGGGCCGGCATCGGTGGTCCTCGACGCCACCGGCCTGTTCCTGGTCCGTCTCGACGGGCGTGTGCAGCCGGCCGATGGCGGCACGCCCTCGACGGGGTCCTGGGTCTGGCGCATCGGCGTGCCCGATCGCGACCTGCCAGAGGCCGAGGACTCGGCACCCCCACCCCGGATCCGGCTCGCGTCGGGTGACCAGCAGGTGCGTCTCGAACGAGGCAGCGGCTGCTATCTCGGCACCTGCGGCGACATCGGTGGTGTCCCACCGACGAACGAGCTGCCGACGATCCGGACGGTGGCCGGGGCACCACTCGTCCTCGACCTCGCTGACGGCTCGTCCTTCACGTCCTGGCGCGTCGAGGTCACGCCCGCGGACGATCCCGTCGCCGGTCCCGTGGTCGTCACGGGTTCGGTCGAGACGGCTCCCCAGGCGCGCGCCGTGTTCGCGGCGCCCGCGGCGGGCGCCTGGCAGGTGCTGGTCCACGTGACCTTCGACCACGAGCGGGGCTCGTTCGATGGCTACGCGCGACTGCTCCTGGTCGACGACGCCTGATCGTCCCCATCACGCCGGGCGCGCGGTCAGGGCGATCCTGGCCGGGCGCCCGGGCCACGACGAACGCCGCACGGCGGACGTGGACTTTGGACGGCGACGTCGCCAGCGGGTCCCGGCCGGGCGCCCGGGCCAGGACACAGAAGGGACCGGTCATTCCGACCGGTCCCTTCGTCCGTCGTCGTGGGATGGGCCGCTGCCGTCAGGCGGGCAGCGGCTCGGCGGTCGCCCCGGGTGGCGCCGTCACGAGGGCCGACGCATGGTCCTCCGGCACCATCCCCGCGAGCAGCTTCTGGATGGCGAGCACGTGGGCACAGTCCCCTAGTGACTCGAACGCGTGGCACGCACACTGCCAGCCATCGGGATCGAGGCGGACGCGATGGGAATCGTTGTCCCCGCGCACGGTCACGCTCAGGCGCTCGACCACGAAACGGTCGCGCTCCCGTGCGTAGCGGTTGGCCTTCTCGATCTTGCCGATGACGCTGGAGTGCATCGCGTCGGACCTCCTGACGGGTCCCACCGATGGGCTCAGCGAGACCCCTACCGGGCGCCGGGCGGAGACCACCGGAGCCGCCGCGACCGGGCGCCGATCGATGTCCCTAGCCTACACCCACGAGCCCTCATCCGACAGCCCGGACATGGGTCCTCCGACCGCCGGGCATCGGTCAGGTATCGGCCGACACGTCCTCGTCATCGGTGTCGTCGCCGTCCGACAGCGCCATCACCTGCTTGAGCTGGACGAGGACCTCCACGGGTGTCGGATCCTCGCCGTACAGCGCCGCGAGATAGATGCTCGCGAAGTCACCCCGCACGATGCCATCCAGCGCCTGCGAGAGCCGGTCCGTGCCCGCCAGCTGCGCCACGTGATGCTCGATGCCGGCCGAGTCCAGCAGCTCCCGCGACAGCCGGGCCCGCAGCAGGTCGCGCGGATGCTCCGAACCACCCTCGAGGAACACCACCAGGAGATGGTCGCGCAGGGTGTCCGGCTGGGGATAGCCGACCACCGTGTTGTGGGTCGCCTCCGGCAGCTCCTCCCACGCGGCCGTGCTCTTGCTGTTCTCGTTGAGCTGCGTCTTCCAGCGACGCGCGACCGGCGCCAGGAACCCGCTGGCCTCGATGATGGGCAGCCGGTCCACGAGGGTCCAGGCGAGTCGCTTCGCCTCGTTGTCGGCCGTGGGGACACCGGGTGCCGATGCCGCGACCCGGGCATCGGCGACCGCAGCGGCCGCCTCCACCTCGGCATCCGACACGTCCAGCATGCCGGCTCGCTCCAGGACCCCCGCGAGCAGCGTCAGCGCATAGCCGACCGACGCCCGCGGCTGACCGCCACCCGGGAACGTGAGGTTCGGCAGGCCGGCACGTCGCGCGACATCGAGCAGGGTGCCGCCGGTGCTGAGGACCACGGTGCGCGCCCTGCGCGCCGCCGCCTCGCCGAAGGCGCTGATGGTCTCCTCCGTGCCGCCGCTGTACGAGCTCGCGACCACGAGGGTCCCCTCACCCACCCACGCGGGCAGGTCGTAGCCCCGCACGACCTCCACGGGGACCCGCAGCCGGTCCGCCCAGATGCCCCGCACCAGGTCGCCGCCGATGGCGGACCCGCCCATGCCCAGGACCGCGACCGCGGTCGCCGCGCGGTGCTCAGCGGGGAGCGTCAGCGAGCGGCTGATGCGCCACGCGTCACGGACCTGGTCGGGGACGCGGGCGGCCGCACCCAGCATGTCGCTGCGGTCGAGCCGACGGAGGGCGTCCCCGTCGTCGAGGATGCCGCCCGGGATGTGTCGCTGGTCGCTCACGCGCTGGTCACGAAACGGCCGCCCTCGGCGAGCAGCTCGTCCCGCAGCTCCGCCGTGGTCGCCTCCGCGTACACCCGCACGAGCGGCTCGGTGCCGCTGAAACGGACCAGCAGCCACGACCCATCGGTGATCCAGAACTTGAAGCCGTCGTTGGTCGACAGCGCATCGGTGCGCACCACCGCCTGGCCGGCCAGCGTCGACGGCGCGTGCTGTCGCAGCTCGACCAGCAGCCGGTCCTTGAGCGCGGGGTAGGTCGCTCGGTCCGCGTGGACGTCCGTGCGCAGGTAGAACGAGGGTCCCGCGATGTCGTGGAGATGCTGGACCGCGGCTGACGCCGGCCAGCGCCCCGCCTCACGCTCCCGGATGAACAGGTCGAGCAGCAGCAGGTCGGCATAGATGCCGTCCCGCTCCGGCAGATGCATGCCGAAGCCGTAGCCACCGGACTCCTCGCCGCCCATCATGGCACCGGTCTCGATCATCTTCGGACCGACGTACTTGAAGCCGACCGGCGTCTCGTGGACCTCCACCCCGTACCGCTCGCCGAGCCGGCCCACCATCGAGGTCTCGTTGATGGTGGACACGACGGGCTGACGCAGCCCGCGGTGCTCCACGAGGTAGTACATGAGCAGCCCCATCACCTGGAGCTGATGGATGAACGTGCCCTGCTCGTCCGCGGCGCCCGCGCGATCCGCGTCGCCGTCCAGCAGCAATCCCAGGTCGTAGCCACCACCCGCGAGGATCCCGAGCGCCTCGTCGATGTTGGGCCGGATCGGCTCCGGGTTGACGCCCCCGAACCACGGGTTCCGCTCCTGGTGGATCTCGTGGACACGGATCCGGCCACCCGCCAGCAGCCGTGGGATCCAGCCGGCACCCGATCCCCACAGCGGCTCCACGAGGACCGACATGTCGGCGGCCTTCAGTCGCTCGAGGTCGAGTGAGCGGCCCAGATACTCGACGTACCCCGGGTACGGGTCGAAGCGGCCGACCAGGCCCGCCGCCTCTGCGTCGGCGAGGGGCCGGGTGGGCGGCTGTGCCCCGGCGCGATCGCGGATCACCCCCTCCACCACGGACAGGATGTCGGCGCTCGCAGCCGCGCCCGAGGGCGACTTGATCTTGAAGCCGTTGTCCGTCCACGGGTTGTGGGACGCCGTGATCATGACTCCGCACGCGAACCCCTTGTCCACGACCTCGTACGAGGTCATCTGGGTGGGGATGGCCTGCTGTGCGATGGACACCGGGATGTCATGGGCGAGCAGCACCTCCGCCGCCGCCTGGGCGAAGAACTCGCTCGAGAAGCGCCGGTCATAGCCCAGGACGACGCCCTTGGCGGTCGTGCCCTGCCCCTGGACCCACTCCGCGACGCCCTGGGCGCAGCGGCGCACGTTCTCGTAGGTGTAGTCCTCGCCGATGCGCGCTCGCCAGCCATCCGTCCCGAAGACGATGGGCGGCTGCGACGGGGTGTGTTCGCTCACGTGGCGCATGGTACCGGAGCCCGACCCGGGCTCGGGCAGCATCGGGGCGCCGGCCCTATGCTCCGCGCCGATGGACGGACCGACCCCCGACACGCAGCGACCCATCTTCATCGTGGGGTCCGCGCGGTCGGGCACCACGATGCTGCGGCTGATGCTCGATTCGCATCCGCGCATCTCATGCGGCGAGGAGACCCATTTCCTCCAGACGCTGGAGCCGGTCACCGGACGGCACTGGCGGCTGGTGGAGCGATACGGCTTCCCGCGTGGGTACTGGGACGAGCGCCTGGCGGCGTTCTACGGCGATGCGATGGCGGACTACGCGGCACGCCGCGGCAAGCAACGCTGGGCGGACAAGGACCCCTCCAACACGCTCCTGTTGCCGTTCGTGGACCGGCTGTTCCCGGACGCCCAGTACATCCACCTGCTGCGTGACGGCCATGACGTCGTCGCCTCGCATCGGGACCGCTGGGGCTATCGGTCGGGTGCCCGCGCGGCCCGCGGTGTCTGGAAGCGCTACGTGGAGGCAGCGCGGGCGTTCGGCAGGGACCTGCCACCCGATCGGTTCCATGAGCTGCGCTACGAGCGGCTGGTGGCCGACCCGGAGGCGGAGCTGCGGACGCTGGTCGCGTTCCTGGACGAAGCGTGGGACCCGGTGATGCTCACCTTCGACCAGGCCGAGCACGATGGCACCGACCGCTACCGGGGCTTCACCGCCCAGCGACGAGCGGAGGGTGGTGACAGCTCGACCATCTATCGCTCCCGCGTGGGTGCTGGGCGCTCGAGCCTGGACCCGGTGCTCCGGACGATGCTCCATCGGAGCTCGGGCGGTCTGCTGCGGGAGCTGGGGTACCTCGAGTAGCGTCTCGGATCGCGCCGATCGAGCGTCATCCGCCCGAGTATGGGCTGGGCCGGGGCCGGGCAGGCCGACCCGCGTGGCTCAGCCCGGGTCAGAGCAGGTCGGCCCGTCCGTCGGCCGTGAGTCGATCGACCACCTGCTTGACGTCCTGGGCAGCATCCGCGCCGCACACGAGCAGCGCATCCGGGGTGTCCACGACCACCAGGTCCCGCACGCCGACGAGCGCGATGAGCCGTCCGTCCGCGCCGTGCACCAGGGTCGTGCCACTGCCCACGGCGACCACCTCGCCAGGTCCGTCGACGTGCACTTCCACCTCGGCCCCGTCCACCTTCGCGGCATCCAGGAGCGCGCTCCAGCTGCCGAGGTCGCTCCAGCCCACGGCCGCCGGCACCACCGCCACCCGCTCGCGCGCCGATGCGGGCTCCAGGAGCGCGTAGTCGATGGAGGTCGAGCGGATCGAGGGATAGGCAGCGGCGATGGCATCGGGACCACCCGCCACCGCCGACTCGACCGCGTCGAGGATGTCCGCGGCCGAAGCGGCGAGCTCGGCCCGCACCGCATCCCGTCGCCACACGAAGATGCCCGCGTTCCAGGATGCGTTGCCAGCGGCGAGGAGCGCCCGGGCACGATCGACGTCCGGCTTCTCCACGAACCGCTCGACGCGATAGCTGGGCATCCCCGCCGCGTCGCTCGGGGCACCCGTCGCGACGACGTATCCGTAGCCGGTCTCGGGGCCGCTCGCGGTGATGCCGAGCGTGACCAGGTCACCGGCCGCGGCGCGTGCCCCTGCCGACGCGAGCGCGTCACGGAACCCCGGCTCGTCGGTGATGCGCTGGTCAGCGGGGAGCACCACCATCACGTCATCGGGCGGCCGGTCGATGGCCGCGACCGCGTATGCCACGGCAGCCGCGGTGTTGCGCCCGACCGGCTCGGGGAGCAGGTTGCCCACGGGGACCTCGGGGACCTGCTCCGCGATGAGCCCTGCGTACCGGGCGTCGGTGACCACGTAGACATCGCTCGGCTCGATGAGCGGCGACAGCCGCGCGACGGTCGCCTGGAGGAGGCTCCGATCGCCCAGCAGGGGCAGGAACGGCTTGGGGCGGGCCCGCCGACTGAGGGGCCACAGGCGCGTGCCGCCACCTCCGGCCATGATCACTGCGTACATCGGACTATCCTAGGGCGCGGTGGGGCCCGACATGGTGCGCCGTGCACCCGGCCGGGGCCGCGGTGCGAGGTCGGCCACTCGTGGGCCCGTGGGTCCCCGGGTCGTCCGTGGACCGACCACCCCAGTGATGCTCCGTGCCCCGAGGTACCGTGTCCGACGACCAGGCCGCTCCCGACGATCCCGAGCCCCGCGATCCGACGACGGCGCTGGGCTGGATCGGTCTCGCCCAGACCGCAGGGCTCGACCCCACCCCGACACCCATCACGCTCCGCTCCCTGCCGGACCTGTGCCGCCGCACGCACAAGACGGAGCGCATCAGCCGCCGGACCCTCGGGCGACGTCGACGGTCCGATCCCGGGTCGCTGCTGCGGTCGGTGATGCCGTCCCTGGACGGTGCGGTGTTCCTCGTGGGGGCACCCCGTTCCGGCACGACGTTCCTGGGTGACGCGCTGGGTCACGTGCCGGAGGTCTCGTACCACCACGAGCCGGTGGCCACCAAGGCCGCGGGACGGTACGTCGCCCTGGGGCTGTGGAGCCCCGCGAGGTCACGCCGGTTCTTCCGGATGGTGTACCGATGGCTGCTGCGCTACGGGCTGGACGGTGGCCGATGGTTCGCCGAGAAGACGCCCACGAACGCCTTCCTGGTGCCCTTCCTCGCCGAGACCTTCCCGGGCTCGCGCTTCATCCACATCATCCGGGACGGCCGGGACGCCGCAGCCAGCCATCTCCAGAAGCCATGGCACCGCGCGGACAGCGCGCTGTCGGGTCGGCGGGAGCCGGGTGGCTATCTGTACGGCCCGTGGGCCCCCTGGTGGGTGCCCGTGGCGGAGCGGGCGGCGTTCGAGTCGGGGCCGGACATCCTGCGCATGAGCATGTCCTGGCGGCTGTATACGGAAGCGGCGCTCCAGGACACCTCATCGCTGGGGTCGGACCGTCATCTCGAGCTGCGGTACGAGGACCTGGTCCGGAGCCCGGGCGTGGTGGGCGAGCGGATCCTCGACTTCCTGGGGGTCGAGCGGGCCGCCTCCCGCGAGCGGCTCCGGGACGCGCTCGCGACCGCGGACCCGGGATCCATCGGTCGTTGGCGCGAGCTCCTGGACCCCGCCGCACAGGCGGTCCTGCTCCAGGATGCGGGCGCGCTCCTGCGTCGGCTGGGCTACCTGGACCCGTCGACGCCGGCGACGGGCTCCGCGGACGATCGCCCCGCCGACCGCACCCCGGCGGAGACCGCGATCGCCGCCGGCGCCTGATCGAGGGGGATCGGTCGAGCCAGCACGCGGATGCACCGGGCCATGAGTCGCGCCGGAAGCCCCCGGGCGCGTCTCCCACCGGTCGGACGGCCGTCCGGCAGGTCGCCGTCGGGCAGGACGATACGCAGGGCGGGCCGCCGTCGGAGACGACGCCCGAGCAGGTCGAGGGCCACGATCGCGGCCACTCGCCAGCCCGTGGGTCCACGCCGGGGCAGGAGCCAGCCATCCGGGGCGAGCCACGCGACCGCCTCGGCGCGACGCAGGTCCGAGCGACGCAGCGACGCCGTCGGCGCGACCACCAGATCGGCCGCCGCGAGGTCGATGAGCAGCGACTCCTGGACGCGCGCCATCAGGGGCGACTCCCGGACGCGCGCCACACGGCGACCCGCCGGCACCATCATCACCGTCCCGCGGCGACGCCGCGCACCCGGGTATCCGTCCCGGTCCAGCTCGCGGGCACAGTAGAGGGCCGCCAGCCGGGCGACGCCGGGGTCCATCCGGGAGCGCCACGCATCGGCTGCGTCGGCCTCGATGGGCCCACCGGCTCGTGCCTTCCAGGCGACCTCACCGACCACGGCCGCCGCGGGCTCGGTCGTGTCGAGCATCCATTCGTCGAACGGCTCCCCAAGGGACTCGCAGACGCGCCCCAGCTCCCGCGCGGGGTCGGCCACCAGGTCCTCCAGACGGACCGTCAGGAGGCGTGGGTCCGCCGCGACCGCCGATCGTGCTCGCGCCTCCCGACGGGCGCCATCGAGAAGGGCGCCGACCTGCGACGGCGCACCGAAGGGCATGTCGGCCGCGGAGACCGCTCGCGCCCGCGGATCACGCACCATGCGGATGATCGTGGCGTCCGGCCACTCACGGCGGATCGTCGCGAGATGGTCCAGATGACGCGGTGTCTTCTCCACCCAGCGTGGCGCGCCCGCATCCGCGGCCTGCGGGACGGTCAGCGACTCCAGCACCGCACGCACCGATGGCGGACGTGCGGCGAGCGACGCTCGGACCCGCTCGCGCGACACACCGGCCGCCTCGTGGACCAGCACGTCCTCGCGGACGATGGAACAGACGAGGTCCGTGGCGCGGTCCGGCCAGCCAGCAGGCTCGAGGACACGCCGACCGTCGGGCGTGGCGAGCGCCGTCAGGAGATGCGTCTCCGGGCCGCAGTCGAACGCCGGATGGCGATCGAGACACACCGCCATGAGCGTCGTGCCGGAGCGGGCGAGCCCGACGATGAAGACCGGGCCGGACATCAGCTGCGTGCCGGCCACCGGCAGGGACCCTCCGGGATCAGGCAGGGACGCGCTCGAGGGCGGGCTGCCGGATGCCCGATGCGTCCGCCAGCAAAGCCGCACGGTCCGTGCGCTCCCAGGGCAGGTCCACGTCCGTGCGACCGAAGTGACCGTACGCCGCGGTCTGGCGATAGATCGGCCGACGCAGGTCGAGCGCCTGGATGATGGCCGCCGGTCGCAGGTCGAAGTGCTCCTCGATGAGCGCCTGGATGTCCGCGTCCGGGATGCGCCCGGTGCCGAACGACTCGACCGACAGGCTCACCGGTCGGGCGATGCCGATGCCGTACGCCACCTCCACCTCGAACCGGTCCGCGAGCCCCGCCGCGACCACGTTCTTGGCGACCCAGCGGGCGGCGTACGCCGCCGAGCGGTCCACCTTCGTCGGATCCTTGCCCGAGAAGGCGCCACCACCATGGCGTGCCATCCCGCCGTAGGTGTCCACGATGATCTTGCGACCGGTCAGGCCCGCATCACCCATGGGACCGCCGGTCACGAACCGACCGGTGGGATTGACGTGCATCACCGGGTCCGTGGCCCGCAGCGACGGATCGATGGTCGGCAGGATGACCGACTCGATGATCGCCTCCCGCAGCCGGTCCGTCTCCACGTCCGGGTCATGCTGTGACGAGACCACGACCGTGCGCACCGCCTTCGGCACGCCTCGCTCGTACTCCACGGTGACCTGGGTCTTGCCGTCCGGTCGCAGCCATGGGAGCTCATCGCTCTTGCGGACCTCCGCGAGGCGACGTGCCATGCGATGCGCGAGCGCGATGGGCAGCGGCATCAGCTCCGGCGTCTCGCGGCAGGCGAAGCCGAACATCATCCCCTGGTCACCGGCGCCCAGCTCCAGCTGGCGAGTGCCGCTATCGCGGATCTCGAGCGCCTCGTCGACCCCCTGCGCGATGTCCGGCGACTGCTCCTTGACCGACACGAGCGTGCCGCAGGTCAGGTAGTCGAAGCCGTACTCCGCGCGGGTGTAGCCGATGTCCTTGACCGTGTCCCGGACGACCGCCTGGAGGTCGACGTACGTGTCCGTCGAGATCTCGCCGAGCACCAGCACCAGGCCCGTCGTGGTCGCCGCCTCGCATGCCACCCGCGCCTGCGGGTCCGCGCTGATGATCGCGTCCAGGATCGCGTCCGAGATCTGGTCGCACATCTTGTCCGGGTGACCCTCGGTCACCGATTCGGACGTGAAGAGGTACTGCTCGGCGTCGATGATGCTGGTCAACTCGGCTCCTTCCGCTGGGGACCCCGGAAGGGTAGCACCGGAGCGGCCGAGAGCCGCCTGGCGCGTGGCGCGTGGCACGTGTCCGTCGCGCACCAGGCGGCCATCCTTACACGAGGACGCGGATCAGGTGCCCTCCTGCCAGGAGGCGACGTAGCGCTGCTGCTCCTCGGTCATGGTGTCGATGGTCACGCCGAGCGCCTCGAGCTTGAGTCGCGCGACCTCGCGGTCGAGGTGCTCGGGGACGACATACACCCCCGGCGTCAGCTCCGCGTGGTGCTTCGCGACGTGCTCGCCGGAGAGTGCCTGGGCCGCGAAGCTCATGTCCATCACGGCCGCGGGATGCCCCTCGGCCGCACCCAGGTTGACGAGCCGGCCCTGCGCGATGACGTACAGCCGCTTGCCGCCGAGGTCGTACTCCTCGACGTTGTCGCGGACCTCGCGGACATGGCCCTCGGCCAGCTCTGCGAGCGCCTTGAGCTCCAGCTCCGCATCGAAGTGGCCGCTATTGGCCATGATCGCGCCGTCACGCATCTCCACGAAGTGCTCCCGGCGGAACACGTTGAGGTTGCCGGTCGCGGTCACGAAGATCTCGCCCCAGCGTGCCGCCTCGGCGGCCGGCATGACATCGAAGCCGTCCATGTGGGCCTCGATGGCCTTGATGGGATCGACCTCCACCACGGCCACGCGGGCGCCCATGCCCTCGAAGCGCATCGCGATGCCCCGACCGACCCAGCCATAGCCGGCCACGACGCATCGACGCCCGGCCAGCAGCAGGTTGGTCGCTCGCAGGATGCCGTCGACGGTCGACTGGCCGGTGCCGTACCGGTTGTCGAACAGGTGCTTGGTGTTCGCCTCGTTGACGGCGATGACCGGGAAGGTCAGCGCGCCATCGGCGGCCATCGCCTTCAGGCGGATGACACCGGTCGTGGTCTCCTCGGTGCCGCCCCAGATGCCGGGCAGCTGGTGACGCCGCTCCTTGTGGAACAGGGACACGAGGTCGCAGCCATCGTCCATGGTCATATGCGGATCGATGTCCGCGACAGCGTTGAGGTGGGCGTAGTACGTGTCCCGATCCTCGCCGCGCCGGGCGAACGTGGAGATCCCGTAGCGCGCCACGAGCGCGGCCGCGACATCGTCCTTGGTGGACAGCGGGTTGGACGCCGACAACGCGACCTCCGCGCCACCCGCCTTGAGGGTGCGCACGAGGTTCGCCGTCTCGGTCGTCACGTGGAGCGCGGCGGCGATGCGCACTCCCTCCAGGGGCCGCTCTCGCTCGAACCGCTGCCGGATGAGGCGCAGGACGGGCATCTCCCGCTCCGCCCATTCGATGCGGCGGACCCCTTCGTCCGCGAGTCCGAGATCGGTGACGTCGTGAGCGGGGAGCGGAGCGGTCTGGCCGTTGGCGGCGTCACCGGAGATGGACTGCATCGATGGCTGGGTGGCGGCGAGATCCGTCACTCACTCCTCCTTGCTGGTCGGGCCCCTCCAGGAGGTCGGGACCCATCGCTTGAATGGCCCGAGGATGCTATCCCAGACGCTCCCCTTGCGATGCACGAGCCGCTCCTCGAAGCGGGTGTGCTCCTGGTAGCCGAGCGCCCGATATGCGCCGAGCGCGGGCGGATTGTCCGCACGCACGTTGAGCACGACCTGGTCGCAGAACCGGAGCAGCTCCTGGGTGACCGCGCCCGTCACGGCCTTGGCGTAGCCACGACCGCGAAAATCACGATGGGTGAGCACGTTGCCGACGGCCGCGAGCCCCAGCTGACGACCGATGACGTGGGTGCCGGCGGCAGCGACCAGGCGACCCTCGAGGCGCACCCCGTAGTACACGCCGTTCGCGACGGCGTCGGACGGCAGCCACGATGTCAGGCCGAACTCGTACAGCTTGTTGAGCTCCCCGATGTCAGCGGCCACGAGACGGACGGCGCTCGATGGTGCGGGACGGAAGCTCGCCCGGTCGACCCACATCCGGACCATGGGCGGGCCCTCCTGCACCCGGTACACGGCGGCGACCGAGTCGAGCAGCTCCGTGCGTGACGCGAGGTAGGCGGTCCGTGGTCGAAGGACGTCCCGCAGCACCGCGGTGACGCCCCCCGGCTCCCCCATCACGAACAGCGGCTGGGGAGACATGCCCAGATACTCCAGCGCGACCGCGACCGGCTCGCCCCGATCGAGCGCCACGCCCCACCGGGTCCGCCCGAACTCCCGGTCATCCAGGTCACACAGCGCGTATGCGGCCATCAGGCGGTCCGTCTCGAGGAACTCCCGCAGCAGCTCCCGGTCACGCGTCGGGCGCACCTCGATGCCCGGACGGAGGGCGGTCCCGGCGCGGATCGCGGATGCCATCACGCGTCCCGGGCGAGGGCGGCGGCGGACGGCTCTCCGACGGCCGTGGGCGCATCACCGGCTTGGGCGGCATCCGCGGACGTGACGGCGTCACCGGCCGCGGTGACGTCTCCGGCAGACGCAGCACCCCCGGCCGACGCGTCGAGGGCCTCGCGAGCCACATCCTCGGGCGACGAGCGACGCGCCTCGCGACGTGCGAGCGCCGCGGCCAGCACCGCACCATCCGGGGCGAGGACGCCCTCCTCGGTCACATAGCCGTGGATCCACGCTGCGGGGATGACGTCCAGACCCGGGTTCCAGCAGGTCGCGCGGTCGAGCCGCGTCCCTGTCGTGTGGAGTCGCAGATCGCGTGGCTGTCGATCGTCGCGTGGCAGGGCGGCCGCATCCGCGATCGTCGGATCGAACGTGGTGATGGGTGCGCAGACCAGCACCGGCACACGTCGCGCGCCGGCATCCTCGTTCCCGTCGGTGCCGGTCGTCGCCGCGATCCCCGCGACCATCCGGCTGCCCACGAGCGCGGAGACGGAGCCGTCCGCGGCGATCCAGTCCCCCATGAGCACTACCGCATCGATCGCCTCGCGCTCCAGCAGCGCCCCCACCGCGCCGTCCGGGAGGAGCGTGTGGGGCACGTCGGCCATCGCCAGCTCCCACGAGGCGAGCCGCGCGCCCTCCATGCCTGGTCGGGACTCGGTGGCCCAGACGTGCACCTCGCCGCCGTCATTGACTCGCGCCAGCAGGGCCCCCGTCAACGGGCCCAGGATGCCGTGGGTGAGCGCACCCGGATCACCGTGCACCAGCACCTCGAGGCGTCGGCCCTCCGGCCGTGGGAGCGCCTCCGCCAGGGCTCGCGCGATGGCCGCGTGGTCCATCTCCGCATCCGCGGTCCGGGCGTCCGCATCGGTCCGGAGTGCCGCAGCGATGACCGGTCCGTCCGCATCCTGCAGCGACTCGAGGATCGCAGCCGCACGGTCCACGGCCCAGCGCAGCAGCCGCGAGCCAGGGCGCGCGAGGGCGAGGGCCCGCCCGACCCGCTGGAGCTCCGCGTTCCGCTGGAGAGCGGCGCGATCCTGGTACTCGCGGGCACTGAGCGCCAGGCCGTGTGCCGCCATCTGGGCGATGAGCGGCCCACCCCGCACAGCGCCGACGCGCACGTAGAACGCGACATCCGACGCGCGCCGACAGGTCTGCTCCAGCAGCTCGTCCGGGAGCCGGCGCTGGTCGATCAGCTGGAGGACGTCCGCATCCACCCGGAACGGGCTGCGGTACGGCGCATCCGTCGCACGCGTCGCAGTCGAGCGAGGGGTCGGCGTCGTGGCTCGAGTGGGCGTCTCCGTGCCACCGATGCCCAGGCCCACCAGGCCCGCGGCGGCGTTGACCGGCATCTGGGAGACCGCGCTGGCCATGCCGGCGACCTGGGCAGCCGTCTCGATCGCCTGCTTGCCGAACAGCCGGAAGAAGGCGCGTCGACCGGCGTCGTGGGTGACCGGTGCAGGCTCGACAGGCGCTCCGGCACCCGACCCCGGGACGCTGGCCGTGGGATCGTCCGGATCGGGGACCGGGCCGTCAGTACTGGATGACGCTGTGGATCCGCTCGTCACCGAGCCGGGCCCTGCCCTTCAGGAACAGCAGCTCCACGAGGAAGCTGAGGCCCACGATCTCCGCCTTCAGCTGCCGGACCAGGTCGATGGTGCCCAGGACGGTGCCCCCGGTAGCGAGGAGGTCGTCCACGATGAGCACCCGCTGGCCGGGCGCGATGGCGTCCTTGTGGACCTCGAGGGTATTCGTGCCGTACTCCAGCGCGTACTCCACGCTGATGGTCTCCGACGGCAGCTTGCCCAGCTTGCGCACGGGCACGAATCCGGCGCCGAGGCGGATGGCCATGGGCGCCGAGAAGATGAAGCCCCGCGATTCCATGCCCACGACGACATCCACCTTCGCGTCGGCGAACGGCTCGATCATCAGGTCGATGGCCTCGGCGAACGGCTTCGGCTGCTTGATGAGCGTGGTGATGTCGTAGAACAGGATCCCGGGCTTGGGAAAGTCCGGGACCTCACGGATCTCCGCGCGGAGGGAGTCGACGGACACAAGGCCCCCAGGATGCGTGCGGCGGGTCATGACGGTTGGCCCACGCAGTCTAGCGCAGGCCGATGTCCCGAGGGGACCCGGCTGTCTCAGGCCTCCATCTTCGCGCGCATGCAGTCGAAGGTCTGGTCGATGAGCTTGCGGGCGGTGCCCTCGATGAGCCGGGCACCGACGCTCGCGAGCCGGCCGTGGATGGTCACGTCCGCGGACCAGTCCATGACGGTCGTGCCATCGGGACCGTCGGCGAGGTCCATGCGGGCGCTGCCATCGACAGCGCTGCCGGGGGCCTTGCCGTTCGCGGTCAGCGAGGCGTGGTCGGGCTCGCGGGTCTCGGCGCGCGTGATATCCACCGCGAACGTGGCGCGGATCATGCCGATGCCCACCCTGGCGGTCACCTTGAAGTGGTCATCGTCGATGACCTGGACACCCTCCACCCCCGGGCCGCAGGACGCCACCCGGGTGGGGTCGTTGACGAAGGCCCAGACCGTCGAGCGGTCCGCCTTGATGGGCACGCTGCCCTCGAAATGCATCGGTGTGCTCCCCCAGTCCTCGCGGTGGTGCCGCGTTCGCCACGATGGTACGGCGTCCGGCGGCGCTACTCGAGCTGGACGGGCTCCTCGTTCACCTGGTGGCGCGGCGGATCGTCCGCGGGCAGGATCGTGAAGCTGCCGCCCTGGAGCGGCGTGACCGCGCGGAAGGCGCGCTCATCGAAGGTCAGGATACGCGTCGTCCGATACCGCTGCGCGAGCACCACGAGCGATGCATCCGCGAGCCCCAGGCGCAGGTCCCGGTATCGCTCGACCACCCGCCGGGCCGTGCGCAGCTCCTCGCGGTCCAGGCATTCCGCGACATACGTGCCCTCGGCGAGGTCCTGGAGGAAGGCGAGTTCCGCATCGATCCCCAGTCGCTTGAGGATGAGGTGGTCGGCCTCGGCTACCACCAGCTCGGTCGTGACGAGCTGCCCCCGCTCGGCGCGGATGGCTCGGCGCGCTGCGGCGTAGTGGACATCACCCTTGTCCATCTGCGCGATGAGGCAGTTGGCGTCCACGATGAGCGTCACTCAACGGCCTCGGCCCATCACCCACTCATACAGCTCGTCCGCGTCCCAACCCTCCTCTGACCGGGCGGCGCCGCTGTCGGCGATCCCCATGCTGTGGAAGACGCGCTGGGGCGCCGGGCTCTCGTCGATCACCCGCTGGACGGCGTCGCGGATCAGGTCCGCCTGGGCCTTGCCGGTGTCGAGTGCGATCCGCCGAAGGCCCTCGGCCTGCTCCTCGGTGAGATAGACGGACGTCTTGCGCATGATGGACGTAGGGTACCACCTGCCCTACGTGGCGCCGACTCGCTCCACGAGCCGGACACACCCGCTACGTCCGGCGCGCACGGTCTCGCATCGGCACGCCGCTGCCGCCGTATCGGGCGGCGACCACCTCGGCCATGGTGGCGAGCGCGGTCTCGGCAGGCTCCCGACCACCCAGGTCGAGCCCGATGGGCCCGCGCAATCGGTCGAGCGCCTCCTCCGTCACGCCGGCAGCGAGCAGGCGAGTGCGTCGGTCGCCCTGGGTCTTGCGACTGCCCACGGCGCCCACGTATCGACAGCCTCGCGAGAGGGCGGTGACGATGGCCGGCTCGTCGAACTTGACGTCATGGCTGAGCACCACCACGGCGTCCGCAGGCCCGAGACCGATGGTGTCCGCGAGCTCGTCCGGCCAGCCGACCAGCAACGCATCGGCATCCGGGAAGCGCTCGCGCGTCGCGAAGGCGGGTCGTCCGTCGATGACCACCGTCCGATAGCCCAGTGTCCGAGCCATGACGTCGAGCGCCATGGCGACCTGCACGGCGCCGACGATGACGAGACGTGGCTGGACCGGGAAGGCCTCGATGAACCAGGACCGGCCACCCGCCTCGAGGGTCCGGGAGCGGCCGCGCTCCAGCACGTCGGTCGCCGCTGCGACGAGCTCCGCGTCCAGCGCCGGATCCCCGGTCGTGCCCGTCAGCACACCAGACGCGTCCACCACGAGCGGTGGCGCGGGCCGTGCCCCCTCCCCCGGCTCGTGCGGCCCGAACTCCGGCCCCGGCGCATCCGCAGGGAGTGGCGTGATGACCGCACGACCCAGCTCCCGCGCCGCGGCCGTCACGACCGGATCGACCCGCGGCTCCACGAGCACGTCCACCGTGCCGCCACAGGCGAGCCCCACGTCCCACGCCTGCTCGTCGCTGATGCCGTAGCGGATGACCCGGCTGTGGCCGTCCTGCCGGGCACGCTCGATCTCCTCGGCCGCGGCCCCCTCCACGCAACCACCGCTGACGCTGCCCGCCAGTCGGCCGTCGTCGCTCGTCAGGAGCACCGCGCCCTCCGGCCGTGGCGCGGAGCCGAACGTGCGCACCACCACCGCGCGACCGACCGACCGACCATCGGCCGTCCAGGCGTCCAGCTCCCGCAGCAGGTCCTTCATCGGTCCGTCGAGCCGGGCGCCCGCTCCGTCCGGCCCTGCTTCCAGTCGATCGTGAGCGTCATCGCAAGGTCACTCCAGTGCGGGCGCCGGCGTCGTCCTCGAGTGCCCGGGCCAGCAGCTCGAGGCTCGCCAGGTCATGCGATGGCAGGAACACGTCGATATGCGGCCACGCCGCCGCCATCCCCGCCGCCAGGGGTCGATAGCCCGTCGCGCCCGCGAGCGGGTTCAGCCAGATGAGCCGGTGGCACGACCGGCGTAGGCGCGCGGTCTCCACGGCCACCTCCGCAGGGTCCCCTCGATCCCAGCCATCCGACACCACGAGCACGATGGCGCTCGACCGCAGCGTCCGCCGCGACCAGCGCTGGTTGAACTCCCGGAACGCACCGCCGATGCGGGTGCCGCCCGACCAGTCCCCGACCGCGTCCGAGATGCGGAGGAGCGCCTCGTCCGGATCCCGCGTCCGAAGCTGGGGCGTGATGCGCGTCAGCCGGGTGCCGAAGCAGAACGCCTCGGTGGGCACCTCCGTCCTCGCCAACGCGTGGCAGAAGCGGAGCAGCAGTCGGGCATGGCGCTCCATGGAGCCGCTGATATCGCACAGCAGCAGCACCCCTCGGGGTCGTTGCACACGACGGCGCCAGAGCCACGTCACCGGGTCGCCACCCGTCGCCAGGTTGCGACGCATCATCTGCCGTGGCGCGAGCAAGGTCCCCTGCCGATGCAGCTTCCAGCGACGCGTCCGACGCCGGGGCATCCGGAGCACCATCCGGTCGATGAGCCGCTCCGCCTCGCGCAGCTCGTGGGGGGTCATCCGGTCGAACGCACGGCCACGCAGCCGCTCCCCGGCGCTCCACGCGGTCTCCGACGGGGTGGGCTCCTCCTCCGCTTCCTCGCCCTGCTCGATGGCGCTCGTGTCCCGCACCACACCCGCGGCGACCACGGCGGCGTCATCGGGGAGCGCCTCGGGCGATGGTCGAGGCGGCGCCTCCCCGGTCTCGTCCACCTCGGTGGCGAGCTCGGGCATGGGTGCCGGCATGAGCCCGCGGCCACGCCAGAACCGGGCGAAGGCACGTTCGTACGGCTCGATCTCGTCGCGACGCCGGACGAACAACGCGGCGCCCGCCGCGCGGACCTCCTCCCGGTCCCCGATGTCCACGAGGTCCAGGGCGCGCACGTAGTCCAGGACGGCCGCGAGGTCCGCGGTCAGGCCTTCCTGCTTGAGCTCACGTCCGAAGCCGAGCACGCTCCACAGCAAGGCGGGCCCGGAGACCTCCACCGCGGGCAGCCGACCACTGGCGGGCACGTCCATCATGTGCCAGAGCGTACCGCGCCGTCGCGGGTCGGGCGGGACCCGTCGCGGGTCGGCCGATGGCTCACGACGCGGTGATCGCGACCATCAGGCTGGACCCGAGCATCACCAGCGCCACGGGCACCCAGAGGCGACGCTCGCCGGCGCTTCGGCTGATCGCGTTGAGCAGCAACGCGACCAGTGCCAGTGCCACCACGAGCCAGATGAACGTGCGGGCAGCATCGGTCAGGCCCGGGAACGCCAGCCCGGCCCGCGCCAGGACGATCGCTGCGGCGACCCCCAGGAGCGCCGCCTGGACGACCGCGGCGACCCGGAGCCGTGCGGGCCATCGCCCGGGCGATGCGCCACCCATCGCGTACGCACCCCACGGCGCTCCCAGGGCGAGCGCCAGCTGGAAGACGATCACACCCATCGTCGCGATCGTGAAGATCCACGCTGCCGCTTCGGTCAGGGTCATGGTCTCCTCCGCGTCCGGTCCCGGACCGGGGATCGGCGATCCTGCCGCCGGATCCGGAGGGCGCCCCGAGAGCTGGTCGATGCGTCAGGGCGCATCGCCGCCGTCAGGCTGCCCCGCTCGCCTGCACCTCGGCGAGGAGCGCGGCTGCACGTGCACCCCGGATCTGGCGCACGTCCTCCTGGTACTTGAGCAGCACGCCGAGCGTCGGGTCGATGACCTCCGGGGACAGGCTCGGCGCGCCGAGCGCCACCAGCGCCGACGCCCAGTCGAGCGTCTCCGCGACGCCGGGCAGCTTGGTCAGGTCCGTCTCGCGCAGCCGCTGCACGAAGCCCACCACCGAGCGACCGAGTCGGGCGTCCATGCCCGGCAGGCGTGCCTGGACGATGGCCAGCTCCTTCTCCGCGGTCGGGTAGTCGATCCAGTGGTAGAGACAGCGCCGCTTGAGCGCGTCGTGGACCTCGCGGGTCCGGTTGGACGTCAGGATGACGCGCGGCGGCTGGGCGGCACGGATGGTGCCGATCTCCGGCACCGTGACCTGGAAGTCGGAGAGGATCTCCAGGAGGAACGCCTCGAACTCCTCGTCCGCGCGGTCGATCTCATCGATGAGCAGCACCGGCGGCGTGCCATCGGTCGACTCCAGCGCCTGGAGCAGCGGGCGGCGGATCAGGAACTCCGGACCGAAGATGTCGTGTGCCGTGGTGTGCGCCTCGCCGCGCGCCTCGCGCAGGCGGATCTCCAGCATCTGGCGCGGGTAGTTCCACTCGTAGACCGCGGTCGTGACGTCCAGGCCCTCGTAGCACTGGAGCCGGATGAGCCGCGTGCCCAGCACCTCGGTGAGGACCTTGGCGACCTCCGTCTTGCCGACCCCCGCCTCCCCTTCGAACAGGATCGGCCGACCCAGCTCGAGCCCCAGGAAGATGACCGTGGCGAGGGCGCGATCGCACACGTAGTCGTGCTCGGCCATGGCGGCCTGGAGCCCGTCGATGGAGCGGGTGCTGACGGGTCGGGCGAGGTCGGTCGTGGGGGTGTCGGGGAGGATGGTCTCGGTCACGCGGGCAAGGGTAGCGCGAACGCCCGACGCGAGCGGGGCGTCACCCTTGCGGCCGGCAGGTCGCTATCGTGGCCGCATGACGATGGACAAGCTGGATTGGCACTGGGATGCGGCGGTCGGGGCCGGGCAGCCCGGTGAGCAGGGGTTCGTGCATGTCGCGTGCGTCCTCGCGTGGGCCATCCAGCGCGACCTGGTCGCCGAGCGGATCTGGCCGTCCGACCTGGTGGAGCGCGTGCGGGACGGCTCGGTCACGCTCGACGAGCTCATCGAGGCGAGCGACCAGCGGCTAGTGGACCCGATGCTGACGCACGAGGGCCGGCGGTTCATCGCGCACTCGTACGACGCGTTCCTGCACGCGTATGACGAGGCGTTCCCGGACGTCCCGGACTATGCGGTGCCCTTCGACGCGACGACGCGCCACGTGACGGCAGGGCTCCTGGACGACCTGTATGGCGCCTGGGTGGCTGCGGGTCGCCCGAAGCCGGAGCCCGGCGAGGACGACGACCTGACCCCGGAGGAGTCCGAGGCGCTCGAGCGCGCCATCGACCAGGCATTCGACCGACAGATCGTCATCCCCGCCGACGCGACCGACGAGGAGATCGACGCGCTGCTCGACGGGATCGAGGGTCCCTACGTCACGCTGACGCTGCCACCGGGCATGACCGAGGACGACCTCGCTCGACTCCACGAGTCGACGCATGATCGACCCGATCTCGAGGCCCGACTACCGCCCACACTCGGTGGCATCCGCCCGTATCTCTATTCCGAATCCATGGGTGTCTCCCCCGGTACCCGATACCGCCTGATCGACCCGGTCGCCGAGGTCCTCACGAGAGCCGGGATCGATGCGCGCGACCTGGGCATGGCGAGCGGGGGGTACCAAACGGACGCTGTGATCATCGGGGTCACACGCGGCCACATCAGCGTGGATCTCTGGGACCTGCCAGACGGGTCGAGGGACGCACTCCTCGCTGCGATCCGCGAGACGCTCCGGCCGGAAGGTCGTCGACTCCGATGGACCGAGGAGACGATGGGCACCGTGCGCGCCTGGTCGGCCGCGTTCCCCAAATGGCCCGGCACCAGGTGTCACGCCCTGTCGATCGACGGCAACGTCGTGACCGTCACCACCGACGACCCGTCGTACCTGGCGGAGGCCGTCGCGTGGTTCGGTCGCGACGCCGGACTTGGAGCCTCCGACCGCTGAGCGTCATCCCGAGCAGTCCGGCACCGAGCGCCAGCGGCCACACGGGCACCGGCGCTGAGGGTGGAGCCACCGACATCGAGGCGGTCGGCGGCAGCTCCAGGCGCACCAGCCGGACGATCTCGGACAGGCGCGTCGCACGCATCGCCGCGCGTGGATAGCCGGGGCCCAAATTACGGCGGTCGAACGGCCACTGTCGCTCGACATGTCTCCAGAGAAGTGTCCGGCCGATGCTGAACGTTCCCCGTTCGTGGATCCGTCCGACAAGGGGATGCAGCTCCGGCGTGCTGAACAGCAACACATCACCCCGACGCATGGACTGGAAGCCCAGATAGCTGCAGCTGGGCTGGATGCTGAGCACGAGACGTCCTGGCACGTCGCCGCGGATCACCCGGTCGACCCGCAGCCAGAGCCGATGATCCGGGCGTTGGAGGTCGAGGTCCTGATCGACTGCCTCCACCTCTGCCACGAACGCTGTGCCCAGGTAGTCCGAGAGGCGACTCGACGGAGGCTCCATACCACAGTCCGCCGATGCCCTGGCCACGGGCATGAGGATGAGGAGGCCGACGATCACCGTCACCGGTAGCAGGCGGACCGCAACGATACCCACCGCCCGACGCAGGACGCTCATGAGGTCGATGACGCGCGACCCACGTTGGTGTCACAAGCGCGTGGATGTGCCCGGGGCCGATGCGGAGGCCACCGACGACATCGTCGACACGGCGGGCTCCCGGGCGACCTCCCGGCCACTCTCAGTGATCCGACCACTTCCGTGCGTGTGGCATGATCGAGCGGGCGGTCACGACGGACTCCCAGACCGTCCGGAGCCCGCGTCCGCGTCACCTGGTGCGTCAGAGGGGGCGAGCCGGATTGAGAGGCAGGGATCCACGCCCGTTGGTGGCTCGGTCGCGCCTGATCGCCCTGGTCGGCGATGCACCGGTCGTGCTGCTGGAGGCACCCGGTGGGTTCGGCAAGTCCACCCTCACCCACCAGCTGGCGTCGAGTCTCGATCTGCCGCTGGTCCGAGCGGTCCTGGTGCCGTCCACGGACCTCACGACACTCCTCACGGGCCTGCGGCTCGCCGCCAGGCGTGCCGGGCTGCCGATCCTCGCGGAGGCCATCGATCCGGAGGATGCCGCCGCATCCCTTGACGATCTCGGCGCGCGTCTCGCTGCGGGGGATGGTGCCATCCTCGCGGTCGATGACGTCCACCTCGCCGATCCCGACGCGGTCGTCTGGCTGGCCGACCTCGCGGAGCGTCTGCCACCGGGCGCGCGCCTGGTCGTGGCGGGTCGACGACTCGGTCGCGAGCTCGCGGATCTCACGGATCGGGTCGGCGCGGTGGTCCTGGGTCCGGACACGCTCCGGCTGGACCGGGACGAAGCAGCGCACATGCTCGGTCTGGACGCCGGGACGGCCGGCGATGGGCGCCGCGTCGATGACGCGCTCCTGGCGTCCAGTGGCTGGCCAGCCGCCGTCGCGCTGATGGCACTGGGCATGTCCGTCGATCGGCCCGCCGCCGTCCACGATCCCCGATCGGTGCTGCGAGCGCTCGTGGCGGACATGCTGGCCACGGCACCCGTCCGCGATCGACAGCTCATCGCCGAGGTCGCGCATCTGCCCCTGCTCTCGAGCACGGTCGCGTCCACCGTGGGTGGCGAAGGCGCGCTGGACCGGTTGCTGGACGCCGGCCTGCCAATCCGGTTCCGGCCCGATGGCTGGGGTGAGATCCCCGATCCCATCCGGGAGCTGATCCCGCCGATCCCGCTCGATCGTGACCGGGAACGGGCCGTGGCCACGATCTACGCCGATCACGGCGAGCTGCTGGAGGCGGTCACGCTGCTGCATGCGGCAGGCGATACGGACGGCATCGCGGTCCTCCTCGAGACCGGCCAGCGGGAGACCCTGCTGAGCACCGGCCTCGTTGCGCTCGAGGGGATCGTGGCCGCGCTCCCCGACGAGGTGCTCGTCGCCCATCCGGGCCTGATCGTCCGTCTCGTGCGTGCCGCGGAGCGACATGCCCGGATCCGCGCGGCGTGGATGGCACGCGCCCAACGACTCCTGGATGGCGGGGCGGTGGGCGACGGCACGACGGACCAGCGCGCGACCGCGCTGGCGCTGGACGCGGAGCGGGCCATCGACCTCGGGCGCGCCGGCGATCTGGATGGAGGTGCCGCGCTCGCGGACACCGTCATCGCCGCGACCGGTCCGGACGATCCCGCGACCCTGGGACGGGCCCACTCGATCCGCGGCCTGCTCCGGCTCCTGGCCGACCCCTCGAGCACGATGGACGATTCGGCCGCCGAGCTGGAGACGGCGATCGGGCTCCTGCACGCCGCCGGTGAACGAGCGTGGGAGGCAGACACGTGGCAGGCGCTCGGCGTCGGCTGCTGGTTCGCGCGGGGTGCCCACGATGCCGCCATCGACAGTCTCGAGCGTGCGCTCGCGCTGCGGCCGGCGGGCGACCCCTCCCGGGCGGCGACCCTCACCTTCCTTGCGGAGGTGTATACCCATCGTGGTCGACTGGATGACGCGGAGGCGGCCATCCGCGAGGCGGAGGCCATCGCGCGGCGGACCGGCGACCACCGCGGCACCGCGTACGCGGCATGGTCGCGGGCTCGGCTCTCCGCCGAGCGTCGGGACCGGGCGGGCGTGCGGTCGGCGCTCGAGACCATGGAGTCGCACCCGGACGGCTGGTTCGATGGGCTTGCCGGCACCGAGGCGCTGGGTGACGCGGCCGACATGCTCGCGCTCGTGGGGGACCTGGAGCGAGCCTGGGCGTATCTCGCGCGGACCGAGGAGCGGGCGGAGGGGTCGGCGCGACCCGACGCGGCGCTCATCGCACGATGTCGCCTGGAGACGCTCGATCGCGACCCCGCCACGGCCCTCGCCACGCTCGACCGACTCGAGGCGAGCGCGTTCAGCGACCTGCGTGACCGGTGGCTGCTGTGGCTGGAGCGTGCCGCGTGCCACGCTCGCCTGGGCGACCGGGCGACGGCCGACGAGTACCTGGCCCAGGCGCGGCAGGCCGTGGCGGCGCAGGGTGACTCCGAACGCATCGAGCGCCGGGAGCCGGAGCTGCTGGCCATCGCGGCGCCGGGCGTCGAGACGTCCGCGGTCCCGGCGGAGACGATCATCGTGCTCCTCGGTCGGTTCGCCGTGGAGCGGGGCGGGCTGGATGCCAGCCCGCCGGCAGGTCGGCCCGCGTCCCTGGTGAAGCTGCTGGCCGTGCGTCGGACCGTCACCCTCGATGAGGCGATCGAGATCCTCTGGCCGGACTCCGACGAGGACGATGGGCGGGCACGACTGCGGAACCTGCTCAATCGGATCAGGTCCGCGTCGGGTGACGTGATCCAGCGCCGCGAAGGTGCCCTGGTCCTCGCGCCAGGGGTGATCGTGGATGCCCGGCGGTTCGAGCACGAAGCGGGTGTCGCGCTCTCGGCCGCCGCCGGCGATCGCGTCGGTCTGGCACGCGCAGCACTCACGCGAGCGACGGGCGAGCTGCTGCCGACCGACCACGACGCGGAGTGGGCGACCGCGCTCCGCGAGCGACTGACACGACTGCACCTGGCGCTCCTGGACCTCGTCGCCGGTGATGCCGTCGAGCGTGGCGACCTGGACGATGCGGCGCGCGTCCTGGATGTCGCGATCGGTGTGGACCCGTACGAGGAGGACCGATACGTGCGGCTGGGGCGGGTCCTGGTCCGACAGGGTCGGACACAGGCCGCCCGACGGGTCGCGCAGCGAGGCATGGATGCCTGTGCGGAGCTGGACGTGGAGCCCGGTGACGAGCTGCTGGCGCTCATCGCGGAGTTGGAGCGCCAGGCGGCCTGACCGGGTGCGACGGACCCGCTCAGCTGCGCGGCGTGCTGACTCATCTCCGCGTGGGTCGCGCGATACGCATCACCAGCGGGTGGTGGTAGTAGCTGTCCGACCAGGTCCCGACGAGATAGATGTACCGCCCGGACATGATCGCGAGCTCCGGGTCCGCCGCCGACCGCAGGCCGACGGGCGGTCGACCCTCGGGTGGCGCTCGTCGATCGCGGCGATCCTCCACGGACTGTCGCTCCTTCGGGATGGCGGAGTCGATCGCGGACACCCGATGGCCGCCACCACCGGGCCAGTCAGCCGTCCGGCCCGACACCCCGGACCGGACGGCCTTCCCCTGATGGGGGATCAGGGCTTCTTCACCCGCACGACCAACGGCCGATTGGGGCTGGTCCAGGCATAGCCACCGACGTACACGTACCCGCCCGACGCCAGGGCGAAGCTCGGTGAATCCGTCTCCTTGGTCCCCGCCTTCACGGACCCCTTGACCTTCCCGTTCGCGTCCATGCGGGTCACGATGATCTGCGATCGCTTGGCGTCGCTGACCCACTTGCTGGTCGCGGTGAAGGTGTTGGCACCCGCGACCGTGACCGACAACGCGCTGCCACCGACGTTCGGCGCGCGCTTGCTCCACTTCTGGGTGCCACTCAAGGTGTATCGCCGCACGTATGCGTCACAGCATCCCTCGTTGTAGCCCACGGAGATGCCTTTGGCGTTGACGGCCAGGTTGCCGGTCACCAGGTACGCCCCACCACCCGGCGTGCCGGGCAGCTGCTTCATCCACTGCACCGTCCCATCGGTGCGGAGCCGGAACAGCCGACCCGAGACGTCCAGCATGTACGCCGAGCCAGCGTGCACGACCAGGTCGCTCAGCCAGCTGGCAGGCTTCTTGGAGCCTGACAGCGTCCACGTGCTCGAGGCCGCGCCGTTCGACTTCTTGAACCGCCGGATGGTCGAGTTCCCGGTCGCGGCATCCCGCTGAGCGACCAGGAGCATGTTCCCTGACAGGGCGACGGGGCCGCCGCTCAGGCTCAGGTCATCGTCGTACCACGTCTTCAGCCAGCCCAGCTTGCCGTCCTTCTTGACGTGCTGGAGGCGATACGGATAGCCCTTGTCCCCGTCCCGTGTCGTGCTCCAGGACATCACGTAGGCGTTGCCGGAGGCGTCCGAGGCGAGGCCGGTGATGTAGACGCCCCCCGTCCCCAGGGTCACCTTCCAGGACACCTTCCCGTCCGACTTGTAGCGATACAGGACGGCGGTGGCCCCGGAGTTCGTGGGGCTCGTGGCGACGTACACGCCGTTGCCGGGCGCGGGCGCCATCCGCTGGACCTCACCCGGGGTCGTCAGCAGCTTGGTCCATGTGGACGCGGCCTCCGCCGGGAGCCCCGCGAGCATCACGAGCGTCAGCGCAAGGACGAACACCCGCGACATCGCGGATGCTCGCATCGACCGGGACATGCATCTCCTTCGCCCGCAGGCACTGCCGGATCCGGGAGCACCGTCCGGGGCCCCGTCGATGGCCATCCTCCGGATGACCGTCCAACGAACGTCCAACGGGACGGCGCGATGACGGCGCGGAACCAGACAGGTCCTGACAGGATCGGCCGGCATGCTCGGGCCATCGTCGTCCGAGCCGGAGGCCCATCCGATGCCCCTCGTCCACCTGAACCCCTCGACGCTCCATGTGAACCCGGCCTTCAGCCAGGGCGTGCTCATCCAGTCGCCCGGCGCCCTGCTCGTGGTCGGTGGCCAGAACGGCACGGACGCGACGGGTGCCATCGTGCCTGGCGGGCTTCGCGAGCAGACGGTGCAGGCGCTGCGCAACGTGCTCACGGTGCTCGCGGACGCCGGCTGCACCCAGGAGCACGTCGCGAAGCTGACCATCCATCTCGTGGCGCCCGCGGATATCCGGGCCGGGTTCGCCGCCGCGCAGGAGGTCTGGGGCCCACACCCTGCGGCGATCACGGTGCTCCAGGTCGCCGCGCTGGGCCGCCCGGAGGCCCTCGTGGAGATCGATGCCCTCGCCCAGGTCCCGGCCGGCGGATGATCAAGCCCGCCCGGACGTCGAGATGCCCGATGCTCAGATCGGCTCGCGTCCTGGCTCCGGCCAGCAGGCCGCGATGGGTGTCGGCAGGCCGTCGATGCTGACGACGTTGTGCTCCCGTCGATACTCGTCCAGCCGGTCATCTCCGCGGTTGCGCGCCCACCGGTCGAGCGTGTCGCGTTCCTCCACCAGGTCCATCCGGGGTACCGCGTAGCCACAGCTCGTCTGGACGCGGTGGATGTCCGCCACGATGACCTGCCGCACCCCCACGTGGTGCTCGGGGAAGTGGCGGCGTAGCTCGTCCCACTCGGCATCGGCGGGCAGGACGGTCCGCCCGGCGCCGAACAGCCGCAGGATCCGAGGTGGTCCATCGAACGCACAGAACATCAACGTGACACGCCCGTTCTCTGCGAGATGCGCGGAGGTCTCGTTGCCGCTGCCCGTGAGATCCAGGTACGCCACCCTGCGGGGTGACAGCACCCGCAACGTATCGAGACCCTTGGGCGAGACGTTCACGTGGCCGTCCGCGGACAACGGCGCCGATGCGACGAAGAACAACGACTGACGCCCGATGAAGGCGGCAAGTGCCGGCGTGATCGAGTCGTGGACGTCAGCCATGGTCACGCCCTGCCGCAGGGCTTCCGTGCCGGCTCGCGGTGACGCGCGACGAACAGCATCCGGCGATGATCCTCATATCACTCATAGAGCACTATGATAGTCACCATGAAGACGGTGTCCGCGCTCGAGGTCCGCAAGCGGTTCGGGGCGATCTTGGATGAGGCCGCCGGTGGCGAGCAGATCGTCATCGAGCGTGCTGGTCAGCCGATCGCTGCGCTCGTGCCGCTGGCGGACCTGGAGCGGATGTCCCCGGACGCGCGACGACGGGTCCGGCTGGACGCGATCGCGGAGATCAAGCGGCTGGCCCATGAGTATCCCATCGACATCCCGGACCCGGCCGCGCTCATCCGGCAGATGCGAGAGGAACGAGACCAGCAGATCGCGGACAACATCCGTCGCGACCGGGAGCGCGGACGATGAGTCTGACATCCATGCCCAGTGCGATCGTCGTGGATGCATCGGTCACCATCCGATTCCTCACGGACGAGGGACCTTGGCCGCAGCGATGGGTGACCTGGGCCGAGCAGGGTGCGATGCTCCTGGCGCCCGTCCACTTCCGCACGGAGGTCGCGAACGGACTGCTGCGGGGTACGGCCCTGGCGAGCACCGAAGTGCCGGGCAAGCTCCGGAACATGTTCCGGAGCGGGGTCGATGTCGTCGACCGAGGCTGGCACGGGCTCCTCGACGCCGTCGAGCTCGCGCAGCGACATCGGCTGACGGTGTATGACGCGCTGTATCTCCACCTCGCGCTGGACATCGACGCGCCCCTGGCCACGCTGGATCGGGCACTCGCCACGGCCGCCCGCGCGGAAGGCGTCGAGGTCATCGACTGACCAGGCCAGGATCGCCCGGGACCGCTCCCGTGTGCGGTCGTCGGCCCGCGGCCGGCGGATCAGCCCTCGGGCGCCTCGAGGTCCTGGGCATACGCGGGGAATCGGAATCGCTGGTCGCGCGTCAGCACGCCACCATGGCCCAGCCGCGCGATGGTCGCCCGCGTCGGTGGCGCGCCCGCCAGCAGCCAGGGGATGAGCAGATCCGCCGCGGTCGCCCGCGAATAGGCGCCGCACGTCGGCAGACCCAGGACGGTCGCACGGCCGATCCGGGCCATCCAGAGCATGGAGCCCGGATGCGCGGGCACGCCCTGCCGGATGACCCGGCCACCGAGCGCGTCGATGGCGAGGAACGTGGCATCCAGCGGATCCGTGCTCGCGGATCCGGCCATGAGCACGAGCCGCGCCGGCTCCGGACCGCGCACCACGGACGCGAGCGCGGCGCGCACGGCATCCACGTCATCCGCCACGTAGTGGATCGGCCCGACCACGGAGCCGAGGCCCTCCACGCGGAGCCGCATCGTGGTCTCGAACCGCTCCCGGGCCGCGGCGCGGAGCGCCTCCTTGACCACGACCCCCACGACGACCCGCTGATACCCGTCCACCCGGACCACGCCCCGCTCCCCTGCCTGTCGCTCGGCGGCCGTGATCACCGCCGCGGGCAGGACGTGCGGCGCGACCTTGACGCTGGCCACGACATCGCCGGCCTGGATCACCTGGCCGTCCAGCCGCGTGAAGACCTCCACCTGGTCCAGTCGATCGACCCGCTCGAGCGCACCGACCCGCACCCGGAGCACGCCGTCGTGACTCGCCAACAGGTCGACCCGGCTCTCGGCGGGGCCATGCAGCGTCACCCCCGATCCGGCCACTGCGTTCGCGAGCCGGCGCGCGGCCTGGTCCTCGTGGAGATCATCGGCGCCCGGCAGGAGGAGGGTGATGGGTCGTCGGTCGCCATCGTCGGGACCGTGCTCGACCAGACGTCGGATCTCGCTCCTCGTGAGTCGACGGCCCTTGCGCCATCGGTCGCCATCGACCACCAGGTCGCGCGTGAGGACCGCACCATCGAGCCCGTCCGCCTCGCCTGGCTCCAGCGGGCTGCCGGGGGTGATGCGCCTCGTGTCCATCCGTCCAGTGTGCATCGACGCCGCCTCGTCTCGTGGGGCGACATGACAGGCTCGCGGCTTCGCCGTCCGAGGGCGGTGGGCAGGATGTAGCATCCCGCCGATGGAGCCTTGGGCGATCGGCGTGGGCATCGGCGTCATCGCGGCACGCTTCCTCGTGCCCCTGTTCATCCCGCTGTTCCCGCTGCCGGCGATGATCGCAGCACTCGTCCTGGATGCGGTGGATCAGACCGTGTTCCAGGCCCTGGCACCCGGCGCGGACCTCGCGTGGTACCAGGGCTACGACAAGGCGCTCGACATCTACTACCTCTCGATCGCCTATCTCGCGACGCTCCGCAACTGGACCAACATCCCGGCGTTCCAGGTGAGCCGCTTCCTGTACTACTACCGCCTCGTGGGCGCGACCCTGTTCGAGGCGACCGGCCTGCGCTGGCTGCTGCTGGTCTTCCCCAACACGTTCGAGTACTTCTTCGACGCCATCGAGGCGATCCGCACCCGCTGGGATCCCCGCCGGGTCAGCGCTGCGCTGGTGGTTGGGATCGCGGCGTTCATCTGGATCGTCATCAAGCTGCCCCAGGAGTGGTGGATCCACATCGCGCAGCTGGACGTGACCGACATCGTCCAGGAGCGCATCTTCGGCGTACCGGCCGGTACGCCGTGGGCGGATACGTTCGCCGACCAGTGGTGGATCGTCGGGGCCTTCGTGGTGGTCGTGGTCCTGCTGGTGCTCCTGGCGATGTGGGTGGTCCGCAACCACCTGCCACCTGCGGACCGACCCATCACGCTGTCCGCGGATGCCCAGCAACCGTATCTGCCCACGTCCGCGGTGCAGGCCGCGGCGACCCACGTGGCCGGGCGGCTCGTGAGCGTCGCGACGCTGGAGAAGCTGGTCCTGCTGGTGCTCGTGACCAGCATCTTCGGGATGATGCTGGACCTGCGCGTGCCACCCGTCTCGCTCGCCATCGCCGTGGGCATCGTGGTCGTGGTCACGACCGCCATCAGCCACGCCATGACCCGGCGTGGCTACACCTGGGACTCCGCGTTCCGCCAGTTCCTGGTGACCACGGCCGTGCTGGGGCTCGTGACGCTCGTGCTCATCGCCATCTCGCCGCTGCCGGGCGGTGGTCGGTCGATGGTCATGACCCTCTTCTTCGTGACGCTCGTGAGCGTCCTCGTGACGATGTACGACCGCTACCTGCCGCGCTACCTGGCGCGGGTGCGCCAGACGCAGCTGGAGGCCGAGCTGCCGTAGCGGTCGCCCTGGTCCATGACATGACGCTCGTCACCCGGAACGTCCGGGACGTGGCGTCGACGGGCGCCCGGATCCTCGACCCCACCGGCGGGGGTCCGCGGGAGCGATCAGGCCGGCAGAAGGTCGATCGAGGGTCGGTGTCGAGGTCGCAGGAGTGAGAAGTGGCGTCGGTCAAGGGTCGCAAGCTTGCCCTCGTCCAGGCGCTCGATGATCGCCAGGACCGCCGCATCCACGAACCCGATGTCCGCGTCTGCGTAGCGGTCACAGAGCTCGCCGACCCGCCGGTAGTCACCCGGTGTCAGGTCCTCCACCAGGTAGGCGCCGTCACTGATATCCGCGAGCAACGCGACCAGCGCCCCGGCATGGAGACGCTGGCCGATCCAGTAGTCCACTTCGACGAGGACCGGCGCCGGGATGACCAGCGCTTCGTCCGCCTCCTCGATCAAGGCGCGACACGCGACATGGTCGGCATCCGAGCGGTCGAGTGAGGCGAACAGCGGCCCCGTGTCCAGGATCAGCGCCATGAACGCAGGATCAGCGCCATGAACGAGGGACTGGCCGCTCCTCGCCCGCAAGGCGCGCAGTGCCTCGATGACCAGACGCGGCGATGCCAAGGCTCCGTGGTCGCGGGCGCGTCCGTGCCACCTTCTCGTCGATGGCCTCGCGGATGACCACCGCCATGGACACCCCTCGCTCAGCGGCGATCCGGCGGAGCCGATCTCGGGTGTCGTCCGGGAGCATCAACGTGGTGCGTTCCATGACGCAATGATAGCGGCACCGCCATATGTCCGAGCCAGGCCACGTGCCGGATGCGACTCCCCGCGTCAGCCGGCGCGGACGGTCGCCGCTTCGATGGCGCGTCGGGTGAAGACCACGGCCATCGCGCCCCGATACTCGGCGTCCGCGTGGATGTCGCTGGCCACGACCTGACCGTCCGCGGCGTGTGCCGCCGCGTCTGCCACGGACGAACCACCGAGGAGTGCCGTCTCCACGGCTCGCGCCCGGTACGCCACCTCGCCCACACCCGTGATGCCGACCCGGGCATCCACCACGCGTCCGGCGTCGGTCCGCACGACCGCCGCGACCCCCACCAGGGAGTAGCCGGACGCGGGCTGGGCCAGGCGTCGATACGCGGTCCCGGTCCCGGCCGCCAGCCCGGGGATGCGCAGCTCCATGAGCAGCTCATCGGGCCGCAGATCCGTCTCGAACGCGCCGTGGAAGAACCCGTCCGCCGCGACCACCCGCTCCCCGGCGGACGAGCGCGTCACGAACGAGGCGTCCAGGGCGAGCATCGCCGCCGGCAGGTCCGACGCCGGATCCGCGTGTGCCACGCTGCCACCCAGCGTGCCCCGGTTGCGCACCTGGACATCGCCGATGTCCGCGATCGTCTCCGCGAGCAGCGGGCAGCGCTCGGCCACGAGCGGGGATGCCAGCACGGCCGTGTAGGGCACCGCGCCACCGATGACGAGGCCGCCATCCGCGCCCGGCCGGATGCCCTGGAGCTCGCCCAGCCGACCGATATCGATGAGCCGATCGACCTCCGCCACCCGGAGCTTGAGCAGCGGCAGCAGGCTCTGGCCGCCATTGATGACCTTGGTCCCGTCCGAGGCGCCCGCGAGCAGCGAGAGCGCCTCGGCCAGGGACGCGGGCCGGGTGTACGAGAACGCCGCCGGGATCATGCTCGTCCCTCCGCCGCGCCACGAACGTCACCGCCCGCGCCGCCGGCCTCCGCCACGCGCATCGCGCGCCACACCGTCTGGTCCGTGAGCGGCATGTCGATATGCCGGATGCCGAAGTCCGACAACGCATCCACCACCGCGTTCACCACGGCCGCCGCCGACCCGATCGTGCCCGCCTCACCGGCACCCTTGATGCCGAGCGGGTTGACCGGCGACGGTGTCACCGTCTCGTCCAGCTCGAACGAGGGCAGCCGCGACGCTCGCGGCAGGGCGTAGTCCATCATCGTCCCGGACAGCAGCTGTCCGCTGTCGTCGTAGACCGCGCCCTCCCAGAGCGCCTGACCGACCCCCTGGGCGATGCCGCCGTGGAGCTGCCCATCGACCACGAGCGGGTTGATCTTCTTGCCCACATCGTCCACGCCGATGTAGCGGACCAGGTCCACGTGACCCGTCTCGCGATCCACCTCGACCATCGCGACATGCGTCCCGAAGGGATACGTGCAGTTGGGCGGGTCGTAGTAGGCCGTCTCGTCGAGGAAGGGCTCCATCCCCGCCGGCAGGTCGTAGCCCACGGACGCCGCGAGCGCGATCTCCGCGATGGTCTTGGCGCGGTCGGGCGAGCCACGCACGAAGGCCGTGCCGTCGTCGTACTCCATGTCCTCCGGGTTCGCCTCCAGCATGTGCGCCGCGAGTCGCTTCGCCTTGTCGCGCACCTTCTCCGCCGCGTTGTACGCCGCGATGCCACCCACCGCGCCACTCCGCGAGCCGTACGTGCCGTACCCGAAGGGCGTGCCGGAGGTGTCTGAGTGCTCCACGAGCACGTCCTCGACCGGGATGCCCAGGCGCGCGCCCACGATCTGGGCCATCGTCGTCTCGTGGCCCTGGCCGTGGTTCTGACTGCCCGTCGTGACCACGACCTTGCCCGTCAGGTGGACCCGGATGTTCGCCGACTCCCAGAGCCCGGCGCCCCAGCCCTCCCCCGGCAGGCCGATCCACTTGGACGGCGCCACGCCACAGATCTCGATGTAGGAGCTGAGGCCAAAGCCCAGCAGCTTGCCCCGGCTCGCCGCCTCCGCCTTCGCAGTCGCCTGGTCCGCGTAGCCGGCCATCTCGAGCGCCCGGTCGAGCGCGGGCGCGTAGTTCCCGGAGTCGTACTTCAGGGTGAGCCCGGTCGGCCCGGTCAGGACCTTGGGGTCGTACGGGAAGGCATCCGGAGGGATGAAGTTGCGTCGACGGACCTCGGCGGGGTCCATGCCGATCTCGTCCGCGAACAGGTCGATCGCCCGCTCCACGACATAGGTCGCCTCCGGTCGCCCGGCACCGCGATAGGCGTCGACCATCGCGGTGTTGGTGTAGACGTTGGTGACCTCGCAGAAGATGTTCGGGAAGCGGTACGCGCCCGAGAGGAGTCGGCCGTACAGGGTCGTGGGGATGCCCGGCGCGATGGTCGAGAGATACGCGCCCATGTTCGCGATCGTCTTGACGCGCAAGCCGGTGATGACGCCGTCCCGGGAGCCCGCCACCTCGATGTCCGTGATGTGGTCCCGGCCATGCGTGGTCGCCTGGTAGTTCTCCGAGCGGGTCTCCACGAACTTGACGGGTCGGCCGAGCTGCTTGCTGATCCACGCCACGAGCGGCATGTCGTGGTACAGGAAGATCTTGGAGCCGAAGCCGCCGCCCACGTCCGGGCTGATGCAGCGCATCTTGTGCTCCGGGATACCCAGCACGAACGCGGTGATGAGGAGGCGCATCACGTGGGGCGCCTGGCTGGTCATCCAGACCGTGTACTCGCCCGTCCCGGCATCGAACGAGCCGATGGAGCCACGCGTCTCCATGGGATTCGGGATGAGCCGCTGGTTGACGATGCGCTGGCGGACGACCACCTCCGCCGACCCGATGGCCTGCGCGGTGCCCGCGGCATCGCCGCACGACCACTGGGCCTCGATGTTGCTGGGCGCGTTCTCATGCAGCTGCGGGGCGCCCGGCTTGAGCGCCTCCTCCGCGTTGACGACCACGGGCAGCGGCTCGTAGTCGACGTCGATGGCGGCCGCGGCGTCCACGGCCTGCGCGCGTGTCTCCGCGACCACCGCGGCGACGGCGTCGCCCGTCCAGCGCGCCACGTCCGGGGTCAGGATGCGCGGCGTGTCCAGGTGGTTCTCCACGCCACCCGCGGCCCAGGCGCACGGCAGCGGGTTCACCTCGGCCGTGTCGGCGCCCGTGTAGACCGCGACGACGCCCGGCATGGTCTTCGCGACGGATGTGTTGATGGAGCGGATCCGGGCATGCGCATACGGGCTGCGCAGGACCACGAGGTGGGTCATGCCCGGCAGCGTGATGTCATCGAGATAGCGGCCGGTGCCCGTGATGAAGCGCGGGTCCTCCTTGCGCTTGAGCGGCTGGCCGAGGGTGTCCAGCGGGTTCGCGGCGAGCGTCATGGTCGTGCCTCCTCAGCTCGCGCTCGGCTGCGCCGTGGCGGTCGGCTGGGATGTGCCGGCCTCCGCGTCACGCATCGCGGCGGCCGCGGCCATCACGGACCGCACGATGTTGTGATAGCCCGTGCAGCGGCAGACGTTGCCCTCGATGGCGTGGCGCACCGTGGGCTCGTCCGGGTCCGGGTCGCGTGCCAGGAGGTCGGCCGCGCACATGATCATGCCCGGGGTGCAGAAGCCGCACTGGAGGCCGTGGTTGGTCCAGAACGCGTCCTGGAGCGGATGCAGCGCGCCCTCGCTGCCGATGCCCTCGATGGTGGTGACCGCCGAGCCGTCCACCTGGACCGCGAGCACTGCGCACGACTTGACCGCCTGGCCATCCACGTGGACCGTGCAGGCACCGCACTGGCTGGTGTCACAGCCGATGTGCGTGCCCGTCAGCCCCAAGTCGTCGCGCAGCAGCTGCACCAGCAGCTTGCGTGGTTCCACGGCCACCGTCCGGGGCGTGCCGTTCACGACCACGGCCACCTCCACGGTGGCACCCTCCTCGGACATCAGCGACCTCCTTCGCGTGACGTGTCGCGCAGGACCGGACTCCTGATGACCAGCCGCCTGGCAGCCATCCCCGGCCCGACGCGGAGGAGCACGCCCGGCCGCCTGCCGGACGCCCAGCGGCGCCCGCTGGTCGGGGCATCCTGCGCCCGATCAGGAGCGAGTGACAAGTGAAGCGCGCCTGAGCGCGATGGCACTGTTCTGTTGAGCAGCGAAGATGCTCGCATCACGCCTCGAAAGCCTTGCTCTGGGCCAGGATCGCCGAGACGCCCTCGTCAGATCGTGGTGAGCGGTCGGCCGGCCGAGCGCACCATCGAGACATCACCGAGCGAGATACATCTCCGGGCGATCCAGCGACCCATCGCCGCGCGAGACATTCGCCGCGGATGACCACGATGATCGGACACCAGGCCCTCGATCGTGGGGATGGACGTAGGCGACGGTGCCACATCGCGCTTCCCAGCCATCGGAGTGTGACGATCGTCCAGCAAGGCGTGACATTCGTCATCCCCAGCGGTGGTCGCGAGCCCCTCGTTGGCCCGAAGCCTGCGACCGATCCACGTGGCGTCCATCCATCCTGTACATCGGTCAGAACGGGCGACCCATCACCGATGTCGGGTCAGACGGTGGGCGTGCATCACCGGGACGTCGTGTGCGTCGAACGCGCGGGTGGGTGTCGAGCCGGTACCTCACCCCTCGAACAGGCGCTGGATCTCGTCCGGGAGCGGATCATCGAAGTCGTCAGGAATCGTCAAGATCCCCTCGTCGAACCCGAACTCACGCTCCCTCGGCGTGCCGATGGGCACCAGGCGCGCGACCGGCCGTCCACGATTCGTGATGATGATCTCCTCACCCGTCGCGACCCTGCGCAGGAGGCGCGAGAAGTGGGCCTTGGCCTCGCTGACGCCGACCGTGACCATGATCGGCAGCATAGCCCGATAGCCGCCTCGATCGATGACCTATCTCTCAGGCATCGTGGGTCTCGTGGATGGAGCAGCCGCAAGGACCGATCAGCCGTGTTGTAGTATTCGACACCACGATGTCGATGCTGACCGTCCCACAGGCCGCCAAGCGGGTACGCCGGAACCCGGAGACGGTCCGGCGCTGGATCCGAGAGGGTCGACTACCGGCCACGAAGGTCGGCACCCAGCACATCATCGAGGAGTCCGACCTCGACGCCCTGGGCGACCTCTCAGGAACGCTACCCCTGCCACCTGAGTGGGAGAGGACCTCCTGGGGCTCCCCGATGCCCGACTTCCTCGCCATCCTCCGGCGACAGCGCGAGGAGCATTGAGCACCGAACGTCTGGTCGCGGACGCGAGCATCGCCCTTGCCATGGCGACCGCGGCCGAGCTGCCCGACTGGTCACGCGATGTCGAGTTGATCGCGCCACATCTGCTGTGGTCCGAAGCGCTCTCCGTGCTCCGCGAGTCTGTATGGCGGGGCGTCGTGCCGGCTGCCGAGGCGGAGCGTGTCCGTGTGCGCCTGAGCACACTCCCGATCACGGCCCAGGCGCCGTCAGACCTGCGGGACCGAGCCTGGAGCGTGGCGGTGCGCCTCGGCTGGGCCAAGACCTACGACGCGGAGTACGTCGCCCTTGCTGAGATCGAGGAGACTCGACTCCTGACCCTCGACGCACGACTCCAGCGGGGCGCTGCGCGGCTCGTCACGGTCATCGGTCCCACCGAGGTGGGCTGACACCACCTCCCCGTCGACGGCTGACGATGACCCGCAGGGACGGATGACTCCACCGGAGCGGAGGCCGCTCGAGTCGGTACAGGGATGACCGCGGCCTCGTCCGCCCTCCTCGATCAGCGGCCGACAGGCGGCGTGGTCGGCATCCGTGCGGTCGAGCGACGCGAGCAGCAGACCCGTTCCATGGCGCGATCGTGGTGTCGCCATAGGGTGGTCGCCGGCGGTGATGCTCAGTACGGGCGCCGGCGGTCGACCATCACGAGTGATGCCCCGAGGGTGACGATGATGACCATGCCCAGGACGAGCATCTCGCGCTGCTCGATCTCCGGCAGGCGCTCGCCCCGCAGCACCAGGCGGATCGGTTCGAGATCATCGGTCGTCCAGCGTGCCGGACCCTCGCCCACCCGGGCACCGAGCACCTCTGCCAGGGAGACGGTGGTGCCATCGGGTGCGCGGAACGCCTCGGGCCCCACCCGGTCCGCGACCTCCGAGACGGACTCCGTGCGGCGTTCCCATCGCCAGTCCGCACCATAGGGGAACACGAGGATGGAGCCATAGCCGATGGCGGCGGCCGCGAGCCCCGCCACGAGGAGCGCCGGCAGCTGGCGGCCCATGACGAGCCCGACGAGGACGCCTGCGGCGAACACAGCGAGCCCTCGGACCACGAGCAGTGGCCCACGCTCGCCGTACCCATGCAGTGACACCCGTGGGTCGACCTCCGGCCATCGGGCGGCCTCCAGCGCGTCGCTCGCGAACGCGAGCACCGCGAGCCCGAGGACCAGCACCGTGGCCACCGGGAGCACCCGCTCCAGGAGCCACTGGCGGCGCGCGCCGGATAGGGACCAGCCCAGCTGCACCGTCCCGTGCTCCACCTCCCGTGCGACCAGCACCGGCCCGAGGACGACGCCCGCTACGAGCGGCGCCACACCCGCGAGCCCCGCCACCTGGTCGGCCTGGCCACGCAGCGCCGCGACGGCGGCTGCGCAGGCCTCTGGATCCTCGTCCGGAGCGCACTCGCCCACCGCCAGCCCGGCCAGCTGGTCCGCGACGACCATCGCCGCAACGGCCACGAACCCCACGGCCAGGAGCACCACCAGCAGCTCGAAGCGATACAGCCGCCAAGTCGTGACCCAGGTGGACGGCACCGTCAGTAGGGCCGCCGACGGCCGATGACCACGAAGGTGGCGCCGAGCGCAAGGACGGCAGCCGTCCCCAGGATGAGCGCCTCCCGCGTCTCGATCTCTGTCAGCTGCTCGCCGGTGTACGCGACCATCGCGAGCTCCAGATTGTCGTACACCCAGTTGTCCGCCCGCATCTCGTCGTCGCGGAACCTGCGCGGGACGTAGGCCAACGCTTCGTCGTAGCTGATGACCCTGCCGTCATCCGGGGCGAGGAACGCCTCGCGTACCCCGCGGTAGAGGAGCTGATTCTCGTCCTTCCTGTATTCCCTCCAAGCCACGAGCCCTCGCGGCTCGACCCCGTAGGGGAACTCGTTCTTGAGACGATGGCTGACACCGGTCGCGACCATGGCGGCGAGCAACAGCGCAGGTAGCTGGCGGCCGACCACGGACCCGATGAGGACGCTCACCGCGAACACGGCCAGCCCACGCGTGACCAGCGGTGGGCCACGGAGCCCGTAGTCACGGAGTGACTCCCGCGGGTCCTGCCAGAACCAGCGGGATGCCATGATCGCGTCAGCGACGAGGGCCAGCAACACGAGGACGAGCAGGAGCGGCAGCCCGACCGGCAGCAGCCGTCCGAGCAGCCAGCGCCACCGAGCGCCCGACAGTGACCAGCCGAGCTGGGCGGTCCGGTGCTCGATCTCGCGCGAGACGAGCACCGAGCCCAGGAGCGCCCCCGCCGCGAACGACGCGAAGCCGAACAGCTCGAACGCCCACATGCCGAACCGGGCGACGAAGACATCGACGTCCGGACAGTCCGGCAACTCGCCCGTCTCCTGATCGATCGTCCCGCAGAAGTCGAAGCGCTCCCTGCTGACGGGCCGGGCCTCGTCCAGCTGGAGGATGATGAACAGGCCACCGGCCACCAGGAGCCCGATGCCCAGCAACGCGGCGACCAGCTCGAACCGATACAGCCGCCAGGCGGTGGCCCAGGTGCTCATCACGCGGCTGTGCGCTGGTCCTGCTCTGCGAGCGACTTGCCGGCAGCGAGGTATCCCTTGACGACGTAGTCCAGGGAGATCGGACCTCGATCGGAGCCGCGGACGCCATCGACGCCGCTTCTCTGGTCCACATGCACGATGTGTACGAGCCCGAACCCATCATCGAACTGGCCGACGACCCGTGTCGAGGGATCCTGCACCGCACCGCGTACGATGGCGTGACTCGTGAGTGCGTGGTCGATCGAGTCGTCCAGTAGGATCCGGCCGGCACCCAGGACCACGATCCGGTCACAGACCTCCTCGATGTCACTCACGATGTGGGAAGAGAGCAGCACCGTCGTGTCGATATCGCGAACGACCGATCGGACGATCGCAAGGAACTCGGTCCGGGCGAGCGGATCCAGACTTGCCAGCGGCTCGTCCAGCAGCAGCACGTCCGCGCGTGTGCCGAGTGCGATGGCCAACATCACCTGGGCCTGCTGGCCGCCGGAGAGCTTCGTCGGATGCGCTGTCATGGGGATACCGATCCGCTCCAGATGCGCCCGTGCCGCCGGCCGATCGAAGCCGCGACGTGCGCGCGCTGCCATCCCCAGGTGCTGGTCCACGGTCAGCGATCGGTACAGTGGCGGCTGCTGCGGCACGTAGCCCACATGTTGGAGGGCCCGGCCTCGGCGACGCCACGGATCGACACCACACACTCGGACCGAGCCCTTGGTGGGCCGCTCGAACCCGACGAGCGTCTTCATCAACGTGGACTTCCCGGCGGCGTTCGGCCCGACCAGCGCGGTACACGATCCGGGGGGAACACGCAGCGTGACGTCATCCAGCGCGCGGACGCCACGGCGATATCGCTTGGTCAACCCGCGCGCCTCGACCGCGGGGCCGGCCGTCGTCATGCGGGTGCACCAGCCGGTGAGGGTGGAAGCATGCCCGTACTCAGGCATCCCCAGCCACCGACCGGCTGCGGACGAATGGACGGCGCTGGCTCGCCCACGACCAGGATCACGATGGACCCATCGTCCAGGTACTCTGCCCGCACGACTCGGCCGTCCGGCGGATCACACCAGACCTCGCTGTACCCAGCCGTTTGGGACTCGGTCAGCCGGTAGAGCAGACGGAACGTGTGGCAGTACTCCATCGTCACCAATCGCTCGTGGATCACCCGCGGCTCCGTCGCACCCAGATCGACTCCAGCCAATGGCTGGCCGGGGTCAGCGGGATTCGTCGTACCGATCGAACCCAGCACGATGGCGGGGACGCAATCCTCCATCGTCTGGATGAGCGAACCGCGCCGGAACGCATCGATGGTGAGCCCATGGATGTGCACGGCGACCGACTCCGCGGAATCCTCGACATCGATCGACACGGACAGTGTGTCCCCCACCGTTGCGCCGGGCCCCGACGGGTTGAATCGCGCCGCGACACCGTCCTTATCGGTGATCCGCACCTGCAACGCATCGATCCACCACGTGCTGCCATCCGACGCAAGCTCGAAGGAGGTCTCCAATGCGACATCGCCTCGGTCGGGGTGACGCTCGACCCACTTCGCGTCCAGCCGACGAGCGGCGGGACTCGTGGACATGCTTCGAACCTCGGCAGTGGCGGCCGCACCCCCGAACACTCGCCCGGTCGTGACGATCTCCAGATGCTCCGCCTGGATGCGAACCGCCCCAGCATCCCAGAAGATGGCCCGGTCCTCAGGCTCGCCGTCGTGTGCAAGTGTGTTTGCGCCGGCGCCTGGCATCACCACCAGGATCGTGGTGGTCACTGCCAGGCGCTGGAGCGCTGCTCGTCGCATCGTCAGGCCTTGCGCCCAGATTCCTGTCTAGCCGCAGGTCGAGCTAGCCGCAGGTCGAGCCACTTTCACCGAACAGGATGTGGCTGTCCGTCTTGTCATTCCACCCCGACCCGGCGAGATTGTCCTCGACGTAGTGGACATCATTGGTCAACGGACCGATGATATTCGCAGCGCCACCGTAGCCGGCATCGTCGAAGAAGACAGCACAGAGTTTCTGGCTGTCTCCTTCACGATCTCGCAGATGGAACGCCGACATCACATCGTGGAAGTTGCGGATCTCGGCGTTGGTGTCGCCCCAGTTCATGTCCGACTGGCACGCGGTGTCTGGCACTCCGGCTGGACCAGCATCCGGCCATGCGACGAGGTATCCAACGCCCTGGGTGCAGTTGCTGCTCCATGAGTGGGCAGCCATTGGCACCGGGATGGTCGCGACCAGTGCGAATGACGCCACCGGAATCGCTGCGACTCGTCTCATGTCTTCCGTCCTCCGGCGTGCGGTCGGGGAGCCATCGGTCCAACTCCCTCCATAGCCGTAGTCGTACCTCGATCGCATCCCCGACGGACGCGTACTACTACGCGATCCACTCAGAGAAGTTCCCGCTACCATGCCGTGTATGAGCGCGCACCCGGCGAACATCGGGGTGGAGCGAGCCGGCTGGACCCGCCGGCTGTCGGTCCGCGACATGAGCACCATCACCCGGTATCGCTCGTGGACCCTGATCGCCATGAGCGTCGGGCTCGTGGTCGTCTACCTGAGCATCTGGTTGAGCTATGTGCAGACGCCGAACACGCTGACGCTCTCGGGCGATGGGCGGGCCGGGACGATCGAGTCGGTGGCGCCCGGCAGTCGTGAGTGGCTCTGGGGGATCCGGCCCGGGGATGGGTACCTGGTCTCTGACGACACACCGGGCGTCCTCGTCACCGCGACGTTCGTGCAGGATCACTGGCTGACGCCGCCGCCAGCGGCCGCCCTCCTGGGAGCCGCACTCCTGCTGTTCGCGATGATGGCTCGGCCGTGGGCGCCGGGCGTCGCCTCCGTCGCACTGGTCGCATCGGTCGTGGTGGCGACCACGGAGATGCTTGGCCTCGTGGCCATGCCGGACCTAAGCCTCGTGCTCGTCTCCCCCGCCCTGGTTGCGAGCCTGCTGGCCCTCGACCGGCGGCGCACGGGATCGCGTCTCGCGCTGGTCGCGTTCCCGTTGCTGGCAGCCATGGTGGTCCTGATCCTGGTCTCGCTGGCCACGCCGGAGCCGCCGTTCGTCTGGCTCTGGGACGTCAGCCGCTTCGGGCCACTGGCCGTGGCTGGCGTCCTCGCGGCCGGTGCCGTGGCCGGGGCGCTGTTCGACATCCATCGCGATCGACGTGCAGGGATACCGCTGAGCGTGGCCATCACCCGTTCTGTCGCGGGTGGGCGACGCGCCCTCCGGATGACCGCGGAGCACGAGCAGGAGCGGATGATCCAGCGGGTCCACGCGCTGGTGGCACCGCCGGCCAATGCGGCGCTCCTGGCGGTCCGAGTCGGCGACACGGCGCGTGCCGAGCGGCTGTTCCGACAGGCCGCGGATGACCTGCGCTCGATGATGATGTCCGACCAGTCGTTGGTGCTTCGGGAGGCCGGACTCGGTCAGGCGATCGAGGACGTCATCCAGCGCGCCACGGAGCACGGTCCGACCGGCTATCTGGATGCATCGGCCACCGTCGAGCGAGCACCCTGGGAGGTGGAGCTGACGGCGCTCCGGGTGGCCCAGGAGGCCATCAACAACATCGTCCACCATGCGGCCGCGACGATGTTCATCGTCCGGCTCGACATCGGACGGCACCACCTGCACATGGACGTGGAGGACGATGGGGTGGGTGTCCGCCCTCAGCAGTCGAGCGACGGTGGCGGTCTCGGGCTCGCTGCGATGCGGACCCGGGCGCGGGAGGTCGGCGCGCGCGTCGAGGTCGGTGCCGCGCAGCCCACGGGGACCCTGGTCCGATACCGATGGCCGACATGATCCGTGTCCTTGTCGTCGATGATGAGACGATCGTCGGCCAGGGTATCCGCGCGATCCTGGAGGCGGCTGGCGTGACGGTCGTGGCCACGACCACGGTCGTCAGCCACGCGGTGACGCTCGCCGCGTCCGCCGAGCCATCGCTCATCGTGAGTGACGTCATGTTCGATGAGCGACCCGCGGGCCTGGACCTGCCCGACGCGTTGCGAGCGGCCGGCCTGGGCCACATCCCGGTGCTGTTCCTGAGCTCCTGGGACGTGCCGTACTACGTGCGGCGTGCCCGCGATGCCGGGGCCGCGGGTTACCTGCCCAAGGACGCGAGCCTGCCCGCGCTCGTGCGTGCCATCGAATCAGCCGCGGCGGGTCAGACGACCTTCCCGATCCGGGGCATCGCGGGCGAGCCTCCGTCCGAGCGGGACCTCCGATTCATGGAGCTGCTGGCCGCCGGCCGCACCAGCGAGCAGATGGCAGGTGTGATGGGCCTCTCCCCGCGGACCGTGGAGGGCATCATCATGCGGCTCGCCAGGCACCACGGCGCCGTCAGCCGCACGCAGCTCGTGGCGCTGGCGATCCGCAACGGCTGGATCCCCCTCGATGCCGCGGTCGGACCACGTCGCGCGGAGTGAGGGTGGGCGCCCCACCGCGATCCATCGAGAGCGACATGGTCGACGTCCGAGCGGTCGAGCGAGATCGACAGCGGCCTCGTCCGGCGACAGCGACGCAGGTCAGGCGGGGATCACCTCGAGACCAGCCGGGCCATCCGCGACGAGGGTCGCCGGGATCCGTCGGTCGAAGGTCGCCAGGCGACCACCGTTCGCGATGGCGAGTCCCAGCAGGTAGACGTCGGTCACCTGCGCATGGGTGAGTGCGCCATCACTGGCGAGCGCGGTCCGGATGCTCAGGTCATCCGCCCAGAACCGATGCCCGTCGACCGCGCACATCTCCCGCAACAGGGCCAGGACCACGGACGCCTCTCCCGGCCGACTCGGATAGGTCGGGTGGCTCGTGATGCGCACGAACGCGTTCTCCGTGATCGGACACGTCGCCCATGCGGCCCTGCCCTGCACCGCGAACCAGTCATGCGCGAGGTCATGGTGGATGTGCTGCGGATCGCTGAGCGCGAGGAGGACGTTGACGTCCAGCAGGTAGCCGTTCACGGCGCCTCATCCCGGAGCCGGTTCACGAGCTCCATGGTGACCACCGGTCCGCCCGTCCGGACCGGGAGGAGCGGGATCCCATTGCGGGTGCGCCGCTCGCTGGTTCGGGTCAGGCCCTGGCGCGCCAGGTCCGATACCGCTCGTCCAAGGGATGACCCGCGCCGATCCGCGAGGTCGCGCGCCGCGAGCAGCACGTCGTCATCGATGTCCAATGTCGTCCTCATCGATCCCGTGCCCTCGGGGGTCAGCGTCCTGATGCGCTGACATCACACCGATGATGCCACAGCATCGACTGGGCCAAGGCGATGTCGACCCGGTGCCCGGACGTGATCCCGATGACCCCGCCGACGAGGAGCTCGACGCGCATCGGTCGGCCGGGCGCCGGCCGGGACGTCAGTCGGCCAGTGCCACCGCGAGGCTCGCGGCGACCGCCGCGTCATGCTCGATGAGTGCCAGGTTGGCGATCACCGAGCGCCCGTCCGTCAGCTCCGCGACGCGTGCCAGCACGGCCGGGGTAGAGGCAGGGCCGTGGATGCCCGCGGCCTCCGTGTCCGCCACGGCCCGCACGATGACCTGCTCGATCTCCTCGCGAGGGATCGCGGCAGCCTCCGGGATGGGCACGCAGAACAGGATGCCCGTGTCCAGGCCGAGTGCCCGCTGTCGACGCACCAGACCTGCCGCATCGGCTGCGTCTTCCACCCGGAGTGGCGCCCGCAACCCGCTCGTGCGGCTGTGGAAGCCGGGCAGCTCATCGGTGCCCCAGCCGACGACCGGCACGCCCCGAGTCTCCAGCACCTCCAGCGTCCGGGGCACGTCCAGGATGGACTTGGGGCCTGCACACACGACCGAGACCGGCGTCCGAGCCAGCTCGTCGAGGTCGGCGGAGATGTCCAGGCTGTCCTCGCCGCCCCGGTGGACACCGCCGATGCCGCCGGTCGCGAACACCCCGATGCCCGCGAGGTGGGCGGCGATCATGGTCGCCGAGACGGTGGTCCCCGCCCAGCCCGGTCGGCCCAGCACCCCCGCGAGGTTCTGGCGCGACACCTTGGGTACGCCCCGCGCCTGACCCAGGTCCTCCAGCGAGGCGTCATCCAGACCCACCCGGATGCGGCCATCGTGGAGCGCGATCGTGGCGGGCAGGGCGCCGTTCGCGACCACCGCCGCCTCCGACCGACGCGCAGCGGCGACGTTGTCGGGATACGGCAGGCCATGCGTGATAAGGGTCGATTCGAGAGCGACCAAGGGCGCGCCGTCCGCGAGTGCGCGGGCGACCGGCGGGGCGATGGCCAGGAGCGGATGCGTCATGCGACCGAGGATACGATCCGACGTGCCGTGAGCGGTTCGAGGCGCGGCCGTCGTCGCCACGCCTGGTCCCGGATCATCGGACTTGACTAGTCAGACCAGCAAGCACCACACTGCTGCAGTGACCGACACCTATTCGACCTACGAAGCCAAGGCCCGGCTGAGCGAGATCCTGCGCGCTGTGGAATCGGGTCGCACCGTGCGGATCTCGCGCAGAGGCATCGCGATCGCGGAGATCCGCCCACTGCCCGCGGCCCCGGCCACACTCGAGGAACGCATCGCGGAGCTCACCGCGCGCGGCGAGATCACCCCGGCGACCCGACCGAGCGTACCGGTCCGGCCGATCGCCCATCGACCCGGCGCCCTCGAGCGCTTCCTGGCGGACCGCGACGGATGATCGCCTTCGTGGACACCTCCTGGCTGGCGGCGATCGCCTTCGGCCAGCCGGGTCATGAGCACCTCGCCGAGACCCTGGGCGCCTTCGAGCAGCGGTTCGCGGCAGGGCTCCTGGAAGCGGAGCTCTGGTCCGCGTGTCATCGCGAGGGCGTCGAACCATCCACTTCGCTGGTGGACGGACTCGCATGGGTCCGGCCGGGACGGTCACTCCGTCCGGAGATCGAACAGGTCCTCGCGGCCGGCGACGTCCGCGGTGCCGACCTCTGGCACCTTGCGTGCGCCCTGTATCTCACGCCGGACCCTGGCGAGCTGGCCTTCCTCACCGCCGACCAGCGACAGGCGGACGTCGCGGCGGCACTCGGCCTCCAGATCCACGAGACGCATCGCCGAGATGCAGCGCCGACGTCGACGGACCCGGGGATCGACCGTCCCGAAGCGCCTGCCTGACGTCCCCGTCGACCGGCTGACCCTTCAGCCGAGCAGGCCGGTCCTGGGGCGCCGCAACAGCTCACTCGCGCTGCGGTGTCCTGCGAGCGCAGCACGGCGCAGCTCCGCCGGCCGCCAGGGGACGCCGCCCTCCCGACCGCGTGCGCCGATCAGGGTGCGCAGGAACCCAGCGGCGAATGCATCACCGGCGCCCGTGGTGTCCGCGGCATCGATGGCCGTCGTCGCGACCTCCAGCTCCTGGTGCCCATCCTCGGATCGCCATCGCCAGAGCACGCGGGAACCCTGACCACCCTCCTTGATGACCACGAGCGGCGCCACCTCCAGGAGGGGCGCCCATCGGCCACGTCGGCCGCCCAGCACCGCAGCCTCATCGCGATTGGCGAACAGGACGTCCGGGGCCAGCGCACCGATGCGTTCCAGCGCGACGGCCGGTCCCAGGTCCGCGAGCGGCCCCGCCGACGCAAGGTCCACCGACACGAGCGGCACCGCGCCTGCGCCACTCCCCTCCTCCACGGCCGCCCGGACGAACCCGGCCGCGCGGACGCAGGCGCCGAGCGGCACCGGATGCAGCAACCCGTACGCGGGCACGTGGAGTGCCCCGGCTCCCCGGAACCAGCTCTGCTTGAGGTGCGCCGCGCGCAGCCCGTCCGCGGCGGCCCGCTCCGTGACGAAGGTCCGCTCCCCTGCCCCGTCCACGAGCGCCAGGAGCCGGCCGGTGGGCCCGTCCACGCGCACGGCGTGGAGCGTCACGCCATCCGCACGTGCTGCGGCCACGAGCCGCGTCGCCCAGGCATCCCGACCGACCGCGCACACCAGCACCGACCGGCCGCCCAGCCGCGCGAAGGCGCGCGCGACGTTCGCGGCAGAGCCACCAGCCCGGAACCGGACGGTACCCGCCACGTCCGAGCCGGGCCGCAATCCACCGTCCGCGCGTGCCACCACGTCCAGCAGCAGATCACCCACGACGACGAGCGACGGTCGACGCCCCCGACCGGGCACGCGTACGCGACCTCGCCCGGGACGCACGGGGAGGCGTCGACGGCGCGGGGTCGGCTGGGAGGTGGGTTCACGATCCGGAAACAAGGGCGCGCCTATCATACGGACGAGTGGCCCGCAGTCGGCAGCCCACCCTGTCAGGAGCCTCGATGTCCCCGTCCCCCACCGTCCAGGTCGACCACCAGCTCGCGGTCGACACCATCCGCACCCTGTCCATCGACGGGGTCCAGCAGGCCAACAGCGGGCATCCCGGCGCCCCGATGGGCGCTGCCCCGATGGCCTACGTGCTGTGGACCCGCTTCCTGCGGCACTGCCCCACCCGGCCAGACTGGTTCGATCGTGACCGGTTCGTGCTCTCGGCGGGTCACGCGAGCATGCTCCTCTACTCGCTGCTCCACCTGACCGGGTATGACCTGTCGCTCGATGAGCTCAAGGCCTTCCGACAGCTGGGGTCGCGCACCCCGGGTCATCCGGAATATGGCCTCACACCCGGCGTGGAGGCGACCACCGGACCCCTGGGCCAGGGCTTCACGAACGCCGTGGGCATGGCCATCGCCGAGCGGCGCCTCGCCGCCGAGTTCGACACGGACGGCGAGCCGGTCATCGACCACTGGACCTACTGCATCTGCTCGGACGGGGACCTCCAGGAGGGCATCGCGTCGGAGGCGGCGAGCCTCGCCGGCCACCTGCGGCTGGGCAAGCTGGTGATGCTCTACGACGACAACGGCATCCAGCTCGATGGCCCGACCTCGATGGCCTGGTCGGAGGATGTCCTGGCCCGGTTCGATGCCTATGGCTGGCACACCCTGCGGGTCGAGGATGGCAACGACCTCGACTCGATCGAGGCCGCCATCACCGCGGCCCGCGCCGATGACCGGCCGAGCCTCATCGCCGTGCGCACCCACATCGGCTTCGGCTCTCCCAACCGGCAGGACACCCAGAAGGCGCACGGCGCGCCGCTCGGTCCCGAGGAGGTGCGGCTGACCAAGGAGGCGTACGGCTGGGACCCCGACCGCACCTTCTACATCCCCGATGGGTCGCTCGCCCACTTCCGCGAGGCGGTGACCACGGGCGAGGCGCTCGTGGCCGCATGGGACCAGCGCGTGGCCGCCTACGCCGCAGCCCACCCCGATCGCGCGGCGGAGCTGCGTCGTCGTATCGCCGGGGAGCTGCCGGAGGGCTGGACCGCCGACCTGCCCAGCTACCCGGACGGCTCGGACGGCTTCGCCACGCGCCAGGTCTCCCAGGCCACGCTCCAGGTGCTGGGCGCCGCCCTGCCGGAGCTGTTCGGTGGTGCCGCGGACCTGTCCGAGAGCAACCTCACGGACATCAAGGGCGCCGGCGACCTGACCCCGACCGAGGCGGGTCGCAACATCCGGTTCGGCGTCCGGGAGCACGCCATGGGTGGCATCGCGAACGGCATCGCCTACCACGGCGGCTTCATCCCGTACGTCGCCACGTTCCTCACGTTCAGCGACTACATGCGTGGCTCGGTGCGTCTCGCCGCGCTCAGTGGTCTCCACGTGGTGTACGTCTGGACACATGACTCCATCGGCCTCGGCGAGGACGGCCCCACCCATCAGCCGGTGGAGCACTACGCGGCGCTGCGGGCCATGCCCGGGCTCACGTTCGTGCGGCCCGGTGACCCCAACGAGACGGTCGCCGCGTGGCGGCTCGCCGTGGAGCAGCGTCACGGTCCCGTGGCGCTCGCCCTGACCCGCCAGAAGCTCCCCGTGCTGGACGGCACGGCGGCGAAGGCAGCGGAGGGCGTGGCACGCGGCGGGTACATCCTCGCGGACGCCACGGACGCCGCCGGCACCCCCACCGCACCGGACGTCATCCTCATCGCGACCGGGTCCGAGCTGTCGCTCGCCATGGCCGCTCGGGCCGAGCTGACGGCGGAGGGTATCCGCACCCGACTCGTGTCACTCCCCAGCTGGGAGCGCTTCGAGGCGCAGTCGAAGGAGTACCGCGACCAGGTGCTGCCACCCGAGGAGACGCTGCGCGTGAGCATCGAGGCGGGGGTCTCGCTCGGTTGGGATCGCTGGGTGGGCTCGGAGGGCGCCATCATCGCCATCGACCGGTTCGGCGCCTCCGCGCCAGCGGGTCAGCTGTTCCCGGCCTTCGGGTTCTCCCCCGGCCACGTGGCCTCGGTCGCGCGGCGCGTGATGGTGGGTGACCTGCGGGGCGTCGTCTCGGCGCCCTTCGACCACCAGGCACCAGCGGCCCCGTCGGCACCCGAGGTGCACGCATGAGCATCTCGATGCGACTGCCCGATGACCTGCGGGCGACCGTCGACGCGGCGATCACGCTCGCGGTCGAGGAGCGCTGGGCGAGCCGACTGGCAGCACGGGACACGACCCTCTGGACGACCGACCCCGCCGTCGCGGCGACCATCTCGAACCGACTCGGCTGGCTGGACGCCCCCGCGGCGTTCACCGACGAGGTCGCGGAGCTGGACGCCTGGGCAGAGGGCATCCGGGGTGCCGGCTTCACCGACGCGGTGGTCTACGGCATGGGTGGCAGCTCGCTCGCGCCGGAGGTGCTGTCGCGGGTGTTCCCGCGCTCGGCGCACGGCCTGACGCTCCACGTGCTGGACTCCACCGACCCCGCCGCGGTGCGCGCGCTCGACGCGTCCGTGGACCCGGCACGGACGCTGCGCATCATCGCCACCAAGTCCGGCACCACGACCGAGACGCTCGCCTTCCTGTCCCACGAGTGGGAGCGGGAGCAGGCACGGGTCGGACGTGTGCCCGCCACGGCGGCCGGTGACTCGTTCGTGGCCATCACGGACCCCGATCCCAGCCTGTCGGCGATCCCTCACAGCGATCTCTTCCGGGCGCCGTTCCTCAACCCGCCGGACGTGGGTGGGCGCTACAGCGCCCTCACGTACGTGGGCCTGGTGCCGGCAGCGCTGCTCGGCCTGGACCTCGCGGGCCTCCTGGAGGACGGCGGCTCGATGCTCGCCCGGTGCCTCGTGGACGACGCGGCGAATCCGGCGCTCGCGCTGGGTGTGGCGCTGGGCACGCTCGCCCAGGCGGGTCGGGACAAGCTGACCCTGGTCATCGAGCCGGAGCTCGCGCCCCTGGGTGCGTGGCTGGAGCAGCTCGTGGCGGAATCGACCGGCAAGCACGGCACGGGCGTCGTGCCCGTGGAGGGTGAGCCGCTCGGCGACCCGTCCGTCTACGGCGCGGACCGCGTGTTCGTGCGTATCGGCCGACCCAGCCACACGGCGGACAGCGATGCACCGCTCGACGCGCTCGCGGCGGCCGGTCATCCGGTCATCGACCTGGGCCTGGTGGACGGCTCGTGGGTGGGTGGCGAGTTCGTGCGCTGGGAGGTGGCGACCGCGCTCGCAGGTGCGGCGCTCGGTGTCGACCCGTTCGACGAGCCCAACGTCACCGAATCGAAGCGCAACACGGCGCGGGTACTGGGACGCCACCACGCGGATGGCACGTTCCCGACCGAGACACCCACCGCGGTGTCCGGCCGCGTGTCACTCGTCGGGGATGCCGCGCTGATCGCGAAGCTGCCCCGGGATGTGGACGCGGTCACGGTGCTGCGCACCCACCTGGCCCGTGCCTCGGCCGCCAGCTACTTCGTGGTGAGCGCCTACCTCGCACCGACCGAGGCACGCACGGCGACCCTCCGCGCGATCCAGGCGACGCTCCGCGACGCCACGCACCACGCCTCGACGCTCGGCTACGGGCCGCGCTTCCTGCACTCGACGGGCCAGCTCCACAAGGGCGGCGCACCCACCGGCGTGTTCCTCCAGCTCGTGGCCGGCCATCCGGATGATGTGCCCATCCCCGGTCGCCACGAGACGTTCGGTGTGCTCATCGACGCGCAGGCGCTGGGGGACCACGAATCGCTCGCCGGCCGCTCGCTGCCCGTGCTGCGGGTCCATCTCTCGGATGACCCGGACGCCGGGCTCGCCGAGCTCGGGGCGCTGCTCGCGAGCGCGCTCGCCTGAGTCGACCCACCGACACCGTTCCGACCGACAACCGCTGAGGAGCCATCCATGGACCTGGTCATCGTGGGTCTCGGGCGCATGGGCGCCAACATGTGCCGCCGCCTGCACGGCGCGGGCCACCACGTCATCGCGTTCAATCGCTCGCCGGAGAAGACGCGCGAGATCATGACCGAGGGCATCGACGGCGCGTTCAGCCCGGAGGAGGCGGTGGCGATGCTGCCGGTGCCCCGCATCGTGTGGCTCATGGTGCCCGCGGGTGAGGCGACCGAGACGACGCTCGATGAGTTCGCGGCGCTGCTGTCCCCGGGTGACACGATCGTGGACGGCGGCAACAGCGACTTCCAGGACACCAAGCGACGACACGCACGCATGGCCGAGCTCGGCATCCGGTACGTGGATGCCGGCATCTCGGGTGGTGTCTGGGGGCTCCAGAACGGCTACGGCACCATGGTCGGCGGCGACCGGGACGCGGTCGAGCCGCTCGAGCCGATCTTCCTGTCGCTGGCGCCCGCGGATGGCTACATCCACTGCGGACCGTCCGGCGCGGGACACTTCACGAAGATGGTCCACAACGGCATCGAGTACGGGTTGATGCAGGCGTACGCGGAGGGCTTCGAGATCCTCCACGCGTCGGAGTACCCCATCGACCTCGCGGGCGTCGCGAAGGCGTGGCAGCACGGCACCGTCATCCGGTCGTGGCTCCTGGAGCTGGCGGGTCTCGCGTTCGACCAGCATGGTGACGAGCTGACGGGCATCAAGGGCTGGGTCGCGGACTCCGGCGAGGGCCGCTGGACCGTGCGCGAGGCGATCGCGCTCGATGTGCCGGCGCCGGTCATCACGATGTCGTTGCTGGCCCGGTTCGCGAGCCGCCAGGACGAGTCCTACAGCGCCAAGGTCACCGCCGCGCTGCGCCAGCAATTCGGCGGCCATGCGGTCAAGTCCGAGTGATGAGGCCACAGCTCAGGGATGGGCACGCCACCCGAGCGATTCGGCGGGCATGCGGTGAAGTCCGAGTGATGCGGCCGCGGATCGGGGAGCGCCACTCCGCCGAGGCGTTCGCACGGCCATGAGCGCCGCGCGCTCCAGGTCCACGCCGCCCAAGGGCCCTGTGGTCAGCCGTGGAGCGCGCATGACCCACCGTCGAGCGGCCGCGGACGAGGACCTGCACATGGTCCACGGCGAGATGGTGGATGCGCTGAGCGCGGCCAACCCGCTGCGCATCGGCACCCGGCTCGAGCGGATCCCGGACCCCTGCCAGGTGGTCATCTTCGGCGCCACCGGCGACCTCGCCCATCGGAAGATCCTGCCCGCGCTGTACAACCTCCGCCGAGCCGGTCTGCTGCCCTCGGAATCGGGCATCGTGGGTTTCGCGCGCCGGCCGTACACCGATGCGGAGTACTCCAGCGAGATGCGGGCATCCGTGGAGCAGCATTCGCGCAACCCGGTCGAGCCTGCCCTCTGGGAGGACTTCGCGTCCGGGATCCACTACCAGCAGGGCGACTTCTCGGATCTCGCGAGCTATCGACTGCTCGCGGAGCGGCTGGAGCAGGTCGATGCGGCCGCGGGCACCCGCTCCAACATCCTGTACTACCTCGCGACCCCACCCTCCGCGTACCCCGCGATCATCGCGAACCTGGGCGCCTCGGGTCTCCACCATCGGGACGGCTGGACCCGCATCGTCATCGAGAAGCCGTTCGGCCATGACCTGGTCTCCGCGCGGGACCTGAACGACCAGGTCATGCGCGTGTTCGAGGAATCGCAGGTCTATCGCATCGATCACTACCTGGGCAAGGACACCGTCCGCAACCTGCTCGTGTTCCGGTTCGCGAACGGCATCTTCGAGCCCATCTGGAACCGGCGCTACGTGGACCATGTCCAGATCACCGTGGCCGAGGAGCTGGGCGTCGAGGGTCGGGGCGAGTTCTACGAGCAGGCGGGTGCCACCCGAGACATCCTCCAGAACCACATGCTCCAGCTGTTGTCGCTGGTATGCATGGAGCCACCCATCGCGTTCGAGGCGGATGCCCTGCGTGACGAGAAGGTGCGGGTGCTGCGGGCCATCGACACCGACTGGACCGAGCAGCGCATCCGGACGGACGTGGTCCGGGGTCAGTACACGGCGGGCTGGCTCGGGGACCACAAGGTGCCCGGCTATCGCCAGGAGCCCGAGGTGTCGCCCGAATCCACCGTGGAGACGTTCGTGGCACTCCGTCTCGAGGTGGAGAACTGGCGCTGGGCGGACGTGCCCTTCTACCTGCGCATCGGGAAGCGCATGCCGCGCCGCGCGACGGAGGTGGCGGTCCAGTTCAAGCAGCCGCCCCTGATGCTGTTCCGCGAGGCGATGATGCAGCCCGAGCCCAACCTGCTCGCGATGCGCATCCAGCCCGACGAGGGCATCCTCCTCCGCTTCGCCGCGAAGGTGCCGGGCCTGGGACCCGATGTCCGCAGCGTCAACATGGACTTCTCGTACGGATCGTCGTTCCTGACCGATGCGCCCGAGGCGTACGAGACGCTCATCCTCGACGCGATGCTGGGCGATGCGTCGCTGTTCACGCGCGCGGACGAGGTGGAGGCCGCGTGGTCGCTCGTCACCCCGGTGACAGAGGCGTGGGCACACTGGGACGAGGAGGCCGCCGAGCGGCCGAAGGCGAAGCGCTCGACCGAGGGCATGATCCAGCTCTATCCGGCCGGGACGTGGGGGCCGGAGGCGGCCGACCAGCTCATCGAGCGGGATGGCCGGCGGTGGCGGCGACTATGACCGCGGGGAGTGGCGGGTCCGCGGGGAGTGGCGCCACCTCGAGGAGTGGCTCATCAGCGGGACGTGGTGCCGCCGCGGGGAGTGGCACGTCGCGCGTGGTCCCCGGCCAGCCGCTGGTGCCCGGCGAGGTGCGCTGGCAGGTCCACGCGACGAGCATCGCCCAGACCGTCCAGGAGCTCGCGCGGATCTGGGGCAGCGTCGCCCAGCGGACCGTCAGCGAGGAGGTCGCACCATCCGTGCGCGCCGGTCGGTGGGCGGACCGGCGCATCGCGCGGCACCTGACCGAACCCGCGGTGGACGGGAACACGCCGGACGACGACCCCCGGACCCCACCCGCCAGCCTGCGCGTCCGTGCCCGCACGTCGGTGCTCACGCTCATCGTGGTCGCGGTCGCGGAGGAGATCCGGGCGCGTGCCACGAGCACCGTGGGCGCCCTGGCCGCGCGTCATCCGTCGCGCGCCATCCTCCTCGCGCCGGGCGATCCGGACGGCCCTGCCTCGTTCGACGCGCGCATCGACGCGGCCTGCCAGGTGCCGCCGCGCGGCGCCTCGGAGATCTGCACCGAGGAGATCGCGCTGCGGGTCGGTGGCGAACTCGCCCAGCATCTCGCGAGCACCGTCGCGCCGCTCATCATCCATGACCTGCCCGCGGTCCTCTGGTGGCCCGATGATGCGCCGCTCGGCAGCCCGGTGTTCGAGGAGCTCGCCGAGGAGTGCGACCGCATCCTCGTGGACTCCGGCAACTTCCGGGGTGACGGTGTCGCGCGCATGGCCGCCATGGCGGACGGGGTCCGACATGGACGCGTCGTCCACGACATCGCATGGATGCGCCTGGAGCTGTGGCGGGAGCTGCTGGCCGGTCTGTTCGACCACCCCCTGCTCCAGCCGGAGCTGCGCCGGCTGACCTCGATCCGGGTGGACCTCGCTCGTCCGGGCAGCGTCACGCGTCTGACGCGCGCCGCCCTGTTCACGGGCTGGCTCGCCGCGATGCTCGAATGGCAGGTCGAGCAGCCCCTCCAGCTGGGCGAGAGCGGCACGTACACCGGCATCCTGCGATCGGGTCGTCGACAGATCCCGGTGGAGTTCCGGCCCGTCTCCGCGACCATCGACGGACCCGTGCGCGCGATCGGCTCGCTGGTGCGCGTCGACCTGGAAGCCACGAAGCCGGGGCGCTCGATGCGGGTCCGCATCACCCGACAGTCGGACCATCTCCTGGCGACGGCCGACTGGAACGGCGCCCAGATCGCCCGACGGCCCGCACGGCTGGATGCGTTCGACGAGACGCCCTTCCTGGCCGAGGCGCTCGACCGGACCGGGCGCGATACGGTGTTCGCGCTGGCCCTCGAGCAGGCGGTCCGATTGACGGCCGGCCTGATCCCCGCGCTGCCCGGTCGGGCGCCCGTGACCGGAGCGAGCGTCGCCGGCACCGCCTGACCGGCCTCATCACGGATCGGCAGGGTCCAGCCATGGCTCGACCGACGACCACGACCCACGCCCGACACGGAGGAACCGCACCCATGACCCAGGGACCTGACGGCACGCCCCGCATCCTCGTGGCATCCGGCCCGGATGCCATCGCACGCACCGCCGCGGATCTCGTGGTGGCCGCGCTCGCGGGCGCCATCGGCGACCGTGGCGTGGCGCATCTCGCGCTGACCGGTGGGTCGTCGGCGCGTGGGCTGTATCGGGAGCTGCGCGGCGCGGGCCGTCTACGGGCGCTCGACTGGGGACGCGTCCACCTGTGGACCGGTGACGACCGCGTGGTGCCGCTCGACCACGAGGATTCCAACATGGGGCTCGCCCTCCGGGAGCTGCTGGGCCCCGGCGGACCGGAGGTGCCGGAGGCGCACGTGCATCCGATGCTCGCCGGCGTGGACGTCACGGCACCGGATGCGCCGGGTTGGGCCGCCGGTCGATACGCCGCGGACCTGTCGCTCCACGCACCCGCCGCGGATGATGCCGGCACACCGCTGTTCGACCTGCTGCTCCTGGGCATGGGCCCGGACGGACACATCCTGTCCGTGTTCCCGGACAGCCCGGCGCTGGAGGACGGGGCGCCCGGCGTCATGGGCATCCCGGCACCCACCCACATCGGACCGTCCGTGGCCCGTGTGACCCTGGGTCCCGGCGTGGTGGGCGCGGCTCGCGAGATCCTGCTCATGGTCGGTGGCGCAGCGAAGGCGCCGGTCGTGGTGGAGGTCCTGGAGGGCGACCCTGCGGTGAGCCGCTATCCAGCTCGCCTGGCGCGGATCGACACGGCGACCTGGCTGCTGGACCCAGAGAGCGCTGCGGACCTGACCGCCGGCTGAGGGCGCCGCTCGGCGGCTGGCGGGTCGCTCGGCGGTGGCGGGTCGCTCGGCGGTGGCGGGTCGCTCGGCGGTGGCGGGTCGCTCGGCGGTGGCGGGTCGCTCGGCGGCGGTGGGCCGCTCGGCGGCGGTGGGTCGCTCGGCGGCGGTGGGTCGGAGGCGATTCCCTGCCAGATGGTCCGACTGGTGGACCCTGTGCCGCGGGGCCGTGGGTCCCATGTGCTGTTCCACGCTCGAGCGGATGGCCGATCGCTCGACCAGTGGGGCAGATGGCAAGGAAACGGCCGCGACGACGTGGCAGGTGATCGGCCAGTCGGTTCGATCGGCGAGGAACCGGCCCCGCGCGAACGGCGACGGCACGGGTCAAGGGCGACGAGCCAGGGGCGACGGCACGGGCCGTCGCGCCGTCGTGCCGTCGCGCCGTCGTGCCGTCGCGCCGCTAGCGACGGACATACCTCGGTATCGAGGGTCGTGTGCGCTAGTATCTGCCGCATGAGCGACCTGCCCACCAATGATCGGGTCCGCATCGGCGAGGCGGCCGAGGCGCTCGGCGTCAGCACGGACACGCTCCGCCGCTGGATCGCCGCGGGTCGGGTCACGGCCGATCGCACGGAGGGTGGTCAGCGGACGCTGTCGCGCGGTGAGGTCAACCGCCTCCTCGCCGAGCGTCGGAAGGCGGGCGCGGACCGGCCCATCGTCGCCCAGAGCGCGCGGAACCGGTTCCCCGGCGTCGTGACCGAGGTCAAGGTCGACGGGGTGGCCGCCACCGTGGAGGTCCAGGCGGGTCCGCATCGGCTGCTCAGCCTGCTCACCCGGGAGGCGGTCGATGAGCTCGGCCTCGCGCCCGGCTCGGAGGTCGTGTGCGTCGTCAAGGCGACCAGTGTCATCGTGGAGGTCCCGTCGTGATCCGTTCTCCCAGGCGTTCCTGGTCGTTCGCGCTGACCATCGTCCTGGGCGCCGGGCTGGCGCTCGCCGGTCCCACCGCCCTCGCCCAGTCACCAGCACCCAGCGAGCCGGCCTGCACGCCGCTGCCGCCACTCGCGGTCGCATCCCCTGCCCCAGCAGAGCTCGGTGAGGTGACCGTCTTCGCCGCGGCATCGCTGCGCGACTCCTTCACCATCATGGGCCAGGCGTGGGCCGCCCGGAACCCGGGCTCGTCGCTCACGTTCTCGTTCGACTCGTCCTCCGCGCTGCGCGCCCAGATCGAGGAGGCGGCGCCGGCGGACGTGTTCGCCTCGGCGGACCTGCGCAACCCGCAGACGCTGGTGGACACGTGCCTCGCCCCGGCGCCCATCACGGTCTTCGCGTCCAACCAGGCGATCATCGTGACCCCGGCGGACAACCCAGCCGGCATCGACTCCTGGGATGACCTCGCAGCGCCCGGCGTGCGGGTCGTGGCGGCCGGTGAGGAGGTGCCCATCCAGCGCTACGCGGAGCAGATCCTGACCAACCTCGCCGCCCTCCCGGACGCGCCCGAGGGCTTCCTCGAGGCGGTCCACGCGAACTACGTCTCGCGCGAGGACAACGTCGCGGCCGTGCTCGCCAAGATCGAGCTGGGCGAAGGCGACGCAGGCATCGTGTACGTCACCGACGCCGCGGGCTCGGATGGTGTCGCGACCGTGGACATCCCAGCCGAGGGCAACGTCCTCGCGAGCTACGGTGCCGTGAGCGTGGGCATGACCGATTCGCCCGATGGGGCCGCCGCCTTCCTCGCGTACCTGACCGGACCCGAGGCCCAGGCGATCCTGGCACAGCACGGGTTCCTGCCACCCAGCCCGTGATGGCCGTGGTCCGCCGTTGACGGACCGAGCCGCGGCTGCCCCTGCCGAACCTTCCCGGGGGTCCCGACCCATCGATCTGGGGCCCCTCGGGATCGTCATATCCGCGCTCGGGCTCCTGTTCCTGGGGCTGCCCGTCGGTGCGCTCGTGCTGCGTGCGATGCTCGGTGGCCAGCTGCTGGACCAGGCGACGAGCCCGGCCGTCCTCGACGCGCTCATCCTGAGCCTCATCACGACGGTCATCAGCCTGGTGCTCGCCGTGGCCCTCGGCACGCCACTCGCGCTGCTGCTCGCACGCCGCACGTTCCGCGGCAAGTGGCTCGCCGAGGCGCTCATCGACCTGCCCATCGTGCTGCCGCCCACGGTCGCCGGCCTCGCGCTCCTGCTCGCCTTCGGCCGACGGGGCGTCCTGGGCGGCCAGCTGGAGGCGATGGGCATCGTCATCCCGTTCACGCTCGTCGCGGTCGTGCTCGCCCAGACGTTCGTGGCGATGCCGCTCTACATCCGCTCGCTCCGGGCCGGCTTCCAGTCCATCGACCCCACCATCGAGGAGGCCGCCCAGGTCGATGGCGCGAGCCGGCTCCGCCTGCTCCTGCTCGTGACGCTGCCGCTGGCGGCACCCGCCGTCGGCGGTGGGCTCGCACTCGCATGGGCGCGCGCGCTCGGTGAGTTCGGCGCGACCATCATGTTCGCGGGCAACATCCAGGGTCGGACCCAGACGCTGCCGCTGGTCGTCTATGCGGAGTTCCAGCGCAGCCTGGACGCGTCGATCGCTGCTGCCACTGTGCTGGTGGTCGCGGCCTTCGGGGTCCTCGTCGCGGTGCGGCTCAGTCGGATGCGCACCGGTCTCGACTGGCGGGGCGTGTTCTGACCTGACGGAGGCGGTGGCGGCATCGGCGAGGGCGCCACTGGCGTGGCGCGGCCGGGTCAGTCGATCGTCGTCCCCAGGCCGATGAGCACCACACCGCCGATGGCCAGGGCCGCTCCCACGAGCGCGACGCGGGTGAGTCGCTCCCCCAGTACCACCCGTGCCAGCATCGCCGTGCTCAGCGGATAGAGCGACGAGAGGACCACGGACACCGCCAGCGTGGTCTCCGCGCGTGACAGCACGAAGAACAGGTTGCCCAGGGTGTCGCCGACCGCCGACAGCACGATGAACGGCAAGGCGGGCCGGGTCCCTGCGAACGAGGGCAGTCGACCCGTCGCGGCGAGCGCACCTGCGGCCGTCAGGACCACCGCGCAGGCAGCGGCGCGGGCCCCGAGCAGCGTCCACCACGAGCTGCCACCCGCGGCATGCGCCTGGTCGATGCCCAGGAAGAAGCCCGCGAACCCCAGGCCGGCGAGCAGGATGAGCCCCCACTCGACGAGCCGGGCGCGGATGGTAGCGCCAGGCGCCGGGTCCGCAGAGAGCCCCGGTCCCGCATCGAGCGCCGGCTCCGCGGTCGGCATCGCCACCGCGACGACCGCGCCCAGCGCGAGCAGCATCCCCAGGAGGGCGACAGGGCCCACGACATCGCCACTGGCCAGCGAGATGGCCGTCGGCACCGCCGCCGCGATGACCCCGGTGAGGGGCGCCACCAGGCCCATCGTGCCGCGCGACAGCGCGAGATAGAGCGCCGCGACACCCACCGACCCAAGGACGCCCGCGCCCGCGGCCCATGGCAAGGCCCCGGGCGCGGTGAGCGTCTCACCGGTCGCGACGACCATGGCCAGCGACAGCGCCGTCGCCACGAGCTGGACGCCGATGAGCGTCACGAGCAGGGGCGCCCGTCGGGTCGCGAAGCCGCCGAAGAAGTCGCCGGCCCCCCAGGTAGCGGCGCTCAGGAGCGCGAGGACAGCCCCCATGGGCTATCGGGTCAGCCTGACAGCCCGTCCCCACGAGAGCCGCTGGACGCGGGCTCGGTCTCGGACGACTCGGGTGCGGTGGCCCATGGCGCCGGTCGGTCGGACGCCGCCGTCGACCAGGCGGTGCTGGTCCAGGGCGCCTCGATCCCGGACGCGGAGGTCGCCGACGCTGCCGAGGCGGGCCACGCCGGCCCGTCGGTCGACTCGGCCGACGCCGCGGATGCGGGCCATGCCGGCCCGTCGGTCGTCACCGTGCCCCACGCGGACGATGGGCTCGGCCATGCGGGCGGATCCTCGAGCGAGGTCTCCGGCGGCCATCCGGGCACGGTCGTCGCCGTCGCGGCGGCCGGGAACGCCTCGTCCGCGGTCGGTGGGGCGTCCGGCGTGTCCGTGGTGGTCGGGTCGGGCCATGCCGCGGTCACCGGCTCCTGGGCGTCGGGCAGCGCAGCGGCGAGTGGCTCGTGCGGGGTCGCATCCGTCAACGATGCCACGGACGCCGAGGCCGTGATGGCCGTCGTCGCCTCGGCCGGCACCCGCTCGGGACGTGGGCCGTCGACGTCGCGTGCCAGCGGCGCCGGCAGCTCGATCACCGCATCGGCCACGCGGTCGTATCGATCGGAGGTGGTCAGGAACAGGACCTGGTGGTCGCGTGCGAGGTCACGCAGCAGCTCCGCCGCCCGACGCGCCCGATCGTCATCGAAGGTCACGAACGGATCGTCGAAGATGAGCGGTGGGTTGCGCTCCTGGGTGACCTGCCGGACGAGCCCCAGGCGCGCCACCAGATACACCTGGTCGAGGGTGCCCTGGGACAGCTGCTGGACGGGGATCCAGTCATCACGCTCGGGGGACCAGACACGGAACGAGAGATCCTGCTCGTTCACCTGGACCTGCCTGTAGCGGCCGTCGGTGATGCGTGCGATGTCCGCGTCCATGTGCTCCTCGAGGTAGCGCGCGGCCTTCTTGACCGTGTGCCCCTCGGCTGCGTCGAGCACGGACAGCGTCAGCTCGTAGACGCGGAGCCGCCGCTCCATGCCCGCGAGCCGCTCCTCGGTCGCCGCGACGGCCTCCGCGGTGGTCGCGACGTGGTCGGCATCGATGGTGTTCTGGTCGACCCGACCCTGGGCCTGGCCCTCCTCCTGGATGGCCGTCTCACGCTCCGCCTGGGTCTGGCGCAGCGTCCGCAGCGCGCGCTCCCGAGCGGCCGCGGGATCGGTGGACACGCCGCCCAGCCCGGACAGCGCATGACGCGACTGGTCCATCTCGGCTGCGGCGCGATCACGCTCCGCGGCGAGGTCACCGCTGACGCTCACGCCCGCCAGCACGCCCCGCAGCTCCGCCCGGATCTCGTCGATGGCCGCGCCGTGTGCGGTCTCACGCTCCAGCAGCGCATCCGCGGCATAGACATCCGGGACGCCCATGGCGACGAGCAGCGCATCCCGCTCGCTGCGGGTCTCCTTCAGCTGCTCCTCCTCGCGCGAGCGACCCGCCAGTCGTCGCGCGATCTCCGCTTCCTGGAGCTGTGCCTGGATGCGCACCGCATGGACACGCCGCGCCATGCGCGCGCCCCAGATGCCCAGGCCGCCGGCGGCGACCAGCAGGACGAGCCCAAGGACGAGCCCGATCTCCGCGGGCACGATGCCCAGGACACCCGCACCCGCCGCGATGAGGGCAGCCACGAAGGCGATCATCGACAGCAGCGCGACCGGCTGCCAACGTGGCGGCTTGATGACCTCGGTGGTCTCCGGGAGGTCGCCCCGGAGCTCCATCGTCACCTCCAGCTCCTGGATCTGGAACTGGAGCTCCTGGACCCGCTTGGCGGCGTCACGCAGCTCGGGGAGTGGCAGCACCATGGCGTGATCCCGCTCCGCGGCCGTGATGCGGCCCTGGAGATCGACCGCCTGGCGCAGCCGGAAGTAGCGTGCCTCCGCGTCCGTGGCGGATGTCTCGAGCCGGACCGCCCGCTCTCCCTGGTCCACGGCATCCTGGTCGCGCGCCAGGCGGGCATCCAGCTCCACGCGCCGATCGTGGGCGAGCGCGAGGGTGGTGCGATCCCGCTCCAGCTGCGCGAGGGCCGCCTCGCCCGCGGCCAGCTCCGTGCGCAGTCGCTCGAGCGAATCCCGTTCGCGACGCAGCAGCCCCGGGTTGCGGGTGCCTTCCGTGCGATAGCGGCGCACGATCTCGTTGAGACGCCGACGCGCGGTCTGGGTGCCCTGGTCGGCGCCGCTGATCGACTGCTGGAGCCGGTCGCGAAGGGCCGCCTCGTCCTTGTCCAGGTCCACCAGCTCCTGGTGCCGCACGCTGGCCGTGGAGCGCAGGAACTTCTCCGATGCCAGGCCCGTGATGTCGGTGACCAAGTCGTCCACCTCGCCGGGGTCCTGGGACACCCGGCCGTCCAGGGACAGCTCGACGCTGCCGCGGGCGCCCGCGAAGTGCTTGACCAGGTGACCCGGCCTGCCCTCGTGCTCGAAGTCGAGCCGGACGGATGGATCGTCGGTCGAGCCCCAAGTGCGCAGGTCCTGGAGCTCCCGCGCGGTGGAGGTGCACTTGCGGAACAGCGCCATCTCGATGGCGGTCTGGACCGTGGACTTGCCCGCCTCGTTGGGCCCCCGGATGATCGTCAGACCGGGTGCCGGGGCGATGTCGAGGTCCGTGTGTCGACGGACGCCCTGGACGTGGAGCTTGGTGATGCGCATCAGATCAGGTCCACCTGGCGGGGGTCGTCCAGGAGCAGGCGACCCAGCTGGAGCGCGGCACGGGCATCCGCGGCCGCATCCTCGTCGCCGCGTGCCTCGGCGGCCTGGATGCGGGCGGTGAGATCCTGCACGAACGTGCCGGCGATGGTCTCCGGTGGCGGCAGCGGGCCGTCCGGCAGCGCCGCGATGGAGCGGTCACGTACGCGGACCCGCAGGTACGCCTCGGACAGCTCGTGGGAGACCGCGTCCGTGTCGATCTCCAGGCGCTGCTCGGCGACGCCCCCGATGCGCACGTCGAGGATGAGGTCCGGGTCGGCGTCCGCCAGGAGCCGTGCCACCAATGCGCCCTGGGAGACGACCTCCGCGGCGTCCAGCTCGAGCGACGCGAAGCGTGTCCGACCGACCACCACCTCGCGCACGTCCACATGGGTCCGGCCGCCGCGCTCGTCGATGTCCACGATGGCCACGCGTCCCGCGCCATCCTGGTCCACCGCCAGCGGCTCCAGCGCCCCGGGGTAGGTCCAGCTGGTCGACCCCGCGCGTCCGGACTGCCAGGAGTGCCAGTGCCCGAGCGCGAGGTAGTCCAGGCCGCTCGCGGCGACCTCGCCGGGCGTGAACAGGACGTCGTCCTGCTCCACCTTGCCGGGGATGAGCATCGACCCGTGGATCATGGCGACCCGGAAGCGTGCCCGGCCCTCCGCGGCCGTCGTGAAGTCCGCGAGCGGGCTGCGCGAGGCGCGCTTGGTGGGTGAGACGCGACCGTAGACCACGAGGTCCAGGTCGCCGAACACCACGTCCGGGTGATCGGGCGTGAGCACCGTGAGGAGGTCCGAGCCCTCGGACAGGCCGGCCATCAGCCGCAGGTCGAACACGCGATAGATGGAGCCTGCCTCGTAGCAGTCGTGGGTGCCCGGGATGAGCACCACCCGGATGCCCTGCTCGGTCAGTCGACGCAGCTCGATCGCTGCGGCCTCCACCGTGCGACGGGGTTGGGCGTTCGAGTCGAACAGGTCACCGCTGATGAGCGCGACGTCGACACGCTCCGAGAGTCCGGCGTCGATGGCGCGCCGGAAGGCGGCCGCCTGGCGCTCGCGTTGACGGGCTGCGGCGTCCCCCAGGTCGCGGTGGCGCGCACCGAGGTGGACATCCGCCATGTGCAGCAGCCGAGGCATCGGCGCGGGACCTCCGTGGCAGGCTCGTTCGCGGGACGCGACCGGTCCCCGATCGGGCGCCGGCGCGGTCGCGCGGCCCCCATGGGTGGCCGCTCGGCGGGGCTATCCTGCCATAGGGTCCGCGACGTTCCGTATGGGACCGATGGGCTATGCGGGGGTCGGGTGCGGTCCCGGTCGAGGTCGCGCGGGCACCCTGGGTCCGTGCTCGACCGCGGCTCGGTCCGCCGGTGGCATGCACCGGCCCGCCATCCGTTGTACGCTCGGGGTCGCATCCGGTGCGCCCCAGACAGGGACCTCGGCAGAGCACCTGGGACGCGCGGCGCCCGGTCTTCCTCCAGCGCCACGCCTCTGTTTCGCGCTGCCCTCGACGGGACGGACGGATGCCGGCGAACTCGAGCTACGGTGTCCATGGGGAGGTCCTGGTGTCCTACGTCGATCGAACCCTGACCTGCGTCGATTGTGGTGTGGAGTTCATCCACTCGGCTGCAGACCAGGAGTTCTACGCACAGAAGGGGTTCGTCTCGGACCCCAAGCGCTGCACCGGCTGTCGGGCGTCGCGTCGCAACATGCGCGACTCGTCCGGCTATGACGTGCGCGACATCGGCGGCCCCCGGGGCTACGAGCGGGGCGACTATCGGCCCGCTCGCGAGTACTTCGCGGTCATCTGCTCCAAGTGCGGCAACGCGGCCCAGGTGCCGTTCAAGCCGCGCATGGACAAGCCGGTGTACTGCTCCGACTGCTTCCGGACCGTCCAGACCGCCTGACCCGAGGGCGACACGATCGCCCGGCCGCACAGGAAGCAGGGCCGCGTCGGCGACGACGCGGCCCTGGTGTGTCCGTGGGCTGCGGGACGTCGCGCCGCCGATCGCGCGACCATGGGGCACATGCATCCCGCCGCCCGCGTCCCGACCATCGTGCTCGCGGGCGGTGCGAGCACGCGCATGGGCACCGACAAGCGCCTCGTGCTCGTCGATGGTGCCCCGATGCTCCACCGGACGCTCGATCGCGTGGCGCCGGCACCCTGCATGGTGGTCATCGATCCGCGCGACCCGCCCTCGATGGCACTGCCCAGCCACGCACACGTGGTCGTGGACACGCGACCGGGCGAGGGCCCGCTCGCTGCCCTGGAGGCCGGACTCCGGGCGACCGACGCATCCCTCGTCGTGGTGGTCGGTGGGGACATGCCCTGGGTGGACCCCGCGGTGCTGGCACTCCTGACGACCCGACTCACCGCGCACGTCGCCGCGGACGTCGCCTGTCTGGCCGATGCGAACGGACCTCGACCGCTCCCGCTCGCGCTCCGTCGCAGCGCGGTGCTGACGAGGCTGACGGCCCTCCTCGACCACGGGGAGCGTCGACTTCGCGTCCTCCTGGCGAACGCGGTGGTGGTCGGCCCCGCCGCCTGGCAGGCGGTCGACCCGCGTGGCGATACGCTCCGCGACGTGGACACGCCCGCGGACCTCGTGACCGGCTCATGACCGACCATGTCGCCCGCGCATCGACCTGGCGCGTCGTCACGCTCGACGGGGATACCACGACCCGGCGGCTGGACACGCTCGCGGGCGAGGAGCCGCTCCAGATCCGGGCGGCCGGGCCGGGGCAGGAGGCGCTGGACATCGCGGTCACGATGCGCACCCCCGGGCACGAGCACGAGCTGGCGGTGGGCTTCCTGGTCACCGAGGGACTGGCGACCCCCACGGACATCGACCGCTGGACCATCGGCGATCCCGCGACGGACAGCCGGCCGGACGACACCATCACGGTGCACCTGCGTCGGCCGCTGGACCCCGCGACGATCCGCGAGCGCCAGACCGTGGCGACGGCGAGCTGCGGCATCTGCGGCACCGCGTCGATCGCGGACATCGCGCGTCGCTGCGAGGCGCTGCCGGATGGCCCGCGCATCGATCCCGCCGTGCTGCCCGGGTTGCCTTCGGCGCTCCGAGCGGCCCAGGAGACCTTCGAATCGACCGGTGGCCTGCATGCCTCGGGCCTGTTCGACCCCGCTGGCCGGCTGCTGCTCGCGCGCGAGGATGTGGGTCGGCACAACGCCCTCGACACGCTGGTGGGTGCGGCGGCGATCGCCGGCGACCTGCCGCTCCATGGCACGATGCTCCTCGTGAGTGGACGGGTGAGCTTCGAGCTGGTCCAGAAGGCGGCGATGGCGGGCATCCCCGTCCTGGTCGCCGTGGGTGCGCCGACGGACCTCGCGGTCGCCACGGCCGAGCGGCTGGGCATGACCCTCATCGGCTTCCTGCGCGGCGATCGCTGCAACGTCTACAGCCGACCCGATCGGCTGGGCCTCGCGCCGTGACCACCGGAGTCGATCGATGACAGCCCCAGACGACCGGTCGGGCGACCCGGGCGACCGGACACCAGTCGATCGGCCCTCCGTCGACCCGACCGCGAAGCCGCCCCAGAAGCGGGCCCGGCGCCTCGCCCCTGACCTGTGGGTGAGCCTCCGGCCGAACGGTATCGGCCTACAGAAGCCGAACCACTTCGGTGAGATGGCGCGCACCATGTGGGAGAACCGGCACGCGCCGCGCTATGCGTGGCGGATCCTGTCGCAGGGCGTGTGCGATGGATGCGCCCTGGGGGTCGCGGGGTTCCATGACTGGACCATCGACGGGGTCCACCTGTGCACCACGCGGCTCAACCTGCTGAAGCTCAACACGATGCGGGCGCTCGACCCGGCGCGCCTCGGGGACGTCGACACCTTGCGGCAGCTGTCAAGCGCCGAGCTGCGAGAGCTGGGCCGACTCCCCTTCCCCATGCGTCGTCGACGTGGTGAGCCGGGCTTCACACGCATCGGCTGGGACGAGGCACTCGAGCTCGTCGCAGAGCGGGTGCGAACGGCCCGGGGGAGGGATGCCACGGATGGCGGCGACCGGCTGGGCTTCTTCCTGACCGCGCGCGGCATCACCAACGAGGTCTACTACGTCGCCCAGAAGGTGGCCCGGTTCCTGGGCACCAACTCGGTGGACAACGCGGCGCGCATCTGCCATGCGCCGTCGACCAACGCGCTCAAGGACAGCATCGGCGTGGCGGCGACGACCGTCTCGTACACCGACGTCATCGAATCGGACCTCATCGTGCTGTTCGGAGCGGATGTCGCGAACGCGCAGCCGGTGTTCATGAAGTACCTGTACATGGCGCGCAAGCGGGGTGCCCGGATCGTGGTCGTCAACCCGATGCGTGAGCCGGGGCTCGAGCGCTACTGGGTGCCGTCCAACCCGGAGAGCGCCATCTTCGGGACCCAGATGGCGACCGACTTCTTCCCGGTCTCCACGGGCGGCGACATCGCGTTCCTCACGGGCGCCCTCAAGGTCCTGGTCGACGAAGGGCTGGTGGACGAGGCCTTCCTGCGTGACCACACGACCGGCTGGGACGGGGTCCGGGACTCGCTGGCAGGCCAGTCGCTCGAGGATCTCGCCCGCTGGTCCGGGTCGACCGTGGAAGACATCACCCGGTTCGCTCGGCTGTACGGCGGTGCCGCCTCGGCGGTGCTCATCTGGTCCATGGGCATCACCCAGCACGTGTGCGGCGTCGACAACGTGCGGGCCATCGTCCACCTGGGGCTGGCCCGCGGCAACATCGGGCGACCGGGTGCCGGGCTGATGCCCATCCGCGGCCACTCCGGCGTCCAGGGTGGCGCGGAGATGGGCGCGTATGCCACCGCGTTCCCCGGTGGCGTGTCCATCGATGCCGAGTCGGCGGCCGCCTTGCAGACCCAGTATGGATTCCCGGTCCGCAGCGAGCGGGGTCGGTCGGCGGCGGAGATGATGGAAGCCGCGAGCCGGGGCGAGCTGGACGTGCTCTGGTCGTCCGGTGGCAACTTCCTGGAGACGCTGCCCGATCCCGCGGCCGTGGCCAAGGCGCTCGACCGGGTGCCGCTGCGGATCCACGTGGACATCGTGGTCAGCTCCCAGATGCTGGTCGATGGCGAGGAGGTGCTGCTGCTCCCCGCCATGACGCGCTACGAGCAGCCCGGTGGCGGCACCGAGACGACCACGGAACGCCGCGTGGCGTTCAGCCCGGAGATCGCCGGGCCCCGCATCGGCGAGGCGCGCGCCGAGTGGCGCATCTACCTGGACCTGGCGCGGGCCGTGGATCCATCGGGCGCGGCACAGCTTGGCTGCGCGGACGCGCAGGCCATCCGTGAGGAGATCGCACGGGTCGTGCCCGCGTATGACGGCATCCAGCACCTGTCGAAGACGGGCGATGCGATCCAGTGGGGCGGCGAGCGGTTGTGTGACGGCTGGGTCTTCCCGACCAGTGACGGCAAGGCCCACTTCCGGGCCGTCGCGCCCCGCGAGGCGGAGGTGCCGGACGGTCGGTTCCTGCTCTCCACGCGGCGCGGCAAGCAGTTCAACTCCATGGTCTGGAAGCGGAAGGACCCGCTCACGGGTGCGGAGCGCGACGCACTGTTCATGGCCGCGGAGGACACGGAACGCCTGGGATTGGCGGATGGAGCTGCGGTCACCGTGCGCTCCGAGACGGGCGAGGTGCCGGCACGCATCAAGGTGTCACCCATCCGGCCCGGCAACGTCCAGATGTTCTTCCCCGAGGCGAACCCGCTCCTGGACGCGACGCGCCGCGACCCGATCGCGCTCGTGCCCGACTACAACGCCGTGGTGGAGGTGCTCCCCGCCTGACGCACGGCCAGGCGGGACGGTCCGAAACGAGCGTGCCGGTGCCGCTCAGTCCCCGTCGGCGGGCGCGAACCTCGGCCAGCCCGTCGGGCTCGACGTGGTCAGCAACGAAGCGTCCGAACCGTCCGCGGCCATGAGCCAGAGCATGGGCGCCCCATGGCGATCGCTCTGGAACGCGATGGTCCGCCCGTCACTCGCCCAGGCCGGGAACTCGTCGTTCGCGGGATGGGTGGTGAGCTGACGGTGGTCGCTCCCGTCCGCGTTCATGACCCAGATGTCGTAGTCGCCGCCACGATCGGTCGTGTACAGGATGCGCGTCCCGTCCGGCGACCAGCGCGGGTCGTAGTGGTTCCCGGCACCGGAGGTCAGCTGGACCGCGTCGGACCCGTCCGCTCGCATGAGCCACAGGTCGCTCACATCGGCCTGCCGTCGGAACAGGATGTGCTCGCCGTCCGGCGACCACTCCGGGTTGGCATCGCGACCCGGGAACGTCGTCAGCTGCGTCATGTCGCCGGATGCCAGGTCCAGGACGTGGATGTCGTACTCGGTCGAGGCGGTGCGCGAGATGAACGCGAGCGACCGCCCATCGGGTGCATAGGCAGGGCTGTCCTGCTGGCCTGGCAGGCCGACGAGACGCCGCTCCTCACCCGTCTCGAGCGAGACCTCGAAGATGTCGGCATCGCCGGCCGTCCGCTCGGCCGCATACGCGATCGCGCCCCCGTCCGGGCGCCAGGCCGGAAGGTCGAGCAGGATCAGCAGGTCCGTGTCCGTGACGCTCCGCTCCGGCTCGCCGGTGGCCGTATCGATGAGCCAGACATGACGCCTCCCGTCCACCTCGCGGAGCGATGCGAGCCGCTCACCGGGCGCCCGCAGGGCGGCGCTCCGGGCAGTGCCCACCAGCTTGCGGTCCCCGTACACGGCACACACCACGTCCTGCGCGCCCGCTGTCCAGTCGTCCGCGTCCGGCCAGAACCTGGCGGTGCGGATGGTCGCTGCGGCCGACGGTCTGCCGAGGAACGCCTCGTACTCGGGCGCGCACAGCTCCGTGGCGATCGGCTGGAGGTCTCCGGATGGGAACCGGTCGGTGCCCATGGGGACGATGGCCGCGACCTCGTTGTCGTGGGGCTCCGCGCAGTCCACCACGAGCGGGGGCGTCGCATAGTCCCAGGCGCCATCGGCGTCGAACGCATCGTCGAAGCACATCCCGGGCTCGATGGCGGAGAACCAGGCGCCCGGCGGACGAGGGGTCGGATCGGTGCCCTGTGCTGCTGTCGCCGTCAGCGATGACGCGCCTGCGAGGCCTGCCACCACCAAGGTCGCGACCCGCGCGACCATCGTCCTGGGCATGTGCGCCCTCCTGCTACTGGGCCCACCAGTCTAGACGTCCCCGCGATGCCAGAGACCTGCACCGCATCCGACCTTCCAGGGCGAACATCAGACGCCGACGCAGGCGACCCTCGGCGCGCCGGTGGCATCGATGAGCGCCCGGATGTCCGCCGGGTCGGACGTCAGGACGATGCTGCCGGGCGTGGCGGCTGCCTCCGCGACCACGATGGCATCGACCACGTCGGTGACGCCGGACCGCGCCCGCAGCTCGCCGGCCCGGCGCGCGATCGCTGCACTGGTCGAGACGACGGACTCCACCGACTTGAGGAACTGGTAGACGGGTGCATCACTGGGGCGTCCCGAGTAGACCTCCGCGAGCACCGGCGTCGGCACGACGACCTCCAGGCCGTCATCGAGTGCTCGCTGGAGCACCCACCGGGCCCGGCGATCGCGAGTGGCCAAGGCCGACACGGCACCAGCGTCGAGGACGACCCGCCCATGCCTCACCACTTCGGCCACTGCTCATCGACCCATCGTTGGGCCGCCTCCCGCTCGTCGACAGGCGTCGGGTCCTCACGTTCCCATTCGTCGAGCATCACTTGGAGCCGCTCTCGCTGGAGCTGCCGCCGGAGCATGTCATCCAGATACGCGGACAGGCCGCCCGCACCGGCACGCTGCTTCGCCTCGCGCACGTGTTCCTCCTGGAGCGTCACCGAGACCTTGACCGTGCCCATGCACGTCATCCTACCACCGGTAGGATGATCTTCCCGGACGCCGGGTGACATCGGTCCGTCACGCGCTAGACTCCGACCATGACCGACGCTGCCACCTCTCCCCGCATCAAGATCACCTACGCGACGCTCCGCAACGACAACGAGGAGCTCCATCGCCAGTTCGAGGTGGGTCTCGCGGAGGCGCGCGGCCTGGTCGGCAGCCACGTCCGTCAGCTCGTGGGTGGCGCGGAGCGCGATGGCCAGACGACGGGCGAGAAGCGCTCCCCGATCGACGGCTCGGTGGTGTGCACCTACGCCAAGGGCAGCCGCCAGGACGTCCAGGACGCCATCGCCGCCGCGCGTGCCGCCTATCCGGCCTGGTCGCGCCGGCCGTGGCAGGAGCGCGTGGCGCTGCTGCGGAAGGTCGCGGACCTCATCTCGGACCGGCTGATGGTCATCTCCGCGGTGGTCGCCCTGGAGGTGGGCAAGAACCGGCTGGAGGCGCTCGGCGACGTGGAGGAGACGGCGGACCTCATCCGCTGGTCGTGCGACATGGTCGAGCAGAACGACGGCTTCGACCATCCGATGGGCAACCTCGGTGATGCCTCCGTACACACCCGCTCGGTGCTCAAGCCGTACGGCGTGTGGGCCATCATCAGCCCCTTCAACTTCCCGTTCGCGCTGTCGGGCGGACCGGCGGGCGGCGCGCTCGTGGCCGGCAACACGGTCGTCTACAAGCCATCGTCCGACACCCCGCTCACCGCATCGATGCTGACCCGGGTGATGCGCGATGCGGGCATCCCGGACGGCGTGTTCAACATGGTCCTCGGGCCGGGCGAGACGGTGGGCGACGAGATCCAGTCGAACCCCGGCGTGGACGGCATCCTGTTCACGGGCTCGTTCGAGGTCGGCTTCCGGCTGTACAAGGACTTCCCGAAGGCCTACCCGAAGCCGGTCATCGTGGAGATGGGTGGCAAGAACCCGGCCATCGTCACGGCCAGCGCGGACCTCGATGAGGCCGCCGAGGGCGTGATGCGTGCGGCCTTCGGCCTCTCCGGCCAGAAGTGCTCCGCCAACTCGCGGGTGTATGTCGAGCGGTCCGTCTACCAGCCCTTCCTCGACCGGCTGCTCGAGAAGTCGCGAGCCATCACGGTCGGCGATCCGCTCGACCGGTCGACCTGGATGGGCCCGGTCATCGACGAGCGCGCCATCGCCCGATACACCGACGCGGTGGCCGATGCGCGCCGGGATGGCACGGTCGCCCTGGGTGGCGAGCGGCTCACGGGCCCCGGGTACGACCAGGGCAACTTCGTGGCGCCGACCATCGTCACGGACCTGCCCACCGACCATCGGCTGTTCCGGGACGAGCTGTTCCTGCCCATCACGGCGGTCGCGCCCGTCGATTCGCTCGACGAGGCGCTGGAGCTCTCGAACGCCACCGTGCAGGGGCTCACCGCGGGCCTGTACTCCAGGGACCCGGCGGAGCAGGAGCGGTTCCTCGATGGCATCGAGGCGGGCGTCGTCTACGTGAACCGACGCGCCGGTGCGACCACGGGCGCCTGGCCGGGTGTGCAGCCGTTCGGCGGCTGGAAGGGCTCGACCGCGACCGGCAAGTCCGGGGGTGGCTTCTACTACGTCCAGCAGTTCCTCCGGGAGCAGAGCCAGACGGTGGTGGGGGGATGACCCCCGAGGTGCGTCGCTCCGGGCGGTCCCTCCGGGAGCGGTCACGGACGATCGCCGGGGACCGATGGCGATGCGTCCACGCGATCCCGACCCTGTCGACGCTCCTGGACGATGACCCCGAGGGACGCGTCCGCGGGCGCTGACGCGTGCCGGGCCCGGCCGAAGCGATCGGCGCTGTCGCGCGTCCCACCGTCATGATCACGCTCATCCTCCTCCTGATCGCGCTGCTGGGCCTCCAGCCGTCGCTCGCCCTGCCGGCGGTGCCGCCACCGCCCACGCCCGTGCAGCCGACGGCGACGCCACGGGCCCGGGTGATGCTCATGGGGGACGTGATGCTCGCCCGCAGCGTCGGCGACCGCATCCGTCGGGAAGGGCCAGGCGCCCCGTTCCGACGCGTCAAGCCGATCCTCGACCGGGCGGACCTGGTCATCGCGAACCTCGAGACGGTCATCTCCAAGCGGGGCACTCGGGCGAACAAGCTGTACACGTTCCGGGCACGCCCGAAGTCGGTACGTGCCCTCCGCAAGGGCGGCGTGGACATCGTGGGGCTCGCCAACAACCACACCCTGGACTACGGCCGCACCGCGCTCCGTGACACCATCCGGATCCTGGACCGCGCCGGGATCCGCTCCGCGGGTGCGGGCAGGGATCGGACGGCCGCGCGTGCGCCCGTGATCGTGACCCGGAACGGATTGCGCATCGCCTTCCTGGACCGCGCCGATGCCAACCTCGACAGCTACGAGTGGCCCCGACTGCGCTGGGAGGCCACCACGAAGCGGAGTGGCCTCGCCTATGCCCGCCCCAAGCAGCTGCGCGAGGATGTGCGCGCCGCGAAGCGGCGGGCGGATGTGGTGATCGTGATGCTCCACAGCGGCCGCGAGTACGCCAAGTCCCCGACGAACGCGCAGCGGAGAGTGGTGGAGGCCGCGCTGGACGGGGGTGCAGCGCTGGTCGTGAGCGCACATCCCCACGTGCTCCAGAAGGGGCGACATCGCGGCTCCACCATGGTCGCGTGGAGTCTCGGCAACTTCGTGTTCGACGGGTTCGAGACGATCCCCGGTGCGCGGGACTCCGCGATCCTGGACGTGACCCTCACCCGCCAGGGCGTGGCGAGCGTCCGGTGGCATCCCGTGATCATCCGGCAGGGCTTCCCGAAGCCGGCCACCGGCGCGGACCGACGCCGGATCCTGCGGACCCTGGGGGTGGACTGAGCCAGGGATAGTCCACGGAGCCCTGGCTGAGGGGAGGCGCGCGGCGGGGAGTGGTCACTCGGTGTGGCGTGGCCGCTCGGCGGGGCGTGGTCACCCGGCGGGGAGTGGCCTCTCGGGCGCGGTGACCCAGCGAATGCCCTGCTCCCGGGACGTCCTCGCTCGCTGACTCCCAGGAAGTGGGCGTTGGGACGAAGCACGCCACCCAGGAGCCGCTCCAGGACGAGCTTCGGGACATGTCCCCGCGCGCGATCGCCAGGTCGTGGGCAGGATGCGCGAGGAGCCAGGCCCTGGGGACCCGGATCGACCCCGGCCGGCCGGCTGCTTCGTCCGTACGCCCAGGATGTGGGAGGCCCAGGCGGTGACGGCACGTTTGCGGTCGACCCGCCGCTCTGCGGGACGTGACCGCTCGGCGGGACGTGGCCACCCGACGGAGCGTAGCCACCCGGCGGAGAGGCTCGCTCGGCGGGGCGAGGAGGCGCCACTCTGCCGCGCGCCTCCGCTCGGCGGGGAGGTGCCGCTCGGCGGCGGGACGTGGCCGCTCGGCGGGGAGGTGCCGCTCGGCGGCACGCCCCCACGCACCGCCGCTCGGCGCGGCCGGGTACTGGCCCCATGGTACGGCTTGGTCGATGCGGTCCCCACCGGTAGGGTCGGGTGCGGTCGGGTGAGGAACGGGGACCTGGGGGGTCGCCGCGATCCCGGCCACCGCACAGCGGGCCTGGGAACGCGGCGGCCGGGGACATCGGTCTGGTCGCTTGTGGTCTGCGAGACGGAGGGAGACCGATGCGCCAGCTCCTCGCCGCCACTGCCATCGCGCTGTCCGCGATCCTGACGACCGGCGTCACGGTCGATGGGCCGACGACCGCCGCAGGCGTCCGTTCGGACGTCATCGTGACACTCCGGGGAGCGGCGCGCGCCGCCGACTCGGGCGATCGCACGAGCGTGCAGGCGGTCCGCGCCGACATCCGTGCGCGAGCGGATCGGCTGGGCGTGCGCCCGACGGCCATCTACCCGAGCATCGGGCGGGTCTTCGCGACGAGCGTCACCCCCAGCCAACGCATCACCCTGGAGCGTCACCCCATCGTCCGATGGGTCGAGGATGACCTGCCGGTGGTGGGCGAGGACATGGACGGCGCGGAGGTCCGGCTCGATGGCGATATCGAGACCACGGGCCGGTCGAAGGTGGTGGGGCGGCCCGCCAAGGAGCGGCTGCGGCGCCAGGTCGTGCCGACGTGGCTGAAGCGCGTCGGTGCCACGAAGGTCATCGGCGGACTGGGCAACGGCAAGACGACGCGTCGCTTCGATGCCGACGTGGCCATCATCGACAGCGGCATCAGCCGACACCCGGACGTGCGGCCGGCGGGCGGCAAGGACTGCTCCCGGAGCGGCAGCTGGGCGGACGGCTACGGCCACGGGCTGGGTGTCGCGAGCATCCTCGGCGCCAAGGACAACAAGACCGGCATCGTGGGGATGCTGCCCGGCGTTCGCCTGTGGTCGGTGCGCATCTTCGACTCGAAGGGCCGCGGCAGCGTGTCAGGCGTCCTCTGCGCGCTCGACTTCGTGGCTCGCAAGCGCGACCCGCGCGATCGGAGCAAGCCCTTCTTCGAGGGCGCCACGATGTCCTTCTCGGTGACGACCCAGGACGGTCGACCCGCCAATGACCGCACCTGCGGCCGCTCCACGCGCGATCCGATCCACAAGGCCGTGTGCCGCATCGTCAAGCGCGGCACCATCCTCGTGGCCGCCGCGGGCAACTACGCGGAGCGCGTCCGGTATCGCCGGCCGGCCGCGTATCCGGAGGTCATCACGGTCTCCGCGATGGCCGACTTCGACGGCAAGCCGGGCGGCAAGGGTCGCCAGTCCCAGGCATGCCTGGCGGGTTCCGCGTTCGAGCGGGACGACGCGTTCGCGACCTTCTCGTCGTTCGGCAACGCGGTGGATCTCATCGCCCCCGGCAAGTGCATCTGGGTCGCCTACAAGGGCGGCACCTACGCCCGGGTGACCGGCACATCGTTCGCGACGCCCATCGTCATGGCGGCGGCGCTCAAGTACCGCGAGCGCTACCCGAACGCATCCCCCAACCAGGTGCGCATGGCGCTCATCCGTGCCGGGCGCCGGGACTGGCGGGTGGGCACCGACCGCGATGCACGACACGAGCCCCGGGTCGACCTGCGTCGGCTCCAGCCGCCTCCCACCTTCCGGATGCATGACGTGGCGCGTCATCGGGTGTTCCGCGGCGCCACCGTCTCGGTGCCACTGCGCATCGAGCGACGGTACGGGCACACGGCGTCCGTGGGACTCCGGCTCGTGAAGGCGCCCACCGGACTGAACGTGCGCATCGAAGGCATGCGGGTCGTGGTCAAGGCGCGAGCGGCCGCGGCGATCGGTCTGCGGCACGTCGTGGTGCGCGTGACCGACGGCGACGTGACCCGCACCGTCCGGGTGCCCATCCAGGTCCGACCGGCCCGCTGAGACGACGACCGGCCCAGCGCTGGACCTGGGCGCGACGCCCGAACGAGGGCTGGCGCTCCACCCGTTCCGACGTCGGGCCAGATCCCCGACGCCGGACCTGGGTCCCGATGTCCTGCCGCGGGACCGCAGCCCTCCCCTGCCCGGGTCACCCCGCAGGCCGGATCCGCTGCCCGAGCGCCACGATGGCGCGACCCAGGATCCAGCCGCACACGCCTCCGAGCGTGTTCATGAGCACGTCCGTGATGTCCGCCGCGCGGCCGTTGCTGGCCATCCCCTGGAGCACCTCGATGCCCACGGAGAACGCCGCGCTCACGAGCGTGACCCGCCACAACGGCACGCGTCGCTCGCGCAGGAGCAGCGCACACCCGAAAGGCACGAACAGCAGCACGTTCGCGCCCATCTGGCCCAGGATGATGCCGCGCGCCCGATCGTTCGGCCAAGCCCGGATGAGGTCCTCGAAGGGCATCCAGGTCCACGGGTCGAGGTCGTTCGGCGGGTCGGCCGAGGGGAGCGTGACGCGCAGGATGACCAGCACCGATGCGACGAGCAGCGCATCTCCCAGGGCCACGCGCAAGGCCCGACGCATGCGCCCTCGGCGCGCGTGCCAGGCGAGCGCGACCGGGAACGCGGCGAGGAACACGAGCACCGCGAAGGGTGCCAGCTGCGCCATCGGCCCGGTCCACATCGGCTAGACTCTACTCGTATGCAGAGTGCATGGATCCTATGCACCCTGCGCAGTGGCCGGACCTGGAGGGCTGGCCCTGCGGGCGGCGTTCGGCGCCTGGCCGGGCACGTCTCGACCCATTCGTCATCCACCCGTGAGGCCAGCGTGACCGACGTCGCCGACACCACCCGAACCGATCCCATCCGGACCGCGAGCATCGGGGACGAGGCATGGGAGGCCCCCCGCCTCCTGACCGCCGTGCCCGGACCTCGCGCACGCGCCCATGTGCTGCGCGACCAGGCGGTGACCTCGCCGAGCCTGCCGCGTGCGTATCCCCTGGCTCCGGCGCGCGGACGCGGCAGCGTCATCGAGGATCTCGACGGGAACCGCTTCCTCGACTTCTCGGCGGGTATCGCGGTCAACTCCACGGGTCATGCGCACCCGGCGGTCGTCGCCGCCATCCAGGCACAGGCCGCGGACCTCCTGCACTACAGCGCATCCGACTTCTACCTGCCCATCTATGCGGAGACCTGCGAGCGGCTGGCCGCCACGGCGCCATTCGACGGACCCGCGCGGGTCTATCTCGGCAACTCCGGCGCGGAGGTCGTGGAGGCCTCCATCAAGCTGGCGCGGCATGCCACGGGCCGACAGCACATCGTGGCGTTCCTGGGTGGCTTCCACGGCCGGACGTACGGCGCGGTGACGCTCACGGCCTCCAAGGCCAAGTACCACGCGGGATTCGGGCCCCTGCTGCCAGGTGTCCATCACGCACCCTTCGGTCGGGTCGCTGACCTCGCCTGGTTCGACGAGGTCCTGTTCGACCGACTCGTCCCGGCCGATGAGGTGGCCGCCATCATCGTGGAGCCCATCCAGGGTGAGGGCGGCTACGTCGTCCCGGAGCCGGGCTTCCTCGCTGGCCTGCGCCGCATCTGCGACGAGCACGGCATCCTGCTCATCGCCGACGAGGTCCAGTCCGGCGCCGGGCGCTCGGGCCGGATGTGGGCCATCGAGCACGAGGGAATCGAGCCGGACATCCTGCTGACGGCCAAGGGCATCGCGTCCGGCATGCCCCTCGGTGGCATGATCGCGCGCGCTCCGATCATGGAGGCGTGGCACGCGGGTGCCCATGGCTCCACGTACGGCGGCAACCCCGTCGCGTGTGCCGCGGCACTCGCCACGCTCGACCTGCTGGAGGATGGGCTCATCGCCAACGCCGCGGTCCAGGGCGACCGGGCGCTCACCGCCCTCGCGCATCTGCCGGATGCCTACCCCGGCGTCGTGCGGGACATCCGTGGTCGCGGGCTCATGGTGGGCATCGAGCTGGATACGCCCGAGCGTGCCGCGGCCGTGGAGCTCGGCTGCTTCGAGCGCGGGCTCCTGGTGCTGGGCGCCGGGAAGACGTGTGTCCGCCTGTCGCCACCGCTCGTGGTCACCTCCGAGCAGGTCGACACCGCTGCCGCCATCCTCGAGGACGCGATCGCTACAGCTGCACGAAGGTGACGGCACCCACTCCCAGCCCGGTCAGGACCGCGCCCAGGAACTGATGTCGGAGCAGGCGCTCCTTGAACAGGGTCATCGAGACCAGCGGGACGAGCACCGCGAACTGCGAGCTGAGCACGGCCGTCACCGCGATCGAGTCCTGCGTCCCCCACGCGACCACCAGGAAGCCGGCCACCTCCGCCACCCCGCACACCATGACGAACGGCAGCGCCTCCCGGGTCATCCGGAACCGGCCGAGCAACAGCAGCGGCAGCGTCAGGCACAGGACGCCCACGATGCGCCCCGCCGCCACGATCCAGGTGCCCGGCACCAACGAGCTGACGTGACCCACGGAGTACAGGCTGACCCCGAACAGCACGGCGGACCCCATGGCCATGGCCAGGAACGCTGGCCCGCCCTTCCGCGTGGAGCCCTCGTCCCCCTCGGGACCCCAGGCGGTCAACACGACGCCCACGACCACCACGGACATGGCGGTGATGAGCGCCGCGGTGACCGGCTCGCCCGCGAGGATCGCGATGCTCGCCGCGATCGCGCCCTCCGTCGAGGTGATGGGTGCCACGATGGACACCTTGCCCCGCGTCATGGCGGTGTAGTTGAGCAATAGCCCCACGAAGTTGCCACCACCGGCCACCAGCAGCCACGGGAGCGCCTCGGATGGATCCGATGGGCCCGGCGGGCCCATCAGGAACAGCGGCATGGCGACGACGAACCCGATGAGGGCCACCGCCGCCAGTGCGGACGGAGGGCCGATGGCACGACTGGCACGCGCCGAGGCAAGGGTCGCGACCGTCCAGATGAGGGCGGTGGCGACGCCGGCGATGATGGCGGTCACGCGCGCACGCGCACGACCGATCGAGGTCCGTCCAGGGGGATGCAGATGTCCACGGGCGGGCCGATCATACGGGACACCACGGAGATGCGATGATCGGTGCCGTGAGCAGCACGACGTCCAAGGTCACCACCATGCGCGAGGCGATCGCCACGCTCGTGCGCGACGGTGACAGCGTCGCCATCGAGGGGTTCACGCATCTCATCTGCTTCGCGGCCGGGCACGAGATCATCCGCCAGGGGCGGCGGGACCTGACCCTCATCCGGATGACGCCGGACCTGGTGTATGACCAGATGATCGCGGCCGGGGTCGCCCGCAAGCTCGTCTTCTCGTGGCTCGGCAACCCGGGTGTGGGTGGCTTGCACGCCATCCGGCGCGTGACCGAGGGCGAGGCGCCCACGCTGGAGCTGGAGGAGTACAGCCACTTCGGCATGGTCGGCCGATACACGGCGGGCGCCATGCACCTGCCGTTCTTCCCGTTGCGGTCCTATTTCGAGACGGACCTGCCGGTCGCCAACCCGCTCATCCAGCCCATCCGCTCGCCCTATGGTGATGAGACGGTCTATGCCGTGCCGCCGCTCCACCCCGATGTGGCGATCATCCATGCGCAACGCGCGACGGCGGACGGCGACACCCAGATCTGGGGCCTCGTGGGCTGCCAGAAGGAGGTCGCCTTCGCGGCGGACCGGGTCATCGTGGTCGTGGAGGAGCTGGTGGAGGACGTGGTCGTGCGTGCCGATCCGGGACGCACCGTCATCCCCGGGCTCATCGTGGACGCGGTGGTCGTGGAGCCGTACGGCGCGCATCCGTCATACACCCAGGGCCACTACGACCGTGACAACCGGTTCTACGTGGAGTGGGACGCCATCAGCCGGGACGCCGCATCCCTGGACGCCTGGCTCGCCGAGTACGTGCACGGCGTCGCGGACCGCGCGGAGTACATGGCACGGCTGGGGGACGAGGTGCGGACACGTATCGCGCCATCGGGGAGCGCGCCATCCGGCTCGGTCGACTACGGGCGATACGCATGAGCGGGGAGCGCGGCACGCCACCGGGGAGTGCCACGCCACCGGGGAGTGCCACGCCACCGGGGAGTGCCACGCCACCGGGGAGCGCCACGTCCGCGGAGAGTGCCGCCACTCCGGGGACCGCCGCGGCGGCGGCGGGGTCCGAGCCAGCCTTCAGCCGCTCCGAGATGATGATCGTCGCCGCCGCGCGCGAGCTCGCCGGCCAGCGGGTCTGTTTCGTGGGCGTCGGCCTGCCCAACATCTGCGTCAACCTCGCCCAGCGGACCGTGGCGCCGGACCTCCGGATGGTCTACGAGTCGGGCGTCTTCGGGGCCCGGCCGGAGCGCCTCCCGCTGTCCATCGGCGACCCGACCATCGTCACCGGGGCCACCGCGATCACCTCGATGCTGGAGCTGTTCGGCTACTACCTCCAGCGTGGGCTGGTGGATGTCGGCTTCCTGGGCGCGGCCCAGATCGACCGGTTCGGCAACATCAACACCACCGTCATCGGTGACTACGACCACCCGAAGACCCGGCTGCCGGGCAGTGGTGGTGCCTGCGAGATCGCGATCCATGCCCGCCAGGTGTTCGTGATCATGCGCCAGTCACCGCGCTCGTTCGTCGAGCGCATCGACTTCCGGACATCCCCCGGCAACCTCGGTGGCGCGGAGGCGGCCGAGGCGATCCGACGCGCCGGCGGCTGGATGGGCAACGGTCCGTCGGTGGTCATCACGGACCTCGGCATCTACCACTTCGACGAGACCGGCGAGATGCGCCTCGACTCGCTCCACCCGGGCGCCACGCTCGACCGGGTGCGGGCATCGATGGGCTGGCAGGTGCGCGTGGCCGATGCCCTGGCGACCACGCCGGCTCCGACCATCGAGGAGCTCCGGCTCATCCGCGAGGAGCTCGACCCGGAGGGCGCCTACTCGCGCTGAGGCTGCCGACACAGCACGACGCCCGCCGACCGGGACCATCCGCCCCTCTCCGGACCGGACCACCGGATGGACGCCGAGGGTGTGGACAGGATGCACCATGTCGCCATGGCATCCGAGCACGCCGTCCTCCTCCCATGAGCATCAGCCTGCGTCCGTCGAGTCGTCACGGCCGACGCGCCGCCGGACGCTCCGGCACCGCGCCACAGGGCACGTCACCCGACGACGCCCCGGGGTCCCGGCCGGCGGACGTCGCGATGCCGACCGTGGGGCTGCCGCCGAGCGGCGAACGCATGTCCGACGTGCTGGCCGGGATGTCCGCCATCCTCGATGCCGCCGAGCGGCGCACCGAGGGGCATGCCGTGCGGACGGCGTGGATCATGGGTCGGCTCGCGGGCGAGCTGGGCCTGTCCGACGCTCGTCGCACGGACGCCGTGCTCGCCGGCCTGCTCGTCGATGCGGGCACCATCGGCCCGCACGCCGCACCCCCGGAGGGCGACACGGGTCGTCGATCGGGCACCTCGCGTGAGCGCGACACGGAGCGTCGACCTCTCCATCTGACCCGAACTGCGCGGGCTCGTGCCGCAGCCGCGACGCTGGAGCTGCCGGGGCACATCGGGCAGGCCCTCGCGGACGCCGACGAGCGCTGGGACGGGCGCGGGCCGGCGGGCACCCGTCGCGAGCGCATCTCCCAGGACGGCCGGATGCTGGCCCTCGCGTCCCTCGTCGCCGGTCTCGGGCCGGCACCCGGTGGCAGCGAGGTGGAGCGGACGCTCCGGGCGGACCGCGCCAGGGCGCTCGACCCGGGCCTCGTGGACGCGGTCCTGCGCATCGGCAAGGGCGGCCTCTGGACCGAGCTCGCGGATCCGGACCTGGTGAGCACGCTCGGCACGCTCGAGGCACCCGCCACGGTCCGCTGGATCCATGACGGCCGGCTGGACGCGATCGCGGTGGCGTTCGCGGACATCGTGGACACCCGTACGCCGCGCATGGGTCGGCACGGACGTCGTGTCGCGGGGTTCGCCGTCCGCACGGGTCGGGAGCTGGGGCTCGACCCGGCGCTCCTGGTGGACCTGCGACGTGCCGCGATGCTCCACGACGTGGGCAAGCTGCTGGTGCCCATCGCATCGCTCGAGAAGCCCGCGGAGCTGACCGACGAGGAGCGACGCGTCGTCGATGAGCACGCCCGCACGAGCGCGGCCACGCTCGCCCGGACCCGCGTCTTCGCACGCCTCGCGCCGCTCGTCATGGCCCACCACGAGCGGCTGGATGGCAACGGCATGTTCCCGGCCATCCCCGAGCCGTCGGTCGCGATGGCCATCCGGGTCCTGGCGCTCAGCGATCGCTACGAGGCGATGACCGCCGAGCGACCGTATCGGCCGCTCCTCTCCCCGACCCAGGTGTGGTCGATCCTCGATGAGGTCGTGGGCGAGCCCACGGCGCGCGCCGCCCTGCGAGCGCTTCGGCGGGCCGTCGTCGACGCGCCGTAGCGACGCGCCCTGGCAACGTGGCGCAGGCGGCTGGTGTCCAGCGGACGCCGCGCCTCCCCGTCGACGCACCGTCGCCCCGCGGTCGCGGCGCGTTCAGCGGTAGTAGACCGCGAGCGGATACGGGCCGTCCGTGCGGACATCGACGGGGGTCCCGAAGACCCCCTCCAGCACCTCGCTCGTCATGAGCTCTGCCGGCGCGCCCTGCCGGACGACCTGTCCGTCCGCGAGCGCCACGATGCGATCGGCGTAGGCGGCCGCGAAGTTGATGTCATGCAGCACGATGACCACGGTCCTGCCCAGCTCGTCGGCAGCCCGTCGGAGCTGCCGCATCATGCCCACGGCGTGGCGCATGTCCAGGTTGTTGAGTGGCTCATCGAGCAGGATGTACTCGGTGTCCTGGGCGAGCACCATCGCGACGTAGGCCCGCTGTCGCTGGCCGCCGGAGAGCTGGTCGAGATATCGATCCTCGAGCGGGCGGAGGTCCAGGAACTCGATCGCCGCATCCACGTGGCGCTGGTCATCGACGGTCAGCCGACCGCCCGAGTGCGGGAACCTGCCGAAGCCGATGAGCTCGCGGACCGTCAGACGCGTCACGAAGTGGTTCTCCTGGCGCAGGATCGAGACGACCCGCGCCAGCTGTCGGCTGGACGTGGTGGCGACATCGTGCCCGCCCACGGTCACGCGGCCCGTCGTCGGCCGGGTGAGCCGCCCGATGATCGTCAACAGCGTCGACTTCCCGGCGCCGTTGGGACCGACCAGGGCGGTGATGCCACCCGCCGGGATATCGAGCGATAGCGGACCCAGGACGCACACCTGGCCGTAGGACCTGGAGACATCGGTGAGCGTGATCACAGGGCGCCCTTCCGCAACAGGTGAACGAGGAAGAACAGACCGCCGCCGAGCTCGATGATGACCGTCAGCATGCCCGCCGCGTAGAACACGTGCCGCAGCACGAAGTATCCGGTCAGGAGCATGGCCATGGCCAGCAGCGCCGCGAACGGCAGCACGACCCGGTGCTGGGAGGAGCCCGACAGTTGATACGCGAGGGTCGCCACGATGAAGCCCAGGAACGTCATGGGCCCCACCATCGTGGTGGAGATGGAGATGAGCACCGCGACGAGGATGAGCAGCACCGTGACGTCACGCTTGTACGACACACCCAGGCCGGTCGCCATGTCGCGGCCCAGCGCGAGCACGTCCAGCCGGTACCGCGCCCGCATGGTCTCCAGCAGCACACCGCCGATGATGACCGCGGCCCACGGCAGGTACTCGGCGTTGGAGTTGCTCAGGTTGCCGAACAGCCGCGCGGACAGCAGGTCGAACTCGCTCGGGGTCAGCAGCCGCTGCATCACCGTGGACAGCGAGCCGAAGGCGACACCGAACACGATGCCCACGAGCAGCATGATGTGCAGGTCCCCGCGTCTGCCCGAGAACAGCCAGCCGTACAGCAGCGTCGCGAAGATCACCATGAGCAGGCTCTGGAGGATGACCTTGGGCAGCCCGTCGGTCGCGGCGAGCGCGGCACCGCCCATGAAGAACACGAGGCCGGTCTGCATCACGACATAGAGCGCGTCGAAGCCCATGATCGAGGGCGTGAGGATCCGGTTGCTCGTGGCGGTGTGGAACAGCACGGTGGCGAGTGCCTGGCAGATGGCGACCACCGCGATCGTGGCCACCGTGACGATCCGCAGGTCGACCGCGAGCCAGAAGCCGCGTCGCGACGGGTCCAGCGGGATGTCGTAGGTGAGCAGGCCCACGGCGGCTGTCAGCACCACCAGCCCCAGGAGGACGAAGCGCACCCACACGCGGGGCGCCCGCATGCCGGGGATGGCCACGGACGCAGCCGCGGCGGTCGCCTCAGTCATGCGGGCGCAGCCGCAGCAGGAGGCAGATGAACACCGCGGAGCCGAGCAGCCCCAGGATCATCGAGACCGGGACCTCGAAGGGCATCCGGACCACCCGCCCCACGATGTCGCACACGACGATGATCGCGATGCCGCCGAGGCACACCCACGGCAGGTTCGCGCGCAGGTCGTCACCGCGCCACATGGAGACGAGGTTGGGTACGACGAGGCCCAGGAACGGCAGGAAGCCCACCACCACGGTGGTCACGCCCGTGGCGCAGGCCACGAGCGCCGTCCCCAGCAGCAGCACCCGGTCGTAGTCCAGGCCGAGCGAGGTCGCCACGTCCTTGCCCAGGCTCGCTGCGGTGAGCCGGTTCGCCATGACCGCGACCGCCACGACCACGATCGCAACCACCCACAGCGGCTCGTAGCGACCCCGCACGATCGGCGTGAAGCTGCCCATGAACCAGGTGCCCAGCATCTGGAGGGAGTTCGTGCTCACCGCCAGGTACGTCGTGAACGCGGCGACGACGGCGCCCAGCATGATGCCGATGAGTGGCACCACCAGCGACGTCCGGAGCACCACCCGTCGCAGGATGGCGAGGAAGACGAGGGTGCCCCCGAACGCGGTGGCACTGGCCAGCGCCATGCGCGTGAACACGTCGGCGCCCGGCAGCAGCAGCACCGTGCCCAGCAGCCCCAGCGCTGCCCACTCCGCCGTGCCAGTGGTCGTGGGCTCCACGAAGCGGTTCTGGGTGAGCAGCTGGATGACCAGGCCCGCCACGCTCATGGCACACCCCGCGAGCACCAGGGCGACGGTCCGTGGCACCCGGGTGATCCAGAGCATCTCGGCACCCAGCGCGTCCGAATCGAGGTCATAGACCCCCACGAAGAGCGACACCACGACGATCCCGGCCACGATGACCATCGCGGCCGGGAGTGCGAGGCGCCGACCCCGGCGTGCGGGCGCGGACGCGGTCATCGATGCTCGTGTGGCGATGTGCGGCGGCGCCCATCACGATGGGGCCGCCGCGAAAGGTCAGGGGGCGGCGGCGAACGCTGCGGCGATGTCCGCGTAGAGCCCGGTGTACGCCTGGATCCCCTCGTCGAGGTAGAAGCTGGGTGCCAGGTAGATGATCTGGCCCTGCTGCACGGCCGTCACGTTCTGGAGCGCCTCGGAGCCCTCGATGAGCTCCTTCGCCGCCGTGTAGCCCTCGTCGAGCCACATGCCGTCCCGGTCCAGCACGATCAGCCAGTCGGGATTCGCCGCAGCGATCGCCTCCACGCTGATGTCGTCACCGTGCGTGGCGTCCTCGCCTTCCTGGTCGATGGCCGGCACGAGACCCAGCGTGGGGAACACCACGCCCACCGAGCGACCGGTGCCCGGCGCGGCATACGCGATGGCGTTCTCGGACGTCAGCAGGCCCATCACGGTGTCGGTACCGTTGTAGGCCTCCCTCGCGCTCGCGACCGCTGCGTCGAGCGCATCGTTGATCGCCTGGGCATCCGCCTCGCGTGCGAAGACCTGACCCAGGATGGACGTCTGGCGCTTGAGCTCCGAGATATGGTCCTCGCCGTCGCGGGCGTTCGTCTCGATGGTCGCCGGCTGGATCCTCCGGAGATCCTCGTAGTAGCTCCCGAACCGGTAGCCACCGATGATGAGGTCCGGCTCCGCGGCGATGACCGCCTCCAGGTCGGGCTCGCGATGGAGGCCGACATCCAGGATCGCTGGATCGTCGGTGAGGTTCGGCCAGAGGTCGTACATCAGGGGCTTCGGGACGGCAACGACCGGGACCTCCCAGTCGCTCAGCGTCTGGAACGACGTGTTGTCGAGCGCGACGAGCCGCGCGGGGTTCACGGGCACGGTGATCTCGCCGTGGTTGTCCACGATGGTGACCGTCGCGGTGTCCTGCGCGACGGCGGTGGCTGCGAGCGAGGTGGCGAGCAGGACGCCCATGACCACCGACCCGACGAGACGGCCCTGCCGCGAGGTTCCCATGGATGATTCCCTCCCTGTCCCAGGCGGGCGCCGCGACACGTGAGGCAGGCGCCCTTGTATATGTCAGTCATGCTAACCTAATCTTCTGATACATGGCTCCTTCACCTATTCATGGACCGTCAGGAGGCCGATCGCCAGTGGCATCTCGCGCCGTGGATCCACCCGACCAGGAGGACCTCGTCCGTCACCCGATCGTCCTTCGCCGGCTGCGGGTGAGCCGCGTCGCGGACGTCGGGCCGCGGATGCGCCGCATCACGTTGGCCGGCGAGGAGCTGGGTGCCTTCCGGAGGGACGGCCTCGACCTGCCTGCCTTCCGGACCGCTGCCCACGACGACCACGTCAAGGTGTTCCTCGCCGTGCCGGGCGCTACGCCCGTGCTGCCGATCCAACGCGGTGACCACCTGGACTGGCCGAGCGATCCGCGGCCGCTCGACCGCGAGTACACCGTGCGGCGCTTCGATCCGGTCGCAGGCGAGCTGGACCTGGACATCCTGGTCCACGGTGCCGCACCGGGTGCCGCATGGGCCGCAGCAGCGCGGCCGGGCGATGTGCTCCACCTGGGTGGACCACGAGCGTCCCATCTGCCACCACGCACGGCGTCGGAGGTGCATCTCATCGCCGACCTGACGGGATGCCCGGCCATCGAGCGCTGGCTGGAGGCGCCACCCATCGAGGCGCCGGTGCACGTCACGCTCCTGGCGGCGCCGGATGAGCCATGGGCGGCCCACGGTGCGGCGTCCATGACGCGACTGCGCGATCCCATGGAGGCGACCGACCTCGATCGACTCCCCCGTCCTGCCGCCGACGCGTACGTGTGGGTGGCCGCCGAGGGGTCACAGGTCGCGCTGATCCGGGCGCACCTGGAGGCGGTCGGGGTGCCGAGGTCCCGCGTGCGCGCCAGTGCCTACTGGTGGCGCGAGGGTGCGTCCGTCGAGGAGTAGGCGTTCGCGCGGGCGACGGGTCGGTCGGCGGGCTCGTACGCTCGCTCCGTGCGTCGGCCGGGCTCGCCGCCGGCGAGGTGTCGGGCCAGCGCGCGGCGCACCCGTCGATGATGCGCCGGACCGCCGTGGGTCGTGCTACTCGTCCGCGACGGGTGCCAGCCGCACGGCGGCCACGAACGCCCGGTAGGCCTCCACGCCGTCCGCGGCCATGAACCGCACGCCCCGGTCACCGACCCGCGCGAACCCGGGGATGACCGCCGCGAAGTCCGCCTGGCCGGCGTGCCGCAGCTCGATCCCCACCTCGATGGGTGTCGCCAGCCGGAGCACCTCCAACTCCCCGGCCGCGGCTCGCTCCACGGCGCGCTGCGCAGCCGCCGCGATGAGCGATCGCGCCACGTTCGGGTGGACCGAATCGGCGGCCTGCCAACCGCGCCCGTGCTTGACGATGACCCGCTCCGCCCAGGGCAGCCACTCGGCGACCTCGTCCGCGAGCGCGTCGTCACCCGTCACGAGACCCACGGGGATACCCAGCGCCCCCAGGTACAGGCCATTGATGCCGTACTCCCCTGTCGGCCGTCCGGCCAGGGTCGTGAGCGTCGGACCACCCGTGTAGGTGTGGGCGATGGTGCCCCGGGGATGCCCCGCCCGGGCGTGGTAGCCCACGAACAACGCGACGTCGAACCGTCCCTCGTCCGCTGCCTCCACCATGGAGAGCGCCTTGCGGCCCTGGACCAGGCGCGCCCGCTCGTCGATCGCCTCGGGTGACAGGTTGAACATCGGCCCGTGGGAGTCGTTGACGACCACCTCGGTCGCACCGCCCAGGAAGGCACCGGCCACCGCGGCGTTCGCCTCCCCCTCCATGAGCCGGCACGCGGCGGGATAGCCCGCATCGCCACGTCCCGTGGGCGCCGTGTGGCTGACCCCCGCGACCCCTTCCATGTCCACCGAGACATACACCCGCATCAGCCCGCTTCCTTCCCCGTGCCCTGCTCGCCCGGTGACCCGGGTCCCTCCTTCGGCCCGGGGCGTGCCGGTGCACCGATCCAGACCTCGCCGTCCGCGAACCGCTCCTGCTTCCAGATGGGCGCCCGGGCCTTGAGCTCCTCGATGGCATAGCGACACGCATCGAACGCAGGCCCCCGATGCTCCGCGGCGGCCACGATGCATACGCTCGCCTCCCCCACCGGCACCTCGCCGGTCCGATGGAGGATCGCGATGCGGTCCACGCCGAACCGGGCGTCGATCTCGTCGGCGATGACATCCAGCACCGAGATGGCCATGGGCTCGAACGCCTCGTACCAGAGCGTCTCGACGGCGCCGCCGGGCGTCACGCCAGGCGGGTCCTGGCCGGGAGCCGGCGTGCCGGGCGTCTCGCGGGTCTGGCCGAGGAACGTGACCACCGCCCCGGTGCGACTCGTGGCCAGCTCCCGGTGGATCAGGTGCGGGAGGTCGTCCGGGAACGGCTCGGACCACAGCTCGATGCGCCGCCGGGCGCCCGGGTGTCCCACGGCCGCCTCCCCAGACCCCCCTGCGACGGGTGGGATGAGGGCCAGCTCGTCGCCGTCCGCGAGCACGTCCAGGGCATCCGCGTAGACGCCATTGCGCGCGAATCGGATGCTCCCGGCAGCGGGCGCCAGCGCCGGGAACCCGGCGACCAGATGGTCCCAGGCCGTCCCGATGGTGGCCATCTCCGGGAGATCGATCGATCGCTCCCGCCAGCCGAGCTGCTGCCGCTGGAGCGCGAACAGCCGCACCGTGATGCGCACGGCGTCAGACCAGGAGCCCGACCGAGAACGCCAGGCCGGCTCCCACGATGGTCGATGCGAGCACCAGCGCGAGCTCGATGTACAGCAGCCCCGTGGCCGACTCCATCGAGCGGGTCTGGGCGGTCTTCCAGGACATCCAGGACAGCAGCAGCGGGAACAGGATGCCCACGATGAGTCGGAGCCAGACGAACAGCGCCTGCGAGCCGGTGAGCGCCGCGAAGGGCGGGCCGGCCGGATAGCCCACGGCGAGCCAGACCAGGAACAGCAGCAGCTGGATGCTGATGGCGACCGTCAGCAACCGCGTCGTGAGCACGAGCGGCTGCTCCGAGATGCGAGGTGTCACGAGATACCAGTGCGCGAGGATCACCGCGGCGAGGGACCAGCCACCCACCACCGACAGTGACATCAGCTGCACGAACAAGGGCAGACCGTCCAGGACCCCGCCGCCCCAGCCGACCGCCCCGATGAGCACCGCGAGCGTGCCCGCCACGACCGCCGCGAGGCCGCTCCAGCGGGCCGTGCCACCCCGCAGCGTGGCGATGCCTGCCCAACCGCTCAGGATCACGAACGCGGCGAGGGCGAGGGAGCGCGGACCGTCCCAGTCGGGTGCCGCGACGATGGCCAGCTCGTCGGGTGACGGCAGACCGCTGTCCGTGCCCCAGCCGAGCGCCGCCAGCACCGTCGCGATGAGCGCGGTCGTGCCCACGAACCCCTTCGTGGCATCGGTCGTCTGGCGGAGCCCCCAGGCGAGCATGAAGCTGCCCAGCCCGAGACCCACGAGGAGGGCCCAGCTGACATAGGCGAAGCTCTGGACGATCTCCTGGGTGGCCACGCACAGAGTGTATCGGGGTGAGCGTCAGCACTCCGGTCACGTCCCCAGGGCCGTCCGACCGGATGTGCCGGCCGTCCGGTCAGGTGCCCCCCGGACCATCGGCCCCCTCGTTCGCGGTGGTCCGGTCTGGGATGGTCCAGAGGCCTGCGCGCCGTGCCAGGCAGTCGGCTCCCGGCATCCCGGCAGGGACCGTCGATCGCCACCCGCACGAGGGAGAGCGCCCGCATGTCGCCACGCCCCGCGCGCCGCTCCGAGCTCACGACGGCCATCCGCGCCGCGCAGGTCGACTGGCGAGGCGTGCGCCTCCTGGTCGCCCTCATGCTCACGCTGGTCATGCTCGCCGCGCCGTTCGTGGGTCGCGGCGCGGACACTCGGCGCCCCGTCGTGCGGGACACCTTCTCGCGCGCCATCGCCCAGGGCTGGGCGAGCCCCGAGACGGGTGGTCGCTATCGCTATCCGGGTGGCACCGATGGCCTCTCGGTGGCCGGCGGCCAGGGGGTCGCCCGGCTCGCGGCCGGGACCTCCCGGGTCGTGGCCATGCCGCAGGTGGACCTGCGTGACCTGGATCTGCGCTTCCGCTTCTCGCTCGACCGCCTGCCGACCGGCAAGCCCGTGTTCATCACCGCTGCTCTTCGGCGCACCGGCGGCCAGGAGTACCGGGCGCGGGTCCGCGTGGCCCGCGATGGCAGCCTGCGTGTCGCGGTGCTGCGCGTGCGGGGTCGTGTGCTCCAGCCGATCGGCAGCGAGGTCGCCGTGCAGGGCGTGCGCGTGACCAGCGGCCGGACCTTCTGGCTGCGGACCCGGGTGCGTGGCACCCAGCCGACGGCGATCGACGTCCGCATCTGGCGTGACGGACGACCCCAGCCAGCCCGCTGGACCGTGCGCCGCATGGACCGGCGCTCGGCGATCACCCGCGGTGGGTCCGTCGCGATCCGCCTGGGCCGCGCCACCGAGCCTGGCGCGAAGGCGCTCTCCGTGCGCATCGATGACGTGCGTGTCCGTCGGGCCGTGGCGCTCGCCGTGACACCGACCGCCGAGGCGACACCCAAGCCCACGCCGAAGCCCACGTCCAGGCCCAAGGCGACCACGGCACCCACGCCCAAGCCGACGAAGGAGCCCAAGCCGGAGGCGACCCCGGAGCCGACCGAGGAGGCCACACCCAAGCCCACCAAGGAGCCGACGCCGGAGGCGACCGAGGAGGCCACACCCAAGCCCACCAAGGAGCCGACGCCCGACGGCACGCCCAAGCCGACGAAGGAGCCGACGCCATCGCCCGAGCCGACCGAGGAGGCGACGCCCAAGCCGACGAAGGAGCCGACGCCATCGACGACGCCGACTCCGACGCCCGAGCCCACGGTGGAGCCGACCCCCTCGGCCACACCGTCCTCGACCCCCAGCCCATCGCCGAGCCCGACACCGACGCCGGACCCGACGCCCACCGTGACCCCGTCGACCACGCCGACGCCCGGTCCATCCGCGACCCCATCGCCGGACCCGACGCCAAGTCCATCACCGGCACCCACCTCCTCGCCGAGTCCGAGTCCGACTCCCACGCCCACGCCATCGCCGAGTCCGACTCCCACGCCATCGCCGAGCGCGGACCCGAGCGGCTCGCTCTACGTCTCGACCGATGGCGACGACAAGAACCCGGGCACCTCCACGCTCCCGTTCCGGACCATCCAGAAGGCGGCCAACGTGGTCCAGGCAGGTGGCACGATCCTGGTCCGTCCCGGCCGGTACGTCGGCTTCACCATCAGTCGCTCGGGGACCTCCGCGGAGCCCATCGTCATCCGCGCCGCGAGCGGCCGGCCCATCATCGACGGGGCGCTGGGCGCGGGTCGTCTCGACGTGGTCAAGGTGAACGGCGCGCATGACATCCGCATCCAGGGGTTCGAGATCCGGGGTGCGCAGGGCGGCGACTACAGCGGCGCCGGCATCCGCACCGAGAACGGCGCGAGCCGCATCGTGATCGCGGACAACGTCATCGTGGAGAACCACAGCTACGGCATCAACAGCCACAGCTCCACTGACATCACGATCCGCGACAACGACATCCACCACAACGAGACCGGGGTCCACATCAACCGGGGTGGTGCGGGGACGCGGATCCTGGACAACGACATCCACCACAACGTGTACATGGTCCGCAACACGCCCAAGTCGGTGAACGGCCACGATGACACGGGGGCCATCGGCATCGCGTTCGTCCGGTCGACGGGGCCGACCCTCGCCTCCGGCAACCGGATCTGGGGCAACCGCGCGGCCTCGTACGACTACGAGTGGGACGGCTCTGCGTTCGAGATCTATGGCGCCAGCAACGTGACCATCACGGACAACGTGGCGTGGGACAACGAGAACGTGCTCGAGACGGGCACCGACAAGACCGGTCCCGCGTGTGCCGACAACGTGTTCGCGCGCAACGTGGCGTACGGCGCCACCAGCCAGGGACGCTCCTGGGGCATGTTCCTGCGCTGCTCCACGGACATGCTCGTGGCGCACAACACGTTCCACGACCTCGACGGGTTCGCGTTCGCGATCGGCACCGACTCGGCGAACTTCAGCGGGTCGCTGGACGGTCTGACCATCGTCAACAACATCATCTCGTTCGAAGGCAGCGGCGCCAAGGTGTTCGGACTCGTGACCGCGCTGCCATCGAGCGTGACCATCGATCGCAACCTCACCCGGACCACGGGGACGTACGCCACGCTGGCGGATGGTCGCAAGACGTCCGACCCGGCGACGTTCGCCACCTGGACCGGGTTCCAGACCCATGGCATCAGCGGCGATCCGCGGTTCCGGGACGCGGCCGGCCGGGACTATCGACTCCGGGCGGCGTCACCCGCCATCGATGCCGGGAAGCGGGTGCCGGGCGTCAGCGACTCCTGGGCGGGCGCGGCGCCCGATCTCGGGCGATACGAGCGGGCACAGTAGCGCACCCCTGCGCGCCGTTGCGGGCGCGCCACACGGATGACCCGAAGGTCATGGACACCGCTGGTACCGTCGTGGTTCCATACGCGTGCAGAGCCGTCCGCTGAGCGGAGCGATCCGATCGGCGGGCTCTCAGGTGGCGCAGTCGCGGTGAGGTGACCCAGACATCACACCGCGGCGGCGTCTCCCGGATCGACGCGAACCGCAGGTGATGGGGATGACACGCCTCCCGACCGTTGGCGGGCCATCCTGGTGACGCGTCCAGCCGACCCGGCCCACCGAGCAGGGTCCGGGCGGCTGCCGGGATATCCTCCGTCGCGGACCATGACCACGAACCCTTCCTCCCGACCGCCACGACCCGTGGCCATCGTGACCCCGCTGTATGACCCGGCGGTGGGCGGCGTGGAACGCTATGTCGGCCATCTCGCCCGAGGGCTGCTGGCGCGCGGGATCCCGGTGGAGATCGTGACCACCGATCCGGGTGCGGACCAGCCGCGTGCCGAGATCCGGGACGGTGTGCCGGTGCGGCGCTTCCCCACGGTTCTCGGGGATCGTCTGGTCTACCCGGCGCCACGGCTCGCCCGATGGCTGTCCCGTCATGCCAGCGCGTATCGTCTGATCCACGGCCACAACCTGCATACGCTGCTGCCGGCGATGGGCGCCCTGGCCGCGCGTCGCGCGGACGTGCCGTTCGTGCTCACCGGCCACTGGCACGGTGGTGGCCACACGCCCGCCCGACAGCTGCTCCACGTGCCCTATCGACCGGTCGCTGCGTGGGTGGCGCGCCAGGCGGCAGCGATCGTGGCGAACAGCCCATCGGAGGCAGCCCAGCTCACAGCGGACTTCGGCACCCTGCCGGTGACCGTCATCACCGAGGGCGTGGAGCCCCCGATCACACGCACGGATCCCCAGGATGGCGTCCCGCTGCCGACCGCGGACGGACCCACGATCCTGTCGGTGGGTCGGCTGGAGCACTACAAGGGCGCCCAGCGACTGCCTGGGGCGCTCGCGCATCTGCCGGGGCATCGGCTGGTCATCGTCGGGGATGGGCCGGACCGCGAGGCGATCCTGGGCGCCGCGGACCGCCACGGTGTCGCGGACCGGGTGCTGCTCCGTGGCCGTGTCAGCGACGAGGAGCTCGGGGCGTGGTACCGGTCGGCGGACGCGCTGGTCACGTTGTCCCGCCACGAGTCCTTCGGCCTGACGGTGCTGGAGGCGGCCGCGGCAGGGTTGCCGGTCGCGGCATCGGACATCGGGGCACACCGGGACTCGGCCGATCTGCTGCCCGTCGGTCGGGTCACGCTCGTGCCACCGGACGGCGATGCCGCCGTGATCGCCCAGGGCATCACCACCGCGATCGCCGAGGGTCGACGGGATGGCAAGGCGGCGCCGGTCGTGCCCACCTGGGACCAGCTCGTGACACAGACGGTGGCGCTCTACGAACGGGTCGCTCAGTAGCCCGGCTGGTACGTCACCCCGGGATCCTCCGGACTCACGTAGACACCCTCGAACGGACCCGACTCGATCCGGACCAGGAGCCGCTGGCCGTTCGGGTCGCTGAAGGACGGGAACGCGAACAGCGTCGGGGGTGTGGAACGTGCCTCGAACGGCCGCTCGACGTTGATGGTGCGGAACCCGCGGATCCTGTCGCCGTCGACCGTGTAGCTCGAGAACGAGCGTGGCACGGAGACGGTCCCGAAGGACGCGGTCGGCAGCGGGCTCAGGCTCGGTGAGGGTCCGGGCGACATCAGCGGGCTCGGCAACGGCGACAGGTCAGGGCTCGGCAGCGGGCTGATGCCCGGGCTGGGGCTCGGCGTGGGTGACGGGATCGGCGATGGGCTGGGGCTCGGCGAAGGCGTGGGCAACGGGCTCGGGCTCGGGCTCGGTGTCGGTGTCGGTGTCGGCGTGGGGCTAGGAGACGGGCTCGGGCTCGGGCTCGGCGATGGCGTCGGGCTCGGGCTCGGGCTCGGGCTCGGCGATGGGCTCGGGCTCGGCGATGGCGTCGGTGTGGGTGTCGGTGACGGCGTGGGGCTGGGGCTGGGCGTCGGGCTCGGAGAAGGCGAAGGCGTGGGCGACGGTGATGGGCTCGGGGACGGCGATGGTGACGGCGAAGGCGACGGGGACGGGCTGGGCGTCGGGCTGGGCGAGGGCGACGGTGATGGGCTCGGGCTCGGGGTGGGACTTGGCGTCGGTGATGGCGAAGGCGTGGGCGACGGGGACGGGCTGGGGCTCGGCGAAGGGGATGGCGATGGGGTCGGGCTCGGGCTGGGCGACGGGGACGGGCTGGGGCTCGGCGTGGGCGTGGGCGTGGGCGACGGTGATGGGGTCGGTGTGGGCGACGGTGATGGGGTCGGGCTCGGCGTGGGCGTTGGGCTGGGCGACGGGGACGGGCTGGGGCTCGGCGTGGGCGTGGGCGATGGGCTCGGTGTGGGCGTGGGGCTGGGAGACGGGCTGGGCGACGGTGACGGCGACGGCGTCGGGCTCGGGCTCGCGGTAGGCGATGGGGTCGGGCTCGGGCTGGGCGTCACCAACGGTGACGGGCTCGGCGACGCGCTGGGGTTCGACATGGGCGATGACGATGCGTCCGGCGACGGGCTGGGAGGCGTGCTGACGCTGGGCAGCGGTGTCCGCGTGGCGATGGGGGTTGGCGTCGGGAGCGCCGCGGATCGGGTGGGCGTCGGGGTCCGGCCGGGCGACGCGACCTGGGTCAGCTCCACGAGTCGCAGGACGGCGACCAGGCTGAACGCGCAGACCATCACCAGGACGAGCACGTTCAGTGCAGGCAGCACCACGGCGGCGCTCTGGCCACCCATGTAGCGCAGCACCTCGCGGAGCACGAGCAGGCCGAGCAGGACGATCGCCCACAGGGCGCCGACCAGGAGCACCGCGTCCGTGGTCATGCCGTCCATCGTGCCCCAGGTCGCGTGGTCGGGTCATCGGGCGCACCAGGATGACCGCTGGGCCCACGTCGCCCGAGCAGCAGCCCAGGCGACATCGGTTGCCCGCGGACACCGGACCGGCCCCAGTCTGGTTGACGCTGCACGATGCCACCATCATCCTCACCAGAGTGGACCAGGGGTAGGGTCCGACCGGACTATGCCGGACCTGACCCGAACGTCCCGTCTCCCAGTCACTCGCCCGGATGGAACCCATGCTCGATACCCTTGACCAGGCCCGCCTGAGCGGTCCCCAGACCAGCCCGGCGCCGACCAGCGCCGTCTCCAGCCTGTATGTCGTCGGTGGACGACAGCGATCGCTGCGACCCATCCGCGCCCACTTCGGCGACTGGTACGAGTACGAGGCGGCCGTGATGCTCCGCGTCGACCCACGGACGGGCAGCGCCGAGCAGGTCCTGGAGTACGTGACGCCCGCCGACCAGTGCCCGGCGGAGGATCCGGCGATCCTCTACAAGTCCGGCACCCGGGTCGACGACCGGCTCTACCTCACGACCCAGACCGAGGTCATGGTCCATCGGCTGCCGGACCTCGCCCTGGAGCATCGGATCTCGCTCCCCTCCTTCAACGACGTCCACCACGTCCGGCCGACCGGCTCGGGCACACTCCTGGTCGCCATCACCGGTCTGGACATGGTCACCGAGGTGACGCTCGGCGGCGAGGTGGTCCAGGAGTGGAACGTGTACCAGCCGGGTGAGCCGGTCTGGGGTGACCGCTTCCAGCAGGGCACCGACTATCGGCTGATCGCGACCACCAAGCCCCACCTGGCCCACCCGAACCATGTCTTCCACATCGGGGACGAGCCGTGGGCGACCCGCTTCCAGCAGCGTGATGCCATCTCGCTGTGGGACCCGACGCGACGCATCGACATCGGCCTCGAGCGGATCCACGACGGCATCGTGTACGGCGACCAGGTCATGTTCACGACGGTCGACGGGAAGGTCGCCATCGCGGACACGCGCAGCCTCGAGGTGACCGAGATCATCGACCTGCGCGACATGCATCCCGCGGACCTGCTGCTCGGCTGGTGCCGTGGACTGCTGCTCGACGGCGACCGACTGTGGGTGGGCTTCTCGCGCATGCGCGCGACCCGCTTCCGGGACAACGTCGCGTGGGTCAAGAACCGCTTCCGGCACTACCTGGGCACGCACGTCGCGTGCTACGACCTCCGGGAGCGCCGCTGCCTGGCCCAGATCGACACGGAGGCCGCTGGCCTCAACGCGGTGTTCGGGATCTACAGCGCGGACTGATCGCGGCTGCCGGTCGGGAAGTCTTTCGGGCTTCGCCGAAGGGCGCTGCGCGGCCGGAAGGGCGCTGCGCGGCCGGAGAGCGGCGGGCCGGGATCAGGCGTCCGCGCGCAGTGCGGGCAGCAGTTCCCGGGGCACCACCACGAGACACACGAGCGTCTGTGCCACGGTCCAGGCGAGCGCCACACCCGTGATGCCCATGGGCCCGATGAGGACCAGCGCTCCACCCAGCGTCGACAGCGAGACCGCGGCCTGCGTCGCCAGCACCGATCGTGGCCGCGCGTGGATGCGTGCCACGGCCACGGACAGGGTCACGGCCGCCGCGGGCAGCAAGCCCACCGCCCCGATGCGCAGCGCGGCCGTGGCGCTCTCCGCGTACGCGGCGCCGAACACGCCCAATCCCCACTCCGCGAGCACGACGACCGCCACCACGAGCGGCACCAGCAGCCGATACACGTTCGCGATGACGCGTCGGAGCTGCGGCCCGAGCGCGTCCCGGCTGTGGATGGTCTCCACGGTGAGGGACGCGGCCATGTTCTGGGACAGGAGCGCGAGCGCGGTCAGGATGGTCCACGCGATCGCGAAGTAGGCACCCATGGTGGGGCCCGCGACGCCCACCACGAGCACCGGCAGCAGCGTGGTCGAGCCCAGCAGGAACAGCGCCCCCACCGAATCGGCGGCCACGAACGTGAGGGCCCGCCGACCCGCCAGGTCCGCGGTGCGATCACCGCTCGCCCGGACGTGTGCCGGCAGCCAGCGCGTCGCGAGGAGGATCGTGATGAGCACCACCACCGCGACGCTGGGCACGATCCAGGTCACGACGATGCCCAACGTCGGCAGCGCCGCCACGAGGAGCAGGAGCGCCACGATCTTGGCGATGGCGTAGAGCGCGTTCTCCGCGGGCACCCAGAGCGTCCGACGGAGCCCCGCCAACGCCCCGTCCTGGAGGTTCGAGAGCGACCACGCCGCGGTACCCACGGCCAGCAGCAGCACGCCCGGCAGCGTCGCCAGCTCCGGGAGGGTCTCCCACGGCGACCCCATGATGGCGCCGCCGCCGAAGACCACGAGGCCCACGAGCAGGCTGGCCCCGCCGGCCACGAGATAGGCGCGCGCCACCAGCCGGGGTGCCCCGGCACCCGCCTCCGGGAGCATCCGCAGGAGCGCCGGCCGCAGGTTCAGCTGTGCCGCGCCGCTCAGGAACAGGAGCATCGAGATGGCTGCCGAGCTGGCACCCATGACGGCATCGGGATACGAGCGCGCCGCGATGGTCCAGTACACGAGCCCGAGCCCGGACGCGAGCAGGTTGCTGAGCATGAGCGCATATGCGTTGCGATACACGGGCGTCCGCAGATGCGCGATGGCCGACCCGACGACGGCTGGCCTCGTCACGATCGACCCACCGGGCCTGACGTGGTCGCACGCGTCCCGCCCGATCCCACCAGCCGAGCCATCGCCTCGTCGACATCGGCCTGCGTGCGGCACCGGATCACTCGGCGCGCATGGGGCGCCAGCGCCACCTCGAACGGGTCGGATGCCGAGCCGGCCTGACGGGTCGATGCCACCGACACGAGGAGATCGCGGCCATGCCCCAGGTAGTCGCGGACCCGCAGGAATCGCTCGCGACCCCGCCGCGTGCGCATCTCGTGCCACGCGTTCGCCCCGAAGCGGCGGACCATGCGCGCGGACGCCGCGCGGCCACGCACGTGGTCGAGCCACACGATGCGCTCCGCGCGGGTCAGGAGCGGCTCCGTCCAGTCGAGATGGACCCCCTCGGCGACCCAGGCATCGCTCGCGGCGATCGCGGCCACGTCCACGGCGCGCGCCTCTGCCGACCGCTCCGGGCCGGTCCCGCCACCATGGCGAGCCACGAGGTCCAGCTCGTGGAGCGGCCAGCCCGTCGCCGCGGCGATGGCCCGCGCGAGCGTCGTCTTGCCGGTCCCCTGCCCGCCGAGGATGAGGATGCGCCGTGGCCGCTCGTCATCGTGATCGGGACCGGACCGGTCGACCGACGCCCGGTCCTGCACGGCCTGGTCCGGCACAGCCTGGTCCGGCGGCACCCGGTCCGGCGGGGCCTCGTCCGACGTAGGCCCGTCGAGCGACGCCTGGTCTGGCGCGGCCCCGTCGAGCGATGCCTGATCTGGCGCGGCCCCGTCGGTCACGCCACGCTCCCGTCGCCCGCCAGGACCCGGTCGTAGAGCGCCTCGAAGCGCGCCGCGATCCCGGCCGGCGTCAACGTCACCACCGATGCCGCACCCGCGGCGCCGAGGCGCTCGCGGAGCGACCCGTCCTCGACGAGCCGCGCCATCGCAGCGGTCAGCGCCGACACGTCACCGGGTGGCACCAGCAGACCGTTCTCCCCGTCCCTGATCATGTCCGGGATCCCACCGATATCCGAGCCGATGACGGGCCGACCACGGGTCATGGGCTCTCGCACGGTCCCTGGCAGCGGGTCGGCCCAGACCGATGGCACCACGCCGAACAGGCAGCGCGACCACGCACCCATGACCTGGGCATGGGGCACCTCGGACAGGATGTGGATGCCCGGCTCATCGATCGCCGGGGTCTCCGGCCAGCGGGTGCCGATGCACACGAGCGGTGGTCGCCCATCGACGGGCATCGCCCGCCACGCACGCACCAGCACGCCGAGGCCCTTGTGCCGGGTGAGCGCCCCTACGAACAGGATGAACGGCTCGTCCGGCAGCCCGGGAGGCACCGGGTCGGCGATGACGCCCGTGTCCACCGATCGCTCGGGGCCGTCCGGGACGATGTCATCGATCCGTTCGAGCACGGGCTCCCACAGTGGATCGTCCGCGACCACGTCACGCCGCACGGTCCGCTCCACGAACCGGCTCACGCTGTGGATGCCATGGACGGCCCGTCGGAGGAGATGCCGACCGGTGCGCACGCCACCCACCGCGACGAGCGCGCGCGCGGCACCATAGCGACGGCCGGCACAGTCGAGACAGCGCGCCAGTGACGGCCCGTCGCACGCCTCCCGCTCGTGCCACAGCAGCGTCCGCGTGGCACAGCCATGGCCGTAGTCACGCACCGACAGCACCATGGGCACCGATCGCGATCGGGCCGCAGCCGCCGTCGCGTAGCCGATCCAGCCACTGGCATGGACCACGTCCGGCCGCCAGACGTCGATGGCACGGCGGATGCCCAGGGCGAGCAGCGGATCGGGAGCCGGGGGCACGAACCGCCGCCCGCCTCCGGGCGCCGGGATGGCACCCGCCACCGACGCCAGCCGCTCCACGGGCACCCCCCGCAGCTCGTCCCGCTCCGGGATCCCGGGCTGCGCGGTGGTGAGCAGCCACACGCCGTGGCCCGCGTCTGCGAGCGCGGCCGCGAGCAGCTCCATCTGTCGCTCCGCGCCCCCGATGAGCGGTGCCAGGAAGTCGCTCGTGAGCAGCACCCTCACGGGCCGACCCCGCCCCGGATGGCCACACCCACGCTGCGGTGGGGAGCGCCGGCAGGATCGTCCGTGGCACGCCACAGGTCGGCACGCACCTCGCGCAGGAACGAGCCTGCCGGGGGCAGCTCGACGGTCCGGATCATGAGCCCATCATCGACCACCTCGAGGCCATCGAGCGTCTGGAAGGGCACGTCGTCCGCGGACAGCACCAGCCGATATGTCTCGTCGATGCCTTCCGCGTTGTGGATCGCGACCTGGACGACCGATCCGCCATCGGCCGGCACGATCGCGAGGCTCGTCCAGGGGGGGTCGGGCTGGACGAGCACGCCGACGCGCGCCACCGCGAACGCGACGACCACGACCATCGCCGCCGCGAGGAGCATCAGCAGCTGGCTCGTGGGTGCGGCCGCGAACAGGGGGGTCGACCGGACGACCGCGGGCCTGCCGTCGCCCCGGCTCGCGCGTCGCTCCCGCCACCAGGCGACGAGACACGCGACGAGCGAGATGTCCGCGAGGAACGCGCCCCACGACGCGGATGAGAGGCCCGGTCTCGAGAGATGGAGCAGGAACCCGGTCACGACCAGCAGCGCCAGCTGGATCCCCAGCACCAGCGCCCAGCGCTCGGCGCGGTCGAGGGTCCGCCGGGGGAACAGGGCACGCACCCACGCGAGACCCGGCACGCCCAGGCCCAGGAGGGCTCCCGCGATGGCCTCCGTCCCCGGGGCAAGGTCGGGGCGCGTCAGCAGCCACCCACAGACGAGCGCGACCGCCGCCAGGGCCACCAGGCCGAGCGTCGACCGACCCGGCGTCACCCGGCTCACCGTGTCCTCCCCGTCAGGCGGCGGATGTCGAAGATCCGGATGGCACCGTTGTCATAGACCTGGTCGACACCCGGCAGGGTCGCCCACTTGGCGAGCGCCTCCTCGGGCATCGGACTGGCCCAGGGTCCGGACGTGAACTGCTCCCCGCGCTCGATGTACACCCCCACGTAGGGCAGCGAGGTGGGCAGCCGGAAGTCGGCGATGACGTAGTCGACGCCCGCGCGCACGAGCAGGTCCAGCTCCTCCGGCGTCAACGCCGTGGAGAAGTAGGCCGGCCGGAGGTTGAAGCCATCGCCGCTCGCGGAGATGGGGTGCTGTCGCCCGTACGTCGCGAGGAGCACCCGGTTCGTCCGGTCCGCGAGGAAGCGGCGGCCAGGCCCCAGCGAGTCGAGCGTCCACGAGGCAGCATCGATGCCCTGCGGGCTCACGGAGCGGGGATCGGCGGACACGAGGAACGGGCCCGGCAGTCGCGCCCAGGGGGCGATACCCAGGATGGCGCCGCCCATGAACAGCACGATGAGACCCGCCATCACGCCCGCCGCGAGCATCCGCGAGAGCCGTGGCCGGAGCGCGCCCAGTCGAGGCAGCCGTCCCTCGCGGGCCGCGTCCACGACGACCAGCGCCGCCACCGCGGCGACGAACGCGGCACCCACGAAGATGAACTCCGCGGATCGCTGGGCGATCTCGGCGCCACGGGCGGTCAGGCGTGCCACGAGCGACGCGGGATACAGCAGCGCCACGAGCGCCAGGGTCATGGGCAGGGACATCCGACCCCAGCGTCGCCACACCACCGGCAGCCCGATGAGGAGCGCCACGACCAGCACCCCCACCGAGCCGTAGGCGATGACCTGCTCCCACATCGGCGCGGCGACCCCGGTCGCCGACCGGAAGAGCTCGCGGCTGCCCTCGTCACCCGCGATGAGCGTGAACACCTGGTCGACGGCACCGCTGAGCGCGGGCACCAGGTACCCCACCGTGACCCACGCGACGTACAGCATCCACGCCAACGTCGCGATGAGCGACATCACGGCCGGCCCCACGATGCCCCCGGTGCGGGTGCCCCGCAGCCGGAGCAGCGTGTCCACGACCGCCCACACGACCAGGAACGCGGAGAGGGCCATCGCCGAGATGTGGTGGGTCACGACGACCGATGCGATGCCCAGCAGGAGCGCCACCGTGAACGACAGCGGGTGGCCGGCCCCTCCGGTCTCCCGACGCTGCACGCACCAGACCACGAACAGGGCGAGCGGCAGGGCGAGCGATTCGTAGGCGAACTGGGCGTCGAAGAACAGGAAGCCCGGGTTGGCCGCGTAGACGAGCACCGCCACGCTCGCGATGCGCGCGTCCCGGCTGGCCTGCTCGTACAGCAGGTACAGGGCGAGCATCATCAGCAGCCGCGCGGCGCCCACGATGACCACGCCGGCCTCCCACACGGAGAACCCGGACCGGACCAGGAGGTCCGCCGCGATCTCCAGACCCGGGTAGTACGGGCTGGCGAGAAGGATGTTGTTGGTCGTGAACAGCCGGCCGCTGACCACGATGTCGTCGAGGGTCGCCCAGTGGAGCGACTCGTCGAGCATCACGAACGCGTCCGGCGAGCCGAGCACCTTGACCATGTAGAGGGCCAGCCCGGCGAGGACCACCAGGCCCACCCGCTCCCGCCTGCGCGCATCACCGAGCAGCAGCCGATGACCGATGGGCGCCACGATGACCAGCAGGCCGACCCACCAGATGATGCTGGCGCCCGGCAGGTCCAGCCGCGACAGCGTGTCGGCGACCGCGATGACGAGCAGGCCCAGCGCCGCCACGAGCGACAGCACCGGCAGGCGCCCGAGCGCACCGGGCCCTGCCACCGCGGGCCGGGCCACGCTCGTGTCCATCACGCCGGGCTCGCGTCCATCACGCGCCGCTCGCGTCCTGCTCCATGCGATCGAGGAAGCGCAGGTATGCCTCCGCGGTGGAGGTCCACGAGCGGGGATGCTCGAAGCGCTGGCCACGCAGGCCGGGGAGCTCCCGCAGCCGCTCCGTGAGCACGGCCACGTCACCGACGGGCATCAGGCGGACCCCGTCATAGCCCTCGGCGTTCTCGGGGTTGCCGCCCGTCTCGGTCATCACGATGGGCAGGCCGTAGCCCATGGCCACGTGGAGCGGTCCGCTCATGGACGAGCGACGGTACGGCAGCACCACCGCGTCCGCGCCCCGCAGGTAGCCATCGAGCTCGGCGTCATGGACATAGCGGTTGACGAACGTGATCCGGTCCCGGTATGGGCTGCGGGCGATCATCTCGCCGGGCAGCGTATGCCCCTCCCAGGTCTCGCCGACCACGGTCAGCCAGTACCCGCCGACCTCGTCCGGCCCGAGCCGCTCGAAGGCGGCGACCAGATCCTCGAGGCCCTTGTAGGGCCGGATGACACCGAAGAACAGCACGTTCGTGACATCCTCGGGCGCCTCGCGGATGGGCTGCCGGTCGGCCTCGTCCAGGACGCCATCCTGCTGGTAGTGGTCGTAGGGACCGTGGGGCAGGACCGCGCTCGGCAGATGGCCGACACCCCAGTGACGACCCACGAGCTGTCGATCGGACTCCGAGTGGACCGTGAACCCATGGGCCATGCGCAGCACGAGCAGACCCACGAGGCGCGCGTAGCGCGCGACGAGGGGCAGGCGGATCTCACCGGTGTCCTGGACCTCGTGGAACTCGATGACCACCCGCGCCCCAAGGGCGCGCGCCAGGATCGTGAGCGCGAGATGGGTGTGGAGCACGGTGCCGGTCCACCACTGGAGGATGAGCACCCGGGGTCGCTCGCGGGCGAGGAAGGCAGCCGCCCGGATGAGGCTCGGGATCCACCACCAGTCGATGCCGTCGAAGGTCGGCACGCGGGGCCCAGCGGCGAGGTCCGTGAGTGGCGTACCGACGCGTCGCTTGCCCGGGTACAGGAACGTCGGCAGCAGCTGTCGGAGCGTGACCACGGACGTGCGCACGCCGGCGTCCGCGAGCGCGCGCGCCAGGTGGAGCGTGTAGATGCTGATGCCCGAGAGGAAGCGGGTCCCGGAGCCGACCACGGTCACCCGTCGCGCCGGGGAGCCGGATGTGGCACGGTCGGGGCCCGAACGGCCGGGCCTGGGACGGTCGGGGCGGCGAGCAGGTTCGTGCACGAGGGATCAGGATCCGGGTCGCGTTCGGCACGCGGCGCCACCGGACCCCATCGGACCGGTCCGCAGCAGTATCGCCCGTGGGGTCACGGGCGTCCCCGGTACCAAGGTCATGGAGCTGGTGCGCGGCGGACACCCGTCCGCCGCGATGCGATCACCCGGATGGCGGGACGCCCGCCACGGGTGGGACCGGGCCTAGCGGGCGATGACCGCGTCCGCGGACGAGGCGCTCGTCTCGGTCCAGGCGGGATCGGACCAGTGGCCCTCCCGCTCCGCGACGACGGGCACCGCGACCACCGCAGGGGCCACCGGCAGGATGGAGATCGGCGTGGGCATCGGCGGGGCCGCCGGGACCGGACCGGAGAAGCGCTCCCGGATGATCGTCCGCAGCACCCGCAGACCATCGGGGATGGTGCGCAGGTTCGACTCGCCGTGGATGCGGTGCGACTCGAAGGAGGGCACCTCGGCGACGCGCAGGCCGAGCTTGAGAGCGCGCACGTTCATCATCGTCTCGATCTCGAAGCCGGAGCCGTCGAGGCCCAGGCGCGGCACGATGGCACGCCAGAATGCGTTGTAGCCGTAGCACAGGTCCGTGTATCGACCACCGAACAGGACGCGGACCATGCCCACGAACACGGCATTGCCGAGCTTCCGGTACAGCTCCATGTCGGAGGTGCCGCCGCCCGCGAGGAAGCGGGAGCCCTTGGCGAAGTCCGCGCCATCGATGAGGGCACGCACGAAGTCCGGGATCTCCTCGGGTGCGGTGGAGCCGTCCGCGTCGAGCATCACGATGATGTCGCCGCGGGCTGCCGCGAACCCGGTGCGGAGGGCGGAGCCCTTGCCGCGGCCGTACTGCTGGACGATGCGGATGCCCGGTCGGACCGCCTGGGCGACTCGCACCGTATCGTCCGTGGACTCACCGTCCACGAGGATCACCTCGAGCACGTCGGTCGGGATGCGAGGCAGGACGTGAGGCAGATTGGCGGCTTCGTTCCGGGCAGGGACGATGACGCTGATGGTAGGCGCAGGCACGCAAGGACCCCCCGTGGATCTGGGCACACAGACCCGGACAACGCGACGAGCAAGGAACCTGGGAGCCGCCCCATCGGTGCTGTCCGGTCGTCTGGGTGGACCGGTCTGGGTGACCGAGGGCCGGCGGTCTCGCCGCTGACCTGAAGGCTAGTACCTTGGTACTGGGTGGTCAAGGACACGGTCCCATCGTCTGTTGCGCACGGGCACAACCACGTTCGATGGGTCCACCCGGCTCGCGGGCGCTCAGGAGCGGCCGGTCAGCGTCCCCAGCCGCTGGGTGAGACGGAGGTTCTCCGCGTAGTCGATGGGCACATCCACGAGCGACGGGCCCTCGACCGCGAGCGCCCGCTGGAGCGTGGGGTACAGGTCATCCGCGTCGGTTGGCCGGAAGGCCGGGATGCCGAAGCTCGCGGCATAGGCGAGCAGGTCGGGGTTGCCGAACTCGACGCCGAAGGGCCGCCCGAACTCGTTGCGCTGCTTCCAGTCGATGAGCCCATAGCCATCATCGCGCCAGACCACGACCGTGAACCGCGTGCCGAGCCGCTTGGCGGTCTCCAGCTCCTGGCTGTTCATGAGGAACGCCCCGTCACCGGTGAGCGCCACGACCCGTCGGTCGGGATGGACGAGCGCGGCGGCGATGGCGCCGGGCACCGCGATGCCCATCGCCGCGAAGCCGTTGCTGATGATCACGGTGTTGGGCTCGTACGCCTGGTAGAGCCGCGCGGTCCAGACCTTGTGGGCGCCCACGTCGCAGACCACGATGTCGCTCGGGCCGAGGGCGCGGCGCAGCTCCAGGATCGCGCGCTGCGGCTTGATGGGATAGCCCTGGTCCGATGCGTTGGCTCGAAGGTCCTCCAGCAGCGCCTCCCGCAGCCGGAGGTGATGGGAGTGGCGGTCCTTCCGGCGCTCGCCGCCCAGCGCCTCGAGCAGCCGGTCCAGGCTGCCACCGATGTCCCCTACCAGCTCCACCTGGGGCTGGTACGCCGCATCCACCTCCGAGGGCTGGGTATCGATGGCCAGGATCCGCTTGTCGCGATCCGGGTTCCATCGATCGGGCGCGTACTCGACGGGGTCGTAGCCGATGCACACGACGACGTCCGCCTCGTCGAAGCCGGTCAGCACGTGGTCGCGTGCCTGGAGCCCGACCGCCATGAGCGACAGGTCATCCCGGTCATCGACCGCGCCCTTGCCCATGAACGTGACCGCGACCGGGATGCCCAGCGTCTCCGCGAGCTTCCGCAGGCTGGCCGACGCCCGCCGTCGAAGGACCCCGTTGCCGGCGAGGATGATGGGTCGGTCCGCGCTCGCCAGGAGCGCCGCCGCTGACGTGATGGCCTCGTCCGTGGGTTCGGGGAACCACGTCCGGCCGGGGACCAGGGGCCGTGTCCGGCCCCCCGACTCGGGTGGCATCTGGGCGCGGTTCTCGGGCAGCTCGATGTGGGTCGGTCCCGGCTTCTCCAGTGCCGCGATGCGGAACGCCTTGCGGACCATCTCCGGGATGGCATCGATGCGCTCCACGCGCCCGTTCCACTTGGTGATGGGCCGGAACAGCTCCACGATGTCGATGAGCTGGTGGGCCTCCTTGTGGAGCTTGTCCGAACCCACCTGGCCCGTGAGCGCGACCATGGGCGCCCGGTCGAGGTACGCGTCCGCGACCCCGGTCACGAGGTTGGTGGCACCCGGGCCGAGGGTCGCCATGGCGACCGCGCTGCGGCCGGTCAGGCGACCGTGGACATCCGCCATGAACGCAGCACCCTGCTCGTGCCGCGTGGTGACGTGCCGGATGCGCGGGTGGTCCGCGAGCGCCTCCAGGACGTCCATCGTCTCCTCGCCGGGGACGGAGAAGACGTACTCGCACCCCTCCGCGTCGAGACACGCGACCAGCAGCTCGGCGGCCGTGCGAGGGTCGGGGGTCGGCTGACCGTCGGGTGCTGGATCGCTCACGGGTCGGAGTCTAGCCCTGACCACGGGATGGGGCACCCGTGGCGTCGTTGGTCCGTGGATCCGCCGGTGACGACCGGTCGATGACGTCGCCACCCTGGGCTCATGTGGGGCCATCACCATGGCGGTGCCGAGCCAGCGGCGGGGCGAGGATCCCACCCGACGGCTCGCGGCGCGCTTCCCAGCTTCCGGGCGGACGGATGAAGGACCGGCACGATGACGGTCGGGGGGGATCTGCGGCGGGCGCCAGGAGGGTCCGTCCCTCGACATCCTGACCAGGACATGGTCGTCGTGACGGGGGACGTGGCCCAGGACGCAGGCCCGATCGGGTCGTCGGCGCGGTGCGTCGTCCGGACGCCCACATCCTGGGAGGCGGGGCGACGGACGATGCCCGGGCACCTCCGCCGGGTGGGCCGCTCGCCGTTGGGTGGCCAGGTCCCGGCCGCGTGGCCGGTCGTCGCCGGATGGCCACGTCCCCGCCGGGTGGCCGCTCGCCGGATGGCCACGTCCCCGCCGGGTGGCCGCTCGCCGGGTGGCGGCAGCCCGCCGGGTGGCGGCAGCCCGCCGGGTGGCCGCTCGTCGCCGGGTGGCGGCAGCCCGCCGGGTGGCCGCTCGTCGCCGGGTGGCGGCAGCCCGCCGGGTGGCCGCGTCCCGGCCTGGTGGCCGCGTCCCGGCCTGGTGGCGGCAGCCCAGTCCATCGGCCGTCTGACAGTTCGCCACACTGGTCGATGGGTATCCGGCTGCATCGGGAACGTCGCCGCCGCATGGATGCACCCCCACGCTCAGCCTGGACCTGGGCACCTGGCATCCCGACGACCAGTCCGCCGAACAGCCGGCCCACCTGACTCGTGACCCGGATACGCCCCGACCAGTCGATCGGAATGGCAGGATCGCGGCCGCCACGACACGACCGACGGCGGTCAGGCCTCAGCCGCCACCACGTGGTCATGCGTCCAGATGCGCGCCACCTCATCGATGTCGAGATCGAGCGCCTCGCAGAGCCGGACGACGCTCCCGAAGGCGGGTGAGGGCAACCGCCCGGTCTCGATCTTGCGCAGCGTCTCCGCGGAGATCCCCGCGGCCGAGGCGACGTCGGCGAGCGGGCGCCTGTCGCTCAACGACGCCGTGCTCCATGGCATACCCCGCGACATCTTCCTGCGTGACGGCGACCTGCTGAGCCTGGACCTGGCCGTCTCGCTGGATGGCTGGGTCGGCGACTCGGCGATCAGCGTGATCGCGGGCGCGTCCCGGGAGGAGGACGTTCGTCTCATCCGCGCCACGGAGGAGGCGCTCGCAGCGGGGATCGCCGCCGCCCAGCCAGGCAACCGCATCGGTGACATCTCGCACGCGATCGACGACGTGGCGCGCTCGTACGGCTATGTCCCCAACATCGGCCATCCGCGACGCGGCTACCCGCTCCGTCCGGGCCTGACCCTCGCCATCGAGCCCTGGCTCACCGCTGGCACCGGCCGCATCCGCTTCGACCGCGATGGGTGGACCATCCGATCCGCCGATGGCTCGCGGACCGCCCACAGCGAGCACACCATCGCCATCACAGCGACCGGACCGGTGGTGCTGACCGCGATCTGACGCTCGTCGCGGTCAGCTCGTCGATACCCTGCCGGATGTTCCCACTGGTGGGACAGGTGCGCGGACCCGCCGGCTCGGGACGCTGGTTCCACGCGTGGGGATGTCGCCGATCGCTCCGCCAGTGGAGCAGGTGGCCTGGACGTGGGCCCGGTGAGCCGGCTCGTGGTCGACCAGTCGGGTCGATCGTCCAGGATCCGGGCAGGCGGGACGGCCACGCTCCGCCGGGTGGTAGCTCCCCCGCCGGGTGGCGACGTCCCACCGGGTGGCCGCTCCCCACCGTGCGACCGCTCCCTGCCGTGCGGCTGCCCCCCTCGGCTGGTGGGGTCCGGACCGGTCCACGGCGGTGCGGCGGGGCAGGTCACGGTCCCACGGGTACCGCGGTACCACGCGCACCGGGACCATGATCCCATAGGCCACCCTGCGGCTCACCCCTGAGCATCCAGCCCATGCCCATGACCATCTTCCGCCGTCGTGTGTCCGGCTCGATGCCCGGCCTCCGCCAGCGTGCCGTCGCGTCCGACGCCGGGGACGGCGCGGGTGGTCGCTCGCGGCGCCAGCGGGGCCAGGCGCTCGCCGAGTTCGCGATCATCATCCCGCTGCTGTTCCTGCTGGTGATGAGCATCATCGAGTTCGCGCTCGCCTTCAACTCCTCGCTGGGCATCAACCGCGCGAGCCAGAACGCGGCGCTCATCGCCGCCGAGGCCGGGAACCTCCCCGGGGCCGACTGCATGATCCTGCTGAACATCGAGCAGGACATCACGGCGCCCATCGACAAGCGCGAGATCACGGGCATCGAGATCCAGCGGACGAACCCGTCCGGCACCACGATCTTCAGTCGAAACACGTACACGCGCACAGGCCAGACGCAGTGCCCGCTGGCGGACGGCACCCTCCTGGAGGTGCCTTACACCGCCACCAGCACCGGCTACCCGGTCAACCAGCGATGCAGCGTGCTCTCCGGCTGCCCCACGATGGTCCCGGCCCGCACCACGGTGGACACGATCGGCATCCAGATCAACCTCCGCTACAACCTGCGGACCCCCCTCAACGCGCTCATGGCGATGTTCGGTGGCGGCACCAGCGGGACCATGGACTTCGTCCAGCGGAGCGCCTTCCGGATGGAGCCACAGCTGTGAGCCGGCGCCCACACACGGTCGCGCTGCGCCAGGCCTGGCGTGCGCTGACCCGCCGCTCCGAACCGACCGGCCCGCGCGATGAGCGCGGTCAGAGCATGGTCGAGTTCATCCTCATCGTGCCGGTCGCGGCGATGCTCCTGATGATCATGCTCGAGTTCGGTCTCGCCTTCAACCATCGGCTGACGGTGGGCTATGCCAGCCGCGAGGGCGCCCGCATCGGTGCCGCGCTGGCGCATGGCGGCGCACAGAACTGCACCGTACCCGATCCCGCGAACGTGGACCAGCAGATCATCGCGGCCGTCCAGCGCATCCTCAAGTCGCCCGGCTCCCCCATCGTGATGAGCGACGTGAGCTCCGTCCGCATCTACCGGGCGGACGCAGCCGGCAACCAGATCGGCTCGCTCGTCAACGTCTGGACCCAGACCCTCGGCTCCGGGCCCGACCTCGATCCGGGCCCCGGTGTCGACCGCCTCGACTTCAGCCAGGCGAGCGTCGGCTGGGCGGCCTGCGGTCGCAGGAACGGCTTCCAGAACGGCAACGACCCGGACTCCATCGGCGTCCAGGTGATCTACACCTACCGCCTCACGACACCCCTGCGTGCCGTGGCCGACCTGTTCGGCACCGCCGGTGTCTCCTCCACCTTCGCCATGCCTGACCAGACGATCATGGCCCTCAACCCGACCCAGTGAGGACGCTGATGCGCCACATCCCGTTCCTGCGTCGTCGATCCCGTGGGACGCTGCCGATCGACCAGACCCCGTCCCGCCGCCGTCGAGCGGAGGGTGGCCAGGCCCTGGTCGTGTTCGTGCTCCTCTCGGTCGTCCTGGTCGGTGCGGTGGCCATCGTCACGGACGTCTCGTGGCTCTGGTACGGCAACCAGCGGATGCAGCGAGCCGCGGATGCCGCCGCGCTCGCGGGTGCCATCTATCTGCCGGGCAACACCGCCCAGGCGTATGCCAGCGCGCGCGCCGAGGCGACCAAGAACGGCTTCACGTCCGGTGTCGACGGCGTGAGCGTGACGCCCATGCAGGACCCGCTCAACCGGCGCCGACTCATCGTCACCATCAACGGGCCCGTGGGGGCCTTCTTCGCCCGGGCCCTCGGCTTCACCGAGTTCGGCTCGCAGGCGGTCTCGCGCGCCGAGTACGTGCTCCCGGTGCCCATGGGCAGCCCCGAGAACTACTACGGCATCGGCTACTACGTGGGGTCGTCCTCGTCCACCCGCAACCAGGTGGACCAGACGAACGCCAACTCGAACTGGCGGTCGGCCACGACCTTCACGCCCAACCAGACCAACAACAACAACGACAACTGGGCGAACCCGGGCCGGGTCACCACCGATGACAACCAGTTCGCCACGTCGGCGGCCGCCGCGACCTCCGCGCAGGTCTTCCGCGACTTCGGCCTGCTGACGGGCGGCTCACCGCCCATCCCGGCGCTCGCCGGTAACCAGACGATGGAGATCCGGGGCATCGAGGTGGAGCTGCGTGCCCTGTACGGCGGCAGCGGCGGCTCCAGCAACTGCCAGATCCGCACCGAGCTGTCCTGGAACGGGGGCACCAACTGGTCGACCGCCGTGACCAACAACCTCGGCAGCTCCGAGGCGACCATCACCCAGGGCAGCGCCACGAGCACCTCCGCGTGGGGTGGCCGCACCTGGGATCGGGCGGACTTCACCGACGTCCGGGTCCGGCTGACGTTCGTCCGAGGCTCCGGCTGCGGCACCGCGCGCTTCGCCCAGATCGACCGGCTGCGCCTGCGCGTCAGCTATCGCATCACCACGACCACGCAGGTGACCGACTACAACCTCGACGGGCGCCAGGACATCCGCGGCCCCAACAACGAGACGCTCCGTCAGCAGAACTTCTGGGGTTCCATGCAGAGCCAGGGTGCACCGAGCGCCCAGGGTGATGCCTTCATGACCTACTACAACCAGCGGACCGGCACCACGAATGCCTCCTACGACCCCGGTCAGTACTACCAGTACGGCGTGGACATCCCGGCGGGCGCCACCAACGGCCGCATCTGGGTCTACGACCCCGGGTTCTGTGACGTCACCACCGCCGCTGGTGTGGGCGAGAACTGGACCGTGGGCGGCACCAACGGCAACTCCACGCCCCAACCGGTCTCGTCGTACTTCGATGTCTACGACACGCGCAACACGCCCTACGAGCTGGCTGACGATGTCCTCGTGGCGAGCTTCGGTAACACCTTCCGGCGCCACTTCTACCAGGACGTCGTCGCGCGGACCGCGGCCGGCGGCGCCAACCTGTCCGGCAGCCCGGCCGACTGCCGGGACGCCACCTGGCACGATCGGTGGGTGCTCCTCGCGAGTGGCCTGACCGGTGGCGGGACGGGCCGGACCTATCGCATCCACACGCATTCGACCGACCCGACCTCCTCGTCGGACCAGCTGTCCACCACCGCGCTCAACAACTTCGCGTTCTTCGCGAGCGCGAGCGGCGGGACGCCCAAGGTCTACGGTATCGGCGCCATGGAGGCGTACTTCCGCCTGCCGCAGAACCAGACCTCGGACTTCTACATGGCCCAGATCGAGGAGGTCCACGCCGGCAAGACCATGGTCATCGAGCTGTGGGATCCGGGTGACACGGGCAACCTCTCGGCCACCCTCCAGATCCTGCGACCAGCGGCCAACGACTACGTGCCCGCACAGTTCAGCTATGCCGCCGAGGCGAACAGCCTCAACGCGTCCAACTGCAACAGCCTCGCCGGCACGAACGTGACCTCCGTCGTCACCAACACGGGCGGCTCGTCCCGGTTCAACGGCTGCTGGCTGACCATCACCATCCCGTTGCCCACCAACTACGACGCACCGCTGCCGTCGAGCGACAACATCGCCACGGAGGGTGGCTGGTGGAAGATGCGCTACATCATGGGCAGCGGCTCCGGCAACGCGACGGACCTGACCACGTGGAAGGTGTCCATCCGTGGCAACCCGGTGCACCTCGTGCTGCCCTGATCCACGAGGCGCCCCTCCCCTCACGGGCCCGAGGCTCCCGTCCGATCGCTCACCCCGCCCTCGAGACCGTCGGTCCCCAGCCGGCGGTCTCGTGCCGTCCCGGAGCCCACTGGTGACGGGCCCCACCACGCGGACCGAGGCGTGTATGCGCCGGGCGATGGATGACGCCGTCCGTGTCACTTGACCGTCGGGCCACGCGCGCGCATGGTGGCGAGAGGAGGTCCCGATGCATCGACAGCTCAGCCCCGTCTTCGGCCGACCAGCCGGCGCCCTGATCCGGCTCGCGCTCTCCCTGGGTCTCGTCCTGACGGCGCTCGGGCTGTCATCCGTGACCCTCGCCCAGTCGCCCATCCCGGTGCCGCCCTGTGGTGACACGCGGGCCCCCCAGTGCCTGCCGCCGACCGATCCCCCGCCGTCCGATGCACCAGACGGCCTCGAGGGCACGACGTGGCTCGTGACACAGGTCGTGGTGGACGGCACGCTCAGCGTGATGCCCGCGGACGGCCCGGTCGCGACCATGACCCTGGAGGACGGACGCGCCATGGGTGACGGCGGCTGCAACGCCTTCACCACCAGCTATGTCCTGGACGGTGCGACCATCACCTTCGACCGGGTGGACGCCACGCGCCGCCAGTGCCTCATCGCGGCACCTGCGGAGGACCCGCTGTTCGAGGCACTGCCCCTGGTCGCGCGGTGGTCGATCACGGATGGGGTGCTCACCCTCGAGGACCCGGACCGAAGCCCGCTCGTGGTCCTGGAGCCGGGCGCGGGTCCGGGAACGGGCATCCGCGGTCTGTGGCACATCAGCGGTCTGGCAGCGCGGGATGGCACGGCCGTGGATCCGGCACGCCTGGCCGGGGCAGAGGCGACGTTCGGTGATGACCGATACCGCGCCACCGTGGGCTGCAACTGGATCGTCGGCACCTACGCGGAGGACGGCCCGAACCTGACCATCACGCCGGGCGGCCGGACCAAGATGTACTGCGAAGGCCTCATGGACGCCGAGGACCTCCTGCTCCAGGCGCTCGGCGAGATCACCAGCTCCGCCACGGACGGCGACACGCTCGTTCTGACCGATGACGACGGGACGCCGCGAATCTGGCTGACGCCCAGGGGTGCCGTGGATCCTGCGCCCTCGAGCGTCGCCCTCTGATCGCGTGGCGCCTCGGTCGACCGGCTGACCCGGCTCGACCGGTCAGGCGGACTGGGCCAGCACCAGGATGCGCACCTCGGTCATGTCCTCGATGGCCCAGCGGAGACCCTCCCGGCCGAGACCCGAGTCCTTGACCCCGCCGTAGGGCATGTGGTCGATGCGGTAGGTGGGCACGTCGTTGACGATGACGCCACCGACCTGGAGCTCCTCGAAGGCCTTCCAGGCGTGGGCGAGGTCGTTCGTGAAGAGACCCGCCTGGAGCCCGAACCGGCTGTCGTTGACCTCGGCGAGCACCGCATCGAAGTCCTCGAAGGGTGCCGCGACCACGATCGGCGCGAAGGCCTCCTGGACACACACCGCGGCATCCCTGGGCACATCCACGAGGACGGTCGCCGGGAATGCCTGTCCATCGCCGCTGCCACCCGCGAGTGCCCGGGCGCCGGCCGCGACCGCCTCGTCCACCCAGCCACCGATGCGCCGGGCCGCCTCGAGGTCCACCATGGGCCCCAGCTTCGTCTCGGGGTCCATGGGGTCACCGATGGTCAGCTCCCGCGCCCCGGCCACGAACCGGTCCATGAACGCGTCCCAGAGCGAGGCGTGGACGAACAGCCGCTGGACGCTGATGCACACCTGGCCGGCGTAGCTGAACGCGCCCATGAGACAGCGCTGGACCGCCCAGTCGAGGTCGGCGGACGCGTCGACGATGGCGCCCGCGTTGCCGCCCAGCTCCAGCACGACCTTCTTGCGGCCTGCTCGTGCCTTCATCGCCCAGCCCACGCCCGGCGAGCCGGTGAAGGTGAGCAATCGGAACCGGTCGTCCTCGACCAGCCGGTCGCCCAGCTCCCGGTCCATCGGCAGGATGGAGACCGCGCCATCGGGCAGTCCGGCCTCGTCGATGATCTCCGCGACGGCGAGCATCGTGAGCGGGTCCCGGGAGGGCGGCTTGAGCACGATGGAGCAGCCTGCCGCGAGTGCCGGCGCGATCTTGTGCGCGGCGAGGTTCAGGGGGAAGTTGAAGGGGCTGATGGCGGCGACCGGCCCGATCGGGAAGCGGCGCGTGATGCCGATCCGGCCCTTGCTGGCGGGGTTGAGGTCGAGCGGGATGGTCTCGCCCGTGATGCGCTCCGCCTCCTCCGCCCCCAGCTTGAAGGTGAGGATCGCCCGATCCACTTCGCCCAGGGCGTCACGGATGGGCTTGCCCGATTCGCTGGTGATGATGCGCGCGATCTCCTCGCGCCGCGCCCGCAGGCCGTTCTCGATGTGGTGGAGCGCACGCGAGCGCTCCATCGACGACAGCCGACGCATCCGCTCGAACCCCGCGATGGCGCCCTGGACCGCCTGTTCGTACTGCTCGGCCGTGGCGGTGTAGGTGGCGCCGGCGGGGGTGTCGGGGCGTGCCGGGTCATCGACCACCAGCACATCGGGCGAGGTGACCCACTGACCGGCAAGGTAGATGGGATGCGGGGTGGTGAGCGTGGCCGTGGCCATGAGGGTCGTTCTCCTGGAGGCGCGGACCGGTGTCCGCAACGTGTGATCCGATCCTAGCACCGGGCCGTGCGATCGATGGGTGCCTGGGTGAGCACCCTCACCGATGGCGCCGTCCGCGATGGCCTGCGACCTGCGCGGTGGCCACGCCCATCGAGACAGGGACCGGCTGCAAGTGTCGGCATAGAGATGCTGCAAACGTCGGCATAGACTGGCTGCGACCATCGGCATAGGGTCGCTGCGAACGTCGGCATAGGGCTATGATGACCCGGGATGGAGACGGCTGATGTGCTCGGACGACCCTATCGACCGCGCGTGATCGACGCGGCGCTGCGTCGCGCTCTGGACGCGGCAGGTGCGGTCGTGATCGAGGGCGCGCGGGCGACCGGCAAGACGATGACGGGCCTCCATGCCGCCGGCTCATATGCGTTCCTCGACGACCCGGACGTGCGGCGCGCCCTGGAGGTTGCGCCGCGATCGGTCTTGGAGGGTGACACCCCACGACTGCTCGATGAGTGGCAGGTCGCGCCCGAGCTCTGGAACCTCGTCCGGCGGGCGGTGGACGCGGCGATCGAGCCCGGTCGGTTCATCCTCACCGGCTCAGCCTTGCCTGCCGACGACATCACCCGCCATACCGGTGCCGGCAGATTCCTCAGGCTCCGCCAGCGGACCATGACCTGGTGGGAGAAGCTCGATGGCGCGGCGCACCCGGTCAGCATCGCCGGGCTGTTCGACGGCGAGCGGCCGGTCGCCGACATGCAGGCAGGTCCAGGGCTCGACGAGGTCATCGAGTATGTCCTTCGACCCGGCTTCCCGGCGATGACGTCACTCCGACCGGCGCAGTCTGCGGACCGCCTTCGGGCGTACATCGACGATGTGGCACGCACGGACATCCGACGACTCGCCGACGTGCGACATGCACCGGACGTCATCAAGCAGCTCATCAGCGGGTTGGCGCGCTCCGTCGCCGCCGAGGTGACCTACAGCACGCTCGCGGCCGATGTACGAGCGGTCGCGCCGACGATCGACTCCGAGACCATCAGCGGCTATGTCGGACTCTTGGAGCGACTCTTCATCGTGGAGCCCCAGCAACCCTGGACGCCACGACTCCGATCCCGTGCCCGCCTCCGGACTTCGCCCAAGCGTCACTTGGTCGATGCGTCGCTCGCGGCTGCCGCGCTGGGCGCGGGACCGAGGCGACTGCGCCAGGACTTGGAGACGCTGGGTGTCCTCTTCGAAAGCGCGGTCATCCACGACCTGATGGTCCTCGCGGCACCGATGGACGGTGAGATCCGCCACTACCGGGACTCGAATGGCAAGGAGATCGATGCGATCATCGCTCTCCCGGACGGCCGCTGGGCCGCGGTCGAGGTCAAGCTTGGTGGACCGCAGATGCTGGCGGGTGTCGAGTCGCTGCGAGACGCCATCGCGCAGATCGACACCGAGTTCGTCGGCGACCCGGCATTCCGCCTAGTCGTCACGGGCACCGGCCCGATCCTGACCGCGGACGACGACACGATCATCAGCCCGCTCAGCGCGCTCGCGCCCTGACCGTACGATGTGCCGACCATGACGGACGCCCCGCTCGAGCACCTGGTCCCGCTGCCGACCCCTGCGGCCCCCCTCTCCGAGCGGGCGGATGTCGTGATCATCGGCGGCGGCATCATGGGCACCAGCGTCGCGTTCCATCTCGCGGAGGCGGGCGTCAGGGACATCGCGATCCTCGAGCGCGACACGGTCGGCTCCGGGTCGTCCGCCAAGCCCCTCGGCGGGGTCCGCGCCACGTTCTCCGACCCGGGCAACATCGTGCTCGGCCAGCGCAGCCTCGACGCGTTCGAGGGGTTCGACGCGCGGTTCCGGACGGACATCGGCCTGCGGCAGGTGGGCTACCTGTTCCTGGCACGCACACCGGAGGAAGCCGCTGCGCTGGAGGCGAGCGCCGAGCTGCAGAACCGGATGGGGGGTGACACGCGCCCCATCGACGCGAGGGCGGCCACCGAGCTGAACCCGTACCTGGACCAGGACGCGATCGTCGCGGCGTCCTTCTCGCCCCGGGACGGCTATGCGCGCCCGGCACGGGTCGTGGCGGCGTATCGGGCGGCCGCGGAAGCCCTGGGCGCGACCACCTGCGAGCACACGGAGGTCCTGGGCATCGCTCCCGGAACGAGCACCGTCCACGACGTCCACACCAACCGCGGGTCGGTCGGGACGGACACGATCGTCATCGCGGCGGGAGCATGGTCCCGACGCATCGGGGCCATGGTCGGCGTGGATCTGCCGGTCGAGCCGCTCCGGCGAGCCATCGGCGTCACGCGGCCGCTCCGGCCGGCGCCACCGGTCATCCCGTTCACGCTCGACCTGTCCACGACCCTCTATGTCCACGGCTGTGACGACGACCGTCTGCTCGTGGGTATCTCGCATCCCGAGCAGGCGGTGGGCTTCGGACGCGAGTTCGGGTATGACTGGGTGCCCGCGTTCGACCGCGCCGCGGCGGTGATCGCGCCCACGCTCGTGGGCCTGACACTCACCGGTGGCTGGGCCGGGCTGTACGAGGACACGCCCGATCACAATGCGCTCATCGGTCGCGCGAGGGACGTCGAGGGGGTGCTCTACGCGACGGGCTTCTCCGGGCACGGATTCCTCCAGGGACCCGCGGTCGGCGAGCTGGTCCGGGATCTCCACCTGGGCCGGGACTCGTTCCTGGACCCGGCGCCCTTCAGCACCGAGCGCTTCCGGGACCAGGACACGCGCATCACCGAGCTGCACATCATCTGAGACGATCGAGACCTGACACCCGACGCGACCCCCGCCGGACCGCACCGGGCGCCGGACCACCAGCGCGAGGAGACCATGGCCACCAGCACCGCCCCGATCCCGCAGGCCGAGCTGCGCGCCCGGTTCGCGCTCAGCCTCGCGCAGCTGTACGGGCAGGAGGTACCCGCCTACGACACGCTCGTGGACGTCTCGCGGGAGGTCAACACGGACTTCGTGGCACGGCACGGCGCGGATGCGGCGCGTCTCGGCAGCATCGAGCGGGTGACGGCGGAGCGGCACGGCGCCATCCGGGTCGGCTCGGCCCGGGAGCTGGCACAGGTGGCGCGGGTGTTCGGCGGCTTCGGGATGCACCCGGTCGGCTTCTATGACCTCCGGGACGCCTCGAAGAGCTCGGTGCCCGTGGTGTCCACCGCGTTCCGTCCCATCGATGCCGATGAGCTGGCGCAGAACCCCTTCCGAGTGTTCACCTCGATGCTGGTCCATGACGACCGACGCTTCTTCGATGCGGACACGCAGGCGCGCCTGGAGGCCTTCATGGCCGCCCGGACCCTGTTCCCGGACGAGCTGTTGACCCTCGCCGATCGCTCCATCGCGGAGGACGGGCTGGCCGCGGACGACGCCGATCGATACCTCGAGCTGGCCACCGCCTCGTTCGCGCTGTCCCGCGAGCCGGTCGACCACGACTGGTACTTCCACCTGGAGCGCATCTCGTCGGTCGCGGCGGACATCGGGGGTGTGCCCTCGACGCACATCAACCACCTGACGCCCCGCGTGCTGGACATCGACGACCTGTATGCCCGGATGCAGGCACGTGGCATCGCCATGATCGACGAGATCCAGGGCCCGCCGCGCTGGGAGGGCCCGGACGTGCTGCTGCGCCAGACCTCGTTCCGGGCGCTCGCGGAGGAGCGGCAGTTCCGCCATGCGGACGGCAGCATCCAGGCGGGCTCGCTGCGGGTCCGTTTCGGCGAGGTGGAGCAGCGGGGCATCGCGCTCACCACGAACGGCCGCGACCTGTATGACCGTCTCGTGGCGGAGCAGGACCGGCGACTCGCGGCGGCACCGGCAGGGACCACGCGCGTGGAGGTGGCCGCGGTCGTGTGGCGGGAGGGTCTCCCGGATACCGAGCTGGAGCTGGCAGCACAGGAGCTGGGCTTCTTCACCTATCGGGTCGGGGATATGGCGCCAGCGACCGGACCGGAGGCGCCACTCCGCACCTTGCTGGAGACGGGCGCCCTGATCGCGGAGCCGATCGTGTACGAGGACTTCCTGCCCCGGTCCGCGGCGGGCATCTTCCAGTCGAACCTGACGGACGAAGGGTCCCGGGACGACGAGCAGGCGAGCACGTTCTACGACCTCGACCGACTGTCCGAGGTCATCGGCCTGCCCATCAGCGACCCGACCCTGCTGTACGACGCCCAGGCATCGGCATCGCTGGCGTCGGCCGAACAAGCGCTCGGCCTGCGCATCACGAGGGACGCATGAGCACGGACATCGGGGATCCCGGCACCTTCCCAAGCACGGCCGCGATCGCGGACGAGGCGCGGCGCGCGCTCGATGCCATCGGCGTGGATCCGGCGGCGCTCCAGGGTCCGCACGCGGTCCGAACCCCCATCACCGGCGGCGTGATCGCCCACACCCGCGACGACGGCCCCGAGCAGGTCGATGCGGCGATCGGCGCGGCCGCGGATGCATTCCTCGCCTGGCGCGAGGTGCCGGCCCCCGTGCGTGGCGCGCTCGTCAAGCGCTGGGGAGAGCTGCTGACGCTCCACAAGGCGGATCTCGCGGCGATCGTGACCGCGGAGGTGGGCAAGATCCGCTCCGAGGCACTCGGCGAGGTCCAGGAGGCGATCGACATCGCCGATCTCGCGGTCGGCCAGTCGCGGCAGCTGTTCGGGCGCACGTTCCCGTCCGAACGACCCGGCCACCGGCTCGCCGAGATGTGGCACCCACTGGGGGTCGTGGGCATCATCACCGCCTTCAACTTCCCGGTGGCGGTGCATGCCTGGAACACGACGCTGGCGCTCGTGGTCGGCGACACCGTGGTCTGGAAGCCGGCCGGTGCCGGACGACTGAGTGCCCTCGGTGCCAGCACGCTCCTCGAGCGCGCGGCACGCGACGTGGGTGCGCCGGAGGGGATCCATCAGCTGGTGCTCGCGGATCGCGTGGGCGGCCAGCGGCTCGTGGAGGATCCCCGGGTGCCGCTCGTGTCGGCGACCGGGTCGGTGACGCTGGGGCGGCGGATCGCGCCCGTCATCGCCGGTCGGTTCGGTCGGGCGCTGCTGGAGCTCGGTGGCAACAACGGGGCCATCGTGGCGCCATCGGCGGACCTCGATCTCGCCGTGCGGTCCATCGTGTTCGCCGCGGCGGGCACGGCGGGCCAGCGCTGTACGACCCTGCGACGACTCATCGTCCATCGGTCGGTGCTGGACGCCGTCGTGGCGCGGGTGGCCGACGCGTTCGAACGGCTGCCCATCGGCAGTCCCACGGCTGCGGGGACCCTGGTCGGGCCGCTCATCGATGGGGATGCGTTCGCGGCGCAGCAGGCGGCGCTCGACCGGGCCGCGGCGGAGGGCGGGACCGTCATCATCGGCGGACGACGCGTCCACGCGGACGCACTCCCCGACGCGTACTACGTGGAACCCGCGCTCGTGCGGATGCCGGACCAGGACGGCGTGATGCAGGACGAGACGTTCGCGCCGATCCTGTACGTGCTCCCTTACGACACGCTCGAGGAAGCGGTCTCGCTCCACAACGGCGTGCCCCAGGGCCTCTCGTCCGCGATCTTCACCCAGGACCAGGCGGAGGCCGAGCGGTTCCTGTCCGTGAGCGGCTCCGATTGCGGCATCGCCAACGTCAACATCGGCACGTCCGGTGCGGAGATCGGCGGCGCCTTCGGCGGCGAGAAGGAGACCGGCGGCGGCCGGGAGTCCGGCTCGGATGCCTGGAAGGCCTACGCGCGGCGTGCGACCACCACCGTCAACTACTCCGGCGAGACGCGACTCGCCCAGGGCGTGGAGTTCCTCTGACCCGCCAGCGATACGGGACGGGGCGGCCGGCCTGTTCGTGGCTCGACCGCCCGTTCCACCCCGAGATCAGTCGCCGAAGAGTGCCTGGGCGCTCTGCTCGATGACATCCACGATGTCGACACCCGCGGACTGGAATGCCGTGTCACTCCAGCCGAAGACCCGGCCATCCCGAACGGCCGGTGCATTCGCGAACGCCGCGGTCGCGTCCGCGATGGCCTGGTCCTCGACCAAGGTCCCACCGGCGTGGGTCGCGAAGATCACATCCGCATCGGATGCGAGCACGTCCTCCGCGCTCACCTCGGTGAAGCTCGCGCCCAGGTCCGCGAACACGTTCTCCACGCCGATGGCATCGAGCACCGCGGCGTAGTAGCTGCCACTGAGCGCGTAGACCTTCCCGTCCCAGATGCTCACGGCAGCCGCGCGGAGCGGCTCACCCGGGTTGAGCGCGCGTGCTGCCGCAACGCGGGCCTGGAGCCCGGCGATCACCTCCGCCGCGCGATCGGGGATGCCGTAGATCAGGCCCAGCCGCTCGATGTCGCGATAGACCACGTCGATGGTGTCCGGAGCAGGCACACCGACGCAGTACTCCCCGAGCACGTACAGGTTCGCAGGGATCGCGGCCAGGTCCTCCTTCGACGCGGTGCCATCACCGGTCAGCTGCTGCTCGTCGTTGGACAGGAACAAGTCCGGCTGGGCGGCGATGAGGAACTCGCGAGACGGGGTCCAGTCCGGGCTGGTGAGCGTGAGGTTGGGGTACGCCTCGATGCCGTCGGTCACGAAGACGGACAGGAGATAGCCGATGGCGGACTCGGAGACGCCCAGGGCATCGAGCGTCGAGATCGCACCCGGCGCTCCGAGCAGGACCCGCTGGGGCGCCTGGGTGTAGGTGTAGTCCACGCCGCAGCTCGCGACCGTCGCCGGGTACGCGTCGGGCTCGGGAACCGGGCTCTGTCCAGCGACGGCCGATGTCCCGGCGAACGCCAGGGCTGCGACCAACGGCAGGATATGTCGGGAACGCGTCATCGAGTATGCCTCCGTGTGGTGGGTGTGATGGGATCCTGTCGGGGGACACGCCCCCGACGACGGACAGGCGTGCCCAGGAGGAGCACGGGTCGTCCGGTCAGTGGATTGGTGCCGACCGCCGCATGGACGCCATAGACGTCCTCGATGAGCGTCGGCTGGAGCACCGTCGCGGGCGGGCCATGCGCTGCCACGCGTCCCTCGCGCATGACGACGACCTGGTCGCAGTACGCGGCGGCGAGGTTCAGGTCGTGGAGCGCGAGCACGACCGTGGCGGGCAGGGTCCTCATGAGCTCCAGGAGCTCCACCTGGGCCAGCACATCGAGATGGTTGGTGGGCTCGTCCAGGACGAGCACCGGGGTCTGCTGCGCCAGCGCCCGCGCGAGGGCGACCCGCTGCCGCTCGCCCCCTGAGAGCGTCCCGATGGGCCGCTCCGCGAGGTGCGTCACCCCCACGGTCCCGAGTGCCACGGCCACCGCATCACGGTCCCGATCGGATTCCCGGTCGAACATGCCGCGATGGGGCACCCGCCCCAGCTCCACGACCTCGCGCACGCTGTACTCGAAGTCGGGCGAGTCGTCCTGGAGGACGACGGCCGTCCGATGCGCGGCCGTCCGAGCGCCCAGACCCCAGACATCGTCATCGTCGAGCAGCACCCGGCCGGCGACCGGGCGGAGCGCGCGGTACACCGACCGCAGCAGGGTCGACTTGCCCGACCCGTTCGGCCCGATGAGCGCGACCACGCTGCCGGGCTCTGCGCGAAGCGTGGCGTCGGTGACGATGCGGACCCCGTCGATGTCGATGCTGACGTCGGTCGCCTGGACCTTCATGGCGCCCCCTGCCCACGGATGACACCCGCGGTGCGTCTCGCACCCGTGGTGGTCACCAGCAGCGACAGGAAGAACGGGGCACCCACGGCCGCGGTGATGATGCCGATGGGCAGCTCCGCGGGCGCGCGCAGGAGGCGCGCGGCGATGTCCGCGATCGGGAGGAAGGCCGCGCCGAGCAGCACCGCCACCCACAGGACGCGCCGGTGGTCCGCACCGACCAGCAGGCGTGCGAGATGGGGTATCAGGAGGCCGACGAATCCGATGCCTCCCGCGATCGCCACGATGCAGCCCGTCACGAGCGCGACCATGAGCATGAGCGCGAGCTGCGTCCGCCCGACATCCACGCCCAGCGACGCGGCCAGGTCCGTGCTGACGGACAGCGCGTTGAGTCGACGACCGTTCAGGGCGAGGCCGGCGACACCCAGCAGCACCACCAACGCCAGCAGCGGCAGGTCGCCCCACTCCGCGCCCGCGACGCTGCCCAGGCTCCAGAAGAGCACCCGCTGCACCTGGTTCGGCGTCGCGATCACCTGGAAGAAGAACGTGAACGCCGACACCAGGTAGCCGACGGCGACCCCCGCCAGGACCAGCCGGGTCGGCGGCAGCCGCCCACCCTGCCGCGCGATCCCGAACACCACGGCGAACGTGACCATCGCGCCCACGAAGGCCGCAGCCGGAAGCGCGAGACCACCCACCGTGCTCGCACCCAGGACGATGACGATGACCGCGCCGAGCGATGCGCCCGGCACGATGCCGATGAGGTAGGGGTCGCCGAGCGGGTTCCGCACGATCGCCTGGATGACCACGCCCGAGATCGCGAGCCCCGCACCTGCGAGGATGCCCAGCAGCACGCGCGGGACCCGTACCATCCACACGATCTGATCGCTGACCGGGTCCACCGGCGCGATCGGCAGTCCGAGGTGACCTCCGACGCTCAGCCACACCACATCGGGCGGGATACCCACCGAGCCAAGGCTGATACCCGCCGTGGCGGTGACCAGCAGGGCGACCAGGAGGACCACGATGAGCACACGGAAGCGCTGCGGCGCCGCGAACGGGGCTCTCCCGGTGTGATCCGCCACTCATCCCTCTCGTTATGAGATCGTGTCTCAGTTTGACGTAGGATAGCAGCCATGAGCGACCCCGGATCGGCATGGGCGCTGCCGACGTTCCGCCTGTTCCTCGTCGCGCGTGCCATCTCGTGGACGGGCAACGCCGTCACGCTCGTCGCGTTGCCGCTCCTCGTGTTCCAGCTCACGGGCAGCCCGGCGATGACCGGTCTCGTGGCGGCACTCGAGGCGCTCCCCTATCTGATGATCGGCCTGCTCGCCGGCGCGCTCGTCGACCGATGGGATCGCAAGCGGGTGATGATCCTCACGGGTCTCGGCAGCGGTGCTGCCCTGGGCGCCATCCCGCTGCTCGACGGCCTGGGCATGCTGGCCGCCTGGCAGGTGCTCGTGGCTGCGGCGATCGTGTCCACGCTCTGGGTGTTCTTCGATGCTGCGTCCTTCGGTGCCGTGCCGGAGATGGTGGGTCGACCACGGATCGCCTCTGCGCAGAGCGCGATGACATCGGTGAGCACGCTCACGATGCTCCTGGGACCCGCCGTGGGCGGCGTGCTCGTGGCGGCCGTGTCGGCACCGTGGGCCATCGGGCTCGACGCCCTCGCCTACGTGGTCGCCGCGATCCTCACGGCCCGTGTCCACTGGACCCGACACGCCGCAGACGACCGCGCCGACCAGCCACGGAGCACCCTGCGCGCCGACATCGCGGAGGGCATCCGGTTCATCTGGACCACGCGCATCGTGCGCCTGCTCACGATCGTGGGGGCCGGTGCGAGCATCTCGGGCGGGGCGATGCTCGGGCTCACCGTGGTCGTCGGCATCGAGCACCTCGGGATGGACGAGGACGGTTCCGAGGTGGGCCTGCTGTACGCGGCGACCGCCCTTGGCGCGCTCCTCGCGGCACTCGCGGTGCATCGGGTCCAGGATCGCGTCCCGACCGGCCGGATCACCATCGCCGCGCTCGCCATCAGCGGGCTCGCCCAGGTCGCGTGGGCGGTCGTGTCGTCCATCGCCATCGGTCTGGCGGTGCTCGTGGTCTTCCAGGGGGCGGCGACGCTGTCCATCATCAACGGCATCGTCGTACGCCAGACCATGGCACCCATGCACCTGCAGTCGCGGGTCAACACCACGGCGCGCATGATCGCATGGGGCGGGACGCCCCTGGGTGCCGGCCTCGGCGGGCTGCTGGCCGAGCACCTGGATCTGAGCGCTGCGATCATCATCTGTTCCGGAGGCACGCTGGTCGGTCTCCTGGTCGCGCTGCTGACGTCGTTGCGCTCCGCGCCACGCCTCGCGGTGCTGGCCGCGGCGCCGGCTGGTCCGCTGGCGCACATGGACCCGTGACGCCACGCACGTCACCAGGTGTGCCACCCCGGCATGATCCACGCGACGACAGCGGCGCCGGGCGGGACCGGACCGACGAGCATGCGACCCTCACGCGACCGAACCATGTGTGCCCAGCGTAGGGATCACACCGGTCGATCGTCAAGTGGCCATGAGTGTCCTTCTCAGGTGCCTTTGAGTCCGCTCCCCGGCGCGTCGGCGGGGACGACGACCCAGGCTGAACGGGCCCCAGGCCGTCCTCAGCCCTCGGGTGCCGCCGAGGGTGGAGGCGACATCGGTGCACACCCACGCCCGGGGATCTGAGCGGCCCAGCTGGCGACCAGCATCCAGCGACCGTCCATGTCGTAGTACACGAGCGCTGCCTCGTCGATCGGGACCGTGACGCCGTTGGGCGCCGTGGAGGAGCCGGTCACCCGGCCGAACCACTGGAATGCCTCCGCGTCGTAGGTGTCGAACGTGACCACGAGGTCGATCGTCCAGCCACCGCCCTCCCCGTGGAGCGTGATGGGGTCACGACCCCAGACCCCGCAGTCGCTCGTGAACGCGAACGGCTGGCCGGGAGGCACGCCCTCGAAGCCCATCGGCGGCCACTCGATGCCCGAGTCGTCGGTGGGAGTGGGCGCCGGTGTCGGCGCCGAGGACGGGGCCACGGGCGACTGCCCGGCGACGGCCATGGGGACCAGGAGGCCTGGCACGAGCAGGCCGAGCGCGAGCGCCAGACCCACCACCCCGATCCGATGGGACCTCGACCTGTGCATGTCGTCCTCCGGCGTCTCCACCACCGACGCGATGTGGGCCTCGAGCGGGCCCGGTCGGCGCAGCATAGGGAGGCCGTGGTCGCGCGACCAGTCCTCAGATTCGCGGGTCTCGATGTCCCGGCGTCCTGCCCGATCGGCGAGCCCTCCCCACACGGTGGGGTACCCTGCCCGGAGCACCAGTGAAGGAGAACCCGTGCCCAAGCAGTACTCCAGCCCGCCCGTGATGGCGATCGACCCGGCGAAGAGCTACACGGCGACCATCGAGACGACCGCCGGCACCCTGATCGCCGAGCTGTTCCCGGGCGATGCGCCGCAGACCGTCAACAACTTCGTGTTCCTCGCGCGCGAGGGGTTCTACGACGGCGTCATCTTCCACCGCACCATCAGCGGCTTCATGATCCAGGGTGGCGACCCGACCGGCACCGGCCGTGGCGGCCCCGGCTACCGGTTCGATGACGAGCCCGTCAAGCGCTCCTACAAGCGCGGCACGCTCGCCATGGCGAACGCCGGGCCGAACACGAACGGCAGCCAGTTCTTCGTGATGCACGCGGACTACGGTCTGCCGCCGAACTACACCATCTTCGGCAAGCTCACCTCTGGCGAGGACGTGGTCGATGCCATCGCGACGGCACGGACCGGGGCACAGGACCGACCGCTGGAGCCCGTCTCGATCACCAAGATGACCATCGAGGAGAGCTGATCACCCGCGGTCGGCCGATGGTCGACCGCATCACGAGCCTGATGCGAAGCGGCCCACCTGGGCCGCTTCGGTGTGTCCGGGCCGTTTCGGCGTGTCTGTGTGGTCCTGCGAGGCGCGACCCGGGGAGACGTGTCGCGGCGGAGCGTGCACATCGCCCGGCCGCGGCTCGCAGGCGGCGTGACGTCGCGGGTCTCCGGGGGTCGCTCGCACGAAGTGGGCGTATCGACGAAGCACCGCGACGACGACCAGCTCCTGGGCCGCCGTCGGGCCATGTCCATCGCCGGGATCGGCGGATCGTGGGCAGGATGGCGAGGGAGCACCACGTCCCGGGGGTGCTGCGGCGTCGTGGATGGTCCTCGTGTGGCCGGATCGGACCGATGCCTCGTCCGTACGCCCAGAAGCTGGGAGGCGTGGCGGGGCCCGCCGGAACGGGGAGTGCCGCATTCGACGCCGCGCACCACCGCATCGGGAGTACCGCACACATCGGGGAGCGCCACACACATCGGGGAGCGCCACACCACCGGGGAGTGCGCCACTCATCGGGGAGTGCCACTCGACGGGAGACGCCGCGCGCCACCCACAGGAGCAGCCCCGCGCTACCAGGCGGTGTAGCCGCCGTCGATCACGAGCGTGCTGCCGGTGACGTAGCTCGACGCGTCCGACGCGAGGTACACCACGGCCGGCGCGATCTCCTCGGGCTGCGCCACGCGACCCATGGGCGTGGAGTGGAGCCACTCGGCCTTCCACGCGGGATCGCTCATGCCCCGCAGCGTCAGCTCGGTCGCGACATAGCCGGGAGCCACGGCGTTCACGCGCACACCGCGCCCGGCCCACTCCGCGGCGAGCGACCGGGTCAGCTGGATGACCGCCGCCTTGGACACGTTGTAGGCGGCCTGCGGCTGGGGCCGATTGACCACGAGCCCGGACATCGATGCGATGTTGACGATGGACCCGGACCCCGCGGCCAGCATCTGCCGACCGAACTCGCGGCTGCACCAGAACACGCCGTCGCAGTTGACCGCCATGATCGAGCGCCATTCGTCGTCCGGCGTGTCCTCCGCGGGGGTGTTGCGCACGATGCCCGCGTTGTTGACGAGCACATCCACCCGTCCTTGCGCGGACGCGATCGCGGCAGCCGCGTCCCGCACGGACGCGGTGTCGGTCACATCGATGGCCTGGAACGCACCGCCGAGCTCGGCGGCCGTCGCCTCCCCCACCTCGACGTTCCGATCGGCGATGACGACGCGTGCCCCCGCCGCGCCGAGCGCCGTCGCGATCGCCTTGCCGATACCCTGGGCACCGCCGGTGACGACCGCGACCCGACCCTCGAGCGCGCGCTCCGCGGATGTGGTCATGGATCCCTCCGTGTGGGGGTGGGCGCGCCGATGGCCTCGTCACGCTGCCAGCGGGCGAGCGCATGGACGGCATCGCGCGAGCCGCGATACAGATCCCGGAACCACGGCGCCAAGGCATCGGCGGCCGTCACCATCGCCGGGTCGGGCGCCACCTCGTCCGTGATGCGCACCCAGTCCCGCTCGAGCGCGTCGGGATCGGTGATGATGCCCGCGGCCCGCCCGGCCAGGAACGCATCACCGTAACTCGCGCCGATGGTCCGCTCGGGCACCTGCTGGGTCATGCCACAGGCGCTGGACACGATGGACAGCCAGGTCCGGCTCGCCGCACCGCCGCCCACCGCCACGACCCGTCGGATCGGGGCGCCACTCTCGCGCATGGTCTCGATGATGTGCCGCAGCCCGAACGCGGTCCCCTCGAGGATCGACCGGAACACATCTCCGCGCGTATGGGCGAGCGACAGGCCGGCGAGCACACCCCGCGCGTCCGGGTCATGGAGCGGCGTGCGCTCCCCGCTCAGGTACGGCAGGAACAGCAGCCCGCGGGACCCTGGCGGCGAGTCCTCCGCCTCCGCGAACAGCCGGCCGAACGCCTCGGCATCCGCCGGTCCGCCCCCCAGCTGGTCCCGGAACCAGGTCGTGGCAGAGCCGGTCGTGGACATGCCCGCCGCGAGCGCGTACTGCCCACGCGTCGCCCCGGCCGTCGCCCACAGGTCGGGGTGGGCACGCATGCCATCGGTGACCAGCACCAGGAACGCGGTGCTGCCGTACATCAGCATCAGGTCGCCAGGGTGGACCACCCCGACGCTCACCGCCTCCGCCAGCGCATCGACGGTGCCGCAGGCGACGGGCGTGCCCGCCGGGATCCCGGTCTCGGCGGCCGCGGCGGCACTCACCTCCCCCACCTGCTCGTCCGCCCAGGCGAGCTCGGGCAGGCGCTCCAGCTCGGCAACGCCGTCGGCGTATCGGTCGTCCCATTCGAGGCGTGCCAGGTCGATGAGCGGGTTGCTGTGGGATGCGGTGTGGCGGTCGATGACATGCCGGCCCGTCAGACGCAGCACGAGATACGAGGTCGCCGTGTGGAACCTCGCCGCGCGTGCCCACACCTCGGGCTCGTGCTCGCGCAGCCACAGCAGCTTGGGCCCGATGGCCTGGCTCGTCAGCCGCATCCCACCGAGCTCATACAGCGCGTCCCGACCGTAGCGGGCCTCCAGCGCCTCGATCTGATGGGTCGCCCGGACGTCCACGCCGTACAGGATCCCGGGGCGCATCGGCCGGTCGTCCGCGTCCACCGGCAGGAGGCACGGACCGATGGCACTCACCGCGACACCCGCCACGCGATCCCCGACCGACACCTGCGCGGTCAGCTCCCGACAGATGGCCGCCACGTCATGCCACCAGACCCCATCGGCGTCCTGCTCGGCGAACCCCGGCTGGGGCACGTCCATCGTGTGGGCCTGGCGCGCTTCGGCGACGACCGTGCCATCGGGCCGACAGAGCAGGCCCTTGGACGAGTAGGTCCCGACATCGACGCCCAGGAGCAGCTCACCCATGGCCGGCTCGCCCCCTGCCCGGCCGCATCGAGCGACGCATGGACCAGCCGTTCGATGGCTCGGCGGGCCGATCGGGCATCACCGACCCACGCCCTCGCCGCAGATGTGGGTCCGGATGCCCATCGCGGCGAACGTGGCCGCCTTCGCGGCGAGTGCCTCGTCCGCACGCGCGGCGTCCTCCGCGTAGACCACCTGGATGTGGTTCGCCTTGTGGCGCGCCATCATCTGGTCGCGTGTCACGCCGTGGAGCACCGCGTGCATGATCGGCCACTGGCGCGTGGTCAGCTCCCACCGACGCTCGGTCTCCGCCGCGGGCAGCTCCACCACCGTGCCCCGACCGAGGTCCGCGTGGAGCGCGCCGTCCATCAGGAACACGCGACTCCACACGATCTCGCCGGGTCGGCTGATGCCCTTGATGGTGCCGCCGCCCATGCCGAAGTAGACGGGTGGCTGCCGCTCGCTGACGGCCCCGCCGTAGCCGCCCGTGAGATGGGCCGGTGGCACGGCGCCCGAGATCTCGAACACCCACACGTACTGACCGTCGTACTCCTCCCCCCAGCGGACATCGTGGAGCGTGGTGGCGGGGTCCATGCCGAGCGCCGTCCAGACCCGGTTGGTGACGAGGCCGTCCACCGCGGAGCCTTCGTCCACCTCGTTGAACACGGGAAGGGGCCGACCCGCGTACAGCTCCGCACCGGTCTCGCGATGCAGCACCGGCGGCCGGTCCGCGTCGTTGAGCAGTCCCTCCGCGAGATCCGAGGCAGGCGCCATGTCCTTGAGGCCCTGCTGGTACTGGATGCCGATGGTGTCGCAGCCGAAGCGGTCCGCGATGCGGGTCGCGGCGGTGTACAGCCGCAGCTGGTCGAGCACCTGGTCCTCGGTCAGCTCGGTCGCACCGTCGCTGCCGAGTCGGAACTCCATGCCCCGGTCGGTCAGCCAGCGATACGCGGCCGTCGCCTCCTGCGTGGTCACGAGACGCATCTCCGCGACCAGCGCGGACTGGCTGAGCCGCTCCTTGTAGAGGCCCATGGGGTTGAGATGCTCGTCATCGAAGATGGCGTTGTACATGCCCATGCAGCCTTCATCGAAGACACCCATGATCGCCATCCGCTCGGCGATCTCGCCCGCGACGCGCTGCCCCAGCGCCTGGGCGACCGGCGACAGGTCCCCCAGTGACACGTCCCGCACATGGGAGGTGTCGTGCTCGATGGCGCCCGTCTCGACCCACGACCGGATCGCCCCATCGGCGAAGTCGTCGGTCATGTCCTTGCTCCAGATGGAGCTGTAGGGCACGCCCATCTTGGTCAGGGACGCGTTGATGTTGAGCATGCCCACGAGCCCGGGCCACTCCCCCACCCAGTTGGCGGCCGTGAGGATGGGCCCGCGATGGCGCCGCAATCCGGCGAGGACGTGATGGCTGTACTGCCACACCGCCTCCGCGACGATGATCGGCGCATCCCGGTCGATGGACCCGAACACGTCCATGCCCATGCGCTGGCTGGAGATGAAGCCATGACCCGTGGCGCTGTCCACGCGATGTCCCCGCTCCACGGTGACGCCATGGCGCGCGAACGCCGCCGTGATGTCGCGTTCCAGCTGTTCCTGCACGGGCCAGCAGATCCGGTTGGCGGTCTCGCGCAGATCGCCACTCGCCACCAGGACCGCCTTCGTGATCGACATGTCTCGGAACCTCAGCTGCGGATGGAGGGGACGTGATGCACCGTCGGCATCGGATCAGGCTCGGGGTCCGGTGGAGCCTCGGACGACCAGGTTGCCGGTCAGGAGCACCTCCTGGACCGGCGCCGCGGGCTCCAGGATGCGCCGGATGAGGAGCTCCGCGGCCTGGACCCCCATCCGATAGGTGGGCTGGCGGACCACCGTGAGCGGTGGGTCGAGCAGCTCCGCGGTGGGGATGTCATCGAAGCCCACGACGGACACGTCACGAGGGACCCGGCAGCCCGCCTCGCGGAGCGCCCGCAGGACGCCGATGGTGGTCAGGTTGTTGACCGAGAAGATGGCCGTGGGCGGGTCCGCGAGCGCCAGCAGCTCGCGGGTGTGGGCGAGTCCCGCGGTCTCGCGGAAGGTCCCCTCGGTCACCAGCACCGGGTCGACCGCCAGACGTGCCTCCCGATGGGCCCGTTCGTAGCCCCGCAGTCGCTCCCGGGCCGTGTGTGCATCACGGGGGCCGCCGATGATCGCGATGCGCGAGTGACCGAGCCGGATGAGATGGCTCACCGCCTCGTGCGCGGCGCCCTCGTTGTCCACCGCCACGCTGTCCGTGGGCAGGCCATGGATGCGTCGGTCGATGGCGACGAGGGCGGTGCCCATGGCGATCGACCGCCGGAGCGCCTCGCCGTTCTCGTTGGTCGTCGCGATCATGATGCCCGCGGCCCGTTCCGCGATCATCACGCCCAGGCTGGTCGCCTCCCGCTCCGGGTTCTCGTCCGTGTTGGACAGGACCAGGGAGTAGCCGTGGCGATGCGCCACGTCCTCCGCGCCCCGAGCGACCGCGGTGAAGAACGGGTTGCCCACATCGCTGATGACGAGCCCGAAGATGCGCGAGGTGCCCGCGCGCATGTTGCGCGCCAGGTTGTTGGGGTGGTAGCCCAGCTCCCGGGCGGCCTCCTGGACACGCTCCATCACCGGAGCGCTCACCAGACGACCCTCACCCGACAGGGCCCGGGAGACCGTGGCCACGGACACACCGGCCCGAGCTGCGACATCCGCCATGGTCGGCATCGCGGGCTTCGGTCCCCTCCTCGTGCGCTCGACGGCCCTCCACGGCCGGAGGTCCCTCGGACAGTCTGCACGTCCCTGTCATCTGCAACGCATTACAGCGTATCTGTCAAGTGTCGACGACCCCATCCGAGCACGAAACCGCTCATCCACGACCACTTGACAGCCAGTGCTGTAATGGGTTCCACCTTCCGGCACCACGCCGGCGGGGGTGATCGCAGCCCGGGGTCGACGTCCGGCAGGACGTCTGGGATGCCCCGGATCGCACGTGTCCGACGAGGAGGGACCGGTCGATCCGATGCGCAGGGATGTCGCATGCGCCGCGTCCATCGTGCTCGCCATGAGCGCGGGGCTGGGCACGGGCGCGAGCATGGCCGCTGCAGGTGATCCCCCGTTCCTGCTGGCGGGCCTCGCCGACATCCGCCAGGTGTGCCAGCTGACCGGTCCGGATGCCCACCAGGACACGTCGGCCGTGAAGATCGCGGGCACGGACCTCGGCTCGATGTTCGAGGCTGGCGGTCGGACCTGGTTCGTCTTCGGGGACACGTTCGGCCAGCGGAACGCGGGCATGACCGGCGGTGGTGGCTCGCTCTGGCGCTCCAACGCGCTCGCGTACACCACGGACACGGACCCGACCGACTGCATCACGTTCGACGGCTGGATCACCGACCGGGTGGGCTGGGCCGCGGAGCTGCTCGCGTCCGGCCGCGGCGAGGTCACGGTCATCCCCACGTACGGCTTCGAGGCGAACGGGGACATGTACCTCCACTACATGTCGGTCCGTTTCTGGGGCGATCCGGGTGAGTGGGACACGAACCTCGGCGGCCTCGCCAAGTCGACCGATGACGGCCAGACCTGGCAACGACTCGAGGATGTCACGTGGCCCGGCACGGGCACCTTCCAGCAAGTGGCCGTCGTCAAGGTGGACGGGGAGCTGCTGTTCTGGGGCATCCCCGCCGGCCGCCTGGGTGGCGTCAGCCTGATGAAGGTGGCGGAACCGGATGTCGAGGACCTCTGGGCGTATCGCTACCTGAGCGGCGTCACCACGGACGGCGAGCCCGAATGGTCGGCCGACCCGGCAGCGGCGATCCTCATCATCGACCGGCCCACGGGCGAGCTGTCGGTCGCCTGGAACGAGTATCTCGGTCGGTGGCTCATGACCACCATGGCCGACAACGCGGACGCGGTGATGTACGAAGGGGTCACCCCGTGGGGACCCTGGAGCGAGCCGCACATCCTGTATCGGCAGGCGGACCTGCCCGGGCTCTATGCCCCGTACATGCATCCGAGCTATGTCGCGGATGGCGGTCGGACGATCTACTTCGGGTTGTCCCACTGGCTGCCATACAACGTCTTCTGGCATCGCGTGGACCTAGTCCGCGCACAGGATCCGGCGTAGGAACGGCCGCCCGGCCGTCGCAGAGGAGGAACCATGGGCACTCGCACACGGAACACGGTCCTGGTCGCGGCGGCGACCGGGGCGCTCGTCGTGTCCGGTCTGCCGGTCGCGGCGCAGGACAAGGTCCAGATCGACTTCTGGCAGCGCCAGTTCGAGGACTACCAGCAGGAGTGGTTCGGCGCCCAGGTGGACGCCTTCAACGCTTCGCAGGACGCGGTCGAGGTCATCTACACGGTCGTGCCCGGTGATGCGTGGGACGCCAAGCTCGTCGCGGCCCAGGCGGCGAACGTGGCGCCGGACGTGGCGACCACCAACTACGGCGCCATCAAGCCGGGTGTCGTGGACGGCAAGTTCGCGAACCTCGTGGACCTGATGTCCGCCGAGGCGATCGCGGACATCGAGCCGTGGGTCAAGGAGTTCGTGACCACGGCCGACGGCGGTGTCTACGGCTATCCGATGCTGGTCGAGCCATCCACCGTGCTGTTCTACCGCACGAGCCTGCTGGAAGCGGCGGGTCTGGCGGTCCCCACCTCATGGGACGATCTCCTCGCGGCGGCACGTGCCCTGAACAACGACGAGGTCTACGGCATGAACATCGCCCAGACCGCGGGTGACCTGGGCTGGTCCAGCTGGGGCCTCCAGCAGAACGCCGCCGGTCACTGGCCCATCGCTGATGACTGGTCCGCCGGTCGCGCCACGGAGCAGGGCTTCAAGGATCTCGCCCAGTTCTACAGCACGCTCTACCAGGAGCAGCTGATGCCCCAGGAGCCGACCTACGCCTACGCCGACTGCTCCTTCTTCGGTGAGGGCCAGGTGGCCATGAGCGCGTGTGGCTCGTGGGCGCTCGGCCAGCTGTCCGGCAACCCCGACTGGGCCGCCGTCTGGGACGACACCGCCATCGCGGCCTTCCCGTCCATCGACGGCGACCAGACGCGACCGACCTCCACGCTCGGCGGCTGGACCCTCACGGTCGACTCCAAGTCCGACCAGCCCCAGGCCGCGGCCGACTTCGTGAGCTGGCTGCTCGCCGGCGACCCGGCCATCATGACCAGCTTCTTCGATGCGGCGGGCTACTCCAAGTACCCCGTTCGGACGTCCGTCAACGAGGCGCTGGCCGCCGACCCGGTCGCGTCCGCGAACACGGCGCTGAGCGTCGTCACCTCCGACATCCTGCCCTACGCCAAGCCCGAGCCCGCATATCCGTGGGACATCAGCTTCGCGATGGGCACCGCCATCGAGAAGTCGATGCGGGGCGGCAACATCGATGAGGCACTGGCCGAGGCCAACGCCACCATCGAGACCGTGATCGCCCAGCAGAGCCTGGCCGGCACGGCCCCCTGACCCCAGGCCCCAGCGGAACGCACGCACCCGGTCGCCATCCGGCGGCCGGGTGCTGCGCATCCACCAGCGGGAGAGGCAGATGACCAGTCCGGGCATCAGCGTGGACCGGGTGACGAGAGCGCCCGGCGTCATGGCGCCAGTGCCGTCGCCCATCACGACCAGCGGTCGGCGGCGACGATCGCGCGGGCCGGATGTACCGGCGCACCTGCGGGATCACCGCACGGCATACCTGATGATCGCGCCGATGGTGGTGCTCCTCGGCATCTTCGTCATCTGGCCGCTGCTGTACTCGTTCTACCTCTCCACCTTCGAGATCAGCTTCTACCAGGACTCCACGTTCGTGGGGCTCCAGTTCTATCAGTACGTGCTCCAGAGCCCGCGCTTCTGGAACTCCTTGTGGGTGGGCTTCAAGGCGGCGCTCATGATCGTGCCCGCGACGCTCATCCTGTCGTTCCTCATCGCATCGCTCATCAAGACCCTCGGCGCCCGTCTCGCGGGTGCCATGAAGACGACCGTGTACATCCCCACCGCCATCTCCGCGGTCGTGGCATCGGTCGTGTTCGTGCTCATGTACCAGGCCCGAGGCGGGCTCATCAACGGTCTGCTCAAGCCGCTGGGCATCGGCCCCTTCGCGTTCCTGTCGGACGTGGATCTGGCGCTGCCGGCCATCGCGGTCCCCGCGGTCTGGCTGGCGCTCGGCATCGCGACGCTCATCATGCTCGCGGGGCTGATGGACATCCCGCAGTCCTATTACGAGGCGGCCGAGCTGGACGGCGCGGGCTTCTTCCAGCGCACCTGGTACGTGACGCTGCCGCTGCTGCGCAACGTCATCCTGTTCGTGTTCGTGACCGGCTGTATCGCGGCCATCCAGCTGCTCGACCTGCCGCTCGTCATGACCAGGGGCAGTGGCGGTCCCGTGGACTCCACGATGACCCCGAACCTGTACATCCTCAGCCAGTTCCGCGATCCGCGACCCTTCGCGACGAGCTTCTCCATCACCGCGGCGCTGCTGCTGTTCGTGATCCTGGGCACGTTCACCGCGCTCATCTTCCGGACCGTCCGCTCGGACAAGGCCGTCGATGGGTAGGGGCCTGACGCTCCGTTCCGGCGCGAGCGTCCTGACACGCGGCATCGGCCTGGTCATCGTGGTCGCGGCATGCATGCTGCCGCTCACCTGGATGCTCATCGCCGGGTTCAAGTCCAAGTCGGAGGTGGTCCGCAGCCCGTTCCAGTTCTTCCCTGACGTCTGGATCACCGACAACTACACGTCCATCCTCCAGGACAGCGCGTTCGTCCAGGCGATGGCCGTGACCCTGCTCGGGGCGATCATCTTCACCGCGCTCAGCATCACCGTGAACTCGATGGCCGCCTACGCGTTCGCGCGGCTCGACTTCCGGGGCAAGGGCCTCTGGTGGACGTTCTGCATCATCCCCCTGTTCATCCCCGCGTTCGCCATCCTGCTCACCTCGTTCGTGGTCGTCACGAACCTGGGGATGCTCAACACGATGGCGGTGCTCATCGTGCCGGGCATCGCGTCCGCGTACCAGATGTTCTTCATCCGCCAGTTCTACCTCTCGATCCCGCTCGCGCTGGAGGAGGCGGCCATGATCGATGGCGCGAGCCGCTGGCAGATCTTCGTGCGGGTGTTCCTGCCCCAGTCGCTGGGCGTGTTCGTGGTCGTGGGCGTGACCTCGTTCCTGGGCTACTGGAACGCGTACGTCTGGCCCATCCTGACCATCCAGAACCCGGACCTGTTCCAGATCCAGCAGTACCTCGGCAACTTCCGGATGGAGCGCGGCACCGAGTGGGGGATGCTCATGGCGGGCAGTCTGCTGTCCGTGCTGCCGCTCATCCTGTTGGTGCTCATCTTCCAGCGCTACATCGTCAACGGCGTGCGCATCTCGGGGCTCAAGTGAGCGGGCGGTCGAGCCTGGCGGTCGTCATCCCGCGTCTCGGGATGTGGTCGTCGTGAGCCTCACGGTCTCGAGCCCACGCCTCCGACTGACCCTGGACGAGTCGACGGGCGCCATCACCTCGCTGGTCCACCTGGGCGCCGACCTGGAGCTCGTGTCCGGGGCGCCCTCCCCTGTCGCGCTGCGGGTCGAGCTGGCCGACCTCGGCTGGGTGGACGTGCCCGGGCCGGTGCGGATGATCCCGCTCGGGGACGGCCTGCGACTCCACTGGGAGGCGGTCCGCGACATCACGCTGAGCGCGGACATCCTCGTCCGCGGGGACGATCTGCTGCTGCGGGTCGCGGCGGTCAACGGCGGCAGCGCCACCATCGAGCGGATCCGGTCCCCCATCATCGCGGGCATCGGCCGGCTCGGCAGTCGTGGCCAGGACGAGCTGACCCACAGCCACGCGAGCGGCTTCCTGTTCCACGATCCCGTGGACCTGTTCGTACCGGACCCCGACAACCACCGGCGTCTGGAGCAGAACCCGTATCCGGAGGGCTTCGCGGGCTCCACGATGCAGCTCCTCGCCTACCAGGCACGGGGTCGCGGCGGATTCCTGCTGGGCACGGAGGACGCCGGTCGAGCGCTCAAGTGGTTCGATATCGCCGGGGACGGCGCGCATCTCACGATGTCCATCACGCACAAGGCGTCGGCGCTGGTGCCGGGTGCCTCGTTCGAGCCGGCGTACCCGGTGGTCCTCGCGGCGCTGGACGGCGGCCGCTGGACGGATGCTGCGGACCGGTACCGCTCGTGGGCCCTCGGCCAGCCGTGGGCGCAGACGGGACCGCGGGCCCGCTGGCTCCGCGAGGAGGTGGGCATCTGCACCTTCGGCGTGTCGGCGCGGCACGACCGGAGCACGTGGCTGCGCACGGTGGGTCGCGCGGCGGGCGTACCCATCTTCCACGTCCTGGGTCCCGACTGGGCCACCCGGGGCCACGACTATCGCGGCAACCTGCCACGCGGCCGGCAGGACTGGTTCCCGGCTGTGTTCCACCCGGCCAACCTGGCAGCGATCTCCGAGCATGGCGGTCGCTGGGCTCCCTTCGAGTTCGACCTGCTCTCCGGCCATGACGAGGAGTCCGATGAGCCGGTGCTCGCGTCCCGGATGGCGCACCACGCGGCCCAGTCCGACCCCACGGACCCGGGCATCATGCGCTTCCCGTTCATGTGCCCGGGCACCGGCTACTGGCGAGACTGGCACGCCGAGCGGGACGCGCGACTCGCCGCCGAGTACGGCGCGGACGCGATCTACTACGACATCTCGCTCCACAACATGCTGATGCAGTGCCTCGCGGCGGGGCACGACCACGCGCCCGGTTCGGGTGAGCCGCTCGCGGCGCTGTTCGAGCGGATGTACCGCGACACCAGCACGGCCATGAGCGCTGCCGCGGGTCGGTACGTGCCCATGGGCACGGAGGTCATGACCGAGACCTCGGTCGGCCTGTTCGACTACAGCCAGCACCGCGCGGACGGCGGGCCGTACGCGTCGTTCGAGCCGGTGCCCTTCCGCGACTGGATCCTGGATGGTCGCGCGGAACGCATCCCGCTCCTGACGTACGTCTTCGGCGAGCGGGCGCCGCTGCGGATGGATGGCTGGGCGAAGCTGTCACCGGAGGCGGGTGACCTCTGGTACTGGGTCGCCGCGACCGTGCTCCTGGAGGGCGGCCTGCTGGAGGTGAACGGCGAGTTCAGCCCGCTCGAGGATGTCGACGGCTGGACCGAGGACGTGACCGAGTCGTACGCGCGGATCGTCACCCGTGGCTTCGGCATGGACCCGGCGAAGCTGGACTTCCTGGGCCAGGTGGCGCGCACCCGTGTCGGTCCCGCGAACGCGTGGCTGGCCCGGGGTCGGATGCTGCCACCGCCCGTCGTGGAGGCGCCCACCATCGAGCCGGACTGGTTCGCGTACAACGCGGGCCAGGATCACAGCATGTACGAGACACGCGGCACGATGCGTGTCCCGAGCGTCCTCGCGCGGGCCTGGCGCGTGGACGGACGGGATGCGTGGCTCGTCGCCAACGTGAGCGACCAGCGCCAGGTGGCCCGGGTGGATGATCGACCGGTGGACCTGCCGGCCCGCACCATCCAGCTCATCGAACCCTGACCCGAACGAGAGAGGATCCGATCGCGCGCACCTGACCGTGACCCGCGCCACCCCTGACCTGACCGATCCCGCCGGCGTGGCCGGCATCGACCCGGAGGACCCGCCATGGACCGTTTCGAGACCCTCGTCGGCAGCCCGCTGTCCGGCCTGCCCATGCTCCGCGACAGCACCTCGCGGCGTGCGTCCAGCTGGGACCGCACCGGCGGCAACGACGACCGGCTCCACATCCAGCCGGGCGAGGAGGCCGTGCTCGCGGACATCGCGGGTGCCGGTGTCATCCGCCACATCTGGGTCACCATCGCCTGCGAGGAGCCCGACTTCCTGCGCAAGATCGTCCTGCGGGCCTGGTGGGATGGCGAGCCGGAGCCGTCCATCAACGTGCCCATCGGTGACTTCTTCGGCATCGGGCACGCCCAGACGCGCAACTTCAGCGCGTTGCCGCTCCAGATGAGCCCGGAGGACGGCAAGGGCTTCAACTGCTGGTTCCCGATGCCCTTCGCCAAGGGTGCCCGCATCACCGCCACCAGCGAGTGCTCCGACGCGGAGGTGCTGTTCTACTACTACGTGGACTATGAGGAGCTGGATTCGCTGCCGGACGGCCTCGGCTACTTCCACGCCCAGTGGCGGCGCGAGGATCCCACCGACGGCATCTCCGATGCAGGCGTGGACAACAAGGACTACGAGTTCGGCGGCACGAACACCACCGGGGACGGCAACTACACCATCCTCGAGGCACGCGGCCGGGGCCACTACGTGGGCTGCCACCTCGACATCCACAACCTGCGCCGGACCCGCCAGTGGAACTGGTACGGCGAGGGTGACGACATGATCTTCGTCGATGACGAGCCCTTCCCGCCGAGCCTCCACGGCACGGGCACCGAGGACTACTTCAACACGTCCTGGTGCCCCACCCAGGAGTACAGCGCGCCGTATCACGGCATCACCCTGCCGGGCGGCGAGAACTGGTCCGGCAAGATCTCGCTGTATCGCTATCACGTGGAGGATCCGGTCCGCTTCCGGAGGTCCATCCGCGTGACCATCGAGCACGGCCATGCGAACAAGCGCATGGACGACGTGTCCAGCACGGCCTACTGGTACCAGGCGGAGCCGCACGAGCCGTTCGGGCTGCTGCCCGTGGAGCGCCGCCTGCCCCGGCCCGATGGCGAGGGCTCGGAGGGCGTCGAGGGTCCCTTCGACGCACACCCCTGACCGGTCATCGCTGATCGCCGCCCGCACGCTCGCCGCGAGCCGCCCGACATGACGCGCATCCTCACCGACCGGCATCGTGTCGTCGCGTTCCCGCTCGGGGGCATCGGCACGGGCAACGTCTCGCTGGGCGCCCGCGGGGATCTGCGGGACTGGGAGCTGGGCGATCGACCTGCCACCGGGAACCGGTCGCCCAACACGTTCTTCTGCCTGCGCCTCCAGGTCGGGGACGAGCCACCCATCGCGAAGGTGCTGGAGGGACCGATCCCGCCGCCCCATGACCTGTCGCATGGGTACCACCCCAACACCGCGGCCGGGCTGCCGCGCTTCGCGCGGGCCACGTTCACCGGCGAGTACCCCATCGCGAGGGTGGAGCTGGAGCACCCGGACGTGCCACTCGACGTGCGGCTGGAGGCGTTCACGCCGCTCGTGCCGCTGGACCCGGACGACTCCGGGATCCCGGGCGCCGTGCTCACCTGGGCGCTCCGCAACCGAGCGTCACAGCCGGTCGCCGTGACGCTCGTGGGGTCACTCATCAACAGCATCGGCGGGTTGGCGTATGACGGCTTCGGCAACCTCGCCGCCGGAGGGCTGGGTGGCAACCGGACCACGGTGCGTGACCAGGATGGACTCCGCGGCGTGTTCCTGTCGAGCGACAGCGTGCCGACCGATGACCTGCGTGCGGGCGACCTGACGCTCGCCACGACCCATCCGGACGTGACCATCACACCTGCCTGGCTGCGGGGCGCCTGGTACGACTTCCTCCAGGCATTCTGGGATGACCTCGTGGACGATGGGCGTCTCGAGGACCGTGGCTATCCGATGCCCAGCGAGCCGGGACTGACCGATACCGCCTCGGTGGGTGCGCTCGCGACGCTGGTGCCGGGCGAGTCGATCGACCTCCGGTTCCTGCTCACGTGGTCCTTCCCCAATCGGACGAATGCGTGGTGGCCCGATCCCGCGAAGCCACGCACCCGGAACCACTACGCGACGCGCTTCGCCACGTCCTGGGATACGGCACGCCACCTGGTCGCGGACATGCCCCGCCTGGAGGGTACGACCCGGCACTTCCGGGACGCGCTGTTCGGGAGCACGCTGCCGACCGAGGTCATCGACGCGGTGAGCGCCAACATCGTGCCGGTCCGCTCCCAGACCTGCTTCCGACTGGAGGATGGGCGATTCCTGGGCTTCGAGGGCTGCTTCGACGATGCCGGCAGCTGCGAAGGCACCTGCACCCACGTGTGGAGCTACGCCTACACGGTGTCCGCGCTGTTCCCCTCGCTGGAGCGCGAGGCGCGGCGCATCGAGCTCACGCTGGAGACGGACGAGACGGGCTTCATGAGCTTCCGGACCCATCGCACCTTTGGCTCGGAGTTCTTCTGGCCGTGGGGCGACCAGGGCCCGGAGCCCGCCATCGACGGCCAGATGGGCAGCGTCATCCGCGCGTATCGGGAGTGGCGACTGTCCGGGGACCGTGCCTGGCTCGCGCCGCTGTGGCCGGGCATCTGCCGCGCGATGCGCTTCGTGGCCACGCGCTGGGACACGGATGGTGACGGCGTCCCTGACGGTCGTCAGCACGACACCTATGACATCGAGCTGTACGGGCCGAACCCACTCTCGGCGATCTACGTCCTGGCCGGGCTGCGCGCCTGGGAGGAGCTTGCCCGTGTGATGGGTGACGATGCGGTCGCGGCAGAGGCGCGCGCCTGGTTCGAGCGGGCGAGCCCGCGCACGGACGAGCTGCTGTGGGACGGCGAGTACTTCGTCCAGCGACTCGACGATGTCGACGCGCATCGGTACCAGCACGGCGCGGGATGCCTCTCCGACCAGCTGCTCGGGCAGCTCCACGCGCGGCTCCTGGACCTCGGCGATCTGCTGCCGGCGGCGCATGTCCGGTCAGCGATCGAGGCGGTCCATCGGCACAACTTCCGCGAGGACTTCCGGGATCACGTGAACGCGCAGCGGACCTACGTCCTGAACGACGAGGCCGGGCTCGTGCTGTGCAGCTGGCCGAAGGGGGGCCGGCCGCGACTCCCCTTCGTCTATTCGGACGAGGTCTGGACCGGCATCGAGTACCAGGTCGCGGCGCATCTCATCTGGGAAGGGTTCGTGGAGGAGGGCCTCGGGATCGTGCAGGCGGTCCACGCACGCCACGACGGCCTGCGCCGGAACCCCTGGGACGAGGTGGAATGCGGTCACCACTACGCGCGGAGCATGTCCAGCTGGGCGCTGCTGCTCGCGCTGAGCGGCGCGACCGCGGACGTCGCGAGCGGCACGCTGTCGTTCGCGCCCCGCTGGTCCGCGGATGACTTCCGATGCCTGTTCACGGCGGGCACCGCGTGGGGCAGCTACGCGCAGCGTCGGACCGTGGACGGGCTGGAGGTCACCATCGAGGTGGAGGGCGGGTCGTTCCCGCTGCGTCGACTGGTGGTCGACGGGCGGGTCGTGCTGGATCTCGGCGAGCCACGCACGCTCTCGCCCGGGGATGGGCTACGGATGGTCGTGGCGGCTTCGCCCGCGGGGTAGCGGCTCCAGGCGGTGAGCGGGGCGGCGGTGCGGCGGTCAGGACCGCGGCACTACCCGCACACCCGCAGGGCTCAGTCCCGCAGGTACCCGATGATGGGATTCCAGCTGACGATGTCGCCGGCCCCCCGCCGCCCGATGGCCCGGACCTCGAAGCACAGCTGGTCGCCCGCCCGGACCGCCAGTCCGTCCACGCGGGTGGTCAACGCGTCCGGCACCGAGCGGTCCAGGACCGCATCCCCCGCCATGGGCCACACGACGGCGCCATCGTGCACGATCCGCAGTCGCAGCGCGGCGCCGGCCGGGTCATGGCGTACCGCCACACCCCGAACGGCCACGACGCCGTCCCGCGGCGCGATCCAGCGACGACCGGTCCAGATTCCACCCTCCGCCGGCAGGATCGCGAACCGCTCCACCCAGGCGTCGTCGGTGCCCCATCGGTCGAGCATCGGGGCCCGCTCGGTGAGGGGGTGCCACGCGGCCGCGGCCAGCTCGTCATCCGTGTCGCCGGGCCCGCTCTCGATCCGGACACCTGCGTCCCAGGTGCCGATACCCAGCCCCGGCACGTCGGCGAAGCAGGCGAGTCCCGCCAGATCCACCGCCAGGTCGTCCGTGAACGTCCAGTCGCCGATCTCGTGACCCGCCACGATGTCCACGAAGCCGGTCGGCTCGGCCACCAGGTTCCCCTCGGTCATGCCGCTCATGGGTGACCGGGTGTCGTTCCGGAAGTGGATCGCGCCGTGTTGCTCGCTCGGTCGGTCGGGTCGATCCTTCCGGACATCGTCCCAGAAGCCGTTGTGGGCGATCCGATGGTCGAGCGCGTGGTCATCGGGCCGCGTCGGACGACCACCCACCTCGATGGCCAGGAACTCCACGCCGGAGCCCGCGTTGCGCGCGAACAGGTTGCCCTCGATGCGCACCCGCCGGGTGTAGGCCTCGAGGTCGATGCCGGTGCCGTCCACCGACCCGGTGTCCGGCAGGTCCGTGAACGTGCAGTTGCGGATGGTGACCCGGTCCACCGACCACAGGAACAGCGACGTGGTGCCGATGAGCTGCTGGACCCGGCACATGCGCTGGATGCTGCACCCGAGCACGGTCAGATCCTCGACGTTGTCGAAGTTCATGGCGCCCTTCGCGTCACGCATGTCACAGCTGCGCACGGTGATGTCGCGAACGGCATGGGTCCCCAGGTCACGATGCAGGAACTCCAGGTTGCCGGCGCCCGGGTCGAACCCGGAGATGTCGAAGGGGTCGCTGTCACGGACCGATTCCACCCGCTCGACCCGCACGCCCTCGAGGACCGCCATGCCCGGCACCAGCGGCACCTGGCCCGTGACGAGGATCGCGGCGCCGTGATACATGCCCGGCAGGTCCGGCTGGGGCGCCCACGCCCGCGAGTCGTGCCAGTGGACCGCGTCGTTGTCGTGGGTGAGGACGTCCTCGATGGTCAGCCCGTGGTGTCCCAGGGTGCTGTAGAACGCCACGATGCCGGCACCCGTGCGGGAGACCTCGAGATCCCGCACCACCCAGTGGTCCGCGTCGTGCAGCCACACCGCGCGATCCTCCGGGCGCCCCTGGCGCTCGATGTGCGGTCGCGGCCCCTCGCCGTACGCCCCGATGACGATCGGCCGCTCGGCCGTCCCCGATCCGTACAGCGGGCCCAGCTGCTGGTCCCACGTTGCGCCGCGCGCGAGGCGGATGGCGGCTCCTGCGGCGAAGGTGCAGCCACGCAGCGCCACCAGGTCGCGCAGTGGTGTCTCCGCGGACGTGCCATCACCACCGCCACCGCGGCTGTCCACGTGCACGGTGCCCCGGATCGCGGTGCCGTGCTCGACCGCCTCCAGCAGCACCGTGCCCGCATCGGGCGCATCCACGGTGAGGAGGTGCGGTCCTGGCGGCAGCTCATACGCGCCGAACAGCACGAGACCCGCGTGTACCCGCCGGGCTCGCGTGTCGATGACCCCGACGAGGTCCTCGTGCCCGCCATCCACGGACGCGACCCGGACCTGCGCCTGCCCACCGTCCGGGCCCACGGTGCCGACCACGCGCACGAAGTCACCCTCGAACCGGAGTGACAGCGGCGGCGCCGATGCCTCGATGGCGACCCTGGTGGTCCGGCCGAGGACCTCCCCTTCCACGGGCGAGCCCAACGCGCCCGCCGCGTCCGATGAATCCACGCCCGATCCGTGCCCGCTCACAGGCCGAGCGACTCGCCGCCGTCGACGTACAGGTCATGCAGCGCGATGTGCCCCGCAGCGTCGGACAGCAGGAACGCGACACCGTCCGCCACATCCTCCGGGGTCGCCACGCGACCACTCGGGATGCGCGGCCGGAACACGGTCAGGTCGCCGGTCGAGAGCTCCGCGAAGTCGTGGTCGGCAGCGAGATCGCGCATCATCGGCGTGTCCGTGGGCCCCGGTGACACGAAGTTGATGCGGACACCCAGGGGGACCGTCTCCAGCGCCAGCACGCGGAGCGCCTGTCGCATCCCGGCCTTGGACGCGGCATAGGCCGCCTGGCGCATCCGGGGCAGACGCGACGCGATGGACGCCACGGCCACGATGGCGCCACCACCCCGCTCGACCATGCATCGGGCGAACGCCTGGGCCACGAAGAAGTTGCCCAGGAGGTTGACGCTGGTGACCTGGGTGAACTCGTCCCAGCCCACCTCGAGCGAAGGGCTCGCGCGGAAGATGCCCGCGACCACGGCGAGCCGGCTCGCATCGGGCGCCCGCGCCACCAGCCCGTCGATGGACGCCACCGAGGTGACATCCACGGTCACGGGCTCCACCTCGATGCCGGTCGTCGTCGCCAGCTCCGCCGCAAGGATCGTGACCGCATCACCCCGGATGTCCGCGAGGACCAGCCGGGTGGTGCCCGGCTCGCGTGCCAGCCGTCGCGCCACCGCCTGTCCGATCCCCTGCGCGGCACCCACCACGACCACCGTGCCGGCGGACCGCGTGGACCCCATCGCGGCGCCGGGCACCGTCCGTCCCTCGCTCATGCGCCGACCACCGACGGTACGCCGTCCGGCCCGGCGGCGAGTCGTTCGTCGAGGAGGCCCTGGAGCAGGTCGAGCTCCGCGCGCACCCGGTCGCTCATCGGCTCCGACGGCTGCCGGAGCCTCGCATCGCCCAGGACGCCGGCGCGTCGCAGCAGCTCCTTCTGGATGGCGAGGAACGTGTCGCCACTCCGACTGGCGAGGACCAGGACCGGCTGGAGCAGCCCGAACAGCCACTCGGCGCGAGCCGCGTCACCGGCGTGATGCGCGTCCAGGATGGCCACGAACACCGCCGCGTGACCGGCGCCCGGCATCGTGCCCACCGACCCGGCCCGCAGCTCCGCGAGCAGCTCCAGCCCACCCGAGCCACCGAGTAGCGCTGCCGCACCCGCCAGGTCGTCCGCAAGCCGCGCGATGCGCGTCACCGCGTCCGGCGTCTCGATCTTGAGCGCCACCACGCGTGGGTGTCGTCCCACCTCCCGGAGCAGGTCCACGGACAGCGTCACCCCGATCGCGGCGGGCGCATCCTGGAGCACCAACGGCAGTGGCGAGCGCTCCGCGAGATCGTCCAGGAAGCGCCGGATCCCGGCACCGTCCGCGTGGGGCGGCGTGACCATCACCAGGTCCGCGCCGGCCGCGGCCGCATCCTCGCAGCGGGCGCGGGCGGCACCGATGCTCTCGGTGACCACGGATGCCATCACGGGCACGCGGCGTGCCGTCGTATCCGCCACGATCCGGAGCGACTCGTCCCGCTCGCGGTCGGTCAGTCTCGGCAGCTCGCTGCCGAAGCCGAACGAGAGGGCATCCACGCCGACCCCGATGAGGTGGTCCGCCTGACGCGCGAGGGCGTCCAGGTCGATCGTCTGGTCCTCCCGGACGGGCATCGAGAGGACGGGGATGACCCCGGACAGGGCCGATATCGGCTCGGGAGCGCTCATGCGTCGCTCCGCCCATCGGCGCGGAGTGCTGCCAGCACGTCCGCGTCCACCTCGATGCCGAGCCCTGGCCGGTCCGACACCTCGACATACCCGTCGACCGCCCGTGGCTCGCCGATGAACAGCTCCTGGTGGATGAGATAGCCGCAGCGCAGCGTGTCGTCCGGGAACCACTCGATGAGCGGCGAGTCGAGGTGCGACACGATGAGATGCGCGTTGTGTGCCTGCGCCGAGTGCGGGATGACCGGCAGGCCGTGGGCGGACGCGAGCGCCCACACCTTGCGCGCCTCCGTGATGCCACCCATCCGGTTCACGTCCGGCTGGAGGATATCCACGGCACCCCGCGCGATGAGGTCACGGAAGCCCCAGCGGGTGGATTCGTGCTCGCCGCCAGCGATGGGCGTCCGGACCGCCGCCCGGATGCGCTGGTAGCCGTCGAGGTCGTCCGGCATCACCGGCTCCTCCACCCACGACAGGTCCAGATCCTCCAGGCGCCGGATCATCTCGATGGCGTAGCGGGCGTCCCAACCCATGTAGGCGTCCGCCATCAGCTCCACGTCCGGGCCGATGGCGCCCCGCACCGTCTCCACGAGGGCTCGGTTGGCGCGCATCCCCGCCCGACCATCCACGGGCCCGTAGCCGAAGCGCATCTTGAGCGCGCTGAAGCCCTGCGCCACGTAGCCGGCGGCTTCGTCGCGGACCCGACCGAGGTCGTCGAGGGCATACGACTGGCTGACATAGGCCCGGATGCGCGACCGCACCCGACCACCCAGCAGGTCGTACACGGGCCGACCGACCAGCTTGCCCTTGATGTCCCAGAGCGCGATATCGACGGCGCTGATGGCTTCGATGACCAGGCCCTTCCGACCGATGTTGACGGTGCTCCGGAACATCCGGTCCCACAGCAGCTCCACGTCGAAGGCACTCCGACCGACCACCTGGGGCGCAAGATGCTGCTCCACGACGGCGACCGCGGCCGGCGAGCCGATGCCCACCAGGCCGACGCCTTCCACGCCCTCCTCGGTGCGCACCCGCACGAGCACGTTGGTGACCCGGTCCGTCGGCGGGATGGCCCGTCGGTCGAAGTCCGGCAGGAACACGTCCATGGGTGAGGTGCACCACCAGTCCCGCCCGCCGCGCCACTCGGGCTCGTACAGGGGGATGGCCTCCACGGAGCGGATGGTGCCGGTCACGGCGGTGTGCCCCACGGCTGCGTCGCTCATGGCTGCGCGACCGGGCCGACGGGCGCCACCGCGACCATCGCGGCCGCGCCGCGGCTGCCATCGGGGAACGCCCGGGCGATGGCGCCCTTGGCGTGGGTCGCCACCGTGAGACCGCGCAGGACGGAATCCTCGCCGCTCGCACCCACCCGCTCGGAGATGCGGATGCTGGCCATCGCCACGAGCGTGAGCGCCTTCCAGAGCGGGCTGATGTGCGCACGCATCATGGGCACCGAGGCGCTCAGGGCCGCCACGGTGGCGCCCCGATGGTCCCGCACCGGGACCGCCACGCAGCGGAGTCCGGGCGTGTACTCCTGGTCGTCCACCGCGAAGCCCTCACGCCGGATGTCCGCGAGCTGCGCCTCCAGGCGTGTCCGGTCCGTGATGGTGCGCGAGGTGTAGCCGGCCAGTGTCACGCGGTCGAGCCGCTGCCCGAGCTCGTCATCCGGCAGCGCCGCGAGGAGGGCCTTGCCCAGGCCGGTCGCATGCGCCGGCAGCCGCTTGCCCACGGCCGACTGGAGGCGTACCGGATGGGTGCAGTCCACCTTGCCGATGTACACGTTGTCCATGCCGTCGAGCACGGCCAGCTGGACCGTCTCGTTGAGCTCCTGGACGACGACCTTCATGAACGGCTGCGCCTCCGCCGCCAGCTCATGCTGGCCGAGATATCGCGAGCCGACCTCCCAGGCACGGACCGCGAGGGTGTAGCGCCGCGTCTCGGGATCGAGCTGCACGAAGCGCCGCTGGAGCAGCACGTCCAGCACCTCGAAGACGCTGCTCTTGGGCAGCTCCAGCTCGTCCACGAGGTCCGCGAACGCCACCCCCGTGGGTGATGCGCTGATCGCCGACAGGATGTCCAGGGCACGACCAGCGGACTTGGCGCGATCACGCATGATGCTTCCCTCCCTGGATCGTCCGGCTGCACGATGCGAGCCATGGGGCGTGGATCGAGTCTAGGAGAGGTCCGGGCACGGTCGCGCGTCGTGGTTCGCCCATGCGAACCGTCATGGCGCGAAGGGGGTTCGCCCATGCGAACGTCGGCACCCACCTGGTTCGCCCATGCGAACCGCGATTTGACCATCCGACGGACCCGCCATAGCGTGACCCCCGGCGACCAGGACGCAGGAAGGGGATCACGGGATGGGTCGGTTCGCGTTCACGTTCGAGCTCCGGCCGGATGCGGTCGCGGAGTACGAGCGCCGCCACCGGGAGCTGCCACCGGAGCTGGTGGCGCTGACCCGCAGCAGCGGCATCCGCAACTACTCCATCCATCTGCGGGGCACGACCGTCTTCGGCTACTTCGAGGCGGATGACCCGGAGGCGGCCATCGCGGCCGGCGCGGACCACCCGGTCGTGGTCGCCTGGCAGGCGGCGATCGCGGAGCTGCGCGCGGACCCGGTCGACGCGGCACCCCCGCTCCGCGAGATCATGTACCTGGAGTAGCCGACATCCGGAGGACCCGATGACATCCCCCACCGCGACACCGCTCGGCATCGGCTTCGTGGGCTGTGGCCGCGTCGCCGAGCTCCACCAAGCCGCCATCGCCGTGTCCGACGCGCTGCGGCTCGTGGCCATCCACGACACCCAGGCGGACCTGCTGGCCACACGGGCCGCCGCATGGGACACCCGGGCCCATGCGTCGCTCGATGCGTTGCTCGCGGACCCGGCCGTGGAGGCGGTGCTGGTCCTGACACCCCACGCGACGCATCTCGAGGTGGCGCGCCGGGTCATCGAGGCGGGCCGTCACGTGTTCATCGAGAAACCCGTGAGCGAGGACGCGGATGCCATCGATGCGGTGGCCGCCATGGCACGGTCCGCGGGCCTCGTGGCGATGCCCGGCCACAACTACGCGTACGGCCCGGAGTTCGTGCGCCTTCACGGGCTGGTGCAGCGTGGCGACCTCGGTGACGTGCGCGCCCTGTTCGTGACCTACATCATCCGCCACGAGGAATCGGTGGTCGCGGGACTGTCGGGCATCCTCGGCGAGGTGATGGTCCATCACGCGTATCTCACGGCGGCGCTGCTGGGAGCGCCCGACCGGGTGCACGCGGGCCGCGCCGAGCCTGCCTGGGTCCACCACGACCAGGAGGATCAGGCGTGGATGACCTGGGAGTATCCCGGTGGTCGGAGCGCCCACCTGTTCGCGTCCTTCGCGATGGAGGATATGAGCGCAGCGCCCTGGACGTTCCTGGTGCGCGCCCTGGGCACCCGCGGCACCGCGGAGATGAACTGGCGGAGCGCCTGGTTCGAGCGGCCGCTGGGCACGCTCGCCTACGCCCTGCCGGCCTACGAGGAATCCTACGGACGCGAGCTCGCCCACTTCGCGTCGGCGATCCGGCTGGGTGTCCCGCCGGTCTCGTCGCTGGAGGACGCGGCGCTCGTGGCACGACTCCTCGCGGCGGCCCAGGTCGCCGCCGATGACCGACGGGCGGTCGAGCGACTGGAGGACGGTCGTCGCCGCTGGTGAGCGGTCGGCCGCGGTCTGGACGCGCTGGCGGGCCGCGCGTCGCTGCGGCCATCGCGGTCCGGGTGCGTAGCGACGCCACGTGGCGGCCTGCGATGTCACGTGGGCTGCCTGCGATATCCGGTTCGCGCACGCGAACGCCTCGGTTGACCCCTCCCGGGAGCCGCTCCTAGCGTGTCCGGGTCGGTCCCGACCCGCCATGCATCCCCGCTGGCGCTGCCGGGTCCGATCCGGGGACAGGCCCTCCCCGGCCCGAGGGAACGTGGTCGACCCGATCCGGTGGGTGTGCCGCAACGCGCACCGACCGCCCCGACGGTCGCCACGCACCGCCCACACCCACGGATGCTCGAAGGAGGAGGATCAGGCGTGAAGAGACAGCTGACCGCATCGCTCACCTCGGTGGCGATGCTCGCGACGCTCGCGCCCATGGCGGTATCGGCCCAGGCGCCCGAGGACACCGGCGCACCAGTGCAGGTCGTGAACCTGACCGTGGTCCAGGAGGGCCAGGGCTGGAACGCGCTCCTGGATCTCATCACCCAGGACTTCGCGACGACCCACGAAGGCAGCACCTACACCGTGGAGTACTCGCCCCAGGAGCAGCACTCCCAGAAGGTCCAGCTGACCGCCGCCCAGGGCGCGCTGCCGCTCCTGTACACGGCACCGGAGCTGGATGTCATCGCCCAGCTGGAGGCATCGGGCTACGTGCTCGACCTCGAGCCGGAGCTGGAGCGCCTGGGCGTCCTCGACCGCATCGAGCCGGGTGCGCTGAGCGCCACCAAGACCGCCTTCGGCGGCAAGCTGCTCGCCCTGCCCATGCAGCTCAACATCGAGGGCTTCTGGTACAACAAGCAGCTGTTCGAGCAGCATGGCGTCCAGCCACCCACGACCTGGGGTGAGCTGATCGCCGCGGGCGAGACCTTCCAGGCCCAGGGCATCCAGCCGCTCGCAGCCTCGGGCATCCAGGGCTGGCCCATCACCCGTCTCATCAGCGGCTACATCTTCCGGTCGCTCGGCCCCGACGCGATGCAGCAGGTGGATGCCGGCACCGCGAGCCTGACCGATCCGGGCTATGTCGCGGCCGCGCAGGCCGTGGCCGACCTGGGCGCCAAGGGCTTCTTCGGCCAGGGCGTGTCCGACCTGGACTACGATCCGGCGATGGACCTGTTCCTCCAGGGCCAGGCCGCCATGTTCTACATGGGCAGCTGGGCCGTCGCCAACTTCAACGACCCCGAGCGCAATCTCATCGGCGCGGAGAACGTGGGCTTCTTCCCCTTCCCCAACGTCGAGGGGGGCCTCGGCGACTCGACCCAGACGCCCATGAACATCGGGGCCACGACCCTCTGGAACAAGGCGCTCTATGACGACGCCGCGGCCCAGTGGCTCAAGGCCGTCGCCCAGTCCTATGGCAACGTGGCGCTCGCCGAGCAGGGCCAGGTCACGGGCTTCGTGGTGGACGCGCCACCCGCGGAGCTGCCCGCACTCACCCAGCTGGTGACCGCGCAGATCGCCGCGACCACCACCTCGGTCACCTGGTTCGAGCAGCTGTTCACGGCCCGCGAGCTGTCCGCCGCGTTCCAGAACGTGGTGCCGCTCGTGACCGGCCAGATGTCCGCGGAGGACTACATGCGGTCCGTCGTCGACGCGGGCTCCTGACCCGATCCACCCTGCGCGGCCGGGCCGGTCCTCGTCCGGCCCGGCCGCTTCGTCCCATCCAGCCGGGCCGGTGCCCGGCGCATCCAGGGGAGACCGATGGCAGCCTTCCTGCGCGACCGGCGCGCGGTCGTCCTGCTCCTCGGCCCGGCGCTCCTGGTGTACACCGCCGTCCTGCTCATCCCCATCATCTGGTCGCTCGGCTACACCCTGTTCGAAGGCAGCATCCTGGGCGGCTTCCGGTACGTGGGGCTCCAGAACTTCGAGACACTCGCCGGTGACCGGCGGTTCTGGGACGCGCTGCGCTTCAGCGTCGGATACGCCGTCGCGTCCACCATCGGCCAGGTCGGCGCGGGCCTCCTGCTCGCCCTCGCGTACGTCTTCTGGCTCGGCCGATCATCCACCCTGGTGCGGACCGTGGTGTTCGCGCCCATCGTCCTGCCCACGGTCGCGGTGGCCACCCTGTTCGCCAAGCTGTTCGCGATCGCTCCCCAGTACGGGCTCGTCAACGCCGGGCTGGACGCCGTGGGCCTCGACGGGCTCATCCAGCCCTGGCTGGGCCAGGCATCGACGGCGTTCTGGGTCATCGTGCTCATGGATGTCTGGCGCGCGATGGGCTTCTACGCGGTCATCCTGTTCGCGGGTCTCGTGGAGATCCCCGCGGACGTCCTGGATGCCGCCCGCATCGACGGTGCCCGACGCTTCACGCTGTTCCGCCGGGTGCTGCTGCCCTTCCTGCGACCGGTGCTGTTCACGGCGCTCATCTTCGCGCTCGTGGGCACCCTCAAGGTGTTCGATTCCGTGGTCGCGCTCACACGCGGAGGCCCCGGCAGCGCCACCACGCCCCTGACGCTGTACATGTACGACACCGCGTTCAACTTCCTGGACTACGGCTACGGCAGCACCATCGCGATGGCCCTCGCGGTCCTGTGTCTCGTGGTCACGCTGGCGCTGTTCCGCTTCGCGCGCGCCGACGTCGACCGATGACCCGGGTGCTCCCGTGAGCCGGACGCTCGTGCGCCGCACCGCCATCACGCTGCTCGTGGTCGTGGAGATCCTGCCGCTCGTGTGGCTGTTCCTGTCATCGCTCAAGCAGGAATCGGAGTTCTCGCTGAACCCCGTGTACGCGCTGCCGGAGGGCATCCATCTCCAGAACTACGTGGATGCCTGGACGACGGGCAGGGTGGGCACCTACTTCCTCAACAGCCTTCTCGTCGTGCTGCCCTCGGTGCTCCTGGTCGTGCTGCTCTGCGCGACCGCCGCGTTCGCGCTGGAGATCCTGCGCTGGCCGGGTCGCAACAAGGTGCTGCTGCTGTTCATCGCGGGCATCCTGGTGCCCGGACAGATGGTGCTGCTGCCGCTGTTCACCATCTACTTCCAGCTGGGCCTGCTCAACAGCAAGCTCGCCCTGATCCTCACGTATGTCGGGTTCGGGCTGCCGCTCGGCGTGTTCCTCATGGTCGGCTACTACAAGGCCGTGCCCCGGGAGGTCCTCGAAGCCGCTGTGGTGGACGGCGCGACGGTCTACCAGGCGTTCCGACGGGTGGCCCTGCCCATGGTCGGCAACGCCATCGCGACCGTGGCGCTGGTGTCGTTCCTGTTCATCTGGGGTGACCTGCTGCTCGCCCTCACGTTCACGAGCGACTCGGGCGAGCGGACGATCCAGACCGGCCTCCTGGCGTTCGCGGACCAGTACGGCGCACGTCGGTGGGGGCCCACGTTCGCGGCCATCAGCATCGCGACGCTGCCCACGCTGCTCGTGTTCGTGATCCTCAACCAGCGGGTCATCCGGGGGCTCACCGCGGGCGCGGTCAAGGGCTGATCCCGCACCGCATCATGCAGGGCATCACCAGGCGCTTCCGTCCTTCGCCATCCAACGTCCCACGGTCTCCCAGTAATCATGTCGTATTAATGGTCGTGATATGATACTGGCGTGAGCGAGACGACACCGCCCTACGGTGAAGGCATCCCGGCCCGCATCACGCGGCAGGGCCAGATCACCGTGCCCAAGGTCGTGCGGGACGCGCTCGGGGCGGTCCCCGGCGACGAGCTGGTATTCCAGCAGCGCGAGGGTGAGATGGTCGTCCATCATCGGCGCCGCCGCAGCGTCCTGGAGTTCGCGGGCATCGCAGCGGATACCGCACCCGATCCGGCTCTCACACCGGAGCAGCTCCGGGAGACGATCGAACACGAAGTGGGCCAGCGCTACGAGCGGTGGCTGGCGGACGCCACGATCGGGACCCGGTCCGCACGTCCACCGGCATCCGGTTGACCTGGATGGGACGCCCACCGGATGTCACGCCGACCGCCTACGCGGACACGAACCTCCTGCTCGCCTACCTCGCAGGTGCGAGCCATCCCTTCCATGCCGCTGCCATGGCGGTCATGCGCCGGGTGGACATCGGCGAGCTTCGGCTGATCATCGAGCCGCTCGTGGTCGCGGAGACGTCGTGGGCCGCCAGGTCCGCGCTCGGTCGGTCGGCGGCGTCGGTCGCACCGGTGCTCCTGGGACTCATCGAGGCTGATGGCCTCGTCGTGACGGATCGAGCGGTCATCCGACGAGCGCTGGAGGTCCAGATCGAGCGTCCCGCGCTGGACTTCGTGGACGCCTGGCTGGTCGCCAAGGGACTCCTCGTGGGGCCGCCGGTCATCGTCACGTTCGACCGGGACCTGGACCGTGTCCCGGGGATCGAACGCCTCATGGAGGTCACTGCCTGAGATGCACGCCCTGACCATCACGCGCGTCGAGGCGCTCGACATCCGCTTCCCGACGTCCCTCAGCCTCGATGGCTCGGACGCGATGAACCCCGACCCGGACTACTCCGTGGCGTACGTGATGCTCCACACCGACGATCCGACGCGCACCGGGCACGGCTTCACGTTCACCATCGGCGAGGGCACGGAGATCTGTGTCGCGGCCATCCGGGCGCTCGCACCGCACATCGAGGGCGCCTCGGTGGACGATCTGGTGGCGGATCTGGGCGCCGCCTCCCGGCGGCTCACCGGCATCAGCCAGCTCCGGTGGCTGGGACCCGAGAAGGGCGTCGTGCATCTCGCGACCTCGGCCGTGCTCAACGCGCTCTGGGACCTCGCCGCGAAGCTGCGGGGCGTGCCCGTCTGGCGGCTCGTGGCGGACATGACACCGGAGCAGCTGGTCGATCTGGTCGACTTCCGCTACCTCACCGATGCGCTGACGCCCGAGCAGGCGCTCACGACGCTCCGGGACCGAGCTGCCGGGCGCGCGGCGCGCATCGCTGAGCTGGAGCGGGACGGCTATCCCGCCTACACCACGTCGGCCGGCTGGCTGGGCTATGACGATGCCAAGGTGCGACGCCTGTGCGAGGAAGCCATCGCCGATGGCTTCGACCACGTGAAGCTCAAGGTGGGTCGCGACCTCGAGGACGACCTCCGGCGGACCCGCATCGCGCGCGAGGTCATCGGCCCCGACCGGCACCTGATGGTGGACGCCAACCAGGTCTGGAGCGTGCCCGACGCCATCGACTGGGTGCGTGCGCTCGCCGAGGTGCGGCCGATGTGGATCGAGGAGCCCACGAGCCCCGATGACATCCTCGGCCACGCGGCGATCGCGCGCGCCGTGGCGCCGGTCGGTGTCGCCACCGGCGAGCACGTCCAGAACCGGGTCGTGTTCAAGCAGCTGTTCCAGGCGGACGCGATCCGCTATGCGCAGATCGATGCCTGTCGCCTCGCGAGCGTCAACGAGGTGCTCGCGGTGCAGCTGCTGGCCGATCGCTTCGGTGTCCCGGTCGTGCCCCATGCCGGGGGCGTCGGGCTGTGCGAGCTGGTGATCCACCTCGCCGCCATCGACATGGTGTGCGTGAGCGGCACGCTGGAGGGGCGCATGGTGGAGTGGGTGGACCATCTGCACGAGCACTTCGCGGAGCCGGCACGGGTGGTGGGCGCACGCTACCGGATGCCCGAGCGACCCGGCTACGCGGAGCTGCTGCCGGCATCCATGGAGCGATATCGATACCCCGATGGCGGCTACTGGCGGGAGGCACTCGGCGCATGAGCTCGGCTGGACGGTTCCTGGTCACGGGGGCGATGGGCTGCATCGGCGCCTGGGCGGTGCGCGAGCTGGTGGCCGAGGGGACACCCGTCGTCGTCTTCGACCGCTCGACCGATCCGCGACGGCTGCGACTGCTGCTGACACCGGAGGAGCTGGCGCGGGTGACCCTGGTGGCCGGCGATGTGACCGATGTGGACGCGCTCGGCGCGACCTTGGACGAGCACGCCATCGACCATGTGATCCACCTGGCGGCCCTCCAGATCCCGCTCGTGCGCGCGGATCCGATCATGGGTGCCCGGGTCAACGTGGTCGGCACCGTGGCCGTCTTCGAGGCGGTCCGCGCCCGACTCGACCGGATGGCACCCGTGGTCTATGCCGGCTCGGTGGGCATGTTCGACATGGCCGACGCTGATCCGGGCACCCATCGCCTGGCCGCGGACGCGACCGCGCATCCGGGCACGCTGTACGGCGTCACCAAGCTCGCCAACGAGGGCACCGCGTCCGTGTACTGGCACGAGAACCGCGTGCCGAGCGTCGGCCTGCGGCCCATGACGGTCTATGGCGTGGGTCGCGACCAGGGCATGACCAGCACGCCCACCAAGGCGATGGCAGCGGCGGTGCTCGGGCTCGACTACCGCATCACGTTCGGCGGCAGCACCCTCTACCAGTACGCGCGGGATGCGGCACGGACGTTCATCGTCGCGAGCCGGTCCGGTCACCAGGGGGCGATGGTCGCCAACCTCGGTGGCAGCGCGGTCCACATGCGCGAGGTGGTGGCGGCCATCGAGACAGAGGTCCCCGAGGCACGTGGTCGCATCACGTTCGAGGAGCAACCACTCCCCTTCCCTGATTCGATCGACTCGAGCGGCCTGGCGCCGCTGGGCCCGGTGCCCGTGACCCCCTTCGCGGAGGGCGTCGCGGAGACGGTGGCACGCTTCCGCGACCTCGCGGCACGCGGCGTGCTGACCGCAGCGGAGGCCGGAATCTAGATCGCGCCGCCTCGTGCCGCGTCAGCGGCTCGGTCGGATCCCTCGGCCGATGGGCTCGCCCACCGGCTCGCCATCCCGCATCACCACCCGGCCTCGAAGCATCGTGAGCACCGGCGCGCCCTGACCGGACCAGCCCCGGAAGGGCGTCAGGCGGGCCCGCCCGTGGAGCGTGTCGTCATCGATCGTCCAGGGTCGGGCGGGGTCCACCAGGACGAGGTTCGCCTCGAGGCCGGGCGTCAGCGCGCCCATCCTGGTCGACAGCCCCCAGACCCGCGCCGGCGCAGCGGAGGTCGCCTTCACCAGGCGCTCGAGCGTCAGGATGCCCGCGCCCACGACCCGGTCGAGGAACAGCTGGAGGCTCGTCTCCACGCCCACCGCGCCGGAGTGGGCGACCCACGGGTCGTCCGGCTTGTGGCTCGCTGGATGCGGCGCGTGGTCGGACGCGATCATCGTGACGCGGCCATCCGCGAGCCCTTCGAGGAGCGCGGTCGCGTGACCCTCCGCGCGGCGTCGGACCGGTGGGTTCATCTGCATCCGACTGCCGATCGCGGCCATGTCCTCCGCGCCCAGCAGCACATGGTTCGCGCTCACCTCGCAGGTGATATCGGCACCCCGCGCGCGCCAGCGTTCGATCGCTGCCAGGCCGTCCGCCGACGTGAGATGCACGACATGGACGGCACATCCGGTGTCGACCGCGACCGCGCCGACCCGGTCGATGGCCGCCACCTCCGCCGCGACCGGGCGACGATCGGGGTGCACCAATGGGTCCGTTCGGCCCGACGCACGCACCTCGGTCGTGGCCGCCTCCACGAGCGTGGCGTCCTCCGCGTGGACCGCCAGCCGCATGCCGAGCCGCGCGATGATCGTCATCGCGGCCCGCAGACCGGACTCGCTGGGCGGCGCCATGCCGCCCGTCGTGGGACCGAGGAAGGCCTTGAAGCCGACCGCGCCCGCCTCGGCCATCGCCTCGAGGCGGTCCAACGTCCTGTCATCGACCAGGCCCAGCACACCCAGGTCACAGTGGGCGACCGCATCGGCACGCCGCAGCTTGGCGTCCACGCGGGCAGCATCGTCCGTCGGTGGGTCGGTGTTGGGCATGTCCAGCACGGTCGTGACCCCACCGGCCACCGCCGCGGCGGTCCCGCTGCCGATGTCCTCGGCGGTGCCGTCTCCCGGGTCGCGCAGATGGACATGACCGTCGATGAGGCCCGGCAGGACATACAGGCCGGTCGCGTCGATGACCTCGACGGACGCCGGGGCCCCGCCGGGTGGCCGGATCCCGGGCAACGTGCCCGCCTCCGCGATCGTGGCGAGCCGGCCGTCGAGCACCTCGATGTCCATGGCCCGACGCCCCTCGATCGTCACGAGCGTGCCACCCTGGATGCGGATCTGCTGCGTCGCTGACATGTCCGTCCATGATGCCCGGGCCGTACACTCCGCGCGTGACCCGACGCCTCCGCTTCCGCCAGGTCGATGTCTTCACCGAGACGCCGCTGTGCGGCAACCCGCTGGCCGTGTTCCCGGATGCGTCGGAGCTCTCCGATGACGAGATGCAGGCGCTCGCGCGCGAGATGAACCTGTCCGAGACCGCGTTCCTGCTACCACCGACCGAGGTCGGGGCGCGTGCCGGCGCCGTGGCCCGGGTGCGCATCTTCACGCCGGGCATGGAGCTGCCGTTCGCGGGTCACCCCGTGGTCGGCACCGCGTGGCTGCTCGCGGACGAGGACCGGCTGGGATCCGCGGATGACCGGGGCGCCGTGATCCTGGAGGTCGCGTCGGGGCCACTGGAGCTGCACGTGGAGCGGACCGAGGAGCGACCCGGTCGCGTCACCCTGCTGCTGCACGACGCGGAGATCGGTGAGCGGCTGGACGAGGACGGCCTGGACGAGCTGTGCGAAGCGCTGGAGGTACCACCGACCCAGATCGGCTGGCGCAGCGGCGGCCGGAAGCGCAAGGCCCGACCCATGGTCGTGTCCACGGGACTGCCACATCTCATCGTGCCGTTCGCTGACCGGGGTGTGCTCATGGAGGTCGACCACGAGCGCCGGAGCTACGTGGCGGAGATCTGCCACTCCCTGGGCTGCGACAGCGCGGCGCTCGTGGCGGCCGGCGGCAGCGGCGCCATCCCGGGCGCGGACGTCACCGTCCGGCTGTTCGACGCGGGTGCGCTGCGCATCGATGCGGACCCGGCGACGGGCGCCGCCGCCGGACCCATCTGCGTCTTCCTGGGCATGCTCGGGCCGACGCGGGACGCCACCCACCGGGTGGTCATCGAGCAGGGCACGGAGGTCGGGCGACCCTCACGACTGGAAGCGGCCGTGGACTTCGGGCCGGATGGGGCGCCCGGCGAGGTGCGGGTGACCGGCGCCGTGGTGCCCATCATCGAGGGCTGGGTCACGCTCCCCTGAGGCAGCGGCCTGTCACGGTCGACCGCGCGCGAGCCGCTCCAGGGTCTCGCGCAGGAACGCCGCGTCGGACTCGTCCTCGTCCGCGCCCAGCGCGCGGTCGAGTGCCCAGCGATACGCACCGACCGCCAGCGCGACCAGGTCCACGTCCGCACGGCGAAGGCCGGCGTGCGCATCGGACCGCGCCAGCAGCGCATCGGTCACCTGGTCCGCGATGCGCCAGCCGAGGAAGTAGCCGATCGCCGCGAGGTCCCACGCCACCGGCCCCAGGAACGTCTCCCCCAGGTCGATGACATGCACCGCGGACCCATCGACCAGCAGGTTCTCCTCGTGGAGGTCCGCGTGGACGAGCACCGTGGGTCGGTCGACGAGCGCCTCGAGCACCCGTGGCGCCAGGGGCTCCATCGCGGCTCGCAGGTCAGGCCGATCCCCCAGCGCCGGATGCGACGCGAGTGATGGCCCATCCGCCGGCCACGCCGGCCGTTCCGCCCACGCCCGGACGCCATCGGCCGCCGAGGTCGAGACGCCGCGCAGCCCACCATCGACCAGCGCCAGCGGTCCGAAGCCATCGAGCTCGATCGGCTGCTGGGTCGCCAGGAAGTCGGCCAGCGCCGGCACCACGACCGCCTGGTCCCCGGGTGTCGCGGGCGACCCGTCCAGGCCCGTCATGAGCGAGAACGCGCGCCCGGTCCAGCCGTCCACCTCCCAACTGCCCCGGACGGGTGTCGGCACGGACGCACCCTGCGCCGCCAGCAGCGATGCGAGTGCATGCTCCACGGGATAGGTGGCACCGCCATCGTCCCGCCGCGCGATCCGGAGCGCCAGCCACGGCGTGTCCGCACCGACGCGCCACGCCTCACTGGCGAGCCCGGCACCCAGCGGCAGGATGGGCACGTCCTCCATGCCCAGGGCGCGCAACACGTCCCACACCGGCGCGTCCCGATCCCGGTTCATGGGCGCGTCATGGGCGCGTCATGGCCGGAGCTCCTCGACGAGCAGCTCCATGAGCAGGCCATCGATCCAGGTGCCATCCGCCAGGCGCTGATATCGGCGCAGGGTGCCCACGGGTCGGAAGCCGACCTTGGTGTAGGCCGCGATCGCGGTGGCGTTGGCGGCCGCCGGGTCGATGGTCAGGCGGTGGTGCCCATGATCCTCGAACAGGTGCCGGGCCAGCGTCCGGATCGCGTCAGGCCCCAGGCCCTGTCCCTGGACCGAGGTGGTGAGGAACAGGTCGATGCCCGCGTGTCGGAACTCCGGGTCAGGCTCCTCCCACGACTGGATGTAGCCCACGACCCGACCATCGTGCTCGATCACCCAGGGCTGGGTGTCGTCCTCCGGCTGGAGGAGCGACTCGCGCATCGCGTCGATGCCCTCCGGCTGCCACCAGCGGGCGATGCCTGGCTCGACCACGATGGTCGCCAGCGGCTCGACATCGGCCTCCACCGGCGCCCGGAGCACGACCCGGTCGCCGACGAGCCGCTGATCCGGCCCACTCGGACGATCCGGCCAGCTCACGGCGCCGCTCTCGCGATGCTCGTGACGACCCGGTCGCCGGGGCGGGTCGGGACCCGGTCCGGGCCGGACACCAGCCCTGTCACGTCGGACGGCGACCCGATCACAGCGGTTCCGATGCGCGCGCGTAGCAGCCCATCACCCGGACGTCGACCGCGGCGGCCCGGAGCTCTGCGAGCGCGGCCGCGTGGGTCGGTGCGCACATGTCCGCATCGATGTCCATCCAGAACACGTACTCCCAGGTGCTCGTGCGGCTCGGTCGCGACTCCAGCTTGCTCATGTTGAGGCCATGCGCGCCGAGCACCTCCAGCACGCGCAGCAGGGTGCCCGGCTCATTGCGCACCGCGACCACGAGCGTGGAGTGCATCGCCACGTCCGGGGTCGGTACCACCTGGGTGCCGGGTGGCGCGATGACCAGGAAGCGCGTCCGGTTGCGCGGCTCACTCTGGATGTCCGCCGCGAGCACCTCCAGACCGAACAGCGCCGCGGCCCGGGGCGACAGCACGGCCGCCGAGCCCCGCTCGTCCCGGTCGACGAGCATCTTCCCGGAGCCCGCGGTGTTGGTCGCCGCGAGCAGGCTCCACGGGCGTGATCGCAGGAACGCCTCCGCCTGGCCGAGCGCCTGGACGTGGGAGTAGACCCGCTCGATGTCCTCGATGCGCTGTCCCGGCAGCGCCGCCAGACACAGTCGGACGGGCACGATGACCTCGCCCACGATGGTGACGTCGGATGCGGCCAGCAGGTCCTGCACCTGCTGCACGGTCCCGAAGACCACGTTCTCGATGGGTACGACCGCCCGGTCCAGGCGTCCAGCGGCGACCGCCTCCACGACGTCCGCGAACCCCGACAGCCGATCGATGGCTGTGTCCGCGCCGAAGTAGCCGATGGCGGCGTCCTCCGCGAACGAGCCCGGCTCGCCCGGGAACGCGATACGGAGCGGGGCGGCGTGGGGGTCCGAGTGCGTCATCGCGCAAGCCTACCGGGCGCGCCGGTCGTGCCGCACCCCGCGGTCGTCCGTCGCTGGAGGATCGGGTGTCGGGCCAGCGGGGCTACCGCAGGAACAGCCGGCAGGCGTCGTTGTCGGTCGCCTCGGTCGCCTCGTAGCCCAGGTCATCGAGGAGTCGACGCAGCGAGCCCAGCTCGTCATCGGGCACCTGGATCCCCAGCAGCACCCGACCTTCGTCGGAGCCGTGGTTGCGGTAGTGGAACAGGCTGATGTTCCAGCCCGCGCTCATGCCCTTGAGGAAGTCCAGCAGCGCCCCGGACCGTTCCGGGAATACGACCTGGAACAGGCGCTCGTGCTCGGCACCGGGTGCCCGACCGCCCACCATGTGCCGGATGTGCAGCTTGGCCAGCTCGTCATCGGTGAGGTCGATGACCTCGTAGCCGTGCTCGCGCAGCGTGGCGATGAGCGGCTGGGACTCTTCGCGACCGGTGATCCGGAGACCCACGAACACGTGCGCCTCCACGGGGCTCTCGTAGCGGTAGTTGAACTCCGTGACGCTGCGCGTGCCGAGGAGCGTGCAGAACTCGAGGAAGCTGCCCGGCCGTTCCGGGATCGTGACCGCGAGGATGGCCTCACGCTGCTCGCCGATCTCCGCCCGCTCCGACACGTGCCGCAGGCTGTCGAAGTTGAGATTGGCGCCGGACGCGACCGCCACGAGGTCCCGGTCCCGCAGCCCCGTCTCCGCCGCGTGGCGCTTCAGACCGGCATACGCGAGCGCCCCGGCTGGCTCCAGGATGCAGCGGCGGTCCTCGAACACGTCCTTGATGGCGGCGCAGATCTCATCGTTGCTCACCACGACCATGTCATCGACCACCTCGCGCGCGATGGCGAAGGTGGTGTCGCCGACCCGCCTGACCGCGACACCGTCCGCGAACCGGCCCACCCGGTCGAGGGTCACCGGCGCACCCGCCCGGAGCGCGCGAGTCATCGAATCGGCATCCTCGGGCTCCACGCCGATGATGCGCACGTCCGGTCGCAGCTCCTTGATGACCGCGCCGATGCCGCTGATGAGTCCGCCACCACCCACGGGCACGTACACCGCATGGACCGGGTCGCGCATCTGCCGCAGGATCTCGATGCCGATGGTCCCCTGCCCCGCGATGACCACCGGGTCGTCATAGGGATGGATGAACGTGAGCGCCCGCTCCGTCTCCAGCTCCCGGGCGCGATGGTACGCGGCGTCGTAGGTGTCACCGTGGAGGACCACCTCCGCACCCCATGAGCGGACGGCCGCGACCTTGATGTCCGGCGTCGTGCGGGGCATCACGATGACCGCCCGACAGCCGAGCCGGCTGGCCGACAGCGCGACGCCCTGGGCATGGTTGCCGGCGCTCGAGGCCACCACGCCGCCGGCGAGCTCCGCTGCGCTGAGGCCCGCCATGCGGTTGTAGGCGCCACGCACCTTGAAGCTGAAGACCGGCTGCTCGTCCTCGCGCTTCAGCCAGACGCGGTTGCCGATGCGCTCGCTGAGCACCGGCGCGTGCTCAAGGGGCGTCTCGCGGGCGACCTCGTACACGCGCGCCAGGAGGGCCGCCTTGAGGATCTCGTCGTGCATCGGCGAAGCGTAGCGGGCGACGGGTGCACGTGGTCGGCGTGCCGGGCAGGTGGGTCGTGCCGGGCAGGTGGGTCGGCGTGCCGGGCAGGTGGGTCGGCGTGCCGGGCAGGTGGGTCGGCCCCATGGGCGCACCGAGGTCGCGGGTGGCAGGGTGCGTGGGCGCCGAGGTCGGCGTTCTGGGGCACGGTCGCCGCGCGATCATCGTCCGTATGTCCATCGCATCGTGGGCGCGCGTCGTACTCGGGGGTGGCGTGTCCACCAGTCACGAGATCGGTGGGTCCGTACGAGCCACGGCGCCTCTCTCCCCGCCTGATCCCGGCGATCCGGTCGGTCACGCCCCTCAACGGCACCATCACTGACCCGATCGGCGACAAGTGAGGTCCATCTGCATCCTCACCATGGCCAAGCGGCACCGATCCGGGACAGCCTGGACGCATGGTCAGCCCATGGCCCCATGACCGGACCTGGATGATGCGATCTCGTGACTGACAGGCACGCGCCTGAGGCTGACTCGTCACACCTGGTCGCCAGACGATCACATGCTAGTGTATGAGTATGTTGAATCGACGCCTCCAGGTGCTCCTGGACGAGGACCGGTATCGACGTCTGGAAGGCGTCGCGAAGCGGCGGCGCGTCTCCGTGTCCACCGTGGTCCGCGATGCGATCGATCGGGATCTCTGGTCGGAAGCAGATGTCCAGCGGGCCGAGGCGGCGCGGCGCTTCCTCGCGTCGCCGGACATGGAGGTGCCTGACGTTCCCGAGCTGCTCGCCGAGCTCGACGAGCTCCGCGGGCGTCGAGGATGATCGTCCTCGACACCACCGTCCTGGTCTATGCCAAGGGCGCCGACCACCCCCTGCGTGATCCCTGTCGTGCGCTCATCGACGCCATCGGCCGGAAGGCGATCGAGGCGTCGACGACGCCGGAGGTCATCCAGGAGTTCGCCCACGTGCGGGCGCGGCGAGATGGCCGAAACGGAGCCGTTTCGGACGCTCGAGGTCTGGTCGGCACCCTGAGCCCACTCCTGCTGGTCGATGGCACGGCCTTGACGCTGGGGCTCCGGATCTACGAGGAGACGCCCGTGCTCGGCTCATTCGACGCCGTCCTGGCGGCAGTCGCGATCGTCCGATCGGCCGACGCGCTGGTCAGTGCGGACCACGGGTTCGCGGCCGTGAAGGGGCTGACGCACCTCGACCCGGCCGTCCCCGACTTCCTGGAACGACTCGGCATCGCCTGACCGACACTCGTCGCGCTCGAACCGCGATCAGGCGGGCCCGGGCACCAGCGGCAGCGTCTCGATGCCTCGCTCGTCGCGCCGCCGGAGCGCCGCTCCGGTCTTCCAGATGGCGTACTCGATCGAGTCCGCGAGCGCCTGCGCAGAGGCCGCGATGACGTCCGTCGCCGAACCCACGGTGGACCACTCGAGAGCCCCCGCGGAGGAGGTGATGATGACCCGCGTCCGGGCTGCGGTCGCGGCGGCACCGTCCACGATGCGCACCTTGAAGTCCACCAGGTGCATCGAGTCCAGCTCCGGATAGAACGCGCCGAGTGCCTTGCGCAACGCGGTATCGAGCGCGTTCACGGGCCCGTTGCCGGATGCCGCCGTGTGCAGCACCTCGCCATCCACGGCCACCTTGACGGTCGCCTCCGCGAGCTGCTCGCGACCTTCGCGCTGTTCGACCAGCGCCGTGTAGTCCACGATCCGGAAGGGTGCCTCGTATCCCGGGGAGTGGCGCCGGATGAGCAGCTCGAAGGACGCCTCGGCGCCTTCGAACGCCATGCCGTCCGCCTCCAGCTGCTTGATGAGCCGCGACAACGCCTGGGGGTCGACGACACCCTCCAGACGATGGCCGAGCTGCTCGGCGCGGATGCGCGTGTTCGCCTTGCCACCCAGCTCCGACACGACCAGTCGGCCCTCGTTGCCCACGACGGTCGGGTCCACGTGCTGGTAGCTCCGCTCCACCTTGGCCACGGCCGCGCCATGGACGCCGCCCTTGTGCGCGAACGCGGAGCGGCCCACGAACGGCTGGTAGTCGTTGGGCACCTGGTTGGCGATCTCCGCGACGCTCCGGGACAGACTCGTGAGGTCCGCGATGGTGCCGCCACCGACGGGCAGCAGGGGCAGCTCCGTCTTGAGCGCGAGGTTGGCGAGGATGCTCACCATGTTCGCGTTGCCACAACGCTCGCCGTAGCCGTTGATGGTCGCCTGGACATGCCGGACACCGGCCTGGACCGCCGCGAGCGAGTTGGCGACGGCGAGCTCGGCATCGTTGTGGGTGTGGATGCCCCACGTGACCGCCGGCGCGTCCGCATCGGCCTCGAGCGTCGCACGCACGTCCGACAGGATGCGCAGCAGCTCGTCGGTCAGCGTGCCGCCGTTGGTATCGCACAGCACGAGCGAGCGGGCGCCCGCCTGGCGCGCGGCCCGCAGCGTGGACAGCGCATAGTCACGGTCGGCCTGGTAGCCGTCGAAGAAGTGCTCCGCGTCGTACACCGCCTCGCGACCCCGCTCGGCCACGAACGCCACGGACTCCGCGATCATGTCCAGGTTCTCCGCGGGCGTGGCACCCAGCACCTCGGTCACATGGAGCAGCCAGCTCTTGCCGAAGATGGTCACCACCGGCGTCTCCGCGGCCACCAGCTCCCGCAGGTTCGGGTCCGCGTCCGGTCGGTTCGCCCGATGCCGGGTCGAGCCGAAGGCGGCCAGCTTCGCCGTCCGCCAGGTCATCGTCCGGGCGGCCGCGAAGAACTCGATGTCCTTGGGGTTGCTGCCCGGCCAGCCGCCCTCGATGTAGGGCATGCCGTACTCGTCGAGCATCCGCGCGATGCGGATCTTGTCCGCGAGCGAGAGCGTGATGTTCTCGCCCTGGGTCCCGTCGCGGAGGGTCGTGTCGTACAGGATGACCGGGGCCGCCGACCCCTCCCCGGGCTCGCTCATGCCGCCATGTGCTCCACGCGCCGCGAAGCGCCGACGCTCGCGGCTGCCTCGGTCATGCTGCCGGGCCCACCGTGAGTCGCTCGAGCACCGCATCCCGGAAGCCATCCGTGCCCACTCGCACGAAGCCTTCGTCGCCGGCACCCAGCAGGTCGCCCGTCCGGAAGCCATCGGCCAACGCCTGTCGGACGGCCGCCTCCAGCGCATCCGCCTCGGCATGTCGCCCGAAGGACCAGCGGAGCATCATCGCCCCGGACAGGATGGTCGCGGCCGGATTGGCGACCCCCTGCCCCGCGATGTCCGGTGCCGACCCGTGGATCGGCTCGTAGACGCCCAGCAGGCCGTGCGCGGTGCGTGTCTCACCGAGGGACGCGGAGGGCAGCATGCCCAGCGACCCGGCGAGCACGGACGCCTCGTCCGAGAGGATGTCCCCGAACATGTTCTCGGTGACCACCACGTCGAAGATGCCGGGCGAGGTGATGAGCTGCATCGCGCACGAATCGACCAGCCGATGCTCCAGCTCCACATCCGGGAACTCGGCCGCAATCTCGTTGACCACCGTGCGCCACAGCCGGGAGGATGCGAGCACGTTCGCCTTGTCCACGCTCGTCACCCGGTTGCGTCGACCACGCGCCAGCTGGAACGCCAGCCGCGCGACCCGCGCCACCTCGGGCTCGGTGTAGAGCAGCGTGTCGTACGCCTGGCGGCCGTTGGGGCCATCCGTCGGCTCCTGGCGCTCCCCGAAGTAGAGGCCGCCGGTCAGCTCCCGGACGATGAGCAGGTCCACGCCCGCCACCAGGTCCTGGCGGAGCGGTGACGCGGCGATGAGCGCCGGTTCCGCGGCGACCGGTCGCAGGTTCGCGAACAGGCCGAGACCCTTGCGCAGCGCGAGCAGCGCCTGCTCGGGCCGTACCGGGGCGCCCGGCACGTCCCACTTCGGGCCGCCGACAGCACCGAGCAGTACCGCATCCGCGGCCGCAGCGGCCAGCGCCAGGTCCTCGTCGCGCAGCGGGATGCCGTACGTGTCGATGGCCGCGCCACCCATGACGATGGGCGACCACTCGAACGCGAAGCCGGCACGCGCGCCGAGCGCATCGAGGACCGTGCAGGTGGCCGCCACGACCTCCGGGCCGATGCCGTCCCCGGGGATCGTGACGACCCGATACGTGTCGGTCACGGCGTCGCTGAGGCGGGCGTGGCCGCGGTCACCGACTCGTCCGCGAGGAGCTTCTCGAGCGCGTGGACGTACGCTTCGAGCGACGCCTCGATGATGTTGGTCGAGAGTCCGTGACCGGTCACCGACTCGCTGGCGCCGTCATCGGACGACCGACGCGCCCGCACGGTCACCTGGCCCTGGGCGTCCTCGCCACCGGACACCGCGCGGATCTCGTAGTCCACGAGCTGCGGGTGCCAGCCGAGCGTGGGCTCCACGGCCGCATCGACCGCGCCGTACAGCGCGTCCACGGGGCCGTTGCCGGTCCCCTCCGCGGTCAGCGCCTCGCCGGCCAGGCGGAGCGCCACGTTGCCCTGCGAGGAGCCGCCGTGGCTGCTCGTGACGCTCCAGCCCTCGAGGGCGACGGGCGCGTCCGGGAGCGACACGTTGCCCGACGCCTGCTGGCCCACGATGGCTTCGAGGTCCGCGTCCGTGACCTCCTTCTTCTGGTCCGCGAGCGCGATGGCCGCCCGATAGACCACGTCCAGCGCCTCGCCCTGGATGTCGAAGCCCATGCTCTTCAGCTTGTCCTGGAGCCCACGCCGCCCGGACAGCTTGCCGATGGTCAGCCGGTTGCTGTTGAGGCCCACCGACTGGGGGGTCATGATCTCGAAGTTGAGCGGGTTCTTGAGCACGCCGTCCTGGTGGATGCCCGACTCGTGCGCGAACGCGTTGCGGCCCACGATGGCCTTGTTGGGCTGGACGGTGAAGCCGGTCAGGTAGCTCACCAGACGGCTGGTGGGCACGATCTGCTCCGTGACCACGCCCGTGGTGTGCCCACCGATCGCGGCGGAGCGCGTGGCGAGCGCCATCACGACCTCTTCCAGCGAGGCGTTGCCGGCCCGCTCGCCGATACCGTTGATGGTCACCTCCACCTGCCGCGCCCCGTTCTGGATGGCGGTGATGGTGTTGGCGACCGCGAAGCCGAGGTCGTCATGGCAGTGGACGCTGATGACCGCATCCCGGCCGACCAGGTCCACGGCACGCCGGATGAGCGGCCCGAACTCGGTGGGCATCGCGTAGCCCACGGTGTCCGGCAGGTTGACCGTGGTGGCACCCGCCTCCACGACCGCCTCCACGACCTGCATCAGGTAGTCCGGGTCGCTGCGGGTGGCGTCCATGGCGCTGAACTCGAGCTCCGCGTCACGGCCCAGCTCCTGGCGCCCGTAGCGCACCCACTTCACGGCCTCCGCGAGGGCCTCCTCGCGGCTCATCCGGATCTGGTGCTGGAGATGGATCTCCGACGTGGAGATGAACACGTGGAGATGCGGCCGCTCCGCGACGCGCAGCGCCTCCACGGCCCGCTGCGGATCGCCGTCCTTGCAGCGCGCGAGGCCCGCGACCGCCACGCCGCGGGTCTCCTGGGCGATGCGATGGACCGCCTCCCAGTCACCCGGGGACGCGGCCGGGAAGCCCGCCTCGATGACGTCCACGTCGAGCCGCACCAGCTGGCGTGCCACTTCCAGCTTCTCGGCGATGGTCAGCGAGGCGCCCGGCGCCTGCTCCCCATCGCGGAGCGTCGTGTCGAAGATGCGGATCGAGCCCTTGGCTCCCGCCGAGCGGAAGCCGCCGGCTACGCCGGATACGTCGCTGCTCATGATGCTGCCCCCGATGCGGCATTCCCTGCCGCCTCCCCTCGCGGCGCCGCTGCGCCACTCGCCGATGCCTGCGCCTGGCCCGCCTGGACCTCGACCGGGTCGAGCCACGCCATCTGGGACCGGAGCCACGCACCGACCTGCTCGATCTGGTGGTCGCGGTCCTGCTCCCGGAGACGCTTGAAGCCCTCGCCGCCGTTCTCCATCTCGGCGATCCACTTGTCCGCGAACGCGCCGCTCTGGATGTCCGTGAGGACGTCCTTCATGGTCGCCTTGGCGCCCTCCGCGACGCGCGGCCCGGACACGTAGTCGCCGTACTCCGCGGTGTCGCTGACGCTGAAGCGCATGAAGTTGAGGCCACCGCGGTACATCAGGTCCACGATGAGCTTCAGCTCGTGCATCGTCTCGAAGTACGCGAGCTCCGGCTGATAGCCCGCCTCCACGAGCGTCTCGAAGGCGGCCTTGACGAGCGCCGAGACACCGCCGCACAGGAGCGCCTGCTCACCGAACAGGTCTGTCTCGGTCTCCTCCTTGAAGGTCGTCTCGAGCACCCCCGCACGCGCGGAGCCAAGACCCCGAGCGTAGGCCAGGACGCGTGCCCGGGCGGTCCCCGTGGCGTCCTGCTCCACCGCGAACAGGGCCGGCACGCCGCCGCCCGCCACGTACACCGAGCGCAGCAGGTGGCCCGGGCCCTTGGGCGCGACCATGCCCACATCCATGCCCGCGGGCGGCTGGATGCGCCCGAACCGGATGTTGAAGCCGTGGGCGAACATGAGCAGCGTGCCCGGCCGGAGGTTCGGCTCGATCTCCGCCTCGAACACCTGCTTCTGGATGGTGTCCGGCAGCGCGATCATGATGACGCTCGCCTGACGCACCGCATCCGGCACGTCCGCGACCCGGATACCCGCGGCCTCCGCGAGCGCTCGGCTCTTGCTGCCCGGCGCGAGACCGACCACCACGTCGATGCCCGAGTCGTGGAGGTTCTGGGCGTGGGCATGACCCTGGCTGCCGTAGCCGATGACCGCGACGGTCTGGCCGGCGATCGCCGCGGGATCGGTGTCGTTCTCGTAGTACATGCGGGCGGGCATCGTCACTCCTCGATGGTGATGGTGGCGGGGGCGGTGGACGCAGCGACTCGGGCCGCGATGCTCTCGGGCACGGCCGGCACGGTACCGGACCGCAGGATGCCCTCGACATCGACGACCCCGGAGCCACGGGCCATGGCGACGGTGCCGGTACGGACCAGCTCCCGGATGCCGAAGCCCGCCAGCAGGGCGACCAGGGAGTCGATCTCCTGCTCGGTCCCGCTGTGCTCCACGATGAGGCTATCAGGAGCGACGTCGATCACGCGCCCCTTGTACAGCTCGATGATGCGCAGCACCTCCGCGCGATCGCGGTTCGTGGTGCGCACCTTGACCAGGGCGAGCTCGTGCTCGACGAGATGCTCCTGGGGCATGTCCTGGACCTTGAGCACGTCCACCAGGCGATACAGCTGCTTGCCCATCTGCTCGACGGCGAAGTCATCGCCCTGGAGCGTGATGGTCATGCGGCTGATGCCGGGCCGCTCGGTGTGGCCCACGACCAGCGACTCGATGTTGAAGTTGCGCGCCCGGACCAAGCTGGACACGCGGTTGAGGACACCCGGCCGGTCGTTGACGATGACCACCACCACGTGGCGGTGGGCAGAGCCGCTGCCCGGGATGTAGCGGGACGGCGTGGCACCCGCGGTGGGTGCCGCCAGGGGATCGTTCATGGCTGCCATGGCTATCGGCCCTCCGCGGCGTCGCCCCAGGTCTCGATGAGGTCGGACAGGCCCTTGCCTGCCGGCATCATCGGGAGCACGTTCTGGGCCTCGGCGATGCTGAACCAGACGAGCGCCGGACCATCCACGGCCTGTGCGGCGCGGATCGCGTCATCGACCTCCTCGGGCGTGCGTGCCCGGAAGCAGGCCAGGCCATAGGCCTCCGCCAGCTTCGCCCAGTCCGGACCGGGCAGGTGGGACGAGTGATAGTGACCGCCGTAGATGATCTCCTGCCACTGGCGGATCATGCCCAACTTGCCGTTGTCGAGGAGCGCGACCTTGACCGGGATGTGGTCCGCGACCACGGTCATGAACTCCTGGCTGGTCATCTGGAGACCGCCGTCACCGACGATCGCCCACGATTCCTTGTCCGGCTGGCCGAGCGCCGCACCCATGGCCGCCGGCAGGCCATAGCCCATGGTGCCCAGGCCACCGGAGGAGAGGTGGGAGTCCGGTCGCCGGAAGCCGGCGTAGCGGGCCAGCCACATCTGGTGCTGGCCGACATCCGAGGACAGGTTCGCGTCGTGGTCGGTCAGCTCGCCCAGGCGGCTGATGACATAGTCCGCGGACAGATAGCCATCCCGCCAGGCGCCGGAGCCGTGCCAGCTGGTGCCCTCCGACTCCGAGCGCCACTCGGCGAGCTGGCCGAGGTACGCGGCACGGTCGTCCGCGGAGCGCTCCGCGACGAGCGGCGTGAGCGCTCGCAGCACGCGGCCCACGTCACCCACGATGGGCACGTCCACGGCCACGTTCTTGCCGATCTCGGACGGGTCGATGTCCACGTGGATGATGCGTGCGTTCGGTGCGTACGTGCTCACGTTGCCCGTGACGCGGTCATCGAAGCGCATGCCCAGCGCGATGAGCAGGTCCGCGGACTGGATGGCCCGGTTGACGTGCTTCCAGCCGTGCATGCCCATGAGGCCGTAGCTGAGGGGGTGTCGCTCGTCCATGTCCCCCACGCCCAGGAGCGTGTGGGTGACCGGGATGCTGGTCCGCTCGGCGAACGTGCGCAGCTCCTCGGTGGCGCCCGAGAGCAGGATGCCGTGGCCCGCCAGGATGACCGGCCGCTGGGCCTTGTCGATGGCCTCGGCGGCGATGCGCAGCTGGCGGGGGTGCCCCTCGAAGGTGGGCTTGAAGCCGGGCAGGTCGATGGTCTCGGGATGGCCGGCGCGGGTCTCGGACGTCAGGGCGTCCTTGGTGATGTCGACGTGGACCGGGCCCGGACGACCCGTCCGTGCGAGATGGAACGCCTCCGCGATGACGCGCGGGATGTCGTCCGCCTTGCGCACCAGGAAGTTGTGCTTGGTCATGGGCAGCGTGATGCCCGTGATGTCGATCTCCTGGAACGCGTCCTTGCCGATGAGCGCGCCGGGCACGTTGCCGGTGATGGCGACCATCGGGATGGAATCCAGCTGCGCGGTCGCGACGCCCGTGACGAGGTTCGTGGCGCCGGGGCCGGAGGTGCCGAGGCAGACACCGACCCGGCCGGAGACCCGGGCATAGCCATCGGCCGCGTGGGCGGCGCCCTGCTCGTGCCGGACCAGGACGTGACGGATGGCCGGGTGGTCCTCCCACACGTCATAGAGCGGCAGGATGACGCCGCCGGGATAGCCGAAGACCACATCGACGCCCTGGCGGATGAGCGCCTCGCACAGCGCGTCGGCACCGATGCGGGTGCGGTTGCGCGGCTTGGCGTCCGAGAGCATCGCCTGGCGAGCGCGCTCGATCTCCGCGGCCGCCGCCGTGCCCGCGGCGGGCACGTGCCGACCGACGGAACGGGTGGTCGATGGCGCTGCGGGCGCGCCGGTGGCTGGCGCCGGGGTGCCGGGGTCGCCGGTGGGGAGCGCGGTCGTCCCGGTGGCGGCCGCAGCCGTGGCTGTGCCGCCCGGTGTATCCGCGGTGGTGGCCCCTGCATGCTCGGTGGTCATCGGCCCGTCCTCTCGTATCGCTCTGGCTGTCCGGTCGTGGTCGGTCGGTGGAAGGTGGATGGTGGTGGGCTGGTCGGTCGGTGGGTCATCGCCACACAAACGAAGGACCCTCGCCTCCCGGCGAGGGTCCCTGGTCGGTCCTGCGTGGTCCGCTTGCGCGGTCTACCTCCGCTTGCCTCCAGGCTCCCGCCGGGAGCCGGTAAGGATGGCGATGAGCCCGAGCGCTACGAGCTCGAGCTTGCCAAGCAGGGATACCTCGGCGTCAGGCAGCCGGACGGGCACGCGACGGCCGTCGGCGCGGATCGCGACGGCGGCGAGGCGGCGGGACCGGTGCTGCTGACCCATCAGCCGATGTGCTCCCCTTCTGGAAGGTAGGTCCCGACTGTACACGACCGGCACGCCACGTGTCCACACGATGCCGATGGTCCCGTCGCGCCCTGACCTTCGGGGGACCGATCGGACGCTCGTCATCCGGCGGGCGCGAGGACGGCGCGACGCGCGCGCGGGCGCAAGATGGACCACGCCCAGGGCACGCCGACACACGCGCCGACGACCCCTGTAGCATCGGGCTGGTGCGCCCATCCTCTGCCCGCACCGACGACCAGCGCGCCCGTCTCATGGGCGTGCTGCTCGTGGTCATCGCGGCCGCCCTCTTCGGCTCCGGTCCGCTGTTCGCGCGGGTGGCCTATGACGCGGGGATGTCGCCTCTGCCCCTGCTGACGTGGCGCTTCCTGAGCGCGGCGGTCGTGGCGTGGCTGCTCGTGGCCATGACGACCGGCGGTCGTCGGAGCCTGCGGCTGCTGACGCCCGGTCGCATCGTCGTGCTCCTCGGCCTGGGTGCCCTGTACGTGACCAACGCGGGCGCATACACGGCCGCCCTCCAGATCGCGCCCGTCGGGCTCGTGTCCATCATCACGTACCTCTATCCGGCACTGGTCGCCGTGCTGTCCCTCCGCTTCGTGCGCCGGCTCGAGGGTCGACGACCCTGGGCGTCGCTGGCACTCTCGACGGTGGGCGTCGGCCTCGCCGTGGGGGGCGTGGCCGCCGACGAGGAGATGCCCCTCCTGGGCATCGCGCTCGCGTTCGCGGGTGCCGTGTGCTACGCCCTGTGGATCGTGCTGGCGGCGCGGCTGGCTGGCGAGCGACCCCGCCGTCGACGCTCCCGACCCGGCTCGAGCCCGATGGCGACGCCACCCGCGGACGCCGAGGTCGCGCCCGTCGCCGAGGCACCGAGCCGGCCCCCGGATCCGCTGCCCTCCACCGCGGTCATGACCCTCACCACGGGGCTCGTGGCCGGGCTCCTCACCATCGTCGCAGGGCTCGATGTCTCGCCCGCCGCGGTGCCATCGGAGGCATGGCTCGCGGTCATCGCCTTCGGCGCCTGCTCCGCCATCGCCGTGCTCACGTTCGTGGCCGGATCCCGACGCGTGGGCGCGGCCCGCGCGGCGATCGTGAGCACCGTCGAGCCCGTCTACACCATCGCCCTCGCGACGATCCTGCTGGGCGAGCACCTCGAGCCGGTCCAGCTGCTGGGTGGCGCGCTGGTCATCGGTGGCGTGCTGCTCGCGGGCACCAGTGGCGACGAGAGCCGGCGCGACGAGAGCGGTCGTGCCGAGGGCCCCGGCACGCATCCGCGAACCGCCACGCGCACGTCCACGCCCAGTGGCGGTACCGTGTGACGCGACAACCACACAGGGGGGATCGATGCGACTCGTCAGCTACACCCAGGCCGCGGGGACCCAGGCGTCGACACCGCGACTCGCCGTGGAGCGGCCCGATGGTCGGCTGCTGCCGACCGGCGACCTGGGCAGCGGCGTCCCGGACACCATCGAGGCATTGCTGGCGGGTGGCGATGCCGCGCTCGCGGCGCTGCGCACGGCCGTCGCGGGTGCATCACCGAGCGCGCCGTCGCTCGATGCCGCATCGGTCACGGTGGTCGCACCGGTGCCCCGGCCCGGCAAGATCATCGCGGTCGGCCTCAACTACTTCGACCATGCCAAGGAAGGCGGCTCCGCCCCGCCCGAGGAGCCGATGCTGTTCGCCAAGTTCACGACCTCGGTCGTGGGCCCGGGCGCGGTCGTGGAATGGGACCCGGCGCTCACGGGCTCGGTGGACCTCGAGGCGGAGCTGGGCGTGGTCATCGGCCACACCGCGCGCCATGTGCCGGAGGTGGATGCCCTCTCGTACGTCCTGGGCTACACCTGCGTCAACGACGTGAGTGCGCGCGACCTCCAGAAGGCGGACAAGCAGTTCGTGCGCGCCAAGTCGCTCGATACGTTCTGCCCCATGGGCCCGGCCCTCGTCACGAGCGATGAGATCCCGGATCCCCAGCACCTGGCCATCAAGGGCATCCGCAACGGCGTCGCGGCCCAGGACTCGAACACATCGGAGATGATCTTCAGCGTGGCGCGGATCGTGGCGTTCTGCTCGCGTGCCTTCACGCTCGAGCCGGGTGACGTCATCGCGACGGGCACGCCCGCCGGGGTGCTGGTCTACCAGGATCCGCCGGAGCGGTTGCGTGACGGGGACGTGGTGACCATCGAGATCGAGGGCATCGGCCGGCTCACGAACCCCTGTCGGGAGGTCCGGATCCCGGCCTGATCGGCGAGCCTTGGCGCGTCAGCCCGGGCCCGACCGGCGCCCCCGGCGCCCCCGGCGCCTCGGCCCCGGCTGCGCCGGTGCCGGCGCGTCAGCCCCAGGTCCCGGACAGTCGCGCCACGACGCTCGCTCGATACGCGCTCCATGCCGGGAGCGCGCCTGCCGCGATGCCCAGGCCCACCGACAGGACCCAGAGCCACGGCTCCAGCCCCCACTGGTAGGTCACGTCCACGGGGATCGCCTGGTCGGACGTGATGCGGTCGCCGATGACGGTCGCCGCGGCGACGCCGATGACGCGTCCCAGGAGCGCCCCCACGACCGCGATGACGACCGTCTCGAGGAGGACCAGCCGGAAGACGGTGCCCCGGGTCGCGCCGAGGGCACGCATGATGGCGAGGAGACGGTCACGGGTCGCGCCGGCCGCGTAGGCGGCGAGGAACACCGTCAGGCCGGCCATGACGGCCGCGAGCCAGCCGACCGCCACCAGGAGGTCCCGCGCCTGGTCCAGCAGGTCGAACAGGCCGCCCAGCTCCTGGCCTGGGAACGCCGCCTGGTACTCGGCGCCGGCGTACGCCTCCTGCCACAGCGAGTTCGCCTCCGCGAAGCCCACCGGGCGGACGAGCAGCGCCGTGATCGCGTGATCCTCGTGTTCCGTGGCGCCCTCGCCCGAAGCCTCCTCCTCGTGCGCCTCCTCCTCGTGCGCCTCCTCCTCGTGCGCCTCGATGACGCTGTGGAGGCTGGTCATGACCGCGCCGTCGAAGGCGGTGGAGCTGGGCTCGAGGATGCCCACCACCGTGTGGAGCAGGTCGTGCTCGTCATCCTCGAGCCCGGCCTCGACACCGTGCGCGGGGCGGAACGTGTCACCGATGGCCAGACCCGTGTCGCGTGCCGCACGACTGCCCAGCACGGCCTCCTGGTCACCCGTGAACCAGCGGCCCTCCGCGACATGGAACGAGGCAGGCGCATCCGGCCCGGGCGCGAGGTCGAGGAACGAGTCGTCCGTGCCCACGATCCGGGCCCCGCCGACGTTGTCACCGAACGCGAGGGGCACGGCGAGATCGACGCGCGGGTCATCCGCGAGCCGGTCATGGACCTCCTCGGGGATGTTGCCCACGGGCAGGCCCTGGAGGAGCAGGGTGCTCAGCACGAGCTGTCGGGAGTCGCCCTTGGCGCCCACGACCAGGACACCGAACGGGTCGCTCGCCCGCACGATGCCTCGCTGGAGGGCCTCGCCCAGGTGCGTCACGGACACGAAGAGCGCGACCGCAAGACCCACCACGGCCATCGCCACGAGGGTGGGCACCGGTCGTGCCCAGAGGTCGCGCCACGCGATGCGCAGGTCGTCCACGTCAGGCCGCCGTCCGACCGGTCGGCGGGATGGGGTGGCGGGCATCCGTCCCCCGCACGGACCGCTCGATGGGACGTCCGTCGTGGAGCAGGAGCTGCTGCTCGAAGTGGGCGTCGAGCGCCGGGTCGTGGCTGGCCACGATGAGCGTCGCCGCCGCCGTCTCGCTGAGATCGAGCAGCAGTGCCAGGACGACCTCGGCGTTGGCGGCATCGAGCGCGGCCGTGGGCTCGTCCGCGAGGACCACCCGCGGCTCGATGACCAGCGCCCGGGCGACGGCGACCCGCTGCCGTTGGCCCATGCTCAGCTGCCCGGGACGGTGGTGGAGGTGGTCGCCCAGCCCGACCTGCTCGAGCATCGCGCGGGCACGCGCCCGCCGCTCGCTCGCCGGCACGCGTCCGCCGAACCGCAGGGACAGCTCGACGTTCTCGAGGGCGTCGAGCAGCGGCACCAGCACGTGCGCCTGGTACACGAACCCCACGTCCGCGGCTCGTCGTCGGTCACGGGCCGCCTCCGGGAGCGCGTACAGCGATGCGCCGTCCAGACGCACCGTGCCCTGGGTCGGCGGCAGGAGACCCGCGAGGATGCTCAGGAGGGTCGTCTTGCCGCTGCCGCTGACACCCCGCAGGAGCCACCGACTCCCGGTGGCCGCGTGCCACGACGCGATGTCGATGACGGGGCGTGCCGTGTCGCCATCCCCGGGATAGGCATGTCGCAGGTCCTCGACCGCGAGGTCCACGTCACAGGGGCTCGATATGGTCGGCCCGGATCCGGACGATGCTCAGGAGGCCCGTCTGCTCGTCGCGGCGGGCGCCCAGCTCGAGGACGCCCTCCAGGCGGAGTGGTCGGTCGGTGGCGCGCATGGTGCCCTGCGTGAGATAGACCACCGCGATGTCGTCGGGCCAGTCGGCGGCGGTGCTGCAGAACGGGCAGTACGCCATCCGGATCCGGGTCAGGACGAAGAAGTCGAGGTCGGGCTTGAGCGGGGGCGCCATGTAGCCCTCCATCCGCACCCGTCGGCCGGCCAGGGACCGGAGCGTGTCGGAGAGGATGAGACCCGTGCGGATGTCGTAGCCGTCGTAGAACTCCTCGAACGAGAGCGGGACGGCCTCACCCGACGCATCGGTCGGTGGGTGGTCGACGACGACGGTCCGGTCCTCGACCATGGCCGAGGACGTCGGCCCGCCGGTCGGTGGTGTGCCGGTCGGCGGCTCGCCGGTCGGCGATGTGCCGGCCGTGACACAGCCGGCCAGGAGCAGACACACGATGAGACCCGGCAGCCAGGTCGGACGGAAGGTGGGCACACGCGTGGTCGGAGACATCACGGGATCCTGTCCGGGCCCGGCCACTCGCTGACGCGACCGGCCGGGCCCGTGAAGGTGCTACCGGGTGAAGCAGACGCCGCCGAAGTCGACGCCCTCGCAGGCGACCTCCGGAGCCACCGCATCCGCCGGGGTGATGCCGTCCGCGGCGGAGGGGTCGAGCCCGATCGCCGCGGCCATCCCGAAGAAGATGTCCGTGTTGTCCAGGACCGCGCCGAAGTACTCGGCACCCGGCCCGCCCGCGAACACCGGCACATCCTGGAGCGTGTGCACGCCCTGGCTGGAGCTGAGGGGCATGGTCGGGGTCATGGGGATGCCGTTCGGGTCATCGTCGGGGTTGTCGATGTAGCTGCCATCGGCACCCGCGATCGCCGGCACCCGGGGCACGCTGCTGACCTGGAAGTCCTCCGTGTACTCGGGGTGGTTGTTGACGAGCGCCGCGAGCACCCGCGAGGGCGCCCAGTCGTCCGGGAAGCCATCCCCGTCCGCGTCCACGTAGGTGGGGAAGCCGGCGTCCGCGTACAGGCCGATAGCGTCCAGCTTGCCCGGGATGTCCGCGGCGGCGTTGAACGCTTCCACGTCCACCGTGCCGAAGGTCTCGAAGCCGTGGCCGTGGTCGGCGGTGATGACGATGAGCGTGTCCGGGGCGTTGGCGGCTGCCCAGCGGACGGCCGCGTCGATGGCATCGTCGAACTCGATGATGTCGCCCACCATGCGGTCGACGTCGAGCGGGTGGATCTGCTTGTCCACGCTCGCGGCCTCCACCATCAGATAGAAGCCGTTCTCGTTGGTGCCCAGGATCTCGAGGGCGGTGTTGGTCATGGCCACGAGACCGGGCTGGTCGGTGAACGAGCCCTGGTTGTCGGTGAAGACGTTCCGGTCGAGCCAGACGTTCATGTTGCCGCTGTGGAACAGGCCCAGCAGCCGCTCGGGTGGCGCGGCCCCCGCCGTCGCCAGCTCGGTGGCATCGGTGACGATGGAGTAGCCCGCGGCCTCGTACTCGTCGAACAGGTCGCGACCATCGGCGCGGCGCCCGCCCTCGACGGTCTCCGGGAGCATCCAGTTGGCCCCGCCACCCAGGATCACCTCCGGCAGCAGCCCGCTGTCGAGGGGCGCAGCGGCGATGTCCGCCTGGTCACCACGGCGGCGCGTATGGGCGAACACGGCGGCGGGCGTCGCATCGGTCCAGTCGGCCGTGGTCACGATGCCCACGCTCATGCCCCGGAGCCGCTTGACCAGCTCCGCGAAGGTCTCCACCTTCGGGTCGTCCGCGCTGGCGGGTGAGGTATCGGGGTAGCTGCCAAGCGCGTTGACGGCGGCCTTGTGGCCGGTGTTTAGGGCGCTCGCGGCGTTCGCCGAGTCGGTGATGATCGAGTCCAGGCCGCTCGTGTGGGCGAGACCCACCGCGGGCATCTGGTCGATCGTGAAGGGGCGCAGGTACTTGCCCTCCACGTTGCCACGGGAGATGACCCGCGCCGCGGTCAGCTCGGCCACGGTCCAGCCGTCGGCGATGAACAGGATCACGTTCCGGGCACCGGCGCCCTGGCTGGGCGCCAGGACGTTCCAGTCGACGCTGGTCGTGGCTCCGTCAGCGGTCACTTCCACCGTGTGGCTGCCGGGCGCGGCGAAGGAGACCCCTCGCCAGGTGACGCCCTGGACCGGGACGGGTGCGGTCTCGGGACCCTTGCTCCACGTCTCGGTGGTGCTCTCGGCACCGAAGAAGTCGGCCGCGGGGGCGCCATCCACCGTGATGGCAAGGTCGGCCGGGAGCGCCTCACCCTCGATCTCGATGCGGATGTCGAAGGTGGCACCGGGCAGGAAGGCCGCTCGGTCGGTCGGCAGGATGAGCACGGGCGCGGGGCCATCTCCCGGCGACTGGGCGCCGACCGGTGAGACCGGCATGGAGGCCAGGAGCAGGACGGGGATCGCCACCGACGCGACGATGCGACGGTGCGGAAGCACTGGCACGGAGTCTCTCCCTCAGCTGCTGCGGGGACCACGGATCCGGTCGTTCGGATCCGTGTGTCCGGAGGTCGCGACAGACCGACCTCCGTCCCTCACGGCGAGGGTCGCGTCACCGATCTATGGGGACGTGATCGGTGGGTAAACGTTGGACCCCGATGTGGCGTCATCCGCGCCTGCGTCGAGCACGGTCGCCAGCGCCGCGTCCAGCGAATCCCGGTCGAACGGGCCGAAGTGGATCAGCCGGATGACACCCCGGCCATCCGCGACCACGCTCGTGGGCAGCCCCACGCCCCCGAGCGCGCGCCAGGCCACCTGGTCCTCATCGAGCACGATGGGCCAGTCCGGGCGCAGCTCGTCCACGAACTCGCGCGCGAACCGTGCTTCGTCGCGATGGGCGATGCCCACGATCCCGAGACCGGCCGCGGCGTGCACGGCCCGCGCCTCCGCGAACAGCGGGAACTCCTCGCGGCACGGCGGACACCAGCTGGCCCAGAAGTTGATGAGCAGTGGCTGACCACGCGTGTCCCCGAGGTCGACGCTGCCGTCGCCATCGAGGCGCCGCAGTCGGAGGTCGGGGAGGATGCTCCCGATCAGCCCGGCCGCACGCTCGGCCGCCGCCGGGTCGGGTGGCAGGCTCGCGCCAGCACCGACATCCGGGGTGCCTCCCGGCCCGGGCAGCGGGGTGGACGCGGTGATCGGCAGCAGGCCGACGGCGGCCACGAGGACGGCGGCGGCAAGGAGGAGGATGCGGCGTCCGCGGGGCACGCCGATACGGTAGCCCGCCATCGTTCCCTCCATCCGCGATGGGAGCGCGGGCGACCAGCGACGCATGCGCCGGCGAGCCGGGTGCCGCGTCGACGGACGACGAGGCCCGTGGCAGCGCGATACGTGCAGTCGCTATATCATTGCAGTATCTGCACCGACTGCTCCTCGGCCCGACCGAGGTCGCCCATGAGGACTGGAGCCCATGACGGACACGATCCTGGAAGCGCGTGACATCCACAAGTCATATGGCCGCGGCCCGGCGCGGTTCGAGGCGCTCACGGGCGTGTCGCTGCGCGTCGAGGCCGGGGAATCGGTCGCCATCGTGGGCAAGAGCGGCTCGGGCAAATCGACCCTGATGCACCTGCTCGCGCTGCTGGACAGCCCCGACCAGGGCGCCGTGGCGATCGAGGGGAAGGTCGCCGGTGAGCTGAGCGTGCGCCAGGTGGATCGGCTCCGCAACACGATGTTCGGCTTCGTGTTCCAGCAGTTCTTCCTCATCCCGAGCGCCTCGGTGCTGGACAACGTGATCCTGCCGCTCAAGATCGCGAGGGTCGCACCACGCGAGCGGCACGAGCGGGGCATGGCCGTCCTGCGTCAGCTCGAGCTCGACGACAAGGCGGCGAACAAGGCCGTGAACCTGTCGGGCGGCCAGAAGCAGCGGGTGGTCATCGCCCGGGCGCTCATCAACGAGCCCAGGGTGATCTTCGCCGACGAGCCGACCGGGAACCTGGACACCGCGACCGGCCGACTCGTGGAGGACATCCTGTTCCGGCTGAACCGCGAGCAGGGCATCACGCTCGTGATCGTGACCCACGACACGGACCTCGCGGCACGCTGCGACCGTCAGGTCATCATCCGGGATGGCACGCTCGTGGCCGCGCCCGAGGGCCCGCTGCCGCCGGTCGTCGACCCTGCGGCAGCGCACGCCGGCCCCGCGGTGACCCACGCATGAGACTCGTCGACCTGCTGCGCACCGCGATCTCGAACAGCCTGCGCAGCAAGCTCCGGACCTCCCTCACGGTCATCGCCATCTTCGTCGGGGCATTCACGCTCACCATGACGAGCGCGATCGGCACCGGCATCACGAGCTACATCGGGAACCAGGTCGCGTCGTTCGGAGCGTCCGACGTGCTCACCGTGACCCGCACCGCCGATGACCAGCTCGCGTCCCGGGATGGCCCGGCACCGTACGACCCGGATGCCCCCACCCTTGGTGGCGGCGGGTTCGGCGGTGGGGGCGGCGGTGGCTTCGCCCCGACCCCGCTGTCGGACGCGGACCTCGGCACGATCGCGGCCACGCCGGGCATCCTGACCGTCGACCCGATCGTCCCGATCATGCCTTCGTACATCCAGCACGCCGGGGGCGAGCGGTTCGAGCTGAGCGTCAACGCGACCGCAGCGCTCGGCCGCGTCGACCTGGCCGCGGGCTCGCAGCTGTCCACGGATGGCACCCGCAACGAGATCGTGCTGCCCACGTCGTATCTCGACGCGCTGGGCTTCGAGAACGCTGAGGCGGCGGTCGGCCAGGGCGTGATCATCGGCATCACCGACTACCTCGGCGTGATGCACGAGGTCGAGGCGGTCATCGTGGGCGTCCAGAACGAGTCGCTGTTCGGCTCGACCGCGGCCCTCGGCCGGCAGCTGACGGACGAGCTGGTCGCGATCGCCGACACCGGCCGACCCGAGAGCCTGCGACAGGGCTACTTCGCGGCGACGGCCACCTTCGACCCGGACGCCGGCGCCGAGGAGGTGACGGCCATCAAGGCCCACCTCGCGGACCAGGGCTTCACGGCCCAGACGGTCGCCGACCAGATCGGCATCCTCCAGACCGTCATCGACGGCGTCATCCTGATCTTCAATGGCTTCGCGGTGATCGCCCTCCTCGCGGCCAGCTTCGGCATCGTCAACACCCTGCTCATGAGCGTCCAGGAGCGGACCCGGGAGATCGGCCTCATGAAGGCCATGGGCATGAGCGGTCGGACGGTGTTCGCCCTGTTCAGCGTGGAGGCGGCGTTCATCGGATTCCTGGGGAGCGCCATCGGCGCCCTCGTGGCCATCATGATCGGCACGCTCATCAGCGGGATCCTCGCGGACACGGTGCTGTCCGGTCTCGAAGGGCTCCAGGTCATGCAGTTCGCACCCGCATCGGTCGCCACCATCATCCTCATCGTGATGGCCATCGCGTTCTTCGCGGGCACGCTGCCCGCCCGCCGCGCGTCACGGCAGGACCCGATCGACGCGCTGCGCTATGAATAGGCGTCATGACGAGGGGACAGCCACATGAGGGCCTTCGCGAGCGCAAGCGTGTCGCGACACGCAGCGCCATCGAACGCGCTGCGCTCGCGCTCATCCTGGAGCACGGCTTCGACCATGTGACGGTCGACATGATCTGCGAGGCCGCCATGGTGTCGCAGCGCACGTTCTTCAACTACTTCGGCTCCAAGGAAGGCGTGATCCTCGACGCCATGCCGCCGTTCCCCGGCGAGGAGGCGGTGGCCACGTTCGTCCATGCCACGGGGACGGACGTCCTGGAGGACTTCCTCGAGCTGGTCTTCGGGTCCATGGCCAGCGCGGGTCCCGACCCGGAGCTGACACGCGTCCGTCGACTCGTGTTCCAGCGCAACCCCGTGCTGGCAGCGGGCCTCCTCGACCGGATGCGGGAGCGAGAGGACCGGGCGGTCGCCATCCTGCTGGACCGGTTCGCCGCCGAGGGCAGGACCTCGACACGAGCGGGGGAGCTGGAGGACGAGGCGCACATGATCGTGGGCCTCACGATGGCGGTCTTCCACTACCTCATGCGCAAGCAGCTCGAGGGCCGCGTCGACGCCGACCGGCGTCGGACGATCATCCACGAGGCGGTCATGCTCATGCGGCGGGCCGTCGGGACGGTGTGACCGCCTCTCGGGTATCCGCTGGAAGGGTCATCCGCTAGAACTTGACGCGGACCGGATCCTTGCTGTTCGCAGCGTTGCTGCCGTTGCCGAGCTGGCCGCGCTTGTTGCTGCCCCAGCACCAGACCGTCCGGTTGGTCTTCCGGGCGCAGCTGAAGCCCCCATCGGATGACCCATTCACCGAGACCTCCGCCACACCGGTCAGGTTCCGGACCTTGACCGGCGTGTGCTTGCGCGAGACCCCGGAGCCGCGGTTGAGCTGGCGATCGCTGTTGCTGCCCCAGCACCAGACCGTCCGATCCGACCGTCGCGCGCATGTGTGGGTGTGGCCGGCGGAGACATCACGCGCATCGTCGATCTTCTTGACGTTGGTGGAGGCGAAGATGGTACGCACATAGTCGCCACGGCCCAGCTGACCTGATGAGTTCAGTCCCCAGCACCGGATCCGTCCATTGGACCGGCGCGCGCACGTGTGGTGCGAGCCCGCCGTCACCTGGACCACCGCGTCGAGCTCCGCATCGAAGACGTTGACCCGCACCCGCTCCGGCGTGGCGACCGGATCTGGCGGCCCGCCGGTCCCCAGCTGGCCGTAGGCGTTGCTGCCCCAGCACCTGAGGGTGCCATCGCCGGCGGGGTGGCCGATCAGACGGACACATGTGTGTGCCGATCCTGCCGCGACCTGTCCGCCCATGAACGAGCCCGCGTGGCGCGGCGTCGCCTCGTCCTGGAGTTTCCCATGGCCGATCTGCCCGGAGGTGCCCTTGCCCCAGCAGGCCAGGTCGTCCTGGATGGCCGACATGCGCACCGTCGCGCACGCGTGGCTGTCCCCAGCCGCGAGGGTGAGGGGCTTTCGGGTCCCGAAGCTCACGCGCTTGAGAGGCTTCGGCTGGGGACCCGTGTGGCCGACGCCCAGCTGGCCGAAGCCGTTCGCACCCCAGCACCAGATGCTGTCGCCGGCACGGCGGGCACAGGTGAAATCGCGTCCCGCCACGACCTCGACGACACGGTCGAGCGGGTTCCGTGCACCTGACAGCCGCAGGTCGACCCGGACCGGGCGCTTGCGCGTGATCGTCGTGCCGTCGCCCAGCTGGCCCTGCTTGTTGAAGCCCCAGCACCAGACGGTGCCGTTCGACTTGAGCGCGCAGGCATGCCGGGCACCCGTCGAGATCTGGATCACCTCGTCACCCGCGGCCGCGGCCGGGGCTGCTGTCGGGATCATCGCCGCCAGCACGAGCACCAGGGCTGCGACCACCATGCGCCCAGGGAGCCGCCAGCGTCCCCGGGAGTCGAGGGTCCAGCGTCGGTCGATCGTCGAGGCAGCGGGCATGGGCATCCTCCGGCGGTTGCATGCGACGACCTCCGGAAGGGCGTGGCCGCGTCTGGGTACGTTGGCTCCAGCCAGCCGATCGGCGGCCATGCTGTCCTTCCACGAACACGGACGACGATACATGGCCCTGTCCACCCGGCGCGTCGTCCCGGGCGACCGTGCGCCAGCCGGTGTCCCTCGACACGGCCCCCGGAACGACGGTCAGGTGTCCCGGAAGGCCACCGGGGGCGGGTCGGCGCGCAGCTGGACACCCACGCGATCACCGACCCGCAGGCCCCGCTGGCCGCTGGGGCAGTCCGCCCACAGACCATCGATGCCGGCGGATTCGAGCCGGAGCGTCACGTTGCTGCCCTCGAAGCGTCGAGCCGTGACGATCGCATCCGCATCGCCCTCACCGGGCGGCACCAGCCGGAGGTGCTCGGGCCGTAGCAGGACGCTCGTGGCGCCACGCTCGCCGATGATGCGCACCCGACCGAGGGGCGTCATCGCGGTGTCGTCCTCCTCGACCATGGGCACCAGCCGACCGAGCCCCACGAACGTGCCCACCCAGGGCGTCGCGGGTCGATCGTGGACCTCGTCCGGTGAGCCCAGCTGCTCGATCCGGCCGTCACGCATGACGGCCACCCGATCGGCCATGGAGAGTGCCTCCTCCTGGTCATGGGTGACCATGACGGCCGTCTGACCCGCCGCGCGCAGCAGCGCCCGCACCTCGTCCCGGAGCGTGGAGCGGAGCGCCTGGTCGAGGCTGCTGAAGGGCTCGTCCAGCAGCAGCACCGATGGTCGTGGTGCCAGCGCGCGACACAGCGCCACCCGCTGCGCCATGCCTCCCGACAGCTCGTGGGGCATGCGATCGGCGACATCCGACAACCCGGTCATCGCGAGCAGCTCCGCGACCCGCGCCGTCCGCTCCGGGCGGGACACGCCACGCAGGCCGTACGCGACGTTGTGCCACGTGTCGAGGTGCGGGAACAGGGCGAGGTCCTGGGCCACGTACCCGATGCGCCGACGCTCGGGCGGCTCGTGGACGCCGCCGCCGGACACGCGTCGACCGTCCAGGTCGATCGTGCCGGCGTCCGGTCGCTCGAATCCCGCGAGGAGTCGCAGGGTCGTGGTCTTGCCACAGCCGGATGGACCGAGGAGGACGAGCAGCGAGCCCGAGGCGACCTCCAGGTCGATGTCATCCACCGCGCGGACAGCGCCGAAGGTGCAGATGAGGCCGGTGACGCGGAGCGCAGGGCGCGGGGTGTCCGCCGAGCGTGCCACGTCCGCGGGGAGTGCCGGTCCCGCGGGGAGGGGCGTGTCCGCGTGGAGTGGCGTGTCCGCGGGGAGGGGCGTGTCCGCGGGGCGTGCCACTCCTCCGGCGCGCGGTGCCTCCGTGGTCACGCCGGCGACGCCGTGGGGGATCGCAGGAGCCAACCCACCGAGAGCAGGGAGATGAGCAGCAGCGCGGCCGCGGGTGCCGCCGCCGCGACATAGCCACCCTCCGTCGCCTCCGTCCAGAGACGGGTCGCCAGCGTGCGCGTCCCCGGGGGCACCAGGAACAGGCTCACGGGGAGCTCCTTGAGGATGGTCAGGAACAGCAGCACGGCACCCGCGATGATGCCCGGTCGGACCAGGGGCAGACCGACCCGCCATGCCGCCCTGGACGGCCCGTCGCCGAGGGAGCGCGCCGCATCCGTCACGCCTCGACCCACGAGCATGACCGAGCCGGTCACGGGTGCGGCGCCCAGCGCCAGATGCCGCACCGCGAGGACGAGCACCAGCACCGGCACGGTGCGATACAGCCCCGGCACCAGGGCCAGCGACGCGAACACGGCCGCGAGCGCGAAGCTGATGCCGGGGATCGCGAACGCCGCTGATGTCGCGAGCCGGCTCGCCGCCGCGAGGCGGCCGGGGAAGCGCGCCTGGACGATGGCGATGGGCACCACGAGGAGCGTGCCGACCACGGCCGCGGAACCCGCGATCATGATGGACGCGCTGGCCGGGCCGAGCACGTCCGCGACGGGCGCCGGGATGGATGCGCCACCCGGCGCGCCGGCCCACGCACGGACCAGCCAGGCGAGCACGGTGAGCGCGGGAACGACGAGCGCCAGCAGGACCACCGACGCGCACAGCGCGAGGGCGGGCCAGCGCCAGCGACCGAGCACCACCGGACGAGGGGTGCGGCGTCCGCTCGCCGGCACCCGGATGGCATGTCGCCGACGGATGCGCCACTCCAGCAGCACGAGCCCGAAGGCCAGCAGCATCAGCACGAGCGAGAAGAGCGCCGCGGTGGTCCGATCGAGGGAGGCGTTGTACTGGCTCGCGATGGCACGCGCGAACGTGTCCGCACGCAGGATGGCCACCGACCCGAAATCGGACAGCGCATACAGGGCAGCCAGCAGGGCACCCGCCGCCACGGCGGGCAGGAGCATCGGCAGCGTGCCGTTCCGGAAGGCCCGGATCGGACCATCGCCCAGTGACCGGGCGACCTCCGCGGTCGACGGATCCACCCGGGTGAGTGCAGCACGGGTGGCGAGGAGGACCAGCGGGTACGTCGAGAGCGTCAGTACCACGATCGCACCGGCCACGCCGTGCGGACCGGGCAGCCAGCCAGCGAGCCCGACGGGTCCCAGCAGGTCCCGGGCCGGACCATCGGGCGCGAGTGCCGCCACGAACGCATATGCGAGCAGGTACGAGGGCACCGCGAGGGGCGCCACCACGAGCGCCGTCCAGGCGCGCCGACCCGGCAGGTCGGTGCGCAGCGTGAGCCATGCGAGCGGGACCCCGAGCGCGATGGCGCCGGTCGCGGTGCCCAGACAGACGACGACGCTCGTGAGCAGCAGCTGCACCGACCGAGGACGGAACAACAGTCGCAGCGCGTCGTCGCCGACCCCGCTGGCCCGGATCAGGAGGTAGGCGATGGGGATGAGCGCGAGCACGCAGACGACCGCCACCGGCACCCAGAGTGCCAGGGGCGGTCGCAGCGGCCGTCGGGCGGGACGCGCGACCGTGCGGGTCGCGGGTCCCTCCCGGGTGACGGTGTGCGCCGACAGGCTCGCCGGCGAGCCGCTCAGTCGATGAGCTCCAGCTCGCGCATCAGGGCGAGGGTCCCGGCGAGGTCCTCGAGCTGATCGAGACCCACGGGCGGGGCGCCCAGGTCCGCGAGCGGGACCAGACCCTCGGTCGTCGGGATGCCCTCGACCAGCGGGTACTCGTGGGTCCGCTCTGCGAAGTAGGTCTGCGCCTCCGGCGAGAGCAGGAAGTCGACGAAGGCGGCTGCCTCGGTCGGCTGGTCGGTGGAGGCGAGGATGCCCAGGCCCGCGATATTCACGAGCGCACCGATGTCGCCGGCATCGAAGTAGTGGTTGGCGACCGGGAAGGTCTCACCGGCGGCCTCGGCCGCTGCGGACAGGTTCCAGAGGTAGTAGTGGTTGACGAGCGCGACATCGACCTCGCCGTTGGCCACGCCCTCGACCGCCTGCGTGTTGCCCTCGTAGACCTTGGCCTCGTTGGCCTTGATGCCCTCGAGCCAGGCACGCGCTGCGTCCTCGCCGAGCGCCGAGCGCATCGCGGTCACATGCGACAGGAGCGATGCATTGGTGGGCGCCCAGCCGATACGGCCCTTCCAGGCCGGATCGGTGAACTCGAGGATGGAGCCGGGCAGCTGGTCCGCGGTGAGCCGCTCGGTGGAGTAGGCGGCGACGCGTGCGCGACCGCTGGCACCGATCCAGGTCCCGTCAGCCGCGCGATAGCCCTCCGGCACGAGCGCGAGCGTCTCGTCGGCGAGCGGGGCGAGCAGTCCGGCGCTCACGAGCTCCTGGAGCGCGCCCGCGTCCTGGGAGAAGAACACGTCCGCGGGGGAGGCACTCCCCTCCTCCAGGATCTGGGCCGTCTTGGCGGTCGTACCGCCGTAGTCGACGACGGCCGGGATCCCGGTGACCTCGGTGAACCGGGCGACGATGGGCCCGACGAGGCCTTCGTTGCGACCGGAGTAGACGGTGATGGCGCCTTCCGGCACGGGCTCCGGCGAGGGCGACTGGGCGATGGCGGCCGCCGGCATGAGCGCCGCGAGGGCGACACCGGCAAGGGCCACGGACCGATGTCCGCGGGTGGGGCGTGAGGACATGGGGCGAGCTCCCGGATCGTAGGCGCCGAGGGCGCGGCGCGATGACGCGGTGCCCGGCCGCTGCGCAGCGACCGCGCGACCGTGATCTCCGACCAAAACGGTCGGGATCGCGGTCGGAGGATAGCCGGGAGCACCGCGATGAGTCAAGCGATCCTGTGGAGACCGGTCAGGAATGCCTGAGCCCCCGCCGAGGGAGGGCCTGCTGCCGGGTACCAGGGCGACCCGAGGCGAGCTCCGGACCGTGGTCGCGGGATGGGTGCCCCGGCAGCGGCCGGTCGGTCGGTCGAGGACGTCAGCCCAGCAGGGGGCGTGACGTCAGCCGGCGAGCGCGGTCCGGAAGATGCCGAGCGCCTCGTCCACCTCGTCCGCGGTGACGTCGAGCGGGGCGATCCAGCGGACCACGTTGTGGGACGGTCCACAGGTCAGCAGCAGCAGCCCCAGGTCGGCACAGCGCGCGATGAGCACATCGCCGATGACCGTGTCCGGCGTGCGGGTCTCCCGGTCGGTCACGAACTCCACACCGATCATGAGCCCAGGCCCGCGCACATCGCCGATGCGTGGATCCTCGGCCGCGATGGCGCGCAGACCGGCCGTCAGCTGCGCTCCCCGCTCCGCGGCGTTCTCCACCAGCCGCTCCTCGCGGATGGTGCGCAGGACCGCCACGCCCGCGGCACAGCTCACGGGGTTGCCACCGAACGTGCTGCCATGTGCGCCGGCGCCCCATGCGCGCATGTGCTCGGTGCTCGCCACGACCGCCGAGAGCGGCAGCCCGTTGGCGATGCCCTTCGCGATGCACACCACGTCCGGCACGATGCCCGCGTGCTCGAAGCCCCACATCCGACCCGTGCGACCGAGACCCGACTGGACCTCGTCAGCGATGAGCAGGATGCCGTGCCGGTCGGCGATGGTCCGCAGCTCCTGGTAGAACGCGGCGGGGACCGGGTCGTAGCCGCCCTCGCCCTGGACCGACTCGATGAGGAACGCCGCGACCGACTGGGGCGGGACCTGCTCGGCGAGGAGCCGCTGGAGCGACGCCAGCGCGCCCTCCACTGCCGCCGTCTCGTCGCCACCGAAGCCGCGATACACGCTCGGGAACTGGCTGACATAGGTGTCCGGCAGGAACGGGCCGTGACCGACGCGGTAGTTGAGGTTGCTCGTGGTCATGCTCAGCGGCGCATACGTCCGGCCGTGGAAAGCGCCCGAGAAGCCGATGACCGCGGGCCGACCGGTGACCCGGCGTGCGAGCTTGACCGCACCCTCGATCGCCTCCGCGCCCGAGTTGGCAAGGAGCACCGAGTCGAGGGGCGCCGGCAGCGTCTCGACCAGGGCGTCGGCGAGATCGGTCACGGGCGGCAGATAGCCGAGTCCGTTGCACATGTGGAGCAGCTGGTCCGTCTGCTCGTGGATGGCGGCACTCACCGCGGGATGGGCGTGACCCAGGATGGTCACCGCGAGCCCGCACGCGAAGTCGAGGTACTCCTTGCCGTCCGCGTCATACAGCCGATGGCCCTCGCCGCGCACCCAGCCGCGCTGGAAGTAGCGCGCCAGCACCGGCGAGAGATGGCCGGATCGCGCCGCGAGCGCGGCATTGCCGCTCAGCGCGGCGGCCTCCGACGAGGTGGTCACGGGATCGAGGGTGGGGGTCTGGCTCATGGCTCCGTTCCGGTGTCGTGTCGCGGTGGCGCGACGGGCGGTGGTGGCTAGGGTACCGGGCGCAGCGTCCACGCGGGGCGCGCCGTGCGTCCGGGTCGACCGTGGGAGCCGGGCGACCGTGGTCGCCGGGATCCGGGTCCGTGGCTCGGGTCGGCTCGCCCTAGAGGCGCCGACCCCGGGCACGGTCGAGCGAGAAGCGTGCCGTGTCCGCGATCGCCATCACGGCCATGGTGCCCGCCTGGACCGGGTCGCTCACCACGAGGTCCGCCACGTCCGTGACCGACCCGACCTGGTTGAGCGAGATGACCGGGATGCCCGCGGCCTGGAGGTCACGCACGGCGGCGGTGATCTCGCCGCCCATGATGGAGCCGGCGAGGACCAGGACGTGGGCACGCGGCAGGTCCGCGACGGCACGCACGGTGGACGCGATGTTCCGCTCGCCCACGAGCGCGATGGTGTCCACGGAGATGCGCTCCCCGCGCAGGTTGTGTCGATCGGACTCGGACACCGCGCCGAGACTCACCTGGGCGACCTGCGCGCCACCACCGATGATGATCACGCGCTTGCCGAAGATCTGGCCGAGGGTCGGCCGGGGCTCCGCGACCACCACGCCGGGCGCCCCCCGGACCGCGGCCGCGGCCGCCTCCCCGTCCAGGTCCCGGAACTCCACGTCCAGCACCCGGTCCACGCCCGCCTCACCGCGCGTCGCGGGGAACGAGTTGACCGACACGACGTCTGCGCCGGCTTCCCGGAGTCGCACCAGCAGCTCCACGAAGTCCGCGGTGGGACCGACACGCACGCTGACCGCGGAGAGCGTCCGGCCCGGCGCCGGGATCTGGAGGTCCGGCAGCTCCGAGCCATGCGCGTCCTCACCCGGCTCGAGCTCCCCCTCGACCGGCGGCAGCGCGTCGACATCGAGGTCGTCGCGGGGCTCATCGGGGGGTCGCTGCGCATCCATCCGCGCACTATCGCATGGATATGCGATCGCGTGGGCGGCGGTGCGACGGGCGTGTCAGTCGTACCGTTCCGGCTACGGTCGCACTGAATGGTGCGTGGTGCGACTCGATGTGCTATGGTGCGACGATGATCGCACGACGCGCCACGGCCGACATCCCGATGGAGACACCCGTTCCCCAGGCGCCGGCGGAAGAGACCCAGCTCCGAGCGGCAGACCGGGGGACGCCGTCCACCCCGGTGCTGCCGGCGCGGACCGAGGTCGTCCAGCTTCGTGCCAAGAACCAGCTGACCCTGCCGGAGGCCATCGCCCGGGAGGTCGGAGCAACACCAGGCGACCGGTTCCGCGCGTGGGTCGAACCGGACGGGACGATCGTGTTCCGCAAGGCTGGCACGAGCGCGTATGGCAAGTATCCAGGCCTGTGGGGCGCAACGACCGAGGAGGTCGTGGCCCACATCCGGGAGATGCGGGACGAGTGGGAGATCCGTGAGCAGGCATGGGATCGTGACTGGACCTCGAAGCGTCCTTGAGTCCGTCATCCCCAAGGGCGCGCGCGTGTCGCTGGACACGTCCATCCTCATCGCCCATCTGAGCGCGGAGGAGCGGGTCTCACCGCTGGCCAGGGAGCTCGTCGAGGATCTGATGGGTGGCGGCCGGAACGAAGGCGTGGTGTCCGCCGTCTCCGTCGGTGAGATCCTCGTCAGGGCAACACGGGATGGGTCCGCACGGAGCGTGGCATTCGAGGTCATGGATCTGCCTGGCCTGACGATCCGTTCGGTGGATCTCCTCGTGGCCGCCGAGGCAGCGCGCGTCCGCGGGCTGACAGGCCTCTCCCTCCCGGACGCGATCGTGATCGCCACCGGCGTCCTGACCAGCTCCTCGATCCTGGTGACCAACGACCGGCGCCTTGCCGTCGCGGCTCCCCAGGTCGTCCCGGAGATGCAGGTCTGCCTGCTGAGCGACCTCGTGGCCGCCTGACCTCGTGGCCGCCTGATCGCCCATCGGCCGGGAGGGTCGGGACTGGGCACGGCCGCCGGGTCGGGTACGGCCGCCGGACCCGCGCATGCAGCGCGCCGTATCATCATGCGGTCATGACCGAGATCCTCACGCGCCCCGCCACCGATGACCAGCCCGCCGCACCCGCCATCGGAGGCCGTGTCCGGATCCGGGTCGCCGTCGTCGGCGCCACCGGTTACGCGGGCGGCGAGATGGTGCGCATCCTCGACCGTCACCCGAACGTGCGCATCGTGGGCCTCGTGGGTCGCGGTCGCGAGCACGAGCCGGTCGGTGTCTCGCATCCCCACCTGTCCGGCACGGGCTATGACGTGGACGCCGCGATGCCCGAGGCGGACGCCGTGTTCCTGGCACTGCCCCATGGCCTTGCCGCGGCGCAGGCGCGCCAGATCGTCAGCACGGGCGCCCGGATCATCGACCAGGGACCGGACTTCCGGCTCCGGGACGTTGCGGACTATCCCCGCTGGTACGGCTTCGAGCACCCCGAGCCGGAGCTGCTGGCCGCGTCCGTGTACGGCCTCCCGGAGCTCCATCGTGACGAGCTGCGAGCGCTCGGTGATGCCGAGGTGGGCATCGTGGGTGCCCCCGGCTGCTATCCCACCGCGACCATCCTCGCCCTCGCGCCGCTCGCGCGGGCCGGGCTCATCGGCGATGTGGTCGTGGACGCCAAGAGCGGCGTCTCGGGGGCGGGTCGGGACCCCAAGCCGCACCTCACGTTCGCGGAGGTCAACGAGAGCGTCAGCGCATACGGCATCGGGGGCCATCGCCACGTCGCGGAGATGGAGCAGGAGCTGGGGTCGCTGGCACCCGCCGACGCGCGGGACGGCCTGGGGGCGATCGACTTCCTGCCCCATCTCATCCCCATGACCCGGGGCATCCTGTCCGCGGGCCACGTGCGCCCGACCCGGTCGGTCACGGCAGCGGAGCTGCGGGACCTGTATCGCGATGCATACGCCGGCGAGCCCTTCGTGGAGGTCGTGGACACCGCGCCGGCCACCAAGCACGTGACCGGCAGCAACATGGCGCGTGTCTCGGTGCACCTGGACGAGCGCACGGGTCGGATCCTCGCCATCGGTGTCGTGGACAACCTCGTGAAGGGCGCTGCGGGTCAGGCGATCCAGGCGTTCAACGTCGTGTTCGGGCTGCCGGAGACGGCCGGCCTGGAGCAGCGACCGCTCGTGCCCTGACCGACCCGCTCGCTCCGCCGACACACGATCACCCACGCCGGACGGATATCCCATGACCGACGATGCCCTGACCCTGCTCCCCTCCGACCTGCCGGAGGTCGAGCCGCGTGCCGCGCTGCCGCGCGGCTTCCGCGCTGGCGCCGCGACCGCGGGCGTCAAGGTATCCGGGCGACCGGACCTGTCGGTGGTGCTCGTGGAGGGCGGCGCGGGATCGGTGGCGGCCACCTTCACCCCGAACGGGTTCGCCTCGGCGCCCGTGCTCCTGGGCCGACGATCCCTCGCCGATGACACGCCCACCGGTGCTGGACGATACGGCCGGGTCGCGGCGCTGCTCTCGGTGAGTGGTTGTGCGAACGCCGCCACCGGGGACCCCGGGATGGCGGACCAGGCTCGGCTCGCCGAGGTCGTGGCGGGCGCGATCGGCGCCACGCCCCAGCGCGTGCTCGCGGTCGCCACGGGCATGATCGGCCCGCGCTACCCCATGGGCCTCCTGGAGACGGCGATCCCGACACTCGTCGCGGATGGGCTGCGGGACGATCCGGACGTGCTCGCGGACATCGCGGAGGCGCTGCGCACGACCGATTCACGACCCAAGTGGGCTACGGTCTGCCTGGAGCTGCCCGGTGCGGATGGCTCGATGCGCCCGGTCACGGTCTCGGGTGTCGCCAAGGGCGTCGGCATGATCCACCCGCGCATGGCCACGATGCTCGCGTACGTGCTCACGGACGCGGACGTGACGCCCGCGGACCTGTCCGTGCTCCTGCGCCCGATCGTCGCGCGGACGTGGGACCAGTTGACCGTGGACGGCGACACGAGTACGAGCGACACGGTCTATCTCGTGGCATCCGGAGCGTCCGGTGCGGAGCGCGTGGTGCCGGGCGCCGCGGGCTGGGACGCGTTCGCGGCAGCGGTCGAGTCCGTCTGTCGCTCGCTGGCACGCCAGCAGGCTGCCGATGGCGAGGGCGCCACGTCGCTGCTCACCTGCCAGGTCTCCGGCGCACGGGATGATGCGGACGCTCGTGCCGCGGCCCGTGCGGTCGTGGCGAGCTCCCTGGTCAAGGCGGCGATCCATGGTCGCGACCCGAACTGGGGCCGCATCGCGGACGCCCTCGGCAACGCGCAGCTGGCCGATACCGAGGTCCTCGAGGCCGCGGGCCTGTCACCGGAGGCGGCGGCGCGTCGGGGTGGCTCGCGGCTGGATCTCGACCCGGACCGGATCCGCATCACCATCGCGGGGGTGCCGGTGTTCGCGGGCACGCCCCTCCCCTTCGATGCGGGCGCCGCGAGCCGCGCGATGGACGCCGAGGAGATCCTCGTCCGCGTGGACCTGGGCGTTGGGTCCGGCACCGGCGAGGCGTTCGGCTGCGACCTGACCGAGGCATACGTGCGGGAGAACAGCGAGTACTCGACATGAGCGTCGGGCGTGGTCTGGCGGTCTCGGTGTGAGCGTCGAGCGCGATCCAGCGGCCTCGGTGGCCCGGTCGGGCAGCGCGCCCGTCGTCGTCAAGCTGGGCGGCACGACCCTCGCCGACCAGGCGGACACCCTGCGCGAGGTCGCCGACCGGTCACAGGTCGATCGCCTGGTGCTGGTCCATGGCGGTGGTAAGCGACTGACCGCGTGGCTGGAGCGGATGGGTGTCGAGAGTCGCTTCGAGGGTGGGCTTCGGGTGACCGATGACGCCGCGCTCGAGGTCGCCCTGGGGGTCCTGCGCGGGGTCATCAACGCGGAGCTCGTGGCGAGCCTGCGCACCATGGGCGCGGACGCCGTGGGCTGGTCGGGCGTGGATGGCGGCACGCTCAGCGGCGGACGGGTCGCGGGACTGGGGCGCGTGGTGAGCGGCGAGACCGTCCGAGCGGAGCCGCTGTTGGCGCTGCTCGAGGCGGGGCTGCTGCCCGTGGTCGCGCCGGCCGCACTCGATCCGGACGGCGTCATCTGCAACGTCAACGCGGACGATGCAGCGGCGGCGCTGGCGGGCGCCCTGGGCGCGCGACTCGTGCTCCTGACCGATACGGATGGTGTGTGGGGCGCCGACCGTCAGCGCATCCCCAGCCTCACGGTCGCCGAGTCCGAGCAGCTCATCGCCGATGGCGTCATCGCCGGCGGCATGGTGCCCAAGGTCCGCTGCGCCGAGCGCGCCATGCGCGGCGGCGCCGCACAGGCCGTCATCGCGGACGGCGCAGCGGCGAATGCCCTCGCCCACGCCCTCGACGACCCCGACTTCGGGACCCGCTGGACCGCCTGAGCATCGCTTTCAGCTCGCGGCGGCACCACCCATGAGGACGAGCAGCAGCGCCATCTGCACCCACATCCGATCCTCGGCCTGCTCGAACACGATGCTCCGCGGGCCGTCCAGCACGTCGGAGGTGATCTCGTCCCCGCGGTGTGCCGGCAGGCAATGCATGACCAGCGCATCCGGGGCACCGGCGAGCAACTCACGGGTCAGCGCGTACGAGCGGAAGACCTCGCGCCGCCGTTCCACCTGCTCCTCCTGGCCCATGCTCGCCCAGACGTCCGTGTAGACCGCATCCGCGCCGCGGACCGCCTCCACGGGGTCCGTAA
>JAHBUZ010000050.1 GCA_019637815.1 Chloroflexota bacterium
ACGCCCCCCACGTATCGCTATCACCACCTGTTCCGGGACCTGCTCCGTGGCGAGCTGCGCATCCGCGAGCCGGAGCTCATCCCGACGCTGGCATCCCGGGCGGCGGCGCACCTGATGGCACACGGCGGCGCACCCGATGCCATCGAGCTGCTGCACGAGGTCGGTGATGAGGCCGGTTGTGCCGCACTCGTCAGCGCCACGGTCCAGGAGGCGTTCAATCGGGGCGAGCATGTGACGGTCCTGCGCTGGCTGTCCTGGTTCCAGGAGCCGAACGTCGCGCGGCGCCATCCGCTGATCGCCGTCCAGGCGGCCTGGTGGTGTGGGCTCAGCGGCCACAGCGCGGTGGCCGATCGCTGGGCGGACCTCGCCCGGAGCTGCACGTGGGATGGGCCCCTGCCCGACGGGACGCCCTCCTTCCGGCCCTGGCTGGACCTGATGCTCGCGGGGGTGGCGCAGGAAGGTCTGGCGGCGATGGAGACATACGCACACTCGGCGGCGGCCGGGATCCCGCCTGCCAGCCCGTGGTACCTCGCGGCGCTCAGCGCGCCCGGGATCGTCGCCTACCTGCAGGGCGACCGCGAGCTGGCCCGAGCCAGCTTGTCCGTCGCCATCACCGCGTTCGAGGCGCATCCCGGATCGGTCACGGCGGCCGCCAACACCCTCGGCCACTTGGCGATGATCGCCATCGACGACGACCGGTGGGACGAGGCGGCCAGACACATCACCCACGCCCGGTCCATCCTCGATGGCGCGCGCATGGGCGGTTCGGCGATGGGGATGCTCATCAGCGCGCTCGAGGCACGCCTCGCACTCCGAGCGGGCGATCGAGGCGCGGCACGAACATCCCTCGCACGCGGCCTGCGCGGACGTCACCAGCTGGGCTGGACGTTCCCGTGGGCGTCCATCCCGGTGCGCTACCAGCTCGCTGTCGCCAGCCTGCGACTCGGGGAGACGGAGACCGCCCGGACGCTCCTCGCGGAGATCGACGACATCCGTACGCACCGACCACGGACGCCCATCCTGGTGGAGGAGACGACGCGATTGCGGATGCGGATCGGACCTCGGACCACCGATCGGGACGGCCCGGAACGCCTGACCGACGCCGAATGGCGCGTGCTGACGCTCCTCGCCACCCACCGCTCGCTGCCGGAGATCGCGGAGCACCTGTCCGTCTCTCGCAACACGGTCAAGACCCAGGTGCGCTCGATCTACCTGAAGCTCGACGTGAGCTCTCGTGCGGAGGCGGTCGATCGCGCGACGACGACCGGCCTGCTGACGCGCATGGGCGCGGATGTGCCACTGCGCGTGACGTGACCGGCCGTGGCACGATCGATCTCGTGATGACGGTGGATCCCGGATGACGGTGCTCGTGGTCGTGGCTGCCGCGGAGGAGGCGCGCTACCTGCCCGACGGATACCGGACGGTGCTGACCGGGATCGGCAAGACCGCGGCTGCCATCGCGGTCACGCGCGCCATCCTCGAGGAGCGCCCGTCACTCGTCGTCAACGCGGGCTCCGCTGGCGCCCTCCGGGACGGCCTGCATGGCCTCTTCGAGATCGGCACCGTCGTCAACCACGACATGAACGCGGACGCCATCCGGTCGCTGGGCTACGACCCGCGAGAGCGGCTCATCGTGGGCGACAGCAGCATCGTCCTCGCATCGGGCGACGTGTTCGTCAACGACCCGATCGTGCGCGCCCGACTGGCCGTCGACCACCATCTCGTGGACATGGAGGGATACGCGGTGGCGTACGCCTGCCAGGAGCTGGGCGTCCCGCTGCGCATGGTCAAGCACGTGTCCGACCAAGCCGACGAGTCCGCGATGGACTGGCCCACCCTGGTCGACCGCAGCGCCCGCGAGCTCGCGGCCTGGGTGCAGGCGAACCTCTGAGTTCCCGGGCGAGGACGAGACATCAGCGACGGACCCACGCGGGCGGTCGATAGGTCATCCCGTCGGCGAGCGCTGGAAGCTCCTCCGCGCCGCCGCCGGACCAGATCAGCAGCTCGCGACCGGTCCACACCACCGCGGGATGGCGACGTCCCCGATCGCGCCTGGCTGGCAGATCGAAGCACTGGCCGGATGAGGGGTCCAGCGCCGCACTACGTCCCAGCAGGACGTGCCCGGTCCAGATCGCAGGTGTCTGGGTGATCCCCGTGCAGCGCATCCCGGTCAGCACGCGCCAGTCGCCCGTCGCCACGTCCAGGATCGCCGCTCCCCGTGCGCCATCGACCTCGCCCGTGACCAGCAGCTGGTCGCCGCCCACCCACGCGGGGCCGTCCTCGACATCGTCCAGGGGCACGGCCACAGGGTCGCTCCACGAGCCGGTCGCCCGGTCGAGGACGGAGAGGTTGCGCGGACCCAGCAGGGACCAGGACGAACCGGCGACGACGATGCGGTCGCCTGCGGCGCCGACCCGCGCATCGACCCGGACGAACGGTGGCAGCATCCCGGTGGACTGCCAGCAGCCCTGATCCGGGTCGAGGATCGACACGGCGGGCGCATCAGCGTCATCGTCATCGGCGCCGCCGACCACGACGCCTCCCGGGACCGACACGACCGTGACCACCTCCTGACCCTTCGGAGCGTCCGGCAGCCGACGCCATCGGTCACGGGTCGGGTCGTACGCGATCGCCACGACGGATCGCGGGGTGGAACCGACCACCACCACCTCGGACCCCGTCCAGGTCGCTGTCGCATCGAAGCCGAGACGGACCGGTGGGCGCGGCAGCGTTCGCCAGCGCCGTCGGGTCGGATCGTAGGCGGCGGCACGACGCTCGGGCGCACCCACGAACACGACCTCCGTGCCCGTCCAGGCGCCGGTCGCGGACTCCGAGGCGAACGGGGAGCGAGGCATCGCTCGCCAGCGGCCACCGAGGTCGCGCGATGCGCGCGGAGCCTCGACCGTGCTGGTGAGGGTCACGGTCGTCGGCGGAGCCGGCAGGGGCGTGGGCGGGCCGGAGGCGCCCGGCACGGGATCGACGGGATCGCTCGGCGACCCGGGACAGCCGATGGTCGGGTATGGCACGGATCCGCCGGCCACGAGCGCCATGATCGCCGCGCGCGTGGTCGCACGTCGCGCCGTGGGCGGATACGCGTACGAGGCATCCGCTGCCCAGAGCGCGTCGTCATGGAACCGCCAACCACCCGAGACGCGTCGCCACAGGAGCACGTCGAATGCCCGCCGTGGCTCGTCCGGGTCATGGCCCGGACCGATGCTCGCGAGGATGCGCGTGCCGGGTCGGAGCCCGTCGGGCAGGAACGTGCCGCAGTCCGGACCGGTGTCGATGAGCACGACAGGGTCGGGCACCGAGCCCGCGAGCACCTCGTCGACATCGAGCGTGATGACCCAGTCGCCGTCGTACGCCGGATCCCGCTCGACGCTCCGAACCCGTCCCGTGAACGCCTGGCCACGGTAGTCCCGGATGTCGCGCGATGGTGCCAGGCGACCGCAGTCAGCGGAGACGGCCCGGGGTCGGGCGACATCCATGGCGAGCGATGTCGACAGGAGGACGGCACCGAGCAGGAGCCGCGGGACGAGCATGCGCATGCGTCAGAGACGCGGTGCACCGCCCGATGTCACGAGCCGATCCGGACGGACCGGGCGGTCGAGATGTCAGGGAGCGGTCACCCCGAGGGTGGCGGACCAGGCACCGATGTTGCCCGCCTTGTCGCGAGCACGCACCCGGAACTCACGCGTCGCGCCGGTCGGCACGCCCCGGCTGAGCGAGCGTGCCGTCGTCTTCGTTCGGATGCGGGTCCACGCGCCGCCGGGCACCCGCCCGTCCAGGTCGAAGCTCTTGATTCCGGCGGTGCCGACCACGAGCTTCGGGTCGCTGCCGGTCCAGGCGAGTCGGACCTTGCCATCGACCACGGGTGATCCGGTGAAGCGCGCGGTGGGCTTCGTGCGATCGGGTCCGGTGATGAAGATGACGGTCCACTTGATGGTCGAGCCATCGGTCGCCACGCCTGCGCCGAAGTAGTTGTTGTTCGTCATGATCTGACGCTTGTGGACCGAGGACGCCATCCACATCCCGACCGCGCTCTCCGCAGCCGCCATGAGGTCACCACCGCGGTTCCACGCGATGATCTCGCCCACGCGCGTGAACCGGATGTCCGCGCGCCGCAGATGGTCCCGCGCGACCCGGCCCTTGGTGTCCACGTGGCTGAAGTAGTCCCGGTCGATCATGTCCTGCGCCTTGGCCTGGGCGAGCGCGGCGACCCGGGTGTCGAGGCGGAAGGCCCGCTTGTCGCGCCGCTCCCGACGGGCGTTGATGAGCGCCTCCACGTGGGCGGCGGCCTCCCGCAGCTCGACCGTGCTGGGGCTGGCCGCGGTCGCGGGCATGGTCAGGAGCGTCGTCAGGCTCAGGACGAGGACGGACACGGCGGCGAGGGGTCGATGGACACGGCGCATGTGGCACACCAGCTGGGCGGACGGGTGGGTCCCGCGTCACCCTACCCGGGGTCGCGCGTATGGGCCATGGGACCCTGGCGCGATGCGGCCGGCCACATGGTCACGTGCCGGGTGGGGTGCGCGGTGGTCCGGGGTGGTGCGCGTGGCGCTCCGGGGTCGGGCGAGCGTCACCGAGATGTCACCGTCCCACGGCTGCCCACCCCGGTAGCATCCTCGTCGTGAGGCGGATCACCTGGTGCAGCTGACACCCCGCGAGCAGGAGAAGCTGCTCATCCATGTCGCGGCGGATCTCGCGCGGCGGCGGCGTGCTCGCGGCCTGCTGCTCAACCTGCCGGAGGCGACGGCGCTCATCACCGAGGCGATGGTCGAAGCGGCGCGTGATGGCCGAAGCGTGCCGGAGGTGA
>JAHBUZ010000051.1 GCA_019637815.1 Chloroflexota bacterium
ACCGAACCCGCCCGGCTCCGGCAGACCGGCCCGGATCACCGCCACCGAGAACGGGGTCGTGGGTGCCAGGTCATCGGGCAGCGCCTCGGCGCCCGGCGCCGCATCGGTCACCCCCTCGATGAGGATGTGTGCCTGGGCCACGGCCAGCAGCGGCACCCGCATGATCCGCTCCGTCAGCCAGCCGAACGCGACCATCGCCCGCGTGGGAAGCGGCACGAACCATGGCCGCCGCCCGACGACATCCGCGACCCGCCGCACGGCCACGTCGAGCGGCAGCGTCTCGGGGCCCAGCACGGCCAGCGTCCGGCGGGACAGCCGTGGGTCGCCGATCACCGCGGCCTCCAGCACGCGCGCCATGTCCCTGACCGCGATGGGTGCGACGCGTCGCTGCGCGTGACCCCGGATGCCGACCGTGGCGAACACCGGGAATGCGTGGAACGCGCGGCTCAGGTGGTCGAGCATGTGGTCGCCGCGACCGTGGATGACACCCGGCTTGAGCACCGTCCAGTCGAGCGACGATCCCCGCACGATGGTCTCCCCCTGCCACTTCGACCGATGGTAGGCGGTGGGTCCATCCGGTCGCGCCCGCAGGAAGCTCACGAACACGAGCCGCTCCACCCCGGCCGCCTCGGCCGCCGCCACGACCGCCCGCGTGCCGTCGACATGGACCCGCTGGTAGGTCTGACGACCGATCTCGCGGTTGATGCCCGCGCAGTGGGCGACGGCCTTGCACCCCTCGAACGCGGCACGCAGCGCGGCAGCATCCTGCACGTCGATGCCGTGACGCCGCGACACGGGGACCACGTCGTGACCCGCCGCGCGGAGCCGCTCCATGAGCGCGCTACCCACGAACCCCGATGCGCCGGTGACCGCGACCCTCATGGCCGCGGACCCTTGACCGGGGCGGCCCAGCGGGCGTCGGGTGTCCCCTGGCGATCCCAGGGCAGGAGCGCCAGCGCCACGACCGCCGTCGCGTTGAGCACGCCGTGCGTGCGCACCATGAGATCGATGTCCAGGAGACCCGGCGCCAGCACCAGTGAGGTCGGCCACGCGATGGCGAGGACCATGCCGATGGCGAGCGCCAGGACCGCGAGGCCCCCGATGAGCCCCGTCGGACCCGCCGTCCCCACCAGCGACCGACCGATCAGCGCAGCCACGACGAGGCCGCCAGAGCCGACCATGACGGCACCCACCCACTGGAACGCGAACACGATCAGGAAGCCGAGCGCGGTCACTGCCGTCCCCACCACGATCGAGCCGATGGCCAGCCACGCGACGACCCCCGGCCGCCGAGCCGCCGCGAGCGCCGCGATGGCCACCAGCCCGAACGCGGCCAGGTGGAAGTGCACGGCGGTGAGCGTCATGATGACCGCCGACACCTGCGGCACGGACACGCCCGATCGATCGATGAGCAGCGAGCCGGCGCCCACCGCGAGACCCCCGAGCGCGGCATCGGTCGCGAGCCGCGCCGCCGAGCCCGGTCGCAGGACGGATGGCATGCCCACGAGCGCGTCGCGGATGCCGGCGATCGCAAGACCGACGACCACCACGACCCAGGGCATCACCAGCCCGGCCGCGACCGGGCCACGCGGCAGGGCCATCGCCACGAGGAGGGGCAACGCGGCGATGAGCGCCAGCCACGGGCCCGGATCGCGGGTGGTCCGGCGTCCCGTGATGACCCGCTCCGGCAGGCGTGCCAGCAGCGCCGGCACGACCACGAGCGGGGCGACCAGCAGCACCCGCTCCTGCAGGCTCACCGGGAGCGCGAGGGCGGGCAGCCACGCGGCCACTCCCACGAGCCATGCCGGGACCGGTCGGACATCGGTGCGCATACTGGTTACCATCACGTAGCAAGTATCCCCAGATACTCGCTACTGTCAAGTACCATGTTTTTCGCGGACCCGGCGACAAGGCACCGACCACAAGGACATCAGCGGATGACCACACCCAGCCAGGCCGAATCGATCCGACGCGAGTTCGCCCATGCCTGGGGTCGCATCGGTGCGGCGTGGGGCGTCGCGCCATCGACCGCGGCGCTCCAGGGGTATCTGCTGCTGCACGGCGGCCCGCTGACCAGCTCGGAGCTCCAGGAAGCGCTCGGGCTGTCCCACCGGGCGACCCGCACGGCCATCGCGGAATGCGAGGCGTGGGGTCTCATCGAGCGTGCCGCGGCACCCCGGCGGGGTGGGGCACGGGGGCCGGCGGGCGCTGCCTGGGTGCCGGTCGGTGACCACTGGGAGTGGTTCCGGCGGGTCGCCGCATCACGCATCGAGCGTGAGACGGACCCGGTCCTGCCGCTCCTCGACGGCTACCTCGCCGAGGTGCGGACGGCGTCCCCGGACGCCCCGGAGCTGGCCGAGCTCCGCGAACGGCTCGAGGGTCTCGTGGAGTTCACGCATCGCTTCGATCGCGCGGTCGCCCTCGTGGTCCAGCTCGACAGCGCCGACATCGGGCGCCTGTTCGAGGTGCTCGCGCGGATCCCCGACGACCAGGTCGGATCGCTCCTCCGGACGGTCGCGGCGCTGCCGCCCGAGGAGGCCGTGGCCGCCGCGGACCTGCTGGCGGGCCTCTCGCCCGCCGGGCTCCAGCGTCTCGTCCGGATGGCGCGCCAGCCCGCCGTGGCGAAGGTGCTCGGCCTCACCCTGGGTCGCGGCCGCTGAGTCGAGCGGGTCGGGTCACTGTCCGGTCGCAGCCGCCGAGTCCGAACAGCCCGGTATCACCGAGGCGCCGCCGTGCTTCCGCAGCGACCGCCCACCAGCGGCCGGATCAGGCGGCCTGGCCCTCCCACCACGACTCGAACACATCGAAGCTGGGCGCGATGGGCTCCGGCAGGGCCGTCCCGTCCTCGAGCACGTCGAGCGTCTTGAGGCCGTTGCCGGTGATGACCAGGACCACCTCGTCCCGGGCATCGACATGGCCCTCCGCCACCGCGCGGCGCAGCGCAGCGAGCGTCACGCCACCAGCGGTCTCGGTGAAGATGCCCTCCGTGTGGGCGAGCAGGCGGATCGCGTCGACCGTCTCGGCATCGGACACCCCGAGGATGGCGCCCTCGCTCGTGCGAGCGACCTTGAGCGCGTAGGGCCCGTCCGCGGGCGACCCGATGGCGAGCGAGCGGACGATGGTCTCCGGCCGCTCCACGGGCTCCACGACCTCCGAGCGCGACTCGAACGCGGCTGCGATGGGGCCACAGCCGGTCGCCTGGCCACCCACGAAGCGGATCGGCGCGCGGTCGACCAGGCCGACCTCGGCCAGCTCGTCGAAGCCCTTGGCGAGCTTGGTGTACAGCGAGCCGGACGCGAGCGGCGCGACCACGACATCGGGCGTCCGCCAGCCCAGCTGCTGGGTGACCTCGTACGCGATGGTCTTGCTGCCCTCGGCGTAGAAGGGACGCATGTTGACGTTCACGACCGCCCAGCCCTCCAGCTCGTCGGTGAGCTCCAGGCACAGCCGGTTGACGGCGTCATACGGGCCATCGACCCGCACCACCGTCGCGCCGAGGGCACGCGCCTGGGCGACCTTCGCCGCCTCGAGGTCCGCGGGCACGAACACGACGGCCCGGAGACCGTGGGCCGCAGCGGCGGAGGCGACGGCCGGGGCGAGGTTGCCGGTGCTGGCGCAGGCGAGCGTCGTGAACCCGAACTCGACGGCCCGTGCCGTGGCCACGGCGACCACGCGGTCCTTGAACGAGAGGGTCGGGTTGCGCGAGTCGTCCTTGATCCAGAGACGCTCGAGCCCGATCGCGGCAGCGAGCCGCGGCACGGACACCAGGGGCGAGTAGCCGACCCGGGCGGCGGTCGTGGGGAGCGTATCGAGCGGCAGCAGCTCCGCGAAGCGCCACAGGTCGGCGGGGCGGGCGTCCAGCTCGGCGCGGCTCAGGCGTGCGCGCAGGGCGGGGAGGTCATAGACCGGTTCGAGGGGACCGAAGCAGCGAGGACACACGAACACCGGGCCGGTCTCCTGCGGCGTGTCGCAGTTGCGACACCGGAGACCCGTGAAGCCGGGCTGGAAACCCGACGTGATGATGGGCGGCGAGGAGCCTTCGCTGACGAAGGGCTCTGGACGGGTGGCGGTGGTCTGGCTCATCCGGTCTGCTCCTGTTCGGTCTGGTCGAGCGATGTCGCTCGGGGTCGAGCGGGGATCCGCTCGGGGATGGGTGACGGGGAGTGGCACCGATCGCGGCGCCCCGGGAATCACGAAGGCCGCGACCTTCGTGCTGGTCGCGGCCCCCTCGGGATCAAGGCCTGGCTGGCGTCCACCCGGGACGCGCTCCGCTCAGGCCCCATCGCCTCCCGATGGGGCCCAGCGCATCGACATGCGGTCGAGGTGCGGTGCCATGCAGCGCAGTGTAGCGCACGACGGTACCGCCGCGATAGGTCGAGTGGATGGAGCGCCGGACCCTGTCCGTACCGGTCCGTCGATCCGGGACACGAACACATCGTGACACCCTCGAGGGACCGCTGGCACTGCACGTCCCCCACTCCCGGGAGCCATGCCGATCGATCGGACTGGCCCCGGCAAGGGACCGAGCCAGGCGCCGAGGAGTGTCCCGTGGAGTGGTGGGAATGAGCCGGGACCCCTGACGCGCTG
>JAHBUZ010000052.1 GCA_019637815.1 Chloroflexota bacterium
GCCGCCGGTCCGCCGTGCAGGTCCAGGATCTGGGTCGCGAACAGGCCGCCCACGCCGAACATCGAGATGAACGACAGCGCGAGGGGCATGAGCGACATGCCGCCGATGTCGAAGTCGAGATGGAGCGCGTCCAGGAACCCGCCGAGGATGTCATCCACGAGGACGGTGATGAGCAGGAGCCCGCCACCGATGACCGTGCACAGCACGAACACCAGATCCTCGACCGGGAGCTCGAACAGTCCGAACATGAGAGGAGGATACCCGGCTCGGCCCAAGGATGAGCCCTCCCGGCTGGTCCAGGAGGGCTCGGACGATGCGATCCGTGAGCCTCGCGGCGCGGATGCCGCAGAGGGCCCATCATTCTGACGTATCCATCGTCCCGCCGCTGGCCCGCGGCGCATCGGATCCACGGAGGACATCCATCGTGTTCTCGCTCATCGATCGGCTCGTCGGCGTCATCGACGATCCGACGCACGCCGAGGTGGCGCGTCAGCGACTGGTGGCCCTCGGGATCCCTGCCGCGGACATCGAGGTGCTGACGGGCGAGGCGGATGCCCAGCGGCTCGACAGCACCGGCGAGGGCGGCTGGTGGCACCGGCTCGTGCGGGTCTCGCAGTACATGGTGGCGGACCAGAGCACCGAGCTCGTGATGTACGACGCTGCGCTCCGGGACGGTCGCGCGGTCATCGCGGTGCGGCTCAAGGACCGGCAGCACAAGGCGGAGGCGACGCGCATCCTCCAGGAGGCGGGTGCCCACCTGCTGAGCTTCCATGGCCGGATCCAGACCGAGGAGATCTCCCGGTGGCGCGGCCCGGAGCTGGTCCAGCCGCCCGTCCTGCCCGACCGGGGCTCGACCTCGCGCTGATCGGTCGCGTGGTCAGGGCTGTGTGTCGGCGGGCGCCATGGCCCGCAGCCGACGGCCGAACCAGATACACAGCACTGCACCGACGGCGAGCCACGCGGCGAGGAGCCCCAGCAGGAGCAGCCCACCCGCGATGAGCTGCCCCACGCGTGCCGCGTGGTCGAAGTCACGCACCTGACGGGCGACCTCGGCGACATCCGTCTCGATCGCGGTGAGCGACCCGGACAGGGTGGCCAGATCGGTGGCGTTGGTTGACAGGCTCGGGGCGAGCGTGCCGGCGGTCGTGGCCAGCTCCCGGGCGGTGGCGCCGAGTGCGGTGACCGGCTCCACCAGGCCCGCGAACGGCTGCTGCCCGAGGACCGAGATGTCCAGGGCGTCCGCGAGCGACTCCGTGGTCGTGGCCACGTCGTCGAGCACCGTGGCCACCGAGGTGACCGTCGCCTCGACGGACGAGACCGTGCCGCCCGCGTTGGCGACCGTCGTGGCGGTGCCGCCGAGCAACGTCTCGATGTGGTCGAGGGTGGTCGCGAGACGCGTCTGGGTGATCGTCAGGCGATCATCGAGGTCACGCGCCGAGAACGCCCCGATCAGCAGGCCCGCGGCGATGATGCCCGCTACGAGCAACCCGAACACACCGAACCCGAGCAGCACGCTGCCGGCGCGACGGACCTCCTGTGGTGTGCCGATGTCCATGCTCCGGACGGTACACGACGAGAGGGTCGCTGTGCGCCACGGCCAGCGTATGATCCATCGAGCTCCTCGAGCTTGGTGACTCGGAACCCGCGACTCCCGCCAGAGGTCCGTGCATGGCGTCCCGACGCATGGAGACGGATGCAGTAGCGCCCCGCCGCGGCTCGGAGGCTTCGGCCCTCTCCACAGTGAAGGTCCGCAACCCCGCGAGCTGACGGCGACCAAGGACGTATCGAGGCACGCCGGGCTGGACACGCTCGTCATACTCGCGGAGGTCCGGACGCTCGGGATCGCGGCCGGCTCGTCAAGGAGACCTTCCGGATGCGTCGCGCACTGCTCCCGCTCACGATGGCTGCGACCCTGGTCGCATTCGCCGCGCCACCCGTTGCTGCCTTCACGGGTATCGACCAGCGCCAGGAGGACACGTCCCGGAACGTGTTCTCCGGCAACCAGCCGTCGGGCGAGACGTTCGCCCAGACGTTCACGGCCGGTATGGGCGGCCGGTTGGCAGCGGTCGGTCTCAGCACGGGGCGCTCGCTCGAGGGTCGGACCCTGCGGATCGAGACCGCCGCGAGCGGGGTCCCCACGGGCACGGTCCTCGCGACCGCGACCATCGGGACCTCCGCGACGGGATGGATCAAGGTCCCGCTTCGCCCCGCCCCGGCCATCGAGGCAGGCACCCAGTACGCGATCGTCATCCACGTGGTCGATGTGTTCATCCTGCATGGCGGCCACGACGACAGCTACGGGCCCGGCACGGTGTCGTGGGAGGTGGCCCCCGGGGACTGGTTGGCGCGACCCTGGGACTTCGCCTTCCGGACCTGGGTCCGGACTGCGAGCGAGCCCGCCTTCTCGTGGGTCAGCGCACCCACCAAGCCCCGTGCGGGTGGCACCGCGACCTATCGCTTCTCCCTCGGTGGCTTCTTCGGGTACGACGTGATCAAGGGCGGCTCACCGACCACGACCCGGGTGGACTGCTCGACCGGCACGCCCATCAAGGGCACGACGTTCAAGGCCCGGCCGCTCGGCGGGTCGATCGCCTACGACGCGGAGCTCGGCCAGTACGTGCTGCGCTGGAAGGTGCGTCCGCAGTGGGCGAAGGGCGCCCTCGCGTGTCGGACCTTCGAGGTGCACATCCGCGGCGAGCGCGACCCCCACGTGGTCACCGTCAAGGTGCGCAAGCCCGCCACCTGACGCCGTCACGGGGCATGCAGGGCCACGCCGGATAGAGCGACACCCCTCCGGCCTGTCGGAGGGGTGTCATTTCGTGCTCGAGAGACTGGTCGGGGCGGAGCGATTCGAACGCTCGACCTCTTGAACCCCATCTCGCCCTATCCACGCTCGCGAGCGTGGGCGTCACGAAGGGCTGGACCTGCGTGGACGGGTCTGTACCGCTGCGTTAGCGGTACACGGAGCGGTACAGCGCGAGGCCGCCGTCAGGTGCCACGACGCGACCTCACGCGTCGTGGCGTCCTATCCGAAGCGCTCGAGCACGCGACGCCCGACGAGGTACCAGAGCACGACCGCGAGAACCAGCCCCAGGGCGTAGGCAACGAGCGTCGGTGCGCACGAGACACCTCCCCGGACGGCGTCGCACTGCTCCAGGCCGACGGCCCGCAGGGCCCCTGCCACGAAGCCTGCCACCACGATCGCCGGAACGAATCCGACCACGAGGATCGCGGCGATCACCCCCACGCGTCGTCTGGTCATCGGTCGCCCCTTCCGTGGTGCGATGCACTGGCACAGCGGCTTCGCACCACATCATGAGGCCCGGCACCTCTCGATGCCGGGCCCCTCCGTGTGTCCAGATCGGACACGTGGCGATTTCCCCAGGTGGTCAGGTGGTGGTGTACTGTCGCCCTGCGGGCCCGGGCGGCTCGGGGGTCCGCTTCGGCGGGAGCTGCCAGCCGATGGGCTCCAGGCTGTTCTGGAGGTACGCGGCGGTGATGTTCGCCGCGTGCTGTCGGGCGACCCGCTGGATGCGGGTGGGTGGGGCCTCCTGTCGCGGGACGCGACCGATGGGCCCGGGCGGGAGCGTCGTCCTCGGGAACCGGAGCCATCCCAGCTTGATGGCCGCGTCGATGGGGCCGTGGACGGCCAGCTGGTCACACACCGCGTTGAGGCGGTTGTAGATGGCGGACCGCGAGAGGCCCGTACGCTCGATGGCCCCACCGAGGCCGTAGCGGATGACCGCTACCAGCGTCTCGGTGAGTTCCTGGGCCGAGATCCGGCCCGTGTCGTGGATGGCGGGCTGACCGGCCGCCTCGGTGGTGGCACGCATGGGTGCCGCTGACTGGTCCATGGGAGTGTCCAACCTCCATGACAACGCCCCCGCGGAGCCGTTGGACCGGCACCACGAGGGCGATTGCAGTCTACCTATTCCATTGGCCGTGTCCAACCGGCAGCGCGGACGGTATACCCGCTCGCTGCCACCTGTCAACGGTTCGTCCGAAACGGACGGAGCACGACATCCCGCCACTGGGGCGGCAAGCATCGCTGCGGGGATCTGACCCCTTCGCCTAGACTCGTCCGGTCACGGCCCGCTGTTCTCGT
>JAHBUZ010000053.1 GCA_019637815.1 Chloroflexota bacterium
GTGCTCGCACAGCGACGAGAACGGGATCCCCCGGACGACCACCATCTCGCTGTAGTCGACATCGAACACGGCGCCGTTGAGCAGCCGCTGCGCATCGACGTGGTAGCCGGCCGTCAGCTCCGCATACATGCGATGCACGCGCGCGGGCGTCCGGGCCAGACCATCCCGGTCGGGATCCTCGCCGATGTCCCGGAGGATCGTCCGCACGGCCTCCTGCACCGGGTGCTCGCCGGACACCGGGTCGTCACCAGCCAGCCAGGGGGTCGTCCCCTCGATATCCCAAGCCGCGCGGTGGTCCTCATCGCCGGAGCCCTCGATGGCGTCCACGGCACGCCGGACATGACCGGACAGCTCGCTCATGGTCGGACCATCATCGAACGAGGACGGGTCTGGCCGTGACGTCAGGGCTGCGGTGGTCGCTGCTCGGGGTCCGTGTCGGTCTGCTTCGCGAACTCGTCGCGAGCATCCTTGACGCCCTTCCCGAATGCCTCGCCCAGCTTGGGCAGCATCTTGGGCCCGCGCCACATGAGCGCGAGGACGAGCACGACCACGAGGATGAGTGCGAGATCCATCAGGCGGACATCCTAGCGCGCCGCGGTCCCGAGCAGGTCGGCGATCGCACCGGCGACCGCATCGGGCCGGTAGCGCATCAGGTTGTGACCCGTGCCGGGCAGCGTATGGACCTGTGTCGGTGGCGCTCCCGCCGAGTCTCGGGCGGCGACCACCTCGCGGAGCGCCACCGCGCGGTCGTGGGCTGCCTCGTCATCGGCCGTGCCCGCGCCTGCGACCAGCACCGTGACCGGGGCGGGCACCGCGGCCAGCGTCTCCCGTGGCTCGTAACCGAGCATCGTGCCCGCGAGCGTCCGGAGCGTGGCGGGTCGCGTGATGAGCGCCACGTGGCCGGCATGCTTGCGCTCCACCTGGGCGCGAGCGGCGCGATCCTGGTCCTCGTCCCAGGTCGCGGGATCGAAGTCACGCCGGTCCTCGAGGAACGCCTCCATGGACGCGAGCACCTCCGGTGGCTCCGCGAGCGCAGCGCTCAACTCCTCCGCGGACATCCGCGTCGCCGCACCCACGTCCTCCCATCCGCCATCCACCAGCACGAGTCCGGCGACCGAGGCAGGCTGGAGCCGAGCCGCTTCCGCGACCACCATGGCACCCAGCCCATGGCCCGCGAGGATCGCGGGGGATCCACCGACCTCGCTGCCCGCACCATTGGCGGCGACCACCGTCAGCACATCCCACGCAAGCGATGACAGGTCGAGGGCGCTGCGCGCTCCCTCCGAGAGCCCGTGCCCCCGCAGATCGGGCGCCAGGACTCGCGCCACCCGTGTCAGGCGCCGGGCCACCGGTGCCCAGGACCAGCCGGTCGCCGCGATGCCGTGGACCAGCACCACGACCGGGCGAGGGTCGGTGGTCGAGCCGCCGGGCCGATCGACCTCCGCCGTCGCGCCCCAATCCAGATAGTGGATGCGTTCACCGGAGCTCACCCGCACGACCATCGATTCGGGGGACGCATCGGGGTCGGGCACGAGGTCGGTCGGGGTCGAGGTCACCACCCGGCTAGCATACGGATCCATGCCCGTCCGACGTCGCGCCGCGCTCGCCCATCGACATCCGAGCCGCCGGTCGACCCTGCCGACCGCGCTCGAGCCCGCCGATGATCGACCCCGTGGCTTCGAGCGCCAGGTCCAGGCTGCCCTGGACGACCTGCCGCCGGAGATCAAGCGGCTGCTCGAGACCGTCGCGATCGTGGTCGAGGATCTGCCGTCGCCGGAGCAGGCCCGCACCGGTGGTGCATCGGACGGCTGGCTGTACGGGTTGTACGAGGGCACGCCGCTCATCGACCCGTACGCGGACCAGGTGGCCTTCCCGAACGTCATCACGCTGTTCCGGATCCCGCTCCAGGAGGACTTCCGTCACCCCGACGAGCTGGCGTGGGAGATCAGGCGCACCGTCATCCACGAGCTCGCTCACCACGCGGGTATCGATGACGAGCGGCTGGACGAGCTGGGTTACGCATAGACGCTGCCGGCGTGGCGCCATCCGCTGCCGGGCGTGGCGCCATCCGCTGGCGGGCGTGGCGCCCGGCTACTCCTGCTCGTCGAGGGCGAGCAGGTCCGGCAGGCGCGCCAGGTCCACGTTGCCACCCGACGCGATGACGCACACCACGTCGCCATCGTGGAGCGGCACGGCTCCCGAGAGCACCGCCCCGAGCGCGGTCGCGGCCGCCGGCTCCAGCAGCTGCTTCATGCGCTCGAGGGCGAACCGCAGCCCGCGTGCGACGACCGACTCGGGGACGCGCACCACGGCATCCACATAGCGCCGCGCGAGGTCGATGTTCCAGGCGCCGGCGAACGGCGCATTGAGCCCGTCGGCGACCGAGTCGGGCCGGATCTCCACCGGGTGGCCGGCCGCCAGGGCCTGGCTGAGCGCGTCGCTCGATGCGGGCTCCACGCCCACGATCCGGACGTCGGGTCGCAGCTGGCGGACCGCGGCCGCGACACCGGTCAGGAGCCCGCCACCACCGACCGCGACGACGATGACATCGACATCCGGCAGGTCCTCGAGGATCTCCAGGCCCACGCTCCCCTGCCCCTCGATGACCCGCTGGTCGTCGAACGGCGACACGAACACCGCGCCGAGCTCGTCGCGCAGCTGCTGGAGCCGCTGCCAGGTCTCGCCGGTGTGGGCGCCGTGCAGCTCCACCCGGGCGCCGTAGGCGATCGTGGCCTCCACCTTGGTGCGGGGCGTGGTCAGGGGCATGACCACGGTGACCGGCACGCCCGCCGCGGCCGCGGCATAGGCCACCGCTGCGGCGTGGTTGCCCGCGGACATCGTGACGATGCCCCGCTCGCGCTCCGCATCGGTGAGCGTCAGGACGCGGTTCACCGCACCCCGCGCCTTGAACGAGCCCGTGACCTGGAGATGCTCCGCCTTCAGGAAGACGCGTGGCTCGCCCGCGCCGGGCGCCGCATCGCCACCGGGCCGGTCCGGCACGGCGGCACCACCGACGCGCACACCCGTGGCATCGGCGACCCAGCGTGCCGCCGTCCGGGAGTGGAGCATCGGCGTCCGGGCGACCATGCCCCGGATCCGCTCGGCGGCCGCCCGGACATCCGCGAGCGGGACGTCACGGAGCGCCTGCCCGTCTGTGTCAGAGAACCGGGCGGGCGGTCGCGCATCCGACGCGGAACTCGAGCGCGTACCCATCGTCAGTGCATCCTTGCGGGCTTGGTCGATGACCGCAGCGTGGATGGCGTGTCCATCGAACCGGCTCGAACCGAGGGCCAAACATCCGTCGAGTGGGCATCGCCCGGCGAGTCCGCGCCTATGCTGTGCCGTGCGAGCAACTGCATCGCCTCATCGCCTTCGTCGCCCGATCCGTCCCAGTCGAAGCGCTGCGCGTAGTCAATGGTCTGCTCCGCGAGGCTCTCGCTCGACGCCTCCATCGCGAAGTGATGCGACCACGCGCTGACGGGGATCCGGTCGACGGGTTCTCCCGCGAGCGCCGCGAGCACCCGGGTCCGGTGGCCGTTCATCGTTCGCCTCCTGTGCAGGGATCGGCTCGTGGAGCCATGACAACCCCTCGACCTCGAGCGGGCGCGGATCCGGGATCGGCTCGAAGTCGTCGCCACGTCGCTCGTAGGCCCATGCGGGTCCATCGGTGGCGATGTGGGTCAGCGCGTCCACGAGGGCGTCGACATCCGCGGCCGTGCTGCCGATACCGAGGCTCGCACGCACGGCACCCGGGAGTGACGGTGCCTCACCGGCACGCAGTCGTCGGAACATGCTGCTGATGCTGTCGTCGGCGATCCGCAACAGATGCGCGACGAGGGG
>JAHBUZ010000054.1 GCA_019637815.1 Chloroflexota bacterium
CGTCGACACCGCTGATGTGCTTGCCGTCCGGGTGCCGGCGACGGGCCTCATCACACGCGCCGTGTAGCGGATCGGACGCCGGCCGGGCCCAGTGGGACCACGCGGTGACGGCCGTCGCGCCGCGATCGCAAGGATGGGGCGTCCTCGTGCGTCAGGATGGACATGGGCATCCGTGTGAGGGTCACATGACCATCCATCCGGCACTCTCGGACTTCGGCGGCTTCTATGCCCGCACGTATCCGATGGCGTACCGGACGGCCCTGGGGATCTGTCGAGAGGGGCCGATGGCCGAGGAGGCGACCCAGGACGCCTTCCTCGCCGCGTGGCGCGAGCGGGAGCGGTATCGCGGGGATGGGCCGCCGGATGCGTGGCTGCTGCGCATCGTGGTCAACAGCGCGATCACCGTACTGCGGCGTCGTCGTGTGCGGCGCGCCGAGCCGCTGACCGAGGAGGTCGGGCAGGCGGAGCAGCGGGTCCCGGATCCGGCCGAGTCGATCGCCGTCCGGCAGGTCCTGGACGCGCTCGATGGCCGACACCGCGCAGCGGTGGTGCTGCGCTACTACCACGACCTCGACTACGCCTCCATCGCGACGATCCTGGGGACGAGCACGGGAAACGTGGGCTCGATGCTCAGCCGCGCCCTGGCACGGATGCGGGTCGAGCTCGCCGAGGACGGACCGCCGCTGCCGGGTGCCGCGGCCACACCGCTGGAGGTGGCGCATGACCGCTGACGCACGACTGGAGGTGCTCATCCGGGGGACCCTGTCCGCGGACCTGGATGGAGCGCGCGGCGGCTACCCCGCGTGGCCGGGCTCGCCGGCGCACCGACGAACGGTGACGCGCCACGAACGACCTGCCATGCCGCGACGCTGGGCCACCGGGGTGCTGGCGGCGTTCATGGTGGCGCTCGCGATCGGCGTGGCGACCCGGCCGGTGGGCCTGCCCGCGGTCGGTCCGGGAACGTCCCCGGACCTCGGCACCCAGACGGGAGTGACCGTCATCGGCCAGGGGTTCGACCCGGACACGGGGTCGACCGGGCCGGTCGTGCTGCTGGTGCAAGGGAAGTGGGAGGAGCGCATCTGGATGCTCGGCGAGGACGGGTATCTGCGTCCGGGCCCACGGATCGGCCGCATCACGGTGCGCACCGATCCTGAGACCGTCCTCCGCATCCGTGGATGGGGCGCGGACGACGCCCCGCTGTGGGCGACCGACGGCGAGACGGTCGCGCAGATCACGGACATCGAGCAGTCGGACACCGATCGCTCGGCTGGAGAGCGGCCCGCCCTCGTCACCGTAGCCCGACTCGATGCCTCGTCGGACTGGGCCTCCCTCTACCTCGGGGATGTCGGAGTCGGGGCTGCCTCCTCGTGGGTGCGAACGGGTATCGAGGCCATCCCCGGTGGTGGGTACCTGCTCACGAGGACGGATCGTGTCGTGACCATCCATGACGGTGAGCCGGTCGATCGCGGTGAGGTCCCTGATGAGTTCGTCACGCGCGGCGCCACGAACCATCCGGCGCGGTACCTCATCGGTCCGGTCGATCGCCGATGGACGTCGGAGACTCCTCGGCCGAGGCGGTGGGTCGAGATGGGGACGGCATCCATGCTGGAGATGCCCACGACGGTATTCGGTGTCTCGCCAGCGGTTCGTTCCGCTGGACTTGCCTGGGTGGAGCGCGAGGGTGCCGGGTGGTCGGCCGTCCAGTCGGACGGACGCTTCCTGCCCACGGTCGTGCCCGCGGCCGGCATGACCCGGGACGACAGCTCCTATGCCATCGACCCGACCGGGCGCTGGGTCGTCAGCACGCCCAGGGCGGGTGTCATCGGCAGGACGCGCCTCTTCGACGCGTCCACCGGGGAGGCCGTCGCGTCGGTCGCAGGGCAGCCCGTCGGTCGGGTCGCGTGGCTCGGTGATGCGGCCGTGTTCGCGGTCCAGGTCCCGGGTGAGGGTGGGTCCGAGGACGCTGAGCCTGTGGATGGCGGTCTGGTCCGGCTGTCACCGACGGGCGCGGGGCACCTCGTCTGGGACCGGTCGGTGTCGGATGGCCCGGTGCGCTCCTACTGGGTCGGCACGGACGACGACCACGGCATCGTCTGCACGCCGGACGGCCGGTACACGGTCTGCACGGGAAACGGCGAGGACGTGAAGGTCGTGGGCCGCGAGCCAGCACCCTGACGCCCCGACCCAGGCCCCACAGCGCTCGTCTCCTTCGGGTCGATCAGCTCGATGTGTCGGTCGCCAGGAGCTCGAGCGTGTGGTCGTCAGCCTCGCCGCCCCACCATCGGTCGAGCACGGCCTGGAAGTCGGTGTCGCCCTCGGCCGCGAGGCCGAAGAGGGTCATGCTGGAGCGCAGCTTCAGGGCGTCGATCGACCCCAGGATGTCCTCGACCGGCTGCTCCGGCGCTGTGAGCAGCCGGCGTGCGCAGGTGTGGAGCCGTGGCCCGAGGACGGGATGCGCGAGGTACGCCCGCGCTTCCGCGAGGTCCTCGATGCCGTAGCGCCACGCCATGTCGCTGCGCCCGAGGCCTCGGAGCTGCGGGAACACGAACCACATCCAGTGGCTCTGCTTGTGTGCCGCGTCGAGCTCCGCAAGCACTTGGTCCCACACCGCGTCCTGCGCGCGGACGAACCGCTCCAGCATGCGGGCCACGCTATCACGGGCCGCGGGCGACCGGCCGTGCCACCCCCGCTCGACCCATCTGACGATGTGGCTACACTGGTGGCCACCACACGGAGGTGCGACATGCGAGTGGTCGGTGTCCGGGAGTTCCGGGACCAGGCGAGCGCGGTGCTGAACGGGAACGAGCTGGTACGGATCGAGCGGAATGGCACGCCCATCGGGTTCTACGTGCCGCTCGTGCCCATCGACCGTGCTGCCGCCCGGGAGGCAGCTGATCGGCAGATCGAGATGCTCGAGTACCTGCATGCCCGGACCGGCCTCAGCGAGGAGGAGTTCGTGCGGGAGATCATGGGTGATGACTACATCCCGGAGTTCGAGGCGCCCTGATGCGTCTCGTGCTCGACACCAATGTGGTGGTTGGCGAGTCGCTGCGACGACGCGGCGCCGAGCGGTTCCTGGATGGTCGCCTGGAGCTGTTCATGCCGGCCGATACCCACGAGGAAGTCGGTGTCGAGGTGCGCCGCCGGGCCGGAGCGGTCGCGGATCAGCGGGGGTTGACCGAAGCCGAACGTGAGCTCGCGATCACGCGCTCCCTCGACCTCATCCGCACGACGGTGACGGTGGTCGGCAGACCCACCTATTCCCTGCTGGAGCGGGTGGCACGCCGACGGACCCCGCGCGACCCGGACGACTGGCCGCTGGTCGCCTGTGCGATCGCGATCCGGGCCGGGATCTGGACGCACGACCGGGACATGTTCGGGACCGGTGTGACGACGTGGGTGTCCGACTCCCTCCAGGGCTGGCTCGATCTGGAGACCGGGGACGGCACACGGCCCTACTGACGCACAGCGCGCCCGGGCGCGACCCCTCCGGCGTCACGGTCGCCGGTATCATCGCGGGCATGACCGATCGACCCATCAAGGTGCTCATCGCGAAGCCGGGGCTCGACGGCCACGACCGGGGTGCCAAGGTGCTCGCGCGTGGTCTCCGGGACGAGGGCTTCGAGGTGGTCTACACGGGCATCCGCCAGACCCCCGAG
>JAHBUZ010000055.1 GCA_019637815.1 Chloroflexota bacterium
GCCCCGCCGCGTCCGACGGGAAGTCGGCATCCACCCGGTGTGCGGGGATGTAGCGGACGTGATGCCCTCGCTGCGTGACGGCGTCGATGAACGACCCGCCACCCTCCGTGTACGACGATGTCTGGAACGTGTCCCATCCCTTCTGGTGGATGGTCATCGAGAACCACGACTCCCCGACGAGCATCACATCGAGCGTCGATCCGCCGCTCCCGTTCGCTGATCGTGCCACTCGACCTCCTCCTCGATGCTGCGAGCCCTGCCCCGGGTACCACGTCCGCTCGGTGCGAGCCGATGCACATCGTCGCATGCGTCCGCCTCGTGTCAGCGCGGCCGCCGACCCTGATCCGGCACGGCCACTCATCGAGATGGGTCGTCAGACGTGGCCGCACCCGCTTGACGATCGCTAGATACAACCATATGGTTGTATCCATGCAGGCCGTCACGACCACCGCCACCACGTTCGATGCCGACCGGGTCTTCGCCGCGCTCGCGGATGGGACACGCCGGGACATCGTGCGTCGCGCGATGGCCGGGGAGCAGGGGATCGTGGAGCTGTCCGCGCACTACCCCATGAGCTTCGCGGCCGTGCAGAAGCACATCGCCGTGCTGGAGCGAGCCGGGCTCGTGACGAAGGCGCGCGTCGGCCGACGCAAGGTCGTGCGCACCAACGTCGAGGCGATCCGGATGGCCCAGCGGCTGCTCGACCGGTACGAGCAGCTCTGGCGCGACCGCATCGGGCGCATGAGCGCGCTGCTCGATGCACCTGGGACCGACATCACTGGGACCGACGCCACGGAGGACATGCACCGATGACCGTCACGAACGTCACCAAGGACCCCGAGGCCCTGACCATGGTCACCACCGCCGAGTTCACGGCCACCCCCGAGCGGGTCTGGCGACTCTGGGAGGATCCGGCCCAGCTCTCCCGCTGGTGGGGCCCACCGGCCTGGCCCGCCACCTTCACGAAGCACGACCTGCGTGTCGGTGGTCGAAGCGCCTATCACATGACCGGCCCGGACGGCTCCGAGTCGCACGGCTGGTGGGAGGTGACCGAGGCCGAGCCACCGCGTCGACTCGCCTTCCGGGACGGGTTCGCGAACCCGGACGGCTCGAACAACGACGAGCTGCCCGGTACCGAGTCGCGCATCACGATCGAGCCCATCGGGGACGGCCGGACGCGGATGTCCATCACGAGCCAGTTCCCGAGCCTGGAGGCGATGCAGCAGCTCGTCGAGATGGGCATGGAGGAAGGCCTCAAGGAGGCCCTGGGACAGATCGATGGGATCCTCGCCGAGGATCCAGCCTGATCATCGAGACGACACAGGTCGGATGGCCGGATCGATGGACTGCTCGCCGAGGACCCGACCTGAGCGTCCACCGATGACATCCGGCCGGCCGATCCGTCCAGATATCGACGCCACCGAACCCCACCCCCCGGAGGACCATCATGACCACCGCCACCGCCCCCACGACCAGCACGCTCCGGGCGTCGGGCGCCACGCTCACGTATGACGTGCGCCCCGTCGAGGGCTCGACCCATCGACCCCTGATGCTCATCGGCTCGCCCATGGGCGCCGCCGGGTTCGGCACGCTCGCGAGCCACTTCACCGACCGCACGGTCATCACGTACGACCCGCGCGGCGTCGAGCGCAGCACCAAGGACGATCCCACGACCGAGTCGACCCCCGAGCAGCACGCGGACGACCTCCATCGGGTCATCGAGGCTGCGGGTCTCGGCCAGGTGGACCTGTTCGCGAGCAGTGGCGGCGCCATCAACGCGCTCGCGCTCGTGGCCGCACATCCCACCGATGTCCGGTCGCTCGTGGCACATGAGCCGCCGCTGGCGGCGCTCGTCCCCGATCGCGAGACGGCGCTCGCCGTGTGCCGCGCGGTCGCCAACACGTATCAGCAGCGTGGCTTCGGCGCCGGCATGGCGCACTTCATCTCGGTCGTGATGCACCAGGGTCCGTTCACCGACGAGATCGCGGCCCAGCCGGGTCCCGATCCGCAGATGTTCGGGATGCCCGCCGATGACGACGGGACGCGCACGGACCCACTCCTCGCCCAGAACATGGTCACCTCGACGGCGTACGAGCCGGACATCGAGGCCTTGCGGGCCGCACCGACCACGATCGTCATCGCGGTGGGCGCGGAGAGCGGCGGCGCGCTGGCACGTCGCGGCGGTGAGGCCGTCGCGGCGCTGCTCGGCCAACCGCCCGTCGAGTTCCCGAGCGACCACGGCGGCTTCCTGGGTGGCGAGTACGGCCAGACCGGGGACCCGGACGCGTTCGCACCGAAGCTCCGCGAGGTGCTGGACGCCGCCTGAGTCACTCCCGACATCCGCGGACGCGGCGACCCGACGCGTTGCCGCGGACCGCTACAGCGCCTCCAGCAGCTGGCGCAACGACCCTCCGTGGCCGGCTCGTGCATAGCGTCGACCGAACTCGGCGAGTCGCGGCTCGGCCGCGAACACCCGTAACAGCGCGGTCGGGTCACTCCGACCCGCTGCCTCGAGCACCAGCGTGTGCCACAGACCGAGCTGGGGGTCCTCCGGCGCAAGCTCCGAGGCGATGTCCATGAGTCGTGCAGCGCCCGCCGCATCGTCTCCAGCCAGTACCGCACGTGCCTGCGCCAGTAGCTCGTAGGCCCGCGCAAGACGGAGGCCCGTCGCGAGATCGTCGATGGGGCTCGCGGAGCTGTCGATCCGCAGGTCGAACCGGCGTGCCCAGGGCTGGACGGAGTCCATGCCACCCTCGCCGCCGGGCGAGGACGCGGCTCGTGGCGCTCCGGGTGCGACGACCAGGGTGGCGCTCCGCCGACCGCGCATGTCGCCGCCGGCGGCTTCGCCCGCCCGCAACGCCGCCAGGAGTCGATCGGCGAGGTCGCCGTCCGTCGCGTCGAAGGCGTCGCGCATCGCATCCCAGGTCCCGCGATGCTCCAGCATGTTGCCCTGCGCGCTGATCCCCGGCGCGCAGACGTGTCCCGCCTCCGCGACGCAGCGCGCCCCGGTGGTCGCAGCGGATCGTCCGGATGCGTCCACGATGGCGACCTGTCGCATGGCCGCACCCGGATCGGTGGCCAGCAGCCGGGTGATCGCCTCGTCCGGCGCCATGCCCTCCCGAAGCAGCGCGAGTCCGGCCGGTCCAAGGTCGCGGTTCGTGAACGCCTGGGTCGCCACGGCCCCGACGCCCGCCTCCACCCAGGGTACGGACGCGCCCACCGCGGGCCAGCAGGTCTGGGCCGCGATCCCGATCTCGCCCGTCGCGGCATCGACCGCGATGATGGAGTAGGTCATCGGTCGCGGGTGCGCAGCGTCATCGCGTCCGAGTATAGGCAGTCGACCGACCGCTCCTGGCCGCCCTGGAGGGCATGGTCGAGCGTGGCGTCCTTGACCCGGATGCGACGATCGTCACTGTGCTGACCTCATCGGGTCTCAAGGACCCAGACACCACCCTTGCCCAGCTCCCGGCCATCCCGCTCGGGGAGCCCGACCTCGATGCCGTCCTCGGCCTCCTGCGTGACACGTACGGCGCCGAGCTGCCCGGCCCGGTGCCCGC
>JAHBUZ010000056.1 GCA_019637815.1 Chloroflexota bacterium
GATGGGTGGTCCCGGGTGCGCGATCGGCGTCAGCCGGCCACGACCGGCGTCACGAGCGTGCCCAGGCCCTCGATCGTCGCCTCCATCACATCCCCGTCCGCGAGGAACGTGCCCGTCGTGGCCCCCACCCCGGCCGGCGTCCCGGTGGCGATGATGTCGCCCGGCTCGAGGGTCAGGAAGCGGGACGCGAAGGCCACCAGCTCCGCGACCCCGAAGATCATCTGCGAGGTGTCCGCGGACTGGCGGACCTCGCCGTTGACGCGCAGCTCCATGACGAGCGCCTGTGGGTCGGGGATCTCGTCCGCCGTCACGAACCAGGGACCCAGGGGCGCCGATCCGTCGAGCCACTTGCCGTTGAGCCAGTCGAAGAAGCCGTTCCAGTCGCTCGGCTGGCGATCGGCGAGACCCCACTCCATGGACCGCGCCGAGATGTCGTTGACGATGGTGTAGCCGGCGACCACGTCCAGCGCCTCCGCCATGGCGACATCGCGACACCGACGACCGACGACCGCGGCGAGCTCGAGCTCCCAGTCGATGCTCCGGCTGATGGGCGACAGGCGGAACGGCTCGTCCGGGCCGATGATGGTCGATGTCGGCTTGAGGAACAGCCTGGGCACCACCCGCGCCGGATCGACGCGCGGCGCGCCACCCTCCACGAGATGCTCCTGGTAGTTGCCGGCTGCGGCCAGGATCTTGGGTGGCGTCGCGATGGGCGCCAACAGCCGGACATCCGCGATCGGGTGCGTCGGCGTCTCCGGGCCGGCACCGGCCACCAGCGATCGCGACCGGTCCAGAGCGTCCTGCGCGAGCAGGTCCACCAGGTCGGTCGGCAGCGTCGGGTCGAGGGCGGTGAGGTCGAGGACGACGTCCCCATGGTCGCGCGTCACGACCGCGCCCAGGCGCCGAGCGCCCTCCCCGGTGGGCGTGTCCTCCCTCGCGCGGAATGCCACGAGCCTCATGTCGTGCTGTCCCTCCCTGTCGTGGTGCCCAGTGCCCGATGCATGCCGGCGATGGCGGCGAGCGTGACCGGCGGCGGTCCCCCGGTGCCGGCCACGACGCCCTCGAACGCGGCCAGCACGCGTCGCGCGCCATCGGCACCCACGTGTTCCACGCTCGGACCCCGGCGGCCATGCGTCCGCTGGAGTGGCCCATCGAGGTCCGCGGCGACCAGCCCATGCGACGCGAGGATGCGCATCGCGGCGAGCTCCGGGCCACCGGCCGTTCGCGACCGCCGGTCTGCCATGCGCACCAGGAGCTGCCCCGTGACGCCATGCGCGAGATCCAGCGTCCAGGTGGCGGGCGCTCCGCGACCCCGATCGAACCGCCGCGCCCGGACGAGCGGGCAGCCGGTCGTGGCGGTGCACGCGTCGAGCAGGTCGAGTGCCTCGGTCAGCGGATCGGGTGCTCGGGACGCGAGCGCCTCGGCGTGGACGCCCCATGCGAGGCCGATGCCACCCGCCGCCACCCGTCCTCGTGCCCAGCGGGCATCCGACTCGAACCGGCGCCGGAGCGCCGCGAACACGGCGTCGGTCCCCGTCAGCACGGCGAAGTCGTCCGGGGTCAGCCGTCCGACCGCCTCGATGAGCACCGGCACGCCGAGGGCCACGGCACGCCGGGCGAGCGCGGCGGTATCCCCGCCCGCACCCACCACGATGCCCGCGGGTCCGTCGACCCCGGCGAGCGTCGCATCGGTCAGGTCCGCGACCACCGCGTGTGCAGCGCCCGCGAGCGCCGCACCCAGGGCCGTGGTCGGGTCGTGGCCCACGACCAGCAGGGTCGCGGTCATGCGCCGGCCACCCGGACCCGCCTGCCGGTGATGAGCGATCGCTCCGCGGCGATGGCGGCCGCGAGCGCCGCGCGGCCATCGGCGGCCGTGACCGGCAGCGCCACCCCGTCCGCGAGCGTCGCGACCCAGGCGCCGACCTCGCGGTCGAAGCCATCCTGGCCGTCGAAGCCCAGGAGCGAGCTGCCGGACTCGTCGACCAGCACACCGCCTGCGTCGGCCATGGTCTGGCGCACCACGCCGTCGCTGCCGGCCACCACGAGCTCCCGCATCACCGTCGCCCGGGGCCGCACGGCCCGGCTCATCTCGACGATCGCGGTGGCCCCGGTGTCGGTGCGCAGATGGACCGTGAAGTGGTCCGCGATGCCCAGGCCCGCGGCGCTCACCGGCCCGCCCGTCGCGAGCACCTCCACGGGGCGCGCGCCCAGCCACCAGGACACCAGGTCGATGCCGTGGACCCCGTTGTGCACCACATGGCCACCCGAGCGGGCCGGGTCGAGCACCCATGACCCCCAGCCGCCCCACAGCCAGCCCGCGAGGAACGTGGCGCGCGCGTGGCTGGGTCGCCCCACGTCACCCCGCACGACCGCCTCGCGGATAGCGCGGTTGGTGTCGTAGAAGCGCTGGCTCTGGCCGGGCATCAGCACCAGCCCGCGCTGGTCGGCCGCCTCGATGAGCGCGTCCGCGCCCGCGAGATCGAGCGCGAGCGGCTTCTCCATGAGCAGGTGGCGATCTGCCCGGAGCACGGCCAGCCCCACGTCCGCGTGGGTGTCGTTGGGCGTGCACACGATGACGCCCTGGACGTCCGGCCACGCGAGGCACTCCTCGAGCGACGTCGTCCAGCGCA
>JAHBUZ010000057.1 GCA_019637815.1 Chloroflexota bacterium
CTGATGACGGGCCGATCGCGGGGGGTGGCGCCGACAGGACCACGCCCGACGGTCGGGCGGGCGGCCCGGGAGGCCCCTGACGAGGTCCGGTCCATCCCATCAGGCTGTCACCGATGCCGGGGAGGCGGCTCCGGGTGCCCGGAGGGCGAGGGTGCGCACGAGGTTGTGGGCGAGGGCGAACCAGAGGAGCACGGCGCGCGCCCTCCCGAGACCCCGGACGGGCAGTCGCTGGAGGCCCCGGTTGCGCGCCTGGGCGTTGACGCACTCGGCAGCGGCAGCCCGCTGCCGGTAGATCGCCTTGGCGGCATCGGTGCCCATGCGCACCCGCCAGGCGGCCACCGCGGGGTGGTCACCGGGGAGCGGCACGAAGGGGTCCCGGGCGGGATCGTGCGGGGTGGTCGGTGGCGCATAGACGATGGTGCCGTGCCCGTCGGCGAGGCCGGCGATGTCGTCGAGGACGACGAAGCCACCATCGGCGAGCAGCTCCGCGGGTGCCCGGTCGTAGCGACGCTCGAGCTGGCGGACCATGGGCCCGAGCAGGCCGGCGTCGGAGCCGACATCGGTGATGTCCACGCCCACGACGACACCCGATGCCGTGTCCGTCGCGAGCTGGACGTTGAACGCGGGCCGGAAGCCACCGTCGGCCATCTTCATCACCCGCGCGTCGGGATCGGTGGTCGAGGTACGGGCATCGGCCGCCGACCGGCCATGGCGCCGCCTCGCCGCCTCCACCTCGGGCAGCCGGTCGAGGGCACGACGGACGCGCTCGGTCCGCTCCCACGCCGCCCGCTCCCGGGCCGCCGCGACCCGTCGGGAGGTCGCCGCGGGATCGTCGTCGAGCTCCGCGCGCAGGGCCGTGACGCGTGCCTCGGCGTCGGCGAGCGCGGCATCGAGGGCATCCCGGCGGCGGAAGCTCGCGGCACCCGCTCCCGCGCGCACCCGCATCCCGTCCTGAGCGACCCGGTCGAGGGTGACCAGGCCGTCGGTGACGAGCGCCGCGACGCTGCCCGTGAGCAGGTCGTCGAGGATGTCCGCGTGGTCGACCCGGACGTCCGCGAGCGTGTGGTGGTTGACGCCCACGCCACCCGCGATCCAGCGATAGGCGTCGTGCTCGTCGCAGAGCCGGGCGAGGGCTCGCGCCGAGCCCACCCCCTCGAGCGTCGCGTACAGCCAGAGCGCCACCAGGATGGCCGGGTCGATGGGCGGCCTCCCCGGATGGCCCTCCACCGCCCGGATCCGCGCGTACAGGGGGGCGAGGTCGAGGCCCGCCACGAAGTCCCACACCGCACGCGCCCGGTGGTCGGGCGGCAGCAGGGCATCGAGATGGGTCGCGCGCAGCTCCACCTGGTCACGGTCGGGACGCTGGAGCCTGGGCCGGCCACGGCCCGCTGTCGTGGTCGTGACATCATCGGGCGGGAGGTCGAACAGCTCGTCCATCGGCCGATGCTAGCCGATCGGGCACCTGATGGGAAGATCCCTCCTCAGGAGCCGATTGGCTCACAGCCTCTCAGCGCTCAGCCCGAGTGGTCGTCCAGGAGCCAGAACGTCGGCCGCCAGTAGTAGAGGGCCGTCGGATCGTCCGGCCATGCGCGCTCCTGCCCTGGTGGCTCGACCAGGTCGCGATCGATATCGAACGGCCGCCAACCGGGGTCGATCGTCTCGTGCGGAAAGGGCGGACGAACGAGGCCGATGAAGCGTTCCTCCATCGCGCCGATCGCGGCATAGGTGCGCTGTGCATCGATCAGTGATGGGTCGTTCGCGCCGCCTGCGAGGTCTGGCGACGAGAGCTGGGCAACGTCGTCTTCCCAGAAGCAGATCTTGCAGATGTCGTACGACCCTGGCGGCTCCGTGAAGACGATGTACCCGCAGCATGGGCACGGATACCGAGGGTCCCGGCGCGGCGTCGTGTCGTGCACGTACGGCAGCGAGGCGAGCATCGCGTCCAGGTCATCAGGCTCGGCTGGACGATCCGTGTCGTCAGCCTCGTGCCCGGGTCTCGTCACGATGTGGGATCCACCCGAACGACCGTCCCGGGCTCAGCGACCGCCAGCGCCGCCGACAACGCCTCGTTCTGGTCCATCACCTGGCGAAGCGTGCTGCCCCGTACGAGCACCACCGCGATCCCGACCGCAGGGACGTGTTGCTGGGCGGGAAGGTTGCGATCAGCGGTCAGCAGGACCTCGTATCCGGCCGCACTCGCACGGCGGAGCAGCTCCCCATTCGAGAGACCCTTGAAGCCGGCGTACTGCGCCGTGTGGACCTCGTGTGCGGGCAGCAGGCGAATCACGCCCACTGGCAACATCTCGTCGAGCAGGACCCTCACGCCGGAACGGCGGCCTCTCGC
>JAHBUZ010000058.1 GCA_019637815.1 Chloroflexota bacterium
TCGAGCCCGCCGTACATCTCGCCACCGACCGCGTCCCCCAGGACGAGGATGGCGCGGGCGCCGTCCCGCTGCTCGAGCAGGCTGACGGCCTTGTCGAGGCCACACCGGAGACAGCTCGAGCCGGCGGAGCTGCTGCGTGCGTCCAGCGCTGCCTGGATGAGCCACGGCTGGTCCGTCCAGTCGCCGGGCAGGGGCTCCTCCGCGAACGGCAGCACCAGGGCAACCTCCTGACCCGGCGTGATGTCATCAGCGAACGTCCGGACCGCCGCCCTGATCTGGGGCCACCACGGCTCCACGCTGCCACTCGTGTCGAACGCGATGAGCACGGACAGCAACGGCTGCTCGATACCCACGCGATAGACCTCGCCGGGCCTGACGGAGGCGGTCCAGACCCGCTCCCCGGTCGCCCGGTCGACGCCTTCCTCGAACTCGGCGGGCCGACCATCCGCGTCGAGGATCGTCATCCGCACGCCGTTCGTCCGTTCGGCGCCGAGCCGCAGCGTCAGCTGGTTCCGGTCCAGCGGCACGGTGATCGCGTACCAGTCGACATCGGCGCTACGTGTCACATGACCATGGAGCACCCGCGCTTCGGCGACCGGCTGGGCCTGCGCGGGATCATCGGGCCCGTCGGCGTCATCGAGGACGCCCGCGGCGAGCGCCGCGGGGACCAGCAGCTCGAACGGTCCGCGTGGGCTCCCCTGACCCCACTCCCCCTGGATCGAGCGGTAGCTGTCGTCCGTGGCACGCTCGATGACCCGGATCTGCCCGGGTCGTGTCCGGTAGGCACGCTCCTGGTCGGCGGGCGGCTCGATGGACAGGTGCACGAAGCGCGCCCACGTGTCGTCCGGGAGCTCGAACGGGGCGACGGTGTCATCCGCGGTGAGTGTGAGATCCCAGGTGCCGAGCGATCGCCAGGGCCCGAAGGGCGAGGTGGTGCTCACCTCCACCTGCGCCTGCGCGAACCGGAGCGCCGGGTCGGTGCCGGGCTGCTCGATCCATTCGATCCGTGTCACCTGTGCCGCCCGGTCATCCCGGAAGCCGAGCACCACGTCCTGGCGCTCGTTCGGCTCGAACCGGTCATAGGCGTACACGTTCGTGTCCGTGCCGTCGAGGAACTCCCGGATCTGCTCGCCGGCGATATCCGGCGCACTCCAGGCGATGTGCCCGCCATGGATGGCCGCGGCGACATCGAACGGCTCGGCGGGCGCCCAGCCGGGCGCGGCGACCACCTTCCATTCGCCCAACGCGGGGGATGGGTGGGTGGCCGCAGGGTCGAGGTTCGCCCAGACGGACCGGATGACGAGTCGCGCGGATCGCGCATCGACGGGCTCCGCGAGCGCGAACGCCTGGTCGGTGGTGATCGGGGCCGCCTCCGCGGACAGCACCTGCTCGTACGTCGTGCCATCGAGTGACAGCCACAGCTCGATGTCCCGCGGCCGGTCCGCGAACCGACCCAGCGGCGAGGTCGCGTTGATGATCGTGCCCACGACCGGGATCGGGTCCTCTCCCGCCAGGTCGACGGTCAGCTCCATCGACCCATCGCGGAGCTCGCCACGGATACCGGCCCCGGCCATCGAGTACCCGTCGTGGATGGAGTCCTCATAGCTGACCGTGCCACCGGGCACGCCACCCAAGTCGACCCGCGCGACGTCGAGACCGCCCAGCAGCTCGTCCGGCACGGGCCACACCTGGACCGGTGACACGGGCGCGGCGTCCTGGATGGGCGTGATGTCGAGGGAGGTCGTCGTGGGCGCCCCGGTCGCGGTGCGGGCAGCGATGGTGACGCGGACCGGGATGTCACGCCACGCATCCGACGGGACCGCGATGCGCACCGGGATGTCCACCGAGCCACCCGGTGGCACGACCGCGGTCTCCGGCACGTCCGCCGTCCAGCGCAGGTCCGTGGTGGCGACGGCCAGCGTGAGGGCGGACTCCGCAGCCGAGGTGTTCTCGATGGTGAGCACCGCGTCCACCACCTGGCCGGGGTCGATGTATGCGGCGACCTCGGGGGTGTCGGTGCGGAGCGTCAGGGTCGTATCGGATGCGGGCCGTGCCGCGGTCCCCGGCTCCACGAAGGGGTCGCCCCGCTCGAGGGTGATCGTGTAGCCCAGGCCACCTCGCGTCGCGGTCCGCAGCCAGACCTCATGGTCGCCCGGCGGCAGGATCGCATCGAGCACGGTGGGGCCGTCCCGGGGTCCTGGCACACGCGCCACGCGCATCTCCGACGCGATGACCTCGATGTCCACGAGACCCTGCGGGCCGCGGGCCGGCTGGCTCTCGTCGA
>JAHBUZ010000059.1 GCA_019637815.1 Chloroflexota bacterium
GTGGATACGCGGGCGCCGCCTGTGGATAGGCCTGACCCGGCTGCTGATACGCCTGCCCCGGCTGCTGATACCCGGCTGGCGCCGGGTAGCCGGGCGGATAGGCGCCGGGAGCGGCCGTCGGCGGCGTGGCGGCCGGCTGCGGCGAATACCCGGCGGGCGCCTGGGGCGCCTGCTCTACCGGGGGGGTCGCCCAGCCGGCGGGCGGTGGCGGTTGCGGCGCGACCGGTGCCGGCGGTGGTGGTGCGGCCGGTGCCGGCGGTGGCGGAGGCGCCCAGGATGATGGCTCCGGCGTGTTCGGGGCGGCCCCCCATGCCGCGGCATCCGGGGGTGTGGCTGCCGGCGTGGTCGCCCACGGGTCGGCTTCGCGGACCTCGGGCTCTGCCGGCTCCTGGGGTGCGGCGGCCGCGGGCTCGGCGGACCAGTGGCCGGGTCCGGACTCGACCGCTGCCGCGGCATCCGCGGAGGGCTCGGGCCACTCGGACAGCGGCTGTGACCATGCCGGGGAGACCGGCTCGACGGGCTCCGGCGCAGCAGGTGTGGACCAGTCGGCCGCTGCAGGCTGTGCCCATGCGGCGGATCCGGTGTCCGTGCTCGGCTCCGGCACAGCGGGTGTGGACCAGTCGCCCGCTGCCGGCTGTGCCCAGGCCGCGGATCCGGTATCCGTGCTCGGCTCGGCCGATCCGGGAGCGGTCACCCACTCGGATGCGGTCGCCGCCCAACCGGATGCGGCGGCGTCCACCTCGGATGCGACACCCTCGATGGCCGACGCGGCGTCGTCGATGGTGTCCTCCACCGTCCCCGCGACGCCCTCCACGCCGGTGACGACGGCATCCACCAGCTCGCTGCCGGTGGCGGCCCACGGGTCCGCGATCGACGCATCGGTCACGTCCGCCGCCTGTGCCCATGCGGACCCATCCGCTGGCTCGTCACCCCGTGGATCGAGCGTCCAGTCGCGATCGACGGCGTCTGCGGTGGCATCCGCCGCCGCCTCGACCGGCGCGTCCGGGGTGATCTCCCACGGCTGCGAGGACTCATCGACGGTCGATGCCGACTCCTCGTCCTCTGACTGCCACGGATCGCCCGGGCGCTGTGGGTCGGTCATCCGGGTCCCTCCATTGGGTGACGAATGGTCGCGAACAATGGGTGACGACTGGTCGCGAACGTGCGCAGTGTACCCAGCAGCGCTCCGGATGTATCCAGCCAACGGTCCGGGGTGGCACCCCCGACCGGTGGTGCGATCGGCGCACCCCATGGTGTCGGTCGTCCGAGCGGCGTGCCGGTGACCATCATGCGCCCGGCGATCCGCCCAGGATCAGGCCCAGCTCGTAGGGGGACGTCGTCTCCAGCTGGTCGTATCGGCAGTCCGCGGGTGCCTTGTCCGGTCGCCAGCGGCGGAAGGTCGTCGCGTGACGGAATCGGTCGCCCTGGAGATGGTCGTAGGCGACCTCCACGACACGCTCGGCGCGCAGCGGCTCCCAGGACAGGTCACGACCCTGGTTCCATCGGCTCTGGGCACCGGGCACCCGCCGACCCGATGCGGCCATCTCCGCCGCCCACTCCGCCCAGCCGGCCCACGGGTGACCATCGAGGGCGTTCGTGCGCCATGGCGCGAGCTCCTCGGCGAGCTGTCGGCGGCGCTCCATGGTGAAGCTGGAGGTCACCCCGACGTGGTGCAGCACCCCGGCATCGTCGTAGAGACCCAGGAGCAGGGATCCCACGATGGGTTCGCCCAGCTTGTGCCAACGGAAGCCCGCGACCACGCAATCGGCCGTGCGCTGGTGCTTGACCTTGGTCATGGCCCGCTTGCCCGGCTGGTACGGCGCATCGAGCCGCTTGGCGATCACCCCGTCCAGCCCGGCGCCCTCGAACCGCTCGAACCAGTCCTGCGCCTGGGCACGATCCCGGGTCACCGGGGTCAGGTGCACCCGCTCATGCCGTCCGGCCAGCACCGACTCGAGACGGGTCCGCCGGTCGCCCTGGGGCGTCGTCATCAGGTCCTCATCACCGAGCGCCAGGAGATCCCACGCGATGAAGGACGCGGGTGATGCTTCGGCGAGCATCGCCACTCGCGACGCGGCGGGGTGGATGCGCAGCAGCAGCGCATCGAAGTCGAGGCCGTGCTCCCCCGCGATGACCACCTCCCCATCGAGCACGCTGCGCTCGGGTAGCGCGTCCCGGAGCGGCGCCGCGAGCTCCGGGAAGTAGCGGTCGAGTGGTTTGCGGTCGCGGCTCTGGATGAGCAGCTCGTCGCCATCCCGGAACACGATGGCCCGGAA
>JAHBUZ010000006.1 GCA_019637815.1 Chloroflexota bacterium
TGCTCAACGAGCCCAACGGCGCTCTCGATGCCGAGCTCTGGAACGCGATGATCGAGCGAGCCGTGGCACGGATCCGCGAGACGGACCCGGACCGGTGGATCGTGGTGGGCCCCGTGGACTGGAACGCCATCGGCGCCCTACCCAGCCTGGAGCTCCCGGACGACGATCGGCTCGTGCTCACCGTGCACTACTACGACCCGTTCGAGTTCACCCACCAGGGCGCGGACTGGGTGGATCCCTCGCCACCCACCGGCACGACCTGGACGGGCGAGCAACTGACCCCCGCCGGCGGCTGGGCCGACTGGTCGTGGGACACCGGCCGCGAGTACGGCTCCGACCTTGCCATCACCTATCGGCAGGGCTGGGCCGGCTACTACCTGGAGGCGGGCTCGCCGGTCACCGGGTACACGGAGCTCGCCGTGCGGACGTCGGCGGACCGGGATCTCATCGTCGTGTGCGGCCCGTTCGACGGTGCACCCCATGCGAGCATCACGACGGTCGCGGGCGTCGAGACGGCCATCCCGCTCGACGCGTGTGGCGGGATGCCGGTCGTGGAGCGGATCGTGCTCCAGAACGGCACGGACAGCGCCCAGGAGCCGTTCGTGGTCGAGACGCTGGAGCTGCGAGGGCCGGACGGGACGCTGCCGCTGCTGGTGACCGAGCGCGAGGCGATCGCGCAGGCGTTCGACCAGGTGGCTGACGTCGCCGAGCGTGCCGGCGGCATCCCGGTCCTGGTCGGCGAGTTCGGTGCGTTCGAGGCTGGTGACCTTGACTCCCGGGTGCGCTACACGCGCGCCGTGCGGGGGGCCGTCGAGGCACGCGGCTTCGCGTGGACCTACTGGGAGTTCGGCGCGGGCTTCGGTGTGTACGACATCACCACGGACACCTGGCGGCCGGGGCTCCTCGACGCGCTGCTTGGGGGACTGACCCGACGAGGCGGCCCGCCGTGGAGGTCGCCCGCAGCGGGCGGCGTCGGATCACCCACATCGTGGGCAGGGTGATGTCGCTGGCGCGATTCGCGGGGTGGGTCTACACTACGCGTGCGGGGTGGAGCAGCGGCAGCTCGTCGGGCTCATAACCCGAAGGTCGGCGGTTCGAATCCGCCCCCCGCAACCAAAGATCCCTGACTTGACGGCCCCGTGGATCCCGCCTCCCGGGGTCGTTCCCTTTTCCCGGATCGGTGTGACGCCCTCGATGGACGTGGCGCCCGCGCCTGGTCAGTCGATCCGCTTCCGGAACCAGTGGTCCGCGTATGGCTCGTGGTGATAGGGCGCGGTCTCCTCGTAGCCCGCCGCGCGATACATCGCGATGGCCTCCACCAACGCCCGGTTGGTGTCCAGGCGGACGACCCGTGCGCCCATCTCCCGTGCGTGGCGCTCCAGCGCATCCAGCAGCCGGCGCCCCAGGCCGAGGCCGCGGACCCGCTGTTCGAGCCACACGCGCTTGACCTCCATGGTGCCGTCCGGGAGGCGCCGCAGCGCGCCGCACCCCACCGCGTCACCGGCCACACGCACGAGGAGCACCCGACCGTCCGGGTCGTCCAGCTCGTGCGGATCGGGCATCGAGCTGCGGGCCGGCTCGAACCCCTCGTCGAAGCGTCGGTCGAGCTCCGCGGCGTATCGCTCGAAGCAGCGTCGCACCTCGGGATGGGTGACGGGCGCCCGCTCGATGGTCGTGCGCGCCGCGACGAGGAGCCGCTCCACCTCGCGCATCGCGCTGACGAGTCGGTCACGCTGCGTCGCGTCGAGCGGCGTGAGGAGCGAGCGTGCCATGTCATCCGATCGCCGGTCCAGCTCGCGGCACTCGGCATCGCCCGCAGGTGTCCGCTCCACTCGCCGGACGCGCGCGTCCGCGGGATCGACCGTGACGCGTACGAGATCCGCTCGCTCCAGCGCACGCAGCAGTCGACTCACGTAGCCGGCATCCAGGCCCAGCCGCTGTCGGAGCTCCCGCACCGAGATACCGCGCTCGCCGATCTCCCACAGCAGTCGCGCCTCCCCGAGCGGGCGCGCGCGGCCCAGGAACCGGTCGTCGAGCGCGCCGATCACCTCGGTCACGGTCCGGTCGAAGGAGCGGATGCGAGCGACCTGCGTGTCCATCCTTTGACCTTAGTCAGAGGATGGTGGCCCGTCAAGGACCCGCGAGGGTCGCCGTTGGGCCGGCAGAGCGCGCCGTCGGTCGGACCCGCGAGCCGCCGGGCCGCGCCACGCCCGCGAGCCGCCGGGCCACGCCCGGGAGCAGACCGCCCACGTCCCGGGATCCGACCGTGTCAGGTCCGGGGATCAGGTCTCGCGTGCCGCCAGCCAGTCGAGGATCCGGTCGGCCACCGCGTCGGGGTCCAGGTCGTCGACATCCACGATGAGGTCCGCGGCGCGCTGATAGGCCACTGCTCGTGCCTCCGCCTGACGGGTCAGCCACGCGAGGTCCGTGGCCTCCGCACGACGACCGGCACCCGAGCCGATGCGTGCCCGGAGCGTCTCGGGTCGTGCTCGCAGCCAGACCACGGCCACGTCATCCCCGAGCGCGGTCAGCGCGTTCGGGTCCTCCACGATGGCGGCCGCGGCGCCCACGATCGACGGCGTCGGCAGGCGCAGCGCATCCAGGAGGGCACGGCTCTCGAGCGTATGGAGTGCTGCCTCACCGTCCGTGGCCCGGATCTCGGCCGGCTCACGGCCGCTCATCGCGCGCACCAGCTCGTCGTTGTCCCGATAGCGACCACCACCGCGTGCCGCGAGCAGCCGGCCGACCGTGGTCTTGCCGGACCCCATCATGCCCAGCAGCACCACGCGGGCATCGGGTGCCACGGGCGCGGCCGGTCCCGGGGTCACCCCGCTGGATGGGTCGGTGCTGGCGGTGTCGGATCGCTGCTGCATGCGCTCGGGTCGTGGTCCTGTACGTGATGGAGGCCGGACGGCGATCGCCACCCGGCCTCCGATCGATCCCGAAGGGTACCGCCTATGGCGCGGGGCACGCCCCGGTGCTGACGCACGCCTCGGCGATCGCGGTCTGGGTGGCCGCGACGTCCCGCGACGTCACGAACACGTTGACGGCGTCCGTGAACGGCGTCAGGAACGCCGGGATGGTCGCCGGCCCGTTGGCCTGGCTGGGCACGAGCTCGAGGTTGCCGAAGTCCACCATGGCTGCCTGGGAGTACGCGTCATACAGGCTGGTGTCGGCATCCACGCGCGCGGGGATGGAGCCCTTCTTGGGGTTGAAGGCGTCCTGGCCCTCGACCGAGGCGAGCGTGTCCAGCCACGCGATGGCGTTGTCCTGGTTCTGGATGTCCAGCGGGATCGCGAACGAGTCCGTGACCACCGTGAACGTCCCCTCGGTGCCGGGCACGGGTGACCAGCCGAAGTCGGAGCCGGGCGCCCAGCCGTTGGCCGTGAAGTAGCCCTTCGCCCAGTCGCCCATGACGTTGAACGCGGCACTGCCATCGAGCACCTTGCCCGCGGCCTGGTCCCACGTGAGCGTGGCATGGTCGTCGTTGACGTAGTCGAGCACCCGACCGAAGGTGGTCAGGGCGTCCGTGACGCGGGAGTCGGTCCAGGGCACGGTGCCGGCCCAGATGCCCCGGTAGTCCTCGGCGCCGAGATGGCTGAGCAGGATCTGCTCGAACAGGTTGACGTCCTCCCACTTGTCGATGTCGCCGAGGGCGAGTGGGGTGACGCCGGCTGCCTTGAGCGTGTCGGCGGCCGCGAAGAACGCGTCCCAGTCCGCGGGCGCTTCGATGCCGTGCTCCGCGAGCACCGCCGCGTTGTTCCAGAGGACGCCGTTGCGATGCACGCCCACGGGCACGGAGTAGGGCGCACCCTCGTAGCTGACGAGGTCGATGATGCCCTGCGGGAACTTGTCGCCCAGGTCGCGCTCCACGTAGAAGTCGGCGAGCGACTGGGTGAAGCCCGTCGTGACCCACGTGTCGATGAGCTCGGCGCCACCGTGGATCTGGAACGTGTCGGGCGGGTTGCCGCCGGTCATCCGGGTGGCGAGCACCGCGTTGGCGTTCGAGCCGGCACCGCCGGCGACGACCGCGTTGATGACCTCGATGCCCGGGTGCTGCTGCGCGAACACCTCCTGGATGGCAGCGAGGCCATCCGCCTCGCCACCGGCCGTCCAGTACGTGAAGATCTCCACCTGGCCACTGCCGGGTGACTGGGCGAGCACGCCGGTGCCCGCCGTGATGATGCCCGCCGCCGCGAGCGCCGCCACGCCCATCCCGCGGACGTGTGTTCCGAACCGCTGACCCATGTGTCGCTCCTGCTCCTCTGGCCTGGGAGTTGCTGGCCTTACCGGTAAGACCGGCAATACCAGTACACTAGCGGCCATGTCAATGCGTACCCGACCGGCCGTGCAGGTCCCGCCCGCGCGCCCGCCGATCCCCGCCGTCCCGGCCGGCCGCGCGACGGCCGGACCGCCGAGCGCCGATGGCGTCGTGCGCGCGATGTCCGACGAGATCATGTCGGGCGCGCTCGAGGAGGGGGACCGCCTGCCCTCGGAGCGGGACCTGGCGTCGCGGTTCGGGGTCGGGCGTCCGCTCATCCGGGAGGCGCTCCGCACCCTCGCGGAGCTGGGCCTCATCGAGACCGTGCCCGCGAGGGGCACCTTCGTACGAGCCGGACACGACGTGCGCGGCAATCGGCAGGCGGCCATCGCGATGCGTCGTCGGGGCGTGACCGCCCATGAGCTGTCCGAGGCGCGCCTGATGCTCGAGACCGCGACCGCCGCCCAGGCGGCCCAGCGCGCCGAGCCCGGCGATATCACGGACCTGGAGACGATCCTCGATGCGCTCGAGCATGCGACGGGCGTCGCCCACGTGGAGCTGGACCTCGCCTTCCACCTGGGCATCGCGAGCGCGGCCCACAACCCGGTCATCGAGATGATGCTGGAGTCCATCGCGGTGCCCACCGCGGCGCTCATGTTCCGGAGCGTCCGCGATCCACGGGTGATGGAGCGCAGCCAGCCCTACCATCGCATCGCGCTCGACGCCATCCGGGCGCACGATCCCTCCGCGGCGTCGGAGGCGATCCGGGCCCACCTCACGGTGGCCCAGGAGCTGTACGGTCCGGACTACGAGCGGAGCGTCGATGAGCTCGCCCGCCAGGCCCTCGCCCAGCTGGGTGCGCGGACGGGCCTCGACGACCTCGTGGACCGGGTGCTGGGCGGCCGACTCGCATCACGCACGACATGATCCGACGACAGCAGCTGTGGGCCGGCATCGTGCTGGTGCCGGCGCTCCTGTCCTCGGCCCTGTTCGTGTACGGCTTCATCGCGTGGACCAGCTACGCCTCGCTCACCGACTGGAACACCATCCGGCGCGTCTCGGGGTTCCTGCCGCCCGCGCCCTACCTCGGCCTCGACAACTACCAGGCGGTCTTCGCGACGCCCCGGTTCTGGACCAACGACGTGTTCGCCAACCTGGTGTTCACGGTCGTGTTCGTGGGTGGCTGCATCCTCGTGGGCCTGCTGCTGGCCATCCTCATCGACCAGCACATCCGCGCCGAGTCGGTGTTCCGGAGCATCTTCCTGTTCCCCATGGCGCTCTCGTTCGTGGTCACGGGGACGGTCTGGGCGTGGATCCTCAATCCCGTCGAGGGGGTCAACGTGCTCCTCGACGGCGTGGGCATCGGCGGTATCCGGGAGACGCTCCTGGGCATCGGTGTGCTGCAACCGCTGTGGCACACGCTCGATGCGCTGCGCGTGGATCTCATGCGACCGGGCCTCACCGCGGACCCGCGAGCGGTCGTGGGCGCGGTGGCGCTCGCCGCGATCTGGCAGATGTCCGGGTTCGTGATGGCGCTCTATCTGGCCGGCTTGCGGGGTGTCTCCGATGAGCTGCGTGAGGCGGGTCGGGTCGATGGGGCGTCGGAGGTCGCCATCTATCGGCGCATCGTCATCCCGCTCCTGCGGCCCATCACCGTGAGCGCGATGGTGCTCCTGGGCTATGTCTCGCTCAAGATGTTCGACCTGGTGTTCGTGCTCACGCGGGGTGGTCCGGCCCTCGCCAGCGACCTGCCCTCGATCTTCATGTACGAGACCACCTTCCGGGGCAACCAGTGGGCGCGGGGTGCCGCGGTGGCCGTGCTGATGCTCATCGCATCGGCGGTCGTCGTGGTGCCCTACCTGCGGTCCGAGCTGCGACGGCGGACCACGTGACGGCGGACCCCATGACGACGCTCGCACCTGCTCGTGGCAGGGCGCCCGGACCGACCCACCGCCGACGGCCGACCGGTCGGCGCGTCGCGTTGTACGTGCTGCTCATCGGGCTCGCGGCGCTGTACCTGCTGCCGGTCTACGTGGTCCTCGTGGGCAGCCTCAAGACGCTGCCGGAGGTCAACACGACGAGCATCTGGACGCTTCCCGCGCAGCTGGACCTGGGCGCGTGGGGATCGGCGCTCACGCCGCCCCTCCAGAACGCCGGTGGCATCGCGCCGGGGCTGGTCAACAGCCTCGTGATGACCATCCCGGCGGTCATCGTGTCGTCCATCTGGGGCGCCATCAACGGCTACGCCCTGAGCGCGTGGCGCTTCCGGGGCTCGGAGCTGCTGTTCGGGCTCATCCTGTTCGGGCTGTTCATCCCGTACCAGGCGATCCTCATCCCGCTGCTCACGAGCCTCCAGGTGATGCGCCTCTACGACTCGCTGGCCGGGCTGGCGCTCGTCCACGTGATCTACGGCCTGCCCATCACCACGCTCATCTTCCGCAACTTCTACGCCGCGATCCCGTCCGAGCTGTTCGATGCGGCGCGCGTGGATGGCGGCGGCTTCTGGGCCATCTTCCGGCGTGTATACCTGCCCCTGTCGATCCCCGGCTTCGTGGTCGTGGGCATCTGGCAGTTCACGTCCATCTGGAACGAGTTCCTGTTCGCGGTGACGCTCACCAGCTCGCCCCGGTCACAACCGGTGACCGTGTCGCTCCAGAACCTCGCGGGCAGCTTCGCGGCGCAGTACAACGTCCAGATGGCGGGCGCGCTGATGACCGCCCTGCCGACGCTCATCGTGTTCATCCTGCTCGGCCGCTACTTCGTGCGCGGCCTGCTCGCGGGTTCGCTCAAGGGGTAGCCCGATCCACGTGGCCGCCGTGGCGGCCGGTCAGTGGAGCTGCTCCTCCTCCTGGCTGGTGAGGGCGCCGGGCAGCTTGCCCATGATGATCATGCCCAGGACCTCGTCCTTGGTCACGGCGTCCTTGTCCACGGTCCCCACGAGCTTGCCCTGGAGCATGACCGAGATGCGGTCCGCGAGGTCGAACACGTCGTGGATGTCGTGGCTGATGAGGAAGATGCCCAGACCCTCCCGCTTCAGCTGCGTGATGAGGTCGCGCACCTGCGCCGTCTCGGCGGGACCCAGCGCGGCCGTCGGCTCGTCCATGATGAGGATGCGTGCGTCGAAGTGGACCGCGCGCGCGATGGCCACGGACTGCCGCTGGCCGCCCGAGAGGGACTTCACGGGCACCTTGAAGTTCTTGAAGCGCGGGTTCAGCCGGCTGATGACGCCCCGGGTCGCCGCCTCCATGGCCACGTCATCGAGCGCACCCGTGCGGGTCCGCAGCTCCCGGCCCAGGAACAGGTTCGCCGCTGCATCGAGGTTGTCCGCGAGCGCCAGCGTCTGGTAGATGGTCTCGATGCCGTAGGCGCGCGCGTCCCGGGGGTTGTGGATGGTCACGGGCTCACCGTTGACCAGGATCTGTCCCGAATCGGCCGGGCGAGCACCGGACAGGGTCCGGATGAGGGTCGACTTGCCGGCGCCGTTGCCGCCGACGAGCCCCACGACCTCGCCCGGGTACAGGTCCACGCTCACGCCATCGACGGCATGCACACCGCCGAACGAGACCCGGATGTCGCGCATCTCCACGAGGGGCCGCCGCTCCTCGACGGGCGTGGCCGGGGCGACGGCTGCTGTCTGTGTCACGTCCATCTCAGGTCGAGCGCCTCCGCAGGATGGTATCGACCGCCACGGCGAACACGAGCACGCTGCCCGCGGCCACGTCCTGGATGGGCGCGTCCACGCGCATCAGGACCATGCCCGACTGGAGCGACTGCATCACGAGCGCACCCAGCACCGCCCCGGGCACCGTGCCGATGCCGCCCGCGAACGAGGTGCCGCCGATGACCGCCGCCGCGATGACCGACAGCTCCGCGAGCGTGCCCAGGCTGCTCGGGCCCGCGTTGAGACGGGCGATCTGGACGGCCGCCGCGATGGCGCACAGCACGCCCATCAGCGCGAACGACAGCAGGATGGTGCGCCGCGTGTTGATGCCGCCCAGCTCGGCCGCGTCCGGGTTGCCACCGATGGCGAACACGTACCGCCCGAAGCGCCGTCGCGTGGCGATGTAGGTCATCACGATCGCGACACCGATGGCGATGATGACCGGGTAGGCGATGCCGAACGGGATCTGGAGCGTCCCCTCCTCGGGCCACGGGATGTCGTTCCTGAGCGCGTATGCCCGCGCGAGGTTCTCCGGCAGGAAGTAGCTGTTGGCGACCCAGCAGGCGATGATCACCACCGCGCAGCCCGCCACGCCGATGGCGGCATCCGCCCACAGCGGGCGTGCCTCGAAGCCCACCCGACGCCGCTGGCGCCGACTGTTGGCGAGGAGCAGCACGATCGCGACACACGCGACGCCCGCGATGATCCAGGTGGTGGTCTCACCGACCGCGCCGTCCGCGCCGCCGCCCAGCTTGCGGAACGTGGTGTCCATGGGCGCGACGGTCTGGCCGGATGCGAGCGCCCAGGCAAGGCCGCGCCAGACCAGCAGTCCACCGAGGGTGACGATGAACGCGGGCACGCCGATGTACGCCACGAGGAAGCCGTGGAACGCACCGATGAGCGCGCCGACCAGCAACCCGACGGCCAGCGTGATGGGCAGCGTCAGCGGATTCTCGAGACCGAGGCCCAGGTCGTTGGGCAGGATGCGCGCCTGGAGCAGCGCCATGCCGATGCCCACGAAGCCCATCACCGACCCGACCGAGAGGTCGATGTTGCGGGACACGATGATGAGCACCATGCCCGTGGCCATGATGGCCACCACGGACGTCTGGACCGACAGGTTCCACAGGTTCTGGGCCGTGATGAAGCGGCCACCCGTGGCCACGTGGAACACGACCCAGATGATGACGAGCGCCCCGACCATGCCCAGCAGTCGCGTGTCGATGCCGAGCGAGGCGAAGCCCGCGCGCCGGGTGCCACCGGGCTCTGTCCCGGTGACCGGAGCGGGCGTGGTGGGCTCCACGAGGGTGCCCTCGGTGGGAGTGGACATCAGGGGATGATGTGACAGCGCCCCGGGGCCGCGTCTGCGGACCCGGGGCGCCTCGTCGTCAGTGGCTGGTCAGCCCGTCAGGGGCAGACGCTGACGGTCCCGGCCGGGACGCCCTGGCAGAGCGCCTCGGTCGTGATCCAGCCGGCATCCACGACCTCGTTCAGGTTGGCCTGGGTGATCGGGTTCGGCGCGAGCAGGATGGAGCTCACCGTGACGCCGTCCGGCGTGGTGAACGGGGCCGCGCCCTCCACCGCGTCGACCGCGGTGCCGCCGGCGAGCTGGACCGCGATGCGGCCGGCTGCGTCACCCAGCTGGCGGGCGTCCTTCCAGACCGACACGGTCTGGGTGCCCAGGGCGACCCGGTTGAGGGCAGCCTGGTCGCCGTCCTGGCCGGACACCGCCACCTGGCCCGCGAGACCGACGGCCTCGAGCGCCGCGATGGCACCACCGGCGGTGCCGTCGTTGGACGCCACCACGGCCTGCACGTCGTTGTTGTTGAGGGTCAGGAACTGCTCCATGTTGGTCTGGGCGACCTCAGGCTTCCAGTCGTCCGTGTAGGACTCGCCGACGTTCACGATGGCGCCGGAGTCGATGGCGGCCTGGAGGACCTCCTGCTGGCCCTGGCGGAGGAAGTCCGCGTTCGGGTCGGCGGAGTTGCCCTTGATGAACACGTAGTTGCCCGCGGGGACCTGCTCGAACACCGCGGCTGCCTGCAGACGACCGACCTCGACGTTGTCGAAGGTCAGGTAGAACGCACCCGCATCCGAGATGAGCCGGTCATAGCCCACGACCGGGATCCCCTGGGCCACGGCGCTCTGGACCGCGGGCAGGATGGCCAGGTTGTCCTGGGCCAGGATGATGAGCGCGTCCGCGCCCTGCGAGATCAGGTTCTCGACGTCAGCGAGCTGCTGCTCCGCCGACGAGCCTGCGTCCGCAGAGATGTACTCGGCGCCGAGCTCCGTGAGGGCCGCCTTGATGGCCGGCTCATCCCACTTCGCCCAGCGCTCCTCGTTGTAGTTGTTCCACGACACACCGACCGTCAGGCCGTCGTCCTGTGCACCAACGGTGCCCGGCACCATCGCCACGCCGAGCGCGAGCGCGATGACACCGACGCCGACCCGGCGTCGCTTGTACGTGTGCATCCGAGACCTCCTCCAGGGATCCGTGACTGGATATCCCCCCGACCAAGGATTACCGCACGTTGCCGACGGGGTGTCAAGTCAGGCACGATCGGGACACGTCTCGGCGCCGCGGACCGCTCCCGACCTGGGCGCGTTCCCCGATGCCGCACGGACCCCTCGGTCGTGAGCTCGTGCAGCACCGGGTGTCCCCTGGAGGGTCGTTCTCCGGCGCCCCGATCAGCGGGGTGGCAGCACCGGCTTGAGGCGGTACTGGAGGGTCTGGACCTCCCGCTGGCCACGGACCAGGACCTCCAGCTGCCGACAGGCGAGGGCGCCCTTGGCCCATGCCGGGCGCGCCTTCCAGCTGACGGTGTAGGTGTCGGTGACATCGTCGTAGTCGAGCTTGCCGCCGAAGGGCCGGGTCAGGAACGTGGTGCCCTTGACGACCTTGGTGGTGCCGCACTTGACGCGCGTGGTCTTGGGGAAGCCGCCCTTGAGCACACCGAGACCGTAGTCGCCACCGAGCCGGAAGCTCGCCTTGACCGTGGCGCCCGCGTTGGGACGCAGCGCCTTGCCGGGAGCCGGAGCATCCACCCACTCGAAGTCGCTGGGTGCCATGTACGTCCGGAAGGCAAGGTCGTCATCGGGCTCCAGGAGATCATCGCCGATGGTCACGATGAGGTCACCCCCCGGGTATACATCGAAGGATCCGGTGCCCACGACGACAGGCCCCACGTCGCGCCGCAGCAGGAACAAGTATCGCTCGCCGGCCACGAGGTGGAGCGGGCCGACCGGGACACGGATCCAGCCATCGGCGCTCGTGCCGATGGTCTTCGGGGACAGCAACAGGTCCCCCGGCAGCGAACCCTCCACATCCCGGACCTCGAGCACGGCACCCTTGAGGGAGTACCCCGGCCAGACGTACAGCCCGATGGCCACCAGGTCACCGGTCAGGCCCGCCGTGAACGTCTGGCCGATCCGAGAGTCGGGGAAGCCCGGCCCCTCCCAGCCGGCCTGGAGCGACGCCTCCTCCTGCGACTGGTCGATGACCGAGAACGCGGCCGAGGCCGCCGGCACGACCGAGGCCCCAAGGGCCAGGGCGAGGGTGAGTGACAGCGCAGCACGGCGCATGGGCATCCTCCCCGTCCGATATCGTGACCCCGCCGGTACCTCCCGCCAGAGTGTCGGACGCCGTGGGAGTATCCCACGCGCCCGAGCGCCCGGACACGCCCGAGCGTCAGGCGTCCGCGAAGGTCAGGAAGGTGTCCGGTCGGAGCAGGAACGGCGGCAGGCAGGCCGGGATGTTGGAGAGTGGCAGTACCTCGGGAGCGAGCGGGATGCCGAGTCGCTCGTCCATGAACGTGCGACGCGCCTGGATGCGCGTCCATGCCTCCGGATAGCGTGCCGCCAGCTCGTCGCGGAGTGGCTCGTCCGCAAGGGCGATGCCCTCCTCGATGTTGCTCGTGAAGTACTCGGTGCCGGTCGCGGGGATGATGTCGACCTGCATCACCATGCCCGAGCGGAGCGGCGCCTGCGACCCCGGCGAGATCGGGCTCGCGACCCACTCATCGAGGTGGAGCAGGTGGCCCGGGTTGAGGAAGATGCCGAAGAACGGGTCGCCGAGCCGCTCATCGATGATCGCCTGGAGCGCGCCACCCGGCAGCCCCAGTCGGAGCGCCCGATACCACGCGGCGACCGCCTCGAAGTAGGGCCGCACCAGCCGCTCGACATAGTCCCGGATGCCAGCCGGCAACCCCGCTGCGTCCTCGGTGACGAAGCCGGCACGACACGTGAGCCCGCCCCAGATGCCGAAGGCGCTCGTGAGCGGGTCGCCCGCCTCGATGACCCGGTCGGTGGGGCCCAGGAGCCCGAACCGGGCCCGAGGACCGGCGGACAGCATCGTGTGACACGACAGCGGCGCACCGTCCCAGCGCAGCAGGCGCGCCGCCTCCTGTTCGGTCATGCCCGGCCGCAGGCCTTCGAGCAGCCCGCGGATGCCGTTCGAGGTCTGGCAGGCGGCATGCTCGAAGACCGCGATCTGGTCCGCGTCGTTGGTGGTGCGGAGGCCGTCCGTGGCATCGATGAGCAGGCCGGTGACGTTGCGCACGCTGCCCGTCGGCCCCACGAGGGCACGGATCCGGTCGACGAGATAGGACGGCGCGTCGCTCCATGCGGGGTCGCGGTAGGTCTTCCAGCCGATGATGCCGACGCGGGCGCCGGGCACGATGCCCTCGTCGCCGAGGATGGCGTCGAGGTCGCGTGGCTGGTCCGGCAGGCTCAGGTCCTGGACGAGATGTCGCCGCATGGGGAGGGGTGCCGCGCCGGCCAGGCCCCAGCACTCGTTGCCGACCAGGATCGCGGGCTCGTCATCACCACCCGCGATGAGCACCGCTTCCTCGAACCGCGGATCGAACCCGGTGAGGAAGCGCAGGTTGGGGCTGTGCTCGCGGTCGGCGTACACGACGAGCCGGTCGAGGCCCTGTGCGCGTGCCCGTGCCATGAGCGTCGCGAGCCGGGACGCGTAGGTCGAATCCGGGAGCTGTGGCATCGACGTGGGCATCCCGAAGTCCGGGAGGCCGATCCGCGTGAGGCGTGCGTGGCTGGTCATGTGGTCGCTCCGTGACGTGTGCCGCTCGTCGAGCCCTGGTCCGTGGGGCCCTGATCGGTCTGGTCCGGGCCCGTCGCACCGGGCGTCGCCGGCAGGATCCTCGACAGCCCGAACGCCAGGCCGGACGCGTTGAACGGGCCGATGTTCACCCAGCGCACGACCCCGTCGGCGTCGATGAAGTAGGTCTGCGGCACCCCGACACCCAGGTAGTCCCGCCAGGCCGCCTCGTCGGGATCCATGAGCATCGGCCAGGTCGCGCCTTCGGACGCCGCGAAGGCACGTGCGGACTCCGCCCCGTCGCGCCGGATGATGCCCACCACCGCGAGCTCGCCCCGATGCTCGCCGTAGGCACCGACGAGCATCGGGAACTCCTCGCGGCAGGGTACGCACCAGCTCGCCCAGAAGTTGACGATGAGCGGCGTCCCCCGGAAGTCGGCCAGGCTGACGACCGTGCCATCGAGATCGGTGAGGGTGAACGCGGGCGCGGGCTTGCCCATGAGCGGCGAGCCGCCCACCGTGACCCCCGATGGCTCTGCGCTCGCGCCGGGTGGGGGCGTGCCACCGGGTGTCGAGCCGAGCGGCACCACGAGCAGGATCGCGACCACCGCGAGGATGCCCATGATCGCCACGACGCGCCACGGCGGACGACCACCGGCCCGACCTGCCGGGGGCGTCGGTGGGGATGCGTGCCCGCTGGGTGTCGGTTCGGAGGGAGGTCCGGTCGTGGAGCGATCCACGGTGAGGCGAGCCGCCCCGTCAGGGGGCCGGGGGCGGCGGCGGTCCCTCCCGGACCAGGACCGTGCCCACCATCGGTGGGTGGATGGTGCACACGAAGGGGTACTCGCCCGCGGCGAGGGGCGGCAGCTGGTAATCGATCGTGGCAGGCCCGGTGATCTGCTCGCCCTGGAACAGGAACACACCGGCGTCCGCCGGATCCTCGATGGCGACGTCGTGGGGCACCCCGGCCTGGAGGTTCTCGAACGTCAGCGTCACCGGCGTGTCCGCGGGGATGACGATGCGGCCCTGGTCGAAGTGCGTGGCAGCGGTCGCGGACAGGTATGGCGTCATCGTGACGGGCGGGCCGCCCTCCTCGGCGGTCTGCTCGGGGATGAACGTGAGCAGCCACGGGGCGAGCGTCAGCAGCACGGCCGCGACACCGATGGCGCCGAACAGGGGAGCCGCCCAACCGGGGAACACGCGCACCGGGTCCCGTTCGATGTAGCCGTGGCCACCGGTCTCGACATCCGCCAGCTCCCGGTTGGCATCCCGATACCAGCCGATCGCGGCGGCGGCGCCCATGCACAACCCGCCGATGAGCAACAGCGGGCCCAGCACCAGGCCGAGGAACATGAACACCAGGCCGATGGGAGCGAGGAACGGCCAGGCGCTCGGGCCGGGCAGGTGGACGCCCTCGGGGATGACCAGCTCCGCCGGCTCACCCGCGGTCAGGGCGGCGACGGGTGCGCTGTGCCCATGCGCGTCGATCGCGTCGTACTCCTGGTTGGCGTCGCGATACCAGCCGAGCGCTGCCGCGGCCGCGATGACGCCACCCACGAGCGCGAGCGGGATGTGGATGAACGAGCTCTCGCCGCCACCGATGGCCAGCGCCACGAACACCAGGAACAGACCGATGGGTGCGATGAACGGCCAGATGGATGGCGGCGGCAGGTGGACGCCGTCAGGGACCGGCCCCGCCGGCAGGGGGGCGGGCACCCGGGAGCGGTTGAGCGCCGCGTTCCGCCGCCACATCCAGGCGATGCCCAGGATGGCGAGCGGCAGCAGCCCGAACAGCAGCAGCAGCGGGATGTACTGGAGCAGCGTCTCCCAGGCCGGGGTGACGAACCGGCTCAGGAGGTCGAGGACCTGATCCCAGGGATCCATGCGATCGTGTCAGCCGCGCGTGGGTGTACCGATGCTCACAGGTCGCGTGAGCCCTTGACCATCACCGCGAACCCGAAGGCCATGGCCACGCCCGTGAGCAGGAGCATGACCGCGCCGGCCAGGTCGATGGTCTCGCCGGTTCCCTGGACCACGAGGTAGAGACCGCCCACGAAGATGAAGAACGCGCCGAGGAGCAGGGTGCGTCGCCAGTCCACGTCGGTCTCCTACCGCAGCACGTAGATGGTCAGGAACAGGAAGATCCAGACCACGTCCACGAAGTGCCAGTAATAGTGGACCGCCTCCACCGCGACGTGGTGCTCCTTGGAGAACTGGCCGCGGAGGCCGCGTGCCAGGACCACCGCGATGCCCACGATACCGCCCAGCACGTGGGCGCCGTGGAAGCCGGTCATGACATAGAACAGGGACCCGTACACGCCGCTGTTGACGCCGAAGTCGTCGTGGCTCACGAGCGTGTAGTACTCGTACATCATGAGCCCCAGGAAGGTGACGCCCAGGATGAGGGTCAGCATGAGCGCCCGGTTCATGCCCGTCCGGTCACCCTTGCGGATGCGGCTCGTCGCCCACTGCATCGTGAACGAGCTGGCCACGAGGATGATCGTGATGAGCACCGAGATGCCGAGGCCGAACAGGCCGGATCCCTGCCAGCTGATGAACTCGGTGCCTTCCGGTGGCCACACCGGCGCGGTCGCGCGGACGTTGAAGTAGACGCCGAACAGGGCCGCGAAGAACATGATCTCGCTGGCGATGAACAGCAGCATCCCCAGCAGGGCGGGATCCATGCCCCGGCGGTGATGCGCCTCGGGCGTCTCCGGGCCGTGACCGGTCACGGGTTCCATGGCGGTGCTCATTCGGCGGTCCCCGCAGGCAGGGCCGGTGCAGCGGCGATGGGCGCGTGGCCTCCACCACCATGCTTCAGATCGAACACCGGACGCTCCGAGTGGATGGGTGGCAGATGGTCGAAGTTGTAGACCGGTGGCGGGCTGGTCGTGGCCCACTCCAGGGTGTAGCCATCCCACGGGTCATCACCCGCGTTCACCGGCCCGCGCAGCGTGGCGAACACGTTCCACATGAACGGCAGCACGGACGCGGCGATGAAGAACGCGCCGATGGTGGACAGGAGGTTGAGCTCCGACCAGCCGGCGTTCGCGGAGTAGTCCGCGACCCGCCGGATCATGCCGTCCAGGCCCAGCATGTGCTGGGGGAAGAAGGTCAGGTTGGTGCCGATGAACAGCAGCCAGAACTGGACCTTCCCGGAGCGCTCGTTGAGGCGTCGACCGGTCATCTTGGGGAACCAGTAGAAGAGCGCCGCGAAGATCGAGAACATCGCGCCCGCCACGAGGACGTAGTGGATGTGCGAGACGACCCAGTAGGTGTCCTGGACCATGAAGTCGAAGGGCACGACGGCGAGGAACGCGCCGTCCAGGCCGCCGATGAGGAACAGCGCGATGAAGCCGCAGGCGTACAGCATCGGCGTGTCGAAGGTCAGCTTGCCGCGCCACATGGTGGCCAGCCAGTTGAAGAACTTGATGCCTGTGGGTACCGCGATCAGGAACGTGAAGAAGCTGAAGAAGGGCAGGTAGACCGCACCCGTCGTGAACATGTGGTGCGCCCACACGGTGAAGCCGAGCGCGCCGATGGAGGCCGTCGCGAACACGAACGCGCGATAGCCGAACAGCGGTTTGCGCGAGAACACCGGGAGGATCTCACTGATGATGCCGAACGCCGGCAGGATCAGGATGTACACCTCCGGGTGGCCGAAGAACCAGAACACGTGCTGCCACAGGATGGGGTTGCCACCCAGGGAGGGCTCGAAGAAGCCGCCGCCGTAGTTGCGGTCGATGAAGATCATCACGAGGCCCGCGGTGACGACCGGCACGGAGAACAGCAGCAGGACCGCCGTCACCAGCTGCGCCCAGCAGAACATGGGCATCCGCAGCAGGGTCATGCCCGGGGCGCGCAGTCGGAAGATGGTCACCAGGAAGTTGATGGAGCCGAGGATGGACGAGATGCCGGTCATGATCAGGCCGAGCACCATCAGGTCCACGCCCGTCTCCGGCTGGCGCGTCGAGAGCGGTGCGTAGAGCGTCCAGCCCGTGGGCGAGCCGCCGAACAGGAACGACATCTCGATGATGATCGCGCCGCCCAGGAAGACCCAGAACGAGAGCGCGTTCACGCGCGGGAAGGCCATGTCCGCCGCGCCCACCTGGATGGGCACGATGTAGTTGCCGAGGCCCGTGAACATCGGCATCACGAACAGGAAGATCATGTTGATGGCGTGGAGGCCGAAGACGCTGTTGTACTGCTCGGCCGTCACGAACTGGAGACCGGGCGCCGCGAGCTCGGTCCGGATCACCAGGGCCAGGATGCCGCCGATGAGGAAGCACACGAAGGCCGTGACCATGTACATGATCCCGATCTTCTTGTGGTCCACCGTGGTGATCCACTCGTAGATCCATGAGCGGCGGTAGGTCGGGGCGTGCGGGTGTGCCATCTGAGCCTCGCCTACTGGAGCGTGAGCGTGCCGGTCATGTTGGCGTGCACGCTGCAATAGAAGGTATACGCACCGGCCGGCATGGGCGGTGTCGTGTAGACCGCCTTCTGGCCGGGACCCGCGATGGGCAGACCGATCCAGTCCGAGCCGTCGGGGTTCGCGCCCCGGATGGCGACGTTGTGGGGCGCCTCAGGGTCGGGGTTGTCCAGCTGGATGGTCAGGGGTGTGTCTGCGAGACCCGTGAGCTCGGTCGGCTCGTAGCCCGCGGCCGTGCTGATGGAGGTCACCTGGAGCACCGAGCCCGCGGGCCCGCCACTGGGCAGGGGCGGCGGCGTCTGGCGTGCCTTCTCCTGCTCGTCCGCGACCCACTGGTCATACGTCGCGCGGTCGACCGCGCGGACCGTGAAGTACATCGCGTCATGGGCGAGGCCACAGAACTCCGCGCACTGGCCGCCGAAGGTACCTTCCTCCTCGATCGTCACCTCGAACTGGTTGACGCGACCGGGCACCAGGTCCAGCTTGCGGAAGAACTGGGGGACGTAGAACGAGTGGATGACGTCCAGGGCATGGAGTCGGATGAGGATGGACTCGTTGATGGGCACCACCATCTCGGGTCCCTCGCTGCCGGCGCCCGTGAAGGAGAGCTGCTCGGCGGGGTAGTCGAACGTCCACTGCCACTGGAAGCCCGTGACGTCCACCGTGACCGCGGGTTCATCCGAGGTGGCCTCGACATCCATGAGGACCGAGGTGGAGACGATGAACAGGATGGTCACGATGAGCGCGGGGATGGCCGTCCAGACCACCTCCAGGAGGTTGTTGCCGTGGGTCTGGCTGGGCAGCACGTCGTCGCCCTTCCGACGCCGGAAGCGCAGCGCGATGACCAGCAGCAGGCCCTCCACGAGCACGAACACCGCGACCGCGATGACGAAGATCGGCAGATAGAGGTCCGCAGCAGCACGGCCCTGCTCCGTGACGACCTGGCCGGGCAGCAGACCCGGGACGGCGCTGTCGCTGGTGGGCCGGTCATCGGTGCGGGTGGCACAGGCGGCGAGAAGGAGCGCTGCCAGGACCGCGACCCCGATCACCGATGATCGTCGGAGCGCGGTGCGGACAGCTCTGGTGACGCGCAAGTGCCTCCCTCGTGACTTCCATGCTGGGTTCAGGGACCGGCCTATGATACGGGGTGATGACCCGTCTCGTGGGGTCGCGGAGGGTGGTGTCGGCCCTGGCCGCGGCGGCACTGCCCCTGTCGCTGCCCGCCGTGGCGTCCGCCCACGGCGTCGTGGACGAGCCCCCGGACATCGGCATGGTGCTCACCGGCTGGTCGTTCGGCATCGAGGTCTGGCTGCCGCTGTTGCTGGCGGCGTGGGGCTATCTGGTGCTCGTCCGGTCGGTCGATCGGGCGCATCCCGCGAACCCCGTGCCGCGTCGGCGGGTGTGGTGCTGGCTGGCTGGCCTCGGCGTGCTGCTGGTGGCCACCGAGTCCGTCATCGGCCGATACGACACCACGCTGTTCACGTTCCACATGGTCCAGCACCTGCTGCTGACCATGGTGGCGGCACCGCTGCTGCTGCTGGGCGCACCCGTGACGCTGCTGCTGCGTGCGGCGACCCCCGAGGTGCGCCGTCGCTGGATCCTGCCCGTGCTCCACTCGCGGGTCGTGAAGACGCTGGGTCATCCGTTCGTGGCGTGGACCCAGTTCGCGGTGGTCATGTGGGCGAGCCACTTCACGCCCCTGTTCGATGCCGCGCTCGAGGACCCCATCATCCACCTCCTGGAGCACGCGCTGTACCTGGGCTCCGCGCTGCTGTTCTGGTGGCCCGTGGTGGGCGTCGATCCCGCACCGCGCCGGCTGTCGTACCCCATGCGCATCGGGTACGTCCTCGTGGGGATGCCCTTCAGCTCGTTCCTGGGGCTCGCCATCTACTCCGCGACGAACCCGCTGTACGAGCACTACGCCACGATCGAGCGGGACTGGGGACAGTCGCCGCTCGTGGACCAGCAATGGGCCGGCGGCATCATGTGGGCCGGTGGGGACGCCGCGTTCCTGGTGGCGATGGTCCTCATGATCGCGGCGTGGCTGCGCGCCGAGGAGGCCGAGGGGAGGCGGGTGGACGCCATCCTCGCCCGCGAACGCGCTGCGGGGCAGGCAGCGCCGGCGGTGGGGGGCGTGTCTGCACCTGGGAGAGTGCCGGCGGCCGAGGGAGTGCCGGCGGCCGGGGAAGTGGCGGCGGCCGGGGAAGTGGCGGGAGCAGTACTCGCAGCCGGCGTAGTGCCCGCGGCCGAGGGAGTGCCGACCGTGCCGGCGCGGGACGTGCCGGCACAGCCCAGGGAGCGGGCGGAGCGAGGGCCGGACGCAGCCTGACGGCCGGACGCAGGCTGACGGCCGTGCCCGTGTCGGCTGTGTCGGCCCGATCCGCCGCGACTCCTTGCCGATCGATCCGACTGGCTGACCACGAGACGGATGCACTCGGATCCGTCACCCAAGCCACGCTCAGGTGGATCGCCGATCGCTCGACCAGTGGGGCAGCTGGCATGGAAGTGGTCCCGGTGGAGCGGCAGGTGCTCGACCAGTGGGGCAGGTGGCATGGAATAGCAGGGCGCCGGAGCACCCGCGGTCCACGGGCCGCCGACCCCTTCCCTCAGCGGCTGGTCGGTGCGTCCTGGAGCTTCACGACCTGGTTGACCCCGTCCACCACCCGGTAGGTGACCATCACGGGCTCCGCGAGCGCGAGATGCTCGCGAAGGTGCTGGATGGGGAAGCCGTCGTCCTCGTATCGGGTGCCGACGGTCGAGAAGGTGAGCGTCCGGCCATCGGGCGTGCGCAGTCGGAACCCGTCGATGGAGGTCAGCGAGGTCGACTGGACATCGACCACCAGCCCGGTCTCGGTGGACAGGGTCGGCTCGCAGGCCGTCACGCTCACCACGCTCACACCGAGGACCAGCGCCACGAGCAGCGCTCGCACGGACCGCGGATCCCACGCGGGCCGACGCAGCGGTACCCGCACCATCCTCACGCCAGGGGCACGAACACCGCCACGTCCAGCACGATGAGCGCGAACAGCCCGGTGAGGTACGTGATGGAGTACTTGTAGAGCCGGACCGCCCTGGCGTCCGTGCCCTCACGCCACATCAGGAACGCCTGCGCCAGGAACAGCGCCCCCAGCACGAGGGTGCCGGCCAGGAACACGAGTCCCATGTGCGCGACCGCGAAGAACACGAGCGTGACGGCCACCATGAGCACGGAGTAGAGCGCGATCTGGCGGGTCGTCTCGGCCACGCCGTGGGTCACGGGGAGCATCGGCACGTTGGCCGCCGCGTAGTCGCCCCGGATGCGCAGCGAGAGCGCCCAGAAGTGGGGCGGTGTCCAGTAGAAGACGATCGCGAACAGGAGCAGCGCGGGCAGGGTGATGTCACCCGTCACCGCCGCCCAGCCGATGACCGGCGGCAACGCCCCCGCGGCCCCGCCGAGGACGATGTTCTGGGGCGTCGATCGCTTGAGCAACATCGTGTATACGACCACGTAGAACGCGATGGCGAGCAGGGTCAGGAACGCCGCGACCAGGTTCGTGGTCACGGCCAGCAGCGCGAAGCTGACGACGGTGAGCACGAGGCCGAACATGAGCGCGTCCTCTGGCGCGACCTGGTGGGCGGGCAGCGGTCGTCGCCGGGTGCGCACCATGATCTCGTCGATGTCGCGGTCGAGATAGCAGTTGATGGCGTTCGCGGCACCCGCGGCGAGCGAGCCACCGACGAGCGTCCAGACGGACAGCCACAGGAACTCGAGCGGGTCCATGCCCCGCACCGTGGACCAGGCGAGGACCATCGCGGGCAGCGTCGTGACCAGCAGCAGCTCGATGATGCGCGGCTTGGTGAGCGCGACATATGCGTCCACCCGCTCGCGCAGGGTCGGTGGCGCCAGTGGCACGCCCGGCGCGCGGTCGCGCGTAATGGTATCCGAGCCGTCCGTGGGATCGGCCAGGTCCGCGGCGCGTGCCGCGTACCAGGCGATGCACGTGGCGGCGACCAGCAGCCCCCAGATCGCCGCGCCGAGCGTCAGGTGGAGCGACACGACCCAGGCCGCGAGGGTCGCCCAGATCTGCATCGCGCCCACGATCACCTGGATGGCATACAGCGCGGCGGCCGTGCCCACGAGCCCCAGGACCCGTGGCCCGCCGGGGATGGACGACTCCGCGCCCGGCCGCGTCCGACGCCACAGGACGATGGTCGTGACGAGCACGATGACGCCCACGATGGCGGCGACGACACGATGCGCGAAGTGGGCCATCTCGGCCGGGAAGTTGCCGCTCGAGGTATCGAAGGTCGGGATGACCTGGCCGCCGAACAGTGGCCAGTCGGGATAGGCGAGAGCGCCGTTGACCGCGGTCACATGCGACCCGAACAGGAGCACCGCGAACACGGTGAGGGCGCTGAAGCCGATGAGCAGGGTCAGCCGCTGGCTCGCGCCATGCCGTGGCAACGCGGCGGGATAGCCGGCGCGCACGTACAGGAAGATGGTCACCGCGAACAGGATCATGGCCGCCGTCAGGTGCGCCGTGACCGACTCACCGGAGTTGTTGTGGGCCACGGTGATCATGCCCAGCCACGCCTGGAAGCCCGTGAGCAGCAGGGCCGCCACCGAGCCCACGGTGATGGCCCGTGTCGCCCGCTGCGACGCGAACGCCTCGATGACGAGGGCGAGGATGACGAAGCCGATGACCACGCCCCACCAGCGGTGGATCGATTCCAGCCACGCGGCGGTGTCCCCGAGCGGCGGGATGATCTGACCGTGGCAGAGCGGCCAGTCCGGGCAGCCCATGCCGGAGCCGGTGCTCCGCACGATGACCCCGATGACGACCATCACGAAGGTCGACAGGACGGCCAGGAGCGCGATTCGCTGGTAGCGGGACATGGATCCTTCGAGGCTCGGGTCCGGTCGGCCGGACGATGTCGCACGCGCGAGGTCGGGCGTCCCCGTCAGGGGTTCGCGATCGTGCGTCACGATCCTACTACCAGCCGCTGCCGGTCGGGGCGCGGCGGGGTATCGTGACGTCGATGGACCTCCGACGCCGCTCGCTCACCCTCATGGGCATCCTCACCCTGGCCACGGGCACCCTGGCTGCGCCCGTCGGTGCCCAGGACACACCACCCTCGGCTGCCCCCGAATGCGGTCCGCCGAGCAGCGATGGCAACTACGAGGGCTGGCCGGGCCTGGGCAGCGTGTCCGCGACCGGTGACCTGCTGCCGCTCATCGTGAGCACCCAGACCGTGGCGGGCCCGCCGGCGCGCTTCCTGTACTCCATCGCGGATCCCGCGAGCCAGGCGCCGCTCGCGGCTGCGGACGTGATCACCCAGGTGCGCTTCTACGCCCTGGCACGGGACCCATCGGCACCGGGCGAGGCGCTCACCGGGTCGTTCATCGACTCCGGCAACGGGCTTGGCCTGTACCACGTGACCGCCGACTTCGACTGCTGGGGCGACTGGGGCATGGAGCTCGCCGCCGGGCTGCCGTCCGGACCCGTGACGACGCGCGCCATCTTCAGCGTCCTGCCGTACGGCTCCGTGCCCGCGATCGGGGCACCGGCGCCACGCTCGGAGACCCCCACGGCCACCACGCCGGAGGGTATCGCGGCGATCTCCACCGATACCGCACCGGACCCCGACCTCTATCGACTGAGCATCGCCCAGGCGGTGGGCTCCGGGCGACCCGCCATGATCGTGTTCTCGACACCGCAGTTCTGCGCCACGGCGACGTGTGGCCCGACCCTGGACATCGTCAAGACGGTCGCCGCGGACTACAAGGACCGGGTCGACTTCATCCACGTGGAGCCGTACCAGCTCCAGCAGACCGAGGCCGGGCTCCAGCCGCTGCTGAGCGCCAGCGGCGGTCTCCAGGTGGTGCAGGCAGCGCTCGACTACGGGCTGCCGACCGAGCCGTACCAGTTCGTGGTGGACGGGGAGGGCATCGTGCGGGCCCAGTTCCAGGGCATCGCGAGCCAGGACGAGATCCGTCAGGCTCTGGACGCGGCGCTGGGCGCGCGCTGACGCGCGCCGATGCCGGCGTTGTCACTGCGCGCGGCGCTCACGCACCCTGAGGTGCGCTTCGCTGTCGTGCTCGCTCCGCCTTGGCCTCGACACGCCTCAGCTCGCGCCGGGTCGTGGCACGAGCGTCAGCGAGCGGGTCAGACCCCCTTCGTGCCCGTCGAGCCGGGGGCGACCAGGGGCTCGCCGGCTGCACACGCCGGGCAGGTCGCGGACCCGGCCTCATAGGTCGGCACGTCGAGGGTCCACAGCGAGCGGACCGGTGTGACCCGGCCGGTCGTCTCCGCGCGCACCTCGGTCATGCCGCCGGACCGGTCGACGATGACGCCGGCGAGGACCAGCTCACCCGGGGTCGCCTCGATGGCGGGCAGCATCGCCAGCAGTGACCCGCCCGTGGTCAGGATGTCGTCCACCAGGAACACGCGCTCGCCGGGAGCGATGGTGAAGCCGCGGCGGAACTCGCGGTGGGAGGCGTCGTCGGCGTCGCGCACCTCCTCCGCGAAGATGCCCCGCACGCCCAGTTGTCGGGCGACCTCGAAGGCGAGCAGGACGCCCCCGGTCGTGGGCCCGACCACGACATCGACGGTCGGCCGCCCGCCCGGGTCACGGACAATGTCCGCGAGGAAGCCGCACAGCTCCACGACCGCGTCCGGGTACTGCAGCACCTGGAACTTCTCGAGATAGCGGTCGCCGTGGCGGCCGCTCTTCAGCAGGAAGTGGCCGTCACGCAGGGCGCCGGAGGCGCGGAACAGGGCCTCGGTGCGCGCGGCGATGCGCGCGGCGTCGGCGGCGGTGCCGCTCCCCGCGGCCTCGGCACTCCCCGGAGACGCGGCGCTCCCCGGTGATGTGCCACCTCCGGCACCCGTGATGTCATCACTCATGGTCGGTACTCCACGCCCTTCACGCTCGGTCGGTCGCGCCGCGTGGGCAGCGCCGCACCCACGATCTCGCGGGGCGACGCGATACCGCGTGTGGCACACCACTCGTCCAGCTCGTCGATGAGGCGCACGGGCAGCACCGGGTCCGCGAACAGCGCCGTGCCCACCTGCACCGCGCAGGCGCCCGCCATCAGGAAGTCGAGCACGTCCTCCAGCGACCCCACGCCACCGATGGCCACGATCGGGATGTCCACGACCTGGGCCACCTCGTAGACCACGCGCAGCGCGACGGGCTTGAGGGCCGGCCCGGACAACCCGCCATAGGTGTTGCCGAGGAAGGGCTTGCGGGCGTGCCGATCGATGGCCATGCCGGACAGGGTGTTGACCGCGCAGATGGCATCGGCGCCGGCATCCTCGATGGCTGTGGCGATGGCGCGCACATCGGCCGCGGAGGGCGACAGCTTGACCAGCAAGGGCAGGTCCGTCGCGCGGCGCACGGCCCGGGTCACCTCGCCCGCCGCACCCGCGTCCAGCGCGAACTGGAGGCCCCCCTTGCCCACGTTGGGGCAGCTGATGTTGAGCTCGATGCCCGCCACCCCCGGCTGGCCGTCCAGCTTCCGGGCGACCGCGACATAGTCCTCGACCGATTCGCCCGCGACGTTGACGATGACGGGCACCTGCCAGCGGACCCACTGGTCGGCGTACTTCTCCAGCACGGCCTCCACCCCCGGGTTCTGGAGGCCGATGGAGTTGAGCATCCCGGCCGGCGTCTCGGTCACCCGCGGGGGCGGGTTGCCGACGCGTGGCTTGAGGGTGGTGCCCTTGCAGCAGATCGCGCCGAGTCGATCGACATCCACGACTTCGCCGTACTCGACGCCGTACCCGAACGTGCCGGACGCGACCAGCAGCGGGTTGCGGAGCACCAGGGCGCCGGGTCGGGACGGGGCCAGGTCGACCGACAGATCGACCTCGACGGCCGGCGTGGGGTCGGTCACCGGTGTCGACGCCGGTCGGGGCACGGCTGCCGAGGCGGGCCGCGGCGTCTTGCTCCGAGCGCGGGGCGTCCGCGGCAGGGCACTGGTGTCCCGGTCGGTGACCACGCTGCGCTTGCGTCTCATACGGCTCCCGTCATGCCGACTCCGGCCACGCGATCTCATCGGGCGCGAACACGGGGCCCTCGCGGCACACCCGCTGGGGACCCTCGACCCCCATCACGACACAGCCGAGACAGGCGCCCACCGCGCAGCCCATGGTCTGCTCCATCGAGACCTGGAGCCACGATGCCCGACGTGCCTGGGCGGAGCCGAGCGGCGCCGCACGCACGCCACCCTTGCGACCCAGGCGCGCCACGCCCAGCCGACCGTCCCGCCCGCGTGCCAGTCGCGCGAGCGCCGCGAGCATCGGCTCGGGCCCGCACGCGAACGCCTGGTCGGCCCATGCCTCGTACCCGGTGACGAGGTCGGTCACCCGGCCGTGATGGCCGAGGCTGCCGTCATCGGTCGCCACGACGTACTCCACCTCATCCGGCAGCAGGCTGGAGGGGTAGACCTCGGCCGCGGTCGCGGCACCGAACACCACGACCACCTGGCGACCGGTCGCGATCGCCTCATCCACGAGGCAGCGCACGCCCGCCATGCCCAGGCCGCCCGCGATGAGCAGCAGGTGCCGGCTCCGTGGGTCGATCTCGAAGCCCCGGCCCAGCGGTCCGAGCATGCCCACGCTGTCGCCGGGATGCATCCGGGCGAGCAGGTCGGTGCCCTTGCCGGTCACCCGGAAGTGGATGGTGACCTCGCCCGTGATGCGGTCGATGGTGTTGAGGCTGAACGGCCGACGGAGCACGAGACCGCTCCAGTCGGGCGTCCGAACGTGCACGAACTGGCCGGGCGCGGCACCCGTCGCGAGCCACGGCGCGCGATATCCCTGGAGCCACTGGCCCGGCAGGATCTCGCGGCCATGCAGCAGCTCGGCATCGAACAGGCGCATCCCGCCGGTCCCCGGTGGTGGGGCTGGATCGATCGAGGGTCCGACCGGTGCCGTGGTCAGGCCTCCTCGTCCTCCTCGCCGAAGTCGGGGTCGACGTTCGGGAACTGCTCGGCGAGCGTCTCGGCAAGATTGCCGAAGAGGTCCGTCGGGTCGTAGTACTGGACCAGGTCCTCCGGGCCCTGGAGCGGCTTCCACTGGCCGTCCGCGACCTCGTCACCCTCCGGCTCGGGGATGACCTCCGCCTCGAACGAGCCCTGGCTCTTGAACCAGACGCGCTCGTCTTCGTCGTCGAGGATGAGCAGGTCGCCGAGCACGCCGGACAGCGGCTCGGATGCGATCTCGAACTGCTCCACGAGGCGCGCCTCGGAGAGCTGGCTGCGTGACTGGAACGTGAGCGCGAGGTCATACAGCCGACGCGCGGCCTCCGCCGGGTCGGACGGCGGTGCCTCATCCTGATCCTGCTGGGCAGCCCAGTCGTCCGCAGCGCCGATGTACGGGTCGTCCCCGCCGATGCCGACGCCGACCGCCTCCTCGGGCGAGATGCCGGCCTCATCGAGCAGGTCATCCGCGGCCGTCGGCTGGTCCGGCAGGCCACCCTGCTCCCGGGCTGCCTCCGCGAACCAGGCGTAGATCTCGGACGGGTTGTAGATCTCGATGAGCTCCGATGGGCTCTCGATGATCTCCGTCTCCGTGCGCCACTCCCCGGTCTCGGGGTCCTGCATCCGGGTGCGGGATCGGAACGTGAGGTCCGGCGCGATCGAGAGGTAGTCCGGATCCTCATCGAGCAGCACCATGCCGCCCACCTCGGTGATGCGGCCGCGGTTGGAATCGAGGAAGCGGATGAGCTGCTCGGCGGCGTCGTTGAGGAACGAGACGCGCTCCTGTGCGGCTTCGGTGGCGATCTCACCAAGGATGCCGGGTCGCGGTTCGGTCATGGGGTGGCCCTCCCTCCGTCAGCGGTCCGGACCGCCGTCTGCGTCGAGTCTTGCGTCGGATGCTGATGGCGTCGCTCGCCGGTCGTCGCCCCCACGGGGCGCGGCAGGCGGACGATGGTGCTCACGGGTGGAACTCCAGGTCGGGTCCCATCCGCTCGCGCAGGAACATGGCGTGGTGGCGCTCGAACATCCATTCGCCGGCCCGATGGCCGATGGCGCGCGAGCGTGGATCCCCCTCCAGCTTGTCGATGGTGGAGTAGTCAGGGAGCTCCAGCAGGATGACATTGTCGAAGTCCCAGCCGTACGCCACGTTGTACCAGCCCAGGAAGCGCATCCCGAAGTCCTTCTCGTAGCGGTCCACCTGCTTGGGGAACAGCGTCTTCATGAAGAACTTGAAGAACGGGTCACGACCACGACGCACGGTGAAGAACGTCGCCAGGACAGGCACGGTCTCAGGAGACCTCCGATAGGGTGGCGGGGCGATGGGCCTGCGCATTGTCGCACGGTCCGGTGTGGCCGCCCGCCGGCGTCGGGCGCTCGCCGATGGGTGCGGTGTTCGGCGTCGGTCCATTCCATGCCGATTGACCGAACTGGCTGACCACGGGCCGGGTCGCTGGGGGAACTTCCTGGCCAGAAGGTCCCGCTGGTCGAGCGATCGGCGACCGCTCCGAGCGTGGAGCCGAAGGTTGGGTCCGTGGTCCTGCGGCTCGTGGTCGGCCAGTCGAACCGACTGGCAAGGTATCCACCGCCACGCCGTCACCGCGCGACAGGGTGCCTCGGGCAGGTGGGTATCGAGCGCCGCCGCGATCAGTCTCTGTGCGGGTCAGGTGCGGGCGGTCGCGTGTCCTCGTCGGACAGGGTGTCGGTGGCCGGGTCGGTATCGCGGGCCTCGCTGGTCGTGGTCGGTGGCGCCGCGTCATCCTCCAGCATGCCCACGGTGCGTCGCGCGGTCGGTGAGCGGGGCACGCGACGGGTGCGTCGGTCGGCGGCGACGAGACGCATCAGGAAGATGACGGTCTGGCCGGCGAACAGCAGCAGGACCAGGGTGATGATGAGCATCGCCGCACTCAGCCATTCGGGCCACGCCCACATCACGGAGAGGGGCGTCAGCACGAGCAGCGTGCCCAGCACGATCATCTGGAACCAGAAGCAGCCGAGGCCGGGGCCGCGGTCCGCCTCGAGCGGCTCGCCCTTGTAGAGCGGGGTCTCACCCTGGGTCGCGCGGGGAGTGCGCGCCGCGGTCTGCGGTGCGGCTTGCGGGGAAGCCTCGGCCGCCGACCCGAGCGCGTCCCCCCCCGCCGCCGCAGCCGATGGATCCGGCGCGTCCGCCGACCCGGGCACGTCCGGGGTCTCCGGCACGTCCCCGGACTCGCCCGCGACCGGCGACTCCGACACGCCCCCCGACGCGGGCACATCCTCCGGCCGTTCCACCGACCCTGGCTCGCTCATCGTGACCCGCCGAGGAACCGGGGTCCGTTCCGCTTCCACCAGTCACCGGCGCGGAACACCTCCCCCACGGCAGGCAGGAACCAGGGGTTGCCCCGATAGACGCCGCCCCAGCCGGGCGCCGCCGGGAAGGGGGTCCGCTCGAACGCCAGGGGCTCGTCGGCCACTTCCGTCGATCGACCCAGCAGCCGGCCCATGCGCAATCCGAACATCGTGCCCAGGGTGACACCCGTCCCGCAGTAGCCCATCGCGTAGTGGATCCCGTCGTGCTCGCCCAGGTGGGGCAGTCGGTCGAACGTGAAGCCGACGTTACCGCCCCACGCGTGGGTGATGGCCAGGCCACCCGCCTGGGGATACACCTGGAGCATCGCGGTCCGCAGGATGCGTGCCGTCTCCGCCACCGACGTCGGTCGGAACGAGGCGCGCCCACCGAAGATGAGTCGTCGCTCGGCGTTCACGTGCCAATAGAACAGGAACGACTTGGTGTCGAAGGACACCCGGCCGCGCGGGCTGATGCTCGCCGCCACGCTCTCGCTCATGGGCTCCGTCGCGATGATGTAGCTGCCGATGGGCAGCAGCCGCCGCTGGATCCAGGGCACCGTACCGTCGGTGTAGCCGTTGGTCGCGATGAGCACGGCGCCCGCCCGCACGATGCCGCGTGCCGTCCGCACGATCCGCTCCGGACCGGCCACGTCGATGCCCAGGGCGCGGGTCCGGACGTGCACATCCACCCCTGCCGCGAGGACCGCCCCGCCGAGGCCGGCCATGTACTTCGCGGGGTTCACCATGCCCGACTCCTCGACGATCATGGCACCCGGATAGAAGCTCGAGCCGAGCTCCTGGCGCACATCGCCGCCGCGCACCATCCGACCCGTGAGCCCGACCGAGGTCAGCTCCGCGAGCTCCTCCTCGAGACCGCCGAGGTGGCTCGCGGACCATGCCGCGACGCCCATGCCGCAGCGCCGATAGTCGGCCGCGAAGCCCTCCTCGGTGATGAACCGCTCGGCCGTGAAGAAGGCCTGGACGCCGTCCCGGAACAGCTCTCCGCCGAGCCGCTCCCCGAACCGCCGCTGGAGTGCCGCACGTCCCCACTGGAGCCCGGGATGGACGATGCCCCCGTTGCGCGAGCTGGCGCCCCAGCCGAGCGTGTTCGCCTCCAGGAGCACGACCCGGGCGCCGCTGCGGGCGAGCTGGAGCGCCGCCGTGCAGCCGGTGTACCCGCCACCCACGATGACCACGTCCGCGCGCTCGGGCAGCGGATGGTCGGCCGGCTCCGTGATGGGTGCGACGGTCGTGTGCCAGTAGGGGGTCGGCTCGAAGCCGGGGCTCGGTGAGGTGGGCGTCTCCATCGATGTCGATGGTACCGGGATGGCGGGGCGGTGCCGTGTCGGCGCGGGTGGCCGGCACCGGCTCGAGGGTCGATGATGGGGGTGATCGCCTGGCGGTCGATGGACGCGGGCCGTCACGCTCGCACGAAAGCGCTTACAGTCGTCTCGGCGGATGATCGATGGCGGACCATGCGGAGGGGAGCCGCGTGGTGGGCGGATGAGAGAGGAGCACCATGAGCGAGCCGTTCTTCACCGAGGTCCAGGGCCCCATCGGGTTCGGTGGCCTGGACTCGACCGACCCCCTGACGTTCAAGGTCTACCAGCCCGACCGGGTGGTCCTCGGCCGGCGGATGGTCGACTGGCTGCGGCCCGGCGTGTGCGTCTGGCACTCGTTCTCGTGGGACGGGCGGGACATGTTCGGCATCGGCACGCTCGACCGGCCGTGGCTCGCCGACCCGGACGAGATGCGCGGTGCGCGGACCCGGCTCGCCGTCGCGTTCGAGTTCTTCAGCAAGCTCGGCACGCCCTACTACTGCTTCCACGACCGGGACGTGGCGCCGGAGGGGGACAGCTTCGCGACCTTCGCGGCCAACCTCGACGCCATCGTCGACGAGGCGCTCGGCTACCAGGAGCGCACCGGCGTCCAGCTCCTGTGGGGCACCGCGAACCTGTTCACGCATCCGCGATACCAGGCCGGTGCCGCCACGAACCCCGATCCCGCGGTGTTCGCGTACGCGGCCGCGCAGGTCACCCACATGCTGGAGGTCACCAAGCGCCTCGGTGGCGAGAACTACGTCCTGTGGGGCGGCCGCGAGGGGTATGACACGCTCCTTAACACGGACCTGCGGCGCGAGGGTGAGCAGCTGGCACGCTTCCTGCATCTCGTCGCGGAGCACAAGGCGCGCATCGGCTTCACGGGGCAGCTGCTCATCGAGCCCAAGCCGATGGAGCCCACCAAGCACCAGTACGACTATGACTCCACCGTGGTCCACGGCTTCCTCGTGCGCCACGGCCTGGACGGTGAGTACAAGGTCAACATCGAGGCGAACCACGCGACGCTGGCGGGGCACTCGTTCCACCACGAGGTCGCGTACGCGGCGGCCCACGGCATGCTCGGCAGCATCGATGCCAACCGGGGCGACCCCCAGAACGGCTGGGACACGGACCAGTTCCCGATCTCCGTGGATGACCTCGTGATGCCCATCTACGAGATCATCCGGGCGGGTGGCCTGGGGACCGGCGGCTTCAACTTCGACGCCAAGCTGCGACGCCAGAGCAGCGACCGGACCGACCTGTTCCACGCTCACATCAGCGGGCTCGACACGCTCGCCCAGGCGCTGCTCGCGGCGGCCGACCTGGTGGAGCGCGGCGAGCTCGCGGTGCTCAAGGACGCGCGCTATGCGGGCTGGGATGGTGAGCTGGGTCAGGCGATCCTGGGTGGCTCGGCGAGTCTGCCCGATCTCGCGGCACGCGTGGCGTCCGGGGAGGTCGACCCACGGCCGGTGAGCGGCAGCCAGGAGCGGCTGGAGGGCCTGGTCAACCAGTCCGTCTGGCGCGCGAACCGCGGCGCCTGACCACGCGACGCGGCGCGGGGGAGGGCGTGATGCACCGGACCGCGCTCGCGATCCGGCACGTCGCGTTCGAGGACCTGGGGCTACTCGAGCCGCTGCTCGCCGCGCGTGGCTACGAGGTCTCATACCTCGAGGCCGGCGTGGAGCCGATGACATCGGACGTGGTCGTCGAGCCGGATGTGCTCGTCGTCCTCGGTGGGCCGATCGGCGTCTACGAGACCGTCGCATATCCATTCCTCGTCGCCGAGATCGAGGCGATCGCGGCTCGTCTGCGAGCCGGTCGACCGACGCTGGGCATCTGTCTCGGCGCGCAGCTCATCGCCCGGGCCCTGGGTGCGGAGGTGGCCGCGACCGGGCGGCAGGAGATCGGCTACGCGCCGCTGACGCTCACCGATGACGGGCGCGTGTCGGCGCTGGCACCGCTCGATGGCATCCCGGTGCTGCACTGGCATGGCGACGCGTTCGCCATCCCCGCCGGTGCGCGGCGGCTGGCCGAGACGCCGGGCTTCCCGAACCAGGCGTTCGATATCGGCGACGCCGTCCTCGGGCTCCAGTTCCATATCGAGGCGGACCACACCCGGATCGAGCGATGGCTCATCGGCCATGCCCATGAGCTCGCGACCGCGGGCATCGACCGGGCCCGCATCCGCGCCGATGCGGCAGCGGTCGGTCCGGCCCTCGCGGAGCGAGCCCGCGCCACGCTCGGTGCATGGCTCGACCGCGTCTCGCCAGGGACGGAGACCTGACCGGGGCGTCGCCTACTCCTCCCGTGCCTCGTCGGGATCCAGGTGCCGACGAGGGTCCATGGCGTCATGCAGGACGCGCACGATCTCGATGACGTCGCCGTCCACGCGGTAGATCAGGATGTGCCTTGGTTGGCGCACTGCGCGACCCGTGGAGTGGTGACGACTCCCGCGCAGGTGCCAGGAGCGGATCCCCTCGCCCAGCTCTGGTCGCGCCACATGGCCGATGCGAGTCGGGTCCTCCGTGACGTCGAGGAACGCTGCGACGAGGAGGGCGATGTATCGGCGCCGACTCTCGCGCCCGAACCGAGCCTCGCTCCACGAGGCGATACTCTCGATGTCGGCTTCGGCTTCACGCGTGAGCCGGTATCTCGCCATCAGGCTGAGGCGACACGGGTAGCAGCGCGTTCTCCGAGCATGGTGAGGTAGTCCTCGAGCTCATCGCGTTCGAGCTCCACGTATCGGCCGACATCCAGGTCGTCCAGGCCGACCTGGACCGCGGCACGTAGCGCCTCGAGCTCGGCTTCGTTCCGCAGCGTCTGCTGCTCGACCAGCCGGAGTCCTTCGCGCAGGACCTCGCTGGCGTTCTGATAGCGACCCGATCCCACGAGCGTCTCGATCAGGTCCTGCTGATGCTGGGTGAGCACCACGTTGCGCGTCGGCATGTCGGTTCCTCCGCGGATGGGCCAAGGCACTGCCAAGATTGGCAGTATATGCCACTGTGGTCGGTCAGTCGCCGGTGGGGTCGCTCCAGGCGAGACGGCCGCGCGCGATGGTGAGCAGCACCTCGCCGGGCAGCGAGCGGCCGAGCAGTGGCGTGTTGTGGCTCCGCGACCGGAGCGAGGATGCCTCCACGGTCCAGCGAGCCGACCGGTCGAACACCACGAGGTTCGCCTCCGCGCCGACGCGGATGGCCGGCTCCGGCAGATCGAGCCGACCGGCGTCGAGCGCACGCCAGGGTCCGAGCGAGAGCGCCCGGATCGCGCGCACGAGCCCGAGACGTCCTGCGTCGACGGCCTCCAGCACGAGCCCCAGCACGGTCTCGATGCCGCTCATCCCGGCCGCGGCCTCGCCGAAGGGCCGCTCGACGTCCACGGCACGCGCCGGCGTGTGGTCGCTCGTGATGGCATCGAGCGTGCCGTCCTCGAGGGCTGCCAGCAGCGCGATGGCATCGTCCGGACCACGGAGCGGAGGCGCCGTCCGTGTCGAGGGGTGATAGGGCGGCGCATCCCCGGCCCGCGCACCCGCCCATGGCGCTGCGGCCGCCTCCCAGGACCAGCGTCGATCGCCGCCGACCCAGCCGTCGTGGAGCGCGAGGTGGGCCGCGGAGACGTCACATGTGACACGCAGGCCCTCCGACCGGGCGCCGCGCACCGCGTCCAGCGACCCGGCCGTCGTGAGATGCGCCAGGTGGAGATGGGGTCGCACGTCCGGTGGCGCCTCCGCGGAGACCTGGCGGAGCACCGCGATGGCTCGACCGACCGCGCTCACCTCCGCCGCCGTGGACGCGCCGCGCAACCCCAGGATGGTCGCCGGGAGCCCCTCGTTCGCCTCCGCGCCCGCGGTCAGTGACGGTTCGTCCGGATGCACCACCACGGGCATGCCCAGGCCACCCGCCTCGGTGAGTGCCGCGCGGAGCATGCCCGGGTCGACGGTCGCGTCCGGCAGGTCGCCGAACCCCACGACCCCGGCCGTGGCGAGCGAGGACATGGGCGCCACCACGCGGCCCTCGCGACCCACCGTGAGCGCACCCCATGGCCGTGTGCGGACCGGCGATGGCGTGGCCGCACCGGCCGCGAGCACCCGCTGGACGACCTCCGGACGATCGACCGGTGGTCGGGTGTCCGACATGGTCGCCACGAAGCCGTAGCCACCATGGGCTGCTGCCACGAGGCCGGTGGCGAACGACTCCGCTTCCTCGCCACCCGGCTCCCGGATGTGGGCACGCAGATCCACGAACGCGGGTGCGACGACGACACTCGGCGCGGAGCCGCCACCCGACCCGGAGCCGCCACTCGACCCGGAGCCGCCGCCCTGCCCGGATGCGCCACGCGCCCCCGACGACCCGCCCGAGCCCGACGCCCAGGTGACCTCGGCGATCCGACCGTCCTCGACCACGATCGACCCGACCCCCGACCGACCCGACAGCGGGTCGACGAGCAGCGCGTCGGTGATGACCAGGTGGTCGATGACGCCACCCGGCACGAGGCCGTCCGGCTCGGATCCGGCCAGCTCCAGTGGGCCGCTCACGCCACACGCTCCGCGAGGAGTGCCATCGCCGCCATCCGCACCGGCACCCCGTTCGCGACCTGGCGGGTGATGACCGAGCGTGGTCCGGCCACCACGTCCGGCGGCAGCTCGACACCCTCGTTGACGGGGCCCGGGTGCATCACGATCGCGTCCGGTGCATGTCGTGCGAGCCGCTCCTCCGTGAGCCCCCAGCGTGCCGCGTATGCCGCTTCCGATGGTGCGCCCGCGCCCTCCAGCCGCTCCCGCTGGACACGCAGCGCCATCACGGCTGCGGCACCCTCGATGCCCCGCACCAGGTCCCCGGTCACGGTCAGCTTCCGATCACCGGGGAGCGCCCGCGCCCACGCATCGAAGCCGCGCAGGAACACGGCGGGCCCCGTGATCCAGAGGTCCACGCCCCAGCAGGTGAGCGCCCAGATGTCCGAGCGCGCCACCCGCGAGTGGAGCACGTCCCCCACGATGCACACCTTGGCGCCCGCCAGCCGCTCCGCGCCCAGCACCTGGCGGAGCGTGTAGAGGTCGAGCAACGCCTGTGACGGATGCGCGTGCCAGCCGTCCCCCGCGTTGAGCACAGGTCCGCTGAAGTGCTCCGAGGCGAGCTGTGGCGCGCCGCTCCGGGCATGCCGCACGACCAGCATCCGGGCACCCAGCGCCTCGAGGGTGCGCACGGTGTCGATGAGCGATTCGCCCTTGGCGAGGGAGCTGCTCTCCGCGTCCAGCGACACCGGGTCCCCGCCGAGTGCCCGCGCCGCGAGCTCGAAGCTCACCCGCGTACGTGTCGACGGCTCCGCGAACAGGGTCGCGACCGTCCTGCCGGCGAGGGGTCGCGGCGGGTCCGCGGCTCGGCGGTCGGCCATCGTGTCGGCCAGGTCGAGCACAGTCCGGAGCTCGTCGCGGGACAGGGTGTCCACGTCCAGGAGATGCGGATGACGCCACGCGGTCCGTGAGGACGGCCCGTCCACGGCGCCCTGGACGCCGACGCCCGATCCGCTCCCCGCGACGCCCGATCCGCTCACGCGACGCCGACCGGGACCTCGCGTCGCTCGATGACCACCTCATCCCGCTCGTCCACCTCCTGGACCATCACGTGGACCACCTCGTCCCGCGAGGTGGGCACGTTCTTGCCCACGTGGTCGGCGCGGATGGGCAGCTCCCGGTGGCCTCGATCGACGAGCACCGCGAGTCGGACCGCGGCCGGCCGCCCCTGGTCCACGAGCGCATCCATGGCCGCACGGATGGTGCGACCCGTGTACAGCACGTCATCCACGATGACGATGGTGGTCGCCGCGGGATCGAAGGGCAGGGTCGTACCACGCAGACGAGGCGCACGCTCCGACGAGGCACGATCATCACGGTGGAAGGTGATGTCGAGGCTGCCCACCGGTAGTCGGACACCCTCGTTCGCCTCGATGATGCCCGCGATGCGATGGGCGAGCGGCACACCGCGTCGCTCGATGCCCACGAGCGCGAGGTCATCCGTCCCGCCGTGCTTCTCGACGATCTCATGGCCGATGCGGACGAGGGCGCGCCGTACCTCGTCGCTGGTCATGATCCGACGACCGACGGGCTCCGCCTGGTCGCGTGGCAGCTCTGTCACGGGATGTGGTCACTCCTCGCCGGACTCGCGGGACCGGTCCATGGGGTCACGGCGAGGATAGCCGAATGCGCTGTCGATCGGCCGTCGGGTCCGTCGACCCGACGGGTCGAGGTCAGGGCGTCAGCTCGACGTCGGCCCACCACTGGTACACGTCGGCGTAGCCGTCGATGTGCGAGATGCCGGTGCCCAGCACCAGCCAGGGATGGTCGGTCCACAGGAAGCGGAGTCCGGTCCCATTGGGGTCCGGGAAGCAGGCTAGCCAGCCGGTGTAGTCGAGGACGGTCTGGTCGACCCCGACATGGGAGGCGGTGTCCGTACAGCTGGTTCCCGTGGTCGTGGCCCCCGCGCGCGCGGCATCGAACGCGGCCTGGAGGGCCGTCCGGTTCGTGTACTGGACGAGCTCCGCCTCGCGCATGTCACCCGTGAGCGCACAGGTGACACGGTCGACCTGTCCTGCTGCGCGGTCGGGTTCGGCGGCCGCGCAGGCGTCTCGCATGGCCTCCGGCAGCCGGTCCACCAGGCGGGCGGACGCCGGCAGCGCCGACCGGCGGACCTGGAGCTCGCTGCCGGTCCGGATGTCCAGCACGTCGAAGGCTGTCTCGGTCGGATCGTCGGTCGAGTCCACGATGATGCCCACGGTGTAGAACGGCCCCAGCACGTCCGCATCCTCGGGTGATGCATGCGCCACGAGCGTGCCGCGGTGCCAGAGCGCCACCTCCGCCGTGCCATCGTCCGCGATGCCGCACTCGAGCCGCAGCCGGGTGATGTCCCGGGGCGCCGCGTCGAGGGCGCTCGGCAGCGGCGAACGGACGAGGTCGGTCAGCTGGCTGTCCTGGACCACTCCGAGGAACGCCTCGGTGTCGGAGATCATGCCGAAGTACAGCGCCGGCGGGTCGGCGATGTCGCCACAGATGAGGCCCGCGCGGCCACCCCCGGTCGGCACCCCGAGGTCCGTCTCCAGTCCGATGACCGGGAAGGTGTCGTGGAAACGCACGTAGCTCCAGCGCGCGATGTCCGGGCGCCTGATGGTCGCATGGAGCCAGCCATCCCGGTACTCGATGGTGTGGCGCTCGTCGGTGGTGGTGCTCCAGGTCGTGCCGTCCTCGAAGGCCTCCTCGTGATACATCGTCCTGGCACCCAGGGAGGTGATCGCGGAGGTCGGCGCTGCGCTCGGGCTGGCGTCCTGGGCCACGACCGGACCACCCCACGCGGTCACCACGACGCCGATCGAGAGACCGGACGCGATGACCCTCCTTGCGATGCGCGTCGCGGGATGCATGCCCGGGTCAGTCGGTGGCTCGATGCGACCGGATGCGCTGCACGGACGGCTGGCTGATGGACTGGTCCCACGCCTCGATGAGCCGCTGGGCATCGTCGGCCTTGATGAGCCCGGCCACCGTGCGACCGCCGCTGTGGCTGTGCACGCGCGTCCAGCTGGAGCCGCCGTTCGTGGTCCGGTACGAGAGACCCTTGCCGGTGAGCGTCTCGATGCCCCCGACCTCCACGGCGCCGATCACGGCCCGCGTGCCGTTCACCGCGACGGTCGTGGGCAGGGCACCGACCTCCGAGGCGTTCGGCAGGTTCCGGAGCGTCTTGGCACCGCCGAACGAGACGCCCTTGTTGGTGCTGCGACGGACCACCAGGTCCGGGCCCTTGGAGTAGGTGACGAACACCCGTGACCCCGCGGCGCCGATGCGCGGGTTCCGACCGCCGGGAACCGTGGCGATCGTCGAGGTCGTGATCCTGGTCAGGACGTTGCCCGGTGCCTGCCCGATCGCGAAGCGCCGCAGCCTCAGCTTGTTCCCGTCGAACCAGGTCACGTACAGCCGGTCGCCGGACGCGGCCACCCCGAGACCCCTGCTGGGCGTCCCGGAGCCGATGGAGAAGCCCTGCGCGCCGGGCCCGGACCCGAAGACATCCAGGGCATCACCGGTCGTCCGGACGCGGACCCCCCAGCCGGAGCTCGTCTGCTGGAAGAACGCCACCACGACCTCGTCGCCGCCGATGCACGTGACGTCGGGCCCGCGGGTCGTCCTGGCGCTCGTGATCCGCTCGAAGCCGTCCTCACCGCCGGCGAAGGGCCTGGCGTCCACGAGCACGTCGCGGTATCCGGAGATGTACTCGTCCGTGTAGGCGACCGCGGCGCGTCCATCGCAGATCGCGACCTGTGGCTCCCGGAAGTCCGGGTCGAGCGACGACGCCTGGCTCCAGGTCGCTCCAGCGTCATCGCTCATGGAAAGGACGTAGCCGGTAGCACCGCCGGCCCGATGCCACGAGGTGATCGCGACCCGTGGGCCGCGACCCGCGAGATCCGTGACCTCGATTTGGTCGCCCGGATCGCCTTCCTCCACCGTGACGGTGGGCGTGAACGCGGCAGCGCTACCGGCGGAGAGCAGGGTGGCCAGCAGGCCAGCGGGCGCGGCTCGCCGAAGGGTGTGGCAGACAGGCATCCGGGACCTCGGGTGCTGGCCCACGTGGTCGGCCGAACGCTCCCCGCACCGGGCCGAGCGCGGTGGAGCGATCGGCGCAGGATATCAGACGGCTGCAGCGTGTCGGACGACTGCGGCGCGTCGGTCACCCCAGGCTGGCGGGCACGCTCCTGGATCTCGCAGTCACGCGATCCGGCGATCGAGCAGGTGCGCCACGATCGTCAGCTCCTCGTCCGTCGTCGCTGAGCAGTCCAGGGATCCCAGCGCCTCCGCGATGCGTGTGCGCCGATGGGCCATCACGCGTTCACGGACGGCATGGCCCTGCTCGGTCAGATGGGCTCGGACCGCGCGATGGTCCCGTTCGTCCATGGCGAGATCCACGAGCCCACGGGCGGCCAGCCTGCGCAGCTGGCGGCTGGTGGCAGGGACCGTCACGCGGATGCGCCGCGCGACCTCGCTCACGGTCGCGCCATCGGGTCCCTCGCCCAGGACGACCATCACCCGCCACATCGGCAGGGTCAGGTCCGCGACCGGTGCGGCGTCGTCGAGCGCCTCCACGGTCACGGCCACGCCGAAGATGATGATCGACTCGAGTGCGCGAACGAGCGCAGCGCTGGCCACGGAGGTCCTCTGAGCAGTGGATGGATGGATGGCGCCCGAGCGTACCGCGGTGGACGAGCGATTGCCGGGAGGCTATCATCTACACGGATCGGGACGTCGACCGACGAGCGAATCGGCTCCGCCCACCCGCCTTCCCAGGGTCGGTCCCATGGCCGTGTGAGGCCGCCTCGGGTCTGTGTGCGGGTCGGCAGACCCCACAGAGAAGGGGGTCCGATGACGACCCAGCCACGAGCGGGCGCTCGCCTGCATGCGCCGCGCGCATCCCGGCGCATCCTGCTCATCTCCCTCCACGGCTACGTCGCTGCCGAGCCGGAGCTCGGCAGGCCCGACACGGGTGGACAGGTGGTCTACGTCCTGAAGCTGGCCGAGTGCCTCGGCCGCATGGGCTTCAAGGTGGACATCCTGACGCGCCGCTTCGAGGGTCAGCCTGCCACGGACTCCCTGGGTGACCATGTCCGGATCGTGCGCATCCCCGCGGGTGGCGACGGCTTCATCGCCAAGGAGCGCATGGACGAGGTGGTCCCCGAGTGGGTGGATGGCGCCCTGCGGTTCATCGCGGCGCGCCGGCTCGGCTACCGGTTCGTGAGCTCCCACTACTGGGACGCCGGTCTCGCCGGCATGCGCATCGCCCATCACCTGGGCATCCCGCATGTCCACACGCCGCACTCGCTCGGCGCCTGGAAGCGGGACTCGATGTCCGGTGACCCCGAGGAGCTGGAGCGGCGCTACCGGCTGACGCATCGCATCACCACGGAGCGGTCGGTGTATCACGACGCGGACCTGGTCATCGCGACCACCCCGCAGCAGCGCCAGCTGCTGGAAGGCGCCGACTACGCCGTCCCGGCCGACCGGTTGGTCATGGTGCCACCAGGGTATGACGACACGCGGTTCTTCCCGGTCGCGCCCGCCACCAGGTCCCTCATCAAGGAGGATCTCGGCCTCACGGGTCCCATCGTGCTCGCGCTCGGACGGATGGCACGCAACAAGGGATACGACCTCCTGCTCCAGGCGATGCCCACGGTCGTCGAGCGGGTCCCGGAGGCTCGCCTCCTGCTCGCGGCCGGCTCGACCGAACCGTCCGAGGGGGAACAGGGGCAGATTGACGGGCTGCATGCGCTGGCGGGTGAGCTCGAGGTCGCCGACCGCGTCCTGTTCCACGACCACATCCCCGACGAGGCGCTCGCCGACCACTACCGGGCGGCGGATGTCTTCGCGCTCAGCAGCCGCTACGAGCCGTTCGGCATGACCGCGGTCGAGTCCATGGCGTGCGGGACCCCGACCGTCGTGACCACCGAGGGCGGGCTGTGGGAGATGCTCCGTTGGGGTGTGGACGCCCTCTACGCCGACCCGTTCGACCCGGTCGCGTATGGCATGGCCATCGCCAACGTGCTCCGGTACCCGCGCCTGTCCGCGGAGCTGTCCCGCACCGGCTCGGAGGTCGCACGGGCACGCTTCACCTGGAACGGCATCACCCAGCAGCTCCTGGCGGCGCTCGACCACCGCGCGGTGCATGCGATCGAGGGATCGACGCTGCCCGATGCGGTCATGATGGCGACGCCGTCCATCCAGCCACAGGTCGGAGGGCTCGCTTGGCACGGCCCGGCGTCCTGATCTCCGACCTCGACGGGACGCTGTTGGGGGACCCTGCCGCCCTGGGTCGGTTCGCGGCCGTGATGGCCTCCTGGCCGGGCCGCCCCAGGCTGGTCTACGCGACGGGTCGGACGGCACGGTCGGTGTGGTACGAGGTCGATCACGGCGGGCTTCCGCCGCCGGACGCGATCATCACCGACGTCGGCACCGCCATCGCGGGGAGTGACCGGGAACCTTGGCCCGAGTGGCCGACCGTCCGGGCGACCTGGGACGTGACGATGGTCCGTGCGGCGCTTCTCGACCTGCCGGCCCTCGCACTCCAGCCCGAGGTGGCCCAGACACCCTGGAAGGTGAGCTATCACGCCCCCGGCATGGACCGGGCCGCCCTGCTCCGCGCGGCCCGGACGCTCCGTCGCGCCGGCATCCGGGGCCGACTGATCTACAGCTCGTGCCGGGACCTCGATGTCCTGCCGCGGGGCGTCGGCAAGGGTCCCGCCGCGCGATACGTGCTCGCCCGATGGGGCATCGAACCAGGCGACGCGGTGACCGCGGGCGATACCGGCAACGATCGCGACCTGCTCAGGACCGGAGGCGTCGGTATCGTGGTCGGGAACGCCCATCCGGAGCTCGCGGCACTCCGTTCACGGGCGGGGAACCGCATCATCCGTGTGACGTCGGGCCATGCCGATGGGGTGCTCGAGGGTCTCTCGCTGGTCGCGCCTGGGTGGTCATGATCGCACGCGTGCGCCTGAGGGTAGTGGCCGGCTCGGCAGTGGGAGGGTTGGACATGGTCGGAATCATCGCCTCGTGCGGCGCGAGCCCCTCGGGCGGTACCGCGCGTCCCGGTCATGCGCATCGACTCCGAGCGCCACTGTCGCCCGTGACGAGCGCATGACCCGTCACGTCGCGCCCCGTCCGGGGGTCTCGATGCGAGTCGACCTCCACCGACCGACTCGGATCGGCCCGTGGCCCTGGATCCTATGGCTCCATGGTGGAGGACTCATCGGCGGTCGGAGTGACGACCTCCCGGACCTCCAGCGACGAGGCTATCTGGACGCCGGCGTCGCCGTGGCCGCGGTCGACCATCCGTTGGCGCCGGAGGCGAGCCTGACGGACATCCTACGGGATATCGCCGACGCCTGGAGGTGGCTGTGCGGCACGGAGGCGGCGGATCTGGGCCTCGATCCAGAGCGCGGCGCCGTGGTCGGACACTCCGCGGGTGGCTATCTCGCACTGCAGGCTGGCCCCCGGCTGGTCCCGCGGCCGCGCGCCATCGTGGCGTGGTACGGCTACGGGGATATCGTGGGGTCGTGGTACACGACCCCATCCGAACGGTATCGTCGCGAACCGCCCATCGGACGGGCCGAGGCGTTGGCCGTCATCGCCGACACGCCGTTCGACGCGCCCGATCGCACGGCCCGCATGCGGTTCTATGTGCACTGCCGCCAGCAGGGAACGTGGGTCCAGGAGGTCGCACGCCTGGACCCGGAGCGGGACGCCGCGGCACTCGGCGCGCTCTGCCCCGTGCGCCAGGTCACCCAGGGCCATCCGCCCACACTGCTGCTGCACGGCGACGATGATGACGACGTGCCGGTCGAGCAGTCGGTCGCCATGGCGGAGGCGCTGGCCGCCGTGGGCGTCGACCGTCACCTCATCCGACTGGCCGGACGCGGCCACGGCTTCGACGCGGACCTGGCCGACCCGGAGGTCCGAGCGGCGTTCGGGACGTCCCTGGCGTTCCTGGGACGGCACCTCGGCCGCCCCGATGCTCAACCGATGATGAGGTAGTTCACCGTCACCGACGAGGTGAGGTTCACGTTCGTCCGGATGGTGATCGTGTTCGCGCTCGTGTCGTAGAGCGCCCACAGCTGTCCGATGGACTTCCGGGGCGTCAGGATGACCAGCGGGTCGCCCATCAGGTCGATCCCGGGGGAGACCGTCACGAACTTCTTGCCAGCGGGGATGGTCGCCTTGCCGGCCGCCTTGGCGACCTTGATCCGCCCATCCACCTGGAGCGCCACCCCTGCCTGGTTGCTCGCGGTGCCGCGCACCGCGACGCCGGTGGTCGTGGTGCCCTCGACACCCGCACTCGGGCCACCGAGGCTGCCGCGTGTCCCGGTGCTCGAGCTGTAGCCATAGACGCCGAAGCCGTTGGCTGCGTCGGTGCGCCCATACACGCCCGACTTCTGGCTGCCTCCTGACCTGCCGGTCACACCGTCACCCCCGGTCGAACGCGTCGCGAGCGCCACGCGCGTCCCCTGGTTCTCGACGTAGAGGGTGGGGCTCGCGTTGCCGGGGCTGGAGAGCTTGGTCGCGCTCGTGGCGCCCGTATGATCCCCACCCACGGTCATGGTCTGGCCGTTGGCCGCCTGGGCGGCGAGTGGTCGGCCGAGCATCGCTGCGGTCGCTGCAGCAAGCGCTGCGAACCCGGATCCCAGCAGCCCGCGTCGGGTGATGGCTCGTGTCGCGTCCGTGGTCATGGTCGTGTCCTCCCTTGGTGTCCATCTCGGATCGCCCTCCATCGACGGTCCGGCGGCCGCCCTGGGGGCGCGGGAGGTCGCCGGTGCAGCTACCCCCGTCTCATGGCAGCAGGGTCTCCACGCCCGTGATGTCGTCCGTGGTCGGGTCGACACGTGCCTTCACGGGCTCCACGGCAGCGACCGTGGTCCCGTGCAGCAGCATCGCGCCAGCGACCATGGCTGTGATGATCCGGCCGCGTATCGCGCGTCTCATGTCCGACCTCCCATCCGTGTCGTGGACCAGCGGGTTCCCCCGGACGTGACCAGCCCCTCGGGCGTGTGCGTCGCCGCCAGGGGGTACATGGGACCGAACACCTGCTCGGCATTGCCATGCATCAGCGCCGGGACCAGGTCAGCGGCCTCCGCCGGCTCCAGGTACCCGTCCTCCACGAGCCCCTCGAGCGTCCGTGTCAGCTCCCGTCGGGCGAGCTGCGCGTGCCCCACGATGTTCTCGACGGGGATGTAGTCGCCGCCGAAGCACAGGAGCTTCGAGGCCGGCAGCGCCGTGAGTGCCCGCCGGAGGAAGTCGCGTGTCGCCACCGGATCGATGATCCACGCCCAGCACAGGTCCGCGACGATGTTCGTCTGGTGCTTGGCCGCGGCGATGACCTCGCCCTGGTACGGATAGCCGATGTGCATCAGCACGAACGGCGTCGGGAACCGGCGGGCGAGGGTGACCACATCCGCGACGTTGTCGCGGACGTCCCGCAGATCCATCCGGTCGGTGCCGACATGCAGCCCGGTGTGGACCTTGACCGCGAGGCCGGTATCGGCGGCAAGGCCCAGGCCCGTCGCGATGATGGCGTCCTCCATGGCACGCCGATCGTCGTCCCGGATGGGCTCACCGCGGATCCAGGCCCGGAACACCGCGTCCGGGACGGGCGCAGGATCGGGTGACACCGCCAGGGGACGTGCGTAGGCGATGCCCAGCTTGACCGCGCAGGCGCTCCTGCCGAACCGGTCGAAGTAGTCGCCCATGACCTGGCACAGGTCCGCGAGGCGACCCACCTCGCGGCCGGTCGTCGCCTCCCAGTCCGCGAGGTGTCCGGGAGTCGGCCGAACGAAGTCCGTGAGGCCGATGTCCTGGGGCAGGGACTCCGGATCGGCGGTCTCACGGAACGTCCGCTCCAGCGAGTTCACCTGACAGGCCGCGACACCCGCGACGTCCAGCACCGTCCGGTAGAATCCCGGCTGACGGAGCCCGGCCATCCGACGGTCGATCTCGGCGACGGTGTCCCGTGCCAGGTCCAGGCCGAACAGCGTCCGGATGGAATCCCGGGCCGCCCGCACGTAGGTGGAGTTGCGGGTCCGTGCGTACGCCTCCGCCACGGCGTCCCACTTCTCCTCGGGGCCGGCGTCCGGTGACTCGAACACCGCTCGGTCCCGGGGCCCCAGCCCGGCGCTCACCAAGTCATCCAGGGCGTAGTGCCACAGGAGATACGCCCAGTCATCACATGGGTGGACCCCGGAGCCTTCGACCGGCGGCGCGAGGCGTGTCGCTTCCTCGGGCAGATGCTCGTGGGTGTCCAGCCAGGGAGTCGCGTCGACGAGGTCGCGGAGATCGCTGCTCATCGGTCGTCGTCCGTGCGCACGACAGCGCCCTCGCAGGCGGACAGCCGGAGCGCGCCATCGACCGACTCTCCCTCGCGGCCGGGCGTCGTCCCGAGCAGGATCCGTCCACACGGAGGCACCCAGGGCGTGGACACGATGATGTCGTCGATGCCCAGGTTGAGCACCACGGTCAACCGATCGCCGTCCAGGGCGCGGCGGTAGATGAGGACGCCCGGTGGCCCGTCCAGCAGTCGCAGGTCGCCCTGGCGGAGGGCAGGGGTGGAGCGCCGCAGACGCAGCAGCTGTCGGACCAGCGAGAGCATCGATGCTGGGTCCGCGAGCTGGGTCTCCACGTTGAGACGCTCGGCCTGGTCCGTGAGCGGGAGCCATGGATATCCCGTGGTGAAGCCCGCGCCCGCACCCGCCACGCTCGGTGGTGCCCACGCCATCGGCCCCCGGACGCGGTCGCGATCGTGGATATCCACCACGCGATCGGGAGGCACCACGCTGTCCGGGAGCCCCAGCTCATCCCCCTGGTAGATGAACGGCGTCCCACGCAGCGTGAGCAACAGCATCTGGATGAGGCGCGCCCGGGCCTCTCCGCGGCCGTCCGTCCCGAATCGCGTGGCGATGCGTCCGTGGTCGTGGTTGCCAAGGCACCACGTCGGCCAGCCGTCCGGACCGAGTGCTTCCAGGGCGCCCTCGATGGCCGCACGGATGGCAGCCACATCCCACGGGACACGCAGGAACGTGAAGTCGTGTGCCAGGTGGAGCCGGTCCCCACCTGCCACATACCGGGCCATCCGCCGCTGGTCCAGGACGTACACCTCACCCACGAGCACCCGGTCCGGGAACTCATCGGTGACCGCGCGGATCGCTCGCAGACGATCGACCACATGGTCCTGGTCCTCGTCGTATCGGCGACCGACGAATCGCGGGTCGGGCTCCTGCGCCAGCCCCTCGTTGTCCCGGAACAGCCGGTCCTTCGCCAGGCGCTGGGGGACGTCGATGCGGAACCCGTCCACACCCCGGCGGAGCCAGCCGCGCATCACCTCGCTCATCGCCTCGACCACCTCCGGATGGTCCCAGTCGAGGTCCGGCTGGTCCGGCAGGTACGAGTGCAGATACCACTGCCCCGTCGGCGGGTCGAACGTCCAGCCGGGCCCCACGCGCGGGAACTGCGACTGCCAGTCGTTGGGCGGCCCGCCGTCCGGCGACCCGTCCCGCCAGACGTACCAGTCGCGATGTGGGCTCTGGCGGGACGCCCGTGACGACCGGAACCACGGATGCTCCGCCGAGGTGTGGTTGGGCACGAGGTCGATGATCACGCGGAGGCCCAGGCGATGGGCCTCGACCAGGAGCGCGTCGAGGTCGGCCACGGTGCCAAAGACCGGGTCGACGTCCGAGTGGTCGCTGATGTCATAGCCGAAGTCGGCCATGGGCGAGCGGTAGAACGGCGACAGCCAGATGGCATCGAACCCGGTCTCGGCGAGGGACGCGAGATGCGCGATGATGCCCGGCAGGTCACCGACGCCGTCGCCGTCGCTGTCCGCGAAGCTGCGGGGATAGACCTGGTAGAAGACGGCGTCGCGCCACCAGCGTGTCATGGTGGTCATCGGCCCGTCCCTCGGCGCTCGATCGCCTCGATGGCCTCCAGGAAGGGCTCCTCCAGCCACGCCTGGTGGTCGGTCCGCCCGTGTGCGTGCGTGACATGCCCGGGCTCGTCATGTGCCGCGGCGGAGCGCAGGTACTCCACGCTGCCCCCGATGAGCGTCAGCAGGTACTGGTCGGTCCGCGGGTCCCGCAGCCCGTATCGACCCCCGGGCGCCAGGTAGACCGGGCCCGTATGGGCCATGATCCCGCGCCGCCGCTCATCGTGATGCCGGATCGGCCGATAGCCTGGCCCGCCGGCGCGCAGGGCCAGCCAGCTGGGTCCCTCGACCCGGACCCGTGCCCGCAGGCGCAGGGAGCGGGCGCCCGCGCGGTCGGTCACCTCGTCGATCACCCTGCCGCGCTCGACGAGCTGGAGGACATGGACGGGGAACACCGATGCCACCTCGCCCTCGACGTCCACGGTGGCGCCCACCGGCACGTCCAGCGTGTCGCCGATGTGCCGACCATCCACGGCGAAGCGCAGGAGCGGACCGCTGCTGATGAAGGTCCGGCCGCGCTTGATGGCCGACATCCACGCGTCGAATGACAGCGGCTCGCTGTCCTCGAGCCGCGCGAACGTCCGATACAGGCCGACCGGGATCCCGGAGGACATCTTGTCGGTACCCGCCACCAAGGGCAGTCGGTAGCCGGCGGACAGGTAGCGGTAGTACTCGGCGTGCTCGAAGTCGAGCTGGTCGAACATCTCGACGGCATCGGCTCGACCGGTCGCGACGAGCGCGGCCGCCTCCCCATTGGGAGTCGGAAAGTGGCTCAGGATGACGCTCGCACCCTGGGCGTGTGCCGCGTCGGCCCATCGGGCGAGCGTCGTCTCGACCGCGCCGCCGACCTCTGCCTCGCCGGGGCCACCGGTGGACCATGGCGACACAGGCTCCCTGATGCCCAGCAGGTTGAGATGGCCCAGGATGTGCTGGCGGTTCTCCTGGCCCACCCACACGATGCGTCGACCATCGGCCGACACGAGCGGGCCACCCGTGAAGTCCTCGGTGTTCGTGAACAGGTGGCCCCACTGCGCCTGGAGGAGGTTCACGACCGCGAGATCCTCTGCGGCAGCCTCGGTCAGCGCCCCCTGGGGCGACAGGAAGTGGACGTGGGTGTCGCCGCTGTACCAGCCATCCGCGGCAAGGTCCGACCATCGCCGCATCGTGAGTCGGAGCTCGGTCTGACCGGGCTCGATGGTGACCCGGGTGCGAAGCGGCTCCACCTCGAACCCGCACGCAGCGTCGACGATGACCTCCCCGCGTGGCAGCCAACCCTCGCATCGGCCGTCGATGGCCGCGTAGGTGATCGAGCCCATGCGGACATCGCCGCCGATGTCACCGTTCCAGTCCGGCAGCCCCGAGAAGACCTGCGAGTGGTGGCCATGGGGTGCCCATCCGTCGCCATCCGGCGACAGGAACGCGATGCGGCAGGGCATCGGACGACCGGTCGACTCGTCCGTCACGGTGACGCGGACCCAGTTGCGGCCAGGGTCCACCACCTCGATGGAGGGGGCGCCCGGATCCTGACCAGCTGTCCCGACCGAACCCCAGGTCACCGCGGAGCGGGTCATCGAAGGGTGCTCCAGCACCACGCGGGCGGATGGGACGGCGGCGATCGCCAGCGTCCATGCGCGCGTCTCGTGGACGGGTGGGGCACCCCAACCCGGGGTGCCGTCGGCCATCCGGCGGTCAGGCTCGTCCGGCACCGGGCGAGGCCACGTGGCGAGTCCTCGATCGACCGTCAACCGCGGCGGGTCCGTCGCGAGGACCGGATCCGGGAGGACGATGCGGATCCGCCGGCCGGGCCGTGGCGTGAGCGGATGCTCACCGAGCGTCCCGATCGTGACGCCGCCCACGACCAGCCGATCCGAGAGAGGCAGCACCTCCATCGACCGCAGCGGCACATCTGGCCGCGGATTGGTCCAGGCCCACAGCCACCACCACCTCGGCGGATGCTTGCTCACCTCCGTGCGCCGGAACCCGATCCGCTCCCATGGGCCCGCGAGGCGCGACTCCAGGACGTCATACCCGTCCGGGACGCACAGGAACGGATAGTGACCCCACGGCAGAGGGAGAGTGCCGACCTCGAACCGCTCGCGGACGGGCACGTTCGTGATCACCCCGTCCGCGCTCGTGAAGCGATACTCGGCCAGCGGTCGGCCGACCTCGATCTCCTCGCCCGCCAGCGGACCCACGGCCAGGTGCGCGACCAGGACGTCCGTCGCGTGCATGCCGATGGGGATGGACACCGGATCCCGAGCCCCGTCGTGACCCGGGACGAGCAGCGCTGGGTGAGCAGCCGCCCCGCCACCGATGCGGAACGGGAACCCCCGAAGCACCGCCTCTCCCAGGGGCGGGCCCTCCGCCCGATCCTCCGGGTATGACACCACGCTGGCCGCGACCCGACGGCACACGGACTCGACCGGTGTCCGGCAGAGCCCACCGATATCGACTGGGTGGTACCCGTCGTGCATCCCGCTTCCTTCCATCGCCGTCGGTGCTTGACGCCAGGCGTAGCATCTGGATGCATTCAGTCTAAATCGTTCCAGATGGGTACGGCAAGCCCCATCGAAGGGGCGCGGAGCAGGAAGGGGTGCGGGATGTCGACACGAACGGGACGGCTCGCGGGAGTGAGCGTGGGGATCATCGCATTGGCCGGGACGGCATCCGGGGCGATGGCCCAGGAGCCGGTGCAGATGGACTACTGGTACCAGTCCAGCGGACCCGAAGGGCTCGCCATCCACGAGGCCGCCGCCCGCGCCTACACGGATGCGCATCCGGGAGTGTCCATCACGGTCACGCCCTACTCGTTCGATGACCTCCAGCGGATCCTGCCCGTGACCCTCGATGGCGGGACCGGGCCGGACGTGGCCTCGATCTCGTGGGGCGCACAAGCCGCGGACCTGTTCGCGGCGGCAGGTCATCTCGTGGACCTCACCGATCACGGGGCGGTCTCGGGCTGGCTCGACCGTTACCCTGCCGACCTGCTCGCGTTCGCGAACCAGGCACTGCCGGGACGCATCTTCGGGGTGCCACCGGAGCAGGCGACCGTTGGTGTCTACTACAACAGCGCGATCTTCGACGACCTGGGCATCGAGGTCCCCTCCACCTTCGAGGAGTTCGAGGCTGCGCTCGCCACGATCAAGGCCGCGGGGATCACCCCGATCGCGACCGGCGGCGGGGATGCCTGGCCGCTGGCGCATGTGTGGGAGCAGCTCATCCACACGAACGTCCCGTTCGAGCACCTGACGGCGCTCGAGGTCGACATGGATCCCGACGCGCGGTACGACACGCCCGAGATGATCGAGGCCACGGCCAAGCTCCTGGAGTGGTTCGAGCTGGGCTACTTCAATGACGGCATGCTGGGCACCAGCTATCTGGACGCGAACAGCCTGTTCATCACGGGCCGGGCCGCCATGAACATCGGTGGCACGTGGGCGCAACCAGAGTTCGCGACACAGCCGGAGTTCGAGGCGCGCTTCTTCCCGATGCCGCGCATGGATGCGGACCTGCCGTGGCACGCGGGTGGCAAGGCGCCATCCGACCTCCTCGTGGTCACGAGCTACGCAGAGGACCAGGAGGCAGCACTGGCGTTCCTGGACCACATGCTGAGCGAGGAGAACGCTCGTCGCCTGTGGGACGCCGGCAAGTTCGTGACCTACCGGTTCGATGACGTGCCCCCCGCGACCAACGCGCTCCAGGCGGACATCTACGACGCCATGCAGCGCACGGGTCCGGGATACTACATGGGCGTGAACTGCGTCGAGGTCAATCGCGGCAACTGGGCGGCGCTCCAGGGGATGATCGCGGGTGACACCACGCCGGAGGAGACGATGGCGGTCACCCAGGGCATCTACGAGTCCGAGTGCCCCAAGTACCGCTCCGAGGGTTGACCACACCTCCCAGCGGCCGTCGCGATGCCGCGGTCCTGCGACTGGACCGTGGCATCGCGCTCCTGTTCCTGGTTCCGGCACTGGTCGCCTATAGCGGCTTCGTGGTCTGGCCCACGATCCAGCTGGTCATCTACAGCGGCCAGGAGTGGAACGGGGTCCTGCCGCCGGAGCCGGCAGGCCTGGACAACTTCGTCCGGCTGACCACGGATACGGTGTTCCACCGTGCGCTCACCCACAACGTCCTGTGGATGACGGCCGCCCTCGTGGTCCCGGTGGGTATCGGGCTCCTGCTCGCGCTGCTCGTCACCCGCGCACCGATCCACGGCCGCTCGTTCTTCCGGCTGGTGCTGTTCCTGCCCCAGGTGCTGAACCCGGTCGCCGTGGCCATCCTGTGGGGCTGGATGTACGACCCCGCGTCAGGCGCCATCAATCGCCTGCTGGGATCCGTCGGCCTGGGTGGGCTCGCCCATCCCTGGCTCGGGGACCCGGCGACCACCCTGCCAGCGCTCTTCGTGGCGTGGAGCTGGCTGCACTACGGGTTCGTGATGATCATCCTCATCGCGGCGATCGAGGGGATCGATGAGCAGTACTTCGACATGGCACGCATCGACGGCGCAGGGCGGGTCGCCCAGCTGCGTGTCGTGGTCCTGCCCTTCATCCGTGGTCCGCTGGGGGTCGTGGCGCTCATCACCGCCATCGCGTCGTTCCAGGTGTTCGATCTCGTCTATCTCCTGACCGGCGGCGGGCCGGCCCGGTCCTCGATCGTGCTGCCGCTCCACATGCTCGACCACGCGTTCACGTTCCGGAACGTCGGGTACGCGAGCGCCATCGCGGTCGTCATGACCGCAGGGGTCCTGCTCCTGTCGGTCGTCTTCCTTCGGGGCCGTGGTCCCAGCGATGCCCGCTGACCGCGACGCGCGCCGACGCCGGGAGGATCGCTGATGCCGTCCGAGGGCCGTCGACTCGTCTGGACGGGTGTTGCCCTTCTGTGCTCGCTGGCCACGCTCGTGCCGCTCGCCTGGATCGTCGTCACGGCACTCCGGACCAGTCGTGAGGTGGCCTTCGACCCGATCGGCCTGCCGGCGAGTCCCTCGTGGGACAACTTCATCGCTGCATGGACGACGGCCGACTTCGGACGCCTGTTCCTCAACAGCACGCTCGTCGCGGTCGGGACGGTGATCGGTGTGCTGTTCCTGGCCGGCTTGGCCGCGTATGCGTTCGCCCTGCTGCCGCTGCCCGGACGGGCGGGGGCATACGCGCTGTTCGTGGCGGGCCTCATCGTCCCGATCGGTCTTCTCGTGATCCCGCTCTTCTACCAGCTGCGAGGCATGGGCCTGCTGAATACCCTCTGGGCCCTGATCCTGCCGCAGGTCGCGATCTCGCTGCCGTTCGCGATCGTGCTCCTGCGGGCGTTCATGGTCGAGATCCCTCGCGAGCTCCTGGAGGCGGCACGCATCGACGGCGCCGGTCGACTGCGGCTCTTCGTGACCATGGTGCTGCCCCTGATCCGACCGGCGATCCTGGCCATCGTCGTCTTCGACACGATCTGGTCCTGGAACCAGTTCCTGCTCCCGCTGGTCCTGACCCAGGATCCCCGGGCACACACGCTGCCCCTTGGGCTCTCCTTCTTCATGGGTCGGTATGCCGTCGACTTCCCGAGACTCATGGCGGGTGCGACCATCAGCCTGCTGCCGACCATCCTCATCTTCCTGCTCTTCCAGCGACACATGGTCCGCGGCATCACGGCGGGAGCGTTCAAGTGAACCATCGCGACCGGGTCCGACACCGAGCCCCCGCGGAGACCGGGGGTCCACCGACCCGGACCGTCACGCTCGACGACATCGCACGGCTCGTGGGCGTGTCGCGGGCCACGGTCTCGAACGCCTACAACCGGCCCGATCAGCTCTCGACCGCGCTGCGCGACCGCATCCTGGGAGCTGCCCGTGACCTGGGCTATCCCGGACCGGATCCCGCGGCACGGAGCCTTCGTCGCGGCGTCGCGGCGTCCGTCGGCGTGGTGCTCACCGAGACGCTGTCCTACGCGTTCTCGGACTCGGCGGCGATCGCGTTCCTGCATGGTCTGACACGGCGACTCGAGGCGCATGGGCTGTCCGTCCTGCTCATCCCGGCATCACCACGGCGGGACGCAGCAGCCGTTCGAGATGCGATCGTCGACGGGTTCGTGGTCTATTCGATGCCCGACGACGACCAGCACGTGTCGGCGATCCGGCGACGCAACCTGCCCACGGTCTTCGTCGACCAGCCACGGCAGTCGGGCAGTCCCTTCGTCGGGGTGGACAACCTGCCTGCTGCGCGGGAAGCGGCACGGCACCTCGTGGACCTGGGCCATCGTCGCCTCGGGGTCGTTTCCTTCCCGTGTCGATCGGATGGCCATCGCGGGCTGGCGGATGAGGATCGCCAGGCGAGCCCGACACGGGCGGTCACACGCGATCGACTGGCGGGCTATCGCGCAGCGGCCGAGGCTGCCGGGATCGCCTGGATCGACGTGCCGGTGGAGGAGCGGCTCCGATCGGACGCCGCGGAGGGCTTCGATGCGGGTATCGCGTTGCTGACGCGACCGGACCCTCCGACCGGGATCCTGGCCATGAGCGACCACCTCGCCCTGGGCGTGATCGATGCGGCTGACCACCTGGGCCTCGACGTGCCCGGCGACGTGAGCGTCGTCGGGTTCGACGACATCCCAAGGGCAGCACGCTGGGACCCACCACTCACGACCGTCCAGCAGCCGCTCACGGAGCGGGGCGAGGTCGCCGGCGACCTGCTGCTGGAGGCGCTCCAGCATCCCGGCAGTGAGGCCCCCACCCGCGTCCTGCCCACCGCACTCGTGCTGCGCGGATCCACCGCCCTCGCACGGACCAGCGATCGGAGGTGACCAGTGTCCTTGCTGTTCGTGAACGGGACGCTCATGCGCGGTCTGGCGCTCCATGGGAACCTCGCCGGTGCGACCTTCCTGGGCGAGACGAGCACCGCACCGGTCTATCGGGTGTTCTCGATCGGCGACCGACACCCTGGCATGTTCCGGGACGATGCGCGCGGAGCATCGGTGATGGGCGAGCTCTATGACCTGCCGCCGGAGGTGCTCGCACATGTCGAGGCGAGCGAGCCGCCGGGTCTGTATATCGCGGATGTGCAGCTGGCCGACGGCCGGACCGTCCCGGGCGTCCTCTTCCCGCGTGAGCTGACCCCGGGTCACCAGGAGATCACTGCTTGGGGCGGCTGGCGGGCGTGGGTGAGCCGGCAGGCGCGGCACGCGGACGTGGATGGAAGCGGATCCGATCCGTCCATCCGCTGAGGCGTGGCCAGCGAGGGGTGTCCGGGCCGGGTGATGCCATCGACTCGGGCGGACCCACGGACCGCAGTCGGGTGGGCGGGCTCGGGGACTTGCGGCTCGTTTCGCTCGTGGCATGATCGGAGTGCCCCGTCGTGAGCCCGCGCTGCCCTCCTCGGATGCTTCCGGGGACGGGCGCGGTCGGGCAGGGATCAGGGGCCGGTCGAGTGGCATCCGCGAGGCGCGCGACCGGTGCCGTGCAGGACGGGGCACCGGTCGCCGGATGTCGCCGGTCGCTGGATGTCGCCGGTCGCTCAGGTACCGACGTCGCGGCGGTCGAGCCGCACGGTGCCGAGGACGACGATCAACGATGCGCTCAGCAGGAGCACGGCGACGTCAGCGACCTGCAGGCCATGCACCAGCGGCCGGCCGCCCGAGTAGTAGTGGAACGGGGAGATGTCCCGCATCCAGCCGATGGCGTCGATCGGGGCGGCGAGCGTATTGGCGAAGTAGCCCCCGACGCCGACGATGGCCACCACCCCCGTCGTGATGGCGCGAGAGCCCGTCGCGGCGCCGACGCCCAGGGCGAGGCCGCCGAACCAGACACCGAGCACCGCGAGGTGGATCGTCCCGGCGGCGAGGTTGCCGGGTCCGATGGCACCGAGGTCCGCTGGACCGGAGATCGACAGGAGCGCCACGAACAGCACCACCGCCAGCACCGCCATCACGACCACGAGGGCACCGAACCGCTCGAGCGCGACGCGCCAGCGTGACACCGGCTGGGCAAGCAGCAGGTCCAGCCGGCCGCCCTCTTCCTCGCCGGCGATCGCCCGGATGCCGAGCCACGCGGCCAGCAGGATCGTGAGGACCGGTCCGGGGATGCCGAAGGTGGTCGAGCCGAGATACCCGGCCGGGGTCCCGAGCGCCGTGAACCCGAGCGCCTCCATGAACTCCGGGGCGAACGAGTCCATCGCCTCGGTGAGGTCCGGCGACGACATGGCCGGATAGAAGCTCGCGTAGAGGACCGCGACCGCGCTCAGGCCGATCATCCAGGCCAGGAGTGCCCGACGTTGTTCCCGGAGGGTCTTGCCGAGGACGCTATGCCGCACCGTCATCCCCTTCGGGCCGCCGGTAGAAGGCCAGGAAGACCTCGTCGAGCGTGGGTTCCTCGGACAGGATGCTCGCCACCGGATAGCGGGCGATGGCCTTCAGGAGCGGATCCGCGCGACCCTCCAGGATCCCTCGCACGACCGAACCGTCGACGACCACCCGATCGAGGCCCGGCACGCCCGCGACCACGTCCGCGGGTACCTCCACCTCGAAGCGGATCTCGAAGCGGCGGATCGCCCGGGCGCGGACGGTGTCGACACCCTCCACGGCGACCATGCGTCCGTCCCGGACGATGCCCACGCGGTGAGCGCTTCGCTGGACCTCGGACAGCACGTGCGAGGACATGAACACCGTCCGTCCCGCCTCGCTGGCCTCACGGACGAGCCCCAGGAAGGTCTCCTGCACGATCGGGTCGAGTCCGCTCGATGGCTCGTCGAGGATGAGCAGCTCCGGCTCGTGCATGAAGGCCTGGATGAGCCCGACCTTCTGTCGGTTCCCCTTGGACAGGCTGCGGATGCGTGCATCGAGGTCCAGGTCCAGTCGATCCGCGAGCGTCACGAGACGGTGCTTCGGCACGCCCCCGAGCAATCCCCCGAGGAAGGTCAGCAGCTCCCGCGAGGACTGACCACCCTCGACGACGAAGTCGCCCGGCAGATACCCGATGCGCCGACGCAGATCGGGACCGGCGACACGAGGCTGCATCCCCAGCACCTCCACCGTCCCGCTGGTCGGTCGGATGATGTCGAGCAGCAGTCGGATGGTCGTGGTCTTGCCGGCCCCGTTCGGCCCCAGGAACCCGAAGACCTCGCCTGGATGCACCTCCAGGTCGAGCCCCGCAAGACCACGGCGCTGCCCGTAGCGCTTGGTGAGCCCGTCCGTCCGGATCGCCGGCGTCACCGACCGTGCACCGCGTGGGCGGACGTGTCCATGCAGTGGCTCCATGCCCGGTCCATGGGACGAGTGTGCGGGCGCCCGCCAAGGGGTGGCGACCCTGCAGGCGCCGGATGCGCTCAGATCCGTCTCAAGTCGCCATCGGACCCGACCTTAGACGGATCTGAGGCCACGGACCATCCGCTCGGACCACCGCACCTTGGGGCACGATGCGACGCTGGTCGGCAGGCCCGCTCGAGTCAGCGCCCGACGAGGCACGGCCACCGGTGCCCATCCCGGGCACGCCACCGACCCGCATCGGGTCGCAGGAGCCCGACCACACCCCAGATGGATGAGCACGACCGCTCCATGACCACGCGCCGCCCCGGCCGCCCGCGGAGCACCGAGGTCGATGACGCGATCCTCGACGCAGCACTCCAGCTCATCGCCGAACGCGGGCTTCGCGAGACGACGACCGAGGCGATCGCCGCCAAGGCGCACGCCGGCAAGGACACCATCTATCGTCGGTGGCGCCACAAGGATGCGCTGGCCGAGGCGGTCCTGGAACGCGTCGCCGCCACGCGACCCGCGGTCCCGGACACGGGTGTCCTCCGTGACGACCTGGGTGCGTATCTGGATGCGCTCGAGGCACGGCTGACCGACCCGATCGTGGGGCGCTTCCTGGCGGTGGCCGTGGGTGAGGCCCCCCACCACGCGGGATTCCGGCGGCTGCTCCGCGACCATCGAGCGGGAGTCGAGCTCGATGTCACCGCGATCCTCCGCGCGGGGACCGACGACACCCACGTCCCAGCCGTCCACCTCGCTGCGCGGCTCATCGTCTCGACCGTCTATGCCGATCGACTCCTCGGGAGCGGCTCCGGCAGGGCCCGTCCGCGATCGGAGCTCCTCGAGCCGATCCTGCGGTCGCTCGTCCGATCGTCGTCCTGACGCACGCCCTGGATGACGCTGGCCTACCATCGCGCGATGTCCCGGGTCGACCCGGGCAGGCTGCTGCGATCCATCGCGATCATCGCTCCGGCCCTGCTCGTCGCCACCATGCTCGTCGTCCTGCTCCAGGATGTGCTGGGCGTCGCTCGACCATCCGCGGTCTACCTCCTCGCGGTGGTGGTGAGCGCCCTGCTCGCCGGCACCGTCGGTGCCATCGCGGCGTCGATCGGGTCCGTCCTGCTCTTCGACTACCTGGTGGTGGAGCCTCGGTGGACGCTCATGGTCACCGAGTCGGAGGTCTGGCTCAGCCTGCTCATCCTCCTGTTCGTGGGGATCGTCGTCGGGCATCTCGCCGCGTTGCAGCGGCGGTGGACCGAGACCGCGCGGACCCGCGAGCGCGAGGCCGCCGTGCTGTTCGAGCTGGGCCACGTCCTGTCGGGTCAACCGACGATCACGGAGGGGATGCGCGCGGTCGTCGGATTCCTGGTCGCCGAGACGGGGATGCGCCGGGTGTGGGTCACCCTGGGTGACGGGACATCGGGCGAACGGGCAGCCGTGGACACGGGCGATGGCCCGCGACCCGTGGCAGGGATGATGCATCAGCTCGTGCGCACGTCGGAGGACGTGGGCCCGGGGTGGCTCCGTGTCCACCAGCCGTGGGTCGGCCCACGCCCGCCGGCCGGCACCGAGGTGTTCCGGGTGCGTATCGAGTCGGGTGGCGAGAAGCTGGGCTCCATCTGGGCGCTCCGGGACCATCGTTCCGGCGAGCCGGACGCGTCCGGGACCCGGCTCCTGGCCGCCGCTGCGGACCACCTCGCACAGGCACTCACGCTCGACCATCTGGCCATCGGGACCCAGGCCGGGGAGGTCGCGCTCCAGAGCGATGCGCTGCGGTCGGCACTCCTCCAGTCCGTGTGCCATGACCTGCGGACACCCCTCGCGACGATCCGGGCGGCTGCCGGCACACTCCGTGGGGTCGGGTCGCTGTCGCCCGAGGACCGACGGGAGAGCGCCGATGCGATCGATCGCGAGGTCGACCATCTGAACCGCGTCGTCACCAACATGCTCGACCTCGGTCGGATCGAGGCGGGAGCCCTCCGTGCCGCATCGGAGATCGTGGAGCTGGACGACATCGTCGGCGGGACGGTCGACCGGCTCGGCGCGCGGCTCGGTGACCGGACGGTGCTGGTCCAGCTCGACGTCCAGCCGGTGCGCGTGGACCCGATGCTCCTCGACGGCGCCGTCACCAACGTGCTCGAGAACGTCATCAAGTACACGCCACCGGGGACGACCGTGACGATCCGGGCGGAGGTCGTGGATGGTGCGACCGTGCGTCTCGTCATCCAGGACGACGGGCCCGGTGTCCCTGCCCACACCCTGGACCGACTGTTCGACCGCTTCTACCGGGTGCCCGGACGGACCACCAACGCTCGCGCAGGGACGGGCATCGGCCTCGCGGTCGCACGGGGCCTGGTGGAGGCGATGAAGGGCCAGGTCCGGGCTCGTCCTGGGGCCCAGGGAGGGCTCGCGATCGAGCTCGACCTGCCAGCAGCCGCGACATCGTCCGAGGCGGTCGGGTCGGCGTCATGAGGCATGGCGACATCCACCCCGAAGGACCCGAGGTGCTCCTCATCGAGGACGACGACGAGACGCGACGGGCGATCGTCCGTGACCTGCGCGCACGCGGCTATCACCTCGTGGAGGCGCCGGATGGTCGGACCGCGCTCGAGCGATGGGCGGCGCGACGCCCGGCGGTGGTGCTCCTCGATCTCGGCCTGCCGGATGTCGACGGGCTCCAGGTCGTCCGACACATCCGGCGTGAGGCGACGACCCCGATCGTCATCCTGTCGGGCCGCTACGAGGAGCGCGAGAAGGTCGATGCCCTCGACAGCGGCGCGGACGACTACGTCACCAAGCCCTTCGGGGTCGATGAGCTCGATGCCCGATTGCGCGCCGTCCTGCGCCGGGCGGCGGGGCCTGCAGCGGACCGGACCGGACGGATCGTCGCGGGCTCCCTGGTGCTCGACGTGGCACGCTACGAGGTCCTCGTCGGCGAGCGGCGCGTCGACCTCACCCCGCGCGAGTTCGAGATCCTCCATGTCCTGCTCTCGCACGCGGGACGGCTCGTGACCAAGGCCCGGCTGCTGCGCGCGGTCTGGGGCACCGCCTACCAGGACGAGGACAGCTACGTCTACGTCCACGTCAGCCAGCTCCGGCGCAAGCTCGCCGCGGCGGATCCCGATGGCAGCCTGCGCGAGCTCATCGTGACCGAGCCCGGCGTGGGCTATCGGATCCGGGAGCCCACGCCGACCGCCGGACCAGACCGCGGGACCATAGACGGATCTAAGGTCGATCCATCCTCCTGACCCTCGTTCCCGCGTGGTGTGGCGTGTAGCCTTCGCTGCGATGGTCACGGTCGTTCCCGACCGGTCCTCGACGAGTCACGACCGAGCCTGACGATGCGAGTCCAGGGTCAACGCCCGGGCGACCACCGGGTGCGGGTCGCGCGGCCCCGCGCCGAGACGGTGTGGCTGCCGCCGGTCCGGCGACGTCGTGCCGCACCCCCGCCGGCGCTCGTGCTCACGCTCTCGTTCCTGGTCCTGATCGCCACCGGGACGATCCTGCTCATCCTGCCGATCTCCAGCGTGGACGGGACCTGGACCCCACCGCTCTCCGCGCTCTTCACGGCCACGTCCGCCGCATGCGTGACCGGGCTCGTGGTCCTGGACACCGCGAGCCAGTGGAGCGGCTTCGGTCAGCTGGTGATCCTGGCACTCATCCAGCTGGGTGGCTTCGGCATCATGGCCGGCTCGACGCTGCTGCTGCTGCTCATCTCGGGCCGGCAGCCCGGGCTCCGTGGTCGTGTCCTCGCCCAGGAGACGACCGGCTCCGCGCAGCTCGGCGGGGTCGTGGCGGTCATCCGCCGGATGGCATGGTTCGTGGCCGCCGTGGAGCTGGGCGGCGCGGTCGTGCTCACGGTCGCGTTCGCGTGGCGGGGTGCCGTGGACGACCCGGTCTCGGCGGGCTGGTGGGGCCTGTTCCACGCGGTCTCCGCGTTCAACAACGCGGGCTTCGACCTGGTCGGCGGCTTCCAGAGCCTGGCGCCGTTCCATGACGACTGGCTGGTGCTCGGGACCATCGGCGTCCTGATCGTGGTGGGTGGCCTGGGGTTCGCCATCGTCGCGGATGCCGGCACGCATCGTCGCTGGTCGCGATGGGCGCTGGAGACCAAGATCGTCCTTGGCACGACGCTCGCGCTGCTCCTCGGCGGGACACTGGTCATCGGCGCTCTCGAGTGGTCGAACCCCGATACCCTGGGTCGCTACGACCCGCTGGTCCGGCCCCTGAACGCCGCGTTCGAGTCGGTCACGTTGCGGACCGCCGGGTTCAGCGTGCTTCCGACCGGATCGCTCCTCGACCCCACGCTGTTCGTGGTCATGGCCCTGATGTTCATCGGCGGGGCGTCCGGATCGACCGCCGGCGGGATCAAGGTCAATACGTTCGGGCTGCTGCTGCTGGTCATCCTCTCCACGATCAGGGGGCGGACGATGCCCGTGGCCTTCGGTCGACGCATCTCGAGCGAGCTCGTCTACCGAGCCATCGCCATCGCGCTCCTCGGTGTCGCCTTCGCCTTCGGCGCGGGCTTCCTGGTCTCGCTCACGACGTCGGCGCCGTTCGTCGAGGCGCTGTTCGAGGCGATCTCGGCGATCGGCACCGTGGGCGCGAGCACCGGCATCACCCCGACCCTCGAGGCGCCGGCACAGCTCGTCGTCATCGTGGCGATGTTCGCGGGCCGCCTGGGTCCGCTGACGCTCGTGCTCGCGCTGGCAGCCCGGGCCCGACCACTGCCATACCGCCCCGCGGCGGAATCGATCCGGATCGGATAGGGAGGAAGCATGGGATCACAGGTGATGGTGGTCGGATTGGGTCGCTTCGGGACGTCGGCCGCGATAGAGCTGGAGGCACTTGGCCACGAGGTCCTCGCCGTCGACCGGGACGAGACGCTCGTCAGCGAGATCGCACCCCGGGTGACCCACGCGGTGCAGCTCGACGCGACCGACCCGGAGGCGCTCGCAGCGGTCGGTGCCGGTGACTTCCCGTACGCGATCGTCGCGATCTCGTCGCACGCGGAGGCCTCCATCGTCGCGACCATGGCGCTGCGGGAGGTGGGCGTGGAGACGATCGTGGCGAAGGCGGCCACGGAGCTCCAGGGCCGGATCCTCGAGCGGGTCGGCGCCGCGCGCGTGGTGTATCCGGAGCGCGAGACGGGTCTCCGCGTCGCGCACACCCTCCAGGCACCCCACGTCCTGCACTATCTCGACCTGGCTCCCCGCTACGGCGTGGCCCGGGTGCGACCCTGGTCGGCTGCCGTCGGACGCACCGTGGGGGAGCTGGACCTCGGGGTGACGCACCGGCTCAACCTGATCGCCATCCTTCGAGGCACGACCGTGGTCGTGAACCCACATCGCGAGGAGCGCATCACGTCGTCCGATGAGCTCCTGCTCCTGGGTCAGGATGAGCAGCTCGCTCGGGTCAGCACACCATCGCAGGCGCGGCAGACCCGGATGACGGAGGGCGGGCGTCCAGCCCGCTGATCCCGCTCGTGGTGGCATGCCGCAGGGGCCGCCCAACAGGGCCGACGTGGCCGGCGCGCGGCATCACCGGTTGCGGTCGCAGTCGCGCCCTGCTACCGTCCCGCGATCCAGCAGCCCAGTGCAGGAGCCTATCGTCATGCCCGTCTCCTCCAGCGGACGCCGGCTCGGCCTGTCCGCGATCCTCGCTGCCGCCGTCCTGGGGCCCGCTGTGGTCACGACCCCGGTCGCCGCCGCGGCAGGCGACCTGATCCTCACGCGCATCGCGATCGGTGAGCGGTGCTGGGTGGCGAAGAACACGGTCGCGGGTGCGGACATCATGATCGCGCTGCGGAGCGCCACGGGCTCGCTCAAGGGCGAGCACGTCCGGGCCGCCGCACCCGCGGGCGCCATCAAGGGCTGCTTTCCCGTGCCTATGGTGGCGGGCGATCGCATCCACGTCGCTGTGGACAGCGCGAAGCGCAGCCTCGGCGTCCCGAACCTGCGCATCGCGGACATCGCGCGTGTGCCCGACCGGGTGCGGGTCCGCGGTCCCAAGGGCGCGGACGTCAAGGTCGTGGTGTCCAGGTGCCCGCTCGGCACCGCCATGGGGACGGGCCTCGATCCCGCGGACTGCACGCGACGCCTGACGCGGACCCGGACCCTCGATGGCCAGGGACGAGCCATGGTGGACACCACGTCCAGCCTGGACCTGCGGGGTCATGATGTCGTGGAGCTCTCCCGGGAGACCGCCACAGGCGACCGGATCGTGGTGGTGCGCGCCGTCCCCGTGCTCACCGTCCGGCTTCGCGCCACGCAGGTCACGGGCGTCCTCCTGCCTGGGAGCAGCGCGCGCCTGGAGCTGCGCACCGCGAACCGGACCCTCCGCGGACGTGTGACGCTCCCCGGCTCCACCGGCGGCGTGACGCGCTCCTGGAAGCTGGACGGGGCGACGATCACGCTCCGACCGGGCCAGCGGGTCGCGGCGTCCAGCGCCAACCCTGGCGGCTTCATGGATGTGGGCATGGCCGTGCCGGACGGACTGACCGCGGCGAACGCGGCACAGGACCGCGTCAAGGGGGAGTGCCTGCCCGGACGCGCGTACCGCATCTCCGGCCCGGGCATCGACGCGATCGCCGCGTCCAGCTCCTCCAACGGCGGCTTCATGGAGGAGGTGCCGGGCCTGGATCCCGGGGACGAGCTGACCCTCGAATGCCTGACGCGCAGTGGGGACGTGGTGATCGATCGGCTCATCGCCAAGTGAGCCGGCGGTCGTCCCTCCGGGGACGACCACTCCCGCCGATGGGATGCCGCAGTGCGCTCGGGCCAGCCATCGCATGGCCGCGCGTGCACGCGTCGATGGCCGGGATGCCCCCATGCCTTCCGGGTGGGCCGTCGCGATCCTGGTGATGGGCACGTCCGCCGTCGGTCCGCGGCGCGCGGCTCGGCGACCGGGCCTGGGTGCGACTCGGATACGCGGGGTCCCCCGCCACCGAGCCGTGGCGCGCACCGGTCGGCGACCGGACCTCAGGGACGACGCGTGACCAGCCGCATCGCGATCCAGCCAAGGGTGCCCGCCAGGACCGACGCTGCGAGGATGCCCAGCTTGGCGCCGTGGTGGCCCGCCTCGTCGAGTGCCGCCAGCTCCGCGATGAACAGGGACATCGTGAAGCCGATGCCCGCGAGGATCCCGAGCGCGCCCATGTGGGCCCAGGTGGTGCCGTCGGGCAGCCCGCGTCCGGTCACGCGGCTCAGCAGCCACGTCGTGCCCAGGATGCCCACGGGCTTGCCGATGAGCAGCCCGAGGACCACGCCGAGCGTCACCGGCTCCACGAGCACCCCGAGGTCACCACTGAGCCGCACCCCGGCGTTGGCGAGCGCGAATACGGGCACGATGACGAACGCCGACCAGGGATGCAGCAGGTGCTCGAGGCTGATGAGCGGTAAGCGGGTCGGACGCCCGTCGGCCGGACGCTGACCGACCATCGTCGGGATGGTCGCCGCGAGCAGCACCCCCGCGATCGTCGCGTGGACCCCGGACGCCAGGACGCCGACCCAGAGCGCGACTCCCAGCGCGCCGTACACCAGGAGCGACCGGACGCCGCGCCGGTTGGCGATGACCAGGAGGACGACGCAGACGACCGCCTCGGCCACGCCGAGCAGCTCGATGGAGCGCGTGTAGAACAGCGCGATGACGAGCACCGCGAGCAGGTCGTCGACGATCGCGAGCGTGGTCAGGAAGACCTTGATCGATGTCGGCACCCGGGAGCCGACGAGCGCCAGGACGCCGAGCGCGAACGCGATGTCCGTGGCCATCGGCACGCCCCAGCCGCTCTGGCCGGGTCCGCCCGCGTTGAGCGCGAGGAAGATGATCGCGGGCACGACCGCCCCACCCACCGCCGCCGCGATGGGCAGCATCGCGGTGCGTGGCTCGCGCAGCTCGCCGAGGACGAGCTCGCGCTTGATCTCGAGGCCCACGACGAGGAAGAAGATGGCCATCAGGCCGTCGTTCACCCAGTGGCCGAGGGACATGCCCCAGGTCCGGCCATCGACGGTCACGCCGAGGTAGGTGTGCCACAGCGCGTCCCAGTCATCGCCGAGCGGTGAGTTCGCGATGACCAGCGCCACCACCGCGGCGAGCATCAGGAGCAGCCCGCCGGCGGCCTCCTGCCGCAGGAACGCACGCAGCGGCTCGAGCAGTCGGGTCGAGCTGGGCATGGCCGTAGCCTACCCGAGGGTCACCGCGGTCGCCGACGACTCGACGGGAGACCCCGCGGCCGTCGCGACGGGACCTGGATCAGGCGCTTCGATATGGCACATCCGCTTTCCCAGGTCCGTCACCACGGCTATCCTCGGCCATGTTCCCGACGCCGGCGAGCGGCGTCGCCCGAGGAGGAGCCCCAGCCATGCCCTCGTTCACGATGATCATCCGCGCAGCCGTCATCGCTCTATCGGCCGTGGTCCACGCCGTGCCGGTGACGGCGGCGGATCCGTCGTCGCTGCCACCAGCGGGCACCGGGGTGCGGGTCACGTTCTACTCGGCGAGCGCCAGCGTGCCTGGAGCGTCGCACCAGGCCGTGTGGAAGCCGGACTGCGACCCCGCGGTCGAGGAGTGCTGGACCGATCCGGCCACCGGCAGGACGATCGGCCAGGATGCGGTCCCCGGAGCGGCGGGGGAAGGCCTGACCCAGCTCGATATCCTGTATCTCGACACCGATACGTGCGTCGCGATGGTGACCCAGTACTTCCCGGAGATCGAGAGCGGCTCGCTCGTCAGCGGCCCTCCCGTGGGCGCCGTGGGACGCGGCGGCGCCTGCTCCGACTTCTGGATCCCGCCGGCACAGCTCGCCGCGATGCAGACGCTGCCGGGAGCGCTGCAGGTGCTGCGGGGGCCGTACACGCTGGGCACGCGCTCGTTCGATGCGGTGAGCGTCTCATCGGGGACATCCGCCGGATACAGCCATTCGGCGTACGAGGCGGGCACCGGCTACCTCATGGTGGCCAGCTCACGGACCCAGGGGTCATCGGTGCCGACGATCGAGAACGACAAGGTCGTCGGCGGCACCGGGAGCACCCTCATCACCTACGCGCAGCTGCTCGGGGCCCGCGCGGTGGGATGGCTCGGTGTCGCGGAGCCACTGCCGCAGGCGGCCCTCGCGGTCGACCATCTCGTCTACACCTGCTCCTCGACCACCGCTGCGCCCGGCCTCATGGAAGGCGCCGTCGTCCTGCCATGCAGCCTCGACGCACGGGTGACCGCACGGGCCCCGCTGTACATGGAGCTGGCGACGACGATCCAGCAGTCCGATGGCGTGACGTCCGTGCCCACCACGTTCACGGGCACGGACATCGTGGCGGCCGCGGGTCCCGGCGGACTGTTCGCCTCGCCGAGCCTCCTCGCCACCCTCACGACCGGCACCGTGGTCGATGACGACCCCATCACGAGGGTGCGCATGGCCGTGACGGCCACCGACGCGAGCACCGTCACGATCTCGATGACCACGCCCATCGAGACACGCCAGCTGATCTACGAGCGCGCCACCGGCTGGCTCCTGCGGGTGACGACCGAGCAGCGACGGGGCGGGTTCATCTACCAGACCGATTACCAGCTGACCGGACGCGAGTAGGCCTCGCGAGGTCCGCGATCGGTCGCTGGCGCGCCCAGGGAGTGCCCTGCATCGGTCACGCGTGATACGCCGCGATCGACCGCGCCGCGCCGTCCCCCCATCTCGAGCGGCCGCTCCACATATGCCGGCCAGTGGTCGGCGGATCCGACATAGCCGACGGTCAGCAGGTAGCGTGTCGCGTCGGGTACCAGCGCTGGCTCGAAGGTCGCGGTGCCGAGGGCATCCGTCAGCCTGCTGGGCAGCTCGACCGGCTGGGGTGCCAGGGGGAGCCGATCCCGCCCGACCTCCGTCCCGCGGAGCCACATCACGGCGGCATAGGCCGTCCCGACGGATCGCGTTCCGATCCCGGTCCGGACCTCCAGCGTGTAGGCGCTGCCCGGCGTGACCGCGAACGCCGGATGGTCGACGAACAGGTCCTCGTCCCGCGCTGCGCGCAACCGCAGCATCCTGCCATCGCCGATATCGCTCGACACGATCGAGGCCCGGCCCGAGCCGCTGATGTGCCAGTCGGGTCCGCGCCTGGTGAAGCGGCCGTTGCGGACCAGGTCGGTGGTCGAGCCAGCGACCGTGAACCGGACCCGATAGATGCGCAGGTCCGTCCTGCCGGGCTCGGCGCCCTCGGTGTTGACCCGGATGCCCACGATGGCGGCGCGTGCGTCCTCCGGGACCTGCCCGCTCATCCGGAGCACCTGGCGGGCGGCTCCCACCGGCAGCATGCGCGCGGTCAACGGCGCGTCCTCGATGGGCGTCCCATCGGCCGTCGCGAGGCTCGCCGTCAACGCGAGGTGGCCGGCCGGATCCCTGGTGATGGTCGCCCCGATCCGCGTCCGCGGGGCGAAATAGCGGTCGATGAACCCGGTGAAGGTGGTCGGATCGGACTCCGGCAGCGTCCGGTCAGGATGGTCCATCCAGGACTGCAGGACGACGTGGTCCGGCCGACCGCCGTGGAGCTCCTCGTACGTGAACGCGCGCTGGAGGGCACGATCCACCCATTCGGCATCGGACGTGGCATGACCGCCGTTGTAGATCAGCCCGAACTCGATGCCTCGCTCGCGGGTACCCTCCTCGATCTGCCGGACGAGCGTCGGCCAATCGGGTCGGCCCTCCCAGTCGATGTCGACGTGCAGGAAGTCCAGTGGCTCTCCCGTCGCCGCCGCGTATGCATCCGCCCACTCGAGCAGCGCCTCCGGACTGACGTCGGTCCAGAGCGGCTCGGTGTCGCCGATGACGATGTCCGGTGCATACTCCCGCAGCTGTCGGATGAAGGGGACGGTGCGCCGGGCGATCTCGTCGGTGGGCCAACGACAGGCGTTCGGTGTGTCGAACCGCTCGCTGGCGAACGCCCATGACTCGTCGAAGACGACGATGTCGACGTGGCCACCGGCGGCCTCGATCCTCCAGAATGGCTCCAGGCCGAAGTCGAAGCCCTCGATCCCGGTGCCACAACCCACGCTGTCCGACAGGATCCCGATCTCCAGCGCGAGTGCGAGCCCTCGCTCCCGGACGCCCCCCACCAGACGGCGCAGCTGGTCGGCGGTGGCGTAGTTCATCACCCAGCTGGAATAGATCCGGAACACCTGCACATGCTCCTGGGCGGTGGTCCACGGGGCGTCCGGCGCCCAGAGGTCGTCGTAGTCCACCGAGCCGCCGTACCCCATGTGCGGCGTGTGGGCGGGCAGTGGCGCGAACCAGGTCAGGGGTCGGGTCGTCGGCTCGGCCGCCGCGGACGTCCGGGCCGGGCCGGGCTCCGGGCTTGTCGAGCGAGGGTTCTCGCTGACGGACGCCGTGGGAGGCTGACCAGACATGCGACCCGTGGATCCACTGGACGATGGCATCGCGCTCCCCCAACCCAGCAGCACGGACGTGAGGACCGCAGCCAGACGAAGCGTCATCATCACCCTCCCTCCCGGACGGATCGCGCGACCGACACGGGATCGTCGATATGGCAGCCCTCGTGGATCCGTCGTCCGATCCGCTCGGTGATCCTGCCAGTGTCGCCGATGGGGGAAGGCCCCGGTTCCGGGGCGCTGGGTGGATCACGGGAGCGAGACGGTCATCCTCCATGGGCGCCTTGTCGATCCCGGCCCATACTCGGCGGGCGCGATGGTGGACGCCGCGACCATCCAGAGCGAGTCGCGATCCGATGCAGCGAACGTCGGTGCGAGATCCACGTGGATGTCGCGACCTGCCGTCACCTTCTCGTCCCGTCGGTGTCCCCGTTCACGTGCCGGGTCGACCGGGAGGAAGCTGCGCCCCGTAGTCCCGTGCGATCAGATCCTGCCGCTTCGTCATCTCCTCGTCGGAGATGACGAAGTCGTCGTCGATGAACCAGTGCCCACGCCCAGCCTCGGGATCCCGATGCCGTTCGAAAGCGTGTCGGTCTCGTTCAGGATCGCCATGCGTCGTCTCCCGTCGCTGGCAGGGTGCTGTACACCTCGTCGGTGACCGGCTCCAGCCACTCGTTGCTGACATCCCCACCGGGGGTGATGAAGGCGAGGTGGGAGAACCACGAGTCGACCTTCGCGCCGTGCCAGTGCTTCGTCCCGGCCGGGACACGGATCACGGTGCCGGGCTCCATGCTCACCGGCTCCTCGCCCTCGGCTTGATACCAGCCACTGCCGGCCGTGCACAACAGTACCTGATCGCCACCGCCGTTCGAACCGTGGTGGATGTGCCAGTCGTTACGGCAGCCTGGCTCGAAGGACACGTTGCTCACCGGGACGTTCCCACCGGTCAGCGGGGCCAGGTAGCTCTGGCCGATGAAGTGCTCGGCGTAGGCATCATTCGGCTCCCCGAGGGGGAAGATCTGCTCGAATCCGCTCTTGGTCATGTCGTTTCCTGCTCTCGCATATCCCCGATGCTCGTACGCGGGCCGCGATCCGTGCAAAAGGAAGGGTCCATCCTGGGCGGGTCCACGTCTCGGGCGCTGTCCTGGGCACGTTCGCCGACGTGTCGGGGCATGACGACGGTCAGCACACCGGCCGGTCCAGCCTCGTCGGCCTCGAGGATGGCGGTGGCTCCCGCCAGTCGATCCGTGCGCCGTCCGCGCCGAGTGCCGCGGTGAACTCGTCCGCCAGCGCGGACGCGGCGACCGTCCTGCCAAGCAGCTTGATGGCCGCGCCGAGCGCCACCCAGGAGCCGTCCGGAAAGAAGGACAGCACGTTGCAGTAGGCGGCCGAGGGCGCTTCCGACTCGTCGTTGATCCACCATTCGCACCGGAACTCGCCACGCGGTGCCGAGGTGACCAGGTGCCTGGGGCGGACACCGATCAGGCCACCGATGGTGGAGACCGCCAGTCTCCCGTCGCTCACCACCGCGCAGAGGTTGGAGTGGGGCGCGATCCGGCGCCCTGCGTCGAGCCCGCGGCCCTCGATGTGGACCTGCAGGTCGGCGCGGTGACGCGATCCCAGCGAGTCGGATGCATCCAACGCTCCGCCGTTCACGGGACCACCCACCAGGTAGGCCTGCAGCGTCTCCCCGGGGTAGGTGGACCGCAGCCAGGCTTCGACATGCTGTCGCTTCATCGGGCGATCCCTCTCCTTCTCGTGATGTTCTGTCAGCGCTCGAGGTGCACCGCGTTGTCACCGAGGGCTCGGATGAAGCCATCGCTGTTGTGCCTGTCGTGGACGAGGCACGTCGTGTCCCACCACGTTCCATCGGTCACTCGCAGCACCAGATGTCGCCAGTCGGGGCCGAGCTGTCGCCGATCCCACCACGACAGGTGGAACGACGAACGGTCGAGCGACAGCAGCTCCTCTTTCGGTGTGAAGCGCCAGCCGCCCTGGCGCCCGAGCACCAGCCGCTGTGTCGAGACTGCTCCGAACAGATTCGTGTGCCCCGCCAGGAGCCGCAGGTTGGGGTCGAGTCCCAGCGCATCGGTGAGTTCGCGGCGGGCTGCTCCCTGCGGGGTGTGGTTCGGGCTGGGGGGCTCCATCAGCACGCCCCAGCCGGTGAACGCTTCACCCGGCCGGGCACGCTCGGTGAACCACTGCTCGATGAGTTGCTCGTGTCGACCCATATCCCCGATCCTCATCCCCTCGCTCCGGCAGGTGAGCCGTTCGTGCCGCTCCTGGGCGACCTGTCTCGTGTGACTCATGACCCAGGCACGGCTCGGGCCCGCGCCCGTGAGCGCCGTGGACGCAGCGCCGACCGGCTCCGACCGGCTCCGACCGCCCTCAGCCGGGCTGGACCTGCCAGGACGCAGGGGCCGGCCGTGGCCAGCCGACGGGCGAGGAGGTCGACAGCAGGGACTGGTCGGTGCCGTCCGCGCGCATCACCCAGAGCGTGACCCCACCATAGCGTTCGCTCTGGAACACGATGGCCGACCCATCGCTGGACCACGCCGGATAGAGGTCCCGTCCTGGATGCGTGGTGAGCGGACGCTGGTTCGTCCCGTCCGTGTCCATCAGCCAGATGTCGTCATTGCCGTCCCGGTCGGTCGAGAACAGGATGCTGGCACCGTCCGGCGACCAGCGCGGGTCGAACGAGCCGCCGCCGGCGAACGTCAGTTGCGTCTGGTCCGATCCATCGGCATCCATCACCCACAGCTGGCTGACGCCGTCCGTCACTCTCCGGAACGCCAGCCGTTCGCCGTCCGGCGACCACTCCGGGGTCGAATCACGAGCCGGGTCGGTCGTCAGGCGCCGATCCACGCCGGTGGTCAGGTCCAGCACATGGATGTCGTACTCGGCGTCGCCATCCCGTGAGATATACGCGAGCCGGCGGCCGTCCGGAGCGTAGGACGGTCCGTCCTGCTGCCCGGCACGGACCACGAGTGGCCGGATCTCACCGGTCGCGATGTCCACCTCGTGGATATCGTTGTCCTCGCTACCCGCCTGCCGTGCCGCGAACGCCACCGCGCCTCGGTCCGGGCGCCACGACGGGATATCGAGGAGCGGCCTGACACGCGAGTTCGTGAGGTTCCGTCGCAGGACGCCGGTCGTGGCATCCAGCAGCCAGATGTCCGGCACGTCCTCCGCCTCCTCGTGGTAGACGGCGACCGGCTGGTCCGGGATCCGGAGGCCACCACTGCGCATCGTGCCCACCAGTGGTGGCTGCCCATACACTCCGCAGATGATGTCCCGAGCCCCGGCATCCCAGTCGGATTCGATGGGCCAGAACTCGGTCGTCGGCACCAACCAGTCGCTGGACGGCCAGCCCAGGAACTCCTCGTACGCCGGCGCGCACCGCTCCCGGACGAGGGAGCCCAGATCACCGGCCGGGAACTCGTCGGAATCGGCGAGCGGGACCAGCGCGACGACCTCGTTGTCATGCGGCAGGTCGCAGTCCTTGGCCACGGGCAACGTGCCGAAGTCATAGTCGCCGGAGGGGAGCCACACGTCGTCGAAGCACATGCCCGGCTCGACGGCGAAGAACCACGCTCCCGGGGGCCGTGGGGTGGGGGATGGGTCCGCCCCAGCATCCTGGGCAAGGGTGGGCACGGACATCGAGACAGCGAGGGCGCCGCTCAGAGCGATGGCCGTGACACGGCCGCGTCGGGTCAGATGCATCGCGTCGATCCTTCTCGGGGTGATGAGGACGGGGCCACGATGTGCCGTTAGAACCGGACCCGCTGGGGATCCTTGCTCTTCCCGCTGCCGCCCCTGCCCAGCTGGCCCTTGGTGTTGCTCCCCCAGCACCAGACCGTCCGGTCGGACTTGAGCGCGCAGCTGTACCCGCCGTCCGCGAACGTGCCGTTGACGGCCACGTGCGTCACGTTCGTGAGGCCCGCCACCCGCACCGGCTTCTTCTTGAACGTGACGGCCGAGCCCTTGCCGAGCTGCCGGTCATCGTTCGAGCCCCAGCACCACACGCGCCGGTCCGTGGTTCGCGCGCAGCTATGGTTGTCGCCCGATGCCAGGTGGGCAGCCGTGTCCATCGACTTGACCGCGGTATCCGCTCGCTGCGTGGGCCCCGTGCTGTTGTTGCCGAGCTGACCGGACGAGCCCAGGCCCCAGCAGCGGATCGTCCGGTTGGTCATCCGTGCGCAGGAATGGCTGGTGCCGACGGTCAGCTGGCTCACGTCCTTCAGGTCGGTGCTGTTGTTGCGCCGGACCGGCTGGGGCGACTTCGAGCTCTGGTTGAGCGCGCCGTGGCCCAGCTGGCCCTGGTTGTTGCGACCCCAGCAGAGCGCGCCGGGACCGCCGGCGCCACATGTGTGGTACGGGCCCGCCGCGACGTTGGAGGTGAGGCCCACGGAGACCGGAGCCGCCCGGCTCGTGAACGTCCCGTCGCCCAGCTGGCCGTAATTGTTGCCACCCCAGCAATAGGTGCTGTGTCCCGTGGTCCTGGCACAGGCGTGGTACCAGCCCGCGGTGATCTGGAGCGGCTTCTTGGCGTCGGGCAGGGCGACCTTGACCGCGACCTTGATCGTGCTCGGTGAGCCGGGCCCGTTGCCCAGCTGCCCTGAGCCGTCGGAGCCCCAGCACCAGACCGTGTCGTTCGATCGGCGGGCGCACGTGGACTCGAGGCCGGCAGCCACCTCCACCACGCCCTTCAGCTGCGCGCCACCGCGCTCACCCATCCGGACGACCACCTTGACCGGCGTGCGTCGCGTCTGTGTCGTGCCGTCACCCAGCTGACCCTTGTGGTTCCTGCCCCAGCAGTACACGAGCCCCGATGACTTCACCGCGCACGCATGTGCGGGCCCGGCCGAGATCTGGGTGATCTCATCGCCCAGGGCTGCTGCGGGCGTCGCTGCAGGGATGGCCATGGCCAGCGCCAGGCCGATGGCCACGACGAGGACGCGGACGAGATCGCGCCATCGGCGCCCTGGGTCGGATGCGATGGACAGCATGAGCGGATGCGTGGGGGCGACGGGGGGCGTGCGCATGGGCGGCTCCTCTCGGCGGCGGGTCGTGACGGATGGGCTGGGCCGGGTCGCGGTGTCGGACGCGGCCCGGCGCGGGGCTGGATGGATACCGGGTGACGCCTCGGCCGTGGGCTCCGGCGCAGGGCGCGGGGTACGGCGCGGGTACATGGACGCCGGGTGGCGTTGCCGCCACCCGCGTCGAGCCGAACCTACTTGCGGCGGAAGCGGATGCGCTGGGTCTCCGGCTGGGTGATGGACTGATCCCACGCCTCGCCGTATCGGGCCGTGCCGTCCACGGTGACGAGACCTGCGACCGTCTGCCCGCTGGAGTGGGTGGCCTGCTGCTTCCAGGTGGTGCCGCCGTTGGTGGTCAGGTAGCCCCTGCCCTTGCCCGTGAGCGTCTCGATGCCTCCGACCTCGACCGCGCCGATGACCGCGCGCGTCCCCTTGACCGCGACGGTCGTGGGCATGACGCCGATCTCGGACGGGAAGGGTGCGCTCCGGAGGGTCTTGGCGGCCGCGAAGGAGCCGCCCTTGTTGGTGCTCCGGCGGACCTTGAGGCTCGCCTTGTCCATGTAGGCGAGGAAGGCACGCGTCCCGTCCGCGCCGATCCGGGGCACGCTGCCGTACTTGAGCGTGGCGATGGTCTTGGTGCCCAGGCTGGTCAGCGTGTTGTCCGGGGCGGGACCGACCTTGAACCGGCGGAGCTGGAGCTTGTTGCCCTGGAACCACGTCACGTACAGCCGGTCGCTGCTCGCGGCGATGGCCAGCCCGCGGCCGAGCGTGCCCTTGCCGAGGTCGAAGGACTGGGGTGACGACCCCGAGCCGGTCAGGCCCCAGGCACGCACCTGGACCCGCCAGCCGCTGTCCGACTGCTGGAACCACGCCACGGCGAGCTCCTGATTGCGGAGGCAGGTGATGTCCGGCTTGCGGGTCTGATACCCGACCGTCAGCCGGCTGAAGGTGGACGGACCGCCCGCGAATGACTCGCCCGTGACCATGACATCCCGACGGCCCGCGTCGAACTCGTCCGTGTAGGTCATCACCGCGTGCCCGGCGCAGACCGTCACCCGGGGGTCGCGCCAATCCCGGTCGAGCCCGTGGAAGTTCTGCCAGATGGAGCCGCCATCGGCGCTCCAGGAGAGGACCACACCTCGAGGCCCCTCGTCGTCCTCGCGCGACGATGCGATCGCGATGCGCTGGCCGCGTGCCACGAGGTCCGTGGCCGTGATGAGGTGGCCCGGGTTCCCGCTGTCCACGACGGTGGTCGGACCGAACGAGAGCGCGGGCGTGGCGGACAGGGCCACGGCGAGCAGCCCGACGGGCACGGCTCGATGGGCGACGCGGGGCAGACGCATGCGGAAACCTCGGCTGCGGGGCTGGTCGCCACGGGTGCGGTCAGCGCGCTGGCACCGGCTCCGGATCCCGCGGTCACGAGGGAGTCTATCGGACGAGCGCAACCTCGATCCCGTCCCGCAACCTGCCGAGTGGCGCTCGGCGGTCCGTCGGCCGACCTCGGTCAGTCGAGACGCTGGGCCAGGATGAGGGTGTCCGGCTCGTCCACGACCGGCTCGAACCCGAGGTGGCGATAGAAGCCGATGGCGTTCGTGTTCGCGACATCCACGCCCAGGTGGACCCCCGGCACGCCCCGCTCGCGGAGCTCCGCGAGCAGCTGGTCGATGAGCGTCCTGCCAAGCCCCAGCCCGCGGGTCCTGGGCATCAGGTCGATATGCAGGTGCGCAGGGTAGGGCCCGAGCAGCTCCCGGGGTGTGCGCTCGGGCTCGTGGATGAGACGGATGAGCTCGGCATCCTTCGAGTCGTCCGGGCTGCCCTCCCCGAGCGGATAGCGGGCGCGGAGCGGGGGGTACCACGTGGTCTCCGCCCATGCCTCGAAGTCGAGCGTGTCATCCGCGGACAGCAGATAGCCCGCGACACCCGCCTCGTCCACGAGCACCAGCTGCGTGCCGATGCCTCGTGCCACGTACGGTCCGGCGTAGATGTGGCCCAGGAGGTCCGGGTCCCGATAGAGCGCGCTCGCGTCCGCACCGACCTCCCCCTGGAGCAGGCAGACGCGGTAGACCCCGGCCATGTCGTGGATCGTCGCTCGTTCGATGCGCACCATGACGCCAATGCTAGGCCAGGTCCCCGAGGTCCGATCAGGTATCGATGAGATAGGCGAGCACGCCCGCGGGCACGGCCCATGGTCCTTCCGTGTCGCCGAGGTCAAGGACACTCTCCGTCGCGAGGATCCCGTGCCATTCGGACGCCCGGACGGTCACGGCAGCCCGACGCCAGCTCCCATCCGTGAACTTGGCCTCGATCGCCGCCCTCCGCAGGCGGTGGGAGACGAAGTCGATCTCCTTGCGAGCCGGGGTCCGGACATGGAAGAGGCTCTCGTCACCGTCCCCGTCGTACCCGTCGGCGATGAGCGCCCGGCGGATGGCGAGCCCCAGCAGCATCTCCGTGAGGATGGTCGGGTCGATGTCCTCCCGGGCGGTGTTCCGCAGGTACGCGATGCGGGCGACGACCGGATCGATCGCATACACCTTGTCCTGCGCCTTCGCCAGCGGCGTCCAGCCGCGCGCCGTCTTCTGTGGACAGGTCCATGTGAGGTACGCGTTGCGCAGGTACTCCAGGTGGCGAACGACGGTCGAGTGGGCCGCGTCGATGTCTGCGGCCACGTTCGAGGAGTTGAGAGGGCTGCCCATCCCGGTCATCACACGTTCGACGAGCGTGGACGCGTCCGTCCTGCTGAGTCTGCTGTGTGCGAAGGCGTCACGGAAGATCACATCGAAGATGTCGTCCACGAAACCCGGCGGGATCGCCTGGCCGAGCCTGGCAGCCGCGACCGCACGCGGATAGCCCCCGTATGTCAGATAGCGTCGCCACATCCTCGCCAGCTCCGCAGACCACGGGATCAGGGATCGATACGCGTCGGTCGCGACGGGGGTGCGGAGATCCGCCAGTGGGAGTCGCGGGACCATCCTGGGCGCATCTGGCCAGAGCAGGTCGACGAATGTCCGGAAGCCGATCGGAAGGAGGGTCCGATCCCGATCGGGTGCGTCACCGCGGCGGCCCGCCCACGATCCGATCGCCGATGTCAGCTGCTCGGCGTCCGAACCCGTGACGACGACCGTCGCCTCGTGGAACTCAGGCACGTTGTCACGCATCCACTTGATCGCCGAGGGCCAGTCACCATCGATCCCGGTCGCCTCATCGATGACCCAGAAGCGCCGGACGTCGGAGGGGAGCATCGGGAGAGCGAGGTTCCGGGCCACCGTCTGGAGATCGCGCACGGGCCAGCCGTCGACCGCGATCCTCACGATGCTGCCACCCGGCGCACCACGCTGGAGGAGAGACGCGATGAGTTGCTTGGTCGCGACGGTCTTGCCGACCCGCCGCGGCCCACGGAGGACATACAGCCCGCCCGGATGGGGGTCGCGCAGGGCAGGTGACTCATAGCCGAGGCCTGAGCCACGGACCGGTACGAGATCGGGATCGGTCGCCTCCCAGCCCGATCCTCGCCACCACGGGTTCATGTCGGCCACGCCGGTCTGTAGAGCGCCCTTGCTCGTCCTCGTCGACATGCGCCTACCTCTACGTTATCACTCGTCTATCGACCAAAAAGGTATACGTTATCGCGCGAGTATCGCTCCATGATGGAGACCGACGGCCCCTCGGTCAAGTGCCCGAACGGCCAGCGGTGGACGGGGCCGCGGTCCAGCTGGCACCACCGGTGTGCCGCCGGTCGAGCCGCGGAGGATGGCCCAGCCCCGGACTCCGCTCGAGGGTTCGTCGCCATCCTCGTCGTCGGGTCGCGCGAGTGGTCCATCGTGCGCTGGGTCGTGGAGCGCTTGGTGGTCCACGATCGAGGGTCGACCGTCGTGTGCAAGGCCGCACAGGTGGTCCAGCCGCTCGTTGCCGACCGATGGGGAAGTGGTCTATCGATGCGCTTGATTCCGGGCCGCTGACCGACTACCCTGCCGCGATGGGGGATGGCAGGGAGGCGCCACGACAGACGCTCCGTGCGCGCCTGCGCGAGCTCATCGCGTCCTCCCGGGCGGGCGATCGGTTGCCCAGCGAGCGTGTGCTGAGCCAGCGCTGGGACGCGGCGCGCATGACGGTGCGCCACGCGACGGACGCGCTCGTGGCAGAGGGGCTGGTGGAGCGGCGCCACGGGTCGGGGACGTACGTGCTGCCGCGACCGGTGGTCCGCTTCCTGGGCCTCACCTCGTTCACCCAGGACATGCGGGAGCGGGGCCTGGTGCCGGGCAGTCGCACGCTCGCCTTCCGGACGGAGGCCGCCGATACCACGACCGCCACCCAGCTGCGGGTCACGCCCGGCCACGAGGTGCTCCGGTTCACCCGCCTTCGACTCGGCAGTGACGAGCCGATGGCCATCGAGACGGTGCGCATCCCCGCGACCCTGGTGCCTGGCCTGGGACCCGGCGACCTCGAGGGATCGCTGTACGAGCTGCTGGCGCGGCGGTATCGCATCGTGCCGGGTGCGGCACAGGTGACCATCGAGCCGGTGCTCCCCGAGCGACGCATCCGCCGGCTGCTCGCGATCCCGGACCACCAGGCGTGTCTCCGCCTGCGCATGACCGACACCGATACCCGTGGACGCGTGATCATGACCGCGGACTGCATCTATCGCGGCGATCGCTACCAGCTCACCGCGGACGTCCCGGGTGCCATCCTGGGGAGTGGCGCGCTCGGTGGCGTGGGTACGGCCGTCGCGGCGCGGCGGGCCGGGTGAGACGCGTGCTCGCGGTGGACGGTGGCCAGTCGACGATCCGGGTGCTGTCGCCGGGTGCCACCGAGCCCGTGGAGGTGCCGGGTGTCGGACATCTCGAGGGTGACAGCGTGGTCGGGGTCGTGACCGCGATCGAGACCGCGTGGCGGCGGGCCGGCGCGCCGACGGTCGACCGCGCGATGCTCGGCCTGACCACGGCGCCCACCACGGACGCGGATCGTGACCGGTTGTGCGGCACGGTGGGGACGGCCACGGGCGCATCCGACGTGTGGCTCGCGGACGATTCGGTGACGGCACACGCGGGGGCGCTGTCGCTCGGCTGGGGGGTGAGCGTCACGGTGGGGACCGGCGTGGCGTGTCTCGTGGCGCCACGCGGCGGGGACCAGCCACGCATCCTGGGTGGTCATGGCGTCCTGCTCGGCGACGAGGGCGGTGCCACGTGGATCGGGCGCGAGGCGATCCGGGCCGCGCTGCGGGCATGGGACGGCCGGGGTCCGGCGACCGCGCTGGGACCGGCCGTGATGGCACGCTTCGGACCGCTCGACGGCCTGGCGGACCGGATCCATCGTGGCGAGCGAGCCGTGGACACGATCGCCCGGTTCGCTCCCGAGGTGCTCACCATCGCCGACTCGGGCGATGCCGTCGCCGACGCGATCGTCGATGCCGCCGTGGAGGAGCTGACGCTGCTCATCGCGGCTGCGGTCGCTGCTGCTGTGGATGTCGATCCGGCCGGGGTGCCCGTCGCCCTGGGCGGTCGGCTGATGACACCCGGTGCGCCGTTGCGCCTGCGGCTCGATCGAGCCCTCGCGACCCGTCTGCCGGCCACGCCGGTCCGCAGCGCCGACGCAAGCCCGCTCATGGGCGCCCGTCTCCTCGGTGGATCCGATGACCCGGGTCGCTATACACCCCTCGTGTATCGATGGAGCAGCGCCGCATGAGCCGCCGGAACGGCACCGACGAGCCACCGCGCTCGGCCGGTCATCGCTACCTGGACACGCTCCAGGGCCTCCTCGACCGGCTCGAGGGCGAGACCTGGCCGGCCATCGATGCTGCGGCTTCCCTGGTGACCGACGCGCTCGCCACGGGTCATGACCTGCACGCCTTCGGCTCGGGGCACTCGCACATGCTCGCGGAGGAGCTGTTCTATCGCGCCGGCGGCCTCGTGCGTGTCCGACCCATCCTGTTCGAGGGCCTGATGCTCCACGCGAGCGCCCCGCTGAGCACCGCGCTCGAGCGACTGCCAGGACTCGCTGCCGCGCTCCACGACGACCATCCGATGCAGGCCGGGGACGTGCTGCTCATCGCCTCCAACTCGGGCGGCAACGCGGTCACCGTGGAGCTCGCCCGGCTCGCGCGGGCGGAGGGAGTGGGTGTCATCGCCATCACGAGCCTCCATCACGCGACCTCGACCGAGAGCCGCACCCCCGGCACGCCGCGGCTCCACGAGGTGGCGGACGTGGTCATCGACAACGGGGGCGTGGTGGGTGACGCGAGCGTGGCGGTGGCGGGCCTCGCGTCGCGTGTCGCGCCCACGTCCACGGTGCTTGGTGCCGCGATCGTGAACACGCTCGTCGCGGAGGTCGCGGAGCGGCTCGTGGCGCGGGGTGTCGTCCCCGATGTGTTCACGAGCGGCAACGTGGCCGGCGGTGATGCGGCCAATGGACGGCTGCTGCGGGCGGCGATCCGATGACCGGCCCGACGGGCGCCGTGACCACGATGACCGGGGCTGGCCGAGCCACCTCGCCGTTCGCCATCCGGGGCGTCATCGAGGGCTTCTACGGTCATCCCTGGACCCAGGCGCAGCGGCTTCGCTGCATCGACCTGATGGGTGCCCGCGGCATGGGCACCTTCATGTACGCGCCCAAGGATGACCCGCTGCTGCGGCGTGACTGGCGACTGGCGTATGACGGCGAGGCGCTCGCCCGGCTCCGGGAGCTGGTCGATCGATGTGCGACCGTGGGCATGGAGCTCGCCTGGTGCATCTCACCGGGGCTCTCGATCCGGTACTCGGATGCCGCGGACATCGAGGCGCTCCTGGCCAAGCTGCGATCCGTGGCGGCGCTCGGCATCCGTCACCTGGGCCTGTTCCTCGATGACATCCCGCGTGAGCTCCAGCACCCCGAGGACGTGGCGGCGTACCCGGACCTGGCGAGCGCCCACGTGGACCTGGTGCAGCAGGTGTTCGCGGGACTGCCCGTCGGCTGTCGACTCATCGTGTGCCCGCTCGTCTACTGGGGCACGGGCACGGAGCCCTATCTCGCCGCGCTCGGCGCGGGCATCGATCCGCGCATCGACATCTTCTGGACGGGTCGCGCGATCTGCTCGCCGACGCTCGACCTGGCGGACGCCGCGACCGTCACGCGCACCGCGCTCCGCCCACCCACGTACTGGGACAACTACCCGGTCAACGACGTGGCCATGACCTACGAGCTCCACATCGGCCCGTATCGTGGCCGGGACCCGCTCCTGTGGCGCTCGTCGACGGGCATCATCGCCAACCCCATGGAGCTGGCAGAGGCGTCGCTCATCCCGCTCGCGACCATCGCGGACTATCTCGCGGACCCCGAGGGCTATGACCCGGAGGCCAGCTGGCAGCGTGCGATCCGGGACGTCGCGGGTGATGCGGACGCGGAGCGGTTCGCCCTGTTCGCGGACAACGTCCGCTCGTCCTGCCTCGCCACGGACGATGCGCCGCTCGTCACGGCCACCCTCGAGCGATGTCTTGGTCTCGTGGCACGCGGCGAGGATGCCGCCGCGGCCGCCGAGCTGGGCACGCTCGCCGATCGGCTGCTCAGCGCCGCTGCGCACCTGCTCCGCGGTCCCGTCACGAACCGCGCGCTCATGGATGAGTGCCGGCCGTGGCTCCGCGTGTTCGAGCTCGGGGCGCAGGCCCTCCGCCGGATGGCGGACCTGGTCGCGGAGGGGCGACTGGAGACGGATGGACCGGCCGAGCTGCGGCCGTTCCAGATCAGGCTTCGCCGGGCGCGCGCCCGCGTGTTCGGCGATGTGTTGGAGATGACCTTGTCCGACCTGACCGGGACCATGTTCCGACCGGGCGAGGTACCGGAGCTGGAAGGAGGAGAACCGTGAGGACACACCATCGCGGGAGGGCCGTCATCGCGGCACTGTCCGTGGCGGCGCTCGCCGTCGCGAGCAGTGTCAGCGGTGCGGTCGCCCAGGATCGCACGCTGCGCATCGCCATGGGATCGCCGGGCGAGGCAGGCATCCGTGTCTGGGAGGCCATCGGCGCCCAGTTCGAGGCCGCCAATCCGGGCGTCACGGTCGACATCGAGTTCATGGATGACGACCTGTACCAGACCATCGGCCTGCCGCAGCTGCTGGCGAGCCCCAATGCCCCCGACATCTACTTCGAGTGGACCGGCAGCCGCATGGCCCAGCGTGCCGCGGATGGCTACGCGGCCGACCTGACCGAAGCGGTCGCCAGTGGGCCGCTCGCCGGCCTCCTGGACGATGAGCTGTTCGCGGCCGCGACCCTGGACGGCAAGATCGTGCTGTTCCCGCACACCGCGGACGTCACGAACGTGCTCTGGTACAACGTGCCCCTGTTCGCGGAACACGGCCTGACCCCGCCGACCACGTTCGAGGAGCTGCTCGCGGTGTGCGACGCGTTCGTCGCCGCGGACATCATCCCCATCGCGACCGGGAACAAGGACCTGTGGGCGGCCGGCAACTGGCTCAGTCACATGGCGTCCCGGGTCGTGGGCGAGGACGTGTATGACGCGACGCTCGCCGCAGGTGGTCCGTTCAACACCCCCGAGTGGGAGCAGGCGTTCGGGTACATCGCGCAGCTGCGCGAGCATTCGTGCGTCAACGAGAGCGCCAACGCCATCGCGGACAACGAGGGCGCGCAGCTGTTCTTCCAGGGCAGCGCGGCGATGCACCCCATCGGCTCGTGGCTGGTCAGCTGGGCCATCGATGAGGCGCCCGATCTGGAGTTCGACTTCGTCAACCTGCCCGCGATGCCGGAGGGGTCCGCGGGTGACCAGGGCAGCGCCATCGGCGTCGAGACCGGCTATATGGTCAACGCCAACAGCCAGGTGCAGGACCTCGCGGTCGAGTTCCTGGCGCTCATGAACAGCCCCGAGAACGTCAAGGCGTACGTGGCGGCGGAGATCGTGCCGCTCGCCAGGTCCGTCGCGGACGCTGGGGTGGACGGACGCTCGCTGCGGCTCGGTGAGCTGCTTGCGGGGGCCCCTGCGGTGGTGCTGCCCCCGGACACGGGCTACGACCTCGAGATGGCGAACGCGCTGTACGCAGCGGAGGCTGCGGTGTTGGGTGGCCAGGCCACGCCAGCCGCGGCGCTCGCCGCGCTCGACCAGCAGCTGGCTCGATAGACGACCCAGGGTCGGCCGCGCAGCGCTCCCGGCGGCCGACCCTGGCACCCTTCCTGCGGCATCGACATGCGTCCTGACCGACGGGTCGCCCCGTGGCTGTTCCTGGCCCCGGGGCTCGTCGTGTTCAGCGTGGCGGTGCTGCTGCCGATGGTCCTCACCGTCGGCTTCAGCTTCACGGAGTGGAACGGCTTCGGGGCGATGACGTTCGTGGGCCTGGACAACTACGTCCGGGCCTTCCACGACACGTTCCTGCGGGCGTCGTTCCTGCACGTGATCGTGTACATCGCCGCGACGCTCGTGCTGGAGGTCCTCGTGGGGCTCTGCCTCGCCGGACTCGTGAGCATGCGTCGCGGCCGTCTCTGGTTCCGGGTCGCCATCTTCACGCCCGTGATGCTGCCCATGGTCGTGGTCGCGGTGCTCTGGGCGTTCGTGTACAACCCCGACTTCGGTCTGCTCAACGGCGCGCTCGAGGCGATGGGACTTGCCGGTCTCCAGCGGATCTGGCTGGGCGATCCGTCCGTGGCGCTGCTCGCGATCTCGGTCGTGTCCGGCTGGGTGTATGCCGGCTTCTACATGATGATCTTCTACGCCGCGTTCCGGCAGGTGCCGTCGGACATCATCGAGGCGGCGCGCCTGGACGGCGCCGGTGAGTGGTCGATCTTCCGACGCGTGAAGGTGCCCATGATCCGGGGCGCCGTCGGGGTGGCCGTGCTGCTGTGCGTGACCGGTGGCTTCCAGGGCTTCGACCTGTTCTTCGTGATGACCAACGGCGGGCCCTACGGGTCGACGGAGATCCCCACGACGCTGCTCGTGCGCACCGTGTTCCGCCACGCGGACGTGGGTTACGGCTCGGCGATGGCCGTGGTGCTCACCGCGGTCGTGGTGACGTGCGGTCTCGCCTACGCGCAGCTCCAGGTCCGGCGCACCCGGGGAGCCGCCCGATGAGCGGCGCCCGCGCCCGCTGGAGCTTCCCGCAGCTGCTGGTGACGCTGGGGCTGCTGCTCATCGCGGTGGTGTTCTTCTTCCCGATGATCTGGATGGTCATGAACAGCTTCAAGACCAACCAGGCGATCTTCCGGACGCCGTTCGCGCTGCCGGAGTCGATCGACTTCGATCGCTGGATCAAGGCGTGGGAGGTCGGTCACATCGGCCAGTACGCGCTCAACAGCGCCATCGTGACCGGGGTGTCCGTGGCGGCGATCCTGGTCATCGCGGCGTCCGCGGCGTTCGCGTTCAGTCGCTATCGATTCCCGGGCCGGTCGCTGGCGCTCGGGCTGTTCGCGCTGGGACTGCTGCTGCCGCTCCAGTCGTACTTCATCGCCCAGTCCACGATGTTCCGACAGGTGGGCATCCTCGACACGCGCTGGGCGCTCATCATCCCGTACATCGCGATGGGTCTGCCGCTCGCGGTGTACCTGCTCAAGGTCTACCTGGACGCGCTGCCCGAGGAGCTGTTCGAGGCGGCCCATATCGATGGCGCGAGCGACCTGCGGGTGTTCGGCTCGCTGGCGATGCCGCTGCTCCGACCCGGTCTCGCGACGGTGGCCATCTTCTCCGCGCTCGCCTGCTGGAACGAGTTCCTGCTGGCCCTGCTGTACATCCAGGACGACAGGCTCAAGACGATCCCCACCGGGCTGCTCGCGTTCTCGTCCCGCTACGTGACCGACTACTCGCTGCTGTTCTCGGCGCTGTCCATCATCACCATCCCCATGGTCGTCATCTACGTCGTGTTCAACCGCCAGATCGTGGAGGGCATCACGGCCGGCAGCGTCAAGTAGGGTCGGGCCGAACCGGCCACCGCCGTGCCTCGGCACAACGCCGTGCCTCGGCACAACGCCGTGCGTGGGGCAGCGTCGCGCCTCGGTACCCCGCGCCTCCCAGGATGTGGGCGTCCGGACGAAGCAGTCCGCCGCGGACCCACACGACCCTCCGTCTCCGGCCACGTCCGTCGTCGCGATCGCCGGATCCTGGGCAGGATGACGAGGCACCGGCCCCGATCCGAGTCTCTCGACGGCTCCGAGGACTCCGACCGGGTCCTACGAAGCGGGTCCTTCGTCGATACGCCCGGATCCTGGGCGGCGGTCGCGGCCACGGCCCGGATGCTGGCAGGCAGCGTCAAGGAGCGTGATGACCGCTGGTACCCGCCGGCGGCCATCCGGCCGGATCCGATCTTCGGTGCGACGGGAGATCCTGCGCGCCCTGCCGAAGATCCTGCAAGCCTCGCCGAAGATCCGGCCGAGTCCGCGTCTCGATCGCCCGTTCGGCCCTTGCCCGATGGGTGGACCCCGGATAGCCTCCGCGCGTGGCTCAGCCTTCTTCACCTCGATCGGTCGGGCGCGCGGTCGGCCTCTCCCTGGCCCTCGTCATGCTCGCGGGCCTCGTACCGGCTGGGCAGGCACTCGGCCAGGGGTCCTCGGTCGCTGCGCCCTCCATCCCGGCTGCACCGTCCACCCGGACCGTGGCGCTTCCCCAGGGCGCGGCGCCGGCCCCCGTCACCGGTCACCCGCGGCTGTGGCTGACCGCCGACGACCTGCCGCGCTACCGCTCGTGGGCCACCGACGCCAATCCGCTGTGGCGGGACGGCTTCTGGCCGCTCGTGGAGCGCATGACGGCGGACATGGACGCGGGCCTCGTGCCCACCGAGGACACCGGCACCCGCGGCTACACGGCCTATCCCACGGAGAGCTACGCGGAGCTGTTCGCGTTCGTCTCGCTCGTCCATCCGAACGAGGCGGTCCGCACCGAGTACGCCCAGCGCGCTCGCGACCTGCTGATGTACGCCATCGGCGAGGCAGCCAAGGGTGCGGCGCCGGGCGTGCCGTTCCGCGATCCGGAGTTCACGATCCCATCGAGCGATCGCCTCCGCTGGTGGGGTGAGGCGTGGCCACTCACGGTGGACTGGATCCACCCCATCCTGACGGCCGAGGACAGGGTCACCATCCGTGACGTGTTCGCGCGTTGGTCGGAGGAGATGGTCACCCAGGGCTACAACCACCCCGAGCCGGTGGGCCTGGTGGACGATCCGACGCTGTTCGCGGACCGGACCGCGCTCCGGCTCTCGGGCAACAACTACTTCGGCTCGCACATCCGCAACGTGGGCATGATGGCGCTCGCGCTCGACCCGGAGGACGACCCGGACGGGGAGCTCGCGGGCTGGCTGGCGCACGTCATCGGCGCTCACCTGTACATGAACGACCAGCTGCTGCGCACCGATGCCGCCGGCGGCATGGCACCGGAAGGCTTCGAGTACAGCCAGCAGGCGCTCGCCTACATCGTCCAGCTCCAGCTCGCGCTGCGGACCGCGGGCCTGGGCGACCCGGCCCGCTGGGGTCGTCAGGTGGATCCGACCAGCAACCCCTTCTGGGACGAGCTCATCCCGGCATTCCTCCATTCGCTCAGCCCCACGTCGGGCGTGCTGCCGGGCGTGGAGTACTACGGCGTCGTGTACCAGCCCGCGTGGTATGGCGACGGCGAGGTGTACATCGGCCCGGACATGATCGGTCTGCTGGGCGCGCTCGGCCGGTACGACGAGCTGACCGGAAACACCGACCGCCTCGCGGACATCCGCTGGGTGCAGTCCGAGACCCCGCCGGGCGGACCCGAGATGCTGGTCATCGATCGGGTGCTGTACGCCAACGGTCTCGGCTCGCCGGCCAACGCGATCCTGTACTTCATGCTGTTCGATCCCGAGGCGCCGGCTGCGGAGGACCCGCGCCCGGACCTGCCGCTGGTCCACTTCGCGCCGGGCATCGGACGGCTGCTCGCCCGCACCTCCTGGGACGCTGACGCCGCGTGGTTCAGCTGGAACCTCGGCTGGATCGCGATCGATCACCAGAACGCGGACGGCAACGGATTCCAGTACTGGCGGGACGGCGAGTGGCTGACCAAGATCGCGGTGGGCTACGGCGGTGAGTACGGCGATGACGACCCCAGCGACGACTGGTACTACAACGACTCGGCGCACCAGAACACGCTCGCCATCGAGAACGAGGAGCCCTACGTCCTCGAGCCGACCGACTACCGGACGCAGCTCTACCTGCGTGGCTCGCAATGGGAGTACGGCGGTGATGGCGACCCGACGATCCTCGCGATGCGCGTGGCCCCGGGCTTCGTGTACGCCCTGGGCGATGCGACCGCCAGCTACCAGTCGACCTACATGGAATCGACCGATGTGCGCCACGCCAGTCGGTCCATCGTGTGGCTGCCGCCCGATGTCATCGTCATCTACGACCGCGCCGAGACCGGCAACGAGGGGCAGTTCAAACGCTTCTGGCTCAACCTGACCGCCGATGGCACGGTCGATGGCTCCCGCGCCACGATCACCACCGCCAGCGGCCAGCAGCTCGTCGTGGACACGCTGCTCCCGGAGGGTGCCGTGCCCGAGGTCCGGCCGCTCGACAACCCGCTCGATTCGCGGGCGGCGGGCGACATGGTCACCCACCAGCTCGTGGTCGAGGCACCCGGCGACCCGGCCTCGACCCGCCTCCTCCACGTGCTCCAGGGCGCCGATGCGGGTGCAGGCGTGGGTGTGCCGCTGGGGCTCGCATCCGTCGATGGGCGCTCCGCAGGTGCGATCGTGGGGACCACCGCGGTGCTGTTCCCGGTCGATGTCGGGACGCCGGTCGACGGCCTGTCCTGGAGCGTGCCCGCGACCACGACGACGCACCTGGTCACGGGCCTCCAGCCGGGTGCGGGGTACGACGTGACGATCGGGACCGCGGACGACAGCATCACCATGTCCCTCACGCTCGGCGGCGACTCGATCGCCGACGATGCCGGTGTGCTGCTCATCGGCGAGCTGCCGGCCGTGCTCGGTGATGCCTCGATCGCATTCACGCAGGAGCTTGCCTGGACCCCCTCGACCGGCACGACCCCCGAGGCGACCGATGGCCCGTCATCGTCCGATGCGCCAGGCCCGGTCGCGACCGACGTGCCGGGTCCGGCCGCGACACCTGGTGCAGGGTCAGCGGTGGAGGATCCGGGCGTGCTCGAGGGCGCTGGCTGGATCGTGTTCGAGGCGACCGATGGGGACGGTGTCCGTCACCTGTATCGCATCGAGGCTGCGGCGGGTGCCACGCCGGAGGACCTGACGCCGGCGCTCGACGCGCTCGGCGGCGGGAGCATGGACGAGGCGATCTCGATCTCGCCGGATGGGGAGTGGCTGGCGATCGGCGCGGGCCGCTTCGACCCGCAGTGCGAGGGGTGGCCGTGCTCATCGATCGTGCGGGCCGACCTCACGGTCGCCGAGACGCCCCTGGTGGACGGTCAGCCGATCCACGCCGAGGGTTGGAGCATCGTGGGGAGCGGCGGTGGCCTGGTGGTCTATCCGCTGTCCGGTGGTCCGCACGCGCTCGACCTGTGGGCGATCACCCGCGAGGGGTCCGGCTGGAGCCAGCCGGTGCTCCTGACGGGCGACTCCCCGTACGCGTTCAACCACACCGCGTCGCTCTCGGCCGATGGCACGCGCATCGTGTTCGACTGCGGTGACGAGCCGTACGCCGGGGCCGGGACAGCCATCTGCGAGGCCGGCACGGACGGCTCCGGGTCGCGCGTGGTCGTGACACCGGACCAGGGACCGCCCGGATCGGCCGCCGACGGCGCCCTTCACCATCCGGACTACGAACCGGATGGGAGCATCGTGTTCCAGGCGACCTGGGATGGGGCGCTCTGGCGGGTGCCAGCGGGCGGGGGCGCCCCGGTGCGTGTCGGCCCGGTGGTCGTGGGGGATTCCGCGCCGTGCGTCCTCGCCGACGGTCGCATCGCGTCCATCTGGTTCGGTCGTGAGGGGAGCGAGGGCATCCCGGACATCAAGCTCATGACGCCCGACGGCTCGGCCTACGCCCTGCTCCTCACCGGGATGCCGGTCGAGGACATCACCTGCGGCGGCTGACCCCTGGCCGCTCGCCGAGCGGGTCGATCGTCGGGCCGACGCGGCTCCACAGAGGCCGATCTTCGGGCTGACGGAAGATCCTGCAAGCCACGCCGAAGATCCGGCAAGCCACACCGAAGATCGCGGCGGAACTCGGCGTCGGACAGAGCTCGGCGTCAGGCGGGGTCGCCGATCTCCCGCGCGAGCTCGGCGGCGATGCGCTCGACGATGCCCACCACCAGCGCGTTGCCCATCATGAACGCGCGGCGGCCCTCGGGCATGCCGGTGTCGGTCCAGTCGTCCGGGAAGCCGTTGAGACGCTCCAGCTCGCGGGGGGTCAGGCGGCGGTATCGGCCATCCCCGGTCGCCACGAGGTGCTTGAAGCGGGACGGCGTCGGACCGCCCTCGGCCGTGAGGATGGTGCGTGATGGACCGTCGACCGGATCGGGGAAGGGGATGGCGCCCTCGACGTACTCGTAGGGCGTGCCGCTGCCCTTGTGGATGCGCTGCTCGCGCTTGGCACCCTTCAGGTAGCGCCACGATCCGAGCTGGGTATCCGGCACCAGGTAGTCCTCCGGCACGTCCTCGATCGGCTCGAGGATGTCCCCGAGTGTCGTCCGTGGCCCGTCCCAGGTTGGCGCCAGGTCGACCGTCCAGACCCGTCGATGGGACATGTAGCCGGCGTTCCGGAAGGGCGACTCACCGCGTCGCGCCCCGAACGACTCGGAGACCTCCGCGGGGTCGCCGTCGATGACGAACGACTCGAACAGCTGGCCCAGCTGCGTGTCGACCACCGGCAGGGCCCGGCCCAGGGTGCCCCGATGGAGGACCTCCTGCGCGTCACGCGGCTCCGGGCCCGCGAGCCGGGCGACGATGTAGACGCGGCGCCGCTTCTGGGGGAAGCCGTAGTCCGCCGCGTTGACGACCCGCCACTCCACCTCGTAGCCGAGGTTCGCGAGGGTCACGAGCATCACCGCGAAGTCGCGACCGCGCTGGCCCGCGGGTGACTTGAGCAGCCGATCCACGTTCTCCAGGAACAGGAACGGCGGCCGCTTCATGGTCACGAGGCGATGGATCTGCCACCACAGGACGCCCTTGCGGCCCTCCAGCCCCAGCGCCTGGTTGAGCGTCCGGGCCACGGAGTAGTCCTGACAAGGGAATCCGCCCACGAGCACGTCATGGTCCGGGATCTCGACGCGGCCCGCCTCCGCGGCGTCCATGACCCGCTCGAGGTCCTCGTTGACGTGGGACGGCGACTCGCCGAACCGCGCCACGTAGCAGTCGAACGCGTGCTGCTTCCGAGTAGAGGGCTCCCACTGGTTCGCCCAGACCGTGCGGAAGCCGTGTGGTTCCATGCCCAGCCGAAAGCCACCCACCCCGGCGAACAGCTCGACGACACGCGGGCCGGTCCCCTTCGGGCGGCTCACCCGCGACACGGATGGGAGGTCACGGACGGGTCAGGTGCCCATCGCGCCGGCTCATGAGGGCAGGTCCGGGCACGAGGGTGGTCCGCATGGCTGTGAAGCCTACAGGTGAGCATGCGGCCGCGCCGGGACACCGGGCCGCGTCCCTGCGTCAGGGGTCGAGCACGAGGTGCTGCCAGCGGAGCCCGTGTGGCTCGAACCGGCGGAAGCCGGCGTCTCGGGTCACCCAGGTGGCCCCCTCGGCGATGGCGAGCGCAGCGTGTTGCGCGTCGCTCACATCCGCTCCGGTGACACCCGTGGCCCGACACAGACGAGCCACGTCATCCAGGTGCCCTGGTCCGGGGCCGACGAGCCGGCAGCGTGGATGGGCGGCGAGCGCTTCCATCGCTGCCAGCGCTGTCGACATCGGCGTGGGGTTGGCCTGGATCCGCCCGTTCGTCACGACACGTACGAAACCGATCGCAGCGAGGACGCTCAGCGCGATCGTCTCCTGGCCGTCCAGTCGGTCCTCGAGCCATGTGCGGTACGCGGCATGCGCAGGGGCCGCAGGCTTATGCGCGTACACGAGGATGTTCACGTCGAGCATCAGGGTCATCGCAGGGAATCGAGGTCGTCCTGGGACTCCATCTCCTTGATGTCCTCGGGCGTGAGATGGAACGGCTCGTCGGGGTCCCCGTAGGTGATCATCCGGAATGGCGGGACCGGTTCGGTGACGGGTCGGAACGCCTCGCGGAGTGCCTCGTTGACGACCTCGCTGAGGGTGCTGCCGGTGTCGGCGGCTCGCCGCTTGGCCTGCCGGACCAGGCGGTCATCGAGGATGAGGGTCGTGCGCATGGCGCCGAGCATACATGTGCGCACATCGGTGTGTCGATGCGTGGAGTGCGTGCTCCCGAGTGGTCGGCCACCTACCCCAGCGGCTCGGCCACACCTACCCCCGCCGGTCGACCGTACCTACCCCCGCGGGAACTGGTCCCAGTCGCGGGGGCCGTCGTCGCGCTGGCCACTCGCCGCTCGGCGCAGCTCCGCGACGGCCTCCTCGGGGCTCACGGGGTTGACGGGCAGCCCGGTCCCCAGCTCCAGCCCGCCGATCTGGCGCAGTCGGGGATGGATCTCCCAGTGCCAGTGGTACGTGTCGTCCACGCGCTCCCGGGTGGGCGCGGTGTGGAGCACCAGGTTGTAGGGCGGCTGGTCGAGCACCTCCAGCTGACGCAGCACGCCCTGAAGCGCGTCCGCCGCCCCTGCCAGCTGCTCATCCGTGGCGCGGCCGAAGTCCGCCTCGTGATGTCGTGGCACCACCCACAGCTCGAACGGGGAGCGGCCCGCCCACGGCGCGAACGCAACGGTGGAGGCGTCCTCGTAGACCACGCGATCGCGACGGGCGACCTCGTCGCGGACCAGGCGACACCACGGACAGATGCCTTCCCGGATGAGGTATCGGGCGGCTCCGCCCAGCTCCTCGCCGAGCCGATGGGGGATCTGGGGCAGCTGGTAGAGGTCGATACACAGGTGGTCGGTGAAGGCGCCCGCCTGGCGACCGACGTTCTGGACGACCTGGACATAGTCGATGCCGGGGGTCTCCCGGGCCCGGGCCACCTCCGCGCGCGCGAGCGTCAGCATCCGGATGACGATGTCCCGGTCCGCGGAGGCGAGTCGACCGTGATGGCCCTTGGGTGCGGCGATGGTCGCCCACTCCCCGACATCGCCGAGCAGACCGAGCCCTGGATCGCGCTCCTCGTGGCCGGCTGCCGCCGCCTCTCGCTGTCCGCCAGCGATGGTGAAGGCCTGTGGCCGCAGCGCGCGTCGGAAGACACCCTCCGGCGGTGCCACGTCACAGTTCTGGCAGTGGCCACGCGTGTTGACCTGTTCTGCCGCCTGCGCGAAGCGGCGATGGTCGTAGGCGCGTTCCACGACCACGGCGACCCACCAGCCGGTGATGTCGTCGCGCCGCAGCTCGAACAGGCCGCCGGACACGGACGATCAGGTCGCGCTGGCGGTGGTGGCCCGCGTGTCGCGAGGCTCGCGTGATGCTGCCGCAGCATCATCGAGGCGCCGTGCCAGGGCGTCCGCGAAGCGTCGGCCCGCGACCTCCACACCGCTCGTCGTGGGCATCGCGGCATCGCCGGTCCAGCCGAGCTCCTGGCCGATGGACGTGACCTCGATGCCCGTCAGCCCGCACGGCTCGATGAGCGCGAAGTCCGCGAGCCGGGTGGTGACGTTGAGCGCGATGCCGTGATAGGTCACGCCGCGCTCCACCCGCAGGCCCAGGGCACCCAGCTTGCGCGGCGGACCCTCCCGACCCTCGGCGTCCACCCAGCAGCCGGGATACCCCTCGCGCCGCTCGGCGGGGACGCCGTAGCTCCTCGCGGTCTCCGTCATGGCCAGCTCGAGGGCACGCACGAACGGTCGCAGCAGCAAGCCGGCCTCCGCGAGCCGCACGATGGGATAGGCCACCAGCTGGCCGGGACCGTGGTAGGTCACCTCGCCGCCCCGCTCGACCTCGATGACCTCGATGCCTCGACTCGTGAGCTCCGACTCGCTCGCGAGCACGTTCGACCGGTCGGCATGGCGACCGAGGGTGAGCACCGCGTCATGCTCCAGCAGCAGCAGCGTGTCGGGAGCCTCGCCCGCGGCACGTGCCGCCACCAGCGCATGCTGGCGCGCCCACGCCGTGCGGTAGTCGATGCGGCCGAGCCACTCCACGCGAAGCTCCACGCGGCGACGATAGCAGGGGCGTCGGGCTGCGGCGTCGCGGGAGGTGTGCTCCTCGGCGCGCGCGACCGCTACCATCGCGGCACGGGAGGTGGTGTCGGATGCAGGTCGGGTCGGTGCAGCTGGGCGGGCACGAGTGCCTCGCCATCGACGCGGGTGGTCCGCGGGTGGTGGCGACCATCGATGCGGGGCCACGCGTCCTGTCCCTGACGCTCCCGGATGGTACTGGTGACGGTCTGCTCCTCCTGACGCCCGACCTGACGCTCGATGTGCCGGGCCAGGGCACGTATCGACTGATCGGCGGCCATCGGCTGTGGGCCGCGCCGGAGGATCCGACCCGGACCTATCTCCCGGACGATGTGCCGGTGGAGGTGGCCCAGGAGCCAGGCTCGGTCCGACTGTCCCATCCGGAGGCCGCGACCGGAATCCGCCGGACGATCGTGGTGACACCGACGCCGGATTCGATCGTCCTCGATCACGAGCTGCGCAACGAGGGCACGGCACCGATCCGGACGGCGCCCTGGGCGATCACGATGTGCGCGCCCGATGGGGAGGCCTGGCTGCCGCGCTCCGAGGCGCCGCTCGACGCCGGTGGCTACCAGGCGAACGGCACGCTCGTGCTGTGGCCGTACACCCGGTTCTCGGACCCGCGTCTCGCGCTCGACGACCCCATCATCCGCGTCCTTGGTATCCCGGGATCGGAGGGCCGGGTCAAGGTGGGGCTCCAGGGCAGGGTCGGCTGGGGGGCCTATCGTCGCGCGGAGGCGCTGTTCGTCAAGCGCACGGCGTGGGTCGAAGGGGTGGCCTATCCCGATATGGACGCCTCGCTCCAGTGCTACAGCTGCGGCGACTTCGTCGAGGTCGAGACGCTGGGGCCCATGGTCGATCTGGCCCCGGGCGCAGCCGTGACCCATCGGGAGACGTGGTCGCTGCACCGCATCGACCCGGCAGCCTCCATGGCCGACGTGCTCGCGGCGGTCGGTCTCGCCTGACGCGCTGTCCGGTCCGTTCCGCGCCATATCTGCCGCGCCAGTCCACCCCGCCGGCGCGCCGTCCTCCGGACACGGCATCCGGCCGCGCGTCCGTCGCGTCGGACCATCGCATCGGCGAGAAAGCGAAGTCGTATGACGTATGATGGATCGGTGAGCGACGCACACAGCGCCTGGCGGTCGGAGCCTGACCCGCGCACGCGCTGGGCCGCGCTCCTCGCACGGCTCACCGACGGCTTCGTCCGGGGCATCCCCGCGGATGGCTCGCCGGCCTGGTCCCGTCTGCCGGGCGCCGACCCCGAGGACCGCATCCCGGGCATGGAGGGGTTCGCGCGGATGGCGACCGCGTGGGCGGCCTGGCTCGCCGGCCCGAATCCGACCACGCTCACCCACGCGGGCCGGACGACCGACGTCCTGGACGTGCTCACCCGGGGCCTGCTCGATGCCACGACGCCCGGCGGCCCGTGGTGGTGGGGGGCCATCCGTGATCGTGACCAGCGCATCGTGGAGGCGGCCGGCGTCGCGTCCGCGCTGTGGATGGCACGCGATCGACTGGTACCGGCACTCGGCGAGCAGGGCACGCGCCAGGTGCTGACATGGCTCGGCCAGGTGCACGGCCGGGATGTCTACGCGGACAACTGGGTGCTGTTCCCGGTCGCGGTCGCGATCGTCGCTCGCGGCCTCGGCCAGGACGTGCCGGACGCGCTCATCGACCGGGGGGTCGACCGGATCCTCGCCTGGGATCGGGGCGATGGCTGGTATTCCGACGGCGACGGCCACGCCTTCGACCGATACACGGGGTGGGCGATCCACTGGCATCTGCTCGAGTGGGCACATCTCGATGGCGACCGGCGACCCGACGTCCGGGATCGGGTGCTCGCCTCGGCACGGACGTGGCTGCGTGACCTGCCAGCGTGGGCAGCGGCCGACGGCGCCATCCCGCTCCTGGGTCGCTCGCTCGGCTATCGGTTCGCGACCGCCTCGCCGCTCGGGCTCGCGGCGGTCCTCGACGAGCTGCCCATCGATCCGGGGATGGCACGCGGCATCATCGACCGGAGCATCGGCTACCACCTGGCGCACGATGCGCTCGACCCGGCCACGGACTGGTTCCGTATCGGCGTCTGGGGGCAGCGACCGGAGGTCGTGGAGCGATACATGTCCGCGGGCGCATCGGCGTGGGCGGTCAAGGCCTTCCTGCCGCTCGCGCTCGGGCCCGGGCATCCGTTCTGGACGACACCCGACCCGGGGCTGCCAGGCACCAGGACCGATCCGGCTGCTGGACCCGGGGTCGACCTGCCGTTGCAGGGTCCCGGCTATCTGGTGGGTCGTCGCCCGCTCGATGGCGGTGTCTGGGTCGCGTCCGCGCTGATGGACCACCCGGACGACATCCCCGGACACGACTATCGCCCGACCTATGGCAAGTGGCTGTATCACACGGACTTCCCGCTCACCGAGGCCGCTGCGGACGGGCGTCCTGGCCCGGATGGTGCCGTGGTGCTCGAGGGTCCCGCCGGCGGCATCGGGCATCGCGACCTGGTGGCCGAGGGTGGCGTTGGCGCGGACTGGACGTGGACGCGCCACCCGCTCCATGTCGATGGCGTGTCCCACGCCCTGACCACGGTCTCGATCCGCATCAGCGACATCTGGGTGCGCGCCACGGGCGTGCGCGCCGCTGGTCCGGTGCGTGCCACGGTGGGTGCGCTGCCACTCGCGGTCGAGGACGCAGCCACCATCCGGCGCACCGTCGACGATGCCATGGGGACCGCTTCCGCGACCGATGGCACGCGCTGGGTGGCCATCCGGGCGCTCCACGGCTTCCATCGGGTCGTCGGGTCGGGGCCTGCGCGGGGTGGGGCGGATCGCAACCTCGTGGCGGCGCACAGTGAGCAGCCGACGCTCGTCGCCGACCTGCTGGCCGGCACGCACCTGCTCGTCCATGCGGACGTGGCACGGTGTCGGGACGAGGACCCGAGTGACACGCTCGGCGGCATCGAGGTCGCCGAGGTGGCCACCGAGCAGGTCGCCCTCGCGTTGCCCTCCGGCGAGCAGGCATGGCTCGCGGTGGGCATCGAGCCACCGACGCGTGTCGAGCTGGCGGGCTGGGTCGCCCACGGCCCGGCACTGCGGGCGCTGCGTATCGGGCCGGCGGATGCCTGGTTCGCGGGTGAGTCGATCCATCACATCGATGGCGTGGTCCGGCTCGATGCACCCGGTCCGCTCGAGGTCCGTCGGCTGCCGGATGGCGGGGTGCTCGTCTCGACGCAGGAGGCGCTCGTCCTGGACCCGGCATGGGCGGGTCCCCAGCGCACGATCGCGGTCCACGAGGATGGTCACTGGGTCGATGTCGGGCCGCTCGAGACGCCCGGAGAGGTCGACCCGGATCTCCTGGTCCGCCTCCAGGCACGGACCGGCCATCGGCTGGTCTGGCTGTGGCTCCGACCGTGAGCGTGCACGCGGCCGTTCCGTCGATCGGTCCGGAGGACACCGTCGAGCTGCCCTCGGGTGTGGCGGTGCTCATGTACCACTACGTGCGCCCGGACGATGCGCCGTGTCGCGTGGGCGCCGGTCGCGTGGACCTGCCGACCTTCGCGTCGCAGCTCGATGACCTGGCGCGACGGCGGACGGTCGTGGGTTGGCCCGAGGTGGCGGCGGCGATCGACGGACGTGCGACCCTGCCCGATGACGCGGTGCTGCTGACCTTCGACGATGGCCATGACGATCACCATCGATATGTCCTGCCGATGCTCGCCGAGCGCGGGCTGACCGGCGTGTTCTTCGTGATGGCCCGCGATGCCCGGGAGGGGCTGACGGTGGCGCATCGGATCCACGTGGTGCTCGGGACCATGGGGCCGGCCGAGCTGCGGGCGCGGCTGCTGGACGAGCTCGATATCGATGCGCGGGCGCGGTTCCTGGCGGCTGAGACAGCGCACGGCCACGCCTTCGATGACGAGGTCGATGACCTCAAGTGGGTCCTCCAGCGTGACTCCATCGACGACGTCGGGCCGATGCTGTCCCGGCTGGTGGAGGAGCTCGCCGGGCCCGAGATCGAGGTGGCCGAGGCGCTCCATCTCGATGCCCGACAGACCCGCGAGCTGCACGCGGCGGGTATGACGCTGGGCGGGCACACCCATGGCCATCGCTGGCTGGACCACGTGAGCGTCGCTGACGCACGGGCCGAGATCGGCGCGTCCGTGGCTCAGCTCTCGGCGCTGGCGCCGGGCGGTGCCTGGCCCTTCGCCTACCCGTATGGTGCACCGCCCGCCGACCCCGGCGCACTGCTCCGACCGGCCGGGTTCCGCGCCGCGTTCGTGGCGACCGGTCGCAGCCGCACGGACCGCTGGCGCCTGGGCCGGGTGGATGCCGAGACGCTCGGCCCACGGCCGTCAGAGCGGGCACGCCCGGCGGACGTGGCACGCCCGATGAGCGCGGCACACCCCGCGGACGCCGCACGCGCGGCGGATGCGGCTCGCCCCCGGGACGCCGCACGCCCCGCGGACGCCCGATGAGCGCCCACGCGCCGGTCCGCTTCGGCGTCGTCGGCTGTGGCGGTGCCGCCGTGGACATCGCGGGCGGCATCGCGCGCAGCGACCTCGCGACCCTCGTCGCGACCCATGACCTGGACCTCGCCCTCGCGGAGAGCCTCGCCGCGCCGGCCCGGGCGCGCGTCCACGACTCGCTCGACGCATTGCTTGCGGATGACCTCGATGCGGTCTACATCGCCTTGCCCCATCACCTGCTGGCACCCATCGCAGAGCGCGTGCTCACGGCCGGTCGTGCGGCGCTCGTGGAGAAGCCCATGGCACTCTCGCTCGATGCCCTCGATCGACTCGATGACCGAGCGCGGGCCGCGGGTCTCGCGCTCGGCGTCGTGTTCGAGCTCCGGGAGACCGGACCGGCGCTGGTGGCCCGCCAGCTGGTCCAGGCCGAGGCCATCGGTCGGGTCGTCGGCATCCGTCTGCGCACCCTCATCGACAAGCCCATGGACTACTGGATGCGCGGTCCCACCGGGCGCACCTCGTCGCCGTGGCGCGCCAGCCGCGAGCGTGCGGGTGGGGGTGTGGTGCTCATGAACACCATCCACCAGCTCGACCTGGTGCACGCGGTCACCGGCCTCGTGCCCATCGAGGTGACGGGTGTCACCGGCACGCTCCACGCGGACCCGGCGAGCGTGGAGGTCGAGGACACGGCTGCGGCGGCGATGCGCTGGTCGAACGGCGCCATCGGCTCGATCGTGGCCGGCGCACACGTGCCGGGCATGGAGCGCGGCGAGACCGTGGAGCTGGACGGTACGGACGGGGCGATCCGGATGCCCGACCCGTACGGACCGGGTGACTGCTCGGTGTTCCTGCGACGGCCCTGGGGCGAGCTGCCGGCCGGACGCTGGGTGGACGTGCCATCCCCGGTCACCGACCCGTTCCGCGCCACCATCGACGGATTCGCGGCGCCAGTCCGGGATGGCGTCCCGGCACCCGTCGGGGTGCCCGCGGTGCGCAGCGCGCTCGGCGCCGTGCTGCGACTCTACGAGGACGCGGCCGCGCGTCCTGCCGATGCCACGGCGCTGACCGATGACCATGTCCAGGGGAGGACCGCATGATCGACCTGGGGGGCATCATCCCCGCCATCGCGACGCCGATGCTCGACGGCGAGCGTCTCGACTTCGACGCCATCGGGCCCTATGTCGACTGGCTGGCCGGCACGGGCGCGCTCGGCCTCGCCGTCAACGTGGACACGGGCGAGGGCCCGCACCTGACGCGTGATGAACGCCGCGAGGTGCTCGAGGCGGTGCGTGCTGCGGCCGCGGGTCGGCTGCGCATCATCGCGGGGGTGGGCGGGCCGTCCACCGCGGATGGCATCGCGAACGCGCGCATCGCGCGTGATGCGGGTGCGGATGCGCTGCTGGTGTTTCCCATCGGTGCGTTCCTGAGCCAGCCGCTGCGCGCCGACATGGTGGTCGCCTATCACCGGGCCATCGCGGATGCGACGGGCCTGCCGCTCATCCTGTTCCAGCTCCAGCCGATGCTCGGTGGCGTGCTCTATCCCGACGAGGTGCTGGACGGTCTCCTGGAGGTGCCCGGCGTCGCGGCCATCAAGGAGGCCTCGTTCGACCCGCTCCGCTGGCTGGCGCTCAAGGCGTTCCTGGATGCGCGCGGCCAGCCCATCACGCTCCTCACCGGCAACGACAGCTTCATCGCGGAGAGCTTCCTGCTCGGTGCCCAGGGGGCATTGCTGGGCTTCGCGACCCTGCTCACCGCTGAGCACGTGGCGCTCCAGGCGGCCGCCGAGGCGGGCGATGTGCCGCGGGCCCGCGAGATCGGGGCGCGCATCCAGCGGCTCGCGGACGTCATCTTCGCGCCACCCGTGGCGGACTACCGGGCACGTACCAAGGAGGCGCTCACGATGCTGGGCGTGCTGCCGCGAGCCGTGACCCGGCCACCGCTGCTCCCCGTGGACGACGCCGAGCGGGCCCGGATCCGTGCCGCGCTCGTGGCCGCGGAGCTGCTGGACGCCTGACGGCTCCCGGTCCGCCAACCGCCCATCCCCGACCCGTGCCAGGTGCCGCGGGGATCCGGTCAGTCGCTCGTCGGTGGGGCCGTGACCAGGGGCACGAAGCGCACCGGGCCGAGCGGCTCGCGGGCGAGCGAGCCCGCTGCATCCCGGCGCACCAGGAAGAGCTGCTGATCCCCACCCGCGCCGACGGGGATGACCATCCGGCCGGCGGGTGCCAGCTGGTCCTCCAGGGCGGGTGGGATCGCGACGCCCGCGGCGGACACCAGGATCGCATCGAACGGCGCTGCCTCCGGCCAGCCGACGCTGCCGTCGCCAAGGCGCAGGTGGACGTCCCCCGCCATCCCGCCGCCCGGTGCGCCGACGCTCGCGAGGTGATCCCGGGCCGCAGCCAGGAGGCTCGCCCGTCGCTCGACGCCGAACACCTCGTGGCACAGGTGGCTCGCGACGGCGAGTGCGTAGCCGGAGCCGACACCGACCTCCAGCAGTCGGTCGGTGGGTCGCAGCTCGAGTGCCTGGAGCATGATCGCGACGACCCACGGCTGGGAGATCGTCTGGCCCTCGCCGATGTCGAGCGGGCCGTCCTCGTAGGCACGCTCGACGAGCGCCGGTGGCACGAACCGCTCCCGGGGCACAGCGAGGAACGCATCGAGCACGCGCTGGTCACGGATACCCCGCGCCCGCAGCTGCTGCGCCACCATCCGCTCGCGCTCCGGGCGCCGCTCGTCGGTCGGTCCGGTCATGTCCGTCTCCTGGCATCGGTGGTCCGTGCTGGATGCTACGGGACCGGCGCAGCCATCCGACGTTCGGTGGAAGCCGTGCCGTCTTGACAGCGGCAGCTTTCTTGACGAAAGTCATCCGATGCCGCTCCGTTCCGACTGGTCGTCCGCGACCTGCCCCATCGCCCATGCCGCCGACGCGCTCGCGGATCCATGGATCCTGCTCATCCTGCGCGAGCTGTTCTCGGGTCACGCGCGATTCGATGCGCTGCGCACCGCGACGGGCATCGCGGAGAGCGTGCTGGCACGTCGGCTGCGGCTGATGACCGAGCAGCGGCTCGTGGAGCGCGCGGACGGGGAGGGCTATCGGCTCACCGACCAGGGCATCGCGACGCTGCCCGTCCTCCACGCATACGCCCGCTTTTCGCGCGTCGTGGACCCGGATGGTCCGTGGGGCCTGACGGTGACCTGCCGTCGATGCGGCGACGAAGTGGTGAGCGCCGACTGGTGCGCGACCTGTGCCCGACCCATCGATATCGAGACCACGGTCTGGCGACGACGGAGCATGGGCGGGTCCTTCGCGCTGGCCGAGCGAGCAGCCCTCCGATGACCTCGCGGCTCGCCCCGCGGGGTATCCATCCCGCGTGGATCGTGGGGCTCGTCGCGCTGGTCGCGCTCATCGGTGCGGCGGGATTCCGTGCTGCGCCGGGCGTCCTGATGGTGCCCATCCACGAGGAGCTCGGCTGGTCGACGTCCGAGCTGTCGCTCGCGGTGACGGTCAACCTGTTCCTGTTCGGCCTGACCGCGCCGTTCGCGGCGGCGCTCATGCAGCGCTTCGGCATCCGGCGCGTGACGACCGTGGCGCTCGTGCTCATCGCGACCGGCAGCCTCCTGAGCACGCTCGTGCGCGACCCGTTCCAGCTGGTGCTCACGTGGGGCGTGCTGGTCGGTCTGGGCACCGGCTCCATGGCCCTCGTGTTCGCGGCGACCGTGACCGACACCTGGTTCGTGCGCCGACGGGGCCTCGTGTCGGGTGTGCTCACCGCGGGCAGCGCCACGGGTCAGCTCATCTTCCTGCCCGTGATCGCGGTCGCGGCGGAGGCGCATGGCTGGCGTGCCGCATCGATCATCGTGGCCGCGGGTGCCCTCGCGGTGGTGCCGCTCGTGGTCCGGTTCCTGCGCGACTCACCCGCCGAGATCGGTGCGACCCGCTATGGCGAGGCGCCCGCGCCGGATGCGCCGGACCCGACACCGGACGTCCAGCCGGGCGCCTCCACCGGACCGGGCCCTGCCCGGCTCGCCATCGACGCCTTGCGCGATGCCGCCCGGACCCGCACCTTCTGGGCGCTCGCGGCAGCCTTCGCGATCTGTGGTGCGAGCACCAACGGCCTCATCGGGACGCACTTCGTGCCGTCCGCCCACGACCACGGGATGGCCCAGACCACGGCGGCCGGCCTGCTCGCGCTCATCGGCGTGTTCGACATCGTGGGCACGGTGTTCTCGGGCTGGCTGACCGACCGCATGGACCCGCGCATCCAGCTGGTCATCTACTACGCGCTCCGGGGTGTCAGCCTGCTGTTCCTGCCGGGACTGCTGTCGGCGACCGCCGACCTGGGGCTCATCGCCTTCATCGTGATCTACGGCCTCGACTGGGTCGCCACGGTGCCGCCGACCATCGCCCTGTGTCGTCGATCCTTCGGGCGCCAGGGCGCGCTCGTGTTCGGCTGGGTCTTCGCGGCGCACCAGGTGGGCGCGGGGATCGCGTCATCCGCGGCGGGGCTCGTGCGGGACGAGACGGGTCAGTACACCCTCGCGTGGCTCGCCGCGGCCGGGCTGTGCGGGGTCGCCGCCGTGCTGAGTGGGACGATCCGGCAGCAGCGGGCGTCCGAGGCGGGGCCCTCGCCGGACGCGGCCTACGGCACGCCGTACTCGCGCGCCGAGGAGGTGATGTAGGCCTCCGTCTCGACCGCCTGGCGGGTCGTGTCCCAGCCGAGCGCCGGACCCACGATCGCGGCGACCCGCGTGGCGACGGACGCGCCATGGTCGCGGACCTCGAAGGTGAGTCGCAGCCGACGGGCGAGGATGTCATCGAGCCCCAGCGCCAGCTCCCGCTCGACCGCCCAGGCCACCTCCGCCTCGATGTGGCTGGCATCGGGGTGGAGCCGGCCCAGCAGGCCGCGCTCGGCGCCGAGTGCCAGCACCTCGGTCGTCTCCGCGCCGTACCGGTCGTGGAGCGCCGTCAGCAGCGCCGGGTCAAGGCCGGCCGCCGGATCCCCGGCCGCCGCCAGACGCGCGTCCGTCCCCGGACCCGTGCCGACGCCCGCGCCGTTCCCCGGACCCGCCCCGGGCCTCGTCACAGCGCCGCCCGTCGGACCGGTGCCCGCGGATCGGCCGGCCCCGGGAGCGCCGACCAGCGGCAGGTCGGCCGTGGCGGAGGGGAGCGCCCGCGCTCGATCACCCAGCGCTGCATCGACCGCATCCGCCGCGATCCGGCGATAGGTCGTGTACTTGCCGCCACGCACCGTGACGAGGCCGGGCGTCGGCGAATCGATGACGTGCTCCCGCGACGCGGTCACGGTCGATCCGCCGGGCGTCGCGGCGAGCGGCCGCACGCCCGCGAACGTGGCGATGATGTCGTCCCGGGTGATGGGTGTCTCGAGCGTGTCGGCGAGGTTGGCGAGGATCTCGTCCACCGCGTCCGCCGGCGCCACGGGTCGATCCACCGGACCGTCATAGGGATGGTCGGTGGTGCCCGCGATCCAGCGGTCTCCCCACGGGATGAGGAACAGGACGCGACCCGGGATGCGCATCGTGAGACCGCCCGCGCCGGCCGGGATGCGTGACCGCTCCAGCACGATGTGGATGCCCAGGCTGGGCATCACGGTCACCGCACCCGCCTGCTCCGCGAACGGGCCACCCGGTCCACCCGTGGCGCCCGTGGCGTCGATGACCGCGTCCGCCGCCACCCGGAACGTCTCGCCGCTCGTGCCGTCGACGACATCGACGCCCACCACGCGCCCGGCATCCTGCACCAGCCCCGTCGCGCGCGACCGGGTGACCGCCACGGCATCCCGCGCCACCGCGGTGCGGCACACGGCGACGACGAGCCGCGCGTCGTCCTCCACGCCGTCGCGATACACGAGCGCGCCACGCAGACCGGCCGACCGGAGGGACGGCATGGCCCGTCTGGCCGCTCCCGGCGTGAGATAACGCGGGAACCCTGCACCGAGCATCCCGTAGAGCACCAGCCCGGCGCCCAGGTACGGCACCTGGAGCGGCGAGCCGTGGAGCGGCACCGTGAACGGCTCGAGATGCACCAGGTGCGGCGCGATACGCATGAGCGTGGCGCGCTCGCTGAGCGCCTCGCGCACGAGCGAGAACCGGAGCTGTTCGAGGTAGCGCAGGCCGCCGTGGATGAGCTTGGAGGAGCGGCTGCTGGTGCCCACTCCGAGGTCGTCCCGCTCCACGAGCGCGGCACGCAGCCCGCGTGAGGTCGCGTCCAGCAACGCCCCGACCCCCGTGATGCCGCCCCCCACCACGAGCACATCGAAGCGCTCGGTGCGCAGGCGCTCGATGGCGCGCGCCCGCTGGTCCAGGGGTCCCGATGCGTCCATGGCGTCGATCATGGATCGTCCACGCGGCCCGTGTGCCGCATCGCCCAGGTGTCCGTCGCTCATGTGTCCATCGCGATGGGCTCGAGGGCATCGAAGATCGCGCGATAACGACCATAGGCGTCGTCGTAGCACCCGCGGACCGACGCATCGGGCGGGACGACCTCCGGGTCCACGACGGTCGCGGCGGTCGCGGCGGTCGCGGCGTCCGGGTACCAACCCATCCCCGTCGCCGCGAGGAGCGCGCCACCCAGCGCGGTCGCTTCCGGCTCCGTCAGCCGCTCCATGATCCGTCCCGTGACGCTCGCCTTGATGGCCGGCCAGATCCCGTCCCGCGCACCGCCACCCAGGACGCGCACCCGCTCGCCGGCGAGGCCCAGCCGGTCGAGACCCTCCACGAGATCCCGCAGCGCGAAGGCACACCCCTCCAGCACGGCCCGCGCGAGATGCCGCTGGTCGTGGCCCAGGCGCAGGCCATGGAACGTGCCCCGGGCGCGGTCGTTCCAGCGGGGTGTCACGGCGCCTCCGAGCGCGGGCACGAACACGAGGCCGTCCGCGCCCGGTGGCGCGTCCGCGGCGAGCTGGGTGATGCGTGTCTCCGGGACGCCGAGCACCGACTCCGCGAGCCAGCGACGGCTGCCACCGGACACGAACCCCGGGTTCTCCAGGAGCCATCGGTGGGGCAGCGCGTGCGGATGCGTCTCCAGCAGTCCGTCGGGGTCGAGCAGGGGGGTCGTCGCCACACCCGCGACGGGCTCCGCGGTGCCGGTGATGTCACACACCACGCCGGGGTCGACCGCTGCGGCGCCGAGGCACGCGCCGAACTCGTCACCCGTGCCGGTGACCACGCGCACGCCTACGTCGAGGCCGAGCGCCTCCGCCGCCTCCCGGCGAAGGGTGCCCGCGACATCGTGCGCCGCGATGACCTGGGCCAGGCGACCCCGGTCCAGATCCATCGACCCCATGAGGTCGTCCGCCCAGTCCCCGGTCGCGAGGTCCAGCAGGAGCGTGCTGGAGGCAGCGGCCGGGTCCACCACTCGTCGACCGGTGAGCCACGCGACGATGTACGAGCCGGGCAGCAGGAACGCGTCCGCGTGCGTGACGCCACCCGGCCCCTGGAGCCACGCGATCTTGGGGGCGCCGTGGGACGCATCGAGGTTGACCCCGGTGCGGCGCCGGAGCGTGTCCGCACCCCATGCCTCGCCGAGTCGAGCGGTCTCCGCGGTCGCCCGTCGGTCCATCCAGATGGGCGCGGGCGCCAGCGGCCGGTCCGAGGCGTCCACCGCGACGATGCCATCGACCTGCGCCGAGACGCCCAGGGCACCGATCCGCTCGCGGCCGACCTGGGCGACCACCTCCCGGATGACCGTGGTCACCCCCGCCACCCAGTCCCGTGGGTCCTGCTCGGCCCAGCCCGGTCGCGGGACCGAGACGGGGTAGCTCGTGGCGGCCCGGGCCACCACGCGACCCCCACGGTCGAGCACGAGCGCCTTGCAGCTCTGGGTGCCGATGTCGCAGCCGATGACGAGGTCCGTCATGTGCCGCCCTCCCCGTCAGCCACGTGTCCCGGTGGTCGCGATGCCCCGGATGATCCAGCGCTGGAAGATGATGTACGCCACGATCACGGGCAGGATCGCCATGGCGGCCGTGGCCATCGCGACGCCCGTGAAGATGCCCTGCGACCGACCCGCGATGGCAAGCCCCTGGGTCACCGTGTACAGGCTGCGCTCCGAGTTGACGAGGATGGGCCACAGGACATCGTTCCAGCGCCACAGCACGGAGATGACCGCGAGCGTGGCGAGTGCCGGGCCGCAGAGCGGCAGCATCACCGAGCGATAGATGCGCAGCTCACCGGCCCCGTCCAGGCGCGCCGCGTCCACGAGGTCGTCCGGGATGGACATCATCGACTGGCGCATGAAGAAGATGCCGAAGCCACCCACCAGGAAGGGCACGACCAGGCCGGCGAGGCTGTTGCTCAACCCCAGGTCCTTGACCAGCAGGTAGAGCGGGATCATCTGCATGGGGAAGGGGATGAACAGCGTGAACAGGAACAGCAGGAACAGGGGTCCCCGGAACGGGAAGCGACCCTTCGCGAAGACATAGCCCGCGAGCGAGCTGAAGAACAGGTAGCCCAGGGTGACGGCGGTGACCGTGATGAGGCTGTTGGCGTAGAACTGCACGAGCGGCAGGTTGGCGGACGCCACCATGTAGTTGAAGTCGGACGGGTCGGGCGGCCAGAAGGTCGGGATCCGAGGCAGGCCCTGGTTGGCGCGCCGGGAGAGGGATGTCGTGAACATCCACACGAAGGGGATGATGAACACGAGCGCGCCCAGGATGAGCACCACGTACGCACCCACCTGGCGCCGGGTGCTCCATCGGGGGCCGCTGCGTGTCTCGGTCGCACGCCCACGACGCAGGGTCGTGCCTCGCCACATGGTCATGTCGTGGTCGTCTCGCGTCGGATGAACAGGCCGTAGTTCACCGCGGTGATGAGCAGCACGATCATGAAGAAGATGACGGCCACCGCGGAGGCGAGGTTGAGGTTGCCGCTCTCGAACGCGGTCTGGTACATGAACATGACGATGGACTGGAGCGAGCGGGCCGGTGCGCCGCCGGGTCCGCCCAGCATCCACAGGTCGCTGAAGCGGGCCATCGCGTCGATGATGCCCGTCACGATGAGGAAGATGAGGATCGGCCGCAGGCCCGGCAGCGTGATGTGGCGCCAGCTCTGGACCGGTCCGGCACCGTCCACGGCGGCCGCGTCATACAGGTCACGGGGCACCGTCTGGAGGCCTGCCAGGATGACGATCACGAAGTAGCCGAGGCCCATCCAGACGGCCAGGATCGTGACCGCCGCCCGGGAGCCCGTGAGCGAGTGGCGGGGCTCGGCGAGCCACAACGGCACATCCGCCACGCCGAGGTTGCGCAGGATGGCATTGAGCAGGCCCCAGTCGGGCTGGAAGATGTAGTTGAAGACGAGCGCGATGGCGACCGCGGAGGTCACCTGGGGCAGGAAGTAGATGACCTTGAAGGGCGTCGAGAAGTGCCGGATGCCGTTCATGAGCGATGCCAGCACGAGCGACAGCGGCAGCACGATGACCAGGAACGCCACCCCCAGCAGCACCGTGTTACCGATCGCGTCGATGAACACGGAATCGTTGAGCAGCCGGACATAGTGGTCGAGGCCCACGAAGACCTCATTCCGGCCCTCCATCCGATACAGGCTGAGCCGGAACGCGTTGATGGTCGGCCAGATGACGAACAGCAGGAACAGGCAGAACGGCGCGAGCAGCAGCGCGTACCAGATCCAGCTGCGTCGGATCCGTTGCCAGGTGGTCATGGGGTCGGGGGACAGGGCCGAGGGCGGGAACGGCATCGAGGGCGGCCGGGACCGCCCTCGATGACCATGGACCTCGCTCGGTCTACTGCGGGTTGGCGAGCCAGGCGTCCGTCTCCGCCTGCGCCTGCTTGAGGGCATCCTCCGGGGTCATCGTCCCGGCCAGCGCGGCCTGGAGGGCCGTCTGGAGCGCCCAGCGCGGCGTGGAGGCGGCCCACGGATAGCGCGGCTCCTCGAACGCGGGCTCGGTCGCGATGATCTCGGCGTCCGGCAGCACCGCCAGCTCCGGCATCAGCTCGGCGCCACCGATGATGGTGGGCAGGTTGCCGCCCTCCGCGAAGTAGTAGCGCTGGACATCCGGGTCGGAGGTCAGGAACTTGAGGACCTCCCACGCGGCGAGCTTGTTGGGGCAGCTCGCGGCCATCGTGTACATGCCCGGCGTGGACAGGCCACCGAGACCGTCCGGCCCACGCAGGTTGTAGGAGGTGCGGAAGCGCGCCCGCTGCTCGTCCGTGCCATTGATGAGCTCCTGGATGAAGTAGCCGGGCTCACCCTCGGGGATGATCGCGACCACGTTCTGGTCGGTCAGGAACCCCTGGGGCATCGCGTCCGCGGCGAGGGCACCCTCCGGTGCGTACTGGGCGAGCTCCAGGAGCTTGTGGACGGCCGCGAGGTATTCCGGCGTGTCCCACGTGATGGTCCACGTGCCATCCTCGTTGACCGTGCCCCAGTTCGCGCCTAGCGCGTGGGCGAGCGACTGGAACTGCCAGCTCAGGTACTGACCCTGGTACCAGTAGCCGTAGTTCTGCTCGCCGGTCACCGGGTTGATGCCGGTCATCGCGGCGGCCTTCTCGGTGATCTCCTCGACCGTGGGGTTGGCGGACAGCGGCTCGACGCCCCAGTCCTCGAACAGCTGGGCGTCCCAGTGCGTGACCCGGACGCCCGAGTAGCCGGGCAGGAAGATCGTCGCGTTCGCGTTCTCCGGCGTCCAGCCCTTCGAGTTCTCCAGGAAGTTGCCCTCCCAGATGTCCTCGAAGCTCGCGTCCTGGGCGATGAGCACGTCGAGATCCTGGAGCAGGCCCCGCTTCGCATAGTCGAAGGAGGCGGGCATGTCGTAGATGCACGCCTCGTTGGCCTGGACCATCGACTCCGTCTTGGGGCCGTAGCCCGTGGACCCGGAGCCCCAGGGGATGTTGATGATCTTGAGGTCGATGTCGGGGTGCTTCGCCTCGAACAGGGTCTCCAGGTGACCGATGCCCACGGTGGGCTTGCCGGTGGAGGCGTCGATGCCGTCCTGGTCCGACCAGCCGATCATGAGCACCGACACCTCGCCCGTGGCGGGCCCGAGGTCGGGGGACTGCGCGATGGCGCCGCTGCTCACGACGGCGGTCGCCGCGAGCGCGAGCGTCGCCGCTCGGCGGGATGCGTGCATGGATCCTCCTCCGTGTTCCGGATCCGGTCCGTCTCGACCGGCTCGCGGTCCGTGGGTCGGGCCGACCCGTGGTGCGGGTCGACGCGCTGGGCCGGCGGGTCGTCCCGACCGGGCAAAGTCATAATATGTATGCTGACTTTGCGACGTCAATCCTCTTCCCGGAAGGTCAGCGGATCGTGACCGGGATGTTCACGATCCGTTACCGGCCGCGACCCGCTGGCGCGTCCCGCCCGGCGTCCGTGGTGCTCGCCGTCCGTCGTGGCGCCGGGTCACGCTCGACGGGCGCGGACGTCCGGGATGCCGGCGGTGGCGGGCAGGTCCGCGATGTCCAGCAGGAACAGCTGGTTGGTGCGGGTCGCGGGGTCACCCGCGGTGATGAGCAGCCACCGCCCGTCGAGCACCACCTGGGGGTGGTGATGCGCCTTCTGGCCATCGGTGTCGCCGAAGGCCGGCCAGTCACTCGTCAGCAGCCGCCAGGTGTCGCCCGCCACATCGTCGTGTGACTCGAGGAAGCGGACGACGTGGCCCAGCGGCCCGTCATCCTCGAACAGCCACCGCCGCCCGGATGGGTCACGCCCGGTGTGGACGTAGCCCACGTCCTCGGGGAGCGGCAGCTCGAACGCGCGCCGCGACGCGGGATCGATGATGCCCGCCCGTGGCCGCTCCCGGCCATCGAGCACCTCGTACATCAGCCCGCGCTCCGTCCCCAGGTAGTGGCACACCTGCCCGCCATCGAGGCCCTGTGTCCGGAGATGGGTGTACCAGCCGCCGTCGAGATCGGTCAGGAGCATCGCCATCTCGCTCGTCGGATGGCAGAACACCAGCTGCCGCTCGCCGACCGGCAGGACGTGATGGATGGGGCTCGCGATGACCACCAGCGTGCGCTGCTCACCCGTCTCGAGGTCGAGCGCATCGAGTCGCGTGTCGCGACATCGCTCGCGGCGCGACCAGTAGGTGGGGTAGTCGGGGTCGTCCTCGAAGATGGACAGGAAGCGCTCCCGGTCGGCGTGGATGTGGACCAGCCAGCGGCCATCTCCCGACACGCAGCCCTGGCCGATGGGGATCCGGTCGGCGGGCAGCTCCAGCAGGTCACGTGGCGCACCACCGGCCAGGGAGCGAGCGCGGATGGTGGTGCCCTCGGTCCAGATGACCTCCTCGCGCTGGACGGCAAGGATGGACTGGTGGTCACGGACACCGGCGCCCGCGTCCCAGCACCAGGGTCGCCACCAGGTCTCGGGGTGGGTCGCGTGGGTCAGCTGCTCGGACACACCGGTCCGGAGATCCAGCCGATGGAGCTGGACCGTGCCGTCCACGGCCATGTGGTGGATGAGCGTCCGGCCATCCGCCGTGATGGACGGGATGTAGTAGTACAGCGGATAGGCGAAGCCGGGTCCGCTGGTGAGCTGGACCGCGGTGCGTCCACCGGGTGCGACGATACGCGGGAACGAAGGGTGGAGGTCGGCCACGGTCACGTCTCCGGCAGGGTCATCGGGCGCGGTCCCACGCGGGTGCGTGGGCGCTGGTGGTGCGGGACTGGGGTGCTGCGATGGGGCAGTGGTGCCAGTGAAAGTCATCAGACGTATGATGTCACGGTGACGGACCTGGAGGGAACCCCGATGAGCCAGCACAGCGCGACGATCATGCGCCAGCCCGGCACGACGCCGGCGACCCTGACCGCCGACGGACGGCCCGACGCGACGACGGGATCGACCGACGCGGCCCGCCCTGGGCGACCGCCCCTGGGCTTCAGCACGCTCGCCTGTCCCGAGTGGTCGCCGGTCGAGGTCGTCCGCGAGGCGCGCGCGATGGGCGCCCAGGTCCTCGAATGGCGCGGTGGCGAGGATGGTCACGCGGGACCCCACATGTCGGCGGCACAGCGCCGCGACGTGCGTAGCGCCATGGATGACGCGGGCATCCGGGCGATCTCGGTGACCACGTACACGGACGTGGTGCACGCCGATCCCGCGGTGCGCGCCGCGAGCGTGGTCGACCTGGAACGACACGCCGAGGTCGCGGCGGTGCTCGGTGCACCGGTGCTGCGTGCCTTCCTCGGCGAGCGTTCGGACGACGCGCCGGAGTCGGCCCTCCTCGATCGCGCGGCGGCCTCGCTCGAGGAGGCGGCGCGGCGGCTCGCGGGCAGCGGCGTGTCGATCGCCATCGAGCCCCACGATGACTTCCTCGCGTCGAGCATCATCGCGGGGTTGCTGGAGCGCATCGGCGAGAGCCGCGTCGATGGATCGGGCATCGGCGTCATCTGGGATGCCGGCAACACCTGGTCCATCGACGAGCCACCGGAGGCGGGTCTCGGGCTGCTCGCGCCGTGGCTCCGCTATGTCCAGGTCAAGGACGGCACGGGCATGCATGCGGACTGGCGGCTGACCATCGTCGGGGAGGGTGCGGTGCCGCTCGGCCGGATGGCGGCGTGGCTGGTGCGGCATGCTCCGGACATGCCCGTGTCCATCGAGTGGGAGCGACCATGGCATCCGGAGCTGCCACCGGCATCCGTGGCCCTGCCGGCCGGGCTCGCGCATCTGCGTCGCCTGTTCGACGCCGCCGTCAGCGACACCGTGGCTGCCGAGGCGGCGCCATCGATCGAGTCACCGGGCGCGTGACCGCACCCGGCACCCACACCCCGGAGGATCGCGCATGAGGTTCGGCATCATCCCCACCGAGGGTGGCTCGATGTTCCGCGAGGCGCTCGATGAGGTGGTGCTCGCGGAGGAGCTCGGCTTCGACTCGGTGTGGATGGAGGAGCACCACGGCATCACCGGCCACTACTGGCCGTCGCCCCTCGTCGTGCTCACCGCGTTCGGGGCACGGACGAGTCGCATCCTGCTGGGCACGGATGTCATCGTGACGCCGTTCTACCATCCGGTGCGGCTCGCCGAGGACGTCGCGGTCATCGAGGAGCTGACCGGTGGGCGGCTCATCCTGGGGGCCGCGATCGGCTATCGACCCGACGAGTTCGCGCTGTACGACGCGGAGTTCGAGCGCCGGGGTGGCCAGCTGGAGGAGCTCATCGGGCTGCTGCGGGCGCTCTGGGCGGGCGAGACCGTGGACCACGACGGGCGTCACTATCGGGTCAAGGGGCGCATCGAGCCGGTGCCCGCGGTGCCGCCCGCGATCTGGATCGGCGGCTGGGGCCCCATGACCATCCGACGTGCCGCCGAGCTCGCGGACGCGTGGGTGCCCGGCCCGACCGCCGGCCTGCCCAAGCTGCTGGAGCTGCGCGAGGCGTACGACGCGGCGCTCGTGGCCGCCGGGCGCGACGTGGCGGCCGTGCCGCGACCCATCACCCGCGAGGTCATCATCGCGCCCACGGACGCCCAGGCCGAGGAGCTCGCCGAGCGACACCTCATGGTCAACTACCGCGACGAGTACGGCGGCGGGACCTGGAAGCACCCGCTCATCGGGGCCGAGGACACGACCCGCCACGACCGGCTCGAGGAGATCGGCCGTGACCGGTTCATCATCGGGTCACCGGAGACCGCGATCGCCCGGATCCGGCGATTCCAGGAGACGCTGGGCATCGACCATCTCATCTGCCGGCTGTTCTTCCCGGGGATGCCCCACGACCACATCATGTCCGAGATCCGGCTGCTGGCCGAGGAGGTCATGCCGGCGTTCCGCTAGGGGGGAGTGGCGCGGCGACGACCGCGATCCGTGCTTGAGCGGGGTGCAGGGGCTGTCCTCCTGAAGCAGATCGGAGCATCAACGGCGGGCGTCGAGGCGTCACGTGTGCCGGACCGCGGCAGACCGGCCGCGCGCGGCCGTCGGAAGCGCTTGCCCGACTCGCGCGCCCGCCCCGACCCGCGCGCCTACCCCGACTCACATCGTGTTAGCACGATAGCGTGCTAACACGGCGATAGCCTGTGGTCGGCGGCCGATGCCCGGGATCTTGACGATCGATCGACTGGTTGGTCATGTGCCGGACGTCGACCACCCGGCCGCCGATGCCCACGCTCGAGTGCGTCGCCATTTGCCCGACCAGTCGGGCCAACTGGCCTGGAAGTGGACCCGAGGGCCCGGCAGGTGATCGACCAGTCGGGCCGATCGGCATGGAATCGACACGGTGAGTCCAGAAACGGCCTCCCAGGCGGGAGGACCGGTCGGCCCTGCGGACCACTTGGGACCGCTGGGGCACGCCGCGCCACCCGCGAACGCCGCGCCACCCGCGAACGCCGCGCCACCGGGGAGCGCCGCACCCACGAAGCCGCGCCCGCCGGAGAATGCCGCGCCACCCGGGAGCGCCACGCCACTGGATGTGCGATGCAACGACGCCATCCAGCGCATCCCCCTGGATGGCCTGGTCGCAGCTCAGCCGCTGACTGCCGCGTCCGCCTCCGCGGTGATGGCGAGGACCTCGCGGACCTGTGCTGCCACGTCGGGGCCGCCGGGCAGCCGTCCCTCGAAGATCGCGCCACCGATGGTGTAGCCCCACACGCCCAGGGCCACGAGGGTCCGGATCCGCTCCGGGGAGTCGACACTCCCCGCCGCGAGGACGGGGCCATCCGCGCTCGCCACGACCTCGCGCACGAGCGCGGGCACGTCGCCATCGAACCGGTAGGCGAGCAGGTCCACGCCATGGACACCATCACGCCCGGTCAGCGCCGCAGCGCTCGCGGCGATGTCCGGGATGGTGCCGCGCAACAGGCTCGGATGACCCACGATGGTGCCGGGGAAGGGGCAGTAGCGCACCTCGTGGCCCGCCAGGATGTCGAGCGCCTCGTCCGCGTGAGTCCCGCCGAGGATCCAGTCCACGCCGAGGTCACGCGCCGCCCGGATCGATCGCAGCTCCGCCTCCGCCTCCTCCGAGACCACCTCAAGCATCACGGTCCGGCCGTCGGCGTGGATCGTGTCGGTGAGCACCTGGAGTCGCTCGGGCGTCGCGCCGACGTCCTTGAAGCCCACGTAGCGGAGCGACTCGATGTCCCGGAGCCGCTCGTAGACCTCGAGGGCGTCCGCGACGGTCGCGTCGTTGTGGGTGAGCATGAACACGAACTCGGTCATGGGTGCTCCAGTGGGTGGCGCCGAGCGGCGGTGATGTGCGTCCGAGCGGACACGGACTCGGTCATGGGTGCTCCAGTGGGTCGCCGGCCGGGATGAGGTCGAGCAGGCTCGTCAGTGCCAGGTCGGGCCGGACGGTCGCCCCCTCGAGTGCCGTCGGATCGGTCGCGCCGGTGAGCGCCAGCCCGCTCGCCATGCCGGCGGTCCGTGCCAGGCCCACATCGGTCAGCAGTCGGTCGCCCACCATGAGCGTGTCCGCGGGCGGTGTGCCGAGATGGTCCAGGATCGCGGTCGCCATGTGCACCGACGGCTTGCCGACCACGGCTTCCGCGCGGGCCCCGGTGCATGCCTCGAGTGCCGCGAGCATCGCCGCGCAGTCCGGGAGGCCACCGTCCGCGGTCGGGCAGAACGGATCGGGGTTCGTGGCCACGATGCGCGCCCCCCGTCGCACCGCCCGGAACGCCGCGAGCAGCCGCTCGTAGCTGAATCCACGATCCCACGACACGACGACCATCGCGGCCTCGTTCGGGTCGGTCGTGATCGTCCAGCCGGCACCCTGGAGCACCTCGCCCACGAGTGGCTCCGCGACCAGGAGGACGGGGCCATCGGGTGGATGGGCCCGCAGGTAGCGCACGAGCGCATCGAGTGAGGTGATGACATCGCTCGGCGTGGCCGGGATCCCCATCCGCTCGAGCATCAGCGCGTACGCGGTGCCCGGCTGGAGCGGGTTGTTGGTCAGGAACGCGACCCGTGCGCCGGTCGCGTGGACCCAGGCGAGCGCCGTGAGCGCTCCGGGCGTGGGCTGCCCATCCACGTGTACGGTCCCATCCAGGTCGAACACGTAGGCGGCATAGCGTCGATCGGCTCGACGTGCGATGGCTCCCGCTCCCACCACCGTCACGCGCGGGCCCTCGCCATCGATCCGGGACGCACCGTCACAGACCGCCACCGGCCGCGGCGGCGCGTGCCAGCACCCGGTCGACGTCCGCATCGGTCCAGCGACCCGCGAGGTCCGCGAGGTCCAGCACCCCGAAGCGGTCGCGCAGCAGGTGGGCGTTCGCGACCGCCCAGCGCGCTGTCACGGGGTCGGCACCGAGGTCGCTGAACGTGGTCGGCGCACCGGCCGCTCGCAACGTGCCAACGACCCACGCCGGCTCGGCGAGCAGGGACTCGATGCGCGCCCGGACAGCCGGCCAGGCATCGATGAGGCGTTCCCGTGCCGGACCCGCGGCGACCCACGCCCGCAGCTTGTGGCCGTACAGCCGCCAGCATTCCTCGGCCGTCTCGCCACTCGGGTCGAAGCGGCCGAACACCTGATCGATGCGCGCCCGCGCGACGCGCTCCTCCGGGGCCTGGTCCAGCAGCCGCACCGGGTCGAACCGCTCCAGCAGGTCCTGCCAGAGTGCTGCCACGACGACCGCGGCCACGCCCACCTGGGCGCCGTGGTAGCCCGTGGGCGAACCGGTCCGGATCGCGGCCATGTCCAGGAGGTGGCTGATGGCATGCTCGGCACCGGAGATGGGCGCGGTCCGTCCCGCGACCCCCAGCGCGAGGCCGCTGCGCGTCATGCGATCGCACAGCCAGGCCAGCGACGCGCCGTCCCGCCGCGCGATCCCCGATGCGACCTCCCGCAGCCGCTCCGCATCGTCGCGGAACAGCCCCACGACCGCCTCGTCGTATCCCGGATCGAGCCCGACCTCCGACGCGAGCAGCTGATCCGCGGGACCCGTGAACACGGACGTCAGCTCGCCGACCCCTGCCTGGTTGAGGACGTCCGGGGCACCCGCCACGACCCCCAGGTCGATGACCAGGGCGTCCGGCCAGCGTGACGGCAGGGTCCGCTTGGCGCCCCGCACCAGGAGCACCGCCATGTCATCGGTGAAGGCGTTGACCGAGCACGCGGTCTGGATCACGAGATACGGGATGTCCATGGCGCTCGACGTGCCGTCCATCGACCCGGCGGGGAGCGACCCATCCGCCGCTCCGTCCTCGGCTGGGCTGCCGTCGATCGGCACCGCCTGGGTCGCGGCCTTGCCGATGTCGCAGATCGTGCCCGATCCAACGGACACGACGCAGCCCGCACCGGCGAGCGCCCGCCGCGCGTGGGCCACGGTCGCCAGATCGGCGTGCACCTCCGCGCCGGGTGTGCCCAGGGTCACGACGCGCGCCCCGAACGGCGCCAGCAGCGCCACGATGTCCGCCTTCAGGTCACGGCCATGCCGTTCCATGCTCGACGCGTCCGTGAGGACCACGACGGATCCCGGTCGAGCGTACGCACGGACCAGGTCCGGCAGGTGACCCAGCACGTCCCCGCCCTGCACGATGGCATGCATGCCGATGGGCCGGAGCCGCTCCGGGTGCGTGCTCCGGGCAAGACGTGCCCGTACATCGTCGAGCGTCCGATCTTCCGCCAGATGGGTGGCCGGGCGCGTGGCGGCCATGGTGTCCTCGCTACGGGCTCGGGTGAGCGTTCGATTCTGCCCGTCGACGACGGGGATTCACTAGTCGTATGATGACTTACGCGAACGCTATCCGTCAGGCCGCCGGTCGTCAAGCGCGAGCGGTGACCGACACAGCCACGCGACGGGCGTGCGATCGCGACATGGCACGCAGCCGGGCCGACCGGCGTGGGAGGATACGGGCATGGACGACACCCGGAGGTCTGGCTGATGGCCCGGTCACGTGTCCGCCCGCTGCTCGCCGACGTCGTGCGCAACGAGCTGCGACGGGCCATCGTGGCGGGGGAGTTCCCGTTCGGCAGCAAGATGCCCAACGAGGACCTGCTCGCGGAGCGGTTCGGAGTGAGCCGTGTCACCGTGCGGGAGGCCGTGCGCGGTCTCATCGAGGATGGCTACGTGGTGCGCCGCCAGGGTGCGGGCACCTTCGTCACGCGTCGACCCCACCTGCGTAACTCGCTCGACAGCAACTTCAGCTACACGGCCTTCCTGGAGAGTGCGGGTACCCGTGCCGGGAAGCAGGTGCTGTCGCTCCGGACGATCGCGGCGGACGAGGAGTCGGCACAGGCACTCGCCGTGGACCCGGGCACCGAGGTGGTCGAGGTCCGACGCATCCGCACCGCGGACCGTCGTCCGGCCATCTACTCCATCGACCAACTGCCCCGTGACCTCGTCGATCCGGTGCGCGACAAGGACGCGTTCCAGGGGTCGATGTATCGCTTCCTCTCGGACACCGGTCATGCGGTCGACCATGGGGACGCGGTGCTCCATCCCGCGGTCGCGGACCGTGAGCTGGCACGCATCCTCGAGGTCGCCGCGGGCACGCCGCTCCAGCACCTGTCGCAGGTGGACGTGGATGCGGCCGGGCGGCCCGTCATGTACTCCCGGGAGTGGTTCGCGCCGACGGTCATCGAGCTGCGTGTCTACCGACGCGGACCGGGCGTGTTCGAGGATCCGACACACTGACCGCCGCGGTCCGCCGAGCGACCTCGCGAGCGCCGCGATGGCTGTCCGGCGACCGTCTCACCGTGGCCGTCGCCCTGGCCCCGTTCTTCGTCTTCTGCGCCCTGTTCGAGCTGGTGCCGGTACTCATCCTGCTCGGCGGCGCGCTGGGTGGCTGGCAGGAGCCCACCCTGGACTACGTGCTCAAGGTGTTCACCCACCCGATCTATCGCCAGGGCGTCATCAACAGCTTCATGCTGGCGACCGCCTCGGCGCTCGTGGGCACGGTCATCGGCACGGCCGTGGGATACGTCATCACCGCCACGCGGCACGAGCGGGTGCGTCACGGTGCGACCGCGCTCGCCAGCCTCACGTCCAGCTCGGGTGGGGTCTCGCTCGCCTTCGCGTTCATCACCGTGCTCGGCGCCACGGGTGCCATCACCATCGCGCTGCGGCTCGTCGGCATCGACCTGTACTCGGTGTTCTCGCTGTACACGATGACCGGGCTCATCGTGGTCTACAGCTACTTCCAGATCCCCCTGATGGTGGTCCTGATGCTGCCCGCGTACGCGGCCGTGAAGCGCGAGTGGCGGGAGGCCTCCATGGTCCTGGGTGGCACGGCGCGTGACTTCTGGCGCCACGTGGGCATCCCGGTGCTGGCGCCGGCGATCATCTCGGGCTTCATCCTCATGTTCGCGAGCGGCATGGGGGCCTATGCGACCGCCGCGGCGCTGGTCGGCCAGTTCAACCTGATGCCGCTCCAGATCCAGCGCCTCCGAGCCGGTGAGGTCATGTTCGACCCTGCGCAGGCGGATGCGATGGCGTCCCTGCTGCTGCTGTTCGTGGCGGTGGCCGTACTGCTCAACCAGGTGGTCGGGCGGCGGGCGCGTCGGTGGGCGCGATGACGGCGGGCAGGGACCGCATGACCCGTCGGTGGGTGGGATGACCGCCTCCGGACCGTCGACCGCTGCCACGGGCGCACCACCCCCGCAGGCGGTGCGTCGAAGCCGTCGCCCCAGGGAGCTGGGTTACTCGCTGCTGCTCCTCGCGTTCGCGGCGTTCCTCATCGTGCCCATGGTGGGCACCGTGCTGTTCTCCATCAGCGAGGGCTGGGTGGACACGGTGCTGCCCACGCGCTACACACCCGAGTACTGGGCGAACGCCCTCGCGGACCCGCTGTTCCTGCCCACGATCTCGCGGTCGGTGATCGCCTCGGTGGCGTGCATCGTGGTCTCCATCGCGCTCATGGCCCCGACCATGTACGTCCTCCACATCAGCGCACGCCGTCTGCGGCCAGTCGTGGAGGTCATCTCGCTGGCGCCCTTCGCATTGCCCGCCGTGGTCTTCGCGCTGGGGCTCATCCGGGCCTACTCGGTGCCGCCGCTCGTGCTGACCGGGACGCCCACGCTGCTGATCATCAGCTACACCGTGATCTCGCTGCCGTTCGTGTATCGGGCCATCGACAACGCGATGCTGTCGGTGGACACGCGGACGCTCTACGAGGCCGCCCGGACCCTCGGCGCGTCACGCTGGGCCCCGTTCCGGCACATCATCCTGCCGGGGATCCGACGCGGGCTCGCGGCAGCCGCCCTGCTGGTGTTCGCGGTGACCTTCGGCGAGTACACCCTGTCCGCGTTCCTGGTGGGGGACCTGTGGCAGACCAGCGGCGTGTGGCTCTACAAGATGTGGGACCAGCATCCCCACGAGACCATGGCCGTGGGCATCGTGTCCTTCGCCATCTCGTGGGGCTGCTCGATCGCGCTGCTGTACCTGTTCGGTCGACGGACCGGCGGCGACCGCGTGGGCGTCTAGGACCAGGTCGCCGATCAGCGGCCGCGGGCGGCCCGCGACATCATCGAGCCCCGGGGCCTCGTCAGCGAGCCTGACGCCCGTCAGCGCGCCGCCGCGACCAGCGCCTCCGCGTCGTCGCCCATCAGTCCGTCACAGCCAAGCGCCTTCGAGGCCTCGATCTCCGCGGGCGTGTTGATGGTCCACGACCAGATCGCGATGTCCGCGGCGTGGAGTGCCGCCACCAGCTCCCGGGTGATCTGCGTGTGGAGCACCTGCATCACGCGGGCGCCGATCGCCTGCGCCTGCGCGACCACTGCCTCCGGCGCCAGGGGCCCGACCTCCGGCAGCCGGTCGGGTGCCACGTCCAGGGTCGGGTAGCGCCGCCGGATGGCACCCAGCGCGACCTGGTCGAAGGAGCTGACGAGGTGCCGCTCCAGCTCGCCGCGTGCCGCCAGCCGGTCCGCGACCGCGTCCGCGATGGCGAGCGACCGGGCGTGGTCGGCGCCCTTCACCTCGAGGACCAGGACGATGCCCGACTCGGCGGCGAGGTCCAGGAGCTGGTCGAGCGTGGGGATGCGTTCGCCCCGGAACCGCCCACCGGACCGAACACCGGCATCGAGCGTGCGGAGCTGTTCGAGCGTGTGCTCGGCGACCGGGCCATGGCCATCCGTGGTCCGGTCGAGCGTCGTGTCATGGAGCATCACGAGGTGGCCATCCGCGGTCAGGTGGACGTCCGACTCGATGGCATCGACCCCCGCGTCCACGGCGGCCCGGAAGGCGGCCATCGTGTTCTCCGGGATCGCGATGGAGTGGCCACGGTGGGCGAAGGTGAGCGGCCGGCCATCCCGTCGCCAGGGATTCATCGGGCGTCCTCGGGTCGCTGGAGGCCGGATCGGTCATCCCGGTGCCAAGGGTTCATCGGGCGTCCTCGGGTCGCTGGAGGCGGGGCCGGCCGTCGCAGAGCCACGGGGTCACGCTGCATCCTCCGCTCCGATGCCCGGCTCCAGGCCGGCGTCCAGGTCACCGAGGTCCGCCCGGATGTCCCCGAGGCCGATGCACGCCTCCGGCGGGAACGTGAGTCGGACCCGGTCACCGCGCTCGGGTGGCACCTGGTCGCTCGGCGCGTCCGCGACCACGTCCCCGGCGGACGTGCGGACACGGAGTCGTGATGCCGCACCCAGGAACAGCCGCTGCTCCACGACGCCGTCGACGGAGCCGAGGGGCGCGGTGGAGGACTCGTCCGGCGCCAGGGACCGGACACCGACACGTTCGGGTCGGACCACGACCAGGATGTGGTCGAGCGTGGATCCCTTGCCCAGGTCCGCGAGACGCAGGGCCACGCCGCCCCAGCTGACGAGCCCCGCCGCGCGGTCGGTCACATCGGCCGGGAGACGATTGGCGGCGCCCACGAACGAGGCCACGAAGGGGGTCGCCGGTCGACCGTAGAGCGCTTCCGGCGGTCCCGCCTGCTCGATACGACCGGCGCGCATGACCACCACCTCGTCGGAGATGGAGAGCGCCTCTTCCTGGTCATGGGTGACGTACACCGAGGTGATGCCCAGCTGCTGCTGGATGGTCCGGATACCCTCCCGCAGCGCCACCCGGACCTGGGCGTCGAGGGCGGACAGGGGCTCGTCCAGGAGGAGCACCCGAGGCTCGATGGCGAGCGCCCGGGCGAGTGCGACGCGCTGCTGCTGGCCGCCGGACATCTGGTGCGGGTAGCGCTTTGACGCATCGCCGATCTGGATCAGGTCGACCATCTCCGCCACGCGCTTCGCGATGCGGTCCCGGGGCCACTTCCGGAGTCGCAGGCCATAGCCGATGTTGTCCGCGGCGGTCATGTTGGGGAACAGCGCGTACGACTGGAAGACCATGCCGATGCCTCGCCGGTCCACGGGCACGTGCGTCACGTCCTCGCCCCCGATGGCGAGGACGCCCTCGTCCGGCTGCTCCAGGCCCGCGATCATGCGCAGCAGGGTCGTCTTGCCACAGCCGCTGGGGCCGAGCAGCGAGAGCAGGTGGCCTTGCGCCACGTGGACATCGACGCCATCCACCGCGGTCACTTGACCGAAGCGCTTGACGACACCACTGATCCGGAGGTCGCTCATACGGTCCGTTGATCCACCGTTCACATGTGGAGGGTTGACGACAGGCGGTACTGCTGTCCACCATGGTAAAGGCGTCAGACATCATACGGCTGATGGGTTGGGCGACGGAGACGTCCCGGACCGCAGCCGCCAGCCACGATGCCGACCGGTCGGGTGTCCGGCGGCAGGGAAGGAGAGTCCGTTGCGCGCCACACGCACCCTCGCCGTGCTCATGAGCACGGCCATGCTGGTCCCGGCCGCGGGTATCGGCGCAGTCGCCCAGTCGCCGTCGACCGACCCGGTCATCGCCGCGCTCGAGGAGGCGACCCGCGCGGAGGGCGCCATCAACAGCTACGGCATGCCCGACGACTGGACGAACTTCGGGGAGATCTTCGCGAACTTCACGACGAAGTACGGCCTGAGTCACACCGACACGGACATGTCCAGCGCGGAGGAGATCTCCAAGATGGACGCCGAGAAGAACAACCCGGTCGCGGACATCGGTGACATCGGCATCCTGTTCGGTCCCATCGCGGTCCGGACCGGCGTCGCCGAGTGCTACAAGGCGACCGTGTGGGACAGCATCCCGGACTACGCCAAGGATCCGGACGGCTGCTGGACCGGCTGGTACCAGGGGACGATCTCGTTCGCGGTCAACACGGACGCGACGGGTGGCTTCGTGCCCCAGACCTGGGAGGACCTCAAGAACCCCGCGCTCGCCGGCAAGGTCGCCATCAGCGACCCGATCGCGGCCGCGCAGGGCCAGTTCGCCGTGCTCGCCGCGGCCTTCGCACACGGCGGCGACGAGACGAACCTCCAGCCCGGCATCGACTTCTTCCAGGCGCTCAACGACGCCGGCAACCTGTCGCCGCTGGCGCCGTCACAGGCGAACCTGGAGATCGGTGAGATCGGGGTCGCGATCGTGTGGGACTACATCGGCCTGCCGATGCGTGACGCGCTCGCCGGGGTCGCACCCGTCGAGGTCGTCATCCCGAGCGACGGCACCACGAGCGCTCCGTATGTCGCCCTCCTGAACACCTACGGCGCCCACAAGAATGCGGCCAAGCTGCTGCTGGAGTACGTGCTGTCCGAGGAGGGTCAGATCCTCCAGGCACGCAAGTACGCGCGACCCATCCGGGACGACGTGGTCCTGCCGGACGATGTCGCGGCGGCGTTCCCGCCCCCGGAGGCATACGCCGCGGTCAAGCCGGTGTCCGACTGGGTCCAGGCCGCGACCGTCGGCCCGAGCCTGGCGGAGAGCTGGACCATCCCGGTGGGCCAGTCCAACTGACGATGCGCGGGCGGACGCCCGCGGGTCCTCCTCCTCCGGCCCCGACCGTCCATGTGGCGGTCGGGGCCGTACCGTGTGCGGGTCGGCGCGGTGACCCGCATGGGTCGCGGTGCGGTGGCTCTCACGGGCCATGGCATCGCGCAGGGAGCCGTGGTGCGCCCGACGCCATCGCGCCACCCGACCGCGTGGCACCATCAGGATCCGCCCACGATCCGCCGCGCAGGATGGAGCCCCGATGATCCTGGACACGTTCCCCCGCACCCCGCTCACGTTCGGTCCGTCACCCATCCAGCGGCTGGATCGGCTCACGCGGCACCTCGGTGGCGCCCAGGTCTGGGCGAAGCGCGAGGACGTGAGCTCCGGGCTCGCCTTCGGTGGCAACAAGGTGCGCAAGCTGGAGTACCTCGCCGCGGACGCGCTCGCGCAGGGTGCGGATACGCTCGTGTCCATCGGTGGGGTGCAGTCGAACCACACCCGCCAGGTGGCGGCGGTGGCCGCCCACCTCGGACTCGGCTGCGTGCTCGTCCAGGAGAGCTGGGTGGACTGGCCGGACGTGACCTACGACCGGGTCGGCAACATCCTGCTGTCGCGGATCATGGGTGCGGACGTGCGTCTCGTGGAGGCGGGCTTCGGCATCGGCTTCAAGGAGAGCTGGGAGCAGGCGCTCGCGGAGATCCAGGCGGCCGGCGGCACGCCCTACGCCATCCCGGCGGGTGCATCGGACCATCGGCTCGGTGGTCTCGGCTTCGCGAGCTGGGCGCAGGAGGTCCAGCAGCAGGAGGCGGCGCTGGGCGTGTTCTTCGACACCATCATCGTGTGCTCGGTCACCGGGTCCACGCAGGCGGGTATGGTCGCCGGGTTCGCGGCCCAGGAGCGACCGCGGCGGGTCATCGGCATCGACGGGTCGGCGAAGCCCGCCGAGACGCGCGACCAGGTGGCGCGCATCGCACGCGCGACCGCGGCACTCATCGAGGTCGGTCGGGAGCTGCGCGACGACGAGATCATCCTCGACGAGCGATACCACGCGGGCACGTACGGCATCCCCGACGCGCAGACGCTCGAGGCGATCCGGCTGGTGGGCCGCCTGGAGGCGATGATCACCGACCCGGTCTACGAGGGCAAGTCCATGGCCGGTCTCATCGACATGGTGGGTTCTGGCGAGATCGAGCGCGGCTCCAACGTCCTGTTCGCGCATCTCGGCGGCCAGCCGGCGCTCAACGGTTACGCGTCGCTGTTCCGGGTCTAGGGACCGACGCCGCGCCGCGGGTCGCCTACAGCTCGATCGAACCGGTCGCTCGCACCAGCACCTGGCCGCTGACCACGATGCCGTCGTTCGTGTCGACGTCGATGTCGCTCCGGTCGCCCATCTCGACACCCTGGATGATGTGCACGCGGGTCGGACCACCCCGGACCGCCACCCACGCCGCGAACGGCCCTGCCGCTGAGCCGGTCGCCGGATCCTCGTAACCCGGCAGGTCGAGCGCGAGGCAGCGGGTGCGCCAGGTGGTCGCCTCGGCCACGGGGGCGCTGGGCGCGGATGGCTCGCCGGCACGCGTCGTATCCACGGGCGTCGCGAGATAGCAGTTGAGCGCCTTGTGGGCACCCGCGTCGCCGAGTGGCAGCGCCGCCAGCGCGGATCCCACCGGGCCCGGGTCCATGCGCGCCCGGCCCAGCGCCGTCGTGGTCCGGAGCGGGATGACGAGCGCGGGCAGCCCGGTCGAGACGACCTGCGCGGGCAGGTCCGGATGGGCGTCCGCGACATCGAGGCCCAGGGCACGCAGCAGGTCCGTCGGGTCAACCACCGGGCCCAGCTGGAGTGCCGCCTGGTGGAGCGCCGCGTGACCGCTCCGCCGGTCAGCGGCGATGGTCACGTCCAGGCGCTGGAGGCCCACGCGGGTCTGCTGCGTGTACGTGGCGCTCGAGTCACCCCGCTGGAGCGCCACCGCGACCGCGCTGCCCACCGACGGATGACCCGCGAAGGGCAGCTCCTCCACCACGGTCCAGATCCGATGGCGGTACGTGGCGTCCGGGTCGGTAGCGGTCTGCACGAACGAGGTCTCCGACTGACGCATCCGGAGCGCCACGAGCGCCATCCGCTCGTCCGTCACATCGTCCGCGTCGAGGATGACCGGCAGCAGGTTGCCACTCCCCGGGGACGCGGCGAAGACCTCCAGCAGCAGGAACGGATGAGCGCTCATCGCGGTGCGCTGCCTGAGCCGGACACCGCGGCATCGCGCTCCGGCACGGCGGACGTGAAGCGCACGATGGGACACGCCACGCCATCCAGCACCCAGGTGTGATGGGGCACGTCGATGACCAGACCCATCCGGCGATAGAAGCGATGGGCCAACGGGTTGTCACGGAAGGCCCAGACGAGCAGCGGATCGAAGCCGCGCTCGTGGAGGTCCGTCATGGCGTGCTCGAACAGGCGTCGCCCGGCGCCGCTGCCGATGACCGCCGGCGCGAGATACAGGTTGGTCAGCTCACCGGCCCCGGCGGGCGGCTCCAGCCACATGGCCCTGGCGGGCGAGGTCGTGGCGTAGCCGATCACCTCGGTGGCTCGCTCGGCGACCCACTGACGCTGGGGCGCGTCGGGGTCCATCGTGGTCAGGATCGTGCGCCAGTGCGCGGGCGACTCGGCGATCCACTCGTCGAGGGCGGCGTCCGGGACCAGGCCACGATAGGCGTGCTCCCAGGCGTCCCGGTCGATCCGGGCGAGGCGTTCCGCATCCGTCGCATCCGCGCGTCGGATGGTCGTGGGTGGGATCGGCTGTGTCATGTCCTGCCCTCGGGTCCGTCGCGCCGCCGGACGGCGATCGTGCCGGGACCGTTCGGGCGCCAACGATACCCGCCCGGCGGACGCTCGACGCATCCGGGAACGACGACGCGCGGCCGTCCCCCCTGGGAAGCAGCCGCGCGTCGTACCAGGGATCGGGGAGCGCGACCGGGGGAGGTACCGGAGCAGCGGGGGAGGACCCGTGCGTGCGCCCTGGATCCGCGATGGGCGTTAGCTGACCGCCGGTCCTGACGGGTCCTCGTCCGGCTCCGTGAGCCACTCCGGGACATCCCCGGACGCGGGACCCGTGATCGAGCCATCCGGCTCCACGACCAGGCCGAGGATCCAGGCGCGCGATGCCTCGACGACGGACGCGGTCGGCGGCGTGGTCTGCGGCGCGAGGGCGTCGTGGGCCATGTCGGGCTCCCTGCGGGCTATGGTGGGGTGTGCTCGTGAGACGACACCCTACGGCACCCCTCGTGATCGGTCCAGTCGAATCGATGGTTCGTGATGATCGATGACATCGATCACGGCCTTGGCGCCGGCATGCCGCCCCACGCTCGAGCCCACTCCGTTCTGGCTCCAGCTTCGGAACGCCAGGGATGGCTCGACGCCGGACCTCTCCCTCCGGGCGCTGTCCCGAGGCCGACCGCCGCGCGCTCGCGGAGACCGCGATCGGCCGCGCGTCCACTGGTGATCGGTGACGTCTATCATCCGACCATGACGACACCAGCGCCTTCGATCGCGCCCCGTTCCCGCCGGTCCCGGCTCGCAGCGGTCCTCGCGGTCGCGATCGCCCTGCCGATGACGCTCGCGGCGCCCGTGGCCGCCCAGGATCCGGCCGCCACCGCTCCGGGTGTGCCCGGCTGGGTCACCCCGGGCACGAAGCTCAGCTACAAGACCGCGGGGGCCACGATCCTCAGCGATGGCGGCACCCGGCTGGTGGAGGATCCGAACGGGCCGCTGACCGATCCCGCCACCGGCACGCGATACCGCGAGGAGTGGACCGCCGGCACGCCCCAGGGTGGCACAGGATTCGAAGGGATCCTGGAGATCACGGTCACGGCCATCAGCGGCACCGATGTCATCGTCTCCCGGGGCGGATACGTCCGCGACCAGCTGAGCGGAGGCTGGCTGGCTGGACCGTCGAGCGCGGCACGGGTCGCCGGCGCCCAGGTCGACGGCGCCTGGTGGCATCCCGACCAGCTCGCCACCGTCACCGATGCCGCGGCCCAGGGCTATCGGGTGCTCCGTGGGCAGGTAGCGCTCGGTGGCCGGACCATCGACGCGGTGACCCTGGTCCGCGAGATGCCCGGTGACTACGCGGCGTTCTGGTATGACGCCACCACGGGTCAGCTCGTCCAGTCCGCGATCCGGAGCACGGGTCAGAACGGCACCACGATGTCCACGAGCGAGCTCCTGGGGGTCCGTCAGCTGGGGATCCCGGGCATCGGTGCCAGCGCGCCGGACGCGATCGTGCGGGCGACCGGGTTGATGTACTCCGGCGCGGCGACCATCGTCAACCCGATGGATCCGAGCCAGCCGGGGATGAGCACGCCTGTGCAGGGAGAGGTCACCTTCACGGAGCGCGGCGACACATGGACGCTCCAGCAGACGAGTGCCGTGGCCCAGAGCATCGGCCAGCCGACCGTGACGATGAGCGCCACCGGTGGCGTCGGCCCGTACTGGTGGTCACCGACCGCCCTGGCGGGGATGACGGTCGGTCAGGTCCTCGACCAGGATCCGTGGACCGGCCTCACGACCACGGTGTCCGAGGTCGGCCAGACGTCGCTGGGACCCGCGGTCGCGATCCGGACGAGTGGCAACGGCCTGCATGGTGAGAACCACTGGGACGTGGGCACGGGACTGATGCTCGTCCAGATCAACCAGTCGGAGCTGAGTGGCATCACCACCCAGCTCCAGCTGGACGCGCTGCCCTGATGGATCGTCCGCCGGGACGAGCCTGACCGCCCGCTGCCGATGCTCCACGCACAGATCGAGGGGTTCGTGGCGGTCGCCCGTGAGGGCAACCTGCGCCGCGCCGCCGAGCGGCTGTACGTCAGCCAGCCGGCGCTGACGGCGCGCATCCAGGGCCTGGAGGCGGAGCTGGGCACGCCCCTGTTCCGGCGGACCCGCTCGGGCATGGAGCTGACCCATGCCGGCCGCGCGTTCCTGCCCTACGCTCAGCGCGCGCTGGAGTCGCTCCGGGGCGGTGCCGCGCTCGTCGCCGAGCTGTCCCAGGGGGTCGTGGGGGAGCTGGCCATCGGTGCCGCGCCCGCGGTCAGTGCGTACGTGCTGCCGGAGCTGCTGGCGCGCTACACCGAGCGCTACCCCAACGTGCGGCTCGTGGTCCGGACCTCGCATTCGGAGGCGCTCGTGGACATGGTCGTGCGAGGGGAGGTGCAGCTGGCGATCGTGCGCGAGATGCGGGACGCGCGCATCACCAACCGGCCGCTGTTCGAGGACGAGCTGGTGCTCGTGGCACGACCGGACCATCCGTTCGCCGTCGCGGGTCGCATCGACATCTCCGCGATCCACGGCGCGCAGCTCATCCTGTTCGACCGGACGTCCAGCTACTACGACCTCACGAACGCCCTGTTCCGCGGGGCGGGCGTGGTGCCGCGGGGCGTCATGGAGCTCGACAACATCGAGGCGGCGAAGCGGATGGTCGAGCGCGGCCTGGGCGTGGCGCTGCTGCCCGGCACCGCGGTCGCCCAGTCGCTCGCCGAGGGCTCGCTCACCGAGGTCGAGCTCGTGGGCGCCGGCCCGATCCAGCGGCGCATGGTGATGGTCGAGCACCAGGGCTCCCGTGGCCAAGCGGAGACGCTCGCCTTCTTCGTGTCGCTGTTGCTGCGCATCCCGGAGCTCATCCCCCGCGCACGGCCGGTGGTCGGGGAGTAGCCCGAGGGCGCACCGCCTACGCCGCGGCGAGCACCCGTGGCGGGGTCGGATCGGTCACCGACGCGTACAGCTCCTCCTCCTGCGCCTGGTGCAGTCGGAGGATCGCATGCAGGCCGTACAGCACCCGTCGGAGCTCGGGCAGGTCGTCCGCGTCCGGGCCGTCCGGGGGCAGCATCGCCACCAGGTCGTGGAACACCCGCGCCAGCCGGAATATCTCCGTGTGGGTGCCGTGGAGCGCCAGCGTCGCCTCGTCCGTGCCCATCGCGCGGGCGAGGTCGGGATGGATCGTCCGGTCCTCGTCCTCCTCGTGCGGCAGCAGGTCATCGGTCAGGAAGCCGTCGATCGCGTGGAGCTCGGCGAGCGCCTCGGTCGGCGCCAGCGTGCCCAGCCCGTCCGCGGTCGTGCGGAGTCGATCGATGCCGCCGGCCAGCTGCTGGTGCGCCGCCACGAGCTCGGCCTGGGTCGCGGTCCAGCCGGGCATCGTGATGGGTGTCACATCGCCACCCCGCAGCGCCCGGAGCGCGTTCAGGATGACGGCGATGTCGATGACCTCCTGGAGCAGCGCCCCCGCGATGACCGGGATGGCCCCGAACGCCGCGACGATCATGGCCACGATGGACAGGCCCATGCCCACGAGCACGCCCTGGAGCGCGATGGAGCGCGAGCGACGCGCGATGCGCACGGCCTCCGGCAACCGGTCGAGGCGGTCGACGGTGATGACGATGTCCGCCGCCTCCGAGGCGGACGTGGCGCCCCGGGCACCCATCGCGATCCCCACGTCCGCCACGGCGAGCGCGGGTGCGTCGTTGATGCCATCGCCCACCATGACCACGGGACCGGCATCGAGTGACGCCTCGTGCCGCACGGCCTCCACCTTGTCCTCGGGGTGGCGGTCGGCGAGGACGCCGTCGAGGCCGATGGCCGAGGCGACCAGGTCCGCCACGGCCGCCCGGTCGCCCGTGACCATGACGATGCGGGTGTAGCCTGCGCGGCGCAGGCTGCGCACCGCGCGTGGGGTCTCGGGACGGATCGGGTCATCGAGGACGAGGGCGCCCGCCAGCTCGCCGTCGATGGCGACGTAGACCATGCTCGTGCCGTCCACCGTGGAGCGACGCTCGAGGTCGCGGATCCAGCGGGGGAGGGTGATGGGCGCGGCACTCCCTGCGGATGTGGCACTCCCCATGGCCGTGGCACTCCCCGCGGCCGTGGCACTCCCCGCGGCCGTGGCACTCCCCGCGGATCCGGTACTCCCCAGGGACGTGGCGCTCGCGTATCGCGCGGTGCCGACCCGGATCCGGCGTCCGTCCACCGTGCCCGTGACCCCGGCGCCGGGTGATTCGTCGACATCGGCAGGCATCCGCAGCGACAGCTCCCGACCACGTGCCGCCGCGACGATCGCGCTGGCCAGCACGTGCGGTGACGCCTGTTCCAGTGACGCGGCCAGCCCCAGGACCTCGTCCGGGTCGCCCGGTCCTGCCACGGACACCAGCCGTGGCTGACCGGCCGTCAGCGTGCCGGTCTTGTCGAAGAGCATCACGCGTGCCCGCGCCACGGTCTCCAGCGGTCCACCGCCCTTGACGATGATGCCCCGCCGCGCCGCTCGGGAGATACCGCTCACGATCGCGATGGGCACGGCCAGGATGAGCGGGCAGGGGGTCGCCACCACGAGCACCGCGAGCGCACGCTCCGGGTCGCCGGTCGCCAGCCACGCGGCACCCGCGATGCCGAGAGCGAGTGGCACGAACAAGAGGCCGTACCGGTCCGCGAGCCGCACCGCGGGGGCCTTGGACCGCGATGCCTGCTCCACCAGCCGGACGATGCCTGCGTATGTGCTGGCCTCCGCGGTGGCCGTGGCACGCAGCTGGAAGGGACCACCGCTGGCGATGACGCCGCTCGCGACCGCCTCACCGGGCTCGCGCGTGACCGGGCGGGCCTCGCCCGTGAGGGCCGATTCATCGAGGATCGCCGGCTGGTCCACGACGACACCGTCCACGGGCACCACCTCACCCGGACGGACCAGCAGCAGGTCGCCCACGACGACCGATGCGACCGGGACGGTCTCCAGCTCCGAGCCCGCGTACCGATGCACCTGCTGGGGCGCCCGCTCGAGCAGCGATGTCAGCTCCCGATGGGCCCGACCTTGCGCGTACTCCTCGAGCGCCTCGCCGGTGGCGAGCATGACCGCGATGATGATCGCGGCGAGCGGCTCGCCGACGAGGATCGCGCCCACGATGGCGAGCAGGGCGATGACATCGACACCCGCCTCCCGTGCGAGCAGGTCGCGCACGATCTGCCAGGCGAGACGGACACCCACGAGCACGGCAGGCGCGGTCCACGCGATCCGCGCGATGTCGCGCTGGCCCCCGAGCTCCGCCGCGATCCCCACGACGAGCCCGATGAGCGTCAGCGGCAGCGGCCAGACATGGAGCAGACGGCGGAGGAGCGTCGATGCGTGGCCGGTCGCCATGCATCCATGATGGCAGCAGACGCGTCGCGCCATCCACCCCGCCACCGCGCCTCGCCATCCACCGCGACCGCGTATCCCGGGTGATGATCGGGGCCTTGGCTGGGGCGGTACGATCGCGCGAACCACCGAGTGGAGGTGCGATGCAGGGGGCGCAGACATTCCGGGTCCGATCGGTCGCCCGACTCCTGGTCCCGGCGACCGCGGTGTGCGCCGTGGTCGTGGCCATCCTGTTCCTGGTCACCGAGGCGGAGGCTCGCTGGGCCGTCCTGATCGTGGGTGGCGTGCTGGTGGTCGGCCTGGGGATCGGGGCCTGGATCACCACCCGGGTGCGCCTCGTCATCACACCCGAGACGATCACCTATCACGGCATGGGCTACCGCGTGCGAGCCGGATGGGCCGACCTCGTGGGCCACGGCCGCCGCGTGATGGGCATCCAGGACGTGGAATCGCTCATCCGGCGCGGCTCGGGCCTCGAGATGTCCGGCTGGATGGCGCTCACGTATCGCCTGATGCCGGCGATCAGCGTCGCCTCGGTCGCGAGCAACGGCCCAGTGCCAGGCGGCCAGCAGGTCCCCGAGGACGCGATCCCGGTCGGCATGTTCGACCGTGGCTGGCGCACGGGTGAGATCGGGGCGCTCGTCCGCCGCTACGCCCCCGAGGCGTTCGACACGCCGGTCTGAACCGGCTGCTCCGCGCTCACGGAGCGGACGACCGCGCCCACTCGACGCCCGCAGATGTCAAGTCTGGACGCCCGTGGATGTCAAGTACAGACGCCCGAGAATGTATAGTTTCACCGCCCGTGGATGTATAGTAGGCATCTGGTGGCCGCATCCGCGGGCACCTCGATCGGCCTGACGCGTGGAGGGCACGCACATGCGGTATCAGCCGCGCATCATCGATGCCGACCTCGCGGAGCTTGTTGCGAGCGTGCCCGCCGTGGTCGTGGTGGGTGCGAAGGCCATCGGCAAGACGGAGTCGGCACGCAGGTTCGCCCGAAGCGTCCTGGACCTCGCGGACCCTGACCAGCGAGCGATCATCCTCTCGGACCGGCAGTCCGCCCTCGCGAACGCCGACCCACCCGTGCTCATCGACGAGTGGCAGTACGACCCAGGTACCTGGGAGGCGATGCGGCGCGCCGTGGATGCCGACCCGACACCGGGTCGATTCATCCTGACCGGGAGCGCCAACCCCCGGGGCGTTCGGGTCCACTCAGGTGCCGGCCGCGTGGTCCGTGTCCGGATGCGGCCCTTGAGCCTTGCCGAACGGGGGATCGAGTCGGCCACGGTCAGCCTGCGCGCCATGTGGACGGCAGCCACGGCCGGATCCCTCGGCATCGCCGGGCGGACCGAGCTCTCGACCATCGACTATGCGCGCGAGATCGTGGACTCCGGGTTTCCCGGGATCCGCTTCGGACCGGAGCGGAGTCGGCGCCGGCTGGTGCGGTCGTACGTGGACAGCATCCTGGAGCACGACGTGCCGGAGCTGGGCTTCGTGCCGCGTCGTCCCGCGTCACTGGCGCAGTGGCTCCGAGCCTACGCAGCGGCCAGTTCCACGACCGCCACCTCCACGTCCATCGCCGATGCGATCCCGGGCGACGCCCGACCCGCCCGTCAGACCATCGAGGTGTATCGGGATGTCCTGAGTCACCTGTGGCTGCTCGATCCCGTGCCGGCGTTCCCGCTGGGCCGGAGCCGACTGACCGAGATCGGACGTGCTCCCAAGCATCAGCTGACCGACCCAGCGTTGGCTGCGGCCGTCCTTGGCGTGGATGCGACGACGCTGCTTGCAGCCGATGCGGGTCGGGAGTCGGCAACGCTCCGGGACGGTCCCCTCCTGGGGGCGCTGTTCGAATCGCTGGCCACCCAGTCGGTCCGGGTCTACGCCGAGGCGCTTGGCCTCGATGTCTCGCACATCCGGACCGCCCGAGGCGAGCACGAGGTGGATCTGATGGTGCATGCGCCGGATGGGCGCGCCCTGGCGATCGAGGTGAAGCTCGCCGCGACCCCCTCGGACCGGGACGTGCGTCACCTCCACTGGCTGGCCGATCGCCTTGGCGATGACCTCGTCGACCGGGTGGTGCTCACGACCGGACGACAGGCATATCGCCGACCCGATGGCGTGGCTGTCGTGCCGCTTGCCCTCCTGGGGCCCTGAGCGCGACGCAGGAGTGGCTCGTCCGCTCCTTCCAGACGGGATCGTTGGTGGGTCAGTCGGTCGTACGGGGGTGCGCCGACGCGACGTCACCGATGATCGCCGCGAGCTCAGCAGGCCGTGACCACATCGGCCAGTGGCTCGTCGGCAGGTCGATCCAGGTGGTGTGGCGCAGCTCCGGGATCCCGGCGAGGAATGCCCAGTCGGGATGCTCGCGGGCGTACGTCTGGTAGTCCGCGGCCGAGAAGCCGGTGCAGATGAAGGTGCTCGGGACGTCCCGCCGGGCATCGTTGGTCAGCTCGACCGATTCACGGAGCATCGCGCCCGGCTCCGGGACCGCGCGCTCGCGGAACGTGGCCTTCTGGGCGTCGGAGAGCCCATCGAGGTTCTCCTCCGCCTCCACGGACGCCCAGTCGAGCGGCTTCTCCACGTCCGTGAAGTCCGGATCGAGGGCGCCCTTGCCGGGCGCCGTGTCCACGTACACCATCGCCGCGATCCGGTCCGGGTGACGGTCGCTCGCGGCGTAGCCCGGGAAGCCCGCCGCGGAGTGGACCGCGAGCACGGCCGGTGCTGGCGCCGCGCGCAGCGCATCGCTGATGGCGTCCACGTGGTCCGAGAGATGGACCGTGGAGCGGTCCGCATCCCTGGACTCGAGCCCGGGCAGCGTCAGCGCGGTCACATCGTGCCCGTCCGCGCGCAGGATGGCGGCCACCTCGTCCCACGCCCATGCCCCCAGCCAGAACCCCGGGACCAGGATGATCGGTGCGGGAGTGGAACGCTGCTCGGTCATCGTGCGAGCCTCCTTCGATGGCGGATGGGCGGGTTCCCATCCTGACCCATGCCCATGACGATCCCTGTCAGGATCGCGGCCACGTACCCGCCGAGACCGTCGCCATGTGGCGTACCCTGCGGCGGTGACCATCGCGCGCTCGCATCCCGGCGAGGTGCTCCACGTCTGGGACCACTTCGTGCTGACCCTCCGTGCGGGCCAGGCGAGCACCACCCTGTCGCTGTACGCGATCACCTGGTCTCCCGAGGTCGGCACTGGGCACGTGGCCATCCTGAGCGGCACGGATCGTCCGACCACCATCTACCAGGACCAGCCAGGCATCGGCGAGCGCATGCGCCGGCGGTTGCTGGCCATCGGGTCGCCCGCCGCGGGCCTCGCGGAAGCCTCGACGGTGGACGCGATCATCGAGCGACATCCGGTCCAGGACGACACCATGGGCTTCGCCATCAACAGCGCCGCGGGTGTCCTCGAGGCGACCTGGGCGTCCCTGCGGCCACCCGTCTGGACCCTTGGGCCGGCTCCCGCCTTCTGGGAGCGCGAGGACATCTGGGCGGTGATGATCGAGGCTGACGCCGCGCGCCTGACCCTCGACGGTGTCGCGGTCCCGGGCGCACCCTTCCCCGACGACGCCTGGATCCCCAAGGTCGGCCGGCCGCTGTCCTCGGCCCACATCGCCCTCGCGGAGGTCCGTGTCAAACCCGTCGCTGCAGGACGATCCGGGGAGGATGGGGTGATGGCCGATCTGTCGGATCACTTCGATGGCGCCGTCCATGACGACACAGGGGTCCAGCTGGATGCCCACTTCTCGCTCGGAGCGTCGCCCGATGGATATGAGCTGGTGCACGAAGCCCGATGGGGTGGTCGGGGCGCGTCCAGCATCGGGAATCGCGACTACGCAGCGGGTCTGGGACTCCTGCTCGGCCGCCTTGGCAGCATGGGTGCGCTTCTGCTCGATGCCACAGTCGATTCAGCGCCCATGCGCACACGACCGCACGATGACCGGGCGCTGGACCTGGGCGCCACGTTCCCGGTCCGGATCCACGAGCACGACCCGGAGACCCTCCGCCTGGCACTGAGCCGTGCCCAGTCCGCCATCGGGCGTGCGCCGGGGGCCCGTGGCTCGGGCAACTCCACGCGGCGTATCCTCCTCCGTTTCGCGCTTCCGGATCCAGGTCCGAGCGCCATGGAGCTCGGGTATCGACTCGCCACTGGCAGGAGTGGTGAGGTGGCGGAGGTCGGCGCCGCGGTCGATCTGGTCGCTGGTCGCGCCAGCGGACAGGGATTCGCCAGGTCCGCGGAGGAGCGGGCGATCCTCGAACACTGGGGCATGACCCGCGTGACCCTCGAGCTGCTCGATGAGGGGTGGCCCAAGGTCGATGACGTCTCGGCACGCGAGAGCTTCGATCTGCTGTGCCTGGGACCTGGTGCCGAGCTGCGCGTGGAGGTCAAGGCGACCCGCGGCACCGCGGCGCAGGTACTCGTCACACGTGCCGAGGTCCTGCACGCGAGGCTCCAGACGGTGCATCTCGCGATCGTGGCGGGCGTCCGGCTCGTGCGCGCGTCGCCGGGTCCCATCGTCGCATCGGGCGGAGAGGTCACCTGGCATCGGCCCTGGAGCCCTCGGGAGGATGAGCTGACGCCGCTGGCCTATGCGTGGCGTGCGTCATCGCCGGAGCGCTTGCGACCGTAGGACGTGACGACCCTTGACCGTGCCACAGGACCTGGCACGACGGCCGAGTCTCATGGGCGTATGACTCCGATGCACCACTCCCACCCCGAACCAGGACTTCGGTATCGGTGCCGCGACTGCGGTGCGCTCGACACGATCGTGAGCGTCGATCTCGTGCCCCGGGTGATGGCGGTCCGTCCTGCGGACGATGGACCGGATCTCGCCCCCGAGATGCGCGATGACGTGTTCTGGGAGGCGGGCGCGACGATCGGCTTCGCATGCGAGACCGAGTCATGCCGGTTCTGGCACGGCCACTATGGGATCTTCCGAGCCACGACCACGAAGGGGAAGCACGTCTCGTGGGAGGTCGAGCGGGCGCACGCGATCGACGAGGTCGCGGAGATCCTCGGCGAGGGTCCCTGAGCCTACGGCTTCTAGCACGAGGAGCCGGGCCTCCACGAAGTGGCCGACATCGAAGCGCGCATGCGTCCGGGTCGACGATGGGCCTGACTGGCCGAGCGTCCTGCCGCTGGTGTGCGATAGGCTCGCCGGATGACGGCCAGGCTGGACAACATCGGCATCGTGGTCGAGGATCTCGCGGCGGCGGTCGAGTTCTTCCGCGCGCTCGGTCTCGAGCTGGAAGGACGAGGGACCGTCGACCAGGAGTGGGCGGGGCGCGTCACGGGCCTTGGGGAGCAGCACGTCGAGATCGCCATGATGCGCACGCCCGATGGCCATGGCCGTCTGGAGCTCTCGCGATTCATCACGCCGGCCGTGGTCGCCGATCACCGGAACGCCCCCGTGAATGCGCTCGGCTATCTGCGGGTCATGTTCGAGGTGGATGACATCGACGAGACGCTCGCCCGACTCGAGGCGCACGGCGCGCAGCTCGTCAGCAGCGAGGTGGTCCAGTACGAGGACACGTACCGGCTGTGCTACATCCGCGGGCCGGAAGGCATCCTCATCGGACTCGCCCAGCAGCTCGGCAGGTCCTGAGTCCCCCACCCGGGGGGACGGCCGCCGAAGCGTTCGAGGACGACCCTGACCTACAGCTCCAGCGCCAGGAGCCCGGCCTCCACGATGTGGTCGACGTCGATGCCGGCGTAGGCGTACAGGTCCGGGATGGTCCCTGACTGGCCGAAGCGGTCCATGCCCAGTGGCACCACGGGCGCTCCGAACGCCGCGCCCAGGAAGTCGAGGGTGTGTGATGCGCCATCGAGCACGGTCACCATGGGCTGGCGCCGCGACACGGCCGGGAACAGGGTCGCGAGATGGGGGAGTGCCGCGTCCGTCCGATCACGCACCGCGCCCAGGCGACGGCCGGCGAGCTCCGCGTGGAGCCGGTCCGCGGATGTGACCACGACGAGGCTCGCCGCGACCTCCTCCCGCACGAGCGCGCGCACCGCCGCGATCGCTTCCGGCACGACGGCGCCCACCGCGATGACGGTGATCCCCGGTGCGCCGTCCGGCAGGGAAACGTCTTCCTCGGCCGCGACCTCGGCGGGCTCCAGCAGCCGATAGCCGCCCGCCAGCACCTGTCGTCGCCACTCGGCGTCGCCGAGCCGTGCCCGGACCGGCGCCGCGAGCCCCTGGTCGACGCCACGCGTCGTCAGCCGCAGGTACGTGGAGAAGCCGCTCGACCCGCGATCCGCCACCCCCCTGATCGCCTCCAGCAGGCACCACGCGACCTCCTGGCCGAAGGCCGGCTCGTACGCGTGCAGGCCAGGGAGCTCCACGCCCAGCGAGGGGGTGACGCTGGACTGGTGCGCGCCACCCTCCGGTGACAGGGTCACGCCCGACGGCGTCGCGACGAGGATGAAGCGCGACCCGATGTACAGGGCATGGATGAGCGCGTCGAGCCCGCGCGCGATGAACGGGTCGTAGACCGTGCCCAGCGGCACCAGCGGCTGCTCGAACAGCTCTGCGGTGAGCCCGAACTGGGACAGCCACATGAACAGGTCCATCTCGCTGATGCCCAGCTCGATGTGCTGCCCCGATGGGCTCGGCTGCCAGCGCAGCAGTCGCGGCGCATCGTCGAGGACGGGCGCTTCGGTCGCCGAGAAGACGCCGACGCGGTTGATCCAGCCACCCAGGTTGGTGGACACGGACACGTCCGGTGAGGCGGTCACGATGCGTGGTCCGATGCTCTCCACGCGACCCAGCGCCGCGAGCGCATCACCGAGCACCTGCTGGGTGGACGTCTTCGGGGCGATCCGGATATCCACGTCATCCGGCGCGACGATCGGCGCCACGGGGGTCCGCGGGTGTGTCCGCGCCCGCAACGCCGCACCGCGTGCCGAGAGCAGTCGAGACTCATCCGAGCCGGTGGGGAACGCGGCCCACGGGTCGTCCGCATCCACGCCGAGCGCGGGTGCCAGCGCCGCGACCTGGTCCGCGGTGAGCATCGCGGAGTGGTTGAGTGGATCACCCGCGAAGGGCAGCATCCAGCCCTTGATGGTGTATGCGAACACGACGCTCGGCCGATCGCGGTCGGCATCCGCCTGGTCGAGCACGCGCACGAGCGATTCGATGTCATGGCCGCCCAGGTCCGCCAGCAGCCGCGGCAGGTCACCGTCGTCCGTGTCGCCGAGCGCGGTCGCCAGGTCATCCCGGTCGGCAGCATCGGCGCCGTCCACGACCCGCGACCGGATCTCCGCGCCGGAGCGGCGGATGAGCCCCTGGTACTCCTCGTTGGGCATGTCGTCGATGCGCCGCCGGAGCGTGGCGCCACCGGGCCCCGCGAACGCCGCCTCCAGCAGCCGGCCGTACTTGGCGGAGAGCACCTGGAACCCGGCCGCGGCGAACATCTGCTCCAGCCGCCGGATGCGGATGCCCGGCACCACCCGGTCGAGACTCTGGCGATTGAGGTCCACGAGCAGGGTCACGTTGCCCAGACCCTGGAGCGGATCCTCCAGCACGGCTTCCCAGACGTTGCCCTCGTCCAGCTCCGCGTCCCCCACGGTCGCCACGAACCGGCGGTCCGGCCACGCGGCGGCCTCGTCGCGGAGATGCGCCCGCAGGTACTGGTCGGCGAGCGCGGCGAACATGGGCGCCACGGCGCCCAGGCCCACGGAGCCGGTCGAGAAGTCGACCCGGTCGGGGTCCTTCGTGCGCGAGGGGTACGACTGGAGCCCACCGAACGCGCGCAGCTCGGTCAGCCATCGGCCATCGAGGTCGCCCATCAGGTAGCGCAACGCGTGGTAGACCGGGCTGGAGTGGGGCTTGATGGCGACCAGGTCATCGGGTCGCAGCCAGCGCAGATAGAGCGCGGACAGGATCGAGACCATCGATGCCGACGAGGCCTGGTGCCCACCCACCTTGAGCCCGTCCGGATTCGATCGGACGAGGTTCGCCTCGTGGATCATGCGCACGGCGAGCCAGAGCACGCGGCGCTCGATCGATTCGATGGTCTCCGTGGTCGGCTCGATGGCGGTGCCGGGCGCTCGGCGACCGGTGCGCAGGCGGCCGACCCGAGGCGGCTGGGCGATGGTCACGGACGCGATCCTCTGGGCGATGGATGGGCTGGCTTCGGGCCTGGCGGGCAGGCGTTGGTGTCGCAGTCTGTCCCGATTATCGGGACGCCTGTCCCGATACCGTGATAGGGTACCCCGATGGACCCCGCCACGGCAACTCGTGCCGCCGCCGACACCGCGCCCATGGCCCGCTGGGTGGCGGTCCTGGAGGCGTTCACCGACCGTGACGAGTGGGGCGTGCGGGACCTGGCGACCCATCTCGGCCTGCCGCGGTCGGCGGTCCATCGGATCCTCCATGAGGCGGTCCGCCAGGGACTGCTGGCAGCGGCGGTGACCACCGGTCGGTTCCGCGTGGGTCCGGCGCTCGCCCGTCTCGCGGTCGTGCTCGCTGACCGGCTGGACGTGCGGTCCGTGGCGCGTCCGGTCATGGAGCGGGCCGCCGCGGAGCTGGACGAGACGCTCGTGCTCGCGCTGTACTCCCCGGGGCGGCGACAGTTCGCGGCCATCGACGCGGTGGAGTCGAGCCACCCCATCCGCTACATCTGGGGCCCGCTGCGCCAGTGGAGCGACCTCCACACCGGTTCGAGCGGCAAGGGCATCCTCGCCTTCCTGCCGGACGAGGAGCAGGACGCCATCGTGGCTGCGCTCCCCGACCCGGTGCCGGGTCCCGTCCCGACGCCACGGGCGCGGCTCCGCGCCGAGCTGCGGGACGCACGGGCGCGCGGGCACGTGGTCAGCCACGGCGAGCGGTTCCCGGGCGCCGTCGGGGTCTCGGCGCCCATCCGCGATGCCACCGGGCGGGTCATCGGTGACCTGGTGTTCGGCTGGCCGGACAACCGGAACGACCCGGACAAGGAGGCGCGCGCGGGACGCATCGTCATGGACGCCGCCGCGCGGGTCTCGGCGGCGCTCGGCTATCGCCCCTGAGGCGCCGGATCAGGGCCCGGCGAGCAGCTCCACCGCGGTCGCCAGCGCAGGGTCCGTGGCCTCGCTCGTCTGATGCCAGAGGGTCGGGACGTGCACGTCCGGGACGATGCCCGTCACATCCCAGACACCCAGGTCCGCACCGACCGGCTGGAACGCGCCCGTCGCAAGCATCACCATCCAGCCGTGCGGCAGATCCAGCGGCACGAGGATCTCCATGTTGGCGCGCGTGGATGCCCCGACGAGGGTCGCGCGATCCACGTGCCCCAGCACGCCCGCCAGGATCTCGCCGAACGAGTTCGTCTGCGGGCCGATGAGCGCCACGAGCGGCACCGTCTGGGAGCCACCGATGTCGACGGGCTCCAGGAGCAGTGGCTCGCGCCAGTCCCGGCCCAGCCAGGCGCCCGGCTCGCCCACCGCGAACAGGTCGAGGATCGGCAACAGGACCTCGGCCCAGCCACCGTCGTTCACGCGACCATCGAGGATGAGGCCCGTGAGCGGACCGTCGGCGGTCATCGCCTCCAGCGCCTCGCGGACCTGGTCGTCGACCGTGCCATCGCCGAGCGTGGGCAGGAACAGGTAGCCGATGCGCGTACCGGGCACCACGCAGGAGTCGATCGGGAACCCACCGGACACCTCGCGTCGCACGATCGTGATGTCGCGGGCCGCCTCGCCAGGACTGCGGATCGTCAGCGTCACGGGCGTCCCGACCGGGCCGCGGACCAGGCTCTGGCCGACCTCGTCCAGGACCGGTCCTCCGTCCACGGCGAGGATGGCATCCCGCGGACGTAGGCCCGCCCCTGCGGCAGGGCCGCCCGGGAGCACCGCGACCACCACCTCGTGGTCAGCCGACCCGAGTGGGATGGACCAGAGGCCGATCCCGACGTAGTCCACCGCACCCGCGAGCAGGCCCATGGCCTCGGCGACGTCGTCGGGACCCAGGACATACGAGTGGTCATCGTCCAGCTGGTGGACGGCCCAGCCGAGAAGTGCCCGGAACGCTGCCTCGTCCAGACCGCTGGCGATGTGGGCGCGCGCCGCCGCGGTCACTGCGTCCCAGCTGGCTCCTGTCCGCTCCGGATGGAGGTAGTGGTCACGGACGGCCTGCGCGAGCGCGTCCAGGATCGCTCCCTGACGCTCGACCACCGCCGTGTCCGGCCCACTCGATGACGGCGGCGGCAGGGTCGGTGCTGGGCGGCGAAGGGCCGCCTCCGCGACATCCGGTGGTGTCCAGGCGACCGCCGAGCGACCCGGGACGAAGTCGCAGGCCCGCACGGACGACGCACCACCATCGACCATGGGCGCAGGCGGGGGAGTCATGGTGACGGCCCCGACGACCACCAGGAGACCGCCCAGGAGCGCAGTGTGACCAGCCATCGAGCACCCTCGATCCAGACCGTTCGGGCGAGTCTACGCGACCGGCGTCACCCATCGACCGGTGCCCGCGCACGTCGGGGACGTGGCGTCGGCCCACGCGGGTCGGGTACCGTTGGCAGCGATCACCGACCGTAACCGGGGACGCGCCGTGACCACCAGCATCGACCTGCTCCAGACCCTTCGCACGGGGCTACCCGGACGCGCCGAGCCGCAACGGCACGTGGTCATCGTGGGTGCGGGCATCGCGGGGCTCGTGAGCGCGATGCTGCTCAAGGAGGCGGGGCACCGCGTGACCATCCTCGAGGCACGCAACCGCCTCGGCGGTCGGATCCACACGTATCGCGGCTTCGCCAACGGGATGTACGGCGAGTTCGGGGCGATGCGCTTCCCCCGGCAGCATCACCTGGGCCAGCAGCTCATCCACGAGCGCTTCCGGCTGCCCACCACGCCCTTTCCGATGGTCGATGAGGACACCTGGGTCTACCTCGACGGCCGCGGGGTGCGTCGGAGCGCGTTCACGGCCGACACGTTCGACTTCGGCCTGCAGGACCACGAGCGTGGCTTCCCGCCGGCGGACCTCCTGCGCCGGGTCATGACGCCACTCATCGAGCTCGTGGGTCAGCCCGGTGGCTGGGCGGAGCTCATCGCCCGCTATGACCGCTACTCGCTCCTCGACTACCTCATCGAGCAGGGCGTGAGCGAGCCCTGTCGGGCGCTCATCGGGCCCGTGCTCAACCTGGAGGGTCGCTTCCACTTCTCGCTCGCGGAGTGGTTCACCCACTACCACGAGGATGTGTTCGGGGACCTCGAGTACATCGATACCGGCGCCGATACGCTGGCCCACGCGTTCGGCCCGCTCCTGCTGCCCGACACCCGCCTGGGCGCAGAGGTGCGGGCCATCGAGCAGGACCCCGCGGGTGTCGTGGTCCACTATCGGACCGCCATCGGGGGCGATGTGGCCGTACCCGCCGACGAGTGCATCGTGACCGTGCCGTTCGTGCTCCTGCGGCACATGGAGATCGGCGGCCTCGATGTCGCCAAGCAGTTCAACATGCGCAACGTCTATTACGGCCGTGCCCACAAGGTGTTCATGCAGTTCAGCCGCCGATGGTGGGCGGAGGACGAGGACATCACCCATGGCGTGAGCGTCACGGACCTCGCCATCCGGAACATCGTGTACACGCCGGCCGGCCAGGATCCCTCCGGACAGCGGGGCATCATCATCGCGTCCTACGCGTGGGAGCAGGACAGCATGGCCTGGAGCATGCTCACCGAGGAGCAGCGGATCGTGCAGGCGATGGAGGACCTGTGCAAGATCCATCCCCAGGCCGCCGCCACGTTCGAGATGGGCATCTCCCACGACTGGGCGCTCGATCCCTACGCCGGTGGCATCGGACCCCTGTTCCGACCCCACGAGATGTGCAGCGAGGCGTACGACGACGTCATCCGGCCGGCGGGTCGGGTGTGGTTCGCGAACGATGCCTGCGACCTCAAGGGTCGGCGCTGGATCGAGGGCGCGATCGCGGCGGCCATCAAGAACGCGTTCGCCATCCACGCCGGGATGCGCGACGAGCTGCCGGTGGCCGGGGCGGTCTGATCTACGGGGGCGGTCCGATCTACTTGCCCGTGCCGCGCGTGAAGCCGTTGTAGATGTAGCGCTGGAGCGCCAGGAACACGATGAGCGTCGGGATGATGGTGATGACCACACCCGCGGAGATGACCTGCCAGTCCGCGCTGTAGGGGCCCTGGAACCGGAACAGCGAGGTCGCCACCACACCCAGGTCCCGCGACGGCATGTACAGGAACGGGATGTAGAACTCGTTGTAGATCGCGACGCCCTTGATGATGACCACCGTCGCGATGGCCGGCTTCAGCAGCGGCAGCACGATCGACCGATACACCCGGAACGACGATGCACCATCGAGGTAGGCCGCCTCATCCAGTGACCTGGGCACGCCGCGCAGGAACTGGAGGAAGATGTAGATGCCGATGATGTCCGTGCTGGTGAACAGCGCGATGGCCGCCCAGCGGGTGTTGAACAGGCCCATGCCCACGACCAGCTGGAACGTGGCCACCTGCGCGGTGACCGCTGGCACGAGCGTCGCGAACAGGAACAGGAACACCACGAGGCGGCGGCCCCGGAAGTCGAACCGGCTGATGGCGAAGGCTGCCATGGACCCGATGAGGATCGACCCGGTCACCGACACCACGAGGATGAACGTGGTGTTGAGCAGGCCCATGGCCATGCCACCGCGCGTGAACGCGGTGATGAAGTTGTCCAGGTGGAACCAGTCCACCGGCACGCCCAGCGGACCACCCTCGCGGAATTCCGCGCGGGTCTTGAAGCCCGCCATGAACACGACGATGAGTGGCAGCAGCGCCACCGTGGCGGCGAGCACCAGCGAGGCATAGACGACGACGTTGCCCGCCAGCGAGCGGGCCTGGCTGCCGAGGGTCATTGGCTGATGTCCACCGGGTCATCCCGGATGATGCGTCGCTGGATCCCGGTGACGACCAGGATGATGAGCAGCAGCGTCACGGCCATCGCGGACCCGAGCCCCACCTTGTGGAACTTGAACGCGATGTCCACGGTCTGGATGACGAACGTGGAGGAGCCGTTCGAACCGCCGGTCATGATGTACGGGATGTCGAACACGGCGAGCGAGCCCTGGATGGCCAGGATGAAGCTGAGGCCGATGACCGGCTTGATGCCCGGTGCGATGACGTGCCGGAGCTGCTGCCAGCGACTCGCTCCGTCGATGGATGCGGCCTCCAGGATCTCGTGGGGGATGGACTGGATGGCCCCCAGGAACAGCACGAAGTTGAGGCCCATGTAGCGCCAGACCGAGACGCTCGCGAGGGATGCGTTGTTGAGCCCGCGCTCGCCCAGCCAGTGCCGCTGGTGATCCTCGAGACCGAACCCCGCGAGCAGCGTGTCCAGCACGCCATCCGGCTGGAACACGTACAGGAAGATGAAGCCGATGGCGACGCCGTTGATGAGGTACGGGAAGAAGATGATGCCCTTGAACACGTTCCGGAAGCGGACGTTGTAGCTGAGGAGCACCGCGAGGTACAGCGCGAGCCCCAGCTGGATGAACGCCCCGGCGAGGTAGAACAGGCTGGTGGCGAAGACCCCGAACAGCTCCGGCCGACGGAACACCTCGGTGTAGTTGTCGAGGCCGATGAACGGCCGGTCCCTCGACAGCCCGTCCCATTCCAGCGTGCTGAAGGAGAACATCGCGCCGATCGGGACGTACGTGAAGACCAGGAGCAGCGTGACCGGGATCGCGAGGTACGCCCAGGGCACGGCAGCGCGACGCAGGCGCATGGACAGCGGCATGCCCACCGCGTGTGCGGCGGGCACGGGCGTCACGCCCTGCACGGGTTCCGACCGCACCGATCGCTCCCTCGCTCCATCGGGCCCGGATGGCCGCCGGGCATCGACCTGGACATGATGCGCCGGAGACCCTGACGGCCGGGCTGCCGGGGAGAGGGGGGTGATCTCCCGTCGCGCCCGGCCGTCGGTGCGGACCGGCGTGCCTGCCGTCAGCAGGCGGTGGTCACTGGCCGGTCACCTCCGCCCGGGCCGCCGCCCAGCGGGTGTTCAGGTCCGTGAAGATGGCCTCCAGCGTCTCGCCGGACGCACCGCGTGCTGCGTCCACGATCCGCTGGCGGTACTGGGGCTGCCAGAGACCGATCTCCGCCTGCGCATCGATCTGGTCCACCCACCCCTCTTCACCGGCCGGCGCGGGGTTCTGGAGCAGGAGCCTGACGCCCAGCTCCTGGAAGGGCGCGAGCGCAGCCGGGAACTCGCCATCGACGCGGGGCGGGATCTGCTGCTCGTCCGCGGCGAAGCCGGACTCGTCCGCGAACCAGGTCACCCACGCGCGCGCGGCGTCCTTGTTCCCGGAGTGGATGTTGATGCCCATGTGGTAGTCGCCACCGGCGCCCGAGTAGTACGCCCCGTCCACCTGGTAGGGGAACGGGATGTAGCCGATGTCATCAGCGCTGGCACCCGCGTTCGCGGCCGCCGCCTGCATCTGGGTGATGGCCCAGCCACCGAGCGCCATCGCGCCCACCTGACCGGTGCCGATGAGATCCTTGGAGGGCTCCCATGCGGTGGTCGTGGGGTCCGCCTCGACCAGTCCGGCCGCGACGGCATCGAAGATCAGCCTGTCGATCACGTAGTGGTCGCGACCCTCGCCCCAGGGGTCGTCGATGTGGGCGAGGTCGTTGACCTCGTCAGGGCTGCCGCTGATGGAGCCACGATAGGCCTCCCACTGGGTCATCGGCCAGCCGTCCGCGTAGTTCGTGTACAGCGGGATCGCGTCCGTCTGGTCCTTGATGGCCTGGAGCGCCGCGAGGAACTCCTCGGGCGTCGTGGGCACCGAGGTCACGCCGGCAGCCTCCCAGACCTTCGTGTTGACCACGAAGCCGGATGCGTTGCCGGCCGTCGGGATGCCGTAGACGACCCCGTCGAACGCCTTCTCGGTGATGAAGTTGTAGACCGGGGCGAGCTCGTCGAGCGTGCCCAGGGGCTCGAAGAACGTGCTCAGCTGATCGGCGCGCACGGACGGCGGGATCATGAGCACATCGCCGTACTCCGGGGTGTTCATCCGGATGGCGACCTCGTTCGCGTAGTCCGTGAGGCCCTCGAACTGGACCGTGATGTCCGGGTAGACCTCGTTGAACGCCGCGACGTAGCGGGCCAGCGTGCCGTCCTCGATACGGTCCGTGCGGTGGGTGAGCACCGTGATGGTGCCCGATGGCGCGTCCTGGGCGACCGCCAGCGCGGGCGCCAGGGTCAGGGCACTCGCCGCCAGGATGCCCGTGATCGCCGTGAGTCGTCTGCTCATCTCTCTCCTCGTCTGACGGCGACCCGCGAGAACGGTGAGGCCCACCCCGCCGAGTGCCGGACTCCTCCGAAGCGGATGCACGCTACCCCGCTGGACTTTCCCATGTCAAGTGGAATTCCAGCAGTTGGATACTGAAGTATCAGTTGACAGGTTCAGGGAATAGGCTACGATCACGTCCCCAACGACCCCGATCACGACCCGGAGGCAGCGTGTCCGGAACCGCGTCCACGAATGGCATCAGCGACCAGGCGGTCGACCCGGCGCGACCGGCGTCGGACGGGTCTCCGCGGGAGGCCGGCCTGCGGATCCGCCCGGTGCCCGGCCCTGCGGGCGCACCCGTGCCGCCCATCCCCTGGGAGGACCGACCCGGCGGCAGCACTGCCGTCATGTGGCGCTCGAGCCGCAACCCGATCATCCCGCGCGACCTGCTGCCCCGCTCCAACAGCATCTTCAACTCCGCGGCCGTGCCCTTCGGCGAGGGGTATGCCGGCGTCTTCCGGGTGGATGACCAGACCCGGACCATGGACCTGCACGTGGGCCGGTCCGCCGACGGCATCGACTGGGTGATCGAGCCCGAGCCCATCCGCTTCCAGCCGGCGGATGACCGGGTGCGCGAGCTCGCCGAGCGACCCTTCGAGCATGCCTATGACCCGCGGGTGACCTGGCTCGAGGACCGCTGGTACGTCACGTGGTGCAACGGGTACCACGGGCCGACCATCGGCATCGCGTGGACGGACGACTTCCGCACGTTCCACCAGCTGGACAACGCGTACCTGCCCTTCAACCGGAACGGGGTGCTGTTCCCGCGCCGCATCGGCGGCCGCTACGCGATGCTCAATCGGCCGAGCGACAACGGCCACACCCCGTTCGGCGACATCTTCTGGTCGGAGAGCCCGGACCTGGTCCACTGGGGTCGTCATCGCCACGTGATGGCACCCGAGACCTGGACGTGGGCCTCCACCAAGATCGGTGCCGGCCCCACGCCCATCGAGACCTCCGAGGGCTGGCTGCTCATCTACCACGGGGTGCTCACGTCCGCGAACGGCTTCGTGTACTCCATGGGGGCTGCGCTGCTGGACCTCGATGAGCCGTGGCGGGTCATCGCCCGCGGCAGGGACTACCTGCTGTCACCCCAGGTGGGCTACGAGCAGGTCGGGGACGTGCCCAACGTGGTGTTCCCGTGCGCGGCGCTCGTGGACCCGGCGACCGACCGCATCACCATCTACTACGGGGCGGCGGACACGGTCACCTGTCTGGCCCACGGGTACGTCTCGGAGGTCATCGCGTCCATCCGCGGCTGAGCGGCCGGGTCCCGACTAGGAGCGGGTGGCGGGTTCCCGCACCGAGCGACGCTCCACGAGACGTGGCCGCAGCGATGCCTGGACCACGTGGCCGTCCGGCAGCTCCATCCGATGGATCAGCAGGGCGACCGCGAGTCGACCCATGCCCAGCTTGTCCACCGCCATCGTGGTCAGCGGTGGCGACACGTGGCGCGCCAGGTCGATGTCGTCATAGCCCATCACGGAGAGTCGGTCGGGGACGCCGATGCCCGCCCGACGCGCGGCGTCGATGAGCGCCACGGCGACCGCGTCATTGGCGCAGAAGACGGCCGTCACCTCGGGATGCTGCTCGAGATATCCCATGCCGGCAGCCGCTGCCGCCTCGGGCGGCACGTGCGGCGTGTCCACGAAGTGGGGCCGGAGCCCCGCCTCCGCGATGACCGTCTCGTACGCGCGTCGTCGCTGGGCCATGCTCGGGAACGAATCGGGCCGGGTGCCCACGAGGCAGATCGACCGGTGGCCGCGTGCGATGAGATGCTCCACCGCGGTCCGGGCGCCGGCCGCGTTGTCGCTCACGACCGCGTCCAGCGCCGCGTCCTCCGCGTAGGCGTCCACCAGCACGGCGGGTGGACCGTCCTCCAGGAGGGCCGCCGTGCCCCGACTGAGGTGCGCGCCGATGACGATGAGCCCGTCGCAGGCGCGCTCGGTGACCAGCCGCGGGACATCCAGCGGGTGGTACGCGTCGTCCACGGGCATGTGCGCGAACAGCAGATCCGCCTCTCGTTCGCGGCACATCGCCTCCACACCCGCCATGATCGGCGCGTAGAAGCTGTTGACCTCCGGGATGTCACCGTGGGGCGCCTTGATGACCATGCCCAGCGTGACCGGCCGCACCCGGCGACCGTTGCCACGGCCCGCGGATCGATAGCCCAGCCGGCGAGCCACGTCGGTCACCCGCTCCCGGGTCTGGCGGCTCACCCCCGGCTCGCCCCGGAGCGCGAGCGATGCGGCGGCCGAGGAGACACCCGCCTCCTGCGCCACATCGGCGAGCGTGATCCGACGCCGGCCCGCGCCGTCGCCGCTGGTTGGACTCACGAGAGCTGACGGTATCAGTGCCATCTTCAGTCGTCAAAGCGGGCGTGTGCGGGCGCCCAGCCGTGTGGCGTGCCATGGCGTGCCCCGCCTGTGCGCGGAGGGCCGCGGGGGCCAAGTGTCGCGGAAAGGCCGCGGCGGAGGGGGTGCCTTCATGCGGCGGAGAGGGTGCCGTCATGCGGCGCGGGCGCCACAGGGCCACCTGCCGAGCATCCTCGGCATCTTCCTGGACGATCGACCGGACTGGTCGGCCACGTGCCGGCCCATCGTGGCCGATTCCATGCCGATCGCTCGACTGGTGGGTCGATCGCCGGCTCGCCTGAGCGTGGAGACGTGCCATGACCCTCTGCGACTCGTGGCTCGTGGTCCACCAGTCAGACCATCTGGCAGGGTTTCCCAGGGCGAGGGCGAGGGCGAGGGCGAGGGCGAGGGCGAGGGCGAGGGCGAGGGCGAGGGCGAGGGCGAGGGCGAGGGCGAGGGCCTGGGCGGTGCGTCGCTCGGGCTGCACGCTGTGTGGCGCGCCAGCCGCCCGCGACCGCCACGATCATGGCCGACGGGAGGGCCACCGCGATGGCTGCCGACCCTGCCGCGACGGCGCGGCCTCGCGCCACGGCCGACACCGGCGCCTTCCCTATACTCGGACGACACCATGACCTCCACCCGCGACTACTACGACATCCTCGGTGTGCCTCGTGGCGCGTCCGACGAGGATCTCAAGCGCGCCTTCCGGAAGCTCGCCCAGCAGTGGCACCCGGACGTCAGCCGGGAGCCGGGCGCGGACGAGCGCTTCAAGGAGATCAACGAGGCCTACCAGGTCCTCTCGGACCCCCAGCGGCGTCAGGCGTATGACACCTTCGGGAGGGCCGGTGTCGGGGGTGCGGACGGCTTCGGGCCGTTCGGCGGATTCGCCGGCTTCGGGGACATCTTCGATGCGTTCTTCGGGGGTGCCGCAGCGGGCTCCCAGCGACGCACCCGTGCCGCGACCGGTGCCGACCTGCGCTATGACCTCCAGCTGACGTTCGACGAGGCGATCAAGGGCACCGCCAAGGACATCACCTTCACGGCGCTCGGCACCTGCGAGACGTGCAGTGGCAGCGGCGCCGAGCCGGGCTCGACACCCACGACCTGTCCCCAGTGCGACGGCTCGGGCGAGATCCGCCAGATCCGCTCCACGATGCTCGGCCAGATGGTCAACGTGAGCGTCTGTGGTCGGTGTCGGGGCGTGGGCCAGATCGTGGAGCGTGCCTGCCCAGTGTGCCGTGGCGAAGGCCGCACGGAGCTCAAGCGCACGCTCCGGGTCACGATCCCCGCGGGCATCGATGATGGCCACCAGATCCGCCTGTCGGGCGAGGGGGAGGCGGGGCCCCGTGGCGGGACCGCGGGCAACCTGTACGTGGTGACCCACGTGGAGCCGCATCCGGCCCTGCGCCGCCAGGACACCGAGCTGTACGTGGAGCTGCCGATCTCCATCAGTCAGGCCGCGCTGGGGGCGCGCATCGCGGTGCCCACGCCGGACGGGGACGAGGTCGTCGAGGTGAAGGCGGGGACCCAGCCGGGCGCGGAGATCCGGCTCCGGGGTCGGGGCGTGCCGCATCTCCGTCGACCGGGGGTGCGTGGGGACCTCCACGTGCTCGTGGACGTCCAGGTGCCGACCCGCCTGTCGCCGCGCCAGCGGTCGCTGCTGGAGGAGCTCGCGCTGGAGTCCGGGGAGCGAGCCGATGAGCCCGTCCGGACGACCGCCGGGCGCTCGAAGGGCAAGGGCAAGCGCGGCATCGCGGATCGGCTGAAGGACGCCATCAGCTGATCGTGGACGGACGCCGTCGACCGCTCATGGGTGACCAGGCGCGCGATCGTGGATGACCGGACGGGTGGCGGCACCGCGACCCAGGACCTCCCCACGACCGACATGGACCGGCCGGACCAGCTGGCCGCCGGCACGTGGCTGGAGCTCTCGGTGGAGGCCGACCAGGAGGCCGTGGAGGCGGTGAGCGCCATCCTCGACCGTGCCGCGCCGGGTGGCGTCTCGGTGGAGGTGCCCTTCGCGCTCATCGACGAGGGCCTGGGCGCGCAGCCCCGCACGGACGCGCCGGCCACGCTCCGGGCATACCTGCCGGGTATCGACGCGGCCGCGGCACGTGCCGCGATCGAGCGCGTGGAGCGGGACCTCGGCCATCTCCAGGCGTTCGGGCTGCGGCCCATCGGGGAGCTGACGGTGCAACCGGTCCACGAGGAGGACTGGGCGGCGGCCTGGAAGCAGCACTTCCCGGTGCTCCGCGTGGGCCGACGCCTCGTCATCCGGCCCACATGGCGCCGCCATCGGAGCGCACCGGATGACGTCGTGCTGGCGCTCGACCCGGGGATGGCGTTCGGCACGGGACTCCACCCGACGACCCGGCTGTGTCTGGCGGGCATCGAACGCTGGGCCGATGCGGGCCTGCTGGATGGGGCACGCGCGCTCGACGTGGGCTGTGGCTCCGGGATCCTCGCCATCGCGGCGGCACGGCTCGGCGCGCGCTCGGTGCATGGCGTGGATACCGATCCGATCGCGGTGGATGCCACGATCGCGAACGCGCGTCGGAACCGGGTGCTGCGACGTGTGACCGCGGCGCAGGGCTCGGTCCCGCTGACGGCCGGGGGGCAGGGGACAGCCCTCCGTGGCGGTGCCGTGACCCGCCGAGGTACCAGCGTGCCTCCCTTCGACCTGGTCCTCGCGAACCTCATCGCCTCGCTGCTCGGGCACCTCGCGCCGGCGCTCGCGGCATCGCTCCGACCTGGTGGCCGGATGCTCGCATCGGGCATCTTCATCGACCGGGAGCCGGAGGTGATCAGGGCGTTCGAGACCGCCGGCCTGGAGGTCCTGCGCCGCGACCAGGAGACCGACTGGGTGCTGCTCGATGTCGTCCGACCGGTCCCGGGGTCGTCCGCGACGTCCGACGGGCCGTCCAGACCCGGTGCCACGTGACGCAGGAGGAGCCATGACCGCCGATCCGGAGTGCCTGTTCTGCCGCATCGCTGCGGGCGAGATCCCCGCGACGCTCGTCCACGAGGACGAGCAGGTGCTCGCGTTCCGTGACATCGCGCCACGCGCGCCCACCCACATCCTGCTCATCCCGCGGGATCACATCCGCTCCGCCGCGGAGTTGACCGATGCCCACGCGCCCCTGGTCGGCCATCTGTTCGCCGTGGCCGCCCAGGTCGCCCGTGACCAGGGGGTCGCCGAGGCAGGCTATCGACTGGTCACGAACATCGGCTCGGGTGGTGGGCAGACCGTGGACCATCTGCACGTCCACCTGCTGGGCGGTCGACCGATGACATGGCCACCCGGATGACCGGCCGGGCGCGAGCCGGCCAGACGCGCTGGGCATCCCGGGCGCCCTGGCTGGTCGTCGTGGTCGCATCCCTGGCGCTGGCCGGCTGTGGCGGCGCGCAGCCCATCCGACAGGACCCCGATCCGCTGCCGACCCCCGTCGCATCGCTGGGTGTGGCGCTCCAGGGCACGGTCGGCCTGCTGAGCGACGCGCTCGCTGCCGCCGGCTACCAGCTGGCACCGCCCGTGGGCCAGTACCGACCGTCCGAGCCGGCGTCGCTGACGCACGCGCCGCGCACGGTGCTCCAGGTGCTCGGTCCGGAGGCGGACCAGGGCTTCGTCGTGGTGTATGACCTGCGCACCAGCGATGTCGCGGCGCAGCGCGCCACCGAGCTCGCGCGGTACCTGGGCTCCGGGTTCGGTCAGACCAACTTCCCGGTCGATGCGCAGTTCAGCGTGGCCCAGGTCGGCAGCACCGTCATCCTGACGTGGTGGTCCCGCGAGCGCGCCGATGACCCCGATCGGATCCAGGGCGCGTTCGACGTCATCCGCTCGGTCGGCCAGTCCGTGCCGGTCGTGAAGTAGAGGCCGGGTCTCGGGGAGTGTCACGTCTGCCCTGCGTGCCCGGGGCCGGATCGCAGGGAAGCGGCCATGCCTCAGCCGGGCGTGTCGTGCACCTGGAGCGGGATGTCGACGGCGGCCCATGCGCGGACGTCATCGCGTCGGATCTTGAGCGTGTGGGTCCGCGGGAAGTCCGGATCGGGCCACAGCCGCCAGGCGTCGATACGCTGGTGCGTGCCGAGCACCTTGTTGACGTCCCTGACGATGCGCTCGATATCCGCCCGGACCCGCGCGTCCGTCTCGGGATCGCGCTCCTCCTGGCCGCCCCGACCCGGCGCCACGATGGGCATCGTGCCGGGCGGCAGCACGACCGCCTCGATGCGACCGGGTGCCGTCTCGAGCACCACGGCCTGCGAGATGCCGTGGTCCGCGAGGACCGCCTCGATGTCCTCGGGGTACACGTTCAGGCCGTTCGGCAGCACGATGATGTTCTTCGTGCGACCCGACAGCACCAGGCGGCCCTGCTCGTCGAAGCGGCCGATGTCCCCGGTGTGATACCAACCATCGGGGTCGATGGCGGCCGCGGTCGCCTCCGGATCGTCCCAGTAGCCCGGCGTCACCGTAGGCCCGGCGACCAGGATCTCCGATGTCTCCGGGTGGAGCTGGACGCGCACCGGCGACAGGGTCCGACCGACGATGCCGGCCGGGTGATCCCGCTCGCTGTTCGCCGCCGCGGGGCCGCACTCGGTCGCGCCATAGCCCTGGAGGACGACGATGCCCAGGTCCTCCCAGGCCAGCTGGAGGTCCGGGGGCAGATAGGCCCCCGCCGAGACCATGAGCGTGAGCGACCCGCCCAGCTGTCGATGCACCGACCGGAAGACCAGGCGACGGAGCGCCATCGGTAGTCGACGGGCGATGCCCCGGGCGCGCTCGAACGTGGCGGACTTGCCCTGTCGGTCGACCTCGCGTGTGATCGCGGTCCAGAAGATCTCCAGCAGCTGGGGCGTCACCACCATGGTCGTGACCCGCAGCTCCCGCAGCGACTCGAAGATGATGCGTGGGTTGCGGGACCGGACATACAGGATCTCGGCGCCGACCATCGTGCCGTAGAGCAGCACCGGTGCCTGCTCGAACAGGTGCGACAGCGGCAGCAGCGACACGAGCCGATGGGTCCGCGGCGGCACCAGCTTGGCGCACACGGCGACCGTCTCGAGCATGTTGCCGTGGGTCAGCATCACGCCCTTCGGGTGGGACGTGGTGCCGGACGTGTAGATCACCTCGAACAGGCTGTCGCGCGTGGGTCGCGCCCAGGAGTCCAGCTGCGCCTCCCAACCAGTGGGGAAGGTCCGGTCGTCCTGGACCGGGTCTGCCGTGAGGTCATCGACCGTGGCGAGCGTCAGCTTCAGGTCCGTGAGGCCCGCCGCGACCGGGTCGGGTGCGTCCGCGCCCGTGCCGATGGCCAGGACCCGTGCGCCGGACCGTCCGGCGATGCGCTGGAGCACGGTCGGCGACATGCGCAGGTCGAGCGGTACCAGGACGGCACCCGCGATCGCGGCGCCCCAGAACACGGCGGGCAGTGCGGGCGCGGCCGGGCTCCATGTCAGCAGCCGATCACCGGGGACGACGCCCAGGGCTCGGAGCCGCCATGCCGCAAGTCGTGCCCGGCGTCGCAGCTCGGCCGACGACCAGCGGTGGCTGGTGCCCTCGTCCGTGCGCAGGCTGAGCGTCGGCCGGTCGTGGGGGTAGCGGCGCGCCGCGTCATCCAGGAGGTCGACGAGGGACGTGAACGTGCTCGGGTCAGGGAAGTCCGCCATGGCCGCGGAGTCTAGCGGTCAGAGGGGCACGGTCGGCAGGTCCGTCGCCGCGAAGTCGTCGCCCACGCACAGGATCACTCGCCCGGCTGTGCCGTACGACGTCCTGGATACCGGAGCGCGTCAGCTGCCGCCGAGCGCGAACAGCTCGACGAGCGACTCCTCCGATCCGGCCGCGGTCTCCGCGACCGGGATGCCGTCCACGAGATCGATGACCTGCGCTCGTGGTTCGATCGTCCCCTGGTCGCCGCGACCACCCACGGGATGATCGGCGGTCGTCATGACGTAGGCGTACCTGCCATCCCACGAGATGTCCAGCGAGGCAGGGTAGAGCGGGACCGTCCCCGCGACAGGTGGGATCCGCGCCACCACCTCGAGGGTGGCAGGGTCGAGCAGTCGCACCTCGCCACTCGGCCCACGCGATGACACCTCGTCGCCCGGGTCCCAGCTCACGACGAGCAGTCGTTCGCCGGTCGGGCTCAGGGCAAGCTGGCCGATCGACGCGTCGACGTCACCCACCCGGCTGCCATCGCGGGTGTCGATCACCCGGAGGCCGATCGGTCCGTAGCGAACGATCTGGTCGGGATCCCCGGTGAGGATCGCTGTGAGTCCCGTCAGGTACAGCCGTGCGCCATCGAGGCTCAGGGCGCCCGACAGGAACGCCTCGGGTGGGATGTCGTCGGCGCTGGTCGCCCAGTCGACCGGGACCGCCGCCACCTCGAGTCCGGGCAGTCCCACGACCAGCAGCCGATCGTGGCTGGCCACGAACACGCGCCGACGCGGCAGGTCCCACATGACGGCCGGGCTCCTTTGGGCCAGGCCGAGCTCCAGGTCGGACAGCTCGACATCATCGACGACGGCAGGCTGGTCGAGGTCGACCGTCAGGATGTGGACGGCGCGGCCCTCCTGCCCGGCCTCGTCCAGGAGTCGCCCGATGACCACCAACGTCGATGCGGTCGGGTCGTCGCGGCCGTCCATGATCCGAGCATGCAGGGGTCGGAGGGCCGGGTCGGGCAGCGTCACCAGACGCTCGGCCGATGGGGCGCCGATGGACCAGCGCATGACCTCGAACGCATGACCGATCGGCAGCGTGATCGACGTCTCGGTGGGGGCGAGCCAGACGAGGGAACGCGAGTCCGGCGTCCAGGTGACGCCCCGGAAGTCGACCAACCCCGTCACCGGGGTGTCCGCGATGGTCCACGATGCCAGGTCGATGAGCCGCAGCGTGCCGGTGCCAGGCGCATCGGACAGCCAGGTCATGATGGCGAGCGTTCGACCGTCGGGGCTGAGGTGCGGCTCGAATGGCTGGGTGACGATGATGGGGTCGAAGCCGTCGAGCGGGCGCGCGGTCGCAGGGTCTGCTGGCCGCAGCCACACATCACTGCCCGTCGGGGTGTCGCGATAGGTCGCGGACACGAGCTCCCGAACCGGGGCGACCCGCCCGCCGGCGCCTGGCACGGTGGGGACGGGATGGGGCCCCGTCGGTCCATCGACCACGAGGCCCAGCCCGAGGAACACGGCCATGGCCGTCACCAGGCCGAGGACACGGGCCAGCCGTCGTGGACCGTGCCGCCGGCGGAGCGCCCGTTCTCGTGCCCCGGCCACGAGACCCATCGTCGGCGACCCGACGCCCCGGGCCCGCAGATACGCCGAGATGACGTCGTCGCTGAGCGTCGGGCGCGTCGGAGACGTGTCGGGATGCGACCCGGATCGCCTCATCGATCGCCCTCCTCGTACGCGGCCCGCAGGCGCGCGACCGCCGCGTGCAGCCGGGACTTGACCGTCCCTTCGGGGATCCGCAGGGTCGCGGCGATGTCCGCGGTGGGCAGGTCGAGCGTGTAGCGGAGGGCGAGGATCGCTCGGTGGTCCACCGAGAGTCGTTCGAACGCCCGGTCGAGCTGGTCGCGCAGCACGATCGCCTCTGCCGGGTCGGGCCGTCGGTCGGCGATCCGCTGGTCGGTGGGCTCGAGCGCCGTCGCCCTGATCCGGCGCGAGCGTCTTCGGAGGGTGTTCCGACAGCGGTTGATGACGATGGAGCGCAGCCACGGGAGGAGTCGCTCGGGATCGCGCAGCGACCGGACATGGCGCCACGCCTCGACGAGCGCGTCCTGGACCACGTCCGCCGCGTCGTCGGGGCCCACGATGGCGGCCGCCAGCCGATGCAGCTCAGGGACCAGGGCGACGACCCTGGCCTCGAACGCATCCCACGCCGATCCCTCGAGCACGCGCGATCCGATGCCTCCTCCGATGGCCACCTGTGTTCGCATGACCCATGAGACACCACCAGCCGCGATCCGGTTCGCATGGTGCTCCGCCGATCCGCGCGGAGGAACGCGCGGACTCCACGTGGGCCGGCGGGCGGCGTCATCGCCATGTCATACGACGCCGATCGCCATCCTGCGCGATGGCGATCGGATACCAGAGATGTGGTACGTTGATGGTATGCGCACGACCATCGACAAGGCTGGCCGCATCGTCATCCCCCGCATGTTCCGGGAGCAGGTGGGTCTGTACGGGCCGGCCGAGGTCGACATCGAGCTGGATGGCGCGGCCATCCGCATCGAGCCGGTGACGCAGGGCTCGGTCATCGATGAGGACGGACGGCTGGTGATCCCCGCGACGGGCCAGGTCGTCACGGTCGAGACCGTGCAGCGACTCCGTGATGCCGACCGGCGCTGACGCCCGGACCCGGCGGCCCACGGCCACTCGGCCACCTCGGCTCGACCTGCTCCTCGACACCAGTGCCGCGGTCCCGTTGCTGGTGGCCGACCATGAGATGCACGGAGCGGCCATGGCGGCGACACGTCGACTTCGACTGGGACTCGCCGGGCACGCGTGGTTCGAGACGTACTCGGTCCTGACGCGTCTGCCACCGGGCATCCGACGCAGCCCGGCCGATGTCCGGGCGCTGCTGGCGCACGACTTCCCGGGCTCGTGGTCCCTCGACGCACCGGCGACCGAGTCACTCATGGAGGAGCTCGCGATGCGCCGGATCGCGGGTGGCGCGGTGTACGACGCCCTGGTCGGAGCCGCGGCACGACACCACGATGTGCCTCTGCTGACCGCCGACCGGCGCGCGATCCGGACCTACGACGCGCTCGGGGTCCGGATCCGACTCCTCGCCTGACCCCCACTGCGACACCGCCGGTGCGACACCGCCGGCTGCGATCCCGTTCGGGGCGGATGATAGGAGCGCCCGCGCGCCACCCGTCGATCGGCGTGGTGGCAGGATCCACCCATGTCGACCCGGACCGGTGTCGGCCAGAGCACTCGGAGGGGGACCCCGTATCGTGACCCGCACCATCGGCTACATCGTCGGCTCGATCTCGAGCACGTCCATCAATCGCACGCTCTCTAGGGTGCTCGTCCGGCTCGCGCCGCAGGATGTCGAGATGGTGGAGATCCCCATCGCGCAGCTGCCCTTCTACTCGCCGGACTACGAGGCGGACTACCCGCCGGTCGGCCTGGACCTCAAGGCGGCCATCGCGGCGGTCGATGGCGTGATCATCGTGACCCCGGAGTACAGCCGTTCGATCCCGGGCGTGCTCAAGAACGCGCTCGACTGGGCGGCGCGACCCGCCGGCCAGGGTGCGTTCCGGCGGGTGCCGGTCGCGACCATCGGGACGTCCCGTGGCGGTATCGGCACCGCGGCGGGTCAGCAGCATCTGAAGGCGGTGATGCTCACCATGGGAGCCATCGTCATGGCGCAGCCGGAGGGCTACATCCAGACGCTGCCGGGCCTGTTCACGGACGAGGGCGAGGTCACGAACGAAGGGACCGCCACGTTCCTCGAGGGCTGGCTGCGTGCGTTCGTCGAGCACGTGGACATGGTGCGACCCGCCCACGACTGAACCCAGGCTGTCGTCCGAGGGGTCCGGCCCCGGCCAGCAAGACGGCCACGTGGTGCCATGCGGACGACATGCCCGAGCCCACGTGCGCGATGGATCCGTCCCTCGACCCATCCCTCGGTGCTGGTGTACACTCCGCCGGCCCTCCGCGCGAAGGTCGGGCGTGCCTCGGGACCATCCCGAGGGCCCACACGCATCTGCCACTCGAGCGCGCATCCTGCCCGGCCCACCGGCCTCCGGGTGGTCATGTCCGGGCCGCAGCGTCCGCCGGTGGGAGGTGATCAGAGGTTGGCAGAGGTCCGTGTCGGTGAGAACGAGACCTTCGAGAGCGCCCTCCGACGCTTCAACAAGAAGATCCAGCAGAGCGGCATCCTCGCGGAGGCTCGCAGGCGCGAGCACTACGAGAAGCCGAGTGTGAAGCGCAAGCGCAAGGAAGCGAAGCGCAAGAAGGCCACCCGCCAGGACTAGGCAGGTCGGCCCTTCGGTGATCCCTCCGGGGCGAACCAAAGGGGCCCACCGCTGACGTCGCCGGGGCGGGGAGCCGCCCGGGAGCATCAGGTGACCCTCGCACAACGACTCCAGGCAGACATGACGGCCGCCATGCGGTCGGGTGACGTGCTCACGCGCGACACCCTGCGCATGGTCATCGCTGCTGCCCACAACGCCGAGGTCGCAGCTCGTCGTCCCCTGACGGATGACGAGCTCGTCGGCGTGCTCACGAAGGAAGCCAAGACCCGGCGGGAGTCCGTGGAGGCGTATGAGGCCATCGGCCGGACCGACCTCGCGGACAAGGAGCGCGCCGAGGTCCAGGTCATCGCGACGTATCTGCCCGCGCAGCTGACCGAGGATGAGATCGCGACGCTCGTCGCGGACGCCATCGCCGCCACGGGAGCCAGCTCCGCGCGGGACATGGGCAAGGTGATGGGTCGTCTGTCGCCGTCCATCAAGGGCCGCGCGGACGGCAAGGTCGTCTCCGGCATGGTGGCCCAGGCGCTCGCCCGCATCGACCTCGCCGGTCATGACCACGGGGGTGCCGGGGGCGCCTAGCGCCCCTGCGTCGCCGATGCTCGCCCGTCGCTCCACCCGACTGCTCGCCTTCACCCGGCGAGACGCGGTCCGGCTGGTCGTCGCTGCCGCACTGCTGGTGGCGGCCATCACGGCCGTGCTCGCGTTCGAGGTGTTCCCCATCGGCGTGGGGACCGGCTTCGACCTGGCCCGGATGCTCGGCTGGCTGGTCCTCTCCACGCTCCTGGTCGCCACGCTGCTCGGCTGGGTGTGGCGCTTCCGACCGCTGCTGTGGCATCGCAACAGCGCGCTGCTGTTGCTCGGGCTCGTCCTGCTCCTGGGCGCGTTCGCGTTCCGCGTGACGGCAGACCGCTCGGTGCTGCCCTTCATCGCACCCTTCGCGGCCGCGGCGCTGCTGCTCGCCGTGCTCCTGGACGCCGGGGTGGCCCTGGTGGTGGTGGCGATCCTGAGCGTCCTCGCGGGGGCCGTGACGGGTCAGGTGCAGCTCGCGTCCTACATCATGCTCGGCGGCATGGCGGGTCTCATCGTCGTGCGCCGGGGCGAGCGGCTGACCACCTATGTCCAGTCGGCGGTGGCCATCGGCGTCGTCAACCTCGCGGTCGTGACCGCGTTCGCGATCCTCGGTGACCGGGACCTCGCGGGGTGGCTCCAGCTCGCCGGGGCGTCCATCGCGGCGGCTATCGGGAGCGCGGTCCTTGCGGCGGGGTCGTTCGCGGTGCTGGGCAGCCTGTTCGGGATCACCACCTCGTACCAGCTGATGGAGCTCGCCAACCCGTCGCAGCCGCTCCTCCGACGATTGCTGCTGGAGGCGCCCGGCACCTACCACCACTCGCTGATGGTGGGCAACCTCGCCGAGCGAGCAGCTGAGGCCGTGGGGGTCGATCCGCTGGTCGTGCGCGTGGCGGCGTACTACCACGATATCGGCAAGCTGGCGGACCCGACCGCCTTCATCGAGAACCAGACCACGGGGCAGGCGAACCCGCATGACCAGCTCTCGCCCGAGGAATCGGCGCGCATCCTGGCGGCGCATGTCGGCAATGGCATCGACATCGCGTACCGGTACAAGCTGCCCAAGCCGGTGATCTCGTTCATCCCACAGCATCACGGCACGGGGCGTATGAGCTACTTCTACGAGAAGGCCCGTGAGGAGGCCGTGGCGGAGTCCGGGGCGGCGCCGGGATCGGCGGCTGCCGAGGCTGCGGCAGCGACCGTGGATGAGCGGCGCTTCCGCCATCGAGGACCCAAGCCGCAGAGCCGCGAGGCCGCGATCCTGATGCTCGCCGACAGCGTGGAGGCGGCCGTGCGGTCGCTGTCCAGCCAGGACGAGGCGTCCATCCGCACGATGGTCGGGCGCATCATCAGCGAGCGGCTGGAGGACGGCCAGTTCGACGAGTGCGACCTGACCCTGCGCGACCTCGACCGCATCCGGGAGGCGTTCGTGGCGCAGCTCTTGGGGATGTATCACCGCCGGATCGAGTACCCGCAAAACAAGATCGTGGAGATCGAATCCAGGCGTGCCGCGTCCTAGGAACGACGGCACTCCCTGAGTGGACGAGATCGTGGAGATCGAATCCAGGCGTGCCGCGTCCTGATGCCGATGTGCCCCACCGCCCGCCTTCCCGTCCGAGCCTGCGGCTACCTCGCCAGTTGACTCGACTGGTGGACCACGAGCCGCTCAATGACGAGGGCCGGGGCGCCGCCCACGCTCAGCTCGATCGCCGATCGACCCACCAGTCGGGGCATATGGCATGGAAGTTGCCCCGGCGGGCCCGCTCATGGCCCACCAGTCGGAGCGATCGGCACAGAAGTCGAGAGCGTGCGTCCTGCGGTGCTCACCTGCACGGATGTGGACGGCCTCTCGGTCCGCATCGCGGAGGTCGCCACGCCAGCGGCTCGATGAGCACGCAGGACGCGGTCATCCGTCACCCTGGATGGCAGCGACGATCACGTCACGCCCGAGCGCATCGAAGTCGTCGGGATGTGTGCCTGTCCAGCCAGGAAGCCGAGACGCGGCGATGCCGACGGCATACCCGTGGACATCAGGCTGGCGACGGCCGTTCCATCCTTCGCGATCAGGACCACCTCGCCGCCGTGGACGGCCTCCACCAGCTCCAGCAAGTCCATCGCCGCATCGTCGACATCGATGGTCCGCATCTCGCCCTCCCGCACCCGGTCCCTCTGGGCGTAGTGTGACGGCCCGGGACGTGGTGGATCACCTTCCGACCGTATGCTGCGCCAGTGACCGACCTGGCTGACCGCACCGCCGTCCGATACCTCGATGGCGTCCGCGTCTCGGTCACCACCCGTCCCGGCGTGCGATCGCCGTTGTCCATCGCGGCGCTCGTGCGCACGATCGTCCGAGCGCTGCACGCCGGCCATGCTCCACACCCGGCGTCGCTGGACCTCATCCTGACCGATGACGCGGAGATCGAGACCCTCAACGAAGCCCACATGGGCCACGAAGGCCCGACCGATGTGCTCTCGTTCCCGATGCTGCCGCCTGGCGCCTATCCGGCCCACGCCGGCCAGGACCCGGACGTGCGCGCGCCCGGTGGCCCGTCCTTCGCGACCCCGCCGGGCACCCGGACCCACATCGGCGACATCGTGGTGTCGGTCGAGCGCGCCATCGAACAGGCGGAGCAGGGGAGGGGCGGCCAGACGAACGATCGGCGCTGGTCACCCGCCGACGAGCTGCGCCTCCTGGTGACCCATGGCACGCTCCACCTGTGCGGCTGGGACCACGCCCTCCCGGACGAGGAAGCCGCGATGCGCGCGCTCGAGCGGGAGCTGCTCACGGGCTGACAGGCCCTGGTCGGGGATCCCGCCCTGCTACCGTGGCGGCATGATCGACCTCACCCGCGATGCCGCTGCCATCCTGCGCACCGATCTCGACCGGTGGCGTTCCATCGCCACGCTCCCGCGCCACCTGCTGGACCGCCAGCCGGCACCAGGGGAGTGGTCGGCCCTCGAGTGCCTCATCCACGCCGCGGACACGGAGGTCCTGTTCGGCCAGCGGATGCAGGCGATCCTGGACGGCGCGGAGACCTTCCCAGCGTTCGATCCGGATCGGGAGTCGACCCCCGCGGACAGCGTGACCGACACCGCGGATGTCGTGGCGCGGCTCGCCCGTCAGCGCACGATCAACGAGGGCATCCTGGAGATCATCACGGAGGCAGACCTGGACAAGGGGTCACGGCACGGCCAGCTGGGGCCGGTGACCCTCGGGCAGCTGGTCAACGAGTACCCAGCGCATGACCTGATGCATATCGTCCAGGCGGAGCGGGCGATCATGCAGACGCATATCCCGCAGACCGGTCCGTGGCGCTTCTACTTCGCGGACCACGACGTGGACGCAGCGATCGGCACCTGACCCGGCGGTGTGACCGTGCGCTGAGGTTCCGTCCTACTTCGTGTAGGCGAGCGTGAACGCGCCGTCAGTGGGCTTGCCGGCCACGGTGAAGCAGCGGACCACCACCTGCTGCGGCTTCTTGTTGCCGATACGGATCGAGCCGACCTGGCATTCCTGCTTGCCGCTCCCGTACGGGGTCACGAGCGCCGCGCCCCCCGTGGGCATGCCCGGCAGCGTGACCCGGTACACACCCTTGGACAGCCGCTTGATGGTCGCTCGCTTCCCGTTGGTCGCCCAGGCGGTCGCCTTGGCGGGCTTGTAGCTCCTGGCGGTCGGCCGATCGGCGAGGAGGTACGCGGACGGGCCACCGCCGAAGCCCTCGGGTCCCACGTTGCGCATGAACAGCACGTGGTGGAAGTCTCGTATCGGGGTACCGGTCGCGGTCCGGCACTGGACCCGGACGACCAGGTCGGGGGCACCTGACCAGGACACGACCCGGCAGGTCGCGCCCAGGTGCGAGGTGACCTGGACGGTGCCCGCGCCCTTCGGGGTGCCCACGCCCGGGATGACGCCGTGGTCCCGCGTGTTGGCCAGCTCCCGCACCGTGATCGTGCCACCCGCCGATGAGTACTGGAACTCGGGGTTGGGGCCGTCAGGGTCCGCGACGTAGTAGTAGGCAAGCCGCCGGGGTCCGGCATGCTCACCTGAGCCGCCCGTGAACGTGACCACGAATCGCGAGTCCGCCTTCTTGTCCGCGAATGTGTAGCACCGGACGAGCACCCGGGCCGGGACCGCCTCCCAGTCCCGCCAGCCAAGCGTGCAGCGTCGTGGCTGACTGCCCATCGGCGTGATCTGGACGATGCTGGTCGCTGAGAGGCCCGGCAGCGCGACCCAGTAGACGCCCTTGGACGACCGATCGACCCAGTTCAGGCCACCGGTGGAGTTGCCTCGGTCGCGCGGGAAGGGCGTGTGATCCTGCTCGGGGTACCGCACGACGACCCAGCCGGACGTCGAGCCTGCGCCTCCGGCCGGTCGAGCCGGTGGATCGGTTGGCTCCGCTGCGTGCGCCTGCGTCGCACCCACGGTGGAGGCCACGAGCGCGAGGATCACGGCGACCAAGGGCAGGCGACGCCGCCGGGCAGGTGTTCTCATCGGCGGAGCCTAGCAGCCGGCCGCAAGCGTCGAGCCGGCTGGCGACTACTTCGTGTAGGCGAGCAGGAACTTCGCGTCGGCCGGCTTGCCGGTCTTGGAGAAGCAGCGGACCTCGATCCGCTGGGGTGTCGTCTTCGTGCGGATCGACCCGATCTGGCAGTCCTCGGTACCCGTGCCATACGGGGTCACGAGCGCTGCGCCACCCTTCGGCATCCCTGGCAACGTCACCCGATACACGCCCTTGGACGCCCGCTTGATCGTCGCCTGCTTGCCGTTCGATGACCAGGCCGTCGCCTTGGCGGGGTGGTAGCTCGTCGTCCTCGTGGGCTTGCTCGCGAAGAGATAGGCCGACGGTCCGCTGCCGTACCCAGCGATGCCCAGCTTGCGCACGAACAGGAGGTTGTGTTCGGTGTCCAGCCGCGCGCCGGTGTCGTCCCGGCACAGGACGTCCACCGTCTGGGACCCGGCCCCCTTCGACCACCCGGCGATCCGGCAGGAGCCCGCATCGTAGCCGTACCAGGTCATCTGGAAGGTGCCCACCACGTCCGGATGCCCCTGGTTCGGGATCGTCGCCCGATACCGGCCTGTGCTCCGGTGCTCGAGCGTGATCTTGCCCGGCTTCGACGAGAACTGGTAGTCGAGCCACGGGGTCGAATCCGCGTCAGTCACGTCGGCCCAGTAGTAGGCGAGCCGGCCGGGGAGCCCGCCCGTCTCCGGGGGTCGCCCGGTCATGACGACGATGAACGGCGTGTCCCGCAGGTCGCCGTCATGGTCGTAGCACCGGACCTCGAGCTCCGCCCCGGGGCCCCAGCTGGTGGAGACGCACCGCCGGAGCTTGGAGCCCATGGCCGAGACCTGGACGGTGGCGGTGTACGGGATCCCCGGCAGCTGCACGTCCCAGATGCCCCTGTCCACTCGCTGCACCGTGTTGATGCCGCCCGTGGAGTTGCCGCGGTCCCGCGACGCCGGCACGTATTCGTCCGTCCGGCTGGGCTCACGGACCACCACCCACGCGGACCGTGAGTGGAGCACGGGGTCGGACGCGCTCGCGGCCGCCGGCAGCATGGCGGAGACCGCGAACGCGGCCAGCGACACCACGGCGATGAGGGACCTGGATCGGGAGCGGACAGGGCCGGTCATCCGGAGAGCCTACCGACCCGATGCAAGCGTGAGCGGGCGGGACGGCCGCGCCGGCTCGAGACGCGAGCCGGATCCCAGCGCCCGCCCTACTTCGTATACGCGAGCAGGAACTTCGCGTTCGCCGGCTTGCCGGTCTTGGAGAAGCAGCGCACGACCACCTGCTGGGGCGTCTTGTCCGTCCGGATCGACCCGATCTGGCAGTCCTCCGTACCGGTGCCATACGGGGTCACGAGCGCTGCGCCACCCTTCGGCATCCCGGGGAGCGTCACCCGATACACGCCCTTGGACGACCGCTTGATCGTCGCCTGCTTGCCGTTCGACGCCCAGGCCGTCGCCTTGGCGGGCTTGTAGCTCGTGGTCCTCGTGGGCTTGCTCGCGAAGAGATAGGCGGACGGTCCACCGCCGTACCCCTCGATGCCCAGGTTGCGCAGGAACAGCAGGTCGTGCTGGGTGTCGGCGAGCGCACCGGCCGGCCTGCGGCAGTGGATGTCCACGGTCTGGGCACCGGACCCTTTCGACCACCCCGCGATGCGGCAGTAGCCAGCCCTGTCGTACGGGCTCACCTGGAACGTGCCCACCACCGTCGCGTGCCCCTGCTTCGGGATCGTGGCCCGGTACTTGCCGGTCCCCCGGTGGTCGAGCGTGATCTCGCCGGGCTTCGACGAGTACTGGTAGGTGTCGAGTGGGGTCGAGTCCGCAGACTCGACGTCGGCCCAGTAGTAGGCGAGTCGACCGGGGAGGCTGCCGCTGGACGCGGGAGCCTCCGTCAAGGTGACCACGAACGGCGCGTCCTTCAACTGGCCCGCATAGTCGAAGCACTGCACGTACGTTTCATCGATTCCCCAGCTCGAGGGCACGCACCGACGCGGCTTGGAGCCCATGGCCGACGCCTGGACCTGATCAAGATCGCCCACGCCCGGCATCATGATGCGCCACGTGCCCTTCCAGGTGCGCTCGACCTTGTTCCTGCCGCCCGTGGAGTTGCCACGGTCACGCGCGGCCGGTGCGTACTCCCCCGTTCGACCCGGGTCCCGGACCACGACCCACGCCGACACCGAGTGCGTGGGTGCCTGCCCGCCAGCCATCGCGGACGCCGGGAGGATGGCCGTTGCTGCGAGCACGGCCAGTGACACCACGGCGGCAAGGGACCTGGGTCGGGAGCGGGCAGGTCTGGTCATCGGTCGAGCCTAGCGACCCGATGCAAGCGGTCGCAGGCCGGACAGGTCGCAGGCCGGACGCAAGCCCGGGCGCCGGACGACGGACGAGCGATACGTGCCCGCGGGCGGGCCAGCCGCCGAGGCGGAGGTCAGTCGAGCGGGGACTCGTGGAGGATGTGGCCTCGGCGCGGCTCCGGCAGGTCGACCAGCCGAAGCCCGGGCACCCGCTCGAACTCAGCCCGGTTCAGGGTCGCGACGGCGTACCCATGCGCAAGCGCGGTCGATGCGATCCACAGGTCGTGGGGCCCGATGAGGCTCCCGCGCGACTCGAGGTGTGACCAGATCCTGGCGTGTACCCGCGCGACCGCGGTGGTGATGGGGACCGGCTTCATCCCGGCGAGGATCCCCTCGACGATGGCCTCGCGTCTCGCCCGGTGCTCGGTGGTCGCTCGATGGACGCCGTGGAGCAGCTCACTGACGGTGATCACGCTGATCGCGACACCCGGACGCTCGATGAGCCCGGTGATCCGGCCGCGTTGCTCTCGACCGATGAGCAGGCTGGTGTCGATCAGGACTCCCACGGATCATCCAGGGGCAGGAGCTCGCCCCGCAAGGCATCGATGTCGGCGGCGAAGTCCTCATCGGCCTCTGGCAGCGACTCGAGGAGCTCGCGGAACGCCTCCGCGCTGGTGAGGTACGGATCAGGTCGCGTGATGACCGCGACGGCCGTGCCGTGCCGGACGACCTCGATCCGCTCACCCCTGCTGACACGGTCGAGGACGGCGGAGAGGTTGCGCGCGAGCTCGGTCGCGGTCAGTCGAGCCATGTCGGCCACGATATCAGATGTATCTGATCCATCTGATCCCAGGGCCGTGGCCGCCGCTGGGTGCGTCGAGGTTCCCGGGCGCACTACCATCCTCGTGGTCGATGGCTGTGGCGCGCGTGGTCGGCGCCGCACCCGGCCACGAGGCTCGAGGAGGCGATCGTGAGGACATCCAGGCAGCGGGTGGCGTCGGCACTGGTGATGGTCCTGGCCGGGACGGCGCTGTCCATCGCGCCGGTGGCTGCCGAGGGCCGCATCTCGGCGACGGGGTCGATGTCGGTCGGTCGCTACGGTCACACCGCCACCCTCCTGCCGGACGGCCGGGTGCTGGTCATCGGCGGGTTCTCGGTCGATGAGCAGTCGGCCTCCGTCCACGATACCGCCGAGATCTGGGATCCGGTGACCGGCGTCTTCGCTGCGACGGGTCCGCTGGCGACCGGTCGCTACCGTCATACCGCCACCCTCCTGCCCGACGGCAGCGTGCTCGTGGTCGGGGGCGGCGATGGCGCTGGCCGGCCCGTCGCCGCCGAGCGTTGGGACCCGGTGACGGGTGCCTTCACGACGACCGGCTCGCTGCTCGTCGGCCGCGCCGACCATCGAGCGATCCTCCTGCCGGACGGCCGGGTGCTGGTCATCGGCGGAGGTGATGGCGAGGGCCCCATCGCCTCCGCCGAGCTCTGGGATCCCGCGTCCGCTGCGTTCGAGCCGACAGGCTCGATGGGCCACGCCCGCTACGACTTCACCGCGACCCTCCTGGCCGATGGCAGCGTGCTGGTCGTCGGGGGCCGCGACAGCTCGGACACCCTGGTGCCCACCGCCACTGCTGAGCGCTGGGACGCCACCAGCGGCACCTTTGCCGAGACGGGTCCGATCACGACCGCCCGCTTCGGTCACACCGCGACCCTCCTGCCTGACGGCAGCGTGCTGGTCGTCGGGGGCCGCTACGACGAGGTCTTCGCGACCGCCGAACGCTGGGACCCCACCACCGGGATCTTCGCCGAGGCGGGCTCCATGGCCGATGCTCGCTTCTATCACGCGGCGACCTCCCTCCTCGACGGACGCGTGCTGGTGGTCGGCGGGTGGAGCGCCGGCGCCTCGGCCGCCTCGGCCGAGCTGTGGGACCCGGTCACTGGCACCTTCGCCGCGGCCGGGTCGATGGCGGGCGGCCGCAACGGTCTCACCGCGACCCTCCTGCCGGATGGTCGTGTGCTCCTGGTCGGGGGCCGCCAGTCCAACCCCACGCTCGCCGTGGCGGAGATCTGGGAGCCCGCAGCCGACTGACCTCGGCGGCACACGTCCTGGTCGCGAGCGAAGGGTTCCCCGGGCCGGCGGCGCACGCCCTGACCTCGGCGCCACACGCCCTGGCCTCGGTGGGCGCACTCCCGGATACACTGACGACTCCGCCGCGGCCCGGGATCGACCCGGGTGCGGCTCGTCCGCATGCCCGCGAGGATCCACGTGAAGGTCGTCCTGGGGCTGGGCAATCCCGGCTCGCAGTACCAGCACACTCGTCATAACGTCGGCTGGATGGTCCTGGACCGTCTCGCCGAGCGTGCCGGCCTGACCGGTCGCCAGAAGGCCAAGGATGCTGCCGTGAGCGTGCGCGGTCGCTACCGTGGTCTCGACCTGCAGCTCGTCAAGCCGACGACCTACATGAACCTGTCGGGCGTCGCGGTGCGCAAGGTCCTCGCCCGGGATCACGTGCCGATGGAGGACCTGCTCATCGTGGTCGATGACTTCGACCTGCCGTTCGGACGGCTCCGGATGCGCGCCGAGGGAAGTGCGGGGACTCACAACGGCCTGCGCTCGATCGTGGCGGAGATGGGCACCCAGAAGTTCGCGCGGCTGCGCGTGGGCATCGGTGGCCACGGTGGCTCCGCGATCGACCACGTGCTCAAGGACTTCACGGCCGAGGAGCGGGGGCAGCTGGACACGCTCCTGGACGCGGCCGCGGATGCGGTCGAGACGTGGGCGCTCGATGGGCCGACCCGGGCAGCCGACCGATTCAATGCCTGGCGACTGCCGGTGCCCGAGGCTGCCCCGGGCGCGTCGACCGACGGCCCGACGGCAGCGCCTGCCTCGACCGACGGCCACGCGACGAGCGAGTCACCCTCACCGTCATCGACGCCTGATGCCGATGGCATCGTGCGCCGCAGGACCGGGTGGCGACGACTCCTGTCGCAGGGCGACCAGGATCGATGAGCAGGGCCCACCGATGAGCCAGCCCACGGGTCTGCGGGGTCGTCGTGGCCGTGACCGACGCATCGATGCGCAGGTCGCGGAGCGCATCGCCGCGCGCGGCACGGGCGCCGGGGCGGAGCGACCGGCTGGTGGTCGACATCGTTTGCCGGACCTCTCGCCGCTCACCCGGCTGCTCGCTGACACCCAGCAGCTGACCGAGCTCACAGCGCGCCTCGCCGGGACGGATGGTCTGGCACGCGCCACGGCCCGCCGACACGTCACGTACGGCGCGATGCCCCACGGCGCCAAGAGCCATCTCGCGGCCGCGCTCGCCATCGCCGGGGGGCTGCGTCTCGTGTGGGTCGCGCGCGACTCGGAGATCGCCGATCGCGTGGCGGAGGAGCTCGCCGCATGGCTGGGCGACCCGACGGCCGTGGTCACCCTGGAGCCACGCACCGCGCTCGCCTGGGAGCGCTCGGAGCTGGTCCGCGACGAGAGCGCGAGTCGTGTCGCGTCCCTCGCCGCGTGGCGCTCGGGCAGGCCGCGTGTCCTGGTCGCGTCCGTGCAGGCGCTGTTCCAGCGCACGCTCGCACCCGACCAGCTGCCCACAGAGCCGATGACCGTGCGCCCGGGTATCCGGCTCTCGCAGGACCGGCTGCTGCGGACGCTCCATGACCTGGGCTACGAGATGACCGCAGAGGTCGGTGGTCGGGGCGAGATGGCGCGGCGCGGCGGTCTCGTGGATGTGTTCCCGGCCGGCCACCCGCTGCCGGTGCGCATCGAGTGGTTCGGTGACGAGGTCGAGTCGATCCGGGCGTTCGACCCGGCGGACCAGCGGGGCGTCGGTCCGGTGGATTCGGTCGTGGTCCTGCCCGCCAGCGAGCTGCTGCTGGACGAGGGGGTCGGGGAGCGGCTCCGGGCACGCCTGGGACGACTCGCGGCACGACTCCCGGATCGCCTCGCGGCGGATCTCGCGCTGCTGGAGACGGGCAGTCTCGGGGATGCTGCGGAGACCTGGGCGGGGTACCTGGCGCCGGCCACGGCCCTCGACCACCTCGGGGACGCGGCGTGGGTCATCGATGAGCCGGCGGACGTGGACGCGGCGGCCCAGGCGCTGTGGGCACAGGCGGACGAGCGACGTGCGGACCTGGAACGTGCCGGGGACCTGCCGGCCGGCTGGCCCGCGGCGTATCCGGAGCCGCGTGCCTGGAAGCGCGCACTGACCGAGACGCGCAGCCTGTCGCTCACCTGGGAGCCGGAGGCGGAGGGCGCACCGCCGGGTGGCAATCCCTTCGGCTGGCGAGAGCCCGTGCTGCCACCCGCACCCATCGGCACCATCGCGGACACCGTGCGGCGCTGGCGGACGGAGGGCGCACGGGTGGTCCTCGCGTCCGACCAGTCCGCACGCATCGCGGAGCTGCTGAGCGACGCGGACATCCTGGCGGCGCCACGGGCGGATCTCAGCGAGACGCCAGGGCCCGGCGGTCTCGCGCTCATCGAGCGGAGCCTCAACGGCGGCTTCGAGGGTGGCCCGGACAACGTCATCGTGGTCACCGACCGGGAGCTGTTCGGGACCGTCCGGGTGCGTCGGCCGCGAGCCCTTCGACGGGTCGTGCCCAAGGACGTCCTGGAGCGGCTGACCCCGGGTGACATGGTGGTCCACGTCGATCACGGCGTGGCGCGGTACGCCGGGCTCGTGCGCCGGTCCGCGGGTGGGGAGGGGAGCGAGGAACGCGATTTCCTCGAGCTCCACTTCGCGGGCACGGACCGCATCTGGGTGCCCGTGGAGCAGATCGCGCGGGTCACGCGCTACGCGGGTGGCGAATCACCGGCCCTGTCCAAGCTCGGCGGTGGCGAGTGGCAGCGCGCCCGGACCCGGGTCCGCAAGGCGGTCAAGGACCTCGCGAAGGACCTCCTGGCGCTGTACGCGGCGCGCGCATCCGCCCAGGGCCACCCGTTCGGTGAGGACACGCCGTGGCAGTCCGAGATGGAGGCCGCGTTCCCGTACCAGGAGACGCCCGACCAGCTGCGTGCCGTGCTGGAGGTCAAGGCGGACCTGGAGCGCTCGAGCCCGATGGATCGCATCGTCGTGGGCGACGTGGGCTACGGCAAGACGGAGGTCGCCATCCGGGCGGCGTTCAAGGCCATCCAGGAGGGCATGCAGGCCGCGGTCCTGGTGCCCACGACCGTGCTCGCGGCACAGCATCTGTCCACGTTCCAGCAGCGGTTCGCGGCGTACCCCATCACGGTCCGGATGCTCAGCCGGTTCGTGCCGGCCGCAGAGCAGAAGGCGACCATCGCCGGGCTCGCCAACGGCTCGGTGGACCTCGTCGTGGGGACCCACAAGCTCCTCGGCAAGGAGATCCGGTTCCGTGACCTGGGTCTGCTCATCGTGGACGAGGAGCAGCGCTTCGGCGTCGCCCACAAGGAGCGGCTGAAGCAGCTCCGGACCGAGGTCCACGTGCTGACCCTGTCCGCCACACCCATCCCGCGGACACTCAACATGGCGCTCGTCGGGGTGCGCGACATGAGCGTCATCGAGACGCCGCCGGAGGACCGGCTGCCCATCCAGACCCGGGTCGCGGAGGCCTCGGCGGGGCTCGTGAAGGACGCCCTGCTGCGCGAGCTCGACCGGGGTGGCCAGGCGTTCTATGTCCACAATCGCGTCGAGACCATCGAGGCGCAGGCGGAGCAGCTCCGCCGACTGCTGCCCCAGGCGCGCATCGTCGTCGGCCATGGCCAGATGCCCGAGGGCCAGCTGGAGCGGGTCATGATCGCGTTCGCGCGCGGGGACCATGACATCCTCGTGTGCACCACGATCATCGAATCGGGGCTGGACATCCCGAACGCCAACACGATCATCATCGACCGGGCCGATGCGCTCGGGCTCGCCCAGCTGTACCAGCTCCGGGGCCGGGTGGGCCGGTCCAGTCGCCGGGCGTATGCGTATCTGCTGTATCGGCGTCGGGAGCGGTTGAGCGATGTCGCGCGGAAGCGGCTCCAGGCGGTGTTCAACGCATCCGAGCTGGGGGCCGGCTTCCAGATCGCGCTCGCGGACCTGGAGATCCGGGGCGCCGGTGAGATCCTCGGTGGTGAGCAGAGCGGTCACATGTCCGCGGTCGGCTTCGACCTGTACACCCGGATGCTGGCGGAGGCGGTCGAGGAGGAGAAGGCCGAGTACGAGCATCGACCCGCCCGACACCAGCGCATCCAGACCGTCATCGACCTGCCCATCGACGCCCATCTGCCGGACGACTACGTGGCCGACGAGCCGGCGAAGCTGGAGCTCTACCGACGCCTGGGCGGGGTATCCACCGATGCCGAGCTCGCCGCCGTGCGCGCCGAGCTGATCGACCGATTCGGGCCGCTGCCGCCGCCCGTGGAGCGGCTGCTGGAGGTGGCCCGACTGCGCGCGACCGCCGAGGCGGCGGGGATCGCGTCACTCTCTCGCGAGGATGGCCAGCTGGTGGTGCGCTTCCCGGATGGCTGGTCGCGTTCGCTCGTGTTGCGGGCGCTGGCGCCATCCGGACCGGGTGACCGCATCCCGGGCGTGCCCATCGGTGGCGTGACCGCCGCGACCAACCAGGTGCGCGTGAAGCTGCCCCGCGGCACCAGCGAGGCGTGGGTCACCACGCGGGCGGTCGTGGAGCGCATCGCCACGCGGGCCGTGCCGACCGAGGTGGGGCAGGAGAGCGCCAGCGCCGGGTGAGGTTCGCCGGCCTGTCGTGCCATTCCGCCGCACTGGTCGTCGCACATCCGCCTGACGAGATCGATGCGCACGGCTCTCCATCCGACTGGCTGTGGGACTGGCAGCTCGCGGCCGTCACCTGAGCGTGAGTCCCCTCCCGCGAGCGCCCATGGCCCCAACGCCATCCGGATAGCCGACCACCAGTGTGGTGAACTGACAGATCGGGTCGGCCCGGCCGACCCGCTGATCACCCTGGGCGAGTACCCAGGTCGCGAAGGAGCCGTAGCCGAGACCGTCCGCGAACCAGGTCAGGTGCGCCGGTCGATCGGATGCTCGTTCGTGCCGATCCAGCGGCCGCGGTGGCTGGTCAGATCGTGCCGGCGAGTGCGTCTGGTCGCACGATCGGGATGCCTGCGACACGCTCGAGCATCAAGAGGTCCGCGTCGCCGGTCACCAGTGCGTCCGCGGCACCCGTGACCGCGAGCGCAAGGAAGACGCGGACGTGGGGGTCGCGAACGGCCCGGACATCGGGCCAGGGGTCGGGCAGTCGGACGATCTCGGCGAACGGCAGGTAGTCGGCCAGGAGCTCGTCACGCTCCGCCTGCTCGAGGCGTAGCTTGGGGTAGGCGAGCACCCGGACCAGCTCGGTCACCGTCTCCGAGCATGCGATCGGCGTGAGGAGACCGTGCTGCCACGCGTGGCGCATCCAGGCGAGCCGTCCTGATGTGAAGACCAGGGCCGAGACGAGCACGTTCGTGTCGAGGACGACCCGCTGTGCCGTCATCAGTGCGTGGGCGTCACCGACGCACCGAGGTCATCGGCGAGCCCAGGCCACCGCGTCATCGATGTCCGCCTCGGTGATCCCCAGGGCCTCGAGCTTGTCGCGGACCGCGCTCGTGTCACGGACACGCACCGGCGTGAGGACGATCCGCCCGCGGTCGATGGTCACGTCGAAGTACTCGGTGGCGTCCACGCTCTCGACGGCCGCCTTGGGCAGGGTCACCTGGTTCTTGGACGTGAGCTTGGCGAGCATCGGATCGGCTCCCTCGGGGATGTCATGGATATCTTACTTCCTTACTTCGCTCGATGCGGCACCGCCCAGCCTATTCCCGAGGCCTCACCACGGTGCGGCGGATGTCCGGGTCGCCTGGCTGTGGTCCTGCCGTCCGAGGCGTTCCGCCAGCCACACCCAGCGGCGAGCCACGTCGCCGCTGGTCGCCACGGCATGGGACAGCGCCTCGGACCGGAAGCGTGCCAGGTCGGCCCGCTCGATCGTCGCGTTCGCGTCGAGTGCCTCGGTGATGGCGAGGAACCGCCCGGCTGCCTCGGCGCCACCCAGTCGCGGCTCGATCTCCTCGGCCGTGAACCGCTCCCAGGTGAGCGATGGATCCCACGTGAAGCGAGCGAAGGCGAGGTAGCTGAGCTCGCTGGTGACCTCGTAGTCGGACGGCTCGCCCCACACGGTCAGCCCGCGGAAGCCGACCTCGGCGGCCTTCTGCGCCTGGTTCGCGAAGTCCCGACCATTGAATCGATACCGCTCGGTCCGGTGGTCGCCGTTCCACTGGCAGTCGAACTGGGCCCGGAAGACGTTGTTGGTGGTCGGCAGCGTGCGCGCGTAGTCCGGGGTCATCTCGGCCCGGACGCGCTCCCAGTAGCTCCGATTGAGGGTGTGCTGATAGATGCCGCCCTCGGGCAGCGAGCGCAGCGGGGCCTGGGCCTCCGCATCGAGCAGGTTGTCCCACTGGATCTCGGAGTAGATCCAGGCGTCCGGCCGGTGCGCGCGGGCAGCCTCGAACAGGCGCGGATAGAAGTCCGCCATGTCGGCATGCGACCAGCTCTCGGCGTACCCTTCCCGGCGCTGCGCATCCTCCCGGGCGGCGCGACGTGCCTGGCAGTCACGACAGCCGCAGACCCCATAGTCGCCGGCCTCGATGTTGATACCACCCACCTCGAACGTCTCCGCCAGCCACGCGATGCCCTCGGCCATCCACTGCTGGTTCTCCGGCCGCGACGGACAGCCACGCACGCTGTAGTCGCCGCGCGGGAAGAACAACGGGAAGCCCAGGTCCGGGATCTGGAACCCGGCCGGGCGCTCCATCTCCGCCGCGAGATGGGGATGCTTCCGGAGCCAGGTCGCGAGGTTGTACTCGTGGTCCATCTCCCAGACCACGCCGCCGTAGGCGTTGATGGCGACCCCGGGCAGGATGCGCACGCCCCGCTCGGTGGCATAGCGGCACAGCTCCTGCGCCATCTCGATGCCACCGTGTGATTCCCGCAGGAAGCCGTACATCGCGAGCGCTGCGATCCGGTTCCGGCTCATGAAGTCGATCAGCCGCGTGAAGTCGGCGAGGAAGCCCTCCGGCGGCTTGTGATACGGGTTCATCACCCCGATCTCCTGGGCACCGATCTGGGTCGGCTCCCAGTTGGTCGTGTGGTCCCAGTTCCAGAAGGTCCGATACGCCAGCGCGGGTGCGTCCTCGATGCGCCCGATGGGCAGCGACCCGTCGGCACCCACGCGTCGCCCGACGAGCTCCTCCACGCCATAGATGACCCCGGAGAAGGGACCACCCGCGATCGAGACGTCCGCGGCCGTGGTCTCGATGCGGAACCCACCTTCAGGCAGGGACGCATCCGTCTCCAGCCGGATGACCGATGTACCGTGCGGGACGGCAGGTCCAGCGGCGATCACGGTACCGGGGAGCGTCTGCTGCAACCGGCGGAACGCGTGCGGATGGGCATCGGCACCCTCCACGACCACCGTCCCGTCCAGGTGGATCACATCAGCCATCGTCCTCCTCCTCGCGCACGACGACCCCCGGTCCTGCCGGACGAGAGCCGGGGCCGGACGCGGTCGCCACCGCGGTCATCGTACGTCCCGCTCGGTGGTCGTCGGCTCGTGGGGCGGGCACCGATGGATCCGTGGGCGAACCCCGGTCTATCCTGAAGGACGGGCATCGAGGTCTCGTCAGCAGAGGGAGATTCCATGGCTCGGACGGTCATCCTCGTCGGCACCCGGAAGGGGGCGTTCCTGGTGGACCCGGACGGTGGCTCGACGGCCATCCAGGGGCCGTTCTGCGAGACGATGCCCATCCAGCATCTGACCCACGACCCGGCCACGGACACCCTGTACGCGGCATCCGGCAGCCCGTGGTATGGGCCCACGGTGTGGCGCAGCAGCGACCGCGGGGCGACCTGGGCCCAGTCGAGCCTGGGCATGGGCTATGGCCCGGACGAACCGCCGGTGACGCGGGTCTGGAACATCACACCGGCCCACGGCGCCCTCTATGCGGGCGTCGAGCCCGCCGGCCTGTTCCGGAGCGACGATGGTGGCCTCTCATGGACCCATGTCGCGGGGCTCCGGGAGCATCCCTCGCGTCCGGAGTGGCAGCCGGGTGCGGGCGGCCTGATGCTCCACACGATCGTGCCCCACGCCACGGATCCGGAGCGGATGTGGGTCGCCATCTCCGCGGTCGGCACGTTCCACACCCGCGATGGCGGGCGGACATGGGTCGCCCAGAATCGGGGCATCCGGTCCATCGACGGACCGCCCGATGCGCTCCCGGAGACCGGTTACTGCGTCCACAAGCTGGCCTATCACCCCGACCGCCCCGAAGTGCTGTTCCAGCAGAACCACGTGGGTGTCTACCGCTCGGATGACGGCGGCGATTCCTGGGTCGAGATCGGTGGTCCGCTGCCGTCGACCTTCGGGTTCCCGATGGTGGTCCACCCGCACGAGCCGTCGACCGCGTACGCGATCCCGCTCAATGGGGATCAGCTGGGACGCTACATGCCGGACGCGCGGATGGCGGTGTGGCGGACCACCGATGCCGGCAGCAGCTGGCAGCAGCTGACGAGCGGGCTCCCCGAGCACGCGTGGGTGGGGGTGCTGCGCGAGGCCATGGCCGCCGACCGCGCCGATCCGGCGGGGATCTGGTTCGGCACCAGCACCGGACAGCTCTATGGCAGCCGCGACTCGGGGGACACCTGGTCGCTCGTCGCGGATCTGCTGCCGGGCATCGAGTCGGTCGAGACGGCCGTCCTCGCCTGAGCGACGCAGATCGTCACGCGATGGCCACGGTGCACGTGCCGCGCTCGCTCGCGGCGCTCATCCCGGGGATGCCCCGGACCATCGAGGTCGCGGCGGGTGATGTCCGGTCCCTGGTCCTGGCGCTCGACCGGGCCCACCCGGGACTGCTCGACCGGCTCTGCGAGCCGGGTCCCCGGATCCGGCCCTTCATCAACCTGTTCGTCGATGGCACGCGCGCCGACCTCGACACCCCGGTCGAGCCGTCGTCGGTCATCCACGTGGTGCCTGCCGTCGCGGGTGGCTGAGGCCCGCGCGGGTCGCTGATCCGCGGGGTCCCGGTGGTACGATGCGCGCCCGCCTCCGGGACGCACTGCGCCGTGGCATCAGAGGGTCGCCGCGTCCGTGGATCGACGCCGAGGCGAGACCATCGCATGCGCTCCTCGGAGGGTCCGTGTCCGCGCCCGCCGCTCCGGCGACCCCATCGTCCATCGACGACCTGCCGCCCGCCATCGAGGTGCGGGGTGTCCGGCGCGTCTACAAGGCGAAGCCGAACCCGGTCACGGCGCTCGACGGGGTGGACCTGGATGTCGCCCCGGGCGAGCTGTTCGGGCTGCTGGGTCCCAACGGCGCGGGCAAGACGACGCTCATCAAGATCCTCACGACCCTGCTCCTGCCCACCGACGGGACGGCCCGCGTCTTCGGCTTCGATGTCGCGCGCCAGACCACCGAGATCCGCCGGATCATGAACATCGTGTCCGGCGGGGAGCAGTCGGGCTACGGTCTGCTCCAGGTCCGTGAGCAGCTCTGGATGTTCAGCCAGTTCTATGGCATCCCGGTGCGCGAGGGCTGGCGTCGGGTCGATGAGCTCATCGACGCGGTCGGCCTCCAGGAGCAGCGGCACCAGAAGATCAGCTCCCTGTCCACGGGTCAGCGCCAGAAGCTCAACCTCGCCCGCGGACTCATGAACGACCCGTGGATCCTGTTCCTCGATGAGCCCACCCTGGGCCTGGACGTGTCAGCGGCGCGGGTCGTGCGGGACCTGGTGCGTGGTTGGCAGGCGGCCGTGCCGGGTCGGACGATCCTGCTCACCTCGCACTACATGGCGGAGGTGGACGAGCTGTGCGACCGGCTCGCCATCGTGGATCATGGGCGGATCCTGGCGCTCGGCACGCCGACGGAGCTCAAGCAGCGCGTGAGCGCGGGGTCCATCTTCCGGCTGGTCCTCGACGCGCTCGAGGGCGGCGTGGAGCCGATCGCGGCGCTGCCGGGGGTGGAGCGGGCGGTGCTGGCCGCGGACGATGCGACGGCCCCCGACGGCCAGACGGTGGCGGTGAACCTCCAGCTGACCGACGATGCGGTGCTCGGCAGCGTCATCACCGCGCTCGCCGCCCAGGATGCCCACATCGTGGCGCTCCAGAAGTCCGAGCCGACGCTGGAGGACGTGTTCGTGGAGCTCGTCGGTCGGGGATTCGGGGACGCTCCCGAGGGTGACCGATGAGCGGGCACCGGTCGATGGGCCCGGCACTCCCGCTGGCTCGATCGGCACCCCGACGATGACCGCCACCCTGCGCATCCCCGAGCCGTTCCATCCGACCAGCAGCCCGATGGAGGCCGCCAGGTGGACCCGTCGTCGGAAGCTGGCCACGGACCTGCGCGCGGTCACCGGCCGCGCCTACCCCCGGGTCATCGGTCTCATCCGCGAGCCATCGTGGCTCCTGTTCGAGATCCTGCTCCCGTTCCTGACTACGTCCGCGTTCGTGTTCGTGTATCGCGCGCTCCAGGCACCCCCGGAGTACGTGGGCTTCGCGGTGCTCGGCGGCGCCATGACCGCGTTCTGGCTGAACGTCATCTGGATGATGGCCGCGCAGCTCTACTGGGAGAAGGACCAGGGCAACCTGGATATCTACTTCACGGCCCCCGTGAGCCTCATGAGCGTGCTGTTCGGGATGGCCATCGGCGGACTCTTCTCCAGCTGTCTCCGGGCGGCGGTGGTCCTGGGGGTCGGCACGGTCCTGTATGACGTCGTGTTCACGGTGGAGCAGTGGGGCCTGCTCATCGGCGTGTTCCTGCTCACCCTCGGCGCGCTGTACGGCCTGGGCATGGTCCTCGCCAGCCTGTTCCTGCTGTTCGGTCGTGAGGCGTGGCACCTCACCCAGGCGATGCAGGAGCCGGTCTACTTCGTGTCCGGCCTCAATTTCCCGGTCGGTCGGCTGGGGATGCTGGGCTTCCTCGCCATCGCGCTCATCCCGCTCGCGGTCGGCCTGGACGCCATCCGCCAGCTCGCCTTCGCGGGGAGCGCGGCGCACGTGGGCACGCCGTCCCCGGAGGTGGAGGCGCTCATCCTGGTCGCGATGGTGGTCGTCTCGCTGGCGCTGGCACGCGCGATGATCCACCGCCTCGAATGGCTCGCCCGGAGCGAGGGCCGTCTCACGGTGCGCGGCGGATGACCCAGCTGGCCGGCAGCCAGGCTCGCCCGCAGCGTGACGCCCGCGGCACGTGGCAGGAGCGTCTGCTCACGTGGCGCACCGCCGTGCGTCTGGGCTGGGCGGTCGAATCGAACTGGGCGGACCCGGTCCTGTTCCTCATCTACTCCATCGCCAAGCCCATCGCGTCGGTGCTCATGCTGGTGGTCATGCTCCAGGTCATCAGCAACGGCGCGGCGAGCACCGCGGACCTGGGCTTCGTGATCGTGGGCAGCGCGCTGTGGGCGTTCGTGATGGGCGGCATCGCGGGACTCGCCTGGTCGATCCTCGACGATCGGGAGCGCTACCGGATGCTGCGCTATCTCGCCATCCTGCCGGGCTCCCTGTCGGTGATCCTGCTGGGCCGCGGGACGGCCCGTCTGCTCATCGCGGGCATGGGCAGTGTCATCACGCTCGTCGTCGCGTGCCTGATCACGGGAGTGCCCATCGACATCGGGCGCATCGACTGGATCATGCTCCTCGTCTGCATGGCCATCGGTCTCGTGGCGGTCATCGCGCTGGGCACCCTGATGGCCGCGGTGTGCATGCAGACGCGCCAGGACTCGTGGAGCTATCCGGAGGCGGTCGCGGGTGCCCTGTTCCTGCTCGTGGGCGCGGTGTTCCCCATCGTGGTGCTGCCCCAGGTCGTCCAGTGGGTCGGCCTGCTGATGCCGCTCACCTGGTGGATCGAGGGCATCCGCCGGGCGGTGCTGCCGGATGCGGCGAGCGGCATCGGTGGTGTCGGCTCGGTGTGGACCGATGTCACCGGTACCTTGGCGCCCGACCAGGGGGTGATCCTGGTCGTGTCGATGGCCACCACCGCCATGGCTACACTCGTCGCCTTCGGCGGCTATCGCTGGAGCGAGCGCCGAGCGCGGGAGCGCGGCCTGCTCGATCGGACCACTGGCTCCTGACGGGGTGTCATGAGGATCTCGGACGGTCGACCGCGCCCGGACTATGAAGAGGTCCTGCGGTCGCTGGGTGGCTTCATCGACCAGCGGGACATGCACGCGATCCTGCTGCTGGAGGCGTCGGATGGGTTCGTCGTCCAGGGCCTCGCGCCGAGCGCACCGGACGGCGCATCACCGCACGGGGCACCCGCCCCACCGGGTGGGGAGACGTACACCCTCCTCGACGACGACATCGCGCGGTTCATGGAGGAGTCACGGGCGCGCCGCGGGACCCACGTGGACGGGGCGCCCATGACGGCGGGCCCCTACGAGCGTGCGCTCCGGGTGCTCGGCCGCTATATCGACCAGCAGCAGCCGCGGAACGTGCTCCTGTTCGAGCAGGATCGGGCATGGCTGATCCGGCTGCTCATGGCCACCCGCGCCGGGCTGCATCACATGCTCGTGGAGTTCACGCCCGACGAGGTCGACACGATGGTCGCCCAGGCACCGTCCTGGCGGACGTCCGGCCCGGACGGCTGAACGGCCCGCCGGATGGCCGGTGCGCGCTCGAAGGCCTACACTGCACGCACGAACAGAGTCTGGAGGTCGCTGACCATGCGCATCGTGAAGTTCCTAGGGGCCGTCATCGGACTGCTCGTGGCGGCCGCCGTGATCGTGCCGCTCGCGGTGCTGGCCGGCCTGTTCATCTGGCTGAAGCTCACCGAGGATGCGGACGAGGAGCTGCTGGAGCTGGAGCAGGAGCAGCCCGAGCCCGCCTGACCCGTCCCGAGCCTGCCGCCCCGTCCGCGGCGGCGGTCCGTCCGGGTCCCGTCATCGGGTCCCGCGTATCAGCCAGCCGGCGCCGTGGACCCTGGCAGGACGATGCTCTCGCGCTGCGCCTTCTGGAAGAAGTGGGCGAACAGGTCGCGGATGATGGCCGCCACCGGCAGCGCCACGATGGCCCCGATGATGCCGCCCAGCGCGAAGCCGATGGTGATGAGCACCAGCACCGTCGCACCACTGAAGGAGATCATCCGGCCCTCGAACGTGGGCACCAGGACGGAGCCCTCGATGTTGAAGGCGATGAAGTAGAACACGCTCACGAGCGCCACCGCGAGTGGTGAGATGGTGAGCGCGATGAGCAGCGCCGGCACGTAGCTGATGATCGGTCCGATCTGCGGCAGCAGCTCCATCACGAACGCGATGAGACCCAGGAGCAGCGCGAAGCTGCCGAGCGGCCCGCCCACGACCATCCCGATGAGGGTCATCCCGATGGCGACCGAGACGCCCATGATGGAGCCCACCAGCAGCTCCGCCTTGAAGTACTGCGCGAAGTCCGCGGTGAACGTGTTGGCCATGAACGACACGTCCGGCTTCCAGGGCTCGGGCACCTGCCGATAGAAGTTGCGGTGCATCCGCGGCTGGTCCTTGAGCAGGTAGAACGTGAAGAACGGCAGGAGCATGAACGCGAACAGCGTGCCGATGATGCCCAGGAACCCCTGCACCACCCCCAGGCCGACCACGACCCAGTTGGCCGAGGCGAGGACGTCGTGGACCGTCGCCACCAGCTGGTCGACCGGGTCCGTCACGTAGGTCGGCAGGTCCATCGCCTCGTAGTCGGCGCGGAGGGTGGCGATGTACGAGGGCACCGCACGCAGGAAGGCCACGCCCTGCTCGAGCAGGATGAGCGTGCCGCCGATGAGCACCACGAGCGTGACGACCACACAGATGGCCACCACGAGGATCGCCGCCGCGATGCGGGGGACGCCGTGCGCCTCCAGCCGGTCCACGACCGGGACCAGGAAGAACGACAGCGCGACGCCGATGGCGAACACGAACAGCGCCTGACCCGCGACGATCACGACCCCGACGGCGAGCGCCACACCCAGGGCGGCCACCAGGAACGCCTTGCTGGGCATGCGCATCGGGCCGAAGCTCGCGCCGGGTGGCAGCGGGACGGGTGGCGCGTCCGGATCGCCGTCGGCCCCCGGCTCATCCAGGGATCCGGTGGACGTCGGACCGTCATCGCCCGTGGGCACGCTGGCGTCGGCTGCGCGGGTGGTGCGCTCCGAGCCGTCCAGGTCCTGCGCCGCCGGGTCGGTCACGGATCGCCTCCCTCCAGGCATCTACCGCGGATCTCGTCAGTGGCCGGCCCCGGAACCGGTCCGCGGCTGCCAGCGGATGATACCCATCCCACCATCGGCGCATGGTAGGATCGGGAAAACCCCCGGAGGACCTGTCCCGTGGCGAAGTATGTCTTCGTGACCGGCGGCGTCACGTCGTCGCTGGGCAAGGGCATCACGGCCGCAAGCATCGGCCGGCTGCTCAAGAGCCGTGGTCTCTCCGTCTCCATCCTCAAGCTCGATCCGTACATCAACGTGGACCCCGGCACCATGTCGCCGTACCAGCATGGCGAGGTGTTCGTCACGGACGACGGGGCCGAGACGGACCTGGACCTGGGCCACTACGAGCGGTTCATCGACGAGAACCTCACCCAGTCGTCGAACGTGACCACGGGCCGCATCTACCAGGCCGTCATCGCCAAGGAGCGCCGTGGCGACTACCTGGGCGGCACGGTCCAGGTGATCCCCCACATCACCAACGAGATCAAGGACCGCATCGGCCGGGTCGCGCGGGACGGTCGCGCGGACGTGGTCATCGTGGAGGTGGGTGGCACGGTCGGTGACATCGAGTCGCTGCCGTTCCTGGAGGCCATCCGCCAGATGCGCAAGGACGTGGGCCGCGGCAACGTGCTGTACGTGCACGTGACCCTGCTGCCCGCGCTCGCGGCCACCGGGGAGCTCAAGACCAAGCCCACCCAGCACTCGGTCAAGGAGCTGCGGGGCATCGGCATCCAGCCGGACATCATCATCGCCCGCAGCGACCAGCCCGTGGATGACGACCTTCGGGACAAGATCGCGCTGTTCTGTGACGTGTCGCGAGAGGCGGTGATCCCGGCCATCACCGCGGACACCATCTACGAGGTGCCGCTCCTGTTCGAGGCGTACGGCCTGGGTGATCTGGTCGTGCGGGACCTGGGACTCTCGGAGACCGCGCATCCCGCGGACCTCACCGCGTGGACGGCGCTCGTCGAGCGCATCAAGCGGCCCAAGCCGGAGCTGGAGGTCGCGCTCGTCGGCAAGTACATCGAGCTGCCGGACGCGTACCTCTCGGTGACGGAGGCGCTGCGTCATGCCGGCTGGGCGGAGGAGCGGACCATCGCCATCCGCTGGGTGGACTCGGAGCGCTTGACGGAGGAGGACCTCGAGGAACGCCTCGGCGGCGCGGCGGGCGTGGTCGTGCCCGGTGGGTTCGGTCATCGGGGCATCGAGGGCAAGGTGCTCGCGGCGCGCTATGCGCGAGAGCGCCGACTGCCGTACCTGGGTCTGTGCCTGGGTCTCCAGTGCGGTGTCATCGAGTTCGCCCGCGACGTCGTGGGTGAGCGGGACGCCAACTCCACCGAGTTCGACCTGTTCACCGACGCGCCGGTCATCGACCTGATGCCCGACCAGCGCGAGGTCGAGGACAAGGGCGGCAGCATGCGCCTGGGCCTGTATCCCGCGCGCCTGTCACCCGGCTCACGGGCAGAGGCGGTGTACGGCACGGAGGTCATCTATGAGCGACACCGACACCGGTTCGAGGTGAACAACCAGTACCGGGACGCGCTCGAGCGGGCGGGCATGGACATCTCGGGCCGCTCGCCGGATGGTCGTCTCGTGGAGATCGTGGAGCTGCGGGACCACCCCTGGTTCGTGGCCAGCCAGTTCCACCCGGAGTTCCGGAGTCGTCCGGACCGGCCCCACCCCCTGTTCCTCGGCTTCGTGCGTGCCGCGATGGGCATCGATGTCGGCGGGCAGACGACCTCGCTCGCCGGGGTCGAGCCGGGCCACTGAGCAAGCGCGTCGGCGTCACAGCGGTCCTCCTGCTGGGCGTCCTCTGCCTGACCATCCTGCCGGGCACGGCGCTCGGCGGGATCGGTGATGGGCCGACCCGCGCGACGATCCCCTGGTCCGACCCGCCGACTGCCGAGGGCTTCCCGGCTGCCGAGGCCACACCCAGCGCCACGCCGCGTCCGGGTCGCACGTTCCATGTCGACTGCACCCGTGGTCGTGATGGTGCCAACGGTCGGCGTGCGTCGACCGCCTGGCGGAGCCTGTCACGCGCCTCACGCGCCCGCCTGCGACCCGGGGACAGCCTGCTCCTGCGACGCGGCTGTCGCTGGCAGGAGCCGCTCGCCGTCAGCAGGTCCGGATCAGCTGCCGCGCCCGTCACCATCGGGGCGTACGGCGAGGGCGACCGGCCGGTCATCGAGAACAGCTATCGCAACATCGAGGTCACCGCCTCGTGGTTCGTCATCCAGGACATCCACGTGCGTGCGGATCCGGTCACGCGTGACCCGCGCTGCGATGCGCATCCCGCGGGAGTCCGCTTCGGGATCTTCGTGGCGGCCGGCAGCCAGCACGGCATCATCCAGCGCATCCTCGCCACTGAGCTGTTCACGGGGGTCCGCATCTCGCGCGGCGCGTCCCACCACGTGATCCGGGACAGCGTCTTCCGGGACAACGACATGAAGAGCGACGACTTCCAGTCCGACTCGGGCGCCGTGGCCGTGGACCTCCAGGGTGACGACAACGTCGTCACCGGCAACCGCTTCAGTGGCAGCGATGCCTGCTCCCGGTTCTTCGGTGGTCGCGATGGGTCGGCGATCTCCGTGTATGGCGGCCGTCGCAACGTCATCCACCACAACCGCTCGCGCGAGGACCACAACTTCATCGAGCTCGGTCATCCGCGCACGGCGGACACCCTCATCGCCTACAACACCGCGTGGTCCACGCTGCCCTCCGCGAGGCTCGCGGTCGTCCACGGCACGGGCTCGCGCTACGGGCCGGTCCTGCGCACGCGCTTCGTGCACGACACGTTCGTGGCGCTGGGCCCGGGATCCGTGGCGCTCGGCTGCTCCCACGCGTTCCAGGCCGACGACCTGATCCTCGAGGGGAACATCCTGTGGGGGACGGAGAACGCCGCGACGTGCAGCGATGGCCTCACGGAGACCGATGGCATCTACTGGTCCGCCGATGGCACGCCCGACCTGACCTTCACCATCGCGCCGAGCTCACGGGTGGTCGACCCGCGACTCGTCGATGTGCGGACCGGCGACCTCCGCCTGCGACCGGGGAGCCCCGCCATCGATGCCATCCGACCCATCGACCTGGGTGGCATCGGCGGCGTGGATATCGGGGGGACGGCCGTACCGCAGGGCCTGGCGCCCGACATCGGTGCCTGGGAGTACGTCGCCGATCAGCCCGCCGCGACGCCGTCGAGCGAGCCCACGCCCGCGCCGAGCGCCGGATCGATCGCGCCCACCGGAGACCCGGCGTCCACGTCCGACCCGAGCGCACCCACGGACCGTCCGGAGCCGACGCCGACGCCGCGCGTCACGCCGACCCCCGCACCCCGTCCCTCCGGTGCCACCACCGTGCCACCGCCGACGGGCGGCCCTGGGGCCCTCGACCAGCTCATCGTGCTGGGCCTGGGCCTCGGCGTCGCGGGCATGGTGGCCGTGGTGCTCGTCACGAGGCGGTCACCCCGGCGGTAGGTGGAGCGGGGCGCCATGACCCGCGGACGGTACACTCGACGGGTACCGACACGCGCATCACGTCGTGCCCATCCCGAGGGAGCGTCCCCGTCATGAAGCTGTTCCTGGACACCGCCGATATCGAGGAGATCCGGACCGTCGCCCGCTGGGGCGTGCTGGACGGGGTCACCACCAACCCCACCCTGTATGCCAAGGTCGGCGGCTCGTACGAATCGATCCTCACGGAGATCTGCCACATCACGTCCGGCCCGGTGAGCGCCGAGGTCGTCGCGGAGGACGTGGAGGGCATGCTCAAGGAAGGCCGCGCGTTCGCCAAGCTCGCGCCCAACATCGTGGTCAAGGTGCCCATGAGCGAGACCGGCCTGGAGGCGATCTCACGGTTCGCGGACGAGGGCATCAAGACCAACTGCACCCTCATCTTCAGCGCGAACCAGGGCCTGCTCGCGGCCAAGGCGGGCGCCTCGCTGCTGTCGCCCTTCGTGGGTCGGCTCGATGACATCAACCAGGACGGCATGGACGTCATCCGGGAGCTGGTCTCGATCGTGGAGCTCCACGGCATCGAGACCGAGGTGCTGGCCGCGTCCATCCGTGGGCCGCGGGACGTGACGGACGCGGCGCTCGCCGGGGCGCACGTCGCGACGCTGCCCTTCAAGGTCATCCAGCAGATGGTCCGCCACCCGCTCACGGACAAGGGCATCGTGCAGTTCCAGAAGGACTGGGCAGCGGCGCGTGCCGCAGCCTCCGGCGCCAGCGCCTGATCCGGACGTGACCGGCATGCAGGTGGGGGTGATGGCCCCCCAGGGCTGGAAGCACGAGTACGACGACTGGTCCGCCGCGGATGCGTGGACCCGGACCGTGGATCTCGCGGTCCAGGCGGAGATGCTCGGCTTCGAGTCCGTCTGGGTGTTCGACCACTTCACGACCACCCCGGACCCGACCGATGACATCACCTTCGAGTCGTTCTCGACGCTGGCGGCGCTCGCCGCGCTCACGCGTCGCGTCCGACTCGGCCACATGGTGGTCTGCACCGCGTTCCGGAACCCCGGCCTCACCGCCAAGCTCAGCTCCACGATCGACGTCATCTCCGGTGGCCGGTTCGAGCTGGGCATCGGCGCCGGCTGGAAGGAGGACGAGTGGCTGTCCTATGGCTATGGGTTCCCGCCCGTCGGTGAGCGTATCGACACGCTGGGTGACCACCTGGAGGTCATCACCCGGATGCTCGCACCCGGGCGTGCCACGTACCAGGGCCGCCACGCGAGCGTCGATGGCGCGATCAACGTGCCCAAGGGCATCCAGCCCCACATCCCGCTGATCGTGGGTGGCAATGGGCGTGACCGCATCGCGGGCTACGCCATGCGCTATGCGGATGAGCTCAACTTCGTCTTCCTGACACCAGCCGAGGTCGCGGAGCGGATGCGCGAGGTGCGAGCGCGCTGCGAGCGCGAGCATCGCGACCCATCCACGTTGCGCTTCTCCATCTATGCCCGCGACGAGGACGTGCGGGAGGCCGGACAGGCGCGTGTCGACACCCTCGGTGCGTTCGCGGAGGTCGGTCTCTCGCGGCTGGTCGCGTTCCCCACCCGCTGGGAACCCACCCTGGAGGCCCAGGCGCGCTTCGCGGAGGACTGCCGCATCGCCGGTCTGACGCTCGCCACCAGCTAGACGCGCGGGACCCGCGCTGGTCGGGCGAGTCGGGACCGCGGGCGTCGGTCAGGCGGACTGCCAGGCGTCGAGACGTCCGATCTCGTCGTCGACATCGGCTCGGTCGGTGGCTGAGAGCGCTTCGTAGAGGGTCGGCTCCACGTGGCCGTCCCGGATGGACCACTCGCCGACCACCCGTCCATCGACCAGGACCACCCCCGCCGAGAACGGCCGCTTGCTCGTGAAGATGATCGTGCGATACGGCTCCGGCAGCAGCCCGGACCGACGCGCGTGGACGAGCAGGTTCGCGTCCCAATGGGGGAGCAGTCGCACCGGGGCCGGTGTGTCTTCCTCGGGGAGTGGCGCATCGGGCAGGTCCAGCAGCTCGCGGCCATCCGCGTCCTGGAAGCGTCGCAGCGTGGGATCGGCGGCGATGTCACGGAGCCAGGTGACGGGGACGCCCGCCCAGCTCGCCACATCCCGGGGAGCGGCGGGACCGAAGCCCCGCAGATACGCATGGAGCAGCGTCCGCAGGCCGGTCGGCTCGTCCGCCGTGTCCGGCCCGACCCACGTCTCCGCGAGGCCCAGCAGGTCCGCGCGTCGTCGCTCCCAGGTGCCGGACGGGGGGACCCGGACGAGGTCCACCCAGAGCCCCACGTGACCCACGAACCCCGATGCCATCGCGCCCAGGTCCGCGGTGGTCCGAGGACCGTCCGCGAGCGCCGCCCGCAGCGCCTGGGCATGCTGCTCCCCGCCACGGTCGACCTGCGAGCCCGCCTGGCGCAGAGCCCACTCCCGGAGCGCTCGCCGGGTGCCCGCGGCGAACGGCCAGTAGTCCTGCGCCGCGACCAGGTGGATCGTGGCGCGCATCAGGGTCGCCTGGATCGCGTGCCGCTCCTCGAGGGCGCGCGTGACGTCGTCGCGCCGGAGTCCGGCCACGCGGCTCCACAGGCCGATGTATCCCGATGGCGCGTACTGCGTCTGGAGACCACCCACCTGGTGGAGCGCGTCGGGGATGGAGCACGCGGCACGCTCGAGGAGGAGCTGTCGGGCGAGGAGCGCCCGGTTCAGGCGGCGCTGGGTGAGGACCGGGGCATCGCTGCGGGACCGTGGCACGCGGGGATGGTCGCGCATCCGGTCAGGAGACGCCATCGATGGGGTCACGGGATGGGGTGGGGCGATGTGTCGCGCCGCCGCGTCGTCCGCCGGACGTCGTCGCGGACGCGCGCTATCGTTCGATGGTGACCACCGCCGAGATGCCCATCCCCGAACAGACCTCCTTCCCGCGCAGCCGGATCCGGGTGCTGCTCATGGAGAACGTCCATGCCAGCGCCCAGGACGTGTTCCGCGCCGAGGGCTACCAGGTGGAGACGCTACGCGAGGCGCTCGACGAGGACGCCCTGCGCGAGCGCATCCGGGACGTCCACATCCTGGGCATCCGGAGTCGGACGCAGGTGACGCCGGGCGCCCTGTCGGAGGCGCGCCGCCTGCTCACGCTGGGGGCGTTCTGCATCGGCACCAACCAGATCGACCTCGGCAGCGCGGCGCTCCACGGTGTGCCGGTGTTCAACGCCCCGTTCAGCAACACCCGGAGCGTCGCCGAGCTGGTGGTCGCGGAGGTCATCGCGCTCGCGCGACGGGTCGCCGATCGCTCCCGGGACCTGCACGAGGGTCGCTGGCGCAAGGCGGCCACGTCGAGCTTCGAGGTCCGTGGCAAGACCCTCGGCATCGTGGGCTACGGCCACATCGGGACGCAGGTCGGCGTGCTCGCCGAGGCGCTGGGTATGCAGGTCCTCTACCACGACATCGCCTCGCGGCTGGCCATGGGCAACAACCGGTCCGCCACCTCGCTCCGGGACCTGCTCGGCCGGTCGGACTTCGTGACGCTCCACGTGCCCGAGACGCCGCTCACCCGGGGCATGATCGGTGAGCGGGAGCTGGCCTGGATGCGACCCGGGGCGTACCTCCTCAACCTGAGCCGAGGGAGCGTCGTGGACGTCCCCGCGCTCGCGGGTGCGCTGCGTGCCGGGCAGCTGCGGGGCGCCGCGGTGGACGTGTTCCCCGCCGAGCCGGATGGTGACAGCGACACGTTCACCAGCGAGCTCCAGGGCATCCCCAACGTCATCCTGACGCCGCATGTGGCGGGCTCCACCGAGGAGGCCCAGGAGAACATCGGCCGGGAGGTGGCCGAGGCGCTCGTGAAGTTCGTCAACACCGGCGCGACCGCCGGGTCCGTCAACTTCCCGGAGGTGGAGCCGCCCGTCCTGCGCGACCATCACCGGCTGCTCAACGTCCATCACAACGTGCCCGGTGTGCTCAGCAGCATCAACCGCATCGTGGCCGAGTCGAACGCGAACATCGAGGGACAGATCCTCGCCACGGACCCGTCCATCGGGTACCTGGTCATGGATCTCGACCGCGAGGTGTCCCGCGAGGTGCAGCAGCAGATGGCGCTCCTCGAGACGAGCATCCGCACCCGCGCCATCTACTGAGACCGGCTCCTGGGGCGATACCGGCTCCTGGGGCGATACCGGCCCACCGAAGCGCCGCGGTCGCCGGCCGCCATCCCCACTGGCGGCGTCACCGCTCACCGGTGTCGCGTGCATGCAACGAGCCGTCCGGGCATCGGGTGCGTGGCTGCGATGGCCGCCGATCGATGCTCCCGCCCATGCTTCGTGTGTGGCGTGCCAATGGGCTGAGCATCACCGTGCTCGCGCTCTTCGCGGTGTTCCTGCTCATCCAGGTCCTCGCGGGACACCGTGTGTATCTCGACCAGCTGGCGACTGACGGCATGGCGCCCGTGGATCTCGCCGGATACCTCACGAGCGGCCACTTCGTCGAGGCGACGTTCGAGAACTGGGAGAGCGAGTTCCTCCAGATGGGCGCGCTCGTGCTCCTGACCGTGTTCCTGTACCAACGGGGGTCGCCCGAGTCCAAGGACCCCGACGCCGACGAGTCGGTCGACCGCGAGCCGGACCCGGCCCGTCCCGGCGCACCCTGGCCGGTCCGAGCCGGTGGCGTGGTCCGCGCCGTGTACGAGCGGTCCCTCGCGATCGCCCTGTTCGGGCTGTTCCTCGTGTCGCTCTGGCTCCACGTCGTGGGCGGGGCCGGCGAGTACAGCCGCGAACGCCTGGCGGCAGGGGAGCCAGCAGTGACCGCGTTCGAGTTCCTGGCCACGCCCGGGTTCTGGTTCCAGTCGATGCAGAACTGGCAGAGCGAGTTCCTGTCGGTCGGTGTGCTGGTGCTGCTCACGGTGGTCCTGCGGCAGCGCGGATCGCCCGAATCGAAGCCCGTCGACGAGCCGCTCGAGAGCACTGGCTGAACCGGATGCGTGATGCCGAAGCGGTCCTTGCTCGGTCCGGATGCGCCCGTCCTGGACGTGGCCGCGACCGCGATGCTGCCCGTCCCGCGGACCGCCCGAGCCCCTGGGGTTGCCACGGCCCCTATCATCGAGTGGGCTGCGGGACGCGCGGCCAGACCGTGCAGGCTCGGACGCCAGGCCCTCAAGGGTCGGCCGGGGCGTGAGACAAGGGGGATCGACCGATGCGCCGCCTGCTCCTGTCGCTCATCCTCGCCGTCACGCTCGCACCGCTCATCGCCGTGGACGCGAGCGCCGCCAGCGGTGACTACATCGTCCGCTTCAAGGACGGTGCGGTGATGCGCGACGCACCCCGCACGAGGACCAGCCGCGGGACGTCACGACCGCGCGTCGTGGACCGCACGCGGCTCCAGCGCCACGTCCGGTCGGCGCGTTCCCAGGGCATCCGACCCACGCGGGTCTTCCGGAATGCGCTCGGGGGGTTCTCGGCACGCCTGACCGCCGCGGAGGTGCGTCGGTTGCGGAACGACCCGGCGGTCGCTGCCGTCCAGCCGGACACGACCATCCGCATCGCGGACAACGAGGTGGAGGCATCGGTCAGGATCGTCCAGACGATCCCCTCGCAGCGCATCCCGGCGGGGATCAGGCGCATCGGTGCCACCAGCCAGCCGCTCGCCCACATCGGCAGCCGCAAGGACACCAACGTGGACATCGCGGTCATCGACACGGGCATCGCGAACCATCCGGACCTGCGGGTCAAGGGCGGTGTCAACTGCACCAGCTCGGGTGGCTCGAGCTACATCGACAAGCACGGCCATGGGACCCACGTCGCGGGCATCATCGCCGCGCGGGACAACGGGGTCGGTGTCGTGGGCGTGGTCCCCGGCGCCCGGCTGTGGGCGGTCAAGAGCCTCGGTGACAACGGGTTCGGCCTGACCTCCGAGCTGCTGTGCGGGCTCGATTGGCTGATCGGCCAGCACCTGTCGCCGGACGGCCCGACCTTCACCGCGGTGAACATGAGCATCTCGGGGCCGCTCGAGTACCCCAACCGTGCCTGCAAGGACGGCACGGATGACATGACCCATCTCCTGATGTGCGCGGGCATGGATGCGGGGATGACGTTCGCGGTCGCAGCCGCCAACGACAGCCGCATCGTCAACCACCAGCCGTCCATCTACGAGGAGCCCATCACCGTCGGCGCCATCGTCGACTACGACGGCAAGCCGGGCGGCCTCGGGCGCCAGGCGGATGTCTGTCCCTGGTTCTCGTCCGATGCGGACGACACCTGGGCGAACTTCTCCAACTACGGCAAGGCGGTGGACATCGTGGCGCCGGGCAAGTGCGTCCTGTCCACGTACACCGGCAAGCGCTATGCGTGGATGAGCGGGACGTCCATGGCCACGCCCCATGTCGCGGGTGCCATCGCGCTGTTCCGCATGAAGTTCCCGGATGCGCGACCGCAACAGGTCAAGCGGGGCCTCGTGTCGGGTGGGACGCTCGACTGGAAGACATCGACCTCGCCGGATGGGCGGAAGTACCGGCTGCTCCAGGTGCGGACCCTCGCGCTGCCCCTGGTCAAGGTGCCGCTCCCGTACGTCCGCGGCATGACCGCGGCCCAGGCGAAGCAGGCGCTCACGGCGGCGGGCTTCAAGGTCAAGGGCGCCACGCTGTCGGTCAACCACGCGACGGTCCAGCAGGGGAAGGTGCTGAACACCACGCCCAGCTACCAGCTGGACGGCAAGCCACGCAAGGTCCTGGAAGGGACCACGATCCAGCTCAAGGTGTCAGCCGGCCCGCCACAGGCGGCCACCGCCACGAAGGTGAAGGTGCCCAAGGTCCGCGGCCTGACCCCGGCGAAGGCGAGGGAGGTCCTCCGGGCCGCCGGGCTCAGGATCCAGGGGCCGGCGCTCAAGCTGCGCCATGCCAAGGTCGCCGCTGGGCGGGTCATCAACACCACGCCGAGCCATCTGCGGGATGGCAAGAAGCGCACGCTGGCGCCCGGTTCCTACGTCCGCCTGAAGGTGTCCACCGGCCGCTGACCGCCACCGATCCGGGCGTCGCCTCTCAGTACCCCGCACCGCTGCGCCGTCCACCGGCTTCGTGTCGATCCGATCCCGACATGCATTGACATCGATATATAGCGATGTTCTAATGGATGGATGGGACAGCCAGCCAGCCAGCCCGAGATCCAGGCCACCTGCGAGGTGCTCAAGGCCGTGGCCAGCCCGGTGCGCCTCGCGGTGATCCTGGAGCTGACGAACGGCCCGAGGTGCGTCCACGACCTGGTGGCGACGGTCCATGCCTCGCAGCCCGTCGTGTCCCAGCACCTCCGGGTGCTGCGCGCGATGCGCTTGGTGCGCGGTGACCGGCAGGGTCGGGAGGTCGTCTATCACCTCACGGACGACCATGTCGCGCACATCGCGAAGGACGCCCTCCGACACGTCCAGGAGGGGACGGCCGCCACGTGATGCCGATGGGCACTCCCACGGTCGAGGTCGCTCGGACCCTCGGCATCCTCATGACGGAGCGTGCCTCCCTCGCGACGGCGTCCGCACCGTGACGGTGCGCGACGACCACGGCCATGGCCACAGTGCCGCGGGTCAGGACCGCCGATCGCTGGTCATCGTGCTGGGCATCAGCATCGCGACCCTGGTCATCCAGGTGGTGGGCGGCGTGGCCACGAACAGCCTCGCGCTGCTCGCGGACGCCGGTCACGTGTTCACCGACGTCGTCGGCATCACCCTCGCGCTGGGTGCCATCTGGATGGCGGCGCGGCCGGCGACGGATGCACGGACCTTCGGCTGGTATCGGGCGGAGATCCTGGCTGCGGCGCTGAACGCGGTGCTCCTGCTCGGCGTGGCGGTCTACGTCCTGTGGGAGGCGTGGCAGCGCTGGAACGAGCCTCCCGAGGTCGCCAGCGGGCTGATGCTCCTGGTCGCCCTGGTCGGTGGCGGCGCCAACCTCGTGGCGCTCCGGGTGCTGCATGGCCCCCAGCGCCGGAGCCTCAACATGCGGGGCGCCTATCTCGAGGTGCTGGGGGACCTCCTGGGCTCGGTCGCCGTGATCGTGGCGGCCGTGGTCATCGCGCTGACCGGCCTCAGCCAGGCGGACGCGATCGCATCGGCGCTCATCGGCCTGATGATCCTGCCCCGCACGTGGGCGCTCCTGCGGGACGCGACCGATGTGCTGCTGGAGGCCACGCCCCGAGGGGTGCGGCTCGACGAGGTCCGCGACCACATCCTCCAGGCGCCCGGCGTGGTCGCGGTGCATGACCTCCATGTCTGGACCATCACGAGCGGCATGAACGTGGTCTCCGCGCACGTCGTCATGGGACCGGACGGTGACCCGGCGGTGCTGCTCGACCACCTCGGCGACTGCCTGTCCGACGACTTCGACATCGACCACTCGACGTTCCAGCTGGAGACGCCCGAGCACATGCTCTGGGAGGGTCGCGCCGACCGCGTGCGTCTGTAGCGTTCGCCCGGGATCCGGTCGCGATCGTGCCGGTCAGGCCGCCGTCGTCGCCGGATGCGTCCCCATCCCCGTTCCCGTCCCGGGACCCGCTGGTGTCTTCCGCGTCCGTTCAGGCGATCCGGCGATCGAGCAGGTGCGCCACGATCGTCAGCTCCTCGTCCGTCGTCGCGGAGCAGTCCAGGGATCGCAGCGCCTCCGCGATGCGCGTGCGCCGATGGGCCATCACGCGCTCACGGAAGGCATGGCCCCCTTCGGTCAGACGGGCTCGGACCGCGCGATGGTCGCGCTCATCGACGGCGAGCTCCACGAGACCACGATCAGCGAGTCGGCGCAGCTGACGGCTGGTGGCGGGGACCGTCACTCGGACCCGCCGGGCGACCTCGCTCACGGTCGCGCCATCCGGGCCTTCGCCCAGGACGACCATGACCCGCCACATGGGCAGGGTCAGGTCCGTGACCGATGCCGCATCGTCGAGCGCCTCGACGGTCACGGCCACGCCGAAGATGATGATCGACTCGAGTGCACGGACGAGGGCGACGCTGGCCACGAAGGTCCTCTGGGCAGTGTAGGGATGGATGACGTCCGAGCGTCCCGGCGTGGACGATCGATTGCCGGGAGGCTATCATCTACAGGATCGGGACGTCGACCGACGAGCGAATGGCTCCACCCACCCGCCTCCCCAGGGTCGGTCCCATGGCCGCGTGAGGCCGCTTCGGGTCTGTGTGCGGGTCGGCAGACCCCACACAGAAGGGGGTCCGATGACGACCCAGCCACGCGCGGGCGCTCGCCTGCATGCGCCGCGCCCGTCCCGGCGCATCCTGCTCATCTCCCTCCACGGCTATGTCGCCGCCGAGCCCGAGCTCGGCAGGCCCGACACGGGTGGCCAGGTGGTCTACGTCCTGAAGCTGGCCGAGTGCCTCGGTCGCATGGGCTTCAAGGTGGACATCCTGACCCGCCGCTTCGAGGGTCAGCCTGCCACGGACTCCCTGGGTGACCACGTGCGGATCGTGCGCATCCCCGCGGGTGGCGACGGCTTCATCGCCAAGGAGCGCATGGACGAGGTGGTCCCCGAGTGGGTGGATGGCGCCCTGCGGTTCATCGCGGCCCGCCGCCTCGGCTACCGGTTCGTGAGCTCCCACTACTGGGATGCCGGTCTCGCCGGCCTGCACATCGCGCACCACCTGGGCATCCCGCATGTCCACACGCCCCACTCGCTCGGGGCCTGGAAGCGGGACTCGATGTCGGGAGACCCCGAGGAGCTCGAGCGGCGCTACCGGCTGACGCATCGCATCACCACGGAGCGGTCCGTGTATCACGACGCGGACCTGGTCATCGCGACCACCCCGCAACAGCGCCAGCTGCTGGAAGGCGCCGACTACGTCGTCCCGGCCGACCGGTTGGTCATGGTGCCGCCGGGCTATGACGACACACGCTTCTTCCCCGTGGCACCTGCCACCAGGTCGCTCATCAAGGAGGATCTCGGCCTCACGGGTCCCATCGTCCTCGCGCTCGGACGGATGGCACGCAACAAGGGATATGACCTCCTGCTCCAGGCGATGCCCACGGTCGTCGAGCGGGTGCCCGAGGCTCGTCTCCTGCTCGCGGCCGGCTCGACCGAGCCGTCCGAGGGGGAACAGGGGCAGATCGACGGGCTGCATGCGCTGGCGGGGGAGCTCGAGGTCGCCGACCGCGTCCTGTTCCACGACCACATCCCCGACGAGGCGCTCGCCGACCACTACCGGGCGGCGGACGTGTTCGCGCTCAGCAGCCGCTACGAGCCGTTCGGCATGACCGCGGTCGAATCCATGGCCTGCGGGACCCCGACGGTGGTGACCACCGAGGGCGGGCTGTGGGAGATGCTCCGCTGGGGTGTGGACGCCCTCTACGCCGATCCGTTCGACCCGGTCGCGTATGGCATGGCCCTCGCCAACGTGCTCCGGTACCCGCGCCTGTCCGCGGAGCTCTCCCGTACCGGTTCGGAGGTCGCACGCGCCCGCTTCACCTGGAACGGCGTCACCCAGCAGCTCCTGGCGGCGCTCGACCACCGTGCGGTGCATGCGGTCGAGGGATCGACGCTGCCCGATGGCGTGAGGGTGGCGACACCGTCCATCCAGCCACAGGGGGGAGGGCTCGCATGGCAGTCCCCCGCGTCCTGATCTCGGATCTCGACGGGACGCTGTTGGGAGACCCTGCCGCCCTGGATCGGTTCGTGGCCGTGACGGCCGCCTGGTCGGGGCGGCCCAGGCTGGTCTACGCGACGGGTCGGACGGCACGGTCGGTGTGGTACGAGGTCGATCACGGCGGGCTTCCGCCGCCGGACGCGATCATCACCGACGTCGGCACCGCCATCGCGGGAGGTGACCGGGAGCCCTGGCCCGAGTGGCCGACCGTCCGGGCGACCTGGGACGTGACGATGGTCCGTGCGGCCCTCCTCGACCTGCCGGGCCTCGCGCTCCAGCCCAACGAGGCCCAGACACCCTGGAAGGTGAGCTATCACGCTTCCGGGATGGACCGGGCCGCCCTGCGCCGCGTGGCCCGGACGCTCCGTCGCGTCGGCATCCAGGGTCGACTCGTCTACAGCTCGTGCCGGGACCTCGATGTCCTGCCGCGGGGTGTCGGCAAGGGCCCCGCGGCGCGCCACGTGCTCGGCCGATGGGGCATCCCGCCGAGTGACGTGGTGACCGCTGGGGATACCGGCAACGATCGCGACCTGCTCAGGACCGGAGGTGTCGGCATCGTGGTCGGGAACGCCCTTCCGGAGCTCGCGGCACTCCGCTCACGGGCGGGGAACCGGATCGTCCACGCACGGGCGCACCACGCCGATGGCGTGCTCGAGGGTCTCTCGCTGGCGGCGTCCGAGTGATCGTGGCCGCTCTCGTCGCCGGACGATGCCGGCTTCGTACAGCGGAGCCGTGGGGCCCAGGGACGTCGGTGATCCCGGACGTCGCGCGACGACCGTCGCCATGGGGCGTGCGGATGGCCCCCGGATCCCCGCTCGATCCGAGCGGCAGCGAACGCATGGCACGGGCGACCGGGTCGTGTTCGAGGTGATCGAGCGGGCTCCCGATCCGGCATCGGACGGCGATCCCGCTTGACCGCTCGGAGGTGGGTGGTATCATCGGGGTGTCCCCGACCCGAGTGCCGACAGCGGCCGGACCGCGTGGACGATCCCAGCACACGACCCCGGATGCCGGAGCGCGTCGGTGCCTGACCGTGTGCATCCCCGGTATCCGTACGCCGTGTCCCGGATCCGATCTTCCCCATCGAGGAACGAACCCC
>JAHBUZ010000060.1 GCA_019637815.1 Chloroflexota bacterium
GGCGCAGCGTGGCGGTCCGCACCGGGTCCCAGCGGATGGCCGTCATGAGCAGCAGCGGGCGCTCCCAGGGTCGTGTCTCGTCCTCGGCCGGGGGCATGCGCAGCCGGATCAGCTGCCGACCGTCCTCCTGGTCGATGAACCCCGCGAGCGCGCCCGCCACGAGCGGGCCCATCGACAGCAACGGCGGCCCGGGTGGCGGCCCGGCGGTGGGTGCCGCGTCCCGCGCATCGACCACCCCCTCGGCATCCTGGGCCCACAGGTGGGTCAGCCACCAGCCGTCGTCCATGATGCTCGGCGCCGTGAGGCCGATGGTCACCGGGGTCGTGTCATCCCCGCGGCTGGCGAGACGCACCGTCTCCTCGCGGATGTAGGACGGGCCGGGAGACGGCAGACGGGACTGGGACATCGCACCGAGTCTAGGTGAGTGTCAGAGCGGCGGCATGAGCGGCGTGTCGATGGCCACAGCGGCCGATCTCGGCCGCTGTGTCGCGGGCCCAGAGCACCTCGCCACCGCCTCGCGTCGGGATCCAGTCGCCGCCACCCGGTGTGCCCGCAAACGCTATGCCATGACTCCCGCAAACGCTATGCCATCCGCAAGAGCAGGCGTGACCACCCCGCGGCTCCTTGACGAGTGGCAGGCCGAGCCCGATCTCTGGAACTACGTCCGACACGCAGTGGACGACCGGGCTGCCAAGGCCCAGTTCATCCTCACTGGCTCGGCGGTGCCAGCTCCGGACGCACGCCGCCACCCTGGTTCCGGGAGATCCATCCGGCTCCGCATGCGCCCGATGACCCTCGCCGAGGTGGGTCACTCCAGCGGCGCCGTGTCACTCGCACGCGTGCTCGCTGGCGAGCGGGTCGCCGCGCCCGATCCCGGCCTGACCGTGCGCGACATCGCCGAGCGGATCGTCGTCGGTGGCTGGCCAGGCAATCTGCGTTCGACGCCACGGGAGTCGCTGGATGTGCTCCAGGGATACCTTGCGGACCTCTGTGACGATGACATCCAGCGCCTCGATGACCGGTCACGGGACCCCGAAGGCGTGCGCCGCCTGCTCGCCTCGCTCGCGCGGAACGTGGGCACGCCTGCATCGATCAACACCCTGACACGGGATGCGAATGGTGAGGACCGTGGGTACCAGAGCCAGACCATCGGTGGCTACCTCCGGGCGCTCGAGCGACTGATGGTCACGGACGACGTTCCCGCCTGGCAGCCGAGCATCCGCAGCTCGACCCGCCTGCGCTCCATGCCCGTCCGATACCTGGCCGATCCGTCACTCGCCACGGCGGCGCTGAACGCCGACCCAGCACGCGTCATCACCGAGATCGAGTGGATGGGGTTCCTGTTCGAGTCCATGGTCATGCGCGATCTCCGAGTGATGGCCGAGGCCCGCCGTGCCAGGGTCCTCCACTATCGAGACGAGAACGGGCTCGAGGTCGATGCCATCGTCGAGCTCCCGGATGGCCGGTGGGCCGGCTTCGAGGTCAAGCTCGGGTCCGATCCTCGTGTCGTGGACGCGGCGGCGGCCGCGCTCCTCCGACTCCGTGACAAGGTCGCGGGCGAGCCACCCATCGCCCTCGGCGTGATCACCGGCACCGGCTACGGCTTCACCCGACCGGACGGTGTCCACAAGATCCCGATCGGCGCGCTGGTCCCCTGATCGGGGCGATACCGTCGAGGGCGACACGACCCGCGGACCCGCACTGGGACGCGGCACGATGTCCAGCGGGGAGCGCCGGTCCGGTCGGCGAGCAGGAGGAGAGGGCACGTGGCTGTCGAGGGCGCCGGGTGATCACGGGCGCGATCAGGTCCCAGGTGGACCGCATCTGGGACGCGTTCGGGTCGGGCGACATCGCGAACCCGATCGAGGTCATCGAGCAGATCACCTATCTGCTCTTCATCCGCGCCCTCAGGGGCGAGCTGCAGAGGCCCGCGCTCAGGGCTTGCGTACGAGGTGGTCGGCTGGCCTGACGATGTCGATGCCGCGAAAGGGACGCAGGGCAATGAGGTCGCGGTCACCCGTGACGATCAGGTCGGCGGATCCGTTCACGGCGAC
>JAHBUZ010000061.1 GCA_019637815.1 Chloroflexota bacterium
TGTCGAGCAGCCGCTCGACGCGTCGCTGGGCATCGCGGCCCTCGCCCGACTGCGGTCACGGGTCGGGGTCCCTATCGCCGCCGACGAGCTGGTCACGGACCTGACGGCCGCGGGCCGCATCCTCGATGCCCGTGCCGCGGACGTGCTCGTGGTCAAGCCGGCACGCGTCGGCGGGCCAAGGGCGGTGTTGCGCATCGCGGAGCGTGCCGCGGCTGCCGGGGTGGGCATCACGATCTCCACGCTGTACGAGACCGGTATCGGCGTCGCCGGGGCGCTCCACGTCGCGGCGACGCTGCCCGGTGATACAGCGCACGGCCTGGCCACGGCCGCGCTGCTCGCCGATGACCCGACGGTGGGCCTCCCGGAGGTCCGGGACGGCCGCCTGGCACTCCCGGCGGGCGGTGGACTGGGGGTCCGACCGGGACACCGACCATGACCATCGCCGACGCGTTGACACGATGACCGACCCTGCGGCGACGATGGTCGTGGACCCCATCGCGACGGGCGCCGACGACGCGCTCGCCCTGGTCACCACGAGCGACCGCCGGACCTGGGCCGAGCTGCGGCGCGAGGCGATGGCAGTCGCTGCCGGCCTGGCCCGCCACGGCGTCACGAGCGGCGCGCGGGTGGGGGTCCTCGCCACACCTGGCGCGTCGGTGGCGGCGATCCATGCCATCCGGGTGGCCGGCGGTGTCCTGGTGCCCCTCGACGCGCGGCTCGGCGAGCCGGAGCTGCGTGACCGGATCCAGCGCGCCGGTCGCACGCTGCTCCTCCACGACGCACCGCACGCGGACGTGGCGAGCAGCCTCGCGACGAGCCGGACGGGCATCACGTCCCTGGACCTGGCGACGGCCGGCGTGTCCGAGGGCGCGGCGGAGCTGCCGCCGCTCGACACGGCCGCACTGGCGGCGCTCGTGCCCACGTCCGGGACCACGACTCGTGCCCGGCTCGTCCGGCTCGACCACGCCGCGTTGCTCGCGAGCGCCGATGCCTGGAACGGATGGCTCGGCGCCACGTCGGCCGACCCGTGGCTCGCGGCGATGCCGCTGACCCATGTCGCGGGCCTGGGGATGGTGCTGCGGGCCGCACGGACCGGCGCCTGTCTCCACGTCCACGATCGGTTCGACGTCGAGCGTATCGGGGAGACGCTCGCCACCGCCGGGATCCGGTTCCTGTCGGTCGTGCCCACGCAGCTCCGACGGGTCCTGGACGCGGGCGTCATGCCGGGTCCCACGCTGCGGGCGCTGCTGCTCGGCGGCGCGCCGATCCCACACGATCTGGTGACCCGGGCGCTCGACGCGGGATGGCCGGTCGTCGCCACGTACGGCCTCACCGAGGCGGCCTCGGCGGTGACCGCACTTCCCGTTGCGGAGGCACGCGACGGGGCAGGCAGCTCCGGCCGACCGCTGCCCGCGATGCAGGTGCGCATCGTGGCCCCGGACGGCAGCCAGGCACCGACCAGCACGGACGGCGCCATCGAGGTGAGCGGCCCGTCCGTGATGGCAGGGTACGAGGACGACCCCGTGGCGACGTCCGCGGCGCTCCATGACGGCTGGCTGCGCACGGGCGACATCGGCCGGCTCGACGTCGAGGGCCGCCTGTGGGTGCTCGATCGACGGGACGATCTCATCGTGTCGGGCGGCGAGAACGTGTCGCCCGCCGCGGTCGAGGCGGTCATCGCGGACCACGAAGGCGTCGACGATGCAGGCGTCGTCGGCTGGCCCGATCCGAGGTGGGGTGCGCGACCCGCCGCTGCCGTCGTCCTGGCCTCGGACGCACCCGTCGGGACGCTGGCCACCATCGGGGACCATGTCCGGCACCGGCTCGGTCCGTGGCACGCACCGGCGTGGGTGGCCCAGGTGAGCGCCATC
>JAHBUZ010000007.1 GCA_019637815.1 Chloroflexota bacterium
CCTGGAGCGCACGGTGGGCATCAGCATCCGCTATCCGAACGCCACGACACAGGGCCCCAGCCCGGACCCGACGCGCAACCTCGACGGGTCGCTGGACGACCCGCGGGTCGTGGCGGACGGCCTGCGAGCCTTTGCCGAGGCGGGCTATACCGAGGCGATGGTCTGGCTGGAGCCGATGGACATCGGCGCACTCGACCGCCTTGCCGAGTCGGTCGCACTCCTGCGCGTCTGACGACGGGGCCGACCGGACCTCCGAGCGGGCTCCGACGCAGGGACGGTCGACGCTCCGGTGGCAGATGACGCCTCAGGGCGCCGCCGATGCGGCTGGCTCGGATGACGCCGCTGGGTCGTCCGGTGTCTCCGGCTCGCTCCCGGGTGCGGGCAGGAACCCCAGCGCCTGGACGGCCGCCTGCCCCTCCGCGCTGGCCAGCCAGGCAAGGAGTGGTCGCAGGCGACGAGGTCGCTGCGCGCTCGAGAGCAGCGCCACGGTGAGGGTCCGGGTGACGTTGGCCTCCACCGGCACCGACACGAGCGCCAGACCATCGCCCTGGGCCCGTGCATCGCTCAGCAGGACGATCGCGGCGTCCGCGTCACCACCGGCCACCGCCGCCAGCAGATCCGGGAGGTCGAGACGGCCCACGATGTTCGCGGCATACGCCTCCTCGATGGCGAGGGACCGGACGAGCTGGGTCGCGTCCCGCGCGACCGAGGACGTCTCCGGCAGCGCGACGATGCGCAGGCCGGGTCGACCGAGGTCGAGGGCGCCCTCCAGCCCTGCGGGGTCATCCGCGGGCACGATGATCGCCAGCTGGTCGCACGCGAACGCGATCGGGTCGCGAGCGAGGCGCTCGTTCATGAGGGCCACGACGGACGCGCTCTCCCCGGCCAGGTAGATGTCACCGCTCTGACCGGACAGCAGCCCCATCTGGTAGCTGCTGAAGCTGGGGATCGACCGTGACCGCACCCGGAGCCCTGTCTCGCGGCGGATCGTCGGCGCGAGCACCTCGAGCATCGCGGCGAGGCTCGGTGGCACATCGATGGCCACGTTGCCGGCGGACGGGGCGCGCGACGGCCTCGGTGTCCGCTCCGGCCGCGGCGTGGGCGCGAGGGAACCGTCAGGACTGGCTGCCGCCGATGCATCGGGGGACGGGCTGGACTCCGGGTCGCCGGCACTGGTCGACACCTCGACGGGGACGCACTGGGGGATCCCGCCGAGCGATCCGCCCGGGGTCGGTGCCTGCGCTGCGGCCGGAGCCGGGAGTCCGACGAGCGCGAGCATCAGGACGATGGACCGCAGACGACCGGGTCGGATCATGGGTGCAGGTTCCTCCTTCGCTCCTGGACGGTAGCGGTCGTCGTGCGGTCGTCAGCCGCGGGCGACCCGATGCACGGGATCGAGCCAGCCCTGGCCATCGACATGCTCGGCCGCCAGCGTCACCTGGGGCAGCCGACCGAGCACGAACCAGATCGCGTGGACGGGCTCGTCGCCGTCGTTGGCCAGTCGATGGGGGATGGAGGAATCGATGGACACGGAATCCCCCGGTCCCAGCAGGTAGTCATCGAAGCCGATGGTCACGTGGAGGGTGCCGCTGATGACATGCCCCCACTCGTGGCCGGCATGTCGCTGGAAGGCATCCGCCGGGCTGGACGCACCGCCCACCTCGTAGGTCACGTACAGGAACTCGACACCCGGCTCGGTGCTGGTCGTGAGCCGCTCCCACGTGACCCCCGACGCGAGGCGGATGTGCTTGCGGTCCTGGGCACGCTGCACGGGATCGGGGACGTTGACCTCGCGAACGGACCGGGCGCCCCTGGCCGGCGTGGCACGCTCCGGTCGACCACCGAACAGCAGGTCGTCGAGGGACACGCCGAGCTCCGCCGCGATGGCATACAGGGTGCTCACCGAGGGTGTCGCCCGACCGGTCTCCACCTGCGAGATGAGCGATGGCGAGACGCCGAGGCGAGACGCCAGCTCACGCAGGCTCAGGCCATGGGCGCGTCGCTCGGCACGCAGCCGATCCCCCATCTCGCGGTAGCCGGGCTCGAGGCGCCGCCGGTCTGCCGGGGCGCCGTCGGACGCAGGCTGGACCGCCGGCTCGTCGATGGTGGTCGATTCGGACTGCGACACGGATCCCCCTGCGGCTGACACGGCGCCGCGTGGCTCACGACCCCCTGTCGACGAGGATGGTACCTGCGCGTCGGACCGGGAGCGCGCGGAGGAGCGGCCGCCCACCGTCACGCCGCCCTCGCTCCCGGGAGCGTGGCCTAGTTGATGATCCAGCCGCCGTCGATCCACAGGTCGACGCCGTTGACCGACCGGTTCTCCAGCAGGAACCGGGTGGCACCCACGATGTCCTCCATGGCCACCAGCCGCTTCGTGAGCGTCCGGCCCTGGACCCGGTCGAGCGCGTCGGTCTTGCCGGACCAGTACGGGCTGTCGCCCACGATGCCCGGATGCAGCGAGTTGACGCGCACCGGCGCGAGCTCATGGCACAGCGTGCGCACCATGCCCAGGACGCCGCCGTTGACCGTGGACACGGTGGTGGAGCCCGGGTACGGCCGATCCTTGGCCAGCCCGCCGAAGACCACGATGGCCGCGTCCGGCGTGAACCGGTCGGTCAGGCAGTGGACGACCTCCGAGTAGCCCACGAGCTTGATGGTCGCGAGCCGGATGGCACGGTCGATGGCGTAGTCGCGGATGGTGTTCTCATCGCGGTCGATGGCGGCGAGCACGAGCGAACCCACCGGTCCGATGGACGCGAGGGCGCCCGCGATCCCGTGCGGATCCGCGAGGTCGAGCCCGATGCCCGTGACCTCACCCGGCAGCGTCGCGGCGATGTCCGCGGCGCGCGCCGCGTCCCGCCCGCTGATGACCACCCGTCGACCCGCGCTCGCGTAGTGGCGTGCGATCTCCAGACCGAGACCGCTCGTGCCGCCCACCACCACGACACATCCGTCCGCCATGACCCGCTCCTCCTCGATCCGGGGGATCGATCCCGACGGCCACTGGCCGTCGCGTCAGATCTCCAGCTGCTTCCAGTCGTCGTACCAGCGATACGAGTTGCGCCTCGGCGGTTGGGGCATCTGGGTCTCCAGCCATCGGACGCGGCCCGGTCCGTGGTTGAAGAAACCGTGCAGGGCGCCCACGCCGGCCCATGCGAAGTCGCCGGCGCGGAGCGTGTAGACCGTGCCCTCGAACTCGGCCTCGCACTCGCCCGCCATGAACACGTAGGCCTCCTCGAACGGGTGGTCGTGGATCTGGGCCGCGCCACCCGGCTCGTAGTCGATCGTGAACATCGTCTGGAGATCCGCCCCGAAGGTGGGGTCGATCATCAACTTGAGGCTGATGCCGGAGTAGACGACGAGGGCCGTGTCACGACCTGCGGTCTTCCGGCCGCGTGCCGGCTCACCGAGCCGCAGCGCCTCCGCCTGTGGCGGCGTACCCACGTAGTGACCCATCAGCCGCGGGATCGGACCGCCGCCGATGGGCGGTGCCGCCGCGGGGTCCCAGGTGACGGGCGGCATCAGGAACGTGTCCCGACGGCCCGCGTCGGGGTCCAGGCGGATGGGCGAGCTGGTCGTCAGCCATCGGGCCGGCGTGGTGCCCGGGTTCGCCCACGCGACCGTGGAGCCGACCGGGACCAGCACGTAGTCGCCCACCTTCAGGCGGGCCGGACGGCCATCCAGGAGGATCGAAGGCTCGCCTTCGAGGACCCAGTGCGCCTCCTCGAAGGAATGGCAGTGCGCCTGCACATCGCCCCCGGCAGCCAGATGATGGATGTCCACCTGGGTGTGCACCGAGCCGATCGCCCTGCCGATGAGCGTCTGCCGACGGAGACCCGTGTGGGCACGCGCCAGCTCCCACGGCTCCACGATCGGCATCTCGTCGATACGTCCGATGAAGTGCACCTGTCCTCCCCTCCGCCCAGGTCCGGGTGGCGCAGATCGTAGTGTGACTGCACGCGTGTGTCCAGTCTGATGGAACGATCGCGGCGCTGGCCGGCGCCTGACGATCAGCTGGTCGGGGCCAGCCGGCCACCCGCCCGGGTGCGCACCGCGAGCGCGGACTCCTGCGCGTCCCGGATCACCTGTCGCACGTCCCACGCGGTGAGCTCGCCGCCACGCTTGAGCACGCGCCCATCCGCCACGACGGTGTCCACGTTCGCGGGCAGGGCACAGCGCACCAGCGCCCCCTCCACGTCCGCGGCGGGCGCCATGTTCAGGTCGTCGAGCCGGACCGCGATGACATCGGCACGCTTGCCGGGTCGCAACGAGCCGGTGACATCACCGAGGCCCAGCGACCGGGCGCCTTCGATGGTCGCGATCTCCAGCACTCGGCGGAAGGTGAGCGCGGGCAGGTCCGCGGTGCCGCTCCCCTCCCACGGGATGCCCATGTTCCACGCCACGTCCATGGCCTGGAACAGGTCGATGGGCGCGAGCGAGGACGCATCGATGGAGAAGGACACCCGGATCCCCGCGGCAAGGAAGCGCAGGAGCGCTGCGCGCGGGTCACCCGCGGAGGCGAGCCGGAGCTCGGAATGGACCGCGAACGAGAGGGGCGTGCCGGTGCGTGCCATCGCCGCGATGTCCGCGTCTGTGGCCCCGATGAAGTGGGCGATGAGGAAGTCGGGCCCCAGGTACCCGCGCTCCTCGAGCACGGTGGCATCCACGAGCGGGTCGCGATCCTGGTAGGTGTGGATGGCGACCGGCAGGCTGCGTCGGCGCGCTTCGACCATCTCGGCATCGAAGCTGGCCATGGAACCGAGCGCGGGGCCGCGCAGGTTGACACCGAGGCGGACCACACCCTCGGATGCGCCGCCCGGCCCGAAGACACCACCCGGCCCGAACCACTCGGCGGCGACCCGGTCGATGTCCGCGAAGTCCAGGACGTCGTCGGCGGGCAGCCCATCGCGGTGGCCGTAGGCGTAGCGCGCACGGATGAGCCCGTCGCGATGCGCTCGCAGCTCCGCGTCCGCGTGAGCGGGTGTGCGCGTGTTGTGCGACCAGTCGTGGACCGTGGTGATGCCGGCGCTGGCAGCCTCCACCAGGCCCAGCAGGTCGCTCCGATAGAAGTCGATGGGCTCGTAGTGGGCGGAGGTCGCGAGCTTGGCCGGGAAGTACTCGAACCCCTCCGAGATGAAGTTGCGGCCGAGCGTGCTCCACATGTGGAAGTGGGTCTCGACGAGGCCGGGCAGGACGGCCATGCCCCGGGCATCGATGACCTCCGCGCCGGTCGCGGACAGGTCGCTGCCCACCGCCTCGATGCGGCCATCCCGGACCAGCACGTCGGTGCCGGTCCGGACGCCGTCCCCCGGCTCCATGGTGAGCACCGTGGCGTCCCGGAACAGGAGCGTTGGTCGGTCGGGCAGCGCGTCGTCATGGGTCATGTCCAGGTGCCTCCATCGTGTGTCGCCAACCCGACCAGCTCCGCGAGCACCCGTGGCTGGGCGCGGAGCGCCTCGCTCGATCCGGACCACGCGACCGTGCCACCGTCACCCAGGATCGAGACGCTGTCCGCCATCGCGAGCGCCAGGTCCACGTTCTGCTCCGCGAGCAGCAATGACTGGCCGCTCTCACGGATGGCCATGAGGCGCTCCCGCATGAGCTCCAGGATGGCGGGTGCCAGGCCCTCGGACGGCTCATCCATGACCAGCAGCCGCGGGTTCATCATCAGCGCCCGACCGATGGCGAGCATCTGCTGCTCCCCACCCGAGAGGGTGCCCGCCATCTGACGCGCTCGCTCGCCGAGGCGTGGGAACAACCCCAGCACTCGCGACCGGTCCCAGCCACCCGCCACGACCCGGGCGCCGATGCGCAGGTTCTCGTCCACGGTGAGGCTGGGGAACACCCGTCGGCCCTGGGGAACGAGCGAGATGCCGAGGCCGGCGACCTCGTCGGGACGCAGCCCGGCCAGGTCGCGACCCGCGAACCGGATGGAGCCCGCGGACGACGTCGGCGGGCGCAGCCCGCACACGGCGCGGAGGAGCGTGGTCTTGCCCATGCCGTTCCGACCCAGCAACGCGACCGATGCGCCTGCCGCCACGGTCAGGTCCACGCCATGGAGCACGGTCGCCGTGGCATAGCCGGCCACGAGGCCGCGGACCTCCAGGCCGCCCTCAGGCATGGGTGGATCGTCCCAGGTAGACCGCCTGGACCCGCTCGTCGGCACGCACCTGGTCAGGCGTGCCCACCACCACGGGCCGTCCCTGGTGGAGGCACATGACCCGGTCCGCGAGGCCGAACACCAGCGACATGTCGTGCTCGATGAGCACGATCGGCAGCGTCCGCGGCAGGTCCGCGATGAGACGTCGCAGCATCTCCCGCTCACCCGCGGAGAGACCGGCGGCCGGCTCGTCCAGGAGCAGCACCTGGGGGCGAGTGCAGAGGGCCATGGCGATCTCCAGCTGACGCTGCTCCCCGTGGGAGAGCGATGCCACGGGATCCGCCTGGCGGCCCGCGAGGCCCACCTGGGCGAGGGTGTCCAGCGCGCTCGTCGCCACATCATCCGCGCCACGCACCGGGCGCAGCGACCGCCAGCCGCTGGGCCGACCGGCCTGGATGGCGAGCCGCATGTTGTCCGCGACGGACAGGCGACCGAACAGGTTCGCCACCTGGAAGGTGCGCGAGAGACCGAGGCGCGCACGCCGCCAGGCGTGCATCCGGGTGACGTCCCGGCCCAGCAGCTCGATGGTGCCGGCGTCCGGTCGCAGCTCACCCGCGATGAGTCGGAAGAGGGTGGTCTTGCCCGCACCGTTGGGGCCGATGACAGCGAGCCGCTCGCCGGCTGCGAGGGTGACGTCCACGCCGTCCACGGCGGTCATGCCACCGAAGCGTCGGACGACGCCGGTCAGACGCAGCACGTGATGACCGGCCGCGGGGAGTGGCACGTCCGCGGGGAGTGGCACATCACGGGGGAGTGGCACGCCGCCGGGGAGTGCCGCGTCCGCGGGGAGTGGCACATCACGGGGGAGTGGCACGCCGCCGGGGAGTGCCGCGTCCGGGGGGAGTGGCACATCACGGGGGAGTGGCACGCCGCCGGGGAGTGCCGCGTCCGGGGACGACGGCACGTCGACGGGGAGCGCTGCACCCACGGAGCGTGGTCCTCCACCAGCCGATGGCTCGCCCGCCGGCTGCGTGCCGGCGGGCGAGACGGGATCCACGTCTAGCGACGCGTCACGGGGCGACGCCCGTGAAGTCGCGACTGAACACCGGGTTCGCGAGGAACGCGTCCTGGCCATACGTCCAGAACTGGCTCACGTCCGGGAAGGTCTCCTGGAGGACGTGCACCAGCCGGCCGTCCTCGCGCGGCTCAACGCGGGTCCGATAGACCGGCCCCACGGGGTTGTTGAGGTCATCGAAGGCGAGCGGGCCATACAGGCTGTCGGCCAGCGACACGCCGCGCGCCGCGCTGACGAACGCCTCACCATCGACCACGCCACCGGTCGCCTCGAGGGCCTCCGCGATGACCTGGGCCATCATGTACGAGCCGGCCGCGTACAGCGACGGGGTGTCGCCATAGGCCGCCTCGTAGGCGCTCACGAACGCGGTGACCTCGTCGGAGTCGCGGCTCTCCACCCAGTAGCCGAAGCTCTCGATGCCGGCCCCGATGTCACCGATCTCACGCAGGAACACCTGGTCCGCGAAGCAGCAGTTGCCGATGAGCGGGGTGGTGTCCTTGAGCCCGAAGCCGGCATACGTCTGGTACAGCAGGATCGCATCCGGGCCACCCGCGGAGCCCACGAACACCACGTCCGGCCCCGCCGCCTGGATGTCCGTCATGTAGCTCGCGAAGTCCTGGTTGCCAAGCGGGTGCCACAGCTGGGTGACCGTGCCACCCGCGTTGGTGAAGGCGCTCACGAAGCCGCCGCAGCTCTCCCAGCCGAAGGCGTAGTCGGGGCACAGGGTCACCGCGGTGCGATGGCCCTGGTCGTACGCCCACTGCCCGGCCGGGAAGTTCGATTGGCTGCTGGTGTAGCCCACCCGGAGCACCAGCGGGTTCGCCCGCCGCTGGGTCAGGTCATCGGCACCCGTGATGTGGAACGACGGCAGGCCCTGGCCGGCCACGTAGTCCGCGACCGCGTACGCCGTGTTGGCGAGGATCGGTCCGGCCGTCATCTGGACGCCGTCCTCCTCCACCAGCTTGCGGGCCTTGGTGAGCGCGACCTCCGGATCGCCCGCGTCATCCTCGTAGATGGTCTCCACGGTGACGCCACCCGCGGTGGTCCCGTTCTGGGTCCAGTACAGGTCCCAGCCGTTGCGCATGTCCTGTCCGAGCGCTGCCACGAAGCCCGTGACCGGTGCGATGAAGCCCACCTTGACGGTGCCGCCGGACTGGTCCTGGGCGACGGCCGCGCCGGCACCCACGACCGCAGCGAGCGCGACCGCGAGCGCGGCGCTCCCCACGGGTCGGGCCGAGCGCCCGCCCCTCGATCGGTGTCCCATGTCAGAGGTCCTCCTTCCCTGCGCCGGCCGGTGCCTGCGCACCGGGACCGGTCATCACCACGGCCTCCCCGTCGGTCGCCAGCGCCGGGACGCCGGGGGGCGCAGCGCCACCCCGGTCCCCCGGCCGCCACCGCCGGATGAGGTCCTGTACCGCACCGACGACACCGCCGCGCGCGAACAGCACGACCACGATGAGCACGACGCCCAGGAGCGTCGGCCATCGCTCCACATAGGAGCTGAGCCAGTGCTCGATACCGACGACCACGCCGGCGCCCACCACCGGGCCGAGCAGCGTGCCCGTCCCGCCCACGATGACCATCACCACCGCGAACGCGGACCGGGAGAAGCCCGCTGCCGCGGGACTCATGAACTCCGATTGCCAGGCCGCCAGCACTCCCGCGGTGCCTGCCATCAGCCCGGAGCAGATGACGGCGAGGAGCTTGGCGCGTGCCACCGGATAGCCCAGGCTGCTCATCCGCCCCTCGCTCTCCCGGACGCCCCGCAGGGTCAACCCGAACGAGGAGCGCGTGAGGCCGTACGTCACCGCGAGCGCGACCAGGAGCATCACCAGGGCCAGCAGGTAGAAGGCCCCCTGGTCGGCCACGATGGGTGGTCGCCGGACCCCCGTGAGGCCGTTCTGGCCACCGGTGAGGCTCGATAGCTTCTGGGCGAGACCGTTGACGGTCATGCCCAGGGCGAGCGTGATCATCAGGAACACGATGCCGTTCGTGCGCATGGTCATGAGACCGAACACGAGGCTCACGACGAGGGTCACTCCCAGCGCCACGGCCAGCTGGATGAGCGGATCCATGTCCCGGACTGCCGCCCACGCCACGCCGTAGCCCGCGGCGGCGGAGATGCCCGCGTGGCCCATCGAGAGCAGCCCCACCTGGCCCATGAGCAGGTTGACGCTCCCCGCGAGGATCGCCGCGATGCACACGAGCGACAGCAGCGTCAGGGGATAGGGCGCCAGCACGAGGGGTGCCGAGAACGCCGCGAACAGCACGAGCCCGCCCAGCCCGACCGCCACGGCCCTCACGTCGCGCGCCCCAGGAGGCCCGTGGGCCGGACGACCAGGATGAGCGCCATGGGCGCGAACACCGCGAACGTGGCGAACTCCGGGAACCACGTCTTGGAGTAGGCGTCGATGAGCCCGATGACGATGGCACCGAGCGCGGCGCCCGGGATGCTGCCGAGGCCGCCCACGATGACCACGACGAGCGCGTACAGCAGGATGTCCAGGTCCGCGCCGGGTCGCATCGTGAGCAGCCCGGCACCGATGGCACCCGCGAGGCCGGCGAGGCCGGCACCCAGCGCGAACATGATGACGAACAGGCGGTCGATGCCCACTCCCATGGCCGAGGCCATCTCCCGGTCATCCACGCCTGCCCGGATGCGCGCACCCAGGCGGGTCCGCTGGAGGCCCAGGTACAGTCCCGCGCCCACGACCACCGCGACCACCATCACGACCAGGCGGTACGTGGGATACATGACCGAGCCCAGGCGGGTCGCGCCGGTCAGCTCCGCGGGGACCGGCAGCAGCTCCGCCTTCCCTCCGAACACGGCCAGACACAGGTCGCCGATGACGATGGCGATGCCCACCGTCAACAGGACCTCCGGTAGCTCCTGGCCGCTCACCCGGCGGAGCAGGAGTCGCTCGATGGCGAGTCCCAGGACGGCGCCCGCGAGGATGCCCGAGGCGACCGCGAGCGGGAAGGAGCCGGTGCGTGCCATGACCACGACCGCCACGTAGCCACCCACCAGGTACAGCGCGCCGTGGGCCAGGTTGACGATGCGCATCAGCCCATAGACCAGCGTGAAGCCGCTCGCGAGCAGGAACAGGAGCGCGCCGAAGGTCAACCCGTTGAGGGTCTGGAGCGCGAACTGCTCAAGGGACAACCGCCATGCCTCCCAGGGTCCGGGCCGTGTCGGCCGAGTGTAGTGTCGCTGCACGTCCCGTCAAGTCGCGCTCGTACTCGGCAGCATCCACGTGCAGTGACACTGGAACCGGTGGAGTAGACTCCCCGCCATCGGAGGAGGTCGGACAGGCCCGCGACCCGGCGGGCGCGCTTCCGGACGACGAGGATGGCGGCAGTGGAGTTGGGTCTGGTCGGTCGGACCGCGGTCGTCGCCGGTGCCAGCCAGGGCATCGGACGAGCCATCGCGTCCGCCCTTGCCGCCGAGGGCATGCGGGTCGTGATGCTCGCCCGGAACGAGGAGCGCCTGCGTGCGGCGGCCGCCGCCATCGCCGCTGCGAACCCGGACGCGGATGTGCGTGCCATCCCCACCGATGTGACCAGCGCCGCGGCGGTGACCGGTGCCGCCGCGGAGGTCCGCACGTCCCACGGCCAGGTGCACGTCCTGGTCTGCAACGCCGGCAACCGGATGCGACCGGGGCGCCAGATCACGTGGTCGGACGAGGAGTGGCTGGGTGACCTGGACGCCAAGCTGCTGGGCATGCTGCGGGTGATCCGGGCCTTCGAGGGGCTCCTGCCCGACGACGGGTCGGGTCGCATCGTCAACATCTCGGGTGTGGCGGGCTCGGTCATCTGGGACACCGCGCTCACCCACGGCATGAACAACTCGGCCATGAACCACGCCACGCGCTACCTCGCCACGGACCTCGCGCCACGCCGCATCACCGTCAACGCGGTCATCCCGGGGCTCATCGCCACGGAATGGCGACATGACTGGGCGCGGGACTCGGGCGAGCGGACCGGTCTCACGGAGGCCGCGTTCGTGGACCAGGTGTGTCGGACCAAGGGCATCCTGCTGGGCCGCTGGGCGGAATCGTCGGAGGTCGCTGACGCGGTGACCTTCCTCGCGTCGGACCGGGCGGCGTACATCACGGGCACCACGCTCACCGTGGACGGAGGGCTGAGCGTCAATGCGCGCTGAGAGCGCACCCGGGTGGCTTCGTCCACATCGTCATGCCGGCGCGCGGCCGGCGCGCAGGAGGAAGGAGCGAGGGACATGACCGGTCGAGCGGCGTTCCCCACGGCGTCCGTGCCGGCGCCCGGCCGGATGGGTGTGGACTTCGAGGAGCGCGTGGACTTCGCCCGGCTCCGCGACTACCGCCTGGGTCGTGCCCGTGCCGCGCTCGAGGCATCGGAGCTGGGTGCGCTGCTGCTGTTCGACATGAACAACGTGCGCTATGTCACGAGCACCACCATCGGCGAGTGGGCGCGCGACAAGATCGCGCGCTTCGCGCTCCTGACGCGTGGCGGGGAGCCGCACCTGTGGGACTTCGGATCCGCCGCGAAGAAGAACCGGATCCACGCGCCGTGGCTCGAGGATGACCACATCCGGGGCGGCATGACCGGCCTGCGGGGCGGCGTGCCACCCGTCGTGGGTCTGTTCGACGGGCTCGCGAAGGAGGTCGCCGCGATCCTGCGCGAGGAGGGGGTGGCGGACATGCCCCTCGGCATCGACCTCGTGGAGCCCCCCATGTGGCTGGCGCTCCAGGCGCAGGGCGTGACCCTCGCGGATGGTCAGCAGACGATGCTCGACGCGCGCGAGATCAAGTCCCAGGACGAGATCATGCTCCTGTCCACGTCCGCGGCACTCGTGGATGGCGTGTACCAGATGATCTCCGAGGTGCTCAAGCCGGGCATCCGCGAGAACGAGATCGTGGCGCTCGCTACCAAGATGCTGTACGACCTGGGCAGCGACGATGTGGAGGGCATCAACGCCATCAGCGGCGAGCGCTGCTCACCCCACCCCCACGTGTTCTCGGACCGGCTCATCCGACCCGGCGACCAGGCCTACTTCGACATCATCCAGTCGTACATCGGCTATCGCACCTGCTATTACCGGACCTTCGCCGTCGGGCGGGCGACGGACAACCAGAAGGACGCCTACAAGCAGGCGCGGGCATGGATGGACGTGGCCATCGACGCGGTCCGGCCGGGCGTCTCCACGGATGTCATCGCCAACCTGTGGCCGAAGGCGCAGGACTTCGGGTTCGCATCGGAGATGGAGTGCTTCGGCCTCCAGTTCGGCCACGGCGTGGGTCTCGCGCTCCATGAGCGGCCCATCATCAGCCGCCTCAACTCGCTGACCCATCCCGCGGAGATCAAGGAGGGGATGGTGTTCGCGCTCGAGACGTACTGCCCCGCGAAGGACGGGCTGTCTGCGGCGCGCATCGAGGAGGAGGTCGTCGTGACGAAGGACGGCTGCCAGATCATCACGCTCTTCCCGGCGGAGGAGCTGATGATCACCAACGCGTACTGACCCGCGCGGCGGAGGGAGTGACGACGATGGCGGATCGGACGCGCATCCGGCTGCCGCACCCATGCGAGGAGGCACCCACGGCATGACCACGGTCGCGATCCTGGGCGTCGGTCGGATGGGCGGCGCGATGGCGCGATCCATCGCCCGTGCCGGGTTCCCGGTCGTGCTGTCCAATCGGTCGGTCGATCGCGCGGTCGCGCTCGCGGCCGAGCTGGGCGACACGGCGCGCGCGGTCGACAGCGCGGCGGAGGCGGCCGCAGCGGCGGACGTGTGCATCAGCATGGTCAGCGACGGCGCCGCCGTGGAGGCGCTGTACCGGGGTCCGGGTGGGGTCCTGGAGGGCCTGCGCGCCGGGTCCGTGGCCATCGATTCGAGCACCGTGCCACCCTCGGTGAGCCGAGGGCTGGCGGCTGATGTGCGTGCCCGTGGCGCGGACCTCCTCGACGCACCCGTGTCGGGGAGCGTCACGCTCGCCGAGACCGGCAAGCTGACCGCGCTGGTCGGCGGGGAGACCGCGACCGTGGAGCGGGCACGCCCGGTGCTCGATGCGTTCGCGGCACGCGTGTTCCACATGGGTCCGCTGGGCAGTGGCGCGGTCATCAAGCTCGCCGTCAACGCGATCATCTTCGGCCTCAACCACTCGGTGGCGGAGGCGCTCGTGCTGGCGGAGCGGGCCGGTGTGGACCGCGCGACCGCGTACGAGGTGTTCATGGCATCGGCCATCGGGGCGCCGCTCGTCCAGTACAAGCGCGATTCGTTCGTGACGCCCGAGACGGCCGCCGTGGCGTTCTCGCTCGCGCTCGCCGCCAAGGACCTGTCGCTCATCGGCCAGCTCGCGGACGAGGTCGGTGCGCAGATCCCCCAGGCGCGCCTGGACGCCGCGGTCATCGATGCCGCGACGGCGGCCCTCCCCGGCGGCCCGGACCGGGACATGGCGGATGTGGCACAGCACCTGCGGAGGGATGCCGCCGACTGACGCACTCGTCCTGCACGCGACCCCGGTGCCGGTCGTCCACCGACCGGCGCGCTGACCACGCACCCATCGAACCCACGCGGCGGTCGACCGCCCCAGCACACGGAGGAGGAACCAGATGGCGGACCGGATCCTGATCAAGGGTGCATACGTGCTGAGCCAGGACCCCAGCATCGGCGAGCTGGCCGGCGCGGACGTGCTCATCGATGGTGACCGCATCGCGGAGGTGGGCACCGGGTTGTCCGCGGAGGGCGCCCAGGTCATCGACGCCACCGGTGACATCGTCATCCCGGGCTTCATCGACACCCATCGTCACACCTGGGAGACGTCCATCCGGACGTGCGCCCCGGACTACGCGCTCATCACCTACTTCAGCGCGATCCTCGACCAGTTCGCGCCCAGATACCGGCCCGCGGACGTGCTCGCCGCCAACCGCTGGGGCGCGCTCGAATGCATCAACGCGGGCATCACGACGCTCGTCGACTGGTCGCACATCATGAACACGCCCGATCACGCGTATGCCGCCATCGAGGGACTCCAGGACACGGGCATCCGGTCGGTGTTCGCGTTCGGGTTCCCCAACACCTCGCTCGTCACGTGGTGGTTCGGGCCCGACTACCAGGGCAGCGTGGAGCGCATCGATGGTGACCTCGGTCGGGCGCTGCGAGCCGGTCCACTGCACGACGATGGCGCCCTGGTGACGATGGGCCTCGCCACGCGTGGCACCAACTTCTGCAAGCCGGACGTGGTGCGCTACGAGTGGGAGCTGGCGAAGGAGCTCGCTGTGGACATCACCGTGCACGTGGCGATGGACCGCTTCGGCTACACCAAGGGCCAGCTGACCGCACTGCGCGACCTGGATCTGCTGTATCCGAACACGACCTACATCCACGCCTCCCATCTGACGGACGAGGAGTGGGGGCTCGTGCGCGACTCCGGCGGCAACGTGTCGCTCGCGCCCCAGATCGAGATCCAGATGGGCCACGGCTGGGCGCCTGCCCAGAAGGCCGAATCGCTGGGCATCCCGGTGGGCCTCTCCTCGGACGTCGCCACGACCTCGTCCGCGGACCAGTTCACCCAGATGCACGCAGTGTTCGGCTCCGAGCGCGGCCGGCGCCACGAGATCTCGTGGAACGACGGGCTGGACGGCCTCGAGCCGACGCCCGACCTCATCACCGCACGCCAGGTCCTCCGCTGGGCCACCCTGGATGGTGCCAAGGTCGCGGGCATCGCCGATCGGACCGGGTCCATCACGCCCGGCAAGAAGGCGGACATCGTGATCATCGACGGCCACGCGGTGAACACGTTCCCGATCATCGACCCGGTCGCAGCGGTGGTGTGCGCGGCGGACATCTCCAACGTGGACACGGTCATCATCGATGGCGTCATCCGGAAGCGTGACGGGAAGCTCGTCGCGGACCTGTCCGGGCCACGCGCGGCGATCGCGGAGTCACGTGACTACCTCGTGAGCCAGGTGCCGGCCCAGGACGGCTGGGTGGTGCCCGCGCTGCGGTAGGGTCTCGGGCCGCCATCGCGATCCCGGGCCGTAAGATGCTATCTTACGGCTCATGCGGACCGTCATCTCCACGAAGGGTCAGATCGTGCTGCCGGCCGAGCTGCGTCGGCAGGATCGCATCGAGCCGGGCCAGACGTTCGAGGTCGAGCGGCTCGATGCCGGCGAGTATCGGCTCGTCATGGTGGAACGCGCGCCCAACGAAGGCCTCGTGGACTGGCTCCTGGGATGCCCGGAGCAGGACTGGTTCCTTCCCATCGAGTCGGAGTCGACCGATACGCTGTGAGGTTCCTGGTCGACGCGAACGTCCTGTCCGAACCCACCAGGCCGGAGCCCAGCCCGTCCGTGGTCCGGTGGCTTCGAGCACACGAGGCGGACCTGGCGGTCGATCCGTTCATCATCGGCGAGCTGCACTACGGCATCCTGTGCCTGCCACCGGGGCGCCGTCGACAGCGGCTGGAGGCCTGGTTCGACGCGGGTGTGGCGCGCATCACCTGCATCGACTGGGATGACACGTCCGGCCTGCGCTGGGCGCGTCTGCTCGCGGACCTGCGCGCCGCTGGTCGTCCGATGTCCGTCAAGGACAGTCTCATCGCAACGACGGCGCTGGTCGCGGGGCTGACGGTCGTCACGCGGAACGTCCGGGACTTCGAGGCCGCCGGCGTGCCACTCCTCGATCCGTTCGACGGCTGAGGATCAGGCCCGGCGGTCCAGCCCGGCGCCCTCGGCCGTCCCTGCGCGGATGGCGTCGGCCACGACCTCCGCGATGCGCTCCAGCTCCGCATCCGTGACCACGAAGGGCGGACCCAGGAGGACCTGGTCGCCGTCCGTGCCGTTGGCGTTGCCCGTGCCGGAGTAGACCAGCACGCCCGCCTCGCGAGCGGCCGCCACGACGCGTTCGGTGACCTTCGCCGCGCGCGGGAAGGGCGTCCGGAGCTCCCGGTCCGCGACCAGCTCGATGCCCTGGAGCAGCCCCCGGCCGCGGATCTGTCCCACGTGCGGGTGGTCGCCCAGCCGTGCTTCCAGCAGCTGCCGCAGGAACGCACCCCGCCGAGCACTCGCCGTCACCAGGTCCTCCTCCTCGAGGATGCGCAGCACCTCGCCCGCGACCGCGGCACCCACCGGATGGTGGCTGTACGTGAACCCGTGCACGAACGAGCCAGGTGCATCCAGCACGTTCGCGACATGGCCCGCGGCCGCCACGAACCCGAACGGCCAGTACCCCGACGATGCCCCCTTGGCGGCGACCAGCAGGTCCGGTCGGACGTCCCAGTGGTCGACGCCGAACCACGTGCCGGTACGTCCGAAGCCGGTCATCACCTCGTCCGCGATGAGCAGCACGCCGTGACGGCGCAGGACCGCGCTGATCGCCGCCCAGTAGCCCTCGGGCGGCTCCGCGGCGGCGAGCGTGGCACCCACGATCGGCTCCGCCACGAACGCGGCGACGGTGTTCGGCCCGGCGGCGTTCAGCACCCGCTCCAGCTCCGTGGCGGCATCCTCGGCCGTGCCGAGCGCCATCGCCCCCGGATCGCCGGCACGATATGGGTACGCGGCGCTCACATGGCGGAACCGGCCCAGCCATGCCTCGTAGGGACGGCGGAGCGGGCGACGCCCGGAGACATCCAGCGCGCCCAGGGTGTTGCCGTGATACGAGCCCCAGCGCCCGATGACGATCCAGCGGTCCGTCTCACCGCGTGTCGCGTGATACGCGCGTGCCATCTTGAGCGCGGTCTCGATCGCTTCCGAGCCACCCGAGACCGGGTAGATCGCCGCGTCATCCATGGGCAGATGTGGACCGAGCGCGGCCGCCCATGCCTCCAGGGGCTCGCTCGTGAACACCGAGCCGTGGGCGTAGGCGACCCGACCCACCTGCTCCGCCATCACCCGCGCGACCGAGTCGCGGCCATGGCCCACGTTGACCACGATCGCCCCGCCCGCCGCATCCAGGTAGGCACGGCCATCCGCATCCACGATCGTGGCACCCGACGCGCGGACCGCCACGGGTGGCGATGAGCGGCTGGACCGGCGGAAGACACGCGCGGTCATGCGAGGGCGGCTCCGGATGGCGCGGTATCGGGCATGGGCGCCCGTCGGGACGAGGTCAGGGGTGGAGCTCGTCGGTCAGGTTCGACGGCCCGTGGTGTCCGAAGTTGCGCATCGAGATGTTCGCGGCGATGACCACCCCGGCGATGGCAAGACCCAGGGCCAGGATGTCCGCGCCGCCCTTCCACGACACGGCCGCGCCCAGGAACGTCACCAGGAGCGCCACGATGATGACACCCGTCAGCAGCGACTTGAGGTCATCCAGCGAGCGGATGCGCAGCCATGTGGGGAGCTGGGCGCGAGGATCGATGAACAGCTGGTACTGCCCGGCCGCCACGATGAACAGCACCGTGCCCAGCAGGAACATGTCGATGAGCGCGATGGTGTCGGCGATGAGCATCTTGCCGTATGCGTCCTCCCGCAGGACGCCGCTGCCGACCGACGCGACCAGGTCGTAGATGATGCCGATGGCGCGCAGCACGCCATAGATCATGAGCGTCGCAGAGGCGACGAAGGATCCGACCACCGAGAGCAGGATGAGCAGCCGTGACAGGCTCAGCAGCCGCCGGACCGGGTGGTCGCCGGGCTCGGGGGCCTCGGGAGCCTCGGCTGAGACCGATGGTGACGTGCTCATGGCGTTCGGCTCCTCTCCTCGGAGGATGCGAAACGCCCGAGAGGGTCAGACCCTCCCGGGCGTCGATCGTCGGGCGTCAGGCGGGCGTGTTGCCCTGTGCGTCGAGCGCCTTCTGGATCTCCTCCTCGACCTCGTTCGAGAGGCTGGTCTTGAGGACCTGGCCGCCGAACGGGGCGAGCGCCTCGAGGGTCTTGTCCGGGGTGGCCTTGATGACCATGAACGCGAGCGCGGCCTGGCCGGGCTGGACCACGTCCTGGACCTGCTGGCGCCACTCCTCCTTGATGCCCAGCGAGCCGAGCTTGCCGAACACCGCGCCGAAGATGCCGCCGATGAGCAGGCCCGCGAAGGGCACGAAGAACAGCAGGCCGATGAGGGTGCCCCACAGCGCGCCGCTCGCAGCGCCCGCGCCGGTCGCGCCGGTCGGGGTCTCGTTGTGGAGCTTGCCCTCCGCATCACGCGTGATGATGCTGGCACCTGCCAGCTGGACCACGAGGCCCCGCTGGAGCTCGCCCAGCTTGCCCAGCGCGGACTCGGCCGTGGCCTTGTCCGGGTAACCGATGACGACCAGATCTGCCATGTTGCCTCCGTATGTGGCCGGGGACGACGCCCCGTGTGTGACCTCGGGCAGGTCGTGTGACGCGCCACCGGTCGAGACCAGTGGGGCCACACCCTGTCGCGAGTATATGGGCGAGTCGGATCCGGGGCGCCGGGGCATACCGGCGGCCCCGTCAGCGGCGGATCACCTCGCGGACGTTGTCCGAGAAGATGAGCACGGCCACGCCGACGATGCCCACGAGCACCGCCTCGAGCCGGAACTCCCAGACCAGCACGGCCGCCCCGAAGATGGCCAACAGGAGCGTTCCGCGCAGGACGAACTGCGTGAACCGGCGACGGAGCGCGGCCTCGATGAGGGCGTAGCCGAGCACGCCGATGAGCAGCGCGCCCCACCAGGGCATGAGATCGAACCAGATGAGCCCGACGATGAGGAGCAGCATGATGCTGACGCTCACCGCCGACCACAGCTCCACGAGGATGCCGTAGCGGGTGTGTTCGGGAGGCACCGGCCGCATGACGTGGTGGAGATGTGCCTGTGGGTCGCCCGCGTCCCCGGCCTCGAGTCGCGCCAGCTCGCGGCGGGATGCCCCGATGGCGTCCGACACGTCCGCGCGGTGGGCGCGTGACGCGGCCAGCTCGCGCTCGGTCGAAGCCAGCTCGGTCGCGCGCTCCTCATGCTGTCGCGCGAAGGCACCATCGACGCCGAGGGCACGCACCTCCAGCTCGATGCCCGGCAACCGCTGCGTGAGGTCGGTGATCGCGGTGTCGGTCGCCGCCAGCTCATCGACGAGCCCGGCGATGCGTGCCTGGAGATGATCCGGCTGGCGTGAGGGCGGCGCCACCTTGTCCAGGCCGGCGAAGCCGAGCGGGTCGTTCCATGACTGGCGGACGGTGCCGGCACGGGTGTACTTGGGTCCCGCGGGGGCGCGCTCGCCCGCGAACCGGTCGAACGTGTCGAGACCGAACAGGCCACGGTATCCGTCCACCCACGGCACGTCGTCATCGATGAGCTGCACGTCCCAGGCGAGGTCGCCGTCCGGGCCCACGACCTTCCCGTCGCCGCGCGCATAGTCGATGAAGGGGACGCTGAGCGCACCTTCGATGCGCTGTGCCAGGTCGCCCGGATCGGGCTGGTTGAGGGTGTCGCGCCAGAAGGTCCGGAGCGCATCGAGCGCACCCCGCGCGCCTCGCGCGAACGGCAGCGGCAGCTGCGTGAGGTATTCCCCCTGCTCGAAGTAGGACGCGTGCGACCCGCCGCCGGCGAAGATCACGGGGTGCTCGCCCTGGAGCACCAGGTCCGGGTCGTCCCAGCGTCGTCGCAGGTCGTCGCCCGTGTAGTCGTGGGCGGCTGCCGCGATCCAGACCGGTCGCGGACCATCCGGCGCGTCGTCGAGATAGACGAACACCTGCTCCCAGTCGGCCTCGTGGTCGTTCGCGCCACCGAAGGTCGAGCGGTAGTCGTTCATGAAGTAGAAGAACAGGTAGTGCAGCACGATCCAGCCGTTCCGCCGCACGGCGCGTGCGTGGTACAGGACGCGTGGGTCGTGACGCACGGACTCGGCGTACTTGACCTGGGCGGCAGCGGCCGTGCCACCGGGCACCGTCCCACGGAGCAGCAGCGAGACCGTGAAGCCGGCATCCACGAGGCGCGCGAACAGGCCCACACGAGCCAGCCGGCCGGGCGCCTTGAACCGGTCCCGCTCCCGACGCATCTGCCAGCGCGCGAGCTCGAGGCTGTCGAAGGGGTCCTGGACGAGCCGCAGGTAGAGGTTCTCGCCGGGCGGCGCGGCATGGTCGTCCAGCACGTCGGTGGAGACATCGCCGAGCGGCAGGAGCACCCGTCGGTCCCGCTCCGAGCGTCCCACCAGGAGGTCCGAGCGGGCGAGATAGCCGTCCACGGGCGCCGGGAAGAACTGCTCACCACGGGTGTATCGGACGACCGGCTCGAACCGGCGCAGGAGCGCGAGGTCGGTGGCCGGGTCCGGAATCGGCTCCGTCTCGGATACCACCGGGCGACCGTCCGCCCGGGCGTTCGTGGGCGGGTCCACCATCGGCGCCGTCCCGCCGGGGTCCGTGGGCGGGTCCACGGTCGTCTCCGTCTCGACGGCGTCCCTGGGCCTGGTGCGCGAAGACCTGGTCATGGCTCGATCCGGCCTGCCGACCTGGTCCCCGCGATGGGCTCCGGGGGATGGAGTGGCTCGCGACGGAACGCGTCCTGGACGGCTCGGGTGTTGAGATAGAAGGCGCTCACCACATCGAGCGCGAGTCGGGCGTACAACGCCAGGCCGACCTCACCCGGTGCCCGCCACCACGTCGTCAGGTCCAGCACCAGCGACACACCCACGAGCGCCACCATGAGTGCCCAGCCCCAGTAGCGCAGGCGCCACATGCCGATGACCGCGATCATCACGGCAGCACCCACCAGGAGGATCACCGCGCGCGCCCAGCCGTGGTCGGCGAGATACGTCGTGAAGGTGCCTTCCCATGGCAGCACCCAGGCGGACAGCGCACCGACCAGCAGCATCGCGACCGTGCCGACCTGGATGAGGGCGACCACGAGCACGCCGAACGGCCGTTGGCGTGCCTGCCCGGGCTCGGTGGCGACGTGCTCGGTGGGATCGGTGGGGCTCACGATGCAGGAGTGTGCGCCGATCCGACGCGCGGCGCAGGCGATCCGCGCACGCTGATGGGTCGCGATGCGCGGCCGGACGACCCGCGCACAGCGATGGGTGCACCATGCACGCATGTGTGGCCGCATGACCCAGCAGACCTCGCCGGACGAGGTGGCACGCATCTTCGACGCGGAGGTCCGCGACGCCGGCGATGCGCCCTTCGAGCCATCCTGGAACGTGGCGCCGACCGACCCGGTCACGGTCGTCCTCCAGCGCGATGACGGTCGCGCGGTGGAGCGACATCGCTGGGGTCTCGTGCCGCCCTGGGCCAAGGCGGTCAAGGAGGGCGCTCGCAACATCAACGCGCGGGCCGAGGGGATCGCGGAGAGCCCCACGTTCCGGACCTCGTTCCGGAAGCGTCGCTGCATCATCCCGGCGGACGGCTTCTACGAGTGGCAGCGGACCGGTGGCAAGCGACGGCAGCCGTGGTACCTGGCGCCCGACACGGATGATGCCGTGCTGGCCCTGGCGGGTCTGTGGTCGGTCTGGAAGGACCCGGTCAGCGGGGTCTGGGTGCCATCCACGACCGTCATCACGACCGATGCGAACGACGACCTCGCGACGCTCCACGATCGGATGCCGGTGCTCCTGCCGCAGGACGCCTGGGCGGCCTGGCTCGACCCGGAGGTCCAGGACCAGGGGCTGTTGCTGTCGTTCCTGCGGCCGGCGCCCGACGGCGTGCTCGAGATGCACGCGGTGTCCACGCGTGTCAACGATGTGCGCAACGACGGGCCGGAGCTGATCGAGGCACTGGCCGAAGGCGACGCGGACGATGCCGGAGCGGGCGACCGGCCCGCGGCCGAGGAGCCAGCACGATCGACCGGCGCGGGCACCGGTCGTCGTCGGGCTGCGCAGGCCGACACCGAGGGTCAGGGCACCCTCTTCGACTGACCCGTCCCGATGTCGAGCGTCATCGAGGCGCGCGACCCAGCGCCGCCCCACGGGGCCCCCGCCCGCGGCCGCGCCCGCGCCCCGGACGGTCCAGGCGAAGGCGCACCCGAGCATCCGCGGCGAGCGTGCCCCTGCACGTGAGCCAAGGAGCACAGGGTGCAACGCCCGCATGGGCCGTCCCGGGCGCGGGCGCCGGGTACGCGAAGGCCCCCGGACACACCGGGGGCCTTCGTGCCTCCTCCCCTGGGTAGGCGGAGTACAGGGGCTGCTAGGGTAGCGTGCCGACGGGCAGCATGTCAGCCTGTGCAGCACCGTTCGCGTCGTCCAGTGTCACCACCAGCCAGCCCTTGTGGCCACGGTTCGGCCGATAGGTATCGGCGTTCACCTTGAGGGGCACGGTGGCGACCTTGTCGGCCTTGAGCGGCTTGAAGAAGCCGTTCGAGATGGGGTGCTTCCAGGCATCGAAGCGGGCCCAGTCGCTCGCGCCCGCGGCGGCGTTGCCGGTCGTCATCTCGTCGAAGGCGACGGTGTCGCCCTCGGTCACGGCATCCACGACGTAGTCGAAGTGCGTCCGTCCGTTCTTCCTGAGCCCGAAGTCGCTCGCCAGGGCGGGCACCAACATGGTGCTGCCGTTGGCCGGCGCGACCGCGAAGAACCCGTCGATGAGGTCGAACGTGTCGTAGTCGAGGATGAGCGCATCGACGATGCCGTTCGCGACGCCGGTGAAGGCCACCCCGTCGTCGATGACGAGGATGACGTAGTCGGGATCGGGGTCGGAGTCGACGTCGATGGCGACCTGATAGAGGTTGGCGGCGGCGTTCGACCAGCCGCTCCACGTGTTGATGGCGAAGATGAGGCAGCGGTCCGAGCTGTCGGGCGTGCCCGTGCAGACCTCGGCAGGCACCGACGCCACGCCTGCGGCCCGCAGGTCGATGTCGCCGATGCCGTCCCGACCATCCTGGAGGCCCCACGCGAAGACATCGACGATGCCCTTGTGCAGGCCGCGGTTCCGGAACTTGACGTTCGCGGTGCGGTTGACGCCACTCTTGGCGTACTTGGTCTGTGAGCCGTCCACCTTGCGGATGTCGGAGCGGCCCTGCGGCGCGACGAGCCACGGCACGCGCAGGGGATAGATGCCAGCGCCGCTGGTGCGCGGCGTGGCCACGATCGCACCGGCTACCGTGGTGAGCGGCGTGTACAGCGCACCCACCGCGTCCACGGCCAGGCGAGGCTCATGGTTGGCTGCCGCGGCCGGCAGGCTCGCGACGGCGCTCGCGGCGAGCGACACGGTCACGTTGACGCGGATGCGGCCCTTCGCCGGTACCGTGACCGACCGCGGGCTGATGGCGACCTTGACGTTGCGTGTCTTGCCCGCGAACCGGTTCGAGAGGTCATAGCGGACGGCCTTCGATGAGGTGTTCCGCAGCGTGATGGCCAGCGTTCGCGAGAACGCCTTTGAGGAGCCGGCGCGCTTCCGGGCCGCCTGCGCTCCGAACGAGAGGCTCGACGCGCCGGGCTCGGTGTAGGCGAACACCTTGGTGTCCACGGCCCGACGGGGCTGGACGACACCGGCGCCGGAGACCCGCACGTCATACGGAGCGACCCTGCCGCTCGCAGCGGTGCCCACGATGGCCGCCTTGATGTCCCGGGGCGCCCAGTTGGGATGCGCCTGCTTGACGAGCGCCGCGACACCGGCGACCGCCGGCGAGGCCATCGAGGTGCCCGAGAGCACCTTGCCGCCCCGCGCCGTCCCGCCGTCCGCGGAGAACACCGACACGCCGGGTGCCGCGACGTCCGGCTTGATCGCCGAGTCGCCGCGTCGAGGCCCCGCGGACGTGAAGTCCGCCGCGCCGCGATACCCCTCGTTGGCGATGGTGCCGGCCTTCCTGATGGTGATGACCTTGTTGCGGTCCGTGTTCAGCCGTGATCGGGCGCTGGAACGGACCCCGATGAACGGGATGCTCACGCCCGGGATCGCGTTCTCGTAGGGCGGCAGCGAGTTGTCCGTGTTGATCATGATCACGGCCGCTGCGCCACGCTTCTGGCCCTGGACGGCACGGTCGGTGCGCGCACAGATGCCCCGACCCACGACCGCGATCTGGCCCGCCTGGAAACCGTTGTACGAGTAGTCCTGGGGGAAGCAGCCGAGGCTCTCGTCACCCTTGCCCGTCAGTGGGTCGACCGACGTGCTCGGGTTGTCCCGGAACACCTTGAGCCTGCCGTTCGCGGGCAACGGCCCGCCGTTGGCGTTGATGGCCTGGATGTCCGAGCCGGTGGCCATGTCCAGCCTGGCACCCGGGAAGCTCGCGACCGCGTCCATGGCAGCGACCGAGATGGCCCGCGTCGCCGAGGCAGGGCTGCCCGTCATGTACGCGGACGAACCCGCGTTGCCGGAGGACGCGACGACCGTGACACCCGCCCGCACGGCGTTGTCCGTGGCCACCGCATCGAGCGTGCCCGGGTCACCGAAGTCGGAGCCGAGCGACATGTTGATGATGTCCGCGCCATCCCGGACGGCCCGCTCGATGGCGTCCACCACGAGATACGTGCCGCCCGCGCAGCCGAACACGCGATACGCGAGCAGCTTCGCCTCCGGCGCCACGCCGGGGCCCACCCGGAAGTCCACCTTGTCGAGCGTGGCGGAGCCATACGAGCCCTTGTAGGCGGTGCCATCGGCCCGGACCCCGAAGCCTGCCGCGGTGGCTGCCACATGGGTGCCGTGCTGGACCGTCTCGGCGTCCTTCGCCTTGCAGTCGAGCGGATCCGGATCTGGCTTGGGCGTGAGGTTCGTATAGGCGTCATAGGCGTCACCCACGAAGTCCCAGCCGCCCACGACCTTGGATGTCGGGAACGTGCTCGCGGAGATCGTCCTGCCGTTGTCCGCCTGCCACGCGGCGGAGCCCTTGCCGGCGAACGTGGCGTGGTAGTAGTTGATGCCGCTGTCGATGATGGCGATCTTGACGCCCTTGCCCGTCCGGCCGGTCTGGCCCCAGGTCCGGTCAGCGCCGATGTAGGGCACCGTCGTGGCGTTGCTGGGCACGTGCCGGGGCACCGCGAGGACGGCCTTGACGTTCGGCAGCCGCTCGATGCGTGGCACGCGGTTCGCGCGCACGCGCACACGGAAACCATTGAACACGTCCGTGTACGACGCCTGGACGTTCGCACCGAGCGCGCGCAGCCGGGCAGCCGTAGCGCGCTGCTTCGTGACCAGGCTCTGCCGGGCGCTGCGGACCGCGGCCGGGGACATGGGCGTGCCCGCCTCCGCGCGCACGCCGCGCTGGACGCCCACGGGCTGGCCCGTGAGCTGGACGGCGACCTCGATCGTGCGGGTGCCGCGCAGGGTCGCGAGGGCGTCACGGACGCCCGGGGCCCGCCGGTCCACGCGGATCCGCTCGAAGCGCTCGGGGGACGCGGCGAGCGTCGCCCCGGGCATCACGGTGACCAGCGACAGCGCGACCACGGTCGCCGTCATGAGCACTCGTCGGTCCAACGGGACTCCTTCCATCGATCTCCCCGTGCCCTCCGGCATCTCGCACGTGCGGGCCCACCCGCTGAGCACCTACCCTCGACAGGTGCGCGTGACGTCCTCCCGCTGCCGGCCGGCCGCCTGGGGTGAGCGGCGCGCTGCACAGGGTACCCGAGACGTGGTCCCATGGATATGCACCGAACGGGCCATCCCAGCCGGACGCCGGGCACACCGGTCGGGCGCCGGCACACCGGTCAGGCGCCGGGCACCTCGGCGAACGCCGTGCGGTAGGCGGCCAGGTAGTCATCCGGGCGGATGCCCGGGCCGGTCAGCGTCATCGAGAGCGCGATCTCGGGTCGGTCGTACAGGTAGCGTCGTGCCCGATCGCCATGACCGGTATCCATGAGCAGCCGCAGGGCCCGTTCGTTGAACAGCGGCCGACCGTCGCGCAGGAACGACTCGGCGGCCACCTCGGGCGCGGTGGCCATCTCCAGCCAGGCCGGCACGCGTGCCGCGTTCGGGGCGTCCCGCAGCAGCACCTCCACCTCGATCGAGCCGATGGTGCCCTCCTTGGGCACGAACGCGACCAGCTCCGGGCCGGCCGCATCACGGACCAGGTCCGGGGCGCCGAGGGCGGAGATGGCGAGCGCGCACTCGCCCGTGGCCAGGAGGCGGATGGCGTCGCTGCGCTGCCGGACCACCCGGCGCACGTTGGGCGCCAATCGCGTCAGCCACTCCGTGGCCCGGTCGAGCTCCGCATCGGTCATGGCGAGCGGGTCACGGGCACCCACCGCGCGAGCGGCGCACAGCACGAGGTCGAGGCGCTGTGCCTCCACCACCACGCTCCGCCGATGACGTGGCTCCAGGAGGACGTCCCACGAGGCGGGGGATCGAGCGACCCGACTCGGGTCATAGACCACCTGGAGCGGCGACCAGCTCCACGGGAAGCCCATGAGCCCATCCGGGCCGGCCACGAGATCCATCGTCCGGGCGACCGGGAACAGCTCCTCGACCACGTGCGAGGTGCCCAGGTCGAGTGGTGCCACGCGGTCCTCGAGACGGTAGCGGGTGACCCAGCCACCATCCGCGGTCACCAGGTCGGGGGTGACGCTCCCGTCCACGACCGCGGCATGCGCGGCCGCATCGTCCACGAGGGGCGTGACACGGACCGCGATGCCGTGCTCCGCGGCGATGGCCACGATGACGCCCGGGTCCCAGTGGTCGGGCGCGGTCAGCAGCCGCAACTCGCCGGGCTGTGGCCGCGGCGTGGGTGCCGCGCTCGCCAACGCCGGCTCCTCCGGCCCGGCGGTGACCGACGTCGTCCGGTCCGGTGTCGCGCTGGGGCCCGCACCAGAGGACTGCGCGAAGGCACGCGTCCCGTGTGCCAGCCCTGCCACCAGGGCGCCCAGGCCCGCCTGGAGGACCGCGCGTCGTCCGAGCGGTCGCATCGCCGCCATCTCCCCGGTCCGCTCCTCGTGCTCCTCGACCGACCTCCCGTCCCTCACAGCCAGCCGCGCCGCCGCAGGAACCCCAGCGTCCCCACGATCGTCGCCAGCATGATGAGCGACAGGATCCAGAAGTTCGCCGGATCGTCCGGATCGCCGCCCACCACCGGCAGCAGCACGTTCATGCCGTAGATGCTGGCGATGAGCGTCGCGGGCAGCATCAGCACCGTGACCGCGTTCAGCACCTTGATGGCGTCGTTCAGACGGTGGGACAGCACCGATTCGTTCGTCGCCTCCAGCGACTCGATGACCTCCTTGTGGTTCTCGAGGATGTCCCAGATGCGCTCGGCCGCGTCGGAGATGTCATCGAAGTAGATCTCCATGTCCTCGGCGAGATAGCGCTGCTTCGTCTTCTCCAGATCGCCCAGCACTGCCCGCTGTGGTCGCACGATGCGCCGGAACGTGATGATCTCCTGCTTCAGGTCGTTGATGTCGCGGACGATCTCGGCCGTCCGCTGCTCCTCGAGGATGTCGTCTTCCAGCTGGTCCAGCTTGAGGCCCATCTTGCGGAGCATCGGGAACGATGCGTCCACGCACGCATCCACGACGCGGTACAGGACGTAGCCGGCGCCCTTCGAGAACAGCTGGGTGCGCAGCTCCTCGCGATCGGTCACCCGCTCGAACAGCGCCTCGAGGGGCGGCAGCTCGGCGCTCGGCAGCGTGACCAGGTAGCCCTGGCCCACGAACAGGTCGAGCTCCACCGAGACCATCCGCTGACGCGTCTTCTCGTAGACCGGGAACTGCATCACCAGGAACAGGTAGTCGTCGTAGCGATCGAGCTTGGGTCGCTGGTTCCGCGAGAACACGTCCTCGAGGTCCAGGGCATGGAACCCGAAGGTCGCCTGGAGCCACTCGCCGTCCGCGCTCGCGGGCCGCGGGATGTGGATCCAGCGGAGCCCCTCCCCCTCGATCTCGTCGCGCCGCGCGACCGGGCTCACCGGCTGCTGGGCAGGGGCACGCGTCGACCGCAACCGGACCGGTCGCGGCAGCCTGGGTCGGGAGAGCGGCAGCTCGGGCACGTTCCGGATGGTCTCCCAGCACGATCGACGGCACGTCTCCGGCGAGCCATCCCGGTGTCCGGGGAGCAGCCCGCCCGCAGCGCGATGGTAGTCTGCCGCGCAGCATCCGACACTCCGGACGAGCGGGCCGTGGCGTGGCAGGATGGTGGGCCTTCCCGCCCGGCAGCCCGGATGGGAGGAGAGAGGCAGGGATGGCACGCTTCGGCACGATCCTGGTGGCCACGGACGGCAGCGACGACAGCGACGCCGCCGTGGAGGCGGCCCTGGATCTGGCGCATGACACGAACGGACGACTCCTGGTGCTGTCGGTGGTCCCGGAGGGCTCCTCGGACGAGGACGAGGACGAGACGGATGCGACGGGGGATGACGACCCTCCCTCACGCGAGGACGACGAGGACGTCGTCCAGGCGAGCGATCTGACCAACGACGTGGTCGACCACGCCGTGGAATGGGGGCTGGAGGCGCTGCCGCTGGTCTGGGAGGGCGAGCCCGCGGACGCGATCCTGGCCGCGGCCACGTCCGAGGGGGCGGACATCATCGTCATCGGCAGCAGCGGCCGGACCGGCGTGGGCCGGATGCTCCTGGGGAGCGTCTCGGACGATGTGATCCGACGCTCGTCCGTGCCCGTCATGGTGGTCCGCGCGAAGGACCGCGAACGGGACGACTGACCGCGGCGACCGGGCCCGGAGGCGATCGCCTCGCGTCAGGCCCTACAGCGGGGGCAGCTCCGCTGCCGATGTCGTGGCCGGTCGTCGGCTGCGCGCCGCATCGCGGACCTGGGGTGCCAGCAGCACCATCAGGTAGCCCATGAGCATCGGGATGATGAACGCCGCCTGGAGTCCCACGGAGCCCGCCGCGAGGCCGATGACCATGGGTCCCACGACCGATCCCAGGTAGGCCATGGTCACCACCCAGCCCACGATCGTGGCAGACCCGCGCTGGGCACCCGCTGCGCTGAGCGCGGTGGGGAACGCGGGACCGGCCGCGAAGCCCATCACCAGGTAGACCACGAAGCCGATCTCCGGCTCCGGGAACAGGATGATGAGCATCAGGCCGACACCCAGCGCAAGACCGGAGACCTGCACCAGTCGCACGGGTCCCGTGATGAGCACCAGCCGGTCACCCACGAGCCGGGACACGAACATGCCGACCGCGTTCGCGAGATACGCGATGGTCGCGACCTCCACGGCGGCACCGCCCACGTCCGTCAGGTAGATCTGTCCCCAGTCCATGACCGCACCCTCGGCGACGAACGAGCCGAAGCCGATGAGCCCGAGCATGAGCGTGGGCAGGAGCATCACCCGCCAGTCCACGCGCTCGGTCCCCGCGGCGACCCCGGGCATGGGAGCCAGCGGTACCAGGCGGGCCAGCACCAGCGGCGCTGCGACGGCACCGGCGAGCCCCACCGCGGCCAGGTGGCCGCCGGGCCCCACGGCGGCCGACACCGCCAGGAAGCCGAGCGCTGCGGAGATGAGGAAGCCGCCGCTCCACGCACCGTGCAGACCCGACAGGATCGGACGGGCCATGCGCTGCTCGAGCCCGACACCGTACGAGTTCATGGCGACATCCATGGCGCCGCTCAGCAGCCCCAGCCAGATGAGTGGCAGGGTGAGCGCCCAGAACCCATCCGCGAGACCGACGGGGATCACCGACAGGCACAGGACGGGGATCCCGATGCGCAGGACCTGGCTGTCCCCGAAGCGGGTGACGGCCCGACCACCGACACGCGTGCCGATGAGCAGGCTCAGCGCATAGGCGCCGAGGGCGACACCGAGGGCCGGCGCATCGAGGCCGGTCTGGTCGCGGATGGCCGGCATCCGTGCCCCGATGCTGGTCGTGACCAACGCGTGGAGCAGGAAGGCGCCGACGATGGGCCCTCGTCCGGGCAGGCGCTCGATGGACGGGCTGCCTCCCGGCATGTCACCTCCTCGGGATGACCCCGCCGGCTGCGGGGTCGGTGGCGATGCCCGGGCGTCCGGCCGTGGGCAGGCGGTTCGAGACTACAGGCTCGTGACGACGCCTGCGACGAGGGCGCGAGCGCGCCGGACGCCCCGACCGATGCCCAGCGAGAGGAACGGTGCCGGGACCAGCTCGCTCCACGGCCGCGGCACGCCCGCCTGGCTGAGTCGGATGTACATGAGGGCACCGATGCCGGTCGCGGCTGCGCACAGCACGAGCGCACCGGTCAGGCTGAGGATCCCGCTCTGGACCGCGATGCTGGCCACGAACGGCGCGAACATGCCGCGCGCACCGGTCAGCGCGTTGAGCCCGGACACCGCCGCGGCCCGGTCCTCCTGGGGCACCTCCTCGGCGATGACCGAGACCAGGCCCATGTCCGTGGCGGCATTGGCGATGCCCACGATGATCGAGGCAGCCATCAGGAACCCGACGGCCGGCGCGAAGGTGTAGATGACGATGGACACGAGACCCATGGCGCTGCCGATGCGCATGATGGGGATGGAGCCGCGGCGGTCGGCCATGGAGCCCCAGAAGACACACGAGAGGGTCGTGGCCACGGCGCCCAGGATGCCCAGCAGGCCGATCTCCGCCATCGACAGCTGGAGCCGGTCGACCTGGACGAGCGCGTACAGCGGACCCGCGGCGATGAGACCGCCGCCGTAGAACGCCTGCGCCGCAGCGACCTGGCGCAGCACCGGTCGGCTCCGGAAGACCGCCCACGACTCGCGAGCGGAGGGTCGTGGCGCATCCTCCTCGAGCGGCACCTCGATGCGCTTCGATGACAGCGCGAGCACCGCGCCCACGGCGCCCGCGAAGGCGACCACGAGCATGCCCCCGACCTGGTCGGCGAGGATGCCACCGACGAGCACCGCGGCACCCGCGGCTGCCGCCTTGCCCGTGCTCACGATGCCGATGAGTCGACCGCGCTCGGACGTCGGGTACATGGCGCCCCACATCCGCTGCTGGAGCGGGCTGGAGAAGGCGAGCGAGATCCAGTAGCCCGTGGCGAGGGCCGCCATCACGACCGGGATGGGCATCAGGAACATGCCCACGAGCAGGAGCGCGCCGGTGGCCCGGAAGATGGTCATGCCACGCGGCGTCCGGGGACCGAACCGACCCGCGAACAGGCCGAGCAGGTTGGCCATGAAGGGTGCGGCCGCGAGCAGCGCGATGCCGACCGGGTCCAGCCCTGCGTGACGGGCGACCCCGGGCAGCAGCGACAGGACCACGGACGCCGTGATGCCCACGCCGACCAGGGAGATGAGATCGAGCAGCACGTTGCGCCGCAGCGCCTGCGATCCCGGAAGGGCCGTTGCCGACCCGATGATGCCCACCACGAACCTCGACACGAGTCCGTCTTGGGCCTGCGAGGTCAGCTGTCGGGCTGGGCTGTACGGAAACTAGCCCTCGCGGACTGCCCGCGATTCGCCCCAATGAGGGTGGGTCCCCCGTCCTCCCGAAGGAGGTTCGGCCAGACCCGATACTAGCACGCTCCGCACATGGGGCAGATGGGACATCGGTCCCGATCGCGTACTACATCATGCGTCCCATCAGTCGTCCTGGGAGAGCACCAGCACGCTGTATGGCCCGAGGTCGAGGACGATGCGCTGCGCCATGCCATCCCAGGCGACGGGCTCGCTGTCGACGTCGAGCGCATCGATCGTCTGGAACTCGGGGTCATAGCCGTCCCAGTCGGCGTTGAAGCGCACCCGCCAGCGACCCGCCCGAGGGACACCGATGCGCAGCCCCGTGCGTGGCTCCGTCGCGAAGCTGGCCACCACGATCACGTCGTCACGCGGCCCGCCCGACTCCCAGCGATGCCACGCCAACACCTTCGCGTCGAGGTCCACGTGATGGACCGTCGCCGTGCGTCCGCGCAGTCCGGCCGTGACACCTGACTGGTTGCGTCGAAGCCCGATCAGGTCCGCGTGGAGCCGCAGCAGACCAGCGTGTGTGCGTCGGAGCGACCAGTCGACCGGGTCCTCGTCGCTGAACCACGAGCCCTCGATGAGCTCCTGGCCCTGGAACAGCATCGGGATGCCGGGCGAGGTGAGCACGATCGCGGCACCCAGCGTGGCCCGTTTGCGCGACGGCCAGCTGTCCGCGTAGCCCGGCCAGATCTCCTCGGGCACGCGCGCGGAGCCGTTGGCGTCCTCGTCGTGGGACTCGGTGTAGATCACCCGCTCGAGGGCGATCGTCGGGTCGGGCGCCAGGATGGGCACGAGCGATGCGACATCCCGCTCCTCGTCCGATACCGCGGTCAGGATCCCGCGCACGGCGTGCACGAACCCGCCATCCCACTGCGCCCCGAAGCCTGCACCGCCAGCCGCGGGAGACGTGGTCACCAGCACGTCCGCGCGCAGATCCTCGGCGATGGTCAGGCGACCCGGGAAGCGCTCGGCGATCTCGGCATTGATGTCGGCCATGAGCTGCCAGCCATCGGGGATGGCATCGGTGGCCGTCCGCCCGCCACCCGTGATGCTCGAGATGTAGGCGGTCGCGTCCCAGCGAAGACCATCCACCCGGAACTCATCGAGCCACTGGATGGCGTTGTCACGCAGGAACGCCCGGACCTCCGCACGGCCATAGTCGGGACGCGTGTCCCCCCAGGGCGTGGACGAGCGCTCGTCCTGGTAGAAGTAGATGCCGCCCTGGTCGCCCTCGGACCAGCCATCGAACTGCCAGAGGTCGAGGTCCGATGGACCGAGATGGTTGTAGACGACATCGAGCAGGACCGCGATGCCGTGCTCGTGGGCAGCCTTCACGAGCGCCTTCAGCTCGTCCGGACCGCCATAGGTGCTCTCGACCGCGAACGGGAACGCCGGGTTGTAGCCCCACGAGCGGTCACCCGCGAACTCGAACGGCGGCATCAGCTGGATCGCACCGACGCCCAGCTCCCGCAGGTACGGCAGGCGGCGGCGGACCCCATCGAGCGTGCCCGGCCGACCATGCATGCCCGGGCTGAACGTGCCCACGTGGAGCTCGTAGATGACCAGGTCGTCCCAGTGCGGCGGGTCGAAGTGCTGGTCGCCCCAGTCGAACGCAGCCGCGTCGTACACGATCGCGTTGCCCACCGAGGTCGTGAGTCGGCGTGCCCGCGGATCGATGCGCGACAGCCGCTCCGTGCCCGTGTCGATGAGGAAGCGGTACTCGTCGCCGGGTGCTGCGCCGGGGACGTCCGCGGACCAGGTACCGCCCTCCTCGGCCGCCATCGGGATCCCATCCGCTGCCCACTCATCGAACGTGCCGTGGACCGCGACCGCGGTCGCGTGGGGTGCCCAGACGCGGAACGTGACGCCACCCTCGACGGGGATGGCGCCCATGCCGGGGCGGACCGAGGGCGTGGTGGAGGGCGTCATCCGCCGGTGGCGGCCAGCCCCTCGCGCCACAGGTCGGCGAGGGCATCGAGCTCGCGGCGCGTCTCATCCGCGGTCGCCCCGGGTGCCGGGTCGAGCGTGTCCAGCACCTCGATGCGCACCGAGTCGAGGCCGTCCTGCCCGATGGCCGACCGGAGTCGCAGGTCGAGAGCGCTGGTCGTGCCGGTCGTCCTGGCGAAGTCGAGCCTCGAGCAGAGCGCAGCGAGATCGAGCGTCGTGTCGAGGAGGCTCGTCGTGGTCCCCACGTGGATGCGCACGACCGCGGCCTGTCGCGGCGTCTCGCGGTAGGCGGCACGCAGCTCGCGGCGTCGGTCGTGATCGGTCACCCCGTCATGGTGACAGAGGGCGGCCGAGCACCCTGGACGGTGGTCGGGGTGGCGGGATTCGAACCCGCAACCTCGTGCTCCCAAAGCACGTGCGCTGCCAGATTGCGCTACACCCCGATGGTGCGTGCTCTGTTATCGCACATAACTCCGTTCCGGGTCAGCCGCGAGAAGCGGGCAGGGTTCGCGGAGCAGCGTTGGTCATTCGCCACCGAGCGCGGCGAGGATCTCCGGAGCTCGCCAGCGCGTGCGTACCCCGGGTCGAGGGCTTCCCAGCGGCTCGATGATGCCCATCTGCTGGAGGGTTCGGAGCAGGTGCTGTGCGCCCTGGTTGGTCACCCCGATGCGGTCCATCACGAACGGGGTCGACACCGTCGGGTTCTCGAACAACAGGTCGACGACCTCACGGGCTCGTCCGCGTGTCCCTCGCAGACGGTCGTGGTACTCACGGTTGAGGTCCGCAAGACGCTCTGCCCTGAGCACAGCGTCGTTCGCCTGGCTCTCCACTCCCACGAGGAAGAACGTGATCCAGTCATCAAGGGTCCCCCGTTCCCGGACCGCCTGCAGGTATCCGTTGTAGTCGTCGCGGTACTGCTCGAAGTACGCGCTGAGGTAGAGCAGCGGGCTTGGGAGCGCCTCCTTCTCGACCAGGAACAACACGATGAGCAGACGTCCCATCCGCCCGTTGCCGTCCAGGAATGGATGGATGGTCTCGAACTGATAGTGGAGGAGAGCGCAGCGGACCAGGAGCGGTGTCTCGGAGTCATCCTCGTGGGCGAAGCGTTCCCAGTCCGCCAGGACATGCTCCATCGCCTCACCTGCCGGTGGCGGAACGAACAGTGCGGTCTGCGGACGGTCGTCCGGTGACCCGATGAAGTTCTGGATGGTGCGGAACTCCCCAGGGGTCTTGTTCCGGCCCCGGACACCCTGGAGCAGGATGCCGTGCAGGTGGGCGATCAGGCGCTTCGAGATCGGCAACTGGGGCAACACGTCGAGGCCATGTCGCATCGCCCGGATGTAGTTCTGGACCTCTCGCACGTCCTCGCGGATGGCCGTGGGGCCTTCGGCGTCCGCGTCGAACACCTCGGACAGCGATGCCTGGGTGCCCTCGATCCGAGCGCTGGAGACCGCCTCGCGGGTGAGGTAGGGCTGGACCAGCAAGTGTGGATTGGCGAGATGCCGCCCAGCTCCCGCGAGTCGACCAAGCGCTTGATCCGCGCGCGAGAGGGCCGCTACCGATCGCCGGGTGAGTTCGACCTCGCGGGGTATCGGTGCGGGGAAGAACGCATCGTAGGGACCCGCCGACGAGATGACAGGGGCGACCCGACCGATCTGCGGAGCTACAAACCTACTTGCATCCATCGGCACAAGATACAACCAACTGCCGCGTTCACTTGTACCTCAGGGTTCCGGCTCCAACCCTGCTTGTACCTGCCGTGGATCTTCGGGTCGCGGGCCATGTCACCGGCCGGAGGTAATGCCGCGGAGGGAGCGTCGCCAGAGAAGCCAGCCCTGCATGGCGCAGCTCGGGGTATGGGCCTCCGTCCGCAACGTGCGTCACCGGCCCCGGAGCGTCGGCCATCCGTCGTGGCTCTCGGTCACGACCTCGTCGCCGACCAGATACACACGCAGCTCGTGACGATATGCCTGCCAGGCGTTCCCTCGTGCTTGGGCCTCGGCCAGCCATCGACAGGCGGTCGCGAGCACGCCGTCGAGCAGATGCCCCCGGATGCGGTACACCAACGACCGCGAGGAGGCGCTCTATCCGCCGACGGGTCTCGACGCGGACGGCGAGCCGCTGGTCGGATCGCGAGCCTACGAGATCCGGTTCCCGGCCGGCGCCCTGCCGCCCGTGGATGCGTTCTGGTCCATCACGCTATATGACGCGGTCACCCGGCTCATGGTCCACAACCCCATCGCCCGCTACTCCATCGGCGACCGGACGCCGGGCATCCGCGTCGGCGAGGACGGGTCGCTGGTCATCCGCATCCAGCACGACGACCCAGGACCGGACCTCGCTCCGAACTGGCTGCCGACACCGGAGGGCGCGTTCACGCTCATCGCGCGTGCCTACATCCCGCAGGTGCCGCTCCTCGACGGCCACTACCGCTTCCCACCGGTGGTGCGGGTCAGCGACTGAGCAGGCCGAACCACATCCACGGAGGCGCAGCCGACCACGTGAAGCCGGCGGCACGCACCGATCAGGCGCCGACGTATGCCGCCAGGTGCTGCCCGGTGAGCGTGGAGCGGTCCGCGACGATCGCCGCCGGCGTCCCCTGGAACACGATCCGCCCGCCGTCGTGCCCGGCGCCCGGCCCCAGGTCGATGATCCAGTCCGCGTGGGCCATCACCGCCTGGTGGTGCTCGATGACGATGACCGACCGCCCCGCCTCCACGAGCCGGTCGAGCAGCCCAAGGAGCTGCTCCACGTCCGCGAGATGGAGACCGCTCGTGGGCTCGTCGAGGATGTAGATGCCACCCCGCTCGCCCATGTGGGTGGCGAGCTTGAGGCGCTGGCGCTCACCACCGGACAGGGTCGGCAGCGGCTGGCCGAGCGTGATGTAGCCGAGGCCGACATCCGCGAGCCGCTCGAGGATCCGGTGGGCGGCCGGTGTCCGCGCGTCGCCGCTCCCGAAGAACGCGACCGCGTCCGACACGGACATCGCGAGGACCTCGCTGATGTCCCGACCGCCCAGGTGGTACTCGAGCACCTCCGCGCCGAACCGCCGCCCTTCGCACAGCTCGCAGGTGGTGGCGACGCCGGCCATCATCGCCAGGTCCGTATAGATGACGCCGGCACCGTTGCAGGCCGGGCAGGCGCCCTCCGAGTTCGGGCTGAACAGGGCAGGCTTGACGCCGTTCGCCTTCGCGAAGGCGCTCCGGATGGGATCGAGCAACCCGGTGTAGGTCGCGGGATTGCTCCGCCGTGAGCCCTTGATGGCCCCCTGGTCGATGGCCACCACGCCCTCACGACCGGCCACGGAGCCATGGATGAGCGAGCTCTTGCCCGACCCCGCCACGCCGGTCACGACCACGAGGACCCCCAGCGGGATATCGACATCGACGCCCTGGAGGTTGTGGGTGGCGGCACCGCGCACTTCCAGCATGCCCGTCGGTGTGCGCACGTCCCGCTTCAGCGACACCCGGTCGCCCAGATGCCGCCCGGTGACGGTGTCGCTCGACCGAAGACCCTCCACCGAGCCCTCGTACATGATCCGGCCACCCGCGCTGCCGGCACCCGGCCCGAGGTCCACGATGTGGTCCGCGATCGCGATGACCTCCGGCTTGTGCTCCACGACGAGCACCGTGTTGCCCTTGTCACGCAGCTGGAGCAGCAGCTCGTTCATGCGTGCGATGTCGTGGGGGTGGAGGCCGACCGTCGGCTCGTCGAAGACGTAGGTCACGTCGGTGAGCGACGAGCCGAGATGGCGGATCATGCGCGTCCGCTGCGATTCGCCACCGGACAGGGTGCCCGACGGTCGCTCGAGTGACAGGTAGCCGAGCCCGATGTGCACGAACGAGTCGAGCGTCGCCTGGAGCGTCGAGAGGAGTGGCGCCACCGATGGCGCGTCGAGCCCACGCACCCACTCGGCGAGGTCGCTGATCTGCATCCGGCACGCATCGGCGATGTTGATGCCCTTGATGCGGGACGAACGGGCGCCCTCGTTGAGCCGCGTCCCGTCGCACTCCGGGCAGGTCGTGAACGTCACGGCCCGCTCCACGAACGCCCGGATGTGCGACTGGAGCGTGTCCACGTCCTTGGACAGGAACGACTTCTGGATCCTGGGGATGAGCCCCTCGTAGGTGAGATTGAGTCGCTCGACGGTGACTTTGGTCGGCTCCCGGTGCAGGAGGTCGTGCAACTCCTTCGGGCTGTAGTCGCGGATCGGCTTGTCGGGGTCCAGGAAACCGGACTCCATGAAGGTCCGCACGTACCAGCCGTCCGCGGAGTACCCGGGCACGGTGATGGCGCCCTGGCGGAGCGACTTGGTGTCGTCATAGAGCTGCGAGCGATCGATGTCCGTGACCGAGCCCATCCCCTCGCAGCGGGGACACATGCCACCGGTGACGGAGAAGGTCCGTCGCTCCTTCACGGTGGTCTCGCCACGCTGGACGGTCATCGCTCCCGCACCCGTGGCGGACGCGATGTTGAACGAGAACGCCTGGGCGGACCCGATGTGCGGCTCGCCGAGCCGGCTGAACAGGATGCGCAGCAGGGTGTTGGCGTCCGTCGCCGTGCCCACGGTCGAGCGGGCGTTGGCGCCCATGCGCTCCTGGTCGACGATGATGGCCGTGGTCAGCCCTTCGAGGACATCGACATCCGGTCGCCCGAGCGAGGGCATGAACCCCTGGACGAAGGCGCTGTAGGTCTCGTTGATGAGTCGTTGGGACTCCGCGGCGATGGTCCCGAACACGAGCGAGCTCTTGCCCGATCCGGACACCCCGGTGAACACGGTCAAGCGGCGCTTGGGGATCCGGACATCCACATCGCGCAGGTTGTTCACCCGCGCGCCGTGCACCCGGATCAGGTCGTGGCTGTCCGCGCGATGCGGGTCGGGATCGTCAGCGTCATGCGGCCCATCCGACCGCATGTCCGTGCGTGTGGCCATGCGTCGTACTCCGTCCATGGGCCTGTGCGTCCACTCGCCATGATAGGCGTGCAGGACCACGCGGCCCTCGGCGAGCCGCCATGATGCGCACGTGGCGACCGACCCGACCCGGACCCCCGATGGGTGGCAGACACCCGCCTGGCAGGAGGCGGCCGTGCCCTGGGAGGCGGTCCCCTATCGACCGTCGGGGACCCGGGCCACATGGGCGCAGGTCCTGCTGGCCCTGTCCGGCGTGGTCGCAGCGCTCGGCGCGATGCTCCAGGTCCAGCTGCTGACCATGACGGACACCATCGACCAGGGTCGATTCGACCTCGAGGCGTATGAGTCGACGGCGAGCCTGCTGGCCCTGCTCGGGGTCGCCCAGGTGATGCTCATCCTGGCCACCGCGTTCGCGTTCATCGCGTGGCAGAGCCGCGTGACGGACGACATCCCGGCGCTCGGTCTGGGCACGCCTCGCTGGAGCCCGCGCTGGACGATCGTGGCCTGGTTCCTGCCCCTCGCGAACCTGGTGCTGCCGGTGCTCGCGATGCGCGATGTGGCGCGGCGGCTGCCGGGTGGTCCGTGGACGCTGCTGATGGCCGCATGGTGGGTGCTGTGGGTGGTCGCCGGCATCATCGATCGGGCCCTCGCCAACGACCCTGGCCCGACGGTCGAGACCGTGGCCGCCCTCCAGGCATGGCTGCGACGGATCCTGCTCGTGGCGACCACCGGCCAGCTGGCCTTCCTGGGTGCGGCGATCATGGGCATCCTCGTCGTGCGCCGCATGGAGCAGGGCGTCCGGCGGGCCGCCGCGACCCGACCACCCGAGTGGCGACGACCACCGGATGCATCGACCCTTCCGTGGGAGGGCGCGGCGCGTCATGACGCACCGGCGACCGGCTGGCCCGACCGGTCCGACCGGGCATGAGGCCCGATCCGGGTCGAGAGGCCAGGAGGGGCTCGGCCGGATCGAGCGCGTCCCCGACCCGACCCGACCGAGCGGTGCTCATCCGGCGGTCCAGCCGCCATCGGTGGGGATGACCGCGCCGTTCACGTTGACCGCCTCCACAGAAGCCAGCCACGAGATCATCGACGCGATCTCATCCGGCTCGGCGAAGCGTCGTCCGGCCTGGTGGATGGGTGCGAGCCCGGTCAGATGGGCCGGGTCACGAGGCGCCGAATCGATGCCGGTGCGGACGCCGCCCGGGCAGACGGCGTTGCAGCGGACGCCATCGAGCGCGTAGTACCAGGCGACCGAGCGGGTCAGGCCCACCAGCGCGTGCTTCGAGGCGGTGTACGCGGCACCCGCCGCGCCACCCCGGATGCCGCCCACCGACGCGACATTGACGATGGCGCCCGCCTTCCGTTCCACCATGCCCGGCAGCACGGCCCGCGTGAGCATCATCGGCCCGTCGATGTTGACGCTCATCACTCGACGCCACGTGGCGTCATCGACCGCGTGTGCGGGCAGGAACGCATCCATGACCCCAGCCACGTTGGCCAGCACGTCCACCCGCCCATATCGGTCGACCGCCGCCGCGACGAACGCGTCGACACCCGCCTGGGTGCTGATGTCCGCGACCATCGCGACCCCGTCGGCGCCGGCCTCGCGGAAGGCGGCCTCGAGCGCGCCGGTCCGGGTCTCGTCGATGTCACAGGCCACGACGTGCGCGCCCTCGCGTGCGAACCGGAGCGCGGTCGCGAGCCCGATGCCCGAGCCACCACCGGTGACCAGGACGACCGCTCCTGCGTGGCGTCCGCGATCGATGGCATCCATTGTCAGGACCTCCTTGTGGCGACCAGGCCCGGTCACGGTGCGCTGGCATCCGGCGGCTGTCGATGGTCACGCCACCGAGCTGCCGGCAGGTGTGACGTCCGCAGGCTCGGGCACGATGAGCACCGAGCACGGCGCGTTGGTGACGACGCTGCGGGCCACGGCTCCCAGCCGATGGCGGTCCGCGTTCGACCGGCCGCGTCGGCCGATGACCACGAGGTCCGTCCCGATGAGCCGGGCACGCTCCACGATGGCGCTCGCGGGGTCGTCCACGGTGCTCCACATCCGAACGGTGCGACCCGTCCCCTCGATACGCGCCGCGGCCGCGTTGCCGAGGTCGACAGCGTGCGCGCCGACCTCCGCGAGCGGCTCGCTGTCCGGTCCCGCGGCGAGCTCGCCGACCGCGACGACCTCCACGCCACCCGACCCGAACCCGCTGCCGACGAGCAGTCGCTCGGCAGCGTCCGCAGCGGCCGAGCCATCCGTGGCGAACAGCACCCGCTCCACGGGGATGCGGCGCGCCACGAGCACCGGGCACGGGGCAGCCTCCACGATCTCCAGGGACACCGATCCGAGCAGCGCGCTGCGTACGCGACCGTGACCACGGCTGCCCATGACGAGCAGGTCGGGAACCACCGACTCCGCCTCGGCGCGGATGGCGTCCGCGGGGCGACCCGCCAGCACCTCGGTGGTCACCGCGAGGTCCGGTCGGGCGGCCGTGAGCACACCCGCGGCGCTTGCGAGCGAATCCTCGGCCGCCTCGGTGAGATAGGCCGTCTGGTCGATGCCCATCACGCCGGGCAGGGCGATCATGCGCATCGTGTCGACCACGGTCACGACGTGGACGCTCGAGCCCTCCGGGAGCGGCAGGTCACGGACCAGGTGGAGGGCGACGGCCGATCCGTGGGAGCCGTCGGTCGCGAGCAGGATGCGCATCACGTTCTCCCATGCGAGGAGGGCCGTCCGCCCGCGGCGGTCGGACATCCCCTGGGACCAGCGTCGCACCCGGCGACGGCGCGTGACAGTGCCGAACGGCCCGCGTCACGGCAGGTCGTCGGTCTCCACCTCGACCGTGCCATCCATCTCGACCGTGCCGTCCATCAGGTCGCGGACCCGGAGCGTGGGCAGCTCCCGACGCAGCAGCCCCAGCAGGGCGGCGTTGTCCGCGAACGCGGTGGCGGTGATGCGACCGATGTGGTGGGCTCGCGCCCAGACGAGACCCGCGGCGACCAGCTGCCGGCCGATCCCCCGGTGCTGGTAGCGGTCCGCGACCGCGATGGCCAGCTCGATGGCGCCGTCGTCGGTCTCCTCCAGCTCCAGGTGGCCCACGAGCGCGCCGTCCCGTGGACCGCCCCGCACCTCGGCGACGAACCCCTCCGAGTGCCGATGGTCCGGTGCACAGCAGCGCCGGGCCGCGTCGCTGCCGAACGACGCCGTGCCCAGGAACCGCCGACGCCGGCTCTCCGGGCTGAGGGCCTGGTACAGCCGGGTGAGCGCATCGGCGTCCGCTGGGCGCACGGTGCGCACCACGACCTCGGTCGCGGGCAGGTGCGGGTCCAGCACGGTGATCTCCATGCGCCGATCATGCGGGTCGATCATGTGTCGCGCCCCGTGCCGGATGGCACATCGCAGCCGGGCCGAAGGACGCGACCGTGGCGAGTCGGTCGTGGCCGGCTCTGGCACGATCACCTCCACACCCACCCATCGGAGGTCGACATGGCGACACCCACGAGCGTGGACGCATACATCGAGGCGGCGGCACCCGAGCGCCAGGCCGGCCTGCGGGCGATGCGCGCCGCCATCACCGCGGCCGCGCCGCACGCGGACGAGGTCATCGCGTACCAGATGCCCGCGCTCCGGTTGCGGGGTCGATTCCTCGTGTCATACGCGGCGTACAAGCGGCACTACAGCCTCTTCCCGGCGACCGAAGCCGTGGAGCGGGAGCTGGGTGACGCGGTGGCGCCCTACCTCGCGGGCAAGGGCACCATCCGGTTCCCTGCGAACCAGGACCTGCCGCTGGGGCTCATCGGGCGGATCGTGGCCGTTCGCGTCATCGAGGAGGAGGCCGCCCACCCACCGAAGCGCACGGGCACCAGCAGCTGACCCCGGGCCGGGCCCCGCGCACGGCCCTCGGAACGCCGAGGATCAGCTCGCGAACGTCACCCCCGCGACGCGCGCGTCCTCCACCCAGCGCGGCAGCGCCTCGTCATCCCGGACGGACGCGTGGAGCAGCTCCATCACCCGGTGGACCCCCAGCTCGCGGTACGCGGCCAGGGTATCGATGCGTGCCTGGCCACCGGCCGCGCCAGCACCACCGGACCACAGATGCACCGAGATGCGCAGGGATGCCGGGTCGCGGCCGATCTCCTCGCAGCGTGACCGGATCACGGGCAGCGCGTCCGCCAGCTCGTCGGGCTCCATGCCATCGAGGTTGAGCTCGTCCGCGAAGCGGGCCGCCAGGCGCCAGGTCACCTCCGGGCCGTTGCCACCCACCATCACCGGGATGCGCGGCCGCTGGAGCGGCTTGGGCACGTTGCGGGCGCCCTCGACGGACGCGTAGCGGCCCTCGAACGTGGCGTGGTCGGAGGCGTCGCCCTCGATCATGCGCGTGATCACCTCGAGGTGGTCCCGCAGCATCGCGAGTCGCTCGCGGGTCTCCGGGAAGCCGTAGCCGTACGCGATCCACTCGTCCCGCTTCCAGCCCGCGCCGATGCCCAGCTCCATGCGCCCGCCGCTGATGACGTCCATGGTGCTCAGCATCTTGGCCGTGAGGGCCGGGTTCCGGAACGCGGTGCAGATGACGATGTGACCGAGGCGGACGCGTTCCGTGAGCGCCGCGAGCGCTGCCAGCGCGCTGAACGACTCGAAGGTGATCTCGTCGGTGGGGCGAGGCACCGTGTGGAAGTGGTCGAACAGCCAGATCGACTCGACGCCCAGCTGCTCCGCCTGCTGGGCGACGCGCACGGTCCGGTCCCAGGCCGTCGCCGCGTCCCAGCCGTCGTACTCACCCTGCCACCCCTGGGGCACGATCATCCCTGCCAGCATCCTTGGCTCCCTCACACTGTGCCGCGTCCACCCCTATCATCGCGCCTGCGCCGGCCGACACCGGCGCAGGCGGGCGCACAGCCGTGGGCGTCTGCCGAACGTGCCCGGGGTGCTCGATCGGCCCATGAACTTCGCGACGCCGCTGTACGCCGTCTTCCTGCTCGTCGTCGTCCTCGCCTACTGGGCGATGCCGCGACCGTGGGGTCGGTACCTGCTCGTCGCGGCGAGCTTCGTGTTCTATGCCTCGTGGAACGCGCTCTACGTGCCGGGCTTCATGGTGCTCATCCTCGCCAACTACGTCCTGGGCCTTCTGGCCGCCCAGCCCGAGCGTCGGCGTCTCGCCGTGGGTCTCGCCGTCGTCGTCAACATCGGGCTGCTCGCCCTCGTCAAGTACCTCGACTGGGTGCTCGGCAGCACCGCGGGGCTCGTGGAGATGGTCACGGGTCAGCCCGCCGACTGGGGCGTCCTGGGCATCGTGCTGCCGCTCGCGATCAGCTTCGTGACGTTCACCCAGCTGGCGTACGTCATCGACATCGGGCGGGGCGCCGCCCCGGAGCGGCACCTGGGCCGGTATGCGCTGTTCGTGTCCTTCTTCCCGCATCTCATCGCGGGACCCATCATGCGCGGCCACGAGTTCCTGCCCCAGGTCGCCCGGCCTCGCTCCTTCTCGCCCCGGCTCCTGCTCATCGGCGGACCCCTCCTCGTGACCGGCCTGTTCAAGAAGACCCTCGGTGACACGCTGGCGCCGACCGCGGACCTGGCGTTCACGGACCCCACGGACGGACGCACCCTGGTCCTCTGGATCGGCCTCGTGGCGTTCGCGTTCCAGATCCTGCTCGACTTCAGCGGCTACACGGACATGGCGCTGGGCTCGGCATGGCTGCTGGGCTTCCGGCTGCCGCCGAACTTCGACTGGCCGTACCGTGCCCAGAGCATCCAGGAGTTCTGGCATCGCTGGCACCAGACCCTGTCGCGGTGGCTGCGGGACTACGTCTACATCCCGCTCGGCGGCAACCGGAAGGGCCGGGTCCGGACCTACGTCAACCTGTTCCTCACGATGGTCCTCGGTGGCCTGTGGCATGGCGCCGGCCTGACCTTCCTGCTCTGGGGCGCGTGGCAGGGGCTGGGCCTCGTGGTCAACCGATGGTGGACGCAGGCTCGGCGCGCTCGCGAGCGACCCGGCCTGCCGACGCTGCTCGCGTGGGCGCTGACGTTCGGCTTCGTGTGCCTCGGCTGGATCCTGTTCCGGTCGCCCGACCTGGCCACGGCGATGGCCTATCTCAAGGGCATGGTCCTGCCCCAGGGAGCGCTCCTCCGCCTCGGCGATTCGGTCCAGCCCATCACGGTGGTGGTCATCGTGCTGTGCGTGGTGGGCCAGTGGCCGGGCTGGGTCCGCCTTGGGCGTCGCCTCGCACCACCCCTCACGTCCCGTCGCGCCCTGGCGTACGGCATGGCAGGCGCCACGGCGATCATGCTCATCCCGGCCCAGGCCGTGTCCTTCATCTACTTCCAGTTCTGATGACCCGCTCGAGACGACACGGACTCGCCGCCAGGACCCTCTGGCTCACGCTGCTCGTGCTGCTGCCGGTGGTGGCGCTGGAGATCGGCGCGCGGGCGCTCGTGGCCACGGGCCGGATCGCGGAGGGTCCCTCCCACGAGCAGGACCTGGACGCGCGCTGGCGGCGCGCCATGGGTGGCGACACGCCGGACATCATCGTCCTCGGTGATTCGCTCACCGCCCAGGGCATCGACCCGTCCGTGATCGCGAACCGGGTCTCGGCAGCGCTGCCCGGGACACCCGACCTGCGGGCGCAGTCCCTCGCCAGCCCGGGCGGCAGCTTCGGCCTCGGCGCGGACCTCCTGCACAAGCTGGAGCAGGTCGGCCGGTTGCCACGGGTGATCGTCATGGGGGTCAGCGAGGCGATGCTGGAGAACCCGGGTGGCTCGCAGCGGTCCTTCGGTGAGACACCCATGGGTCGTTCCATCCACGGCTGCGCGATGCACACGACGATCGAATCCCGCGTCGACTGCGAGCTGGGCGCGTTCTCGGTGGCCTGGCGCTGGCATGGCCGGCCGGCGGAGGCGATCCGTGCGATCCGGGGACGCGATGGCCGTGACCTCGACGCGGACGGTCTCCGTCCCAGTCGCGCCATGTCCGAGGGCCGGTTCATGCAGGTGCTGCCGAGCGCCCTCCGGCTGGCCGACCCGACCGTGGTCCTGACCGCGGATGCGCGTCAGGGCGCCGAGGACCTGGCCCGGACCGCGGACCGGCTGGGCATCCCGGTCGTGATGGTGGCCATCCCGTTCAGCCCGCCCTACCAGGAGGCGCTCGAGGAGCGTCAGGCCGGCTGGGAGGCGTCACGCCGTGCAGCCGTCGCCGAGCTGGAGGCGCTCACCGGCATCACGGTCGCCGACCCCTACCGCTTCGGTGACTGGTGGAGCTTCGAGTCGGCGCGTGATCCGCGCCACCTGTCCGGCGAGGGCGCCCGGGACTTCACACGCCAGGTGATGGAGATGCCCGAGGTCCTCGACGCGCTGGTGGCAGCACTCGGGGCGACACCCGGATCCTGAGCGACGGGTCGCCCGCCGATCAGCGTCGCGACGTCAGCCGGCCGGTGGAGCGAGCGCAGCGGCGCGGTCGGCAGCGGGCTCAGCGGCGCGGCGTCACCGCGGCGATCACGAGGCGCACCAGGAAGGCACCCACGAACGCCACGAACAGCGCACCCAGGAAGCCCTGGGTCTGACCCAGGCCGAACACCTCGCGTGCCAGCAGCCCACCGATCGCGCCACCCATGATGCCGATGAGCGTGGTCGCGACACAGCCGCTGCCCGCTCGGTCGCGGAACAGGAACGACGACAGGGCACCGGCGAGGAAGCCCACCACGAGCCAGCCGATGAGATCCATGTCCGGCATGTCCGTGCAGCCTCCTCAGCGACGCGGTGCGGGGGTCGAGCGGGTCCGGATCACGATGAGCGCGCCCGCACCGATGAGCAGCGCCGGCACCACGAGGTCGAGGATCCCGGGCGCACCCGGCAACAGACCGAGCACCATCTGGATCGCGCCGAGGCCCGTGAACACGGCGCCCACGAGACCCTGCCAGCCATAGCCACCCGCCTGTGAGTGACGCAGGTAGCCGATGGCGAGGAACGCGACACCGATGCCCAGTGCGGACAGGCCGGCCGGGCGGCCCGGCAGGATGTCACCCAGCAGACGCGCGGCACCCAGCCCCGTGAGCAACGCACCCGCGTAGAGTGCCCACGACCCCGAGCCACGCAGGAAGTGCTGTGCCAGCAGCACGATGCCCGCACCCAGGATGACGAGGTTGCCCAGGAAGCCGACCCAGGGTACGAACCCGGAGAGGATCATGTAGCCGCCGACGGCCAGCAGACCGACCCCGATCCAGGTGGAGAGCGCCGTGTCCGCGAGGATCGCCCGGAGGTCGGGCAGGTCCCAGCCATCGCCATCCGGCGGTGCCGTCGCAGGCTCGGCCGCAGCCGGTGGCAGCGCGGGCGGCGGAGACGGCCGGGCGCTCGGAAGCGCCGCTGGGGTCGGAGGCGGTGTGAGGGCCCGCTCGACCCGGGCATCGGCGGGTGGAGCGGCGGGCGCCCGGGCAGCGGACGGTGGGCCCGAGGGCGTCACCGATGCGCCGGGATCGGAGGCGCCGGCCGGGCCGGCCGGATCGACCAGGCCGGGCACGGGCGGCGGGCCGGCGGGGTCCGGCGGAGGTGGCGTGGCAGGCGACTCAGCCAGCACCTCTCGGCGGAGGGCCTCCAGTCGCTGCTCGGGGTCGAGGCTCATCGTGCGCGGAGTGTAGGGCCCAGCGTCACGGACCGAGGGTGGCATACCATCGTCCTCGGCTGGGAACGTTCCCGGCGGTGACGGTGCAGGAGGTCAGGCCCTGGTGGAGACGTATCGGATCGCGGTCATCGAGGGTGACGGCATCGGGCGGGAGGTCATCCCCGAAGGTCTCGCGGCGATCCGTGCGGCGGCCGAGGTGACCGGCTCGTTCGCGATCGAGACGACCGACTTCCCGTGGTCCTGCGAGTACTACGCGACCCACGGCCGGATGATGGATGACGACGCGCTCGACCGGATGCGCGACTTCGACGCGATCCTTCTGGGCGCCATCGGCTTCCCGGGCGTGCCGGACCACGTCTCGCTCTGGAACATGCTGCTGCCACTCCGCCAGGCATACGACCTCGCGGTCAACCTGCGACCGATGCGCCTGCTGCCGGGGATCCCGGGACCGCTCAAGGACCGCACGCCCGACGAGGTCGACTTCGTGTGTGTCCGCGAGAACACCGAGGGGGAGTACTGCGGCACCGGTGGTCGCATCCATCCCGACAGCCCGGACGAGGTGGTGACCCAGACCGCGGTGTTCACGCGCAAGGGCACCGAGCGCATCGTGCGGTACGCGTTCGAGCTCGCCCGGACCCGCGACCGGACGCTCATCTCGGCGACCAAGTCGAACGCGCTCAACCACTCGATGGTGTTCTGGGACGAGGTCGTCGCCGCGGTGGCGCCGGACTATCCCGATATCAGCGTGCGCGGCATGCATATCGATGCGCTCGCGGCGCTCATGGTGCTCCACCCCGAGCGGGTCGACACCATCGTGGCCAGCAACCTGTTCGGGGACATCCTGACCGACCTGGGCGCGGCGCTCATGGGTTCGCTGGGCCTCGCGCCCTCGGCGAACATCGACCCCACGCGGACGTATCCCAGCTTGTTCGAACCCATCCACGGCTCCGCGCCGGACATCGCCGGGCGGGGCATCGCGAACCCGATGGCGACCGCCTGGGCGGCATCGATGCTCCTGGAGCATCTCGGCGAGGCGGAGGCGGCCGGTCTCCTGATGCGCGCCGTGGAGCACGTCGCGCTCGAGGGACCACGGACGCCCGACCTGGGCGGCACGGCCAGCACCCGGGAGCTGGGCCAGGCCATGGTCGACGCCATCCTCGCGGCGCGCTGACCCGCCATGGCTCATGCCTGCACTTCGAGTGCTAGGATGCAGGCATGACACGCCAGCTCACGGTCCGGGGAGTCTCTGACGAGGTCGCCGAGCGGCTCGAGGCACTGAGTCGCGCCCAGCGGCGGAGCGTGAACGCCACCGTGAACGAGATCCTCGAGGAAGCGGTCGGGGTCGACGCGCGAGCACGCGATCTCAGGCGGTTCATCACCTGGACCCAGGATGAGGTCGATCAGGTGAACGAGGAGGTCGCAGCGCAGCGAAGGGTCGATGAGTCTGACTGGCGCTGAACCGAGTCGACGCCTGGTCATGGATACATCCGCCTACTCGGGCTTCCGGGGAGGCCATCCCGAGGTCCATCGTCTGATGACGGCCGCCCCCGGGATCCTCATGCCGATCGTGGTGATCGGAGAGCTCGAAGGCGCGTTCACGCGAGGTGGGCGTCGGGATGAGAACCTGCGAAGCCTGGACGAGTTCCTGTCGCGGCCGTACGTCTCGGTCGCTCTCATCGCGCGCTCGGTCGCCGCTCGCTACGGGTCGATCTGGGCACGGTTGCGGTCTTCCGGGACGCCGATCGGGCTCAACGACATCTGGATCGCTGCGACCGCGATGGACGCCGACGCGGACCTCCTGACCTTCGACACGGACTTCAGCCGGGTCCCTGACCTCCGCGCGATCGTCCTGTCCACGGGGCGCTGACGCGTCAGACCGACGGGAGCAGCTCCTCCAGCAGGCCGCCAGGGCCGACGACCACCTGCCCGTCGATGGTGACGCTGCCCTCCCCTCGCAGATCCTTGACGATGTCCCAGTGGAGCGCTGACTGGTTGCGGCCGCCGCACGACGCGTATGACCGACCGAGCGCGAGATGGACCGTGCCGGGCACCTTCTCGTCGTAGAACAGGTCGCCGCACAGCGTGCGCAAGCCGGGATTGGTGCCGAATCCCACCTCTCCGACGCGCCGTGCGCCCTCGTCGATGCCGAGCAGGGCCTGGAACAGCGCGTCGTTGCGCTCGGCGCGCGCCTCCACCGCGATACCGGCCTCGAACCGCAGCCGGATCCCCTCGAAGACATGACCGGCGAAGACCGCCGGTCCCTCGAAGAGCACCTCGCCCTCCGCGGAGTCCTCGACCGGGCTCGTGGCGAGCTCGCCGCCGGGCATGTTGATGTGCCCGTCGTCGAGCAGCCAAGTGCGTCCCGCCATCGAGAGCCGCAGGTCCGTCCCTCGTCCCTGGACATGGATCTCCCGGGCACCCGTCAGCCGATCCACGACCCGCTGCATCGCGTCACGCGCCTGCGCCCAGTCCCGGAGCACCGCGCGGAAGTACGCCTCGGTGAGGTCGTCGAGCGCCAGCCCGGCCTGTCGCGCGATGCCCGGGCTGGGCAGACGCACGATGACCCAGCGCGTCCCCGCGGTCCGGGTCGCGGAGACCCGACCGAGCGCCCCCCGTCGCGCCGCCACGCGTTCCACGGGCAGGGCGCCGTCCTCGTGGACCAGGTCGCCGGCGCGCAGCACGATCGACACATCCGCCCACTGCATCGCCTGCTGCTCCACCTCCGGCAGCCAGGTCGCCTGCTCGATCGAGCCGAGCCGCAGCAGATCCGCGTCGAGGTGATCCGAGCCGAACACGACCTGGGGGTGACCTCCTGCCCGCACGACCTCCGCGTGGACGAGTCGGGCGAGATCCAGGGAGCGCGCCTCCCCGGCCACGATGAGGACACGCTCGCCGGGTCGGACGCCCGTGGACCATCGGACGAGCAGCTCCGCCACGCGCGCCCAGCGAGGATCGTCCCGGGAGCCGTCGGTCAGCGGGCCTCCGGCCGAGCCGATGGCGCCTGTGTCGGCGCTCCCCGGATCGGACGCTCCGGTCACGCGGTCGTCCCGTGGATCACCCGGCCGATGCTACCGGCCACCCCGAACCTCCCGGACACGGGCCATGAACGCGGCGACGCGCGCCGGGTCGACGGGGTTCCAGGTGTCCCCGTCCACCTTGAACGTGGAGCCCACCACGGCACCATCCGCGACCGAGAGCTGCTCCTGGACGTTCTCCAGCCGGACCCCGGTGTTGGCGAAGACCACGGTGGATGGCACGGCTGCCTTCACCGTGCGCAGCGCGTCCACGGACGTGCTGACACCCGCGGTCAGGCCGGAGACACATAGCGCATCCGGGCGCGCGTTGAACACCGTGGAGCGGGCGATGTCCGCGACGTCCCGCGGTGCGAGGTACGCAGCCGCCTCCGGCACGATGTTGAACAGCAGCCGCACGTGGCCACCGCCGATCGCATGCTGGTGCCGGACGACCTCGCCACACGCCGTGTCCCAGACGCCGAAGTCGCTCGCATACGCGCCCGTGAAGATCTCGCGCACGAACGAGCCACCCGTGGCCACCGCGAGGTCGATGGACGCCTTCGGATCCCACAGCACGTTGACCCCGAACGGGATGCGGATCTCCGACCGCAGCTCGCCGATGATGCGTGCCATCGTGGCCACCGTGATGGTGTGCACCTTCGTGAGATAGGGCAGGCTGGCCTCGTTCGAGAACATCACGGCGTCCACGCCGCCGTCCTGGAGCGCCGCGAGATCGCGACGCGCATGCTCCAGCACCCCGTCCACGCCGCTCGTGGGGTCATAGGCGGGATCGCCGGGCATCGCCCGGAGATGGCACATGGCGATGATGGGGCGGTCGGTCCCGAACAGGTCGGTGGTCCAGGTCATGGTGGGTCTCCCGGTGCGGTCAGGTGGCTGGCCCACGATCGGGCCAGGCGGCTGGGTCGTCAGTGGCTCGGCGGATCGTGCGTCGGCGGATCGTGCGTCGCCGGCCCACGGCGCGTGTCCGTCGCGAGAGCGTGCGCGATGCTCGACGTGTCGCGGTACAGCGCCCGATACAGGGCATATCGATCGTCGTGGAGCGCCTGCGTGGCGGGATCCGGTGCGATGACCGGCCCGGGCTCCACCCAAGTCCGCGTCGCCTCGAGATCGGGCACGAGGCCCGTCCCCGCTGCCGCGAGCATCGCGTCACCGAGCGCCGCGCCCGGTGTCCGCTGGACCTGCTGGGGCCGCCCGGTGACATCGCTCACGGTACGCACCCAGAGCTCGTTGCCCGTGCCACCGCCGATGGCCACGAGCCGATCGAGCGAGACGCCAGCCGCCTCCATCGCATCGAGGTTGTCCCGCAGGCCGTACGCGATGCCCTCGATGAGCGCGCGATACACGTGCCCCCGGGTGTGGGAGAGCGTCAGCCCCAGGATGACGCCACGCGCCAGCGGGTCGTTGATGGGCGTCCGCTCACCGCTCCAGTAGGGCAGCGCGAGGAGCCCGTCCGCACCCGGCGGCACCCTGGCCGCCTCCTGCGCGAGCAGGGTGAAGGCGGCATCGAGACCCTCCAGCTCGGCCGTCGGTCCCGTCCCGTCGGTCAGCGATGGTCCGAGGGTGTCCCGGAACCAGGTGAGCAGCGCGCCCGTGGTGGACATGCCGGCCGCCAGCGCGTACGTGCCGGGATGCAGATAGACCGTGGGCCACTGCGCCGTGCTGACGAGGAGCCGGTCGCTGACGGCGATGAGGAACCCGGAGCTGCCGTACATGATCATCGTGTCACCCGGGTCACGGACCCCCGCCGCGGTCGCCTCGGACGCTGCGTCCGCGGTGCCCACGATGACCGGGGTGCCCTCACGCAGACCGGTCGCGCGGGCCGCGTCCGCGTGGATGTGCCCGGCCACCGCCGCGGTCCAGTCGATCTCGGGGAGCAGCGCACGGTCGCACACGAGGTCGAGCGCGGCCGGTGCCCAGTCCCGCGTGTGCAGGTCATACAGCGGCCCGTACGCGGCGGCCGTGTAGTGGTCGATGACCACCCGACTGGTCAGGCGATACACGAGATACGAGGTGGAGGTCATCACCCGGTGGGTCCGCGCCCACACGTCGGGCTCGTGCCGACGCAGCCACAGGATCTTGGGCCCCGCCGCCTGTGCGCTGAGCGCCGAGCCGGTCTGGCGCAGGATCCAGTCCGGGCCCAGGCGATCGGTGAGCTCGGTGATCTCCTCCGCGGCGCGGGTGTCGATGCCGTACAGGATCGCGGGCCGCAGCGGCCGACCAGCCGCATCCACGGGCAGCACGCACGGACCGATGGCGCTGCAGCCCACGGCACCGATGGCCTCGCCGCCGACCCCGGCCTGCGCCAGGAGGGTCTGCGACAGCGTCACGAGGTCGTGCCACCAGACGCCGTCCGCGTCGTGCTCCGCCCAGCCCGGCCGCGGTGTCTCGGTGGCATGCGGGACCGCGGCGGACGCGACGATCCGTCCGCTCGTGGTCACGAGGACGCCCTTCGATTCGTGCGTCCCGATATCGATCCCCAGGACCAGCGTCATGATCGACCGATGGTCAGGCAAGGCCCAGCAGGATGTCCAGCTTGCGCCCGATGTCCCGGATGCCTTCCTCCGGCGCGAACCGGTACGGCGGCACCTCCGCCACGAGATAGCCGTCATAGGCGGCCTCGCGGAGGGCCACCATGACCTCGTGCCACGGCACATCACCCTGGAACAGGTGCGTGAACCCGCGGATGTTGCCCACCTCCGACAGGAAGTCCTTGGCGTGGACCGTCAGCAGGTGCGGGCCCAGGATCCGGATCCACTGGTCCGGATAGCCGTACTGCATCACATTGCCGATGTCGAAGTGGACGCCCACGAACGGGCTGTCGAACGACGCCACCAGGGATCGCATCTCGAGGGGCGAGTACAGGAACTTGCCCCACACGTCCTCGATACCCATGCCCACACCGCGCTCGGTCGCGTGCGGCAGCAGCTCCGCGAGCGCGTCCCGCAGTCGCTCGTAGGCCACGTCATAGGGGATGCGTGACGTCACGACCCCCGGGATGACCAGGATGTTGGGCGCGCCGACCATGGCCGCGATGTCCAGCAGCCGCCGGACCAGGTCGATGCCCGTCGCCCGCGTCGCCGGGTCCGCATCGATGAGCGAGTAGTGGAACTGGGCGATGGTGAGCACCGACGAGATGGCCAGGCCATGCGAGCGCGCGAGGTCCGCGACCGCGACCACCTCCTCGTCCGGCGTGTCGAAGCGGATCGCCTTGCCCGCCCTGAAGGTCGAGCCGACGCTCCGCGCGATGTCGCCGATGAGGCCCTCGTTGGCACTCGTCCGGATCGCCTCGAAGAAGGGCGGATGGTCGATGCTCAGCTCGATGGCATCGAAGCCTGCCTCCGCGGCCAGCTCGAAGCTCCGCTCCCAGGTCCAGTCCTGGGGCAGGCACCACTGGTTGAGCGCCTTCCTCATGGCGCGGGGTCCATGCGCGTGCCATCGGCACCGAACACGTGGAGCACATCGCGGGGGATCTCCAGCGCGACCGTGGTCCCCTCGCTGACCGAGCCGTGGCCGGCCACCCGGACGACACAGCGCGTGCCATCGATGTCCACGGTCACGAAGTCCTCGGCGCCCACGTCCTCCACGAGGCGCACGGTCGCCACCGCGTCCGCACCCGGAGTCTCCGCGGACCGCAGCCGGATGTCCTCCGGTCGGATGCCCAGCGTGACCTGGGTGCCGTCCTCGACCGGCGGCGCCGCATCGAGGCCGATGCGCACGACCCCCACGAACGCGACGCTGCCGTCCCGCCGCTCGATGTGTCCCGGGAGCAGGTTCATCTGGGGTGAGCCCACGAAGGTCGCCACGAACGTGTTGGCGGGCCGGCTGTAGATCTCACGGGTGGTGCCGATCTGCTGGACCGCGCCGTCCTTGAGCACCACGATCCGGTCCGCCATGGTCATGGCCTCCACCTGGTCGTGGGTGACATAGATCGTGGTCTTGCCCACCCGACGATGGAGCTGGAGCAGCTCGCTGCGCATCTGGACGCGCAGGATGGCGTCGAGGTTGGACAGCGGCTCGTCCATCAGGAACGCGACGGGGTCCCGGATGATGGCCCGGCCCAGCGCCACCCGCTGCCGCTGGCCACCGGACAGCTGCTCGGGGTACTTGGTCAGCTGCTGTCCCAGCTCCAGCAGCGCGGCGACCTCCGTGACCCGCTGCGCCACCACGTCCCTGGCGACCTTGCGCATCTTCAGCGGGAAGCCGATGTTGGCAGCCACGGTCATGTGCGGATACAGCGCGTAGTTCTGGAACACCATGGACACGTCACGGTCCTTGGGCCGGACATAGTTGACGAGCCGGTCCTGGATGTAGACCTCGCCCCCGGACGCATCCTCCAGCCCCGCGATGATCTTGAGGATGGTGCTCTTGCCGCAGCCGGACGGGCCCAGGAGGACCACGAACTCGCCCGGCTCGATCTCCAGGTCCACATGCTCCAGCACGGTCAGCGCGCCGTACCGCTTGTTGACGCCGACCAGCTCGATGGCGTACGGGAGGTCCGCCTGGGCTGCGGCGGGATGGGTGGCGGTCGACGTGTCGGTGGGGTTCACTGCTTGAGCGCTCCTGCGATCGAACGGGCCTGGAACTGCCGCTGGAACAGGAAGAAGGCGAGGGCGAGCGGCACCATGCCCAGCACGGCAGCCGCGGACCACAGGCTGAAGTTGACCGACGTCATGTTGCGCATGCTCGCGACACCCACCGTCAGCACCTGGAGGTCGGTGTCCCGGACCGCCACGAGCGGCCAGATGAAGCTCATGTACATGTCCGTGAAGGTGATGATCGCGAGCACCACGAGTGACGGCTTGATGAGCGGCAGCACGATGCGCCGGTAGATGCCGAACTCGGATACGCCGTCCAGGCGCGCCGCGTTCTCGAGGTCACGCGGCAGCATCGAGATCACCTGGCGCATCAGGAACACGCCCAGCGGGTTGCACAGCGGCGGCAGGATCAGCGCGAGGTACGTGTCGTGGATGCCCAGCGCGTGGGACACCGTGTAGAGCGGCAGGATGATCGCGCCGTAGGGCACCAGGAGCATCGCGATCATCAGCAGGAAGAACACGTTCCGGCCCACGAAGTGGAGCTTCGCGAAGGCGTAGCCCGCCATCGAATCGAGGAACACCTTGGCGACGGTCACGATCGTGCCCACGAACAGGGTGTTGAACATCCAGCGCGGGAAGGCGCTGTCGGTCAGGAGCTTCTCGTACTGACCCAGGTACGGCGGGAAGGGCAGCCAGCGCGGCGGATACTCGAACAGCTGGCCCGATTCCTTGAGCGAGGCGCTGATGACCATGAGGAACGGCCCCACGAGCACGATGCACGACGCGATCAGGACCAGGTGATAGAGCGCACGCTCGAAGCGGCTGGGCTCGCCCGCCGCCCCGCCACCGAACAGGCGCTCACGGAGCGTCGGGGCGGGCCGCTCGGGTCGGACGCGGGGGGCGCGGGTCGCACGCGTGGTCATCGGGCTACCCACGCTTCGGGCGCATGAGGCGGATCACGAGCAGGGTCATGCCCAGGATCACGGTCAGGAGCAGCACGGAGATCGACGCACCCAGGCCGATCTGCCCGTCACCGAACACGTACCACCACACGTAGTACACCGCGCTGCGGGTCGCGGTGCCGGGTCCGCCACGCGTGAGCACCAGGATGATGTCGAAGACCTGGAGCGCCCAGATGGTGGACATCAGCACGGCCAGGAGCAGGATGTTCCGGATCCCCGGCAGGGTCACGTGCCAGAACCGCTTGGCCGAGTTGGCGCCGTCCAGCTGTGCTGCCTCGTACAGCTCGCGTGGCAGGCCCACGAACGCGGCCAGGAAGAAGATCGCCCAGTAGCCCACGCTGCGCCAGACATCCGCGGCGGCCACGATGGGCAGCGCGTTGGAGGCGGACAGCCAGTTGACCGGCGGCATGCCCACGCCGCGCAGGATGAGGTTGAGCAACCCGAAGTCCGCGTGGGTCATGAACACCCAGATGAGGCCCACCACGATCGGCGGCACCAGGACCGGGAAGTAGATGAAGAAGCGATAGACCGTCGCGCCTCGCTGCACCCGTGCCATCGACATCCCCAGCACCATCGCGAACACGATGATCGTGGGCACGGACATGAGCGCGAACATGAGCGTCGTGCGCAGCGCACCGGACGCCTCGATGGAGTTGATGATCCGGACGAAGTTGTCGAGGCCCACGAACTCGGTGCCGCCCAGCAGCCGGCCGGACTGGGCGCTCCACCAGAACACCCCCAGGACCGGGATGAGCAGGAACAGCACGAAGAACACGCCCACCGGGGCCACGAACGCCCACCCGGTGAGGTTGCGCTGGAGGACCCATCGGATCCGCAGCCGCCGATGCTCGGCGGCCGACAGTGGGGCGTGTCGCGCGCGGGGCGCAGGGATGGTCCGGGGGGCAGGATGCACCCCCGGACCAGAGGAGGAGGAGGCCGTCATGCCGGTGGAGCCGTCATGTGGCCAGGAGCGATGTCGTGACCCGTCGGGAGACGGCTCAGAACTCCATGATCTGGTTGATCACCGTCTCGGCGTTCTGGATGGCCTCGGTCGAGCTGACCTCACCGGCGTACGCGCGCTCGATCTGCGGGGTCGTCCCGAAGTTGATGTCCGGCCCCTGCGGGATGGCCATCATGAACACGCCGTAGGTGGTGAGCTCCTCGAGCGCGGTCAGCATCTGGGCCGGGATGAGTGCCTCGTACTCGGGACCGAAGGCACCCTCATGCGACGGGTAGTACCCGGCGTTGCCCGCGTACGGACCGATGATCTCGGGTGACGTCCAGAACCGGAGGACCTCCCAGGCCAGCTCCGGGTTGGGGGTCTTCTTGCCGATGCCCAACGACATCGTGTTGAGGACCGTGGCCCGGCCGCCCGGACCCGGAGGCCACGCGCGGACCTCCCACTCGAAGGGCACCTCGCGGCGCTTCAGGGTGCCGGCCACCGAGGCGTCGTAGCCGACCATGCCCAGGCGACCACCCGCGAAGGCGTCGATGCCCGTGGTGTAGTCGTACTGGCCGAGCGGCGGGGATGCCTGGTGGGTGAGGAACAGGTCGACCATGTCCTGCGTCGCCTGGATCGCGTTCGGCGTGTTGACCGCCGGCGCCGACAGGTCCGGGGTCAGCCAGTCCGTACCAGCGCTCCGCAGGCGGCCGTACCACTCCACGTAGTTGTGGAGGTTGAGGCCGACACCGAACTCGCCCGTGGACGGGTTCGTCATGCCGATCGCGGCGTCCCGGAAGGTGTCCCAGCCGTCCACGAACGAGCCGTCGAAGCCCGCAGCGCGGAGCTTGTCCATGTTCACGTACAGCGCGTTCTCGGGGAACCACAGGTAGGGCACGGCCACCGGATACGGCGACATGCCCAGGATCCGCTCGATCCCCGTGATCTGGGCGCGATCGTCAGCGAAGCCCGGGTCGTCCACGAAGGGCGCGAGGTCCAGGAGCGCCGAGTCATCCGCCGAGTAGAAGACGATGTCACCCTCGCCCAGGGTGTAGATGTCGTGGGCACCCTCGGTCAGCGACAGCTGGACCTCCGTCCGGGAGGTGGCCCAGTCGAACAGCCGGAACGTGAACGTCACGTTCGGATAGCGCTCGTTGAACTTGGCCGCGATGGCGCGCTGGACGTCCATCTCGTCTTCGGTGAAGGGGCCCAGGAGGAACCGGATCTCACCGGTGACATCACTGGGCAGGCTGGACTCGCTGCTCTGCGCGGCGACGGGACGCGACGCCAGCAGGCTGGCGGCCGCGGAGGCCGACACACCCAGCGCCATGAGCCGTCCCATGAACGCGCGGCGGGTGATCCGGCCAGACAGGTACTCGCGTGTCAGCTCCGAGACGAGTCGGCCTCGCTGCGGTTCGATCACGGTCATCTCCTCCTCCAGGGGCATCAGTCGCCCGGGACTAGTGCCGATGTGGCATGCCACCCCGCCCGGACGGCCCGCATCCAGGGACCGTGGGCCGCCACGCCCCGTCCTGGGGCCGTGGGGGGACGCGAGTGGACGGTGCGAGCCGCGTGGTGGTTGGGGGGACACACCTCCTCCCGGCAGCCGCCTGACATCCCGCCACAGGATCGCCAACTGGTCGGCCACTGCGTCCGACCAGACTAGCATGCACCGATTCCGTGTCAAGCCTCGAAGCCCCTGGCAGGCGCGCCGGACGCCCGACGCGGCGGCATCCCGGGGGTGTCGGTCGTCCATCCCCGCCCCATCGACCGCGGGGCTATGATGGGCTGGCCGCACATGGCTGCACCCGACGGGTCGCGCGAGGGACCGCTCGTCCGAGGACCGCGCGCCAGACGGCCCATGGATGAGGTGTCATGACGGACCCCAGCTCACCGACCGGGACGACCGTGGCGCGCCAGGTCCTTGCCCTGCTCGCATCGAGTGGTCTTCGCGAGGGGGACCGGATCCCCTCCGAGCGGGTGCTGGCCACCGAGCTGCGCGTCAAGCGCGCCGTGGTCCGCGAGGCGCTCCGCTCGCTGATGCTGCTCGGCCTGCTGGAATCACGACCCGGCAGCGGCACGTTCGTGTCCGGCGCGGACAGCGAGTGGGTCAGCAAGGCCATCGAGTGGGGCCTCCTGCTGGGGGTCCGGAACACCATCGACCTGGTGGAGGCACGTGGTCAGCTGGAGATCGTGGCGGCGCGGCTCGCGGCACAGCGGCGGACCGCGGCGGACCTCGAGGAGCTGGGCGCGATCATCGAGGCGATGGGCAGGGCGGGCAGCGACCGGACGGACCTCACGGCACATGACCTGGCGTTCCACCTGGCACTCGCGCGCGCGTCCCACAGCGACGTGCTGTCACACCTGTTCGAGAGCGTCAGCACGCTCCTGGAGGTCTGGATCTCGCGGGTCCTCGCGTCCAAGCCGGCCGCGGAGCTCCACGGTGAGTACCTGGAGCACAAGCAGATCCTCGATGCGGTGGCCGAGTCGGACGCGGAGCGCGCCCAGGAGCTGATGCGGGAGGCGATGCGCCTGGGCCAGCGGAGCCTCGTCCAGACGCTCCAGGCGGCCGCCCGGCACGAAGCGGAGGATCGCGCGGACCGCCTCCTCGTGGTGCGCGGCTCGCGCACGTCCGACCGGTCGCGGAGCACATCCGGCGTGCGGGTCGCCGGTGGGCGCTGGTGACGACGCGCTCCTCCGGAGGGACCGCTCGGGCCGCCGCGCCAGCGCCGCCCGATTCGGCCGAGGTGGCGCGGCGACTCATCTCGCTGCTGCTCCAGCACGGCTACCGACAGGGGGACCGCCTGCCCGCCGAGCGCCAGCTGGGCCATGACCTGGGGGTCGGTCGGTCGGTGGTCCGGGAGGCGCTCCGGTCACTGTCGCTGCTGGGCATCGTGGACCTTCGGCCGGGAGCCGGCACGTACCTCAGCCAGGTGGCCGACGAGCCGGTCCCCAAGGTCAGCGAGCTGGGTCGGCTGCTGAGCCCTCGCCGCGTGGCGGACCTCGCGACCGTGAGCCTGCACCTGGAGGCCGTGATGGCCGGGTTCGCGGCGGAACGACGGAGCGCTGACGCCATCGCGGACCTCGATCGTCTCCAGGCGGACCTCGTGGCGGGCCGACGGCCGGTCGCGGTGACGGACGTGGAGCGGACCTTCCACGCCGCGGTCTGGGAGGCGGCATCCAACCACGTGCTCGCGGAGATCCTGGCGAGCATCCGCGCGCTCTTGGATGCGTCGCTGTCCGGCGCGATCGAGACCGCCACCGACCAGCACTGGGTGGTCCAGGACCACACCACCATCCTCGAGGCGATCCGCTATCGCGAGTCGGAGGCGGCCCACGCGGCGATGGTGGGCCACATGACGCGCGTCGCACAGCGCCTCACGGCCGCCGGCAAGGGCTAGCGAGGTCCCACGCAGCGTCCAGCCGGACGGGTGTCGCGTCAGAGGCTGGCGAGGATGCCGTCCATGACCTCGAGCGTGCGGGTCGCGTCCGCATGGGTCAGCGAGCCGGACACGTACCAGCGACCCCGGAACATGACCAGGACGCCCTGGTCCGCGAGACCCTTCCGGATCCGCTCACCGAGCGCGTGGTCCGCGACGGGATACCAGTCGCCGATGTTCCATGCCCGCTCGATGGGCACGGGATAGCACATGACCACGCCCGGACACTCCTGGACCAGGAGCGGCACACCGCGGCGTGCCGCGATCTCCCGGAGACCGGACACGAGGGGCGCCTGGACCTCCGCCACGCGGCGGAAGAAGGCACCATCGTCCTGCTCCAGGTAGCGCATCGTGGCGAGGCTCGCGACGACACCCAGGGGATAGCCGTTGAAGGTGCCCGCGCTGACCACCGTGCGCTCCTGGCACAGGTCCATGATCGCGGCCTTGCCACAGACCGCGGAGAGTGGCGCCCCACCGGCCACCGCCTTGCCCAGCGTGGTCAGGTCCGGCGTCACGCCCAGCAGCCCCTGGGCGCCACCCATGGACACCCGGAAGCCGGTGATGATCTCGTCGAAGCAGAGCACGATGCCGTACTGGTCGCACAGCTCGCGGACCCGCTCCAGATAGCCCGGCCGGGGCATGCAGCAGCCGCCGTTCGCGTTGATGGCCTCCATCAGGATGAGCGCCACCTGGTCGCCGTACCGCTCGAGCGTGCGGGTCAGGACGTCGATGTCGTTCCAGGGCAGCTTGAACGACTGGCGACGGACATCCGGGTCGAGGCCCTTCGAGGTGAACAGGTCGTCCGTCTGGTACAGCGCATAGGGTGGGCCGGAGGGGTCGGGGTCCACGCCACCGCCATACACGTTGTCCAGCCAGCCGTGGTAGTGACCATCGAACCGGATGAACAGGTTGCGGCCCGTGTACGCCCGGGCGAGCCGGATGGCCAGCTGCACCGCCTCCGTGCCGGACAGGAGGTAGCGCACCTTCTCGGCGCTCGGCACGTGCGCCACGATGCGCTCTGCCAGCTCGATCTCCGCCGGATGTCGCCGGCCGGGGTCCAGGTACGGCAGCCGGTCGAGCTGCTCGCGCATGGGGCCGAGCACCGCCTCGATGCCGTAGCCCAGGCTGCCCGCGCCCATGCCGCAGATGTAGTCGATGTACTCGTTGCCGTCCACGTCCCAGACGTGCGCGCCCGCCGCACGGTCGATCCAGATCGGCCCGAACAGCTCATAGCCGGGCAGGTTGCTGTGCTGTCCCGGCATGACGCGTCGCGCCTGCTCGTCCAGCCGATCGGACAGCGTCATGGACCGCATGGTGTGCTCCTTGGAGTGCCGTGGCCGACGCTGCTCCGGACGCCCGGATGTGGTCAGCCACTCTGTTCGACCGATCTCGACGGTGCTACACTCCCCGCTGGTTGTCAAGCCAGCCGGCCGGCCGTCGCGGACGTGCGGGACACGGTGACGGAGCGCCCTCGCGGCGCGGGCGGCCAGGGCCGGATCGGATGCGCGTCGGCGACAGGGCGGACCGGAGGAGGTGGACGTGGCGACCATCGCCCCTCGAGACATCCTCCGGGCAGGTCCGCTGTCCCTGACCCTCGACGCGGGCGCGCTGCGCTGGATCGGTGTGGATGGCGAGGAGGCGATCCGGGGCATCGAGCTGGCGGTCCGGGATCCCGCGTGGGGCACGGTGCCCACAGTGTTCACGGAGCACCGGGTCACCCGGGGACACGACGGCTTCACGGTCGAGCTCGCGGCCACCAACACCGCGGGCGACATCGACTTCGCGTGGCAGGGCCGTATCGAGGGCGACGCGGACGGCACCATCCGGTTCACCGTCGATGGCGTGGCGCGTCGCTCGTTCCTGCGCGCACGCATCGGTCTGTGCGTGCTCCACCCACGGTCGCTCGCGGGGCGGCCGATCAGGGTCACGACGCCCTGGGGGACGACCCACGCTCGCCTGCCCCGGACCATCGCCCCGGTGGCGCCGGTGAGCATCGTCCGGGCGCTGCGGCAACCGCTCGCGACCGGCGGCAGCCTGGAGCTGACCTTCACGGGCGACCTGTTCGAGATGGAGGACCAGCGCAACTTCGGGGACGCCTCCTTCAAGACCTACTCCACGCCCCTGTGCGTCCCCTACCCGGTGTGGGTGGAGGCGGGCACGCGTATCAGCCAGGGGATCGTGCTCACGCTCGACCGTCCCTCGCCCTCGACCCCAGGGACGGCATCCCGACGCCGATCGACCCGGACCGACCCGGTGGAGGTGGTGGTCGGGACACGCGGCCACGCGATGCCCAGCCTGGGTCTCGCGGCGGGCGATCCGGGGACCCTGCTCACCGATGGAGCGATGGACCACCTGCGGCGGCTGGGGCTGGGCCATGTCCGGGTGACCGTCGACACGGTCGACGACGCCGGCACGGACCGGATGCTCGACGGGCTGCGCCGGGCGCGGCTCGTGGACGCGCCCGTGGAGCTGGAGCTGCACACCGACGAGGTCGGCACCGGCGTGACGGAGGCGATCGGCCGATGTCTCGAGGGCTCCCAGCCACTCGCGCGCGTGCTCGTGTTCGAGCGTGCCTCGTTCCTGACCACGCGCGCCGCAGCGGTGCGCGCTCGCGAGGCGCTCCGGGCGCAGGGCAGCGCGGCACCCGTGATCGGTGGGTCGGCGGCCTGGTTCGACCTCGTCAACATGGGCAGCGTCCCCATCGACGCGCTCGACGCGCTGGCGTTCGGGATGTGTCCCCAGGCGCACGCGGGCGACGACGCGACGGTCATGGAGAACGTCACCACCCTCGACGACCTCGTGGCGAGCGGGCTCGTCCTGGCCGGGGGTCGGCCCCTCGTGATCGGCCCGGTGGGCATCGCCTATCCGTTCGACCCGTGGGCACGAGGGATACCGCCCGCGGCCGATGGGCTGCCGGCCACGCACGATCGGCGGCACGCCACCTCGTTCGGCGCCGCGTGGGCCCTGGGTGCGCTCGCCCACGCACTCCGACCGGGCGTGGCGGCGGTCACGCTGCGGGACCTGGCAGGCTGGTCCGGGGTGGTGGCCGCGGCCCAGCCGGGACTGCCGACGCTCGTGACGGACGACGGCCTCGAGCCCGGCGCGGGCGACGTGCTGCCCGTCTACCACGTGCTCGCGGACGTCCTGGGGCTGGGCGGTGGCGTGCGCCGCCTGCGCTCGACCGCACCCACGGGCGTGGCGTGTCTCGCGCTCGCCGCGGGACGCCGTCGACGGGTGCTGCTGGCCAACCTGACACCTGCCCCGCGTGTGGTCCGGCTGCGGTTCCCTGGCAGCAGCCGGCCGTCCGTCCGGATCCTGGACGAGCGGACGTTGCCCACGGCCGTGCGTGACCCGGTCGCGTTCCACGCGGATCCCGGCCAGCCACTCGATGGACCGGAGGGCTGGATGCTCGAGATCGGGCCGTATGGGCTCGCGCGCATCGATGCGGACATCGGGGGACGATGAGCCGGGAACCACGACCTGACCACGAACGAGCCCACGATCGGGCACCCACGAACGACCACATGCACACCACGAGGAGGGATGACGGATGGCGCCAGGACTGGATCGACTGACAGGCAAGCGCGTCGTGATCACCGGCGCGAGCTCCGGCATCGGCGAGGCGACGGCGGTCCTGTTCGCGCGCGAGGGCGCGCGCGTCGCGCTGCTCAGCCGACGCGAGGACGCCCTGGAGGAGGTGGCGGGGCGGATCCGGGCCGACGGTGGGACCGCGCTCGTGCTGCCCTGCGATGTCTCGAAGGAGGACCAGGTCCAGGCGGCGTTCGCACGCGCCGAGGAGGCCTGGGGCGGCCTGGACACCGTGGTCGGCGTGGCGGGGGTGGAGCTCTATGACGTCGGTGACGATCGGGTCGACCGACTCGATCTGTCGGTGTGGCAGCAGACCATCGACATCAACCTCACGGGCATGTTCCTGACCCTCAAGTACGGCGTCCAGGCGCTCCTGCGCGCAGGTGGTGGCGCCATCGTGGTGACCGGCTCGCCCACGGGCCTGTACGGCATCGCCCTGGGTGAGGACGCCTACAGCGCCGCGAAGGCAGGCTGCCACGGGCTCGCGCGCGTGGTGGCCAACGAGGTGGCGCGCGATGGCATCCGCGTGAACATCGTGGTGCCGGGTCTCATCGACACGCCCATCAACGCGCGCTTCAAGGAGAACCACCCCGAGGACTGGGCGGCGGTCAACAGCCTCGTGCCCATGCGCCGCGCGGGCCTCGCCGAGGAGGTCGCGACGATGAACCTGTGGCTCTGCACGGACGAGGCCTCCTACGCCACCGGCGGGTACTTCACCGTCGACGGCGGCTGGACGGCGATCTAGGAGGAGGCGACGATGGCACGCACGAAGACCGACAAGGCCGCGGGCACGCCGCCGGCCTCCACCGCGACCGCGCTGCGGGATGGCTCGCGGTTCCCGCTGCGCGTGGGCCCCACCGACCGATATCTCGTGGATCCGGACGGCAAGCCGTTCCTCATCAACGGCGACACCGCGTGGTCGCTCATCGTGACGCCGACCCCCGAGGAAGCCATCAAGTACCTCGACGACCGGCAGCGACGGGGCGTCACCGCGATCATCATCAACCTCATCGAGCACTGCTTCTCCCCCGACCCGCCACGCACGCGGTCGGGACTGCCGCCGTTCACCTCGGTCGGTGACCTGAGCGCCCCCAACGACGCGTACTTCGACCACGCCGAGTGGGTCATCCGGGAGGCGGCGAAGCGGGGCCTGCTGGTGCTCCTCGCGCCGGCCTACCTGGGCTACCGGGCGCCCGTCTGGCAGGGCTATCGCAACCATGCCGAGGGCTGGTACGAGGAGGTGCTCGCGAGCGGCATCGAGACCTGCGAGGCGTACGGGCGCTACCTCGGTCGGCGGTTCCGGGACCACGCGAACATCCTGTGGGTCATGTCCGGGGACCGCTGCCCGGGTGACGCGCGCGAACACGTGCGGGCGATGGTGGCGGGCATCCAGGCAGAGGACATGCCGGGCCGTCTGTACACGGCGCACGTCCACCCCGAGTGCCGCGCCATCGAGGAGTATCCGGACGACCCGTGGCTCACGGTGACCCAGACCTACTCCTACGCCACGGTCCACCGGAAGCTGATGATCGACTACCAGGAGCAGCCGGCCCGACCCAACATCCTGTTCGAGTCCACGTACGAGAACGACTGGAACTCCACCGAGCTCCAGATCCGGCGCCAGGCGTACTGGGCGATGCTCGGCGGCGCCTGTGGCCATTTCATGGGCAACACGCCGCTCTGGATCTTCTCGGCAGGCTGGGAGGACCAGCTCTCGTCGCCGGCATCCCGGGCGATGACCCACCTGCGATCGCTGTTCGATGCCTATCCCTGGTGGGACCTCATCCCGGACAACGACCACGTGCTGGTCGTGGACGGCATCGGCGAGTTCACGGGCATGGACTACTGCGGCGCCGCGAAGACCGCCGATGGGACGCTCGCGATGGCCTATGTGCCGGTCCCCCGGACCATCACCCTGGACATGACGCGCATGGCCGACCGTCGCTTCCGGGTCCACTGGTTCGATCCCATCACCGGCGAGCACACGCCATCGACGCCGCACCAGGCATCCGGTCGCTGGGGGTTCACACCGCCCTGGGACCACGATGCCGTGCTGGTGATCGAGGCGGAACCCGCGACGTCCTGACCCAGCGGCCATCGGCATCCCGCACACGCGCACAGAGGTCCTTGATGCCCCCCGACGACACCCACGCCGCCCCGACCACCTCGCGGGCACCGCGACTCCAGGTCCACCCGACCAACCCCCGATACTTCGCCGACCCGTCCGGCCGTGCGGTGCTGCTCACCGGCTCCCACACCTGGCTCGTGCTCCAGGACGGTGGGGTCACGAACCCGCCGCCCCGGTTCGACTACGACCTGTGGCTGCGCTGGATGGACCGCAAGGGCCATCGCTTCTTCCGGATGTGGTGCTGGGAGCAGTCCCGCTGGCTCGCCCACCAGCCGAACGACTACTGGATCGACCCGGTGCGCTACCAGCGCTCGGGCACCCAGACCGGTGGTGACGGCCTGCCGCGCTTCGACCTCACGAAGTTCGACGAGCGCTACTTCGACCGCCTCCGGGAGCGCGTCCGCGCGGCCGGTGAGCTGGGCATCTACACCGCCGTGATGCTGTTCCAGGGCTGGAGCATCGAGCCCAAGGAGTGGTACCTCTCGGCGGGCATGAACCCCTGGAAGGCGCACCCGCTGAACCGGGACAACAACATCAACGGCATCGATGGCGACCCCGACCACGAGGACCACGGCCGCCTCACGCACACCCTGGCGCTGCCGGAGGTGCAGGAGATCCAGCGGGCATACGTGCGCCATGTCATCGAGGCGGTCGGCGACCTCGACAACGTGCTCTACGAGATCGTCAACGAGGACCTCGCCACGGACGAGAACTCGGCGTGGCAGGACGACATGATCTCGTTCATCCAGGCGACCGAGCGGGAGCGGGGCTATCAGCACCCGGTCCTGCGCACCGTCCAGTGGCCGGCACCCACGGACTTCGAGTCGCTCTACGAGAGCCCCGCGGAGGCGATCTCGCCGGGCTCGCCCGCCCAGCACGGGACGGGCATGGAGGACTACCGCAACGACCCGCCGCCGGGTGATGGCCGCAAGGTGATCATCAGCGACACCGACCACCTGTGGGGCATCGGCGGGGATGCGGGCTGGCCGTGGCGGGCGTTCATGCGCGGGCTCAACCCGATCTTCATGGATCCCTGGGAAGGCGATTTCGTGGTCCACGAGCCCTTCGATGTCGAGGCTCGTGACGCCATGGGTGTGACCCGGGCGCTGTCCGACCGGTTCGACCTGGGGCACTTCCTGCCGCGGCTCGATGTGACCTCCACGCGCTATGCCCTGGTGGACGAGGGATCCGGCACGATCCTCGCCTACCAGCCCATCGGCGAGCACTTCACGGTGGACCTGGGCACGCCTGCGCGGGAGCACACCGTGGAGTGGGTCCACCCGATCACGGGCCTCAGCCAGGCCGGCGAGTCGATCACCGGAGGCATGCTGCGCATCGTGCCGCCGTTCCGGGGTGGCGGCGTGGCCATCATCCGACCCGTGGACGACGCGGCACGCGATGGGCGGACCGACCGATGAGCGGCACCGAGCCGTTCCGGGTCGGCCTGACCCGGAGCCTGTTCCATGCCGATGGCACCCCCGCGTTCGACTTCGGCCTGGAGGTGCTCGAGGCACGATCGGACATCGCGTGGGAGGTCATCCCGACCGACGAGACCGAGCTGCCCGCGGCGGCGCTGGCAGGCTACGACGCGATCATCGTGGAGCTGCCCGGTGACGTGACCGCGCGCTCGGTCGAGGGGAACGATCGGCTGCGCCTCGTGGCCCGCGTGGGCGTGGGCTATGACTCGGTCGACGTGCCCGCGCTCGATGCTCGCGGCATCCTGCTCACCAACACGCCGGACGGCGTGCGTCGGTCGATGGCCACCGCGGCCGTCACGTTCGTGCTGATGCTCAGCCAGCACGTGACCCAACGGGACCGCCTGAGCCACGAGGGCCGCTGGGCGGACCGTGGCGGATACGTGGGGATCGGCCTCACCGGGCGGGTGCTGGGGCTCGTCGGTCTCGGCAACATCGGCCGGGAGGTGGCCCGGCTCATCGCGCCCTGGGACATGGAGGTCATCGCGTCCGACCCGTATGTCACGCCGGAGCAGGCGGCATCGGTGGGCTGCACGCTCACGTCGCTCGACGAGGTGCTCAGCCGGTCGGACTTCGTGGTCATCACGTGCGCGCTCGTGCCAGAGACGTATCGGCTCATCTCCGCCGAACGGATCGGACGCATGAAGGAGAGCGCGTTCCTCATCAACATCGCGCGCGGCCCGATCGTCGACCAGGCGGCGCTGACCCAGGCGCTCATCGACCGCCGCATCGCGGGCGCCGGTCTCGACGTGTTCGAGGACGAGCCCATGGCGCCGGACGACCCGCTCATGGGGCTCGACAACGTGGTGCTGACGGCGCATTCGATCGGCTGGACCGACCAGTGCTTCCGTGACTGCGGCCTGAGCGCCATCGAGTCGGTCATCAGCGTGGCCGAGGGACGGCTTCCGGCCACCATCGTCGATCGTGCCGCGCTCGCGCATCCGCGCTGGGCCGGCTGGAAGGAGGGTTCCACGGATGGCTGAGACGGGTCTGTCGGTCGAGGCGCTGTGCGAGCGCTTCAGCACCATCTACACGGGCGCGCTCACGGACGTGCTGTACGGCCTGGGGCGTGGGGCGCAGACGCTGCCCCATGTCATCAAGCCGCTCGTCGAAGGTGACCGCATCTGCGCGCCGGCCTATACCGCCGAGTGGGCGCCCTACCTGAGTGGTGGCAAGGACCGCTCGTGGGAGATGCTCATGGCCGTGCCGACCGGGCATGCGCTCATCGTGGCGAGTCACATCGTGGAACGTGCCTCGCTCGGTGACCTGGCGCTCGCGTACCTCATCACCAAGGGCGTCAAGGGTCTCGTGATGGATGGTGGCTGCCGTGACGTGGACCTGGGCACCCAGATCGGGCTGCCCCGGTTCTGCGCCTTCACGACGCCCCAGGACGCGTCCCACGGCCGCGGCGAGGTCCGTGAGTGGGGGCATCCCATCACCATCGGCGAGGTGACCATCCGGACCGGGGACCTCATCGTCGCCGACCGGGACGGCGTGGTGATCGTCCCCATCGAGATCGCGGAAGAGGTGCTGGTGCGCGCGGAGGCGCTCGTCGCCGACGAGACGCGTATCCGGGAGGCGCTCCTGGCCGGCGCATCACCGGCGGACCTGTTCCCGAGCGAGGACTGACGCGGTCCAGCGCCGGAGCGGCGTGCGCCGAGCCCGCCTCCACGGGTCGATCGAGGGGTCCTCAGATCCGGCGCGGCTCGGCAGCGGCGGGAGCCGTGGATCCGACCAGGTCGGCGGTGCCGGCCGCCCGGAGCCGACCGATCACCTCGAGCGTGGCGGTCCTTGTCGCCGCTCGACCGGCTGCCAGCACATCCACCAGCTCGCGGGAGGTGGCCGCCCCGATCGCGGCGCGGTAAGCGGTCCGCAGCTCCGTGTTCACGTTCACCTTGCGGACCCCCCGGTCGAGGGCGGCGTGGAGCTGTGCGTCGTCCAGCCCGGAGCCACCGTGGAGCACCAGCGGACAGGGCGCCGCTGCCTTGATCGCGGTCAGCCGCTCGAGATCCAGGCGCGGTGGCTGAGGGGTGCTGCCATGGACGTTGCCGATGCTCACCGCCAGGAGGTCCGCGCCGGACGCCACGAGGAACCCCGGTACGTCCGAGGGTGAGGTGAGGCGCGCCTCTCGCGCCTCCACCGTGAGGCCATCCTCGGTCCCTGACAGGCGTCCGAGCTCGGCCTCCACCTCCACGCCGCGGGGATGCGCGAGATCGACGGTGGCGCGGACGAAGCGCGCGTTGTCATCGAGGCTGGCGCGGGAGCCGTCCGCCATCACGCCGTCCACGCCCGCCTCGATGGCGCGCGCGATCACCTCGGGGTCAGCGCAGTGGTCGAGATGGACCGCGACCGGCACCGACGCGGCGTCCGCGAGTACCCGCAGGCCCGCGATGAGCGGCCATATGCCCTCCCCCAGGCCATCCGGGTGGACCTGGAGCAGGAGCCCGGATCGGGTCGCCTCGGCGGCTTCCACCACGCCGGCGGCCTGGTCGAGCGTGTACACGTTGCAGGCGGGGATGGCACCGCCGACGGCCGATGTCGCGGCCAGGATCGCCGAGGGTCGCGCCCTCATCCGATACCCGCCAGTCGTGCGACCACCGCGCGGACCGTGTCCACATCACCGACGTTGCCCGGGAACACCGTGAGCAGCAGGCCCGGCCATCGACCACCCGGTCCGGACCGCCACAGCGGCACGCCGGGCGCGATCGGCCCCACGACCCATGCTTCATCGAGTCCCAGGCCGTGCGTCGCGACATCGCTGCTCGTGATGCCGCCCTTGGCCAGCACCCACGCCGGCCGACGACTGACGGCACGCACCACGTCCACGAGCAGTGCCGATACATGCGCGGAGAGCCGCAGGTCATCCGCGGCATCGGCACCGCGGACCAGCTCCCGGGACGTGGCGACCACCGGGGTCGTGCCCTCGTCCAGCAGCCGGTCCACGGTCTGCGCGGTCGCCGCGACGAAGGCCCGAGCGTCGTCACCCGACAGCGTCCGCAGCCGCTCCACGGGGAGCTCCACGTGCGCCACCGGGAGCGGTGGCTCGGCGAGCAGACGCTCCAGCTGCGCGGTGGTCGTGGGCACATGCGAGCCGACCACGATGAGGCCCGGCGCACCGGCCGTGACCGCATCGTCGGGGAGGGTCCCGCTCGGTGGGCGTCCGGCGCGTGCCCGCACGTAGGACGCGGCACTGCGCGCGACGACGGGCAGACCGGCGCGTTCGGCATGGAGCACGCCGAGTGCCACGACCTCGATGTCCCGCTCCGCGGCCGAATCGACGGCCAGCACGCCACCCGGCGGCAGGGCCAGCAGGGTCTGGGTGACCGCGTCCGGACCGACACGACGGATCGCATCGAGCGCCACGAGCGCGACCGTTCGGCCTGGTGCGCCACTCGCGGCGCAGCGCTCCGCGACCCAGTCGGTGAGGTCCGAGGTGCCGTAGCCGAAGACGGCGTCCCGCGCGAACTCGGTCCGCTCGACGGGCACCAGCTCGTCGCCCCGGCGCAGGTGATGCCGTCCGCCGATCGTCAACCGGCCACCATCGCCGAAGTAGGGCGCCAGCACGACCCGCGCATCGGGGGCACGCAGACCCTCCACCAGCGCGTCCACCTCGCCCGGGAAGTGGCCTCGTAACGTGGAATCGCTGCGGCTGATGACCGCCCACGCGCCCGCCGCCGGGTCGGCGTCGCGGAGCGTCCGGCCGATGTCCGTGGCGAGCGACGCGGCCGTCGCGGCGTCCATGCTCCGGCTGTTGGTGAGCAGATAGACCAGGTCCGTGGCCGTGTCGCGGAGGGCGCGCAGACGCTCGGCGTCCCAGCGGGTGAGCACCGGCACACCGGTGACCGTCTGAGTACCCGTGGGGTCGTCATCGAGCGCCACGACCGTGGTCCCGGCACCCAGCGTCCGGATCGCCGGCAGCGGATCCTCCGGCCAGACCGGCAGCGCCAGGAGCGCCGCGATCGCGTCCGGGTCGGTCACCGGGTCCCGTCCCGGTGGGCCATCGCCCGCCGAGCCGCGGCCGCGATGTCCGAGGGCTGCATGCCGTGGTGGGTGAACAGGTCATCGATGCCGCCGCTGTCCACCCACCGATCGCGGACGCCGATGCGCTGCACCGGCACCGGCGCCTGCTCGGCCAGGACCTCGGTCACCGCCGCGCCCAGGCCCCCCAGGATGCTCGCGTTCTCGGCCGTGACCGCGCATCCGGTACGGGATGCCGAGGCGACCACGAGATCGGTGTCCAGGGGCTTGATGGAGCCCAGGTGGACCACCTCCGCACGGATGCCATCGGCCACGAGCGTCTCGGCGGCACGGACACACAGGCTGGTCATGACCCCGGTACCGAAGAGTGTCACGTCCGCGCCCTCGATGACCACCTCGCCCCTGCCCCAGGTGAACGTGTGCGCCGGTCCGAACAGGTCCGGGACGGTCAACCGGGTGACCCGGAAGTAGACCGGACCGGGGGTCGCCATGGCGGTCCGCATGATCGCCCGCAGGTCCGCGTTGTCCCCGGCATCCGCGACCCGCATCCCCGGCAGCGCGCGCATGACCGCGATGTCCTCGATGCAGTTGTGCGACGCCCCCGCGCGACTCGTGGGCAACCCGACATACGATCCCGGGATCGTCACGTCCAGGCCGGGATAGCAGATGGAGATGGCGACCTGGTCGAGCGCCCGGCGTGCCGCGAACACCGCGAAGGTGGAGGGCACCGGCTGGAACCCCTCGAGCGCAAGGCCCGCGGCGATCCCGAACAGATCCTGCTCTGCGATGCCCACCTGGATGAACCGGTCCGGGAAGGCCGCCTTGAACGCCGAGGTCTTGGACGACGTGTGGAGATCCGCGTCCAGGACGATCATCCGGGGCAGCTCCTGCCCCAGCTCCACGAGCGCGGCCGCGAACGCGTCGCGCATCTCCTTCGGACGGCCGGCCGCCGGCGCGTCACTCCCCGCCATAGAACGTCTCCTTGGCGACGGGGTCATCGAGTCGGCTGTAGCCCTCGTCCGGGAACCCGTATCGGCGCGCGAGCTCCCGGAGCATCCGGTCCGCCGTGGCCCCGTCCGGCGCGTGGGTGTGCCACTTGGAGTTGAACTCCGCTGCTTCCACGCCCATCCCCTTCACCGTGTGAGCGATGACCACGATGGGCCTGCCATGCGGCAGGATCCAGCGGGCGCGGTGGAACGCGTCGTCGAGCGCATCGAGGTCGTGGCCGTCCACCTCCAGCACCTCCCAGCCGAAGGCACGCCACTTGTCCGCGAAGGGCTCGATGGCCATCTGGTCGTGCACGAACCCCTTGGCCATGACCTTGTTGTAGTCCACGACCGCGATGAGGTCGTCGAGCTGGTAGTGGGCGGCCGCCATGGCTGCCTCCCACACGTTGCCCTCGTTGCACTCGCCGTCACCCAGGATGCAGAACACGCGAGCGCGAGGGTCGGCCTTGTAGCGCAGGCCGAGCGCACGACCGACGGCCACGGACAGACCCATGCCCAGCGGACCGCCGGAGGCCTCGAGGCCCGGCGTGCGGGTCATGTCCGTGTGCCCCTCGAGGATGCCGCCCAGCTCGCAGTAGCTGTAGATCTCGGACTCCGGGAAGTAGCCCCGCAGCGCCATCGCGGCGTACAGCCCGGGTGATCCGTGGGCCTTGGACAGGATGAGCCGATCGCGACCCTCCCACGCGGGATCCTCCGGCCGCACCGACATGTGCCGGAAGTAGAGCACCGCGAGGATCTCGGCCATCGAGAAGGAGCCACCGATGTGGCCCCACTGCCCCCACGTGATCATCTCCACGGAGAGGCGACGGATGCGATAGGCGATCGCGGCCAGGCGGTCGCGCTCCGCGTCCGGGAGACGACCACCGATCCGCTCGATCATGTGGCCATCCGCCCGGTGGTCATGGGTCCACCTCGCCACCGACGGCCTCGTGGAGCGTCTGGCGTGCCTCGTCCATGTGCTGATCCATGGCGCGGCGCGCACGGATCGGGTCACCTGCCCGCACGGCCTCGAGCACCGCGCGGTGGTGGGTCAGGCTCCGACGGGGCGTCCCCGGGATGCCCAGGGCGAGCATCCGGACCTCCTGCATCACGCCCGCGAGCGAGTCGAGGATGATCGAGAACAGCTCGTTGTGCGTGGCACCGGCGAGCGCCTGGTGGAACGCGATGTCCTCGGTGATGAACGCATCCGGGTCATCCAGGTGGGCCTCCGCGGCCTGGACGATGGCATCCAGCGCCCGAAGGTCGTTCGGGGTGCGCCGCACTGCGGCGAGGGACGCGATCTCGTTCTCGAGCACCCGCCGGACCTCGGTCACCTTGTCGGCGTCCGCGCTGCTCGACTGGACCCGCAGGAGCACGCGCATCGACTCGGCAGCGGTCGCTGGCGTCGGTGCGCGGACCACGGTGCCCCGACCACCCTCCACCTCCACCAGCCGACGAGCGGCAAGGGCGCGGACCGCCTCCCGGACCACGGTGCGGCTCACGCCGAACTGGGCCGCGAGCTCCCGCTCGGAGGGCAGTCGGTCACCCTCACCCAGTCGACTCTCGAGGATGAGTCGCTCGAGCTCTGCCACCACCTGGTTGGCCAGCGTCTCCACGCGCGGCAGCGCCGAGACGAGCCGCACGGCGGGCTCGCGGGCGTCACTGGTCGGCATCGGAACGGTCGTCCTCCAGGTTCGTCTCGGATCCGAGACGTGGTCGGTGGTGGTATGTGGCATACCACCATGTTCGAGGCGCGGATGTCAAGTGCGCGCCACCATCCGGGTCCCCCTCGACCCCGCATGGGCCACGGTGGGCAGCGTACATCCCCAGACCTGGGCCCGGGCTCAGACCCACGTGGTCCGGACCGCGCGATGCGGACCATCGGCTCGGTGTGGTCGGCCAGGGGTGTGGGCAGGATCCATAGCGAGCGGGCAGCCATCGAGGCGTACCGGGCGGCCCTCTCTCCCTCGCGCCGGTGGGCCGGCCGAGCCCCGCTGTCGACCGAGCTCCTCGACCGCCGTGCCGGCGACCCGCGACGACCGCCCGACCGGTCACGCGCTCGCGGGGCTCTCGGGGACACTTCCTGGCCGGATGCCCCGACCAGTCGGGCACCTGCCGGCTCATCGGGGACACTTCCACGCCAGATGCCCGACCGGTTGCGCACCTTCCTCATGCTCGCGGCCACCTCGCGGAGGGTCGTGACGGCGCTTCCTAGCCAGATGCCCGACCGGTTGCGCACCTGCCGGGTCATCGGGGCCACTTCCATGCCACGTGCCCGACTGGTGGAGCGATCGGCGATCTGGCCGAGCGTGGACACGACCGGCGGGCTCGGCGCCGCCCGACACGTGGCCGACCAGTCGGACCATCTGGCAGGGATCCTCGATCCGAGGGCACCCGGGCCAGCGACGCCTTCCGGGCCACTAACGGGCCAAGCAGCGCCTCCCGCGCCAGCCGTGGCCCGCGACTCCGGGTCACCCGCGCCACCCGGGCCAGCGACGCCACCGCCACCCGCCACCGCGCCTCCCGCGCCCGGCGGCCACCGGCCACCCGCGCCCAGCACCACCGCCGCCACCACCGCGCCACCCGCACCCCGCGCCGAGCTTGACACCCCGCGTCCTCCCGTGGTGGTATGCCACATGCCGACGGCCGTGCGGCAGGATCTGGGGTCTCGCGCGGTGCCAGCTCGGCTGTCGGATCAGCGGCGATGTCGGGCGGGATTGACAACCCGCGGCCGTCTCGGTCAGGATCCACTGGTCGACTGGTCGACCGGTCGCCATTCACATCACCATGGGGGAGAAGCTCATGCGTCATCCGACCTCGAACCGACCGGTGGGCCGCCTGCGCGGCGTCGCGGTGATCGCGGCGATCGCGGCGATCGGCGTCATGCCGGCATCGACGACCGCCCAGGACGGGGACTCGGTAGTCGCCGGCAAGCGCCTGACGTTCATCACGTGGGGCAACGCGAGCGAGTACCAGATCGCCCAGGGCGAGTGGTTCAAGCAGTTCGCCGAGGCAGAGGGCGCGTCGGTCAACGTCATCGACGGCAAGATCGACCCGCTGGCCCAGATCAAGGCCATCGAGGACTCGGTCGCCGCGGGCGTGGACGGCATCGTCATCCAGCAGATCGACCCGGTGCCGGTCGTGGCAGCGGTCAACGCCGCCAAGGAGGCCGGCGTCCCGATCATGAACGTCGGCGGCCTCGCCGACCCCTCCGCGATGATCCCCGTGGGTGGCACCTTCAACGACGAGCAGCTGGTCCGCGAGTCGGCCCGCGACGCCGCCCAGTGGCTCCGCGACACCGGCCGTGAGAAGGCGGAGATCGTCCTCTTCGACGTCCCCCAGAACATCGTCTGCCACGACTGGCGGATGGCCGCCTTCAAGGACGAGCTGATCAAGGAGCTCGGCGCCGACAACGTCGTCGATGTCTACAACGACCTCGTCGACCAGAGCCTGGATGTCGTCACCACCAAGATGGAGGACATCATCCAGTCCGGCCGGTCGTTCAACATCTACAGCGCCTGTGGTGGCACCGGTGCCGTCGGTGGCCTCGATGCCCTGACCTCCGCGGGTCGGGCGAAGATGGAGAACGGCATCCCGGCGGACACGTGGGTCCTGTCCATCGATGCCACGCCGGGCGAGCTGGCCTACCTGCTCGATCCCGAGGTGTCGCTCATGAACACCATCGCGCTCACGCCCAAGACGAACGCGGAAGTGTTCCTCGCCAACTTCAAGCAGATCCTCTCCGGCGAGATCGCTCCGGATGCGAACCACGTCGCGGAGGCGCCGGGTGTGCTGTTCCGCAAGGCGGATGGCTGCGAGATCGTCAGCACGGCCCTCGCCGACCAGTACGCCATCGTGCCCGGCTATCAGGCGGTCGACTGCAGCACCATCGGCTCCTAGGACCGAGTCTGCACATCGCGGATCCACCGCGGATCATGGACGATACGGGCCGGTACCACCGGCCCGTATCGTTTCGTCCACGGGACCCGATGGGGAACGCCCCAGGAGGGACGAACCGGATGACCGACCACCATCCGCGCCGAGCGGGTGACCCGCGAGACGAACCAGCCGGGGACTTCCGACCATGACCACCACCTATCGCCAGAAGCTCATCATCAACGTGATCGCCCTCGTGGCGGTCGCTGGCGTGTTCGCCATCCTGACGCCCCGGTTCCTGACCGACGTCAACCTCACCAACGTCCTGCGCAACGTCGCGCCCGTCGTGATCGTCGGGTCGGCGTTCACCCTGCTCATGGTCGCCCGAGGCCTCGACCTCTCGGTCGGGTCGGTGATCGCGCTGTCGGGCTGCATCGCGGCGCTCGCCGCGGGGATCGAGGGCCTGCCCCTCCCGATCGCCTTCCTCATGGGCATCGCGGCAGGCGCCGTCATCGGGCTCATCAACGCGGTCCTCACGGTGCCTTTCGGCATCAATGCCGTCATCGCCACACTCGGGACCCTGTACGTCGCGCGTGGCACCGCGCAGCTGCTCACCGGGGGCGTCTCCGTGTACGGGGTCGGCGACGACTTCGATCGCCTCGGCAACGGCTCCTTCCTGGGCATCGCCAACCCCATCTGGGTCATGCTCATCGTGGTCGTCGTGTTCATGGCGCTGGAGCGGTTCACGCTCCTGGGGCGCTACGCCGTGGCGACCGGCAGCAACCCGGAGGCGGCGTTCCTGTCCGGTGTCCCGGGTCGCCGGATCCAGGCGACGCTGTATGTCCTGACCGGGGCGATGGCCGGCCTGGCGGGCGTCCTGCTCGCCTCGCGGCTCCGCTCGGGCCAGGTCAACGTGGGCGTGGGCTTCGAGTTCGACGTCATCGTCGCCACGATCCTGGGCGGCACCAGCCTCGCGGGTGGCGAGGGGACGGTGTCCGGGATGCTCATCGGCGCGCTCATCGTGGGCATCCTCGCCAACGGGCTCAACCTCATCGGGGTCCCGGCCTTCTGGCAGACGGTCGCCCAGGGGGTGGTGCTGGTCCTCGCGGTCGGCCTCGATGTCGCCCTTCGCGCGAGGCTCAAGCGGCGACGCCGTGCGGCCGCCACGGGTGCGGGTGCCCAGGCCGCGGCATGACCCCGATCCCATCGACCGGTGGGACCTCCTCCGCCGCGCCGCCGCCCATCCTGGAGCTGACGGCGATCGCCAAGGCGTTCGGCGGCGTGCGTGCGCTGCGATCGGCGGACCTTGCCGTCCAGCCGGGGACGGTGCACGCGCTGCTGGGCGAGAACGGCGCCGGCAAGAGCACCCTCGTGAACATCATGGCGGGCGTCTTCCCGCCCGATTCGGGGGAGATGAGCTTCGCGGGCGCACCCGTGGAGCACCTGGACATCCAGCGCTCGAGTCGTCTGGGCATCCGGGTCATCTACCAGAAGCTGAGCACGGTGCCGCATCTCACCGTGGAGCAGAACCTGACGCTGGGTCGGGAGCCCGCCCGGTGGGGCGTCATGCGTCGACGCGCGGCGCGGCGCCAGGCGGCGGATGCGCTCGCGCGCGTCGGCGCCACCATGGACCTCGACCGTCAGGCGGGGACGCTCCCGGTCGCCGAGCGACAGCTCATCGAGATCGCCCGGGCGCTCCAGGGTGACTGTCGGCTGCTGGTCATGGACGAGCCCACGGCATCGCTCGGGGAGCTCGAGGTGGAGCACCTGTTCGGCGTCGTCCGCTCGCTCCGGGACGAGGGCGTCGCGGTCATCTTCATCAGCCACAAGCTGGCCGAGGTGCGCGCGATCGCGCAGTCGGTCACGGTCCTCCGCGATGGGCAGTCGGTCGGGACGGTGTCCGCGGCCGACGCCAGCGAGCGCGACCTCATCGAGATGATGGTCGGTCGGGACCTGCACGATGGGCTCCAGGTGACGCGCGCCGTGCCCAGCGACGAGGTCACGCTCCGGGTCGATGACCTGTGGACCACGACCGGCCTCCAGGGCGTGTCGTTCGAGCTGTACCGCGGCGAGGTCCTGGGCGTCTACGGGCTCATGGGGTCCGGTCGCACCGAGCTCGCGCGGGCACTGTTCGGCGCGGACCGACCGACGGCGGGCACCATCACCCTCGACGGGACACCGGTGTCACCGCGATCGCCAGCCGACGCCAAGCGGCTGGGCATGGGCCTGGTCCCCGAGGAACGGCCACAAGCCGTGTTCTACGACCTCAGCGTCCGGTCGAACATCAGCTCCGCGTCCGGCGACCTGATCTCACGGGCCGGGGTGGTCCGGCGGGCGCTCGAGGGCCGACTCGCGTCGGGCATGGTCCAGGCGCTCGCCGTGCGGACGCCCTCGATCGAGGCACCGCTGCGCTCCCTGTCCGGCGGCAACCAGCAGAAGGTGGTGCTGGGCCGCTGGCTCATGCGCGACGCGGACCTCCTGATCCTGGACGACCCGACGTCGGGCGTGGACGTGGGCGCCAAGAACGAGATCTATCGCCTCATCGTGGAGCAGACCGAGCGCGGCGCATCGGTGCTCATGTCCAGCTCGGAGCTGCCCGAGCTGCTCGCGATCGCCAACCGCATCATCGTCCTGCGCGCAGGTCGGGTGGTGGGCATCCTCTCGGGCGACCGCCTGACCCAGAGCGACGTGCTCGACCTCGCCTTCCGGGGGACCGACCCGCGGGACGCCTGAGCCCGGTCAGGGCTCGTGGGGCTGGTCCGGGTCCCATGGTCGAGACGTCCCCCGAAGCGGCGCGATACCCTCTCGACTCGAGTCAGGCCCGTCGGTGATCCGGGATGCCCGCCCGAGCGGTCATCGACGCGACGTATGTCACGTCGCCGACGCGCGGTCCACTGTGGACAAGGCGCTCGACGTCAGGCGCTCCGGGAAGACCTGTGTCCCGTGTCGTCCCGTGTGCAGCCAATGCAGGTAGGTGGCCTGCATCTGCAAGGTGCGAGGTCCGGGTCGCCCGTCGGCGATGACCCAGCCATCGATCTCCCTGACCGGCACGATGCCGGACACGGTGTTCATCATCATGACCTCATCAGCCGATGTGAGATCGAAGGGTGTGTAGAAGCCCGTCTGCACCTCCATACCGAGCTCGCGCGCGAGGTCCATGACCGTGGCCCGGGTGATGCCCTCGAGGATGCCGCGTGACGGCGTGAACAGCGTGTTGCCACGGATCGCCGCGATATTGAAGCCCGGGCATTCGCACGCGTAGCCGCTCTCGTCGAGGAACATCCCTTCGTCGTACCCGGCGTCCCAGGCCTCCAGCTTGCCAAGGACGTTGTTCAGATAGTTCAGGCTCTTGATCTGCGGCTCGAGGCCCTGGTGGGAGAGCTTGCGTAGGGCGAGGATCTTGATGCGGATGCCGTCATCCATCCGCTCGGCCGAGACCTCGTACTGCTGAGGGCGAGCGAAGATCACCACGCCCGCGTCACCGCACTTGCGCGGATCCATCACAGGATGCGGACTCACACCACGTGTCACGAGGACCTTGATGTAGAAGTCGGCGAGGCCGTTGCGACGCACGGTCTCGATGATCGCCTCGCGCATCTCCGCCTGCTCCATGCGGAGGTTGCGGATCTTGAGTCCGGCCACCGACCGGTAGAGACGGTCGAGATGCGCGTCGAGCTGGTAGATGTATCCATTCCGGCCGCACCAGGCATCGAAACAGCCGTCCCCATACATGAGCCCATGATCGAGCGTGGAGACCGTGGCCTGGCTGTTCGGCAGATACTCGCCGTTGACATAGACGATGAGCTCGTCCGGGTGCTCGATCCGCGGGGGATCGAGGACTGGATCCTGCTCGTTGACGGTCATTCCCATGACTGCTTGCTCCTCCACGATCCCACCGAGGCCCGCTGATGCCGATCGTCGGCACCGGTGCATCGGATCGATACTGGTGGACAGGTCCGGCTCTCGCCGTGTCCACGGGTCGATGGATCCCTATCCGGTCGGGACCTCCGGGTCGACACCCGGCTCCTCGGCTCCCGGTCCGGTGTCCGTCTCGGGGTCCCGGTCTCGCACCGGATCCGATGACTCACCGGCGGTCGACATCGCCCGCTCGGAATGGACGAGATGGGTGCGCATGGCCTTGCGGGCACGGACGGGGTCCCTGGCCCGTACCGCGGCCACGATCCTGGAGTGGCTCTCGATGCCCTCCTCGAAGTCGCCGGGTACCTGCATCGTGGTGATCCGGATCGCCAGCATCACGTCACCCATGGCATCGAGCAGGAACGGGAAGAGCTCATTCTGGGTCGCTCTCGCCAACGCGAGGTGGAACTCGACATCGGCATGCGCCGCCCCATCGACGTCGTGCTGCGCCGTGGCCCGAGCCTGGAGGGCGAGAGCTCGCTCCATCGCCTCGATGTCCTCCGCCGAGGCGTTCGTGGCTGCCCGTCCTGCAGCGTCGACCTCCAGCAAGTCGCGTATCACCCGCACCTTGTCATAGCGCAGCTCGACATCACCGTTCAGGAGGAGGTTGACCGATGCCCTGGTCGCCGAGCCACTGGGCGCCGCGACGAACAGACCCTGTCCGTGACGTGCCTGGACGATGCCTCGACCGATGAGGGACTTCACGGCTTCTCGGATGACCGTCCGCGATGAGTCCATCTCCAGGCACAGCACCCGCTCCGACGGCAGACGATCCCCTGGTCGCAGGTCGAGCTCCAGGATCCGGTCCACGATCCTGTCGGCCGCGCGGGCCGAGAGGCTCCTGCTACGCTCCATGGGCCCGAGACCGAGCGAGCGACCGACGCGCCGCCCTGACGCGATCACGGGCACATCTTCCTGCTCAGCCTTCATCGGCTTCCTCGTTCCCTGCGGACACCGTCACACCTCTCGAGTCCGGATCGGCCGCGTCCGGTGTGCGAACGGTACGCCGAGGATCACCGTCGGCGAGATCCGTCATCGCCAGCTGCAGGACGCGCTCCTGGCTCATCATGCTCCGATCGAGGATACCAGCGATCCGTCCCTCCCGGAGGACGATCAGCCGATCGGATACAGCAAGGAGCTCCGGAAGCTCGGAGGACGTCATGATCACCGTCGTTCCGCGAGTCGTCAGATCATCGATGATGCGGTAGAACTCCTCTTTCGCACCGACATCGATTCCGGAGGTCGGATCATCCATCAATAGGATGGGTGAATCACGCGCCAACCATCGACCGATCAACGCCTTCTGCTGGTTGCCGCCGGACAATTGCCAGATGGGTACCTCGACGCTTTTCGCACGGATACGCAGGGTGTCGGACATCCGTTGAGCGAGTCGCTTGCTCTCGCCTTGTCGGACCCAACCGCGCGGTGCGAGGATGTCATCCGATGACACCGTCAGATTCTTCGCCACTGACAGATACTCGAACACGCCCGAGGCGCGATCCTCGGGCACCAGGCCGAGCCCACGATCCCGAGCATCCCTTGGCGACCGGAACCGCGCTGGCCTGCCGTTCACGACGACATTTCCGGATCCGATCGGATCGGCCCCGAACAGCGCTCGGATGAGCTCGGTGCGTCCAGAGCCCAGCAGGCCGTAGATGCCCAGGACCTCGCCTTCGTGGGCCGAGAAGCTGACATCCGTGATGCCACTGTCGGCGCAGAGCGAATCGACCTCCAGGACGACTCGATCGGTCGACCGCGGCTGCTTGTCGATCCGATGGCCGAACCGGCGCCCGACCATCATCGCGATGAGGTCGTCGGCGTCCGTCTCGGCCACCATCTTGCTGCCGACCGTCCGTCCGTCGCGCAGCACCGTCACCCGGTCACAGACGTCGAACACCTCCTCGAGCTTGTGCGTGATGAAGACGATCGCCATGCCCTGGTCACGAAGGCGCCGGACGAGCGCGAGCAGGCGGCCCACCTCCTGGTCCCCCAGCGAGGCCGTGGGCTCGTCCATGATGAGGAGATGGACCTCGCCCGACAGGGCTCGTGCGATCTCCAGCAGCTGCTTCTCGGCCACGCGCAGCGAGCCCGCACGAGCGTCGAGGTCGAGGTCGATCCCGAGGGCGGCCAGGGAGGACGCCGCCCGGCGGCGACCTTCGGCCAGATCGATGATGCCGGCCCTGGACCGTTCCCGGCCGAGGATCAGGTTCCTCGCCACCGTCAGGTCGTCGATGACGTTCAGCTTCTGATAGACGAGCCGGATCCCGAGCCGCTCCGCATCCGCGAAGCTCCGGATCTCGACCGGGTCGCCCCGCCACCGGATGGTGCCCGAGTCGCGGTGATGCGCACCCACCAGGATCTTGACGAGCGTCGACTTCCCTGCACCGTTCTCGCCCAGGAGCGCATGGATCTCGCCAGGTCGGACGTCGAATGACCCGTCGACCAGGGCCGTGACCCCACCGTAGCTCTTGCTGATGCCCGAGAGGCTCAGCAGCTCCCCCATCGCGACCGGTGCCGAGGTCATCACGACAGCCTCGCGGTCGTCCGATGCGCTCATGTCCGCGAGGGCGGTTCGTCCGACATCGGCACCGCCTGGGGCTCGGGTCGGCGTCGGCGGACGATGGCCATGCCCAGCTGCCGGGCCCTCGATCGCAGGGCGGAATCGAGGCTGACGGCGAGGACGAGGACGACACCCAGGACCACCGTCTGCCAGAACGACTGGACGCCCAGGAGATTCATCCCGTTGTTGACCGAACCGACGATCAGCGCGCCCAGGACCATGCCGATCACGGTGCCTTCACCGCCCAGGAGGCTGGTCCCGCCGAGCACGGTGGCCACGATGACCTCGAACTCGAAGCCGACGCCGGCCGTCGGGATCCCTGACCCCAGGCGGGAGGCGGTCATGGCCCCGGCGAAACCTGCTGCCGCGCCGGACAGGGTGAAGAGGATCGCCTGGGTGGCGCGGGTCGGCACACCCGCCAGATGCGCCGCCTGCGGGTTGCTGCCCGTCGCGACGGCATACTGACCGAGCAGCGTGCGCCGTTCGACCACGGTCATGAGGCCCACGACGAGGAACATGATCAACACCGGTACCGGGATCAGCCACGCGTATCCCTGACCGATGACCGTGAAATCCCTCGGTACCTGGTAGATCGGGATGCCGCCCGTGATGAGCAGCGCGGACCCTCGACTGATGTACATCGTGGCAAGGGTGGCGATGAGCGCGTTGAGCCCGATGCCCACGACCAGCCCTGCGTTGAGCAGGCCGACCACGCCGCCCAGCAGCATCGCTCCACCGACCGCGACGACCGTCCCGAACTCGTTCGCGAGGAGGGCCGCGGTGCTCGCAGAGAGCGCGAGGACGCCGCCGACGGACAGGTCGAACGCCCGCGAGACCATGAGGATGGTCACGAAGGAGCCCACGATGACGATGGGCGCGATCTGACGCAGGACGTTGCTGAGGTTCTCGACGGTCAGGAAGCGCGGCGTCATGAGGGCCAATCCCGTCCAGATCAGCGCCAGGATCAGCAGGTTGATGGCCGTCCTCGAGCCGATCCGGCCGCGCGTCCCGACCAGCATCCGGACGAGCCACGCGCCTGCCGATCCGGCCTCCCGCTGGGTCTCGCTCACGTCGGTCAAACCGCGGCCACCCCACCATCGATGACGAGAGCGGTGCCGATGCAGTACGAGGCGTCGTCCGACGCCAGCCACAGCACGCCGGCCGCGACCTCGTCCGGGGTACCGAGGCGGCCCGCGAGGATGGGCTCGGTGACGTGGCGGAAGAGCTCCGGATCCGCCTTCAGATACCCGTTCATCGGGGTGTCGATGACCCCCGGGATGACCATGTTGACGCGGATGCCCGACCTCGCGTAGTCGGCGGCCATGACACGCATCATGCCGAGCACGCCACCCTTGCTGGCGCTGTATGCGGTCTCGTTGATGCAGATGCCCAGCGACCCACAGTGGGACCCGATGCAGACCAGGCTGCCACCGTCTCCGGCGACCAGGTGGCGCAGCCCGTGCTTGGAGGCGAAGAACTGGCCCGAGAGGTTGGTCGCGATCACCAGCTCCCAGGCCGAGGCGGCGAGCTCGTGGGCACGAGCGTCCAGGTCAGCGGGCTCGATCCCGGCGTTGGAGACCACGACATCGAGGCCTCCCCATGTCGCGGCAGCGGTATCGATCGCCGCCTCGACCTCCGTCTCGATCGCACAGTCGGCGGGCAGGACCAGGCATTCCCCACCGCGGCCCCTGATGACCGAGGCGACGTCCTCCAGATCCGATCGCCCGCGCGCGATGAGGCCGACCCTGGCGCCCTCTGCGGCCATGCGTTCCGCCACGGCCCGGCCGATCCCTCGGCTGGCCCCGGTGACGATGGCACGCTTGCCGGCGAACCGGTCGGGGATCTCTCTCACCGACCGCCGCCCGGACGCGCGTCACTGAACTCGAACCCAGGGTTGGGGATATCGACGATGACCCGCCGGAAGGGCTCATCCGAGGTGACCGTGAACCAGACATGGGTCCCGCGAGGCAGGAAGAGCACCATGCCCGGCACGACCTCGACCGTTCCCCGTTCGGTCCAGTTGGGAGGATCCCAATAGGTCATCTCGGCGCGCCCTGACTGGACGACCATGAGCGTCTCGTTGAACATCACCCACTCGATGTCATGGCCCTTGTACCAGTCCTCGTAGGCCACGAGCAGCGCGGGTTCGTTGATGTACGTCACGATCCGGTACTGGGATCGCGGCTCCCGGAAGAAGGGGTAGTCCTCCACGGGCGAGGCTTCGAGGTCGGCCGGGTCCGGCACGCACCAGCGGACCTTCGACCAGACGATGGGCGCGACCGATGTCATCCCGTACCTCCCTGCAAGCGGATGTTGGCCCGTGGGGATCGGCGAGCGGTCCTCGACGCGAGGCGTCCGTCATCGTCCGGATCCCGGGAGTGGCGAGGGTCGGCCAGGGCGGCCGACCCTCCCTGATGGCGGTCGCCGCTAGTAGGCCGCGCAGTCGAGCGGCTGGAACTGCGGGATCACGCCGTAGTGACCCTGGAAGACCTCCGCGACGGTCTCGCAGTCGGGCGGCAGCAGCTGTCCCGACATCCTGACCTCGACGTCAGCTCGCTGGTCGATCGCGCCGGAGTAGACGTCCTTGAACAGCTGCCACGTGGCCGGGCCGTTCTCCTTGGGGGTGAGCGTCATCGTCTCCATCAGGCTGAGGTCCTTGGCGAAGAGGAAGTCGAGCTCTGGCGGTGTCCCGTCGATCGAGAAGGCGTACTCGGTGACGGGTCGCTTGTCGACTGCCAGTCCGCGGCCAGCCGCGACCAGCGCGTTCATCCCGCCGACGAAGCCATCACCCCCGCAAGCCGTGAAGATGTTGAAGTCAGGAGTGGCCTGCAGGAGGTCCTCCATCTTGGTCAACGCGGTGGGGATGTCGCTCCGGACGGTATCGCGGAAGACGAGCTCCGCATCCGGGGCGATGCTGAGGACTCCCTGCCAGAAGCCTTCCATGCGGTCGTCGTGGCAGTAGGGCTGTGTCAGCTGGTCGAACAGCACCACCTTCGGTGTCTGTCCCATCTCGTTGACCACCCACTCCGCGGCGTGCTGTCCGGCCTGGAACGTGACGTCATAGTCCTTGATCGGCTGGTAGGGGACGCTCACGCCCGCTGGCCGGGACCCGATCAGGATGAAGGGGATCCCCGACGCCAGCGCGGCCTCGACGGTCCCGCCTGCTGCGCCGGCGTCGGCGGGCCACAGCATGATGCCGTCCGGCTGGTTGGCGATCGCGTCACTGATCGCCCGGTCCTGGATGATCGAATCGACCTTCCCATCGACCAGGATCACCTCTGCGCCATCCGCTGCAGCGGCGTTCACGAGGTGTGCGCCATGGGCCTGCTGATAGTTGTCGATCCCCCACATCACATAGGTGATCCTCTTGCCGCTCAGGTCGCTGCTGCCTGCGGGTTCCTGGGCCTGAGCGGCCATCACCCCGCCGAGGGATACCACCGAGACAGCGACCGAGACCACGCCAAGACGATGTCGCATCCTGCATCCTCCTCCAGGTCCTCCACCAGGCCCTCGGCAGTCAAGCCCTGGGTCCGCGGGTCCTCGGCCGGACACATCCGACCTGAAGCGACCGCGTCACCGACCTTGACCAAGGGGCAGCCGGCCCGACCGGCTGCAACTGGTAGTATGACCCTATGAGCCTAGGTGTCAAGGTCCTCGAGGCCGACGACCAGCGCGAGCGCGCACACCAGGGGGTATCGCGAGATCCGCACGCCCGCGGATACCGGGACGACGACGGGTACACGGCAGCGACAGGGCGAGCACGGCCCTGGCTGTCGGTGCCTGTGCCGCCGTCACCGGTCTCCGAGTGGGGCCGGCACAGGTCCTCGTGGGCGATCGAGGATCACCGGGCTCCGTGGTGCAGAGCCCGCGCGCGCTACTCCGCTCCGGAGCGGCTCGTGGCCCGTACCTCGCCGCGGTAGCGCTTCTTCAGGTAGCGCGCCATGGACCGCGCCGCACGCCCGCGATGCGAGATGCGGTCCTTCTCCTCGCTCGTCATCTGACCCACGGTGCGACCGCCCGGCTGCTCGGTGAGTGGCTCGAAGATGGGGTCGTAGCCGAAGCCGCCATCGCCCCGCGGCGCGGATGCGATACGACCCTCGAGCGTCCCCGAGCGGGTCATGACCCAGGGCCGCCCGCCCACGGGCTGCGAGCGCGGATCGAGGAACGCCAGGACGCATCGATAGCGTGCCCGGCGTCGCTCCGGTGGCAGGTCAGCCAGCTCTGTGAGCAGCTTCGTGTTGTTCTGCGCGTCGGTGGCATCCTCGCCCGCATAGCGCTTGGTGTAGACGCCGGGCGCACCGCCCAGGGCGTCCACCTCCACCCCGGAGTCATCAGCGAGCGTGGGCATCCCGGCGAGCCCGCAATAGAAGCGGGCCTTGATGATGGCGTTGCCCCGGAACGTGGCGGCGTCCTCCACCGCCTCGCCCTCGACCCCGGCCTCGTCGAGCGAGACCAGCTCCAGCCACGGCAGGTGGAGCAGCGTCCGCAGCTCGGCGAGCTTGTGCTCGGAGCGGGTGGCGACGAGGACGCGCACGGTCATGGTCGATGCGGGATCCGGACGCCCGGCGTGCGAGCCATCGAGACGGGCACGGGTCGGCGCATCGCCGGGACGTGGCCCATCAGCGTCGGGGTCCGCCGAGCGCGTCGCGCTGCACCGCGAACAGCTGCGCGATGCCGCCGTCGGCGAGCGTCAGCAGCTCGTCCATGCGTGCCCGCGTGAAGGGCTTGCCTTCGGCCGTGCCCTGCACCTCGACATACGCGCCGGAGCTCGTGGCCACGACGTTGAAGTCCACCTCCGCGTGGGAGTCCTCGGCGTAGTCGAGGTCGAGCACGGGTGCGCCAGCGACGACGCCGACGCTGACGGCCGCCAGCTGCGCGGTGACCGCCCGCTCGAGACCGATGCGCCGGAGCGCCAGGGACAACGCGATCCAGCTCCCCGTGATGGATGCACAGCGGGTGCCGCCATCCGCCTGGAGCACGTCGCAGTCGAGGGTCACGGTACGCTCGCCGAGGACCGCGGTGTCCACCACGCCCCGCAGCGACCGGCCGATGAGCCGCTGGATCTCGTGGGTCCGGCCACCGATCTTGCCGCGCGTGCTCTCGCGCTGGCTGCGCTCGGACGTGGCCCCCGGCAGCATCGAATACTCCGCGGTCACCCAGCCGGTGCCCTTGCCCCGCAGATGGGGCGGGATCCGATCCTCGATGGTCGCGGCGCACAGGACATGGGTGTCACCCTCGCGGAAGATGACCGATGCGGCGGCCCACTTCTGCACGTCCAGCTCCACCGATATGGGTCGCAACTGGGCCGGCAGTCGACCGTCCCCGCGAGCCCGCGCGCCATTCCCGATGCTCATGTCCTGTCCCCTCCCCGGTCATCCTCCGACCGGATGCCGAGCGTGGGCACGACGAGGCCCGATGCCATCGCCGTCTCCGATTCCGCTCGCTTGACCTCCTGCCACAGCTCGTCCAGCTCATCGAGACCGAGCGCCTTCAGCTGCACCTGTCGCTCGGCAGCCAGCCGCTCGACCCCCGCGAAGCGACGCGCGAACTTGCGACTCGCGGCTCGGAGGGCCGCCTCCGGGTCGATGTCCAGCTTCCGGCCGAGGTTCACCAGCACGAACAGCAGGTCCCCGTACTCCTCGGTCCGCTCCGCGGCGTCCTGGGCACCGAGCAGCTCGGTCGCCTCCTCCGCGACCTTGTCGATGACGCCCTCGAGGTCGGGCCAGTCATAGCCCAGGCTCGCGGCGCGCTCCTGCATCTCGTCCGCGTAGGCGAGCGCCGGCAGCGACCGGGAGAGCCCCGCGAAGGCCGCCGGCATGTCCGCATCACGAGCGCGAGCGGGCGTGGCCGTGGCACCGGTGGCCGCGACGTCCGAGACGCCTCCGCCGGCCGTGGGCCCTGAGGCGCCTCCGGCTGCCGCGGCGGCCCGCTCGTCGGCCTTGATGTCCTCCCAGGCGCGCGTCACTTCCTCGGCCGTACGCGCCGCGCCATCCCCGAACACGTGGGGATGACGCCGGATGATCTTGGTCATGATCGACCGCTCCACATCGGTCAGGTCGAAGATGCCCGCCTCCGCCGCGTGCTGGGCATGCAGCACGATCTGGAGCCACAGGTCACCCAGCTCCTCCGCGAGCGCGGGACCGGGCGCCTCCTCGAGCGCGTCGTAGACCTCGTACGCCTCCTCCAGCAGGAACGACCGGAGCGAGCGATGGTCCTGCTCGCGGTCCCACGGGCAGCCACCGGGCGCCCGCAGCCGGGCCACGAGCCACGGCAGTCCCCAGGGGGATGCCGCGTCCAGCCGGTCGGGGACCGGCGGCAGGACATAGGTCCCGGTCGCCAGCACCGCCGCGGTCAGGGCACCCACCGTGGTGTCCGTCGTGCCATCGAGACCCAGCACTGGATGGTCGGCCGGGTACAGCCGCTGGAGCATGCCGGCCGGGTCGTCCCCATGGCCATGACGACCGGGCAGGACGGCGGGGCGGAACGGGGGCGCATCGAGGTCGCTCGGCGAGGGCGGCTCGTCCGCAGGGACCGGCGACGGACCGGCCTCCGCCTCCGGCACGACGACGAGCGTCAGGGTCGGGTCCCAGGGTCGGCGCAGCAACGCGCTCGGCGAGACGAGGCACAGGCCCCCGGCTGCATCGAGACCCCGTTCCCGGAGCTCGCCCAGCAGGTCGTCGAACGCCACGTCAGGCGGGCGCCAGGTCGCCCCGGGCATCGAGGAAGTCGAGGACCAGTCGGGCGTTCGCCTCGACGGTCGTGTCCACGGTCTCCAGCCGGATCTCGGGGGTCAGCGGTGGCTCGTAGGGGTCATCCACACCGGTCAGGTCGGTCACCTCGCCGCTGCGTGCCTTGGCGTACCAGCCCTTGACGTCGCGCGCCTCGCAGACATCCAGTGGCGTGTCCACGAAGACCTCCACGAATGCATCCGAGGGGAGCATCCCGCGGACCTCGTCCCGTGTCGCGCGATAGGGGCTCACCGCGGCCACGATGGCGATGCCCCCGTGCCGCACGACCTCACCGGCCACGTAGCCGATGCGCCGGACGTTGGTGTCCCGGTCCTCGCGGCTGAAGCCGAGACCCTTCGAGAGATGGGTCCGCACGACGTCCCCGTCCAGCACCGTGACCTCACGGCCACGTGCCCGCACGAGGTCGATGACCATGTCCGCGGTCGTGGACTTGCCCGAGCCCGAGAGGCCCGTGAACCAGACGCAGACCCCGGACCGGACGCTCATCGATGTGGCCCCTGCGGGTCACGCGGTCGGTCGTGCGCCGCGCGACGCGACCGGGGACCGTCCATCACCCGAACATCGACTCGTCGAAGGAGATGCCGCCGGCCTCCTCCAGCTCGCCGCGCTGCGGCTGGTACCAGTCGTCGAACGCGCTCGCCCGGACCTGGACCAGCTGCGTCGCGTCGAGTGGTCGGTCCGCGCGCTCGATGAGCTGGTACACATGCCAGCCGTCCTCGGTCTCGATGGGCTCGGTGACCCCACCCGGCTCCAGCGCGACGACCGCCGCCTGTGCCTCCAGGGGCACCTGGGCCTCCGTGCGCCAGCCGATGTCACCACCGGTGGGTCCCTCAGCGCCATCGGACATCTCCATGGCGAGGGCGGCGAAGTCGACGTCCGGCTCGGCGAGCGCGGTCTCCAGGTCCGTGCGGCGCTGCGCGAGCGGTGGCTCGTAGTCCTCGAACCGGATGAGGTGATAGCCGAAGGCGGAGCGGACCGGGCCCACGATGTCACCCGGCTGGAGCGTGCCCAGGTTGTCGAACAGCGGATCGGCGAACTCGGGGACCATGCGGTCGCGATCGAACCAGCCCAGCTCGCCACCCGAGCTCGCGTTGCTCGTGTCCGCGCTGTGCTCTGCGGCGAGCCGCACGAAGGCGGCCTCGCGGGTCGCAGGGTCGGTGATGGCTGTCAGCTGGTTCGCGAGCAGGCCAGCCTGGGCAGCCGCGACCGTCCATGACGGATCATCATCCGGGAGGTCACCACCCGAGGCGAGGCCCGGGTCGTCCTCCGGCGAGATGAGGATGTGCGCGGCACGCACGCGACCGGAATCCGCATCCGGATCCGACTGCGTGTCACCCGAGAGGAAGATCTCCGCGAGATGGACCTGCGGCTGGTCACCCGTGGTCGCGCTCGCCACGACGCTGTCCTCGAGCCGCTGCGCGATGGTCTCCATCCGGACGTTCTGACGGAACGCGTCCCATGACACGGGCAGGTCATCCTGGAACGTGGGGTCCATGACGGGTGGCTCGATGGCCGTGAGCCGCGCGATGAGGTAGGTGCCGTCCTCGTCCTGGAGGAGCGGCGTGTCCTGGCCTTCCGCCAGCCCGAACAGCGCGACCACGAGGGTCCGGTCGAGGGTCGCGTCATCGGCGGTGATGGTGCCGTAGTCGCCGTCCGGGGTGGCGGTGGTCACGGTGCCGTACTCGCGTGCCACGGTCGCGAAGTCCGTGCCGGCCGCGAGCGCGGCCTCGGCGGCACGCGCATCCGCGAGCGCCTGCTGGCGCCCGGTCGCGTCCTCGACCTCCGGGGCCACCTGGATGATGGAGACGCGCCGCATCTCGGGGCGCATGCTGGCCGCATCCACCGCGGCGTCCAGCTCCGCGTCGGAGATCGTGATGCCCTGCTCCGCTGCCAGCTGCCCCTGGTAGGTGAGATCCACCAGCTCGAAGATGGCGTCCGACGCGTACGACTGCTGGGCCGTGGAGATCGCCTGGCGACGTGCCAACGCCTGGTCGCTGGTGAGATCACCGGCGGCGACCGACTCGGTCACCCGACGGTCCGCCCGATCGAGGCGGAAGCTCAGGAGTTGGGCACGGTCGACCCACTGGTCGCGCGAGATGGACGCGCCATTGACGGTGGCGACCGAGCGCAGGTGCTGGTCCCAGAACTGCCAGGCCACGCCGATGACGATGACCGCGACGACAGCGATGGTCAGGCCGATGAAGGCCATGGTGACGCGCCGCTGGAAGCGCTCCTCGGGATCGAGCGGCCGCCGCTGTGCGGACCCGCCGCCACGGGATCGAAGGTTGGACGTCATGCTCTGCTCAGGTGGTGGAGTGCTGGGTCCGTCCGCCGTGGATCGGATGCCGGCGCGGGGCGCGCAGGCACGACGACCCTCGGTCGACGGCGCCGTAGTCTAGCGCACGCGCGGGACGAGCCGGTCGCGATCACGGTCCCGGCCATGTCGCGAGGGGATCCGACGGGTCGCGCCGGAGGGGCTGGCGTTCGCTGCCCCGACCCCATCGTCCGACCGACCGCGGGTCCGGGGGGTCCGTGGTACCGTGGCGCCTCCCATGCAGATCGCATCCGACGCGCCCGCGACCTTCCGGAGCAGCGCGGACCGACCCGGGGCGATGGCACTCCTCGTCACGGCGGTCCGCGAGGCCCTGTCGCGCCAGCGACTCATCCGCTACCTGGTGCGCGCGGAGATCAAGAAGAAGGGCACGGACACGGTCCTGGGCAACGTGTGGTGGGTCCTCGACCCGCTCGTGTCGCTGTCGGTGTACGTGTTCGTGTTCGGCACCGTGTTCGCGCGCAACCAGCAGGACTTCGCGGTGTTCCTGATCGCGGCCATGATCCCCTTCAAGTGGTTCACGGGCACGCTCTCGGACGCGGTCTCCTCGGTGACCGCGAACGGGTCGCTCATCAAGCAGATCCAGTTCCCCAAGATCGTGCTGCCGCTCGTGGTCAACGGGTCGGGCCTCATGAACCTGCTGGTCGGCTTCGGGGTGCTCCTCGGGTTCGTGATCGTGCTCTACCCGGCGCACCTGAGCACGATGCTCCTGCTGTTCCCGGTCATCGCGATCATCCAGGGCGTGATGATGCTGGGCTTCTCGTTCTTCCTCGCTGCGGCGACCGTGTTCTATCGGGACGTGGGCATCGTCATCGGGCACCTGCTGCGCCTGCTGTTCTACGTGGCGCCCATCCTGTGGAGCTTCGAGGCGGCCGGTGGGCGTGGCTCGCTCATCCGCAACGCGGTCGGTGACGAGTTCTTCACGATCCTGCGCTACAACCCCGTGGCGGTCCTGCTGGAGACGTTCCGGACCATCACGTACGGGGTGCCGCTACCGGACGGCGGCTGGCGACACGCCACGCTGGCGGACCTCGAGTGGGTCGGGCTCGGCGCGGTGCTCCTCATGTCCATCGCGATCCTGGTGCTGGGCACCATCTTCTTCAAACGGCTCGAGCCGCAGTTCGCGAAGGTGCTCTGATGAGCCAGGGCATCACGGACGCCCCGAGCGCGCCGCTCGTCGATCCGGACACCGACCAGAGCATCACGGACGTCGAGCCCGTGGCGATCGCCCGACCCATCGACGAGACCGCGCCGCCGGCCCTCGCGGTCCGGGAGCTGGGCGTCCAGTACAACCTCCGCTTCGGCAAGAACACCCGGATGCGCACCAGCTTCCGGAACGCGCTCCGACGCGAGCAGAGCGACCGGACGTTCTGGGCCCTCCGCAACGCGACCTTCACGGTGCACCGGGGTGAGTCCGTCGGCGTCATCGGGCCCAACGGTGCCGGCAAGAGCACCCTGCTGCTGGTGCTGGCGGGGATCATCACCCCCTCGGAGGGCGTGGTGGAGGTCAACGGCCACATCTCGACGCTGCTGAGCCTCCAGGCCGGCTTCGACCAGGACCTGTCGGGGCTGGACAACATCGCGCTCGCCGGGGCGCTCATGGGCATCCCCCACGACACGATGCAGCGCATCACGCCGGACGTCATCGAGTTCGCGGACCTGGGCAAGTTCATCGACGCCCCGCTCAAGACCTACAGCTCTGGCATGCGCGCGCGACTGGGCTTCTCCATCGCGACCGCCGTCGACCCGGACATCCTGCTCCTCGACGAGGTCCTCCAGACCGGGGACGAGGTGTTCCGCGAGAAGAGCCGACAGCGCATCATCTCGGTGCTCCAGGCAGCCAAGGCCGTGGTCCTCGTGACCCATGACATGACCTGGGTGACGGAGTTCTGCACCCGCGCGCTGCTCATCGAGGATGGCCGCGTGGCGCTCGACGGCGCCCCCGAGGAGGTGGTGCGCGTCCACCGCGAGCATTCGCAGGCGCGCCGGGCCGCACGGCGGGAGGCCATCGACCGGATGCGACGCGGGGAGATCGCCATCGACGCCGCGGACCTGCGCCGGCTCGAGGAGCCCAAGGGCAGGGGGAGCCGGCGGAGCGCCGAGTGAGCCAGGCCCAGGGTCCATATCGAGTCGCCGTCCGGTGATGCGCGCGCTCATGCTGCCGGCCCAGTCCAACCCGTACCAGGGACTCCTGGCCGCCGCGCTGGGCGAAGCCGGTGTCGAGGTCGTCATGGCGGACGGTCCGGCACGCTTCCCGGTGCTGCCGCTCCTGACCGCGTGGCTGCGAGCAGGTCGACCATCCGTGGTCCATCTCCACTGGGCGCACCGCTACCTGCGGCCCGTCCTGGGCATGCGCCGGATGCCCCCGCGACGCACGCTCCTGGAGCTGCGGCTCCTGAAGCGGGCCGGGGTGCGCCTGGTCTGGACCGTCCACAACGTGGGAGGGCACGAGGGGACCCGCGACCGCGAGGAGCAGGCGGCACATCGGGCGATCGTCGAGACGAGCGACGCGGTCATCTGCCACTGTGAGGCCGCGCGGCAGCTGACCATCGAGGCGTATGAGCTGCCGCCGGCGCTCCACGATCGGCTCCACGTGGTGCCGCACGGCGACTATGCAGGCGTCTACCCGGACACCATGGACCGCGAGACCGCACGAGCCGCGCTCGGGGCGGGCCCCGCGGACCGGGTGTTCCTGTTCCTCGGCCAGATCCGGCCCTACAAGGGGGTCGAGGATCTCATCGACGCGTTCCGTGCCCTCGACCGACCCGACACCCGGCTGGTCATCGCCGGCCGCACGTCCGGCGTGGGCATGAACCGCCGGCTCACCGACCGGATGGGCGGCGATCCGCGCATCCTGTTCGTGCCGGGGCTCGTGCCGGACGAGATGATGCAGGTCTACCTCCGGGGCGCGGATGCGGCGGCCCTGCCGTATCGCGATGTGCTCACGTCCGGATCGGCGATCCTGGCGCTCACCTTCGGACTACCGGTCGTGGCGCCGGGCATCGGCTGCCTGCCCGAGACGCTCGAAGGGTGCTCGGTGCTGTACGACCCGGCCACGCCGGATGGCCTGCGCGACGCGCTCGACCGGGCGCTGGCGAGCGACCTGGGGGCACTGGGCGAGCGCGCGACGGCGATGGCACGGTCGCTCGACTGGCAGACGATCGCGCGTCGGACCGCGGAGCTGTATCGCGGCTGACGGGCAGGCCGCCGCCGGGTGGCCACTCCTCGACCAGTCGCGCGATTCAGCCCCGGAGTCGTGCGGCCAGGATGGCCGCGATGCGCTCCCCGGCGTGGCCATCCCAGAGCGGCGGCCCCTCCGCCGGCCCTGCCAGCTCCCCGCGGAGTGCCGCATCGACCATCGGGCCCAGTGCCTCCGGCTCGACCAGCCGGTTGGTGCCGTGCGTGATGGTCACGGGCCGCTCGGTGTTCGGCCGCAGCGTGAGGCACGGGATGCGCAGCACCGTCGTCTCCTCCTGGATGCCGCCGCTGTCGGTGACCACGACGGCCGCACCACGCACCAGCGACAGGAACTCCAGGTAGCCGAGCGGCTCGATGACCGCGATGCCCGCCACCTCGCGCAGCCCGGCCGCCTCGAGACGTCCCCGACCCCGCGGATGGAGCGGCAGCACGACCGGCAACCGCGCGGCGAGCTCCCGGAGCGCGGCGACGAGGCGACCCGCAGCCTCCGGCGTGTCCACGTTCGCCGGCCGGTGGAGCGTCGCCACGGCGTAGCGCTCGGGCACGCCCAGCCGCTCGCGCACCGGACCCGGATCGAATCGGTCGAGATGGCGCAGCAGCGTGTCGATCATGGGATTGCCCACCATCTCGATGCGTGCCGGATCCACACCCTCGGCCCGGAGATGGTCGACCCCCTCCGGGCTGGTCACGAACAGGAGGTCCGCGACCACGTCGGTCAGTCGCCGATTGACCTCCTCGGGCATCGTCACATCGAAGCTGCGCAGGCCCGCTTCCACGTGCGCGACGGGGATGAGCAGCTTGGCGCACACGAGCGCGGCGGCGAGCGTGGAGTTGACGTCGCCGTAGACCACGACCCACGCGGGCGGGCGGGCCACGAACTCGTCCTCGAGCGCCGCGAGCAGCGCCCCGGTCTGGTGGCCATGGCTCCCCGAGCCCACACCCAGACTGACATCAGGCGCGGGCAGGCCCAGGTCGCGGAAGAAGACGTCCGACAGCAGCGGGTCGTAGTGCTGGCCGGTGTGGACCAGCCACTGGGGCACCTCCAGCGCCGCCAGGGCGTCGATGACCGGCGCTGCCTTGATGAAGTTCGGTCGGGCGCCCACGACGTGGACCACCCGGCCGGCCGTCGCGGTGGTCGCTGCCGGGCCGGTCATGCCGCCCACGGACCCATGCCCGTCCCCGATGTCATGCCACTCCACTCCCAGGCTTCATGCCGCCCCCAGGTCCCGGTACAGATCCAGGTAGAGCGCCGCGCTCCGGCGCCAGGTCCGATGCTCGCGCACCCACGCGCCCGCTGCACGCCCGAGCGCGCGACGACGCTCGGGGTCGAACAGGAGCGGCTCCAGCACATCCGCCAGGTCGATGGGGTCATCGGGTCGGAACGATCGCCCGGTCTCATCCTCGACGATCATGTCCGTGAGCGCCGCCACCCGGCTGACGACGACGGGGATCTCCATGGCCATCGCCTCGAACGGCTTGAGGGGTGTCACGAGCTCGCTCGGTGGCACCGGCCGGCGCGGCACCACGAACACATCGAGCAGCGAGTACCAGCTGCCGATGTCCGCATGGGCGACCCGTCCCGAGAACACCACCGATCCGTCGTCCATGCCCGACTCCCGCTGGACCCCACCGAGACGGTCACGCTCCGGCCCGTCACCCACGATGAGACAGCGCACACCCCGACCACGCCGACGCAGCTCCGCGGTCGCCCGGATGAGGGTCTCGATGCCCTCGTAGGGTGCGAGGGTGGAGACATAGCCGATGACCGGACCGTCACCCAGCCGGAGCTGGCGCGCGAGCGCATCGTCCCGGGGGATGGGCACGAAGCGGTCCGGGTCCACGGCGTTGGGGATCACCCGGATGGCCGTGGGCTTGACGCCTCGCGCCACGAGCCGGTCGCGCATCGCGTCCGAGAGGGTGACGACGGCCGCGACCCGCTCGATGAGGGTGGTCTCGAGCGCCGCCTCCACCTGGTCCCGGCGACTGACGCCCACGAGGGCGGGCTGTCGGACCTGCCACGTCTCGTCACGGAAGTCGCGCACCTCGTACACGACCGGGATGCCCAGCCGCTCCCCGACCGCGAGCGCCGCCTGGAGGTTGGGCCACGGCGTGGTCGCATGGAGCACGGATGCCCCGTGCTCGCCGGCGATGGCCGCGAGCCCTTCCGCGACGAGGGTCACGTTGTGGTCGGGTCGCTCACGCATCTCGAGCGAGCGCGCCGTGAGCCGGTAGGTCACCGGTCCGACCTGCCACGTGTCGGGTGGATGGCGCCCCTCCAGGAAGTCCTCCTGCCGACGCGCCGCCACGACCGGCTCGAGCCCCAGGTCCAGCATCGCGGTCGCCACGTCCTGGGTGCGGATGGAGTACCCGGACTGACGGCCGGGGAGACCGTTGGAGACCACGAGGACGGGACGACCGGGGCGTGCCACGTGGGGACGCCCGGCATCGGGTACGGACGGACGCCAGTCGGCATCGTGGGCGCGCTCCTGCGCCAGCGCCTGCGCGAGCACGGCCTGGGCGCTCGCCCTGCGGGGGTCGAGGCTGGCCGCGACCCGGGCGGCCCGCACCGCCTCCGGATAGCGCGCCAACGACAGGTCGACCCGCGCCTGGAGCAGCGAGCGTTCGGCGTTGCGGTCGCCCTCGAGCGCGGCCATCCGGTCGAGGACATCGTGGGCACCCGCGAGGTCGTGGCGCTGGAGGAGCAGCCGGCCGATGTCGACCCGCGTGCGATCCGGCGTGTCCGGGGCGTCCGCGACGCGCCGGAGCATCCGCGAGACCACCGGTCCGTCGTCCAGCGCCGTCGTGCCCACGGCGCGCAGCAGCGCCGCTCGGCCATGGTCCCGCGACCCGGGCGTGGCGGCGACGGACAGGGCACGCAGGAGGTGCCCCATGAGCCGTCGCTGTCGGGGCGGCAACGTCCCCAGGGCGCGCACGGCCTGGAGCGGCTCGTCCACGGCGAGCACGGCACGCGCCCCCTGGACGGTGCGTGTCACGGGCCGCGGCAGGTGGGCACCAAGACGCCGGATGGTGGACATCGCTCGGAGGACGCGCTCCCTGGGGCGGATGTGACGGGACCGTGGCCGCTGGGCCGGGCACCGGCCGCGCGGCAGCCTCGGCGCGCGTCGTGGACCCGCACCTGGGGTACCGGGCCACGAGCGACCATGGGATGCGACGCGCGATCGCGCCTCGACAGTAGCACCCACGGACCGCCGGGCGGTGGCGTCGTCGGCGGGACCCAGCCATCGAAGGCGCGGAGCCGGGCACACCGCCAGCGCGGTACGCCGCCGGGCGGGGCACTCCACCAGCGCAGCACATCGCCAGGCGCGGCACACGCCGCCAGCCCGGCACGCCGCCAGCGTGGCCTCCGGTCCCCTGCTATCGTGCCGGGCCGTGAGACGGATCGGGATCATCGGCATGGGCTACGTGGGCCTGCCCCTCGCCACGGCATTCGTGGACGCCGGCGAGGACGTCCTGGGCATCGACATCGACCCGCGCAAGGTCGAGGCCCTGGACGCGGGCCGTACGTGGATCGAGGACGTCACCTCGGACGAGCTGGCGGCCGCGGTGGCGACCGGCCGGTTGCGCATAGCCACGACCCCGGAGGGCCTCGCGGACCGTGACGCGGTCATCGTGTGCCTGCCGACCCCCATCGACGAGCATCGCAACCCGGACCTGCGACCGGTCCTGTCGGGCGTGGAGGCGGCCATCCCGCATCTCGCCCCGGGCGCGTTGCTCGTCCTCGAGTCGACCACCTGGCCGGGCACCACGCGCGAGGTCATCGCGCCGCTCCTGGAGCAGGCGGGCCACCGCATCGGTGAGGACGTGTTCCTTGCCTTCTCCCCGGAGCGCGTCGACCCCGGCAATGCCCGGTACGGCATCCGGAACACGCCCAAGGTGGTCGGCGGCATGACGGCCGAGTGCACCCGCCGCGCGGCAGAGCTCTACGCCACGATCTGCGAGACGGTCAAGGTGGTCTCCTCGCCCGAGAGCGCGGAGATGGCCAAGATCGTCGAGAACACGTTCCGGGCCGTCAACATCGCGCTCGTCAACGAGATGGCCATCCTCGCGGACCGGATGGGCGTCGACATCTGGGAGACCATCGACGCGGCATCCACCAAGCCGTTCGGCTTCATGCCCTTCTGGCCCGGGCCCGGGCTGGGGGGTCACTGCATCCCCGTCGACCCGTTCTACCTGACGTGGCGCGCCAAGGCCTATGACCTCGACACCGAGTTCGTGGAGCTGGCCGGCCGCATCAACTCCAACATGCCCTACTACGCGGTCAGCCGCGTCGTGCGCGCCCTCAATGGCGTGGCCAAGCCGCTGCGTGGGTCGCGGGTGCTGCTCCTGGGCATGGCCTACAAGGGCAACGTCGGGGACCTGCGGGAGAGCCCGTCGCTCAAGCTCGTGGAGCTGCTCCGTCGGGATGGCGCGATCGTGGAGTACCACGACCCCCACGTGGCCTGGGTGAACGGCCTGGACATGGCGTCCGTGCCGCTCACGGACGAGACGCTCGCGGCCGCGGACGTGGTGGTCCTCGCGACCCACCATCGCGCCGTGGACCTGGCACACGTGGTGCAGCACGCGCGTCTCCTCGTGGACCTCCGCAACGCCGTCCGCCAGACGCTCAACGGTGAGCCGGGCGGGCCCGTGCCGGACAACGTGGAGGTCCTCTGAGCCGGTCCGTCGGTCCCGCGACGTGCCCGGACCCCCGCCCGTGACCCCACCATGAGCACCCGCCGGACCGTCTGGATCGACCTCACCAACTCGCCCCACGTCCTGTTCTTCCGACCCATCCTCCGGCGGCTCGACGCGGCGGGCGTGCCGAGCGTGGTCACCGCCCGCGACTTCGCGCAGACCCTGGGGCTGCTGGAGCTCTACCGCATCCCGCACACCGTCATCGGGCGGCATGGCGGAGCGGCGGTGGGCGGCAAGGTGGTGGGTCTCGCCCGGCGATCGCTCGCCCTGACCCGGTTCGGTCGGTCGCGGCGGGACATCGGTCAGGCGGTCAGCCATGGCTCGAACGACCTCGCGGTGGCGGCCCGCCTGCTGCGCATCCACAGCACCGTGCTCCATGACTTCGAGGGCGCCACCACGATGCACCGGATCAACTTCCGGCTCGTGGACAAGGTCATGGTGCCCGAGGTCATCCCCTGGTCGGCGCTCCAGGCGCTGGGTCTCCAGGAACGACGCTATCGGCCCTATCCGGGCATCAAGGAGCAGGTCACCCTGGCCGACTTCGAGCCGGACCCCACCGTGGTCGACCAGCTGGGTCTCGACCCCGCCCGGCCCATCGCGGTGCTGCGTCCCCCCGCGACGATGAGCCTGTATCACCGGGGCATCGAGAACACCCTGTTCGATGACGTGCTCGCGCATCTCCGGGCATCGGACGCCCAGGTGGTCCTGCTCCCCCGCACGCCCGAGCAGGCGCGCACGTTCGCGGGGGCGGATGGCGTGACCATCCCCGCGACGCCGGTGGATGGTCCGTCCCTGGTGTACGCCGCGGATCTCGTGGTGAGCGCAGGCGGCACCATGAACCGCGAGGCAGCACTCCTCGGGACCCCCACCTGGACCACCTTCGCCGGGGAGCTGGGTGCCGTGGACCGGATGCTCATCGAGACGGGTCGCATGGACATCCTGGAGCGACCGGACCAGCTCGTCATCGCGAAACGACGCATCGATGCGCCCGGCCACGAGGCGCTCGCGGACGCCGTGACCCGCGAGATCCTCGCCCGCTGATCGCGTGGCGGACGTCGGGCAGCCACCCATGACCACACGCCGGCGGCGCCCCGCACGCGTGGGCATCGTGCTGCACCGCTCGGGCGAGTTCGACTCCCGGAGCCAGCGGCTGGCCGCGTCCCTGGCAGCACGCGGCGACACCGTCACGCTGTACTCGTTCCGCGAGCCCGGACTCCCCGAGACCGAGGAGCGCGACGGCTACCGCATCGTCCGCGTGCCGGGACCACTCGATGACGGCGCCGAGGCATCGCCGGGGGCGACCGACGAGGAGCGGGACGCGTCACCGACCTCCCGGGGCCTGCTGGGCGCCCCGCGTCAGGTGCTCCGGAGCATCGGGCAGCGCCTGCGACGCCGGCTCCGCCGATGGCCCCCGACGCGCCGGTTCCTGTTCTTCCCGATCCGACCGGTCCGCTGGTCGCGTGGGCTGCCGGACCTGGTGGAGCCGCACGACATCTGGCACGGCATGTGGGCGGGGTCGTTGCCCGCGCTCGCCCGGTTGCGTGCTCGTCACGGCGGGCGGACGGTGTACGACGCACGCGACATCTATCTCCGGTCCCGCCAGTTCGAGCACGCGCCGGGCTGGCAGCGACGGCTGCTCAGCCGCCTGGAGCGGCACTGGGCGCATGCCGCGGACGCCGTGGTCTCCGTCTCTCCCGAGTACGCCGCCGAGCTGCGCACCGAGCTCGGCCTCCGGGACATCGCGGTGGTCCGCAACTGCCCCGAACGCTGGGTCCCGCCCGAGCCGCGGCCGGACCGCATCCGGGCGCTGCTGAGCCTGCCTCCGAGCACCCGCATCGTGCTGTACCAGGGGTTGCTCATGAGCGACCGGGGCATCGAGCAGACGATGGACGCCATCCTCGAGGTGCCGGACGCGGTGCTGGTGCTCATGGGCACGGGCCACCCCAGGCGCTATCACCGGGCCGCGGCGCGGGCGCCGCACGCCGGCCGGGTGCACGTCATCGACCCGGTGCCACCCCGGGAGCTGCTGGGCTGGACCGCATCGGCCGATGTCACGGTGATGGCCATCCAGCCGACCAGCCTCAACCATGAGCTGACCACGCCCCAGAAGCTGTGGGAGTCGATGGCGGCCGGCGTGCCCGTGGTGGCCAGCGACCTGCCGGGGATGGCGGGCATCGTGCGGGAGACGGGTTGCGGGGAGCTGTGCGACCCGACCTCACCGAGCTCCATCGCGGATGCCATCCGACGTGTCCTGGACCAGCCCGGTGGCCCTCGCCGGATGGGTGACCTGGGGCTCGCGGCCGCACATGACCGGTATCATTGGGCCGCCCAGCTGGAGGTCCTGGACGTCGTGTATGCCAGGCTGCTGGAGAGGCATCCGTGAACCAGCCCGAGCGCGGCCGTCCATCGGCGCGCATCGCCATCCTGTCCCACGGCACCAGCGAGTTCGATTCGCGTGCCCAGCGCATCGCCCGGACCTGCACCGCGGCCGGTGACACGGTGACGCTCTACTCGCGCTTCCTCGCCGGGCTGCCGCGGGAGGAGGAGCGCGACGGATATCGCATCGTGCGGCTGCCCCTGAGCGACGATGACCAGCGGGCCGCCGACCGCGAGGCACGACGAGCCGCCGCCGGAGCCGATGCATCGAGGGCCAGCGCGGACGCCCCGGCGCGCGCTGCCACGCCAGCCACGCCGAGCACGGCTCGACGCATCATCAGCGCCCTGCCCACGGGCACATTGCTGCGTCACCGGTTCCGGCAGTTCCCCATCCGGCCGCTCCAGCGGGCCCCCTGGTTCGCACGCCAGGTGGAGCCCCACGACATCTGGCACGGCATGTGGGCCGGGTCCCTGCCAGCGCTGGAGCAGGTCCGCGCGAGGCACGGCGGCCGGACGGTGTATGACGCGCGGGACGTGTTCCTGCGCTCGCGGATGTTCGATGACATGCCCCGCTGGCAGCGCACCATCCTCACCCGGTACGAGCGGCGCTGGGCGCACGCCGCCGACGCGGTGCTCCAGGTGTCCGAGGAATACGCCGGGATGACGGCCCGTGACCTCTCGCTCGAGCGCGTGGAGGTCGTCCGCAACTGTCCCGAGCGCTGGGACCCGCCGAGCCCGCGCCCGGACCGGTTCCGGGAGCTCCTGGGCCTCCCGTCGACCACCCGCATCGTGCTCTACCAGGGGCGGGTGATGGGCGACCGGGGCATCGAGCAGGCGATGGACGCCATCCTCGAGGTGCCGGATGCGGTGCTCGTGATCATGGGCTTCGGCAACCAGAACGGGGACCAGTCCTCGCGGGACCCGTTCATCGCGAAGACGACGGTCGCACCGTGGCAGGGCAGGGTGTTCGTCGTCGACCCGGTGCCACCCGCCGAGCTGCTGCCATGGAGCGCGTCCGCGGACGTGATGGTCATGGCCGTGCAGCCGCGCTCGGAGAACCATCGCTACATGACCCCCCAGAAGCTGTGGGAGGCGCTCGCGGCGGGGGTGCCGGTGGTCGCCGCGGACATGCCCGGGTTCCGCAACATCGTCGGCTCGGTGGGCTGTGGCGTGCTGGTGGACCCCACGTCGCCCGCGGACATCGGGCGCGGCATCCGGGACCTCCTGGACCTGGGGCCGGACGGGCTGCGAGCCGTCGGTGACCTGGGGCTCGCGGCCGCGCACGACCGATACAACTGGGAGGTCCAGGCGGAGGTGCTCGAGGGTGTCTATGCGCGGCTGCTCGCGATGGACGGTCGCCGATCCGCTGCCGATCCGACGCCCGAGCCCGCCGCATGACGCGCATCGGCATCCTGTCCCCCGGCACCAGCGAGTTCGACTCGCGTGCACAGCGCATCGCGCGCACGCTCGCGGCGCGGGGTGACGAGGTGACCATCTACTCCCGTCTCGCCGCAGGCCTGGCCGCGGAGGAGCAGCTGGACGGCTATCGCATCGTGCGCATCCCGCTCGATGACGAGGCGCTCGCCGATGGTCGGTCGCAGGGTGCCCGGCGGCCACGGTCCCTGGTCGGTCGGGTCCGCTGGGCGCTGTCGATCGTGGGCTACCGGGTGCGTGCCCTGCTGGAGCGACTGCCCACCGTCCGACGGCTCGAGCGCTTCCCGTTGGAGCCGATCCAGGTCGCGCGCCGGTTCGAGGCGTCCGTGCGGGTGGAGCCCCACGATGTCTGGCATGGCATGTGGGCGATCTCGCTGCCCACCCTCGAACGGGTCCGGCGGCGACATGGCGGCGTGACCCTGTACGACCCGCGTGATGTCTATCTCCGGTCCCGCAGCTTCGATGCGATGCCCCGCTGGGAACGCTGGCTGATGACCCGCTTCGAGCGACGCTGGGCGCGCCAGGCCGATGCGGTCATCCAGGTGTCCGAGCCATACGCCGAGATGACGGCACGCGACCTGGGGCTCGGCTCGCTGCCCATCGTGCGCAACACCCCCGACCGATGGGACCCACCGGTGCCCCGGCCGGACCGGTTCCGCGAGACGCTCGGGCTGACGGCGGAAACCCGCATCGTGCTCTACCAGGGTCTGCTCATCGCCGACCGGGGCATCGAGCAGGCGATGGACGCGATCCTCGAGGTGCCGGACGCGGTGCTGGTGCTGATGGGGCCGGATGACCATCGCGGAGGCTCGCGCCGCCAGGCACGCTTCCGTGACCGGGCTGCCCGTCCCCCCTATGCCGGCCGCGTCCACGTCATCGACCCGGTGCCACCCGGGAGCTGCTCGGCTGGTCGGCCTCGGCGGACGTGATGGTCATGTGCTACCAGCCCAACAGCGAGAACCATGCCTACGTGACCCCCCAGAAGCTGTGGGAGGCGATGGCGGCGGGGGTGCCCGTGGTGGCGTCCGACCTGCCCGGGTTCCGCTCGGTCGTGCCCGGTGCGGGCTGCGGGGTGCTCGTCGACCCGACCGACCCGGCGGCCATCGCGGCGGGCATCACGGAGCTGCTCGACCGGGGTCCCGAGGGTCTCCGGGCGACCGGTGAGCGGGGTCGTGCGGCGGCCCATGCCACCTACAACTGGGAGGAGCAGATGCGGGTGCTCGACGGGGTGTACGGGCGCCTGCTGGCGGGGCGGGGGGCGACGCGTGAGGGCGGCCCTGCATGACGGAGCCCACGGGACCGCGGCCGGACGCCATCGACTGGTCGCCGGTCGACCGGCCCAGCGCGCGCATCGGGATCCTGTCCCCCGGCACCAGCGAGTTCGACTCCCGGGCGCATCGCATCGCACGCACGCTCGCGGCCCGGGGTGACACGGTGACCGTCTATTCCCCGGCGACTGCGACCCGGCCTCGCATCGCTCGAGGAGCTCGACGGATACCGGGTGGTGCGCATCCCGCTGTCCCGCTCGGACATCACGGCGAGCCAGGGTCCGCGGTCCGCGCTGGGGCGGACCTCCGGGGTGGTGCGCGCCGTTCACTGCCCGGTCGGATCCGGGCCGGTGTCGTGCGGGTGCTGCGTCGCGCCCACACCGTGTGGCTGCGGGTCAGCGACCGCGTCCCGGCGATCCATCGCTTCCGGATCTTCCCGCAGCGGCCCCTCGAGTGGGCGGGCTGGTTCGAGCGGGGCGTCGAGCCCCACGACCTGTGGCACGGCATGTGGGCACCATCCCTGCCCGCGCTGGAGCGCGTCCGTCGACGCCACGGCGGCGTGACCCTGTACGACCCGCGGGACGTCTATCTCCGCTCGCGCATCTTCGCGCCCATGGGTGCCTGGCAGCGACGCATCCTCACCCGGCTCGAGTCCCGCTGGGCCCACCGGGCCGATGCGGTCATCCAGGTGTCCGAGCCCTATGCCGAGATGACGGCACGTGACCTGGGCCTCGGCACGCTCCCCGTGGTCCGGAACACCCCCGACCGATGGGACCCACCGGTGCCCCGGCCGGATCGGTTCCGGAGACCCTGGGCCTTCCCCCGACCACCCGCGTGGTCCTGTACCAGGGACTCCTGGTGAACGACCGGGGCATCGAGCAGTCGATGGACGCCATCCTGGCCATCCCCGATGCCGTCCTCGTGGTCATGGGCTTCGGCCAGCACGAGGAGCGGGTCCGGGCGACCGCTGCCCGTCCCCCCTATGCCGGCCGCGTCCACGTCATCGACCCGGTGCCACCGGGGGAGCTGCTCGGCTGGTCGGCCTCGGCGGACGTGATGGTCATGTGCTACCAGCCCAACAGCGAGAACCATGCCTACGTGACCCCCCAGAAGCTGTGGGAGGCGATGGCGGCGGGGGTGCCCGTGGTGGCGTCCGACCTGCCCGGGTTCCGCTCGGTCGTGCCCGGTGCGGGCTGCGGGGTGCTCGTCGACCCGACCGACCCGGCGGCCATCGCGGCGGGCATCACGGAGCTGCTCGACCGGGGTCCCGAGGGGCTCCGGGCGACCGGTGAGCGGGGTCGTGCGGCGGCCCATGCCACCTACAACTGGGAGGAGCAGATGCGGGTGCTCGACGGGGTGTACGGGCGCCTGCTGGCGGGGCGGGGAGGGCGGTCGTGACCGAGCCGGTGGCGGCCGGCCAGCGGTCGAGCGTCGACCGGCCCAGTGCGCGCATCGGGATCATCAGCCAGGGGACGAGCGAGTTCGATTCGCGCACGGTCCGGATCGCCCGGACGTGTGCGGCACGCGGCGACACGGTGACGGTGTATGCCCGCCATGCGGAGGGTCTGCCGGCGGAGGAGCACGTCGACGGCTATCGCATCGTGCGCGTCGCGCTCAACCGCGCCGACCAGAAGAAGGCACGCGCCCGCGCATCCGGCAGGGCCACGAGCGGGCGACGCACCGGGCAGACCCGATCGCGTGGCCCAGTGGCACGCGTCGTCGCCCGGGGCTCGGCCATCGCGAGGCGGCTCGTCGGACGGGTCACGGCGGTCATCGGGTCCGTCCTCGAGCACACCGAGACCTGGCGACGGTTCCAGCGGTTCCCCATCCGGCCCGTCGGCTGGGCGCGCTGGTACGAGGCCCAGGTGGAGCCGCACGACATCTGGCACGGCATGTGGGCCGGGTCGCTGCCGACCATCGACCGGCTCCGGCGACGACTCGGCGGCGCGACCGTGTATGACACTCGGGACGTGTACCTCCGCTCGCGCGGCTTCGATGGCATGCCCCGCTGGCAGCGCTGGGCGCTCACGCGGATCGAGTCCCGCTGGGCGCGACGACAGGGCGCCGTCCTCCAGGTATCCGAGCCATATGCGGAGATGACGGCGCGGGACCTGGGCCTGCGTGACGTGCCGGTGGTCCGCAACTGCCCCGACCGATGGGACCCGCCCGACCCCCGACCCGACCGCATCCGCGAGACCCTGGGGCTGTCGCCCGCCACGCGGGTGGTCCTCTATCAGGGGATGCTGCTGAGCGGTCGCGGCATCGAGCAGTCGATGGACGCCATCCTCCAGGTGCCGGACGCGGTGCTGGTGCTCATGGGCTTCGTGGACCACACCGGGCGAGCCAAGGAGAGCGCCTTCCATGGGCAGACTCGGAGCGCGCCCTACGCCGGCCGCGTCCACGTCATCGACCCGGTGCCACCCGGGGAGCTGCTCGGCTGGTCGGCCTCGGCGGACGTGATGGTCATGTGCTACCAGCCCAACAGCGAGAACCATGCCTACGTGACCCCCCAGAAGCTGTGGGAGGCGATGGCGGCGGGGGTGCCCGTGGTGGCGTCCGACCTGCCCGGGTTCCGCTCGGTCGTGCCCGGTGCGGGCTGCGGGGTGCTCGTCGACCCGACCGACCCGGCGGCCATCGCGGCGGGCATCACGGAGCTGCTCGACCGGGGTCCCGAGGGTCTCCGGGCGACCGGTGAGCGGGGTCGTGCGGCGGCCCATGCCACCTACAACTGGGAGGAGCAGATGCGGGTGCTCGACGGGGTCTACGGGCGCCTGCTGGCGGGGCGGGGAGGGAGCTGAGCGGGTCGTCGCTCAGCGCGGGATGAACACCGCGCCGTCACGGAGTGGTGGTGCCGACTCGCCCCGACGGCCGCTCCAGATGAGCACGCGGTCACCGGCCCAGACGGAGGGCGAATCCTCGCGGAACGCGAGGTCGCCGGGCGCACGTGGCAGGCGGGACCAGGTGTCGGCGACCGGGTCGTACGCCAGACCACGCAGCCCGGGCGCGATCAGGAGCGACCCGGTCCAGACCGCCTCGAGGTTGGCGGTGTTGTTGGGTGGGATCGATCCGGGCGTACGCCAGCACCAGCGGACGGTGTCGAGGACGAAGCCTCCCGGTCCCTCGTCCGCATCCCTCGGCGGGTGGATGTCGACCATCAGGACCGCATCAGGGGTGGTCGTGGGTCGTGACCCGTCCCATGACCCGAGTGGCGCGCCGGTCAGGACCGTCCAGGTCGTGGTCACGGGATCGAACAGGGCCATGCCAGGCTCCCAGGGACCGACACCGTAGCCGACGAGCAGCATCCCTCCGTCGGTCCACGCGATCCAGCGGGTATCGAGGTCACCGAGCGGGTCGGGCGGGATCGCCGTCCAGGAGTCGCTCGCGGGATCGTAGGCCAGTCCGCCGATGACCGGCCCGGACCCTCCGGGGTCGCGTCGGAGCCGCTGCCTCCCATCGATGAGCATCAGGCTCCCGGTCCAGACCGCCTCGTGCGCATAGCGTGCGACCGGACCCTCCGGGGTCGCGATGCGCCGCCAGGTGTCGGTCGCCGGGTCGTAGGCGGCACCGCTCCGAAGCACGCCTCGGCGTCCGGCGCCGCCCCACACGATCATCTCCGAGCCGGTCCAGACCGCGGTATGACCGACTCGCTTCGAGATGGGCGCCCGGGCGATGCGTCGCCACGTATCCCGTCCGGGGTCGTATGCCGCACCCGAGCCGGGTCCGTCACCGCCCCAGTAGATCGCCTCGGTGCCCGTCCAGATCACGCTGTGCCCCGACCGGGCCTTGATGGGCGCCTCGGACATCCGCGTCCAGCGGCCCCGCAGCCTGCCGATCGGCGCGCTGGACGCCTCCGGCGATGCAGCGGCGGACGGATCGGGCGAGACCACCGCCTCGGTGGACGAGGACTCGCACGCCGGCACCTCCCGCGTCGAAGCTGGCGTGGGCGATGTTCCGGGCGTCGAGGCCCCAGGGCTCGGCGACTGGGCCCACGCCGACCCGGGCAGCAGCAGGCAGGCGGCCACCAGGGCCACCATGCCAGAGCGACGCCGCGTCGGACGTGTCATCGATCGCCTCCCGTGACACCGGATGGGGACCAGACGCTCGGGTCCACCGATGTGTCACACGAGGGCCGACCGATGCGAGCCCTCCCGGATCGCCCTCAGGCCGGGACGATCGTGTCCAGGGTCTCGGGCAGCAGCGTCAGGTCGGTCAGGCGTGCCGCGACGGGAACGGTCGCCACCTCCGCCTCGCGGTCGATCCAGACGCAGGGGATGCCCAGCAGCGCACACGGCTCCGCGTCGTGGAACAACGACGCTGCGACGTGGACATGCCGCGACCGTGGCACGCCGGTCTCGCGGAAGAACGCCTCCCAGTGGCCAGGTGCCGGCTTGTACGAGCCGATCTTGGACGCGACCACCCGCAGATCCACGGGCACGCCGATGTGCTCGAGGGATGCCTCCAGATAGTCCGGATCCGTGTTGGACAGGATGGCGAGCTTCCAGCCGCGTGCCCGGAGCTCCGCGAGCGCGGCGGACACCTCGGGGAACGCCGGCCATGACGGCAGCGCGTCGGCGAGCGTGGTCTCACTGCCCGGCGGCAGCTCCAGGCCTGCCTCGGCGGCGAGTCGCACGAGCCCATCGGTGAGCACCTGTCGATACGGGGTCCCGACACCGGCCTGGAGCGAGGCCTCGATGTCCAGATATCGGCGGTGGAGCGCGCCCACATCCGCATCCGGCCAGAGCGACGCGATCCCGGCCCGCAGACCCCCGTGCCAGTCGATGAGCGTGCCATAGCAGTCGAACGTGGCCCAGCGGTCGGTCACAGCGCGTCCCCTCGCAGCACCAGGTCGCGGTACAGGTCGAGCAGCACGGGCGCCTGGTGCTCCCATGCGTACACGTCGCGGGCAGCGGTCAGGCACGCCTCGCGGTAGGCAGCGCGTCGCTCGGGCGACGCATCGAGGATGGTCCGGATGGCCCGCGCGATGTCCGCCGGGTCCATCGGGTCGCACAGCTCGCCACAGCCCGTGTCCCGGACGATGGGTGCCATGCCGGGCAGGTCGCTCGCGACCACGGGCACACCGGCGCCCATGGCATCGAACAGCTTGGTGGGCGTGTTCAGCTGGTGGTTGAGGGTGTCACCCTCGACGGGCATCGCGGAGATGTCCGCGGTCGCGATGGCGGCCGGGATGTCCGCCGGCACGACGGGACCCGGGAAGTGGATCCGGTCGGCGTGGGGCAGGGTCGCGGCGCGCTCCCGGAAACGCTCGTAGTCGGCGCCCAGGCCGGCCACCACGAGCACCGCGTCATCCACGAGGCCGATGGCATCACACAGCTGCGCGATGCCCCGGCCATCCAGCACGAGCCCGAGATACAGCACCACGCGGGTGCCCGGCGCGAGACCGAGCCGCTCGTGCCAGATGGGCCGCGCCTCGGCGACCGGCTCGTGGTCCGGACCGTTCCACGCGATGCGTGGCTGACGTCCCCAGTCCTGCGCCAGCACCTCGGCGTAGGGCGTGCTCACGGTGAGCAGCCCGTCCATGGAGCGGGCCCAGTCACGCTCGCGTCGCTGGAGGAGCGCCCGCCATGGGCCGGGCAGCCGTGCGAACCGGGCGCTCTGCGTCGCCAGGTCGCGCGCGTCGTAGACACCCAGGCCACCGCGCGTGGCACGCAGCCGTACGGCGACCGGGAGCGCCACGAGGCCCTCCGCCTGCCACACGTCGATGGGCTCGGCGGGATCGCGGCCGGGGAGCGCCGGGGCGTGGTCGATGGCCTGGCCGATCGCATCGGCCCAGGCGCGCGAGAGTCGAAGGTATCGCAGCGCTTGGGCGCCTCGACCGAGCGTGGCGGCGGTGATCAGCCGGGCCTGTGCCACGGGCCCCGGAGCGGACGCCCTTCCGGCCGCCGCCTCCGCCTCGCCAGCGGGCAGTCTCGGGCTCGGCAGCCACGCCAGTGGCTGGGGTTGCACGACCCGCAGGACGCGGAAGCCATCCACCTGCTCGTACGCCGGCAGACCCGGTGCGGTCCGCGCGACGACCGTGACGGCGTAGCCCGCGTCCGTCAGGGTGTGGGCCATCTTCCAGACCCGGGAATCGGTCTGGAAGGGGTTGTTGACGAGCAGCGCGGTAGTGCGGACCACGGCCCGCGACGCAGGACGCCGACTCACCGTGGGGCGGCGCCTGGGGGCGGACGGTCCCGCGATGCGGCCTCACGCTGTGCGGACCGCCCCCCAGCGATGTCCCGGTACAGCCCGGTGAGTCCCGCCACGTTGCGCTCCCAGCTGTAGCGCTCGAGCGCGGCGGTCCGACAGCGCTGTCGCAGCGCCTCCTGTTCGACACGCGGCGCGCCCAGGATCCGGGCAAGGCCATCCGCGATGGCTGACGGCGAGTCGATATCGACACACACGCCGACCTGTTCCGCGCTCGTGAGCCGGCACTGCTCGTTGTCCGCGGAGACGACCACGGGCACGCCCGCCATGAGGCTCTCGAACAGCTTGTTGGGCAGGTTGTAGCGCTGGTTGAGCGTCCGCGGTGGCTGGCCCACGAAGGTCACGTCCGCGCTCGCGGTCCACGGCAGCAGCTCGTCCGGTGGCACGGGGGGCAGCACGATCACGCGGTCGGGGGTCGCCGCGGCGCGCTCCCGCAGGAACGCCTCGAGCCGCCCGAAGCCCATGAACACCGCGACCGCCCGGAGGTCTCGCAGCACCGGCTCGTCGAGCGCCGTGACCAGCTCCTCGATACCCCGGTCCACGCTGTAGCCACCCTGGTAGAGGATCACCGGTCGATCGCCGTCGATGCTCGCCGTCCGGTGCACGAGGTCCGAGGGCACCGGACCGGGTGTCTCGGGGTGCCACGCGGGCGGGCAGTTCATGAGGATGACCGGCGGCGCGATCCCCCAGCGCTGCTGGACGAGCCGCGCGATGGGCTCACTGACCGCGAGCGTGCCGGCAGCATCGCGCGCCCAGTCCCGTTCGCGACGTCTGACCAGCTCCCGGACCACGCCCGGCATCCGCGCAAGGCGAGCGGCTTCGGTGTGGTAGTCGGCGACGTCATAGACGAACGCGCCACCCAGCCGCCTCGCGGCCTCCCGGACGACCGGGAGCACGATGAGCGCCTTGGCGTGGAACACCTCGGTCTCGGGTGCCGCAGCGACGACCGCATCCGCCCATGGCCCGACGCGACGGGCGTTCGCGACCACCTCCAGCAGGCGGCGCACCGGGTGGCGCAGCCGGTCGATGCCGCGTGGCGGCTCCGGGGAGAGCAGCACCGCCTCCGGATCGAGGCCCAGGACCCGGCAGATGACGCGTCGGATCCCGCCGGGGAGTGGACGCAGGGCGCTGGAGATGCGCCGATCGAGCGTGATGCGGGTCAGCCGCAGGCCGCCGGGCAGCACCTCCTCGGTCGGCAGGTCGGGACCCGACCAGGCGAGGATGCGGACGTGATGACCATCCGCCGCCAGCGTGCCCGCGGTGCGCAGCTGCCGCGAGTCGAACTGGAACGTGTTGGCCACGACGAGCGTGACATGGAGCCCGTGATCAGCGTCGGCCACGAAGCAGCCGACCCAGGACGAGGAGCAGCGCGATGCCCGCCAACAGGGCCCGCCAGTCGAGGAGCGCCGTCACGTTCCCCTCGATCCGCCGACCGAGGACCACGATCGCGAACCCGCCGTCCACCTCGGCATGCTCCGCGACCACGACCCCCACGGCTCCGCCGGTCACGCGCACGTCCCTGGCCCGCACCAGTGCTGCGGCACCGTCGTCCAGCTGGACATCGAGGGCCGTGAGCCGGGCGACCGCCGACTGGCTGGCGTCCACGCGACCGGCGCGGACCTGGCCCGCGCTCGACTGCTGGAGCTGGACCACGTCACCCGTGGTGGTACCTGGGTCGGACGCGGCAGCCGGGTCGAGGGCGGCAGCCGATGCAGCGTCGGACGCGGCCGAGGTACCTGACGCGGGCGGGGCGTCCGACACGGGCGCGCCCTCCACGAACCCCTCGGGTGGCGCGGTCTTCCGACGCGTGCTCGCCCGCCGTGTCGTCGTCGAGTCAGCCGTCGCCTTGGAGGCACCGGTCGTCTTGGAGGCACCCGTCGTCTTCGAGGCACGCGTGGCGGACGTGCGAACAGGCGCCTTCGCCGCGCGCGGGGATGTCTCCTTCGGCTGCTCGGCGTCGTCCGGTCCGGTCGTGCTCATGTGGTCCAACCTCCGCGTGGATGCACCTAGCCTAGCGTCTCCCGGCGGACCACCGGTCGCACCACGCGGTCCAGGCAGGCGACCCGGGGCGGATCGGCCGCCGGTCCGGTCAGCCGCCGGCGGCGGGTGGTCGCTCCAGCCGGGCCGTGGGCCCCTTGCCACGCAGCTCGTCCCAGCGCAGCCGGAGCACCACCGTGAGCGCCTCGAAGAAGATGCGCCGGGACATCTTGCTCTGACCCACGCGTCGGTCCGTGAACACGATGGGCACCTCCACGATCCGCGCACCGGCGCGGCTCGCGAGATACGTCATCTCGATCTGGAACACGTAGCCGCCCGAGTGGAGCCGGTCCCGGTCGATGATCTCCAGGGTCTCGCGTCGCCAGGCCTTGAAGCCACCCGTGAGGTCATGGGGTGACAGCCACAGGACGACCCGCGCGAACGTGGACCCGCCACGCGAGATGATGCGTCGGCCGATGCCCCAGTCCACGACGCCGCCGCCCTTCGTGTAGCGCGAGCCGATGGCCAGGTCCGCGCCGTCCGGCCGGGGCGCATCCAGACCCCCGGACAGTGCATCCACGAGGGCCGGCAGGTAGTCCGGCGAATGCGACCAGTCCGCGTCCATCTGGACGAGGCGCTTCGCGCCCGCATCCAGCGCCACCTCGAACCCGGCGACGTACGCCTTGCCCAGTCCCTCCTTGCCAGCGCGGTGGAGCACCCGGAGGCGTGGCTCGTCGGCGGCCAGCCGGTCGGCCAGCTCGCCGGTGCCATCGGGTGAGCTGTCATCCACGACCAGGAGCGTCGCACCCGGCAGCCGGTCGAGGATGGCGCGTGAGATCCCCTCGAGGTTCTCGATCTCGTCATAGGTGGGCAGGACCACCCACGTGTCGGTGTATCCAGGGTCGTGCATGTCCGCGCAGTCTAGCCGTGCGACGTCGAGGCCCGGTCGGTCATCCGGCCGGGCCTCGGGTGGTGGTCCGATCGAGGGTCCCGATCAGGGACCGGTCGACAGCTTGAGCTGGACCGCGGTCCCCTTCGCGACCTTCCGCGGGGACCCGTCGCTGTTCTGGTAGGACGGGGTGGTGTTGACGGCCTTGCCGGACGCCACCGCGCCGTTGGACACCTTCTTCGTGGACTGGACCTTGAGCCCCGCCGCTTCGATGGCGGCGATGGCCTTCGCCTTGCTCAGGCCCCGGACCTTCGGGATGGCGACCTTCCCGGTGGTGGTCGAGCTGCCACCCGCGGCGCTCGCCGGTCCCGGCCCGGAGGACAGCTTCAGCTGGACGGTCGAGCCCTTCTTGACCTTGCGCGGCGTCCCGTCAGCGTTCTTGAACGAGGGGTAGGTATTGACGGCCTTGCCCTTGACCCACTTGGTGCTCTCGACCTTCAGATCCGGCGTCTTGACCTTGAGACCGGCGGCCTCGATGGCGGCCTTCGCCTGGGCCTTGGTCATGCCCGCGATCTTGGGGATCGCGACGTTCCCGGCGGGAGCGGGTGAGGACGGCGGGGCGCTCGGACTCGGGGACGGCGATGGCGTCGAGCCATCAGGCCCGGAGGAGATCTTGATCTGGATCGCGGTGCCCTTCGCCACCTTGCGTGGCTCGCCGTCCACCTTCCAGGTCGGCGTCGTGTTGACCGCCCGCCCGACCTTGACGGTCGCGTGGGTGACGGTCTTCTCCGGGCTCTTGACCTTGAGGCCGGCGTCCTTGATGGCCTGCTTCGCCTGGGCGAGGGTCAGGCCCTTGACGTTCGGGATCGCCACCTGTGCAGCAGGAGCCGGCGTGGACGGCGGGTCGCTCGGCGTGGGGGTCGGCGGCGGCGCACCGTCGCCGGCGCTCTCACGCCACTCGGCGGCCGTGAGACCCAGGTCACCCGTGATGGCGCGGACGTACCCGAACCGGACCACGCCGGAGCCGTTGGGGTTGGCGATGTTCTTGGTCTTGCCCGCGAACTTGTTGAGCCAGGTGATGTTCGGCTCGTTCGGATCCCATGACGACGGCAGCGACGGGGTCGCGTTCCGGGCGAACAGGTCCGGGTCCATGTGGATGCGGCCGGGGCTGCGCAGGTCCGAGCCGTCCGAGCGGCGGGTGACATAGAAGTCGGTCGTGCCGATGGCCCCGAAGTTCGGCAGATAGGCGTCCTTCCACGCGGCGCCCGTGTTCCGGGAGTACGTGGTCATGAACGTCTGGTCCATCGTCTTGTTGGACGTCATGAGGGTCTTGATGAGGGTGCCCTTCGGGTCGGCCTTGTCGAAGCTCTGGCTCTGGAGCGCCATCACGACGCTCGGACGACCACCACCCACGGAGGTCGTGCCGAGGAAGCCCTGGGCGAAGTTGTCGACATGGTCGATGGCCAGCTCGTAGGTCGGGATCCGGTCGTAGTCCTCGGAGTTGCCGGCGGTGAAGCACATGTGGCTGAGGATCACGACCGCGTTCGGCGCGAGCTGGATGTTCTGGCGGACCCAGTCGGCCCCGTAGTACTTGTTGGTCGACGATCCCTTGGACGCGTTCAGGCCCAGGCCATGGGCGCTCGCGGTCTCCGGGGCCGAGGTGCCGGTGCCGTCCTGCTTGGTCCGGTTCGGCTTCGGATAGCCGTTGCCGTGCATCAGCGTGACGAACAGGTCCGCGCCCTTGGCGGCCTTCTTGACGGTGGCTGCGTCCGCGTTGGGCGTGTACACCTTGCACACCTTCATGCCGGCGTCCTTGGCGGATGCGGCGATCTGGTCGGCCCACTGCTTGAACTTCGTGGTCATGCTGCCGACCGGGCCGACCACGATGACGGCCTTGTAGGCGGGCTGACCCGTGCAGTTGGAGCCCGTGCCGTCCGTCGCGTCGGAGATGCTGCCCTGGGGCGGCGGAGCCGAGGGCGGCTCGGCCGCGGCCTGGACGCTGGTCGTCAGGGCGCTGGACGCGAGGAACAAGGCCGCCAAAGCGGCCACGGCTGCCGATCGCCGCGGGGCACGTCGCGGCGCAGCATGGGCGAGCTGCATCGAGTCTCTCCGGTTTTTGCTGGGGCACGCCCGGAGGGACGCACCTGTCACTTCACACAGGCTCGCGGGTGTGAAGGGACCTTATCCATATCCTGATGGTCAGGGGCACCTAGGCCCATGGTGCCGCACTTGGTGCGTTCGAGCAACCCCCGGCCGGGTCCGCACGAGGCGACCGCGGGCCCGGGATCAGCGACGCGGCGTGGGCCTGGGGGTCCGGCGGGGGCGCTGGGTGGGCTCGGGTCGGTCGGTCGCATCGGGGTCTGCGGTCGGTCTCGGCGTCGGGGTCGCGCCGGGCAACGGGTCCGGCCGGAAGTCGGTGACCACGAACACCTGCTCCATGCCATCGAGATGCGCCGCCGGCTCGATCCGCGCCGCGATGGTGATGTCCACGGCCGTCCGGTCGACCTCCACGATGGTGCCGATGGTGATGCCGCCGGGGAATCGTGGCCGTGCCTCCTGGCGGATGCCCACCCCCGCGGTGACCACGACGTCCCCGACCGCGATGTCCTCCCGCGCCGGCACGTTCTTCATCTCGAGCGGGGCGGAGAGGTTGCCGTGGACCTCGCCGGTCACCCGGGTCCGCACGTCACGCCCGATGACCAGCGATCGGGGATCGGTGATGAGTCGCACGGTCGCCCAGTTCCCGCCCAGCTCCGTGATGGCGCCCACGAGGCTGCCGCCAGCGGACAGGACGGTGGCACCGTCGAACAATCCGTCATCGGTGCCCCGGTCGATGATGATGAGCCGCTCAGGGCCTGACGGGTCGCTGTAGATGACATCGGCGACGATGGTCCGGTGCGGGAGCGTGCGTCGGTTGCCGAGCGCCTCGGCCAGTCGCTGGTTCTCGGTCTGGAGGACCGGCAGCTGGAGCAGCTGTTCCTCGTAGCGGGCGATGAGCTCCCGCTGGGCGATGGTCTCGCGTCGCAGCTGGTCGATCTCGGCGACCGCGTCGAACACCGAGCCGATGGCCCGGGTGCCCCCGGTGAGGGTCTCGCGGATGGGTGTGAGCGCGAAGTTGACGCCGCCCCGGACGTCCTGGATGGGCTTGGTGTCACTGAATGCGAGCAGCAGCAGGCAGGTCGCCACCAGGAGCGCGAAGGTGATCGCCTGGCCTCGCAGGCCACGGTCGCTCATCACCCGCAGCTCCCGCTCAGCGCGGTGACCGGGAATACGTCTCCGCGACCAGCGCCCGTTCCATGATGGGGTCCTCCAGCTCCTCCAGGACACGACCCGTGCCCCGCGCGACGCAGGTGAGCGGGTCGTCCGCGATGTGGACCGGCATCTGGGTCGCCTCGGCGATGCGCCGGTCGAGACCCTGGAGCAGCGCGCCACCACCGGCGAGCACGATGCCCTGGTCCATGATGTCCGCGACCAGCTCCGGCGGGGTCTCCTCGATGGTGTCCTTGATGGTGTCGACGATCTGGGCGATGGACATCTCGATCGCTTCGCGGACCTGCTCCGCGGCGATGTCCACCGAGCGCGGCAGACCCGTCAGCAGGTCCCGGCCCCGGAAGGTCACGTGCTGCTCGTCATGGGGACCCGGATAGGCCGAGCCGATGGCGATCTTGATGTCCTCCGCGGTGCGCTCGCCGACCAGCAGATTGAACTCGCGTCGACCGTACGCGATGATGTCCTGGTCGAGCTCGTCGCCGCCGATGCGGATGCTCCGCGCGACCACGATGCCGCCCAGGCTGATGACGGCGACCTCCGTGGTGCCGCCGCCGATGTCCACGATGAGACTGCCCGTGGGCTCGCCGATGGGCAGGCCGGCCCCGATCGCCGCGGCCATGGGCTCCTCGATGAGCCGGGCCCAGCGGGCACCCGCGTTGAGCGCCGCGTCCCGGACCGCGCGCTTCTCCACCTCCGTGACACCGGATGGGATGCCCAGCAGCATCCGCGGCCGCGGGATGAGCCCGACCCGGTCGTGCACCCGCTGCACGAAGTACTTGATCATCTGCTCGGTGACGTCGAAGTCGCTGATGACCCCGTCACGCAGCGGTCGGACGGCGATGATGCTGGCCGGGGTGCGACCGACCATCCGCTTAGCCTCCGCGCCCACCTCGAGCACGCGCCGACTGCGCGCATCGATGGCGACCACGCTGGGTTCGCTGATGACGATGCCGCGACCGCGGACGTGGACGAGCGTGTTGGCGGTCCCGAGATCGATGCCGATGTCCCGGGAGAACCTTCCAAGGAAGGCGTCGAGCATGGTGGGGTGGACCCCTCTGGGAACAAGGTGTGGGGCGTCTGGCCGGGTGTGCCGGCCGCGCGGTCGGATGACCGAGTGGGTGCCCCGGGAGTATACCGGCGGGGGCCGTCCGGGCCCGTGCCCGGGTATCGCCCGGCGGCCTTCGGCCGAGCAGCGGACGTCAGTCGCTCGGACGCACCCAGACCGAGACGTGTGATGGGCTCTCCGCGGTGAAGGGTTCCTCCCGCCAGCCGCCCCAGCGATCGCGGAGGCGCATGCCGGCGAGCTGTGCCATCAGGTCGAGCTCGCTCGGCCAGACGTAGCGGAAGGGCCCTGACGAGTAACGAGCCTCGCCCCCGCCGACCAGGTCGATGTGGTGCGAGATGAGGCCCTGGCGGACGACGTCGTACTCGTCGATGCCGAAGCCCGTCGCATCACCCCGGAAGGGCACGAACGTCTGGCCCGGCGGCAGCTGACGCAGGGCCGGCACCATCGTCTCGATGACGAACACGCCGCCCGGGACGAGGTGCGCCGCCGCGTTGCGGAAGCAGGCGACCTGCGCCTCCTGGGTGGTCAGGTTCATGATCGTGTTGAACACGAGATAGACGAGCGAGAAGCTCTCCTCGAGCCGGGCCGTCGCCATGTCGCCGATGGCGACCGGGATGACGGCGCCACCCGGCTTGCGTCGAAGCTGGTCGACCATCGAGCGCGACAGCTCGATGCCGTGCACCTCGATGCCACGCGCCGCGAGTGGCAGCGCGATACGGCCGGTCCCGATCGCGAGCTCCAGCGCCCGGCCGGATCCCGCGAGTCGGGCGAGCAGATCGACCGCGGGCGTGACCACCTCCGGCGCGAACATGCCGTCCGCGGTGTCGTAGGTCGCCGCGACCTCGGCGCCGAAGTACCCGTCATCCGTCATCGCGGGCAGTCTATCCCCGGGTCAGGCGGGATCGGCGGCTCGAACGGACGCCGCCCGGCCTGGCGCCGGGTCACGCGGATGCCGCCCGGCCGCCCATGCGGTCGAACGTGATGCCCCGATCCCGAAGGCTCACGAACGCGTCATGTCCGATGACCAGGTGATCGAGCACGGGCACATCGAGCAGCCGGCCGGCAGCCACCGCCTCGGCCGTCAAGTGGAGGTCATCCGGGCTGGGGGTCGGGTCACCGGACGGATGGTTGTGGACCACGATGATGCCCGCTGCGTGGCGACGCACGGCATCCCGGAACAGCTCGCCGACCCGCACGAGCGTGGCGGACACGTTGCCCTGATAGAGGCGTTCCACGGCCATCACGGTGTTGCGGGTGGAAAGCAGCACGACGCGCAGCTCCTCGCGGTCGAGACGGCCCATCTCGGGCACGAGTCGGTCGGCGAGGTCCCGTGGTGCACGGATGGCCCAGCGGCCAGTCGGCCAGTCCGTGACCGCGCGTCGACCCAACTCGAATGCCGCGGCCAGCTGGGCTGCACGTGCTGGACCGACGCCACGGACCCCCTGGAGCTCGGCCGGCGCGGCCGTGGCGACACCGACGAGCCCATCGAGATGGACCAGTGCCTCCTCGGCCATGGTCTGCGCGGACACACCGCGGGTGCCGCTGCCCCAGACGAGTGCCATCAGCTCCGGGGCCGAGAGTCCGGCAAGGCCGCGGCGCTCGAGACGCTCGCGTGGTCGCTCGCTGACCGGCAGCTCCCGCAGGCTCCGACGGGTGGTGAGGTGATCCATGGCTCCTCCCGGCGGCGTGGCCGGCGGGCCGGTCGTGGCGGCTGTGCGGTTCGTGGCCGTGTCGCGGGCCGGTGCGCCGGTCGTAGCCGTGTCGCGGGACCGGTGCGCCGGTCGTGGCCGACAGGCCCTGGTCGCACCCGGGCCCGGATGACGGAGCCCGCCGATTCCCCCGCCCTCCGGACCCGGATGCATGACGCATGGTAGGGACGGCCACTTGCCAGCCACTCATCGGCGGATCGCCGCGGACTTTGTGGACGGATCGTGGGTGGGACCTGGTCCATCGACGATCCGTCGCCCGGGATGCGCCACGGACCGGCGGGCGGTGGGATACGCCGTGAGCAGCTGGATGACGATCCGGAGCACCGCCGATCGGGTCGGCACGGCCCGGAGACCGGAGCCCGAGGAACCCTGGGCCGACCTCGTCGTCCACGGCCGTCACGCAGCACCCATAGCCGGTGTACGGCTCGACAGGCGGACGCCGGTGCTCCGGACAGGTCCGACGATCCTCCGCCAGGCACCGAGAGCCGGTGTACTGCTCAGCGTGGCCGTGACCTGCCCGTCGGTGACATCGATATCAGCGCGCACGCGTGGTGCGGTGCCCTCGTGCCGGAGTGCGAGCGTCATCGCGGCCCCGCGGGCCCATCGGCGACGCCCCACGGGCGGCGGCACCACCCCGCAGGCGTGCGAAGGGCGCCAAGGCGCCCACCAACGCGACCACGAGCACTCCACGGGCTTTCGCGTCGCTGGCCGAGTCAGGCGGAACCCGCGGCGCTGCCGCCAGCCTTGTGCCGCCGGCACGCAGCGCTACGTCTGGCTGGTGACCCCGCTCGCGCGGGCCAGCGCGAGCAGCGCCAGCAGGATCCCGTTGTACGTGATGTGACCCGCGATCGCGGCCACGATGCCCCGCCGGAGGAACAGCCAGCCGAGCACGAACCCAAGCGGCAGGATGACCAGGAACTGGAGCAATGCCTGCGCGACGCCGGTCCCGGCCTGGTCCGCGGCCACCTGGATGTTGAGGATATGGACGACCGCGAAGAACAACGCGCTCCAGACGAGGGCACGCCTGGGCCCCAGGTCGCGCAACCACGCGGTCAGCACGAAGCCGCGGAAGAACATCTCCTCGCCGATGGGCGCCACGACCGCCGCCGCCAGGACGAGCGCGAACGCGCCCACCGAGTCACGTGCCGGCGGCAGCGTCTCCGGCGCCGTCACCTGGAGCAGCGTCCCGATGATGCCACCCCACATGAGGACGCCGAACGTCACCGGCAGCATCACGAGCGCCGCGAACCCGATGTCCCGCAGCACCCCGCGCAGCCACCCGGGTCCGGCGGGCGGCCAGCCCATCGTCTGCCACGACAGCGCGCCACCACGGACCACGAACAGCCAGATGACCGCGACGTAGGCAAGGCCCACGACGGCGAGGCTCGTGAGGAACCCGACCGGCTCCTCCGGGTCGCCAAGACCCAGGAGGGCGAGCCCGGCAGCGCCCAGGCTGCTCACGATGAGGACGATGCCGAACAACAGCAGCGGGGATGGCCCGCGGTATCGGTCGGGGTGTCGGTCGGCTCGCGCCACGAGCTGGTAGCCGGCAGCCGCGGCCAGCCCCAACCCCAGCGACACGATGGCCACGAAGGTCACCAGCGAGCGCCCCGGGGAGGGCTCCCCCTGAAGCGCGAAGACGAGCGCGCCCAGCCCGCCGACGCTCAGCAGCCACGCGAGGAGGTACAGCGACGGGACGGGTCGGCCCTCGAGGGTGAAGGTCCGTCCACCGGGCGGCCCGGACGGCAGCGGCTCGATGGGCCCGGACGGCTCGATCGACCCTGGCGGCCCTTCGGACCCGTCGGCCGGGTCGTCGGTCAGGCGGTCCTCAGGCATATCGTCCAGAGGCTCGTCGGATGGGTCACGGGATCCGGGATCCGTGCCCGGATCGGGAGTGGTCAGGGTGTCGTCAGCGCTCCCGGACCGGCGTCATCTCGGGGCCCAGCATGCCTGGGGCGAGCACCGGCCGGGGCGGACCCTCGACCTGCATCGGCATCGGCGGCCCCTCCAGCTGTGCCCGTGGTCCGGGCATGTAGGCGGGCGCCACGACCTCCGGTCGCTCGAAGTCCTTGCCGCACCAGGCGCACAGGGTCCAGTCGAGCTCCACGAGACGGGAGCAGTTGGGACACACCCGGCGCAGGCGGTTGCGGCAGGTGGGGCAGATGATCCACTCCTCCTCCACCGCGCGCGAGCAGTTGGCACAGTGGGGACGGGCCTCGATCTCCGCGAGGATCGCCTCCTCCGCGAGGGCCCGCTCGTTCGACTCGGCGATGGTCTCCCGGGGGCGCACGATGCGATACAGGATCACCGCGAACAGGAACAGGATGGGCGTGAAGGCGACGATGAGTCCGGCGGCGAGATAGGGCGCGACCGGATTGTTCGTCCGGTGCTGCATGTCGCGGAAGGCCCAGAACGCCGTCAGCAGCCAGACCAGGATGATGTACGCGACGATGAGCTGGAGCGCGACCTGGACGACCTGGTTCGACAACAGTGCGTTGAACGAGTCCCCGATCGACTTGAAAAGATCATCCGCCATGGACTTGGGATGCCTCAGCTGCGTAGCGGGCCTGTCGCGTGAGCGCGCGTGGCCGCCCGATGGCCGCGGCCGAGTGTAGCAGGGGATGCCCGGACGCCCGGGCAGGGCCGGCTACGTTTCCGGTGTGGAGGCCTTAACCAACGCCCCGAGGAGCTCAGCGGGGTCCGTCCCGGCCGGCAACAGCAGCACCGTGTCGGGCCCGGTGCCGAGGACCGTCAGACCGCTCGTCTGGCCATCGGCGACCACCACGATGGACAGTCCGGTGACCTCCCCCACCACCACGGACTCGTCCGTGACCTGGGCGCCGTAGCTCCGCAGTCGTGCGACGAGCGCGCCACCGACCCGTGTCGCCAGGTCGTCCACCGCCACGTCGCGGATGCGCAGCAGCTCACCGGTGGGGCCCGCCGCGGGCGGATACCCGAAACGCACGCCACACAGGTCGTCGCGCGACCGTCCAAGGCTTGCCAGGAGCGGGTCGAGCAGGTCGTCCGGGTCGATGCCCTCGATGCCCCGCGAGGTCGCGGCACGCAGCGTGCCGGCACCCATGGTGGCGGGCAGCGCCACGAGCAGATCCTGGCAGCTGACGATCGGCGCCGCCGATGACGATGGCACCGGTGAGACGTCCACCGCGGCCGACGCGGACGGCACCGGCACAGCGGACGACGCCAGACCCGACGGCGGAGGCGCCGGCGCACCCGATGACGACGGTCCCGGCGAGGGCCCCTGCGCAGCCACACCACCCACCAGCCCCAGCGCCATCAGCGCGAGCACCAGGCCGGGTGCGCCGCGCATGACCGTCCGGCTCACCGAAGGCTCTCCATGGTCCACATCGCGTTGCGGAAGGCGCTCGCCATGCCCAGGAGCATGAGCCCACCGAGCCAGATCGCGCACATCAGGGTGACGACGATGGCGGGTCCCGCCGCATCCGCCAGGCCGGCGCCTCGACCGAGCGTGTCGAGCGCGGGCCTCGTGATCGACCAGCCGACCATGCTGGCGACCAGGGCGATCCCCAGGGCACCCAGCCCTACTAGCCAGGACAGGGCCGCGACCGGCCAGACCCGACCCGGTCTCGTGATGGCGCGGAGCGCACCCGCGACCGCCAGGCGGGTCTCGGTCCGCTCACCGACGCCATCCGGCAGGCACCCCGCGCGCGCCGTCAGCAGTCGACGGCTCGCCGTGCTGACGACCACCTCGCCCAGCGCGATGACCACCGCCATCACGAACAAGGTCGGCCCGAAGCCGCCAAGCACCCGCAGGACGAGGGGCGTGCTCACGTCGGTGGGTCGCTGGACCTCCGTGGTCACGGCGCCCTGGAGCCCCTCCACGATGGCCCAGACGAGCACCAGCATCGGGATGAGCGCGACCGCCTGGATCGCCGCCACCCACAGCCAGAGGCCGCGTCGCTCATCGCGCCCGAAGAGGCTCGGTGTTCGACCGAGACGCAGCTCGCGGGCCGCGTCGGACCGGACGACACGTTCGAACGAGGCCACATCACACCACGCGGAGATGAGCAGCGCCACGAGCACACCGATCGCCGTGAGGAGCGCGAACCCGAAGGCGAGGATCCCGAATGCCTCCGTGGGCCCGGACGTACCCAGCTGCTCCCGGAACACGACCGACAGCAGCACCGGGCTGGGGATGGTGAGGATGGGCAGTGCGAGCACGATCGCCCCGCCGCGCACCGCGGCACCCAGGATGCCCAGCAGCCAGAGCACCGGATCGACCGCCAGCGCATCGGTCGCGGAGGACACCACGGCCGCCACGCCCCGACCCGCGGAGGTGCGCATGCCGGGTGCCACGGGCACCCCGCTCATGGTCCTCGTCAGCCGGTCCGACCGGACCAGCCGACACCCTCGATGGCCCGTGCGAACGCGCGCAGCAGCTCACGCGCCAGCTCGTTCGGGCGCAGCGTGGCGGTCCGCACCGGGTCCCAGCGGATGGCCGTCATGAGCAGCAGCGGGCGCTCCCAGGGTCGTGTCTCGTCCTCGGCCGGGGGCATGCGCAGCCGGATCAGCTGCCGGCCGTCCTCCTGGTCGATGAACCCCGCGAGCGCGCCCGCCACGAGCGGGCCCATCGACAGCAACGGCGGCCCGGGTGGCGGACCGGCGGTGGGTGCCGCGTCCCGCGCATCGACCACCCCCTCGGCGTCCTGGGCCCACAGGTGGGTCAGCCACCAGCCGTCGTCCATGATGCTCGGCGCCGTGAGGCCGATGGTCACCGGCGTCGTGTCGTCCCCGCGGCTGGCGAGACGCACCGTCTCCTCGCGGATGTAGGACGGGCCGGGCGACGGCAGACGGGACTGGGACATCGCACCGAGTCTAGGTGAGTGTCAGGACCACGGCACGAGCAGCGTGTCGATGGCCGCACCGGCCGCTCGCAGCCGCTTGTCCCGGGTCCAGAGGCTCGCGCCGGGCATGATCCGGACCGAGGCGAGCAGGTGGACATCGACTGCGCCCAGGCCCCGGCCCCAGAGTCGATGTGCCTCGACGAGCGCGCGGACCTCGACATGTGACGCGACGGGCAGCAAGGCCAGATCGCCCAACAAGCCGAGGACGGTGGCTCGATCGGCGATGGACCCGAGACCGAGCTCCTCGATGACCAACGGATGCGAGGCGATCTCGTCACGCTCCAGATGCCCGACCAGCCTGGGGTCCGCTCGGTGCAGATGGTCGATCCAGACGGAGGTGTCGACGAGGATCATGCCGGGGAACGGCGCCGCGGTGCGGCGGTCGCCTTGGGATCCGATCCCCCGAGCGCTGCCAGACGCCGAGCGCTCTCCAGCCGGACCAGCGTCTCCAGCCCGACGCGCACGAGCGCGGAGGTCTCCTTGACCCCGGTCAGGCGGGCCGCCTTCTCCACGATCGCATCATCCAGTGTCACCGTCGTCCGCATCGCTGTCTCCGCATCACAAGTGGCATCATCTGATGCAAGTCTAGATGACCCACAGCTTCAGCGCCTCGCCTCGGGATCCAACCTTCGTCTGCTGGTACGTCCGCGAATGGGATGCCGAGTCATCCGCAACTGGTATGTTCGACCGCCCGCGACCACTACGCGCTCAACCCGGCGCCGGGCCGGTCGTGAGCCGTGGCACCAGGGTCAGCCCGAGGGTCACCACGCGACGAGGGGACTCGCGGGCTGCGCGCTCGTGGAGCAGGAGGTCCGCTGCACTTCGACCCGATTCCTCGAACGGCTGGCGGATCGTGCTCAGCCCGAGCCCAGCCGCCAGATCGCCGTCGTCGAACCCCATCACGGACATGTCCTCGGGGATCCGCAAGCCCGCGGCACGGACGGCGAGCATGGCTCCGGCCGCCAGCAGGTCATCGTTCCCGACGATCGCCGTAGGCCGGGGTCGCAGTGCCAGCAACCCAGCGGCGGTGATGCGCGCCGCCTCGATATCGTGTGCCGCGGCACACACGGTCACCTCGCCGGTGCCCGACCCCAGGGCATCCACGATCTCCTGGAATCCAGCGAGTCGGGCGTCTGCCTGGAGCGGGACCGGGTGGCGTCCGTGTCGCTCGGTCACGTACCCGATACGCCGATGCCCCAGGTCCAGGAGATGACGGGCGGCGATACGCCCGCCCTCCGCGTCGTCGGTCCGCACACTGCTGAACGCCATGCTGGGCGCGTCGACGACCACGGTCGGCACGCCGCGGACCGTGAGGCGATCCGAGATCGCCGGCTCCAGCGCGAGTCCCATGACGATCATCCCGTCGAGTCGATCGCTGATGGGCAGGCTGCCAAGGAGCGGCGACTGCGCGGTGGCAGCGGACTCGTGGTCGAACACACAGACATCCCGCGCGTCGTCGCCGACCACCTCGATGACCCCCGACAGCCGACGGTAGTAGGAGGCATACGAGGTGAAGGGCGCCACCACGCCGATCCGGCCGAGGGCAGCGCGCGCCCGGACCACCGCCTCACTCCGCGGGGCATAGTCCAGGGCGTCCGCGGCGGCGAGCACTCGCTCCCGGGTCGCGGGTCGGACCCGGTCCGGTCGGTTGAGCACGAAGGAGACCGTCGTGATGCTCACGCCCGCAGCCTTGGCCACGTCGTAGATCGTCGCCCGCTTCGATGCCGTCATCGCCCCTCCCTGGCCAACCGCGTCTCGGAAGACAGCGTATCCCAGGCAGGTCCAAAGTGCTTTACATAAATCCTATTGACCCGTCATCAGCGTGGCTCGTATGGTGGCCCGACTCCGGCGGCGCCCAGACAGGGTGGAGAGATAGAGGAGGAGCTCGACGTGCAGCGGAAGTCAAGGAACAAGATCGTGGCCCTCGCCACGGCACTGGCCGTGGTCGGCCAGCCAGCGGTCCAGTGGGCGGCCACCACGCCGGTGCTGGCCCAGGACGAGATCGTCATCACCTGCACCGGCTGTGAGGCATCGGCGACCGATATCTTCGTCAACGAGTCCCATCGGCTCGCCGAGGCCTTCAACGCCGCATACGCCGGGCGCTATCGCATCGAGTACGTGCCGTTCGCGGGTGTGAACGACCAGACCCAGTTCCAGCCGTACCTCAAGCGTCTTGCCGCGAACGACCAGCTGCCGGACCTGTTCGTGACCGCGGGCTATGTCATCCGCGACCTCGGGAAGTCCGGCCGGCTCGTCGACTGGACGCCCGAGCTGGAGGCCGACCCCGCGTGGTCGGACAGCTTCTTCGAGGACGCCTGGATGAGCCTCCGCGACGAAGCCGGATCCACCTGGGGTATCCCGCGCTACCGCAACTCGATCGGCATCTTCTACAACACCGACCTGTTCAGCAAAGCGGGGATCGACGGATTCCCCACGACCTGGGACGAGCTGCTGACCGCTGCCGCGAAGCTCAAGGAGTCCGGCGTCATCCCGATGGCCCAGGACAGCGCCTGGATCAGCCAGCTGTGGTGGTCGAACCTGATCGGTGTCCAGCCGGGCGGTCCGGAGTTCCTGGCCGGCGGCATCCTGGAGGGGGGCTTCGCAGAGGATCCCATCGTGGTCACCGCTACGGAGCGGCTCAAGCAGCTGTTCACGGACGGGTACGTGAACCCGGACGCGTTCTCGGGTGACTTCTTCGCCGCGGACACCCTGTTCACGACCGAGAAGGCTGCCATCCTCGCCAATGGCCCATGGGAGATCCCCTGCTGCATCAACGGCGAGACGGCCAACCCCGGGCTGTACGACCGCGTCGGGTACTCCATCGCTCCGGACAGCGGCGTGATCGCGGTGTCCGGCGAGGGCTCCTTCGCCAGCGGCGCCAGGACCGATGCCACCCGCGAGGCGGTGACGGCGTTCATGAAGTTCATGACGACCAAGGAGCAGGCGCTGGCGGGCTACCAGGCGGTCGGTGGTGGATGGCCGTTCCGCTTCGAGATGACGCCCGAGGACGAGGCCCTCATCGACCCCGTCACGCTGGCCTTCATGCAGGCAGCGGCAGAGGCGGACTCGGCGTACGTCCACGCGCTGCAGGTCACGCCAGCGGGCTTCCTGGACGCGTTCCAGAACAACTGGCCGGCCTATGTCCAGGGGGCGATGTCCACCCAGGAGTTCCTGGCGGCGCTCTCGGACGCGGCGACCGCCGGGTCCTGATCCCGATCGCCGTCCCGGGTCCCGCGTCGTCCGGCGCGGCCCCGGGGCGGCGCCCGAGAGCTCGAGGGTCGCATGAACGCAGTCACCGTCGATCGCGGGACACGTCGTCAGAGGTTCGAGTCGGTCGCTCCACGTGGCAGCGGGTGGGGCATCTCGTTGTCGCTGGCGCCCGCCATCGCCCTGTTCGCGTTCGCGTACGCGGTGCCCATGGTCATCCTCGTCGCCACCTCGTTCACGAAGTGGGATTTCCTGGGCATCGAGTGGACCGGGTTCGCGAACTTCGAGCGTCTGTTCGCCGATCCGGTCTTCTGGCGCGCGGCGGCGAACACCCTGGTCTACTGCCTGGGCACCCTTCTGATCCAGGTGCCACTGGCGGTGGTCGCCGGGATCCTGCTGTCGTGGCACCCACCCGGCTGGCGGGCGTTCCGGGCCGTGCTGTTCCTGCCCATCGTGATCTCGGGGGCGGCGTTCGCGGTGGTGTACGGCCTCTTCTACAACCCCAGCTGGGGGCTGCTCAAGCAGCTGCTCGGCGCACTGGGTCTGGACGCCGAGGCCAACGTCCTGTTCGACGTCAACCTCGCGATCTTCGCGGTGATGGCGGCCTACGTGTTCATCGTCGGCTTCGGGATGGTGCTCGTGATGGCGGAGATCGTGTCCATCCCGCGTGAGCAGTACGAGGCCGCGGAGGTGGACGGCGCCAGCCGGTGGCAGCGGGAGCGCCACATCACGCTGCCCGCGCTGCGCCAGGTGATCGGCACGGCGGCACTCCTGGGCGTCCTGAGCACGCTCAAGTTCTTCGACCTAGTCTACATCCTGACCGCGGGTGGACCGGGGAACCGCACGGCGACCATCGGGACCTACACGTACACCCAGTACGTGAACGACCAATGGGGATACGCGAGTTCCATCGGCTTCATCACCCTGGCGATCGGCGTGGTCGCGATCGTCCTGATCCGGCGCATCTTCCGCATCGGGGAGACCGTCTGATGGGCGCGGAACGTGACCCGGCTCGCGTCCGTGGACGCGTCATCCTGTTGTTGGTCTACGTCGTCCTGTCCGCGCTCGCTGTCGTTGCGCTCGGACCCACCCTCTGGGTGGTCGTCGCGTCCTTCTCGACGATGGACCAGATCTACTCCGGCACCGTCATCCCGCGGGAGCTGTCGCTGGACGGCTACGAGACGCTGTTCGCCAACGCCAACCTGGTAACGGCCTTCGGCAACACCCTCCTGTACGCCACGATGGGCACGCTTGGCGCGCTCGCGTCGGGCTTCCTGGCGGCGTATCCCACGGTCCGGATGCGCTTTCCGGGTCGGACCGGCGTGGTCTACCTGTTCAGCGCGGCGCTCGCGGTACCCATCCTCGCGCTGCTCGTTCCCGAGTACTTCGTGCTCTCGCGGCTGGGTCTGTATGACAGCAAGCTGGGCATGGTCATCTTCTATTCCGCGCTGTTCTTCCCGCTGGCGTTCGTGATCCTCCGGGCATATCTGAGCCGGATGCCCGTGGAGATCGAGGAGAGCGCTCGGGTGGAGGGCGCCGGGTACTTCACCATCCTGGCGCGCATGGTGGTCCCGCTCATGCGACCAGCGCTGGCCACGGTCGGCATCATCGTGTTCATCTCCATCTGGAACGAGTTCCTCTTCAACCTGGCGCTGGCACCATCCCCGGCCAACGAGAACCTCCAGATCATGCTGTCCACGTTCCGGGGGCAGTTCGCCTACGAGATCACCGCGATGCTGGCGGGGACCGTGGTCGTGATGGCAGTGCCGGTGGCAGCGTTCCTGCTGCTCCAGCGACAGGTGATGAACGGCCTCACCGCGGGAGCCGTCAAGTGAGGGTCGGCGTCCACCCGCGAGCGCCGATGCGACGTCAGCGCCGTCCGCTGCCGGTCGCGGGCTGACGATGCCGCACCTCGATCTGGCGCCCGAGCAGCTCCGCACCTACGTGCCGGATCTGTCGGTCCCCGCGGACCTGGAGACGTTCTGGACGGAGACGCTTGCCGAGACCCGTGCGTGGCCACTGGATGTCACGTTCGTCCCGGTGCCGACACCGATCCGCCTCATCGAGACGTTCGATGTCACGTTCCGCGGCTTCGGCGGCACGCCCATCCGAGGATGGCTGGCGATGCCACGCGGCGCCGCTGGCCCACTCCCCGGGGTGGTCCAGTACGTGGGCTACGGCGGGGGTCGCGGCCATCCCCACGAGCACCTGCTCTGGGCGGCCGCAGGCTACGCGCATCTCGTGATGGACACGCGCGGCCAGGGAGCGAACGGCTTGCGAGGCGACACCGCGGACCCGGACGCGTCCGGTCAACCTCGGGTCGATGGCCTGCTGACCGACGGCATCCTGTCGCCCGAGACCTACTACTACCGGCGGGTCATGGCCGATGCCGTCCGGGCGGTGGAGGCCCTGCGCGCACATCCGCGTGTGGATGGCACCCGGATCGCGGTCACCGGCGTCAGCCAGGGTGGAGGCCTGAGCCTGGCGACCGCAGCGCTCGTGCCCAACCTGGTGGGCGTCATGGCGGACGTACCCTTCCTGAGCGACTTCCCGCGTGCGATCCGGATCGCGGACACCGATCCCTACCTCCAGATCGCTCGATATCTCGCGGTGCACCGCGACCGAATCGTCCAGGTCGAGCAGACCCTCGCCTACTTCGACGTCGCGGTCCTCGGACGATGGGCCACGGCGCCTGCCCTGTTCTCCGTCGCCTTCATGGATCGGACGTGCCCGCCGTCGACGGTCTACGCGGCGTATCACCACTACGCAGGCCCGAAGGACATCCGGGAATACCCCTTCAACGACCACGAGGGCGGGCAGCAGGTCCAGGAGATCCACCGGATCGACTGGCTCGATGCCCAGCTGGGCCGCTCGGACGACCGACTCGCCTGACGCCACCGCCGCCAGCGCGGTCATGTCGCGCATCCACGGCCCGAGCCTCCGCGCCCCGCGACCCCATGGAGAAGCGGCACGATGTCCGGCGGGGAACGCCGGCCCGGTCGGCGAGCAGGAGGAGAGGCACGTGACTGTCGAGGGCGCCAGGTGATCACGGGCGCGATCAGGTCCCAGGTGGACCGCATCTGGGACGCGTTCTGTCGGGCGACATCGCGAACCCGATCGAGGTCATCGAGCAGATCACCCATCTGCTCTTCATCCGCGCCTTCAGGGGCGAGCTGCAGAGGCCCGCGCTCAGGGCTTGCGTACGAGGTAGTCGGCTGGCCTGACGATGTCGATGCCGCGGAAGGGATGCAGGGCAATGAGGTCGCGGTCACCCGTGACGATCAGGTCGGCGGATCCGTTCACGGCGACCTCCAGGAACGCGTCGTCCTTCGGGTCGCGGGAGGCACGGACCTGCTGGACGATCTCCACGACTTCGAGATTCGGTGCCAGTCGGTCGAGCAGGGCCAAGCGTCGCTCGCTCGGGACGTACCGGTCGAACTTCGGCGACAGCAGCTGCTCCGCGAGTTCGCGCAGCGTCTCCGTGGAGACCAGGATCCGATCCTCCCGCACGGCGCGCTCGACCGCCCGGGCCGGTGTGGACGTGCTGGAGAACAGGCCGCTCAGGAAGACGTTCGTGTCCAGGACGACGCGTTCACGCGCCATCGTTGGTCAGGAGTCTCGCGAGCCGCGCTTCCGTGAGCCCAGCTCGGGCCGCCTCGGCAGCGACCTCGTCGCGCAGTTCCAGGAACACGCGGATGTTGGCAGAGCGCAGGCGCTCGTAGTCCGTCATCGAGAGCACGACCGCGACATCACGGTCCTGGCGCCGGATCACGACCGGCTCTCGCTGCGCGGCGTCCAGCACTGCGCCCAGCCGATTCTTGGCCTCCGTTGCGGCGATGGTCTTCATCTGGCCAGAATAGCCAATTTGGCTGCTCTAGCCAAGCGACGCCGCGAGACCGTTCAGCCTGGTGCGACGGAGACCGCGTCCTACCGGCCATCTCCGGCCACGCGACGTCGCAGGAGCCTATGACAAGGCTGCGGACCGGCCCCTTGTCATAGGCTGCCTATCGTATGGACGCGAGTTCGACCCATATGCAAGGCAGCGAAGCGCATGGCCGGGAGAGGGACGGTCTCCGCGGGCAGGACGCGACCTCGCCTACTCCCACTCGATGGTGGCGGGGGGCTTGCTGCTGATGTCGTACACGACGCGGTTGACGCCGGGCACCTCGTTGACGATGCGCGCGGAGATCCTCCCCAGCACGTCGTAGGGCAGCTTGGCCCAGTCCGCGGTCATGCCGTCCTCGCTGGTCACGGCGCGGATCGCCACGACGTTCGCGTATGTCCGGCCATCGCCCATGACGCCCACCGAGCGCACCGGGGTCAGGATCGCGAAGCTCTGCCACACGTTCCGGTACAGCCCGGCGGCCTTGATCTCGTCGATGACGATCCAGTCGGCCTCGCGCAAGGTGTCCAGTCGCTCTGCGGTGACCTCCCCGATGATGCGGATGGCGAGCCCGGGGCCTGGGAACGGCTGGCGCTGGACCATCGACTCGGGCAGACCCATCTCCAGCCCGACCGCGCGCACCTCGTCCTTGAACAGGTAGCGCAGCGGCTCGATGAGCTGGAACCGGAGGTCCGCGGGCAGCCCGCCGACGTTGTGATGGGTCTTGATCTTCTGGGCGGTCTTGGTCTCCGGTGTGGTCGACTCGATGACGTCCGGGTAGAGGGTCCCCTGGGTCAGGAAGTCGATGCGACCGAGCTTGCCGGCCTCCTCCTCGAACACCCGGATGAACTCGTCGCCGATGATGCGCCGCTTCTGCTCCGGATCCTCCACGCCGGCGAGGCGCGCCAGGAAGCGCTCGCGGGCATCGACCATGACCAGGCGCATGCCCAGGTTCTGCTCGAAGGTCGCCCGGAGCAGCTCCGATTCCTTCTTGCGCATCAGCCCGTGGTCGACATAGATGCACGTCAGCCGGTCGCCCACCGCGCGATGCACGAGCGCCGCCGCGACCGCCGAGTCGACCCCGCCGGACAGTGCGCAGATGACCTTGCCGTCCGAGCCGGTCAGTCGCGCGTGGGCATCGACGCGCTCGCGGATGCTCGCGACGGTCGACTCGATGAAGTTGGCGGGGGTCCAGGCCGCCTCCGCACCCGCGATGCCGAGCACGAAGTTGCGGATGACGTCACGACCCCGGGGCGTGTGGACCACTTCCGGGTGGAACTGGATGCCATGGAGTCGGCGACGCTCATCCACCAGGCCGGCATAGGGCGTCGAATCGGTCTGGGCGATGGGCCGGAAGCCCTCCGGCAGGCGGGTGATGGAATCGCCGTGGCTCATCCAGACCGGCTGTTCCCGCTCGAGGCCACCGAACAGCGGGTCCTCGGCCGTGATGGTCACCGATGCCGGGCCGTATTCCCGACGATCGGCGGGCAGCACGTCACCGCCCAGCTCGCGCGCCATCAGCTGCGCCCCGTAGCAGATCCCCAGGACCGGGATGCGACCGCTCCAGATGGCCGGGTCCGGGCGCGGCGCACCCGCGTCATACACGGAGTTCGGGCCGCCCGAGAGGATGATGCCCTTGACGCCCCGACGCTCCAGCTCGGCCATGGACGTGTCGTGGGGCAGCAGCTCGGAGTAGACGTTGAGCTCCCGCACGCGTCGTGCGATGAGCTGCGCGAACTGGCTGCCGAAGTCCAGCACCACCACGCTGTCCGGCGGCTCCGGTGGCACGTTGACCATGGGCCGATCGTCCGGCGCGCGGTCGGGTGACGGCGCGTCGAGCGCCACCTCCAGGTACGCCTCCACCTCCGCGTCATCGGGTGCCAGCACCCGATGGCCGGCATTGGCGACGGTGCCGTGGACGGTCGCGCCACGCGTCCGCGCATCGCTGCCCGGCGATCCCGCCTCCTGGGTCCCTGCCTCCTGCGCCACGGCGTCCTGCGCCTGGTGCTCGTCGTTCGCGTCGCTCCCGTCGGTCATGCCCCCTCCTGTGTCGCTGCCCACGCCCCCGAGTCTACCGAGCAGCGACCGGGACGCTCGCTGGGTCCGCCACCTCGGTCACCGAGTCCCCGATCGACACGCGGCCGGGCACCAGCACGAGCGCCCCGATGGCGAGACACGCATCCCGCTCCCGGGCGATGGTCCGGAGCACGGACGGGTCCGCCTCGATGCCGCCGGGTTGTGGTCGGGTGGTCATGACACAGCGACCGATGCGCTTGGTGACCTCGAGCCGCACCGGGCCGAGCATCGCCTGGCCACCGACCAGGTCGTCCTCGCCTGCGCCATCCAGCAGCACATTGGCACGGAAGCGGCGTCGATCCCAGGCGCCGAGGCTCGTCCGTGACACGAGCGAGACCCGGATGCGTGCCGAATCGTGGAACGGGCCCGGGGCGCCCGTGAACGCGACCCACTGTCCGGTGGCCTCCTGGTCGGGATCCTCGGGGTTCTCGTAGCGACGAGGCGCGTCGTCCTCCACGGACCGCAGCTCCACGTCCCGCCCCAGCCAGCGGGACAGGGCCGCGTCGTCGTCCGCGCGTGTGCCATCGGGGAGCGTGATGCGCACCGAGCCGTCCGGCTGCCACGCGGCACTCGCGTACAGCAACCCGGGCACGCGTCGGCCGGTCAGGCCCAGACCCGTGGCCCGCTCGAAGATGGCGTAGCGGCGATCCCCGGTGAGGCCGTCATGGGTGACGTCGACGGCCTCGACACGCTCCCCCTGGAGCGACTTCACGGGATAGCGCCAGAGCTCCGTGACACGCAGGGACCGCATGACGCGCATGGTGCCATCCGGGGTGTCGCGCACGCCGATGGGGGTCTCCGCCCGGCGAGGGGAGGCCGTCAGTCCGCCAGGTCCGCGAAGTTCGGCCAGAGCGACAGGTCGAGCTCCGGCACGATCCCCTTGAGCCGCATCACCTCCGGGCGATACAGGCGCTGGAGCAGCTCCCGACGCTCCGGCTCGAGCGGCACCTTCTCCAGCCAGGCCGCGTTGACCTCCTTGCCCGTGAGCGCCTCGGGCGGGGTCCATCGAGCGACACCGATGTGGTCGAAGGTCCGATCGAGCTGACCCTGGGTGTCCGCGTTGCAGGCCTCGAACTGGAGCACCAGCACCTGCTCGCGCGGGAACGCGTCCAGCACCCACTCCAGCTGTCGCGTGTACTCACCGCGGTGCATCGAGAGCTCCACCGACCGCCGTCCGAAGTCGAGGAAGCTCTTGGTATCCCTGTCGGGTGGCCGGTACTTCTCGAGCTGTGTGCGCCCGGAGATGTACCGGTCGATGGGATCGCGCAACATCATCACGATGCGACAGTCGGGCGCCGCCATCGACAGCATCCGGGGTGCCCACCAGAGGCTCATGTACTGGGGCGTCTTCTCGCCCGCCTTGCCGCCCTCCGGCCGCGGGAAGAAGGTGTGGTATCGCTCGATGTCCGCCTGGGTCGGCCAGCGGTCCGCGAAGTCGTCCCAGAAGTGGATCTCCCGGATGCCCTTGCCCACGTGGATGTCCGGATGCGCGCGCAGGATCTTGAGCCAGCGGCTGGTGCCGCCCTTCTCGGCGCCCACGATGACGAAGTCCGGCGGCCCGGTGTGCCAGCCGGGCGGACACTCGGGGACCTCCGGCCGCGGCTGGGCACCCATGGGATGCTCCTTGCCGTCCGTGCCGATGACGACGATGCGACCCTGGGCATCCCGGATGGGGCGTCCCGTGCGGCGCGCCAGCTCCCGCCGTGCATCCAGCTCCAGGGCCTGTGCCCGCTTCTGGGCGGCCTTCACGGTGCGTTTGATGCGTGGCGTCAGGGACATCCGGACCTCGGCACTGTGGGTCAGCAGGATGCCGACGGCGACGGCGACCCTGGCCCGGCCATCACCCCGCGGCGGTCGGTGGATCGATGGCTTCCAGCATGGTATCCCAAGCACGAACGAGGTCCCGCAGCCGGTCGTGGGGCAGCGCATGTGCCGTGATGCCATCGCGGCCGGTCATGGTGCGCGCCGCGATGAGCGCGTTCGCGATGGCCTCCTCGGTCGCGTCCACCGTGGCCACGAAAAGCCGGCTCATCCACGCATCCACGACCCCCGTGAGCGAGCGGGTGAACGGCTGCCCCTCGGCATCATCGACCGCGGACAGGCCGCGGTTGCCCGTCGCGAAGGCCAGGAACAGGTCGCCGCTCGAATGGGCGGCCGTGCCACCGACCCGCGCGATACCCAGGCCCGCTCGCTGCGCGAGCCGCTCGCACTGGAGCGGCAGGAGCGGCGCATCGGTGGCCACGATGACGATGATGGAGCCGCTCCCTGCCTCGGGCCCTGGTCGGCCGGCAGGAGCCGGCGTGGGGTCGTCCCATGCGCTGGGCACCTCGCGCGCGGGGATGGCGCGGCCCACCGGGATGCCCCCGAGCGCGAGCCGGTCGCGGGATCCGTAGTTCGCCTGGACCAGCACGCCCACGGTCCAGCCGCCCTCGTCCGCCGGCAGCACCCGGGACGACGTCCCGATACCGCCCTTGAACTCGTGGCAGATCATGCCCGTGCCGCCACCCACGTTGCCCTCGTCGACCGGCCCGTCGGCGGCCGCATCGAGCGCCGCGAAGAGGTGTTCCGGGCGGACGTGCTGGCCATCGAGGTCGCTCAGCCGGCCGTCATACGTCTCGCCGACCACGGGCAGCGCCCAGTGGCCGTCCGACGGCGCGCCGCGCCGGACACCCGCGGTGATGAGCGCGTCCCGCACCACCCCCACGCTGTGGGTGTTGGTGATGGCGATGGGTGTCGTGAGCATGCCGCTCTCGCGGACCCACTCGAGCCCGGTCAGCTCGCCGTTGCCGTTGAGCCGGTGGCAGCCCGCGAAGAACGACTCCCCGAATGGCTCGCCCGGCGGCAGGATGACCGTGACCCCGGTGCGCACGGGCCCCTGGCCGACGACGAGCGGGCCATCCCCGTCGATGAGTGTCGTGTGGCCGACGCGGACACCGGCCACGTCCGTGATCGCGTTCCAGCGACCCGTGGGCAGGTCGCCGATGCGCACCCCCAGGTCGCGGGCCCGCGGTGGTCGGGCTGGGTCGTGATCGGACGGGGAGGTCGGGGCTGCATCCATGCGCCGCATCGTATGGCGGGTCAGGACCGCGTGTCAGGCCCGACCGCGGCGGACCCGGTCCCGACGCCCCTCGTCGGGGACATCGGTACCATCCCGGCATGGAACGCCCATCGACGCGCCTCGGCGCCATGTCCATCGCCATGCTGCTGCTGCTCGCGCTCGCGGGCACGGCGCTCGCGCAGGGGCCGTCTCCCGTCGCCACGACGGGTCCCGGCACGACGCAGCCCGCGGCCACCGAGGTGCCCCTGCCGGACCTGACCATGGCGCCGCTCGTGACGCTGCCCCCGGTGCGTCCCGCGAACGTCGTGCGGGACGTGCCGACCGATGGACAGTCCCTGGGCGCAGCGGATGCGCCCGTGGTCATCGAGGTCTATGAGGACTTCCAGTGCCCGTACTGCCAGCGCTTCACGTTCCTCGTGGAACCGGACCTCGTGGAGACCTGGGTCCGGCCCGGTCACGCCCGCCTGGTGTTCCGTGACTTCGCGTTCCTCGGCGAGGAGTCGCGGTGGGCGGCCGTCGCGGCACGGCTGGCAGCCGAGCAGGACCGCTTCTGGCCGTTCCATGACCTGCTGTTCGCGAACCTGCTCGGCGAGAACGTCGGCAGCTACACCCCGGACCGACTGCTGCTCATGGGCCGCATGGCCGGCCTGGACATGGAGCCGTTCATCGAGGGCCTCCAGGTACCCGCGGCGCGCGAGCGGTGGGCAGCCATCGAGGCGGACGTCCGGAACGCGAACGCCACGCGTGGTGTGAACGCGACGCCGACCGTGTTCGTGAACGGCGTCCGCGTGGCGAGCCCGGACCTCCAGACCATCGATGCGGCGATCCGGGCAGCGCTCGCAGGCTCGGGCGGACCGAGCGACCAGGGACCCGGAGCGTCGGCGGCTCCGGCGCCCGCACCCTGACATCGGGCGGCCGACCATGCGCATCGTGGTGGTCGAGGACGACGAGCGCATCAGCGCGTTCGTGGCACGTGGGCTGGGCGCCCAGGGCCACCAGGTGTCCGTCGCCATGACGGGCGCGGACGGCATCGTGCTCGCCTCGGAGCCGGACGTGGACCTCGTGATCCTCGACCTGGGTCTGCCCGATATCGACGGCGTGGATGTGCTCTCGCAGCTGCGCCGGACGCGGGGTGTGCCGCCGGTCCTCGTGCTCACCGCCCGGGACGCGATCGCGGACAAGGTGGAGGTCCTCGACCGGGGCGCGGATGACTACCTGACCAAGCCGTTCGCGCTCGATGAGCTCCTCGCGCGGGTCCGGGTCCTCGCGCGACGATCCGACCAGCCGACCGCGAACCGCCTCGAGCGGGCCGGCCTGGTGCTCGACCTGGGTGCCCGACGCGCCACCCGGGATGGTCGGGTCATCGACCTGTCCACGCGCGAGTTCGCGCTGCTCGCCTACCTCATGCGCAACCCCGGCCAGGTGCTGTCACGGGTCCAGATCCTCGCCGCGGTGTGGGAGTACGACTTCGACCCCCTGTCGAACGTGGTGGATGTGTACGTGCGCTACCTGCGACGCAAGATCGATCGCGAGGACGAGGAGTCGCTCATCGAGACGGTGCGTGGCGCGGGCTACCGGTTCCGCGCCTGAGCCCAGCCGCCGATGACCGCCAGCAGCTCGGCGTAGGCGAACGGCTTGGTCATCACCCGGTCCACGCCCGCAGCCACCGCCGCGCGCCGGAGCACCTCGTCATCACGAGCCGTCAGCAGCAGCACGGGCGTCACGTCACCCTCCGCCCGACGACCCCGGCACACCTCGATGCCATCCATGCCCGGCAGCATCAGGTCCAGCACGACCGCTGACCAGCCACCCTCCGCCCATCGGGCGAGCCCCGCGGGCCCATCGTCCGCGATCGCCACCTGGTAGCCGGCCAGCCGGAGACCCCGTTCGAGCACGCCCGCCACGGGCTCGTCATCCTCGATGACCAGGATGCGCAGGGATGCGTCGTCCACGTCGTGGGGCGCAGGGACCACCGGCTGCCGGGGACGGTCGTCACCGGTCATGGCGGTCCGGGCCTCCAGAGGGCCCGCTCACAGACCGGCGCACTGGTCCTCCATGTCGCCCTCCACGACGTTCGCGGACCCGGTGGGCGGTGGCTCGTTGGCCTGGCACTGGAGGTTCCCGCCGATGACGTTGCCGGTGATGACCAGCCCGCCCAGGCTGCGCTCGACCTGGAGGTCGCCGCCGATGGTGTTGTCCAGCGCGACCAGCGGTCCGGCCTGGTCCTCCCACTGGAGGTTCCCCTCGACGCGCGACCCGCGGACGGTCGAGCTGTCACCGTCCTCCACCTGGACATCGCCCCCCACGCGCGACACGATGAGGGTGACGTCGGCGGCACCCTCCGCCTGGATGTCGCCGTCCACGGTGATGTCGGTCGCATGGAGCACGGCACCCGACCGGACCCGCAGGTTGCCCGTGACGACGATGCCCACGAGGGTGCACGTCGTGCCGGCCACGACCTCCAACTCCTCCACGACCAGCGGGAGCAGGGATGGCTCGGGCAGCGTGGGCGGCAGGACCGGCGATCCGGCGGGCGACGCGGCAGCCAGAGTGATGCAGGGTGATCCCGCGGAGACCAGCGAGGGCGCAGGGCCCGGCGGTGTCATCGACGGCACGACCCCGGAAGGGCCCGGGTCGGGCGATGGGATGCCCTGGGCAGCGACGGGCACCGCGGCCGAGCCGACGGCTGCGACGACGAGCGCCGCGAGCGCGAGGGTACGAGCGTGGCCTCGGATGCCGCGCGGCGATGATGCGACGGTGGTCATCGGCTGGTCCTCCGTGATCGACGGGTCTGTCGCGATGAGCCTGTCGCGGGCGGGTGAGGGCAGGGTGAGCAGCCGATGAGAGCGTCCTCATGCGCCATGCGCACGCTCACGCGTCGGTGACCTGCCCCACCCGACGCCCTCGCGACGCCACCGATGGCATCCGGAGCGGCACCCGGATGGTCATCCGCGTCCCACCACCCGGGCGTGCGGCCGGCTCGATGGCACCGCCATGCCCCTCCACGATGGCCAGCGCGATGGACAGCCCCAGGCCCGCGCCGCTCTGACGCCGACCCCGAGCACGGTCACCACGCCGGAACCGGTCGAACATGTGGGGCAGGATGTCGGACGGGATGCCGGGTCCCTCGTCGTCCGCCACGATGACCAGCCAGCCACCATCGAGTCGGGCAGCCAGGTCGACGGGAGCGCCCACGGGGCTGAACTTGGCCGCGTTGTCCATCACGATCATGATCGCCTGCTCCATGCGCTCGGCATCGATCCGCGCGAGACCCTGCGCATCGAGCTGGGCGACGAGGGTGACGCTGCGCTCCCGGCACAGGACCTCCGCGCGCGCCGCCACGTCCGCGAGCCACGGCTCGAGCTCCACCTCGCGCGGCTCGAGGGGGACGGATCCCGCGTCCGAGCGGGCGAGGAACAGCAGATCCTCCACGAGACGGGTCATCCGCTCCGACTCGGCCACGATGTCCCGGAGGACCGGCTCATGGGCACAGTCCGGGGGCCCCATGGCGAGGCCCACCTCGGCATTGCCCCGAAGCACCGTGAGCGGCGTCCGGAGCTCGTGCGATGCGTCGGCGATGAGGTCGGTCCGCGCACGCAGGGCATCCCGCAGCCGATCCGCGGTCGCCTGCTGGGCGGCGGTGAGCGTCTGGAGCTCCCGCAGGGTCCGCAGCGCCACGAGCATGATGGCGATGCCCGCGATGGTCACGAGGGTCAGGATGAGCACCATCACCACGGTGGCCGTGGTGGTCGCGGACTCGACGTTGGCGAGGGCACTCGCGGACCGCTCCTCGCCCAGCCGGGCGAGGGCCTCCGCCTGCCGCTGGAGTGTCGCGAGGTCGATGAGCCCCTGGTCGCTCGCCGCGTCGAACGCGTCGACATCGGTCTCGAACAGGTCCAGGGCCGGCCGGAAGGCGGCGTGATACGCGACGGCCATCGCGCGCAGGTCCTCGATCCGGATGAGTCCCGCGTCGATGTCCACGGTCGCCAGCTGGTCGATGGACTCCAGCAGCGACGCGTACGCCGTGTCGAAGTGCTCGAGCGCGGCACGCGTGGGCCCGGAGAACACGAGGTTGCGCTGGTACTGGCGCACCTCGAGCACCGCGATGAGCACGTCCTCCGCCCGGTCCTCGAGCGCGATGTCCGTGCGCACGGCCCGATCGGCCACATCGCCCACGCCCCGGGTCAGCAGCAGCGCCGCGACCGATGCGATGGCGACGGCGACGAGGAGCCCCGTCAGGACGACGACGAGGACCCGCCAGGGTCGTCGCGAGAGCGGCTCGGCGCTGGTCATGCGGGGTCGCGGATCCCGGGGCCGCGGCCGGCGATCATGCGCGGCATCGCCCCCGAGCCACGCGGGAAGGTGAGCTCGATGTCGACCTCCGTGACGCCGTCGTCGCGCTCGATCTGGATCCGCACCTCGCGCCGGCCCCGGTTCGCCTCGATCCCCCACTCGTCATCGTCGAGCTCCACGTTGCCCACCCGCCAGCCGTGCGTCCGCAGCACCTGGCGATAGTGTCGCCGGACGCGGTCGACCGAGGCGGACGTCCGATACGACAGCTCCAGCTCCACGAGACCATCATCGGTCTCCTGGGACCGCCCCACGAGACGCGAGCCCGGGAACCGGGGGAGGTCGCTCGGGTCGCCGGGTCGGGGGGTGACCCGGGGCGTGGCTCGCGGGGTCGGGGTCGGGGTCGGCCGTGGCGTGACCCGGGGTGTCGGGCGGGGGGTGATACGGGGTGTCGGCCGAGGGGTCCGGGTCGCCGTGGGGGCCGGCGTCGCCGTGGGGGCCGGCGGCGTCGGCGATGGGGGATCGCTGGGTGCATCGGTCGGGGCCGGCGTCGGCCGGTCGGTCGCCGGCGGCGGCGTGGGTGGCAGCGTCGGGACGGGGGTCGGCTCGGCCGTCGGCGGCGCGGTCGGCGGTGCCACCGTGGGGTCGAGCGTGGACCCGGGGGTGGGCGCCGTGGTCACCAGCGGGCTGGGCGACGGCGTGGTCGTCGTGACCGGCGCGTCGGTGACGTCCGGCGAGGGGAGCAGCGACTCGGTCGGCTCCCGGGCCACACCACCCAGGGTGAGGATCGCGAGGACCAGGGCGAGGATCGCGAGCCCCGCCAGCAGGGCCACGATCGGCACGAGCATCGATCCGGCCGTGGGCGGGTCCACGGGACGACGAGGGCCGCGTGTCGTGCCTTGCGCCATGTGGCTCATCGTCCGTGGGCCGTCCCGGACCGATCGGCCAGGGGCGCATCGGTGCCGGCCGGCAGCCACGCGGCGAGACCTGCGCTGAGCTCGTCGACCGAGGGCCGTCGTCCGGGCTCGGGCTCCAGGCACGCATCCACCAGCGCCGCCAGCCCATGCGGGAGTGGCCGGAGGGTGCCCAGGGCGGGTGCACGAACGGCGACCTGGGGATAGGTCCGGCCGGTGTCCTCGGTCACGTCCGTCGACCCGTGCGCACCGTCGATGGGCTCCTGGGTGTCGGATCGGTCGTCGAGGCCGCTCTCGTCGTCGGTGTCGCTTGCCTCGGGCAGCAGGTGGTCGAAGGGCCGACGTCCCGCGAGCGCCGTGTACAGCACCGCACCGATGCCCCACACGTCCACCGCGGATGTCAGCAGCCCACCCCGGACCTGCTCGGGGGCCATGTAGTCCGCCGTCCCGGCGCCCGATCGCGCCCGCCCAGGACGTCGCACCAGGCTCAGGTCGATGAGCGTGATGCGGCCACTCTCCACGACCATGTTGGCCGGCTTGAGATCCCGATGCAGATAGCCCGATCGATGGAGGTACCCGACCACCGAGCAGAGCTGGCGGCCGAGCTCGGCGGCATCCCCGGGGTCGAGTCGTCGGCGCGCTCGGCCCGTGGGCTGGAGCAGGTGCGACAGCGTCTCACCCGCCAGCGTCTCGAGCACCACCACCGGTCGCCCATCCGCGGTCGTCACGATGTCGTAGGCGCGCACCAGGTGGGGATGGGTGAGCCGTCGGAGCAATCGTCCCTCGAGCAGCAGCATGCGTCGCGCGGACGGTTCATCGGCCCGGTCCGGGCGGAGCGTCTTGAGCACGCATCGGCTGTCCCGCTCGATGCTCCAGGCGTCATAGACGTCGAGTCGGTTGCCCCGGCTCAGGTGATCCAGCACGCGATAGCCGGGCGCCAGCAGCGAGCCCACGACAGCAGGGGCGGCGGATGGAGCAGGGGTCATCCCGGTCATCCGGCGCCACCCTCCGCGACACCGGGGGCCGGTCGTGTCCGCATCGACCGAGCGTCCGGCGAGGTCGACCGGCCCGTCGCCGGGGATGAGCCACCGGGTCGCGGCGCTTCGGACACGACGTGGCCATGCTCCAGCTGGACGACCCGGTCCGCGACCGCCATGGCCACCGGGTCATGGGTCACGATGATGATGGTGCGGCCAGCCAGCACCGAGCGGAGCGCGCTCATGACCCGACCCGCGGTCCCCTCGTCGAGGGCGGCGGTGGGCTCATCGAGCACCACCACCGGGGCATCCTGCACCAGCAGCCGGGCGATGCCGATACGCTGGCGCTCACCGCCCGACAGGCGTCGGCCACGCTGGGCGAGACGTGTCGCCTGGCCCTCGCCCAGGGACCGCGTGAAGCCTGCCGCGTCCGCCACGGCGAGCGCCTTGGCGATCTCCGCATCGGTGGCATCGGGGCGCGCGTAGCGCACGTTCTCGATGAGGCTCGTGTCCAGGACGTGGACCTCCTGGAGCAGGACGCCCACGTTCCGGCGCAGGCCGTGGAGCGTGAGGTCCCGCAGGTCCTCGCCGTCGAGCAGCACGCGTCCCAGCGTGGGGTCCGCGAAGCGCAGCAGCAGCTTGACGAGCGTCGACTTGCCGGCTCCGCTCGGCCCCACGACCGCGGTCACGCTGCCCGGCGGGAACTCCGCCGTGACATCGGTGAGGGCCACGGTGCCGTCGTGGTACGTGTAGCCCACCCCCTCCAGGGCCACGCCGCCCAGTGCGCGCCCGGGGTCGACCGCGGTCGGACGCTCCGCCACCGCGGGCGGCTGGTCGAGGATCTCCATGACCCGTTCCGCGCCACCTGCCGCGCTGAACAGCGTCGTGGTGAGCGATCCCAGGTCACGCACCGGCCGGTAGAGCTGCGTGAGGTAGGTGAGGAACACGAGCAGCTCACCCAGGGTGAGGCGACCCTCCGCGAGGGCGAGCGTGCCAAGCCCCGTGATGACCAGGGCACCCGCGACCTCGATGAGGTCCACCACGGGCATCAGCAGCCCCTGGATCCGCGCCGAGGCCACGGACCCGGCGGCCACCGCCTGGCCCTCGCGGGCATACCGGGCGAGCTCATCCTCTTCGCGACCGGAGGCCTGGACGAGCGCCGCGTGGCCCAGCGACTCCTCCGCGAGCGCGAGCAGGCCGCCGCTCCGCCGACGGCGCTCCCGGGCGACCCGGCGAGCCGTGGACGCGAAGGTCCGTGCGGCCCCCCAGAACAGCGGTGCCAGGAGCAGCGACACGATGGCGAGGGCGGGGTCGATCAGGAACATCGCGCCCGCGAACAGGAGCATCCGGAGCACCGCCGAGAGCAGATCCGTCACGCCCGCGACCATGACGCCCTCGATGGCACCCACGTCACCCGACAGCCTCGAGAGCAGATCGCCCAGCCGGCGACGGTCGAGCGCGTCCGGCGGTTGGCGCAGCAGGTTGCCGAACAGCGCGACCCGGATGTCCAGCGTGAACCCGGCGGAGACGCGCGTGGCGATGACATCGTCCGCGAAGGAGATCGCGCCGCTGGCAAGGGTCAGGCCCAGGAAGGCGACCGCCAGCATCGGCAGCGAGGTCAGGTCCCGCGGTGTCAGGACATCATCCACCACGATCTGGAACAGCCAGATCTCGACGGTCTCGATGAGCGGCAGCAGCGCCACGGGCAGGAGCCCCAGCACCATCCAGCCACGGTACGGCCGCACGAACGGCCAGAACCGCCGGACGATGGTGAGCAGCGGCACGCGTGGTGCCGCCTCCACCAGGGCGTCCGGGTCGTCCGGCATCCGGCCGGCACGCGCCAGGATGGCGCGCACGAGGCGGGCGGGTGAGGGCGGTCGTCTCACGGAAGTGATGGTCCCATGTGGTGAGGTCGACAGGGCGCGCACAGCGGGGGCCGATCGTCTCGACCCCCGCTCCAGTGGCGAGGTCCCCGGTGCGGGGACCTGTCGCCGTCGCGTTCCCTAGGTCCGGGAGCTGAACGACGTCCGGTTGCGGCGACGCCGTCGCCGACGTCGGCGACGCCGGCGACGCCGGTCGTCGGACGAGGAGTCGCTGCTCTTGCGACCGGCCTTCGAAAGGGCCGGGCGCAGGGCTGCGAAGAAGCCCGATGCCATCTCATGGCCTCCCTACGGATGATCTCCGGCCGCAGACCTGACCGACCTCCCGGGAGCGGTCGGGGACTGACCGGGTACCACCGATGATCGGCGTCGCGCGTGAAGCGGATGTGAGGCGCGGATGAGAGTCCTCTCATCCCATCGGACCCCGGGTCGGGCAGGGTCGCGATCCCGCGCCCGGATCGAGCCCGTCCGGCGTCAGCGGCCTCGCTGCCAGGACTTGCCCTCGACCCCCACCGCGGGCGCGTACACGATCTCCACCTGCTGCATCGCGGCGATGTCGCGAGCCCCCAGGGCGGCCATCGACTGGCGGAGCGCTCCCACGAGGTTCTCCGTGCCGTCGGTCACGTGGGACGGACCGAACAGGATCCGCTCGAGGCTGCCCACGGTGCCCACCTTGATGCGCGTGCCCCGGGGCAGCGTGGGCGAGGGTGCTGCCATGCCCCAGTTGGTGCCTCGACCGGGTGCCTCCTGCGCACGTGCGAGGGGCGAGCCGAGCATCAGGGCATCCGCGCCGGCCGCGACCGCCTTGGCCAGCTCACCACCCCGACGCATGCCGCCATCCGCGACCACGGGCACATAGCGACCGGTCTCCGCGTGGTAGTCATCACGCGCCGCGGCGACCTCGGCGACCGCGCTGATCTGGGGCACGCCGATGCCCAGCACGTCCCGGGTGGTGCACGCCGCACCCGGTCCGACGCCCACGAAGATCGCGGCGATCCCCTGGTGCATCAGCTGGTAGGCGGCGTCATACGAGGTCGTGTTGCCGACCGCGACCGGGATGCCCATGAGCTGCGTGAACGCGTCCAGCTGGAGCGGCTCGTAGCCGCTCGCGAGATGGCGCGGCGAGGAGACCTGCGACTGGACCAGGAACAGGTCCGCGCCATGCTCCGCGCACAAGGGCCCGAAGCGGCGTGCCACGGCCGGGGTCGCGGCCACGACCGCCGGTGAGCCGGCCGCATGGAGCTCCGCGATGCGTCGCGCGACCAGCGCGTTCTGGACGGGCGCCTGGTACGCCTCCGCGAGGATCGCCTGGACCTGGTCGTCGGGCGCGCCCGCGATGCGCGCGAGGACCTCGTCCGGCTCCTCGTAGCGGGTCTGGACACCTTCCAGGTTGAGCACCGCCACGCCGCCCAGACGGGCGAGCTCCGCCGCGGACCGGACATCCACCACCGCGTCCATCGCCGAGGCGAGGATGGGGATGGCCAGCCGCAGGCCGGCGAAGTCGATGACGGTGTCGACCTCCGAGGGCTCCACCGTCGCCACGCCCGGCGCCAGCGACACGTCGTCGAAGCCGTAGGTGGGGCGGATCGAGTCCACGCGAGAGGGTCGGCGCCGCCGCACCGGGCTGTCGATGGTCGCGTCCTGCGCGGTCATGGTCACGGTCGATCGCCCCTCCTCGTGTGCGGGGCGCTCGGAAGGGCGGGTGGCCGGCCGAGCAAGGGCCCCGCGTTCGGGCGAGTATACCGGGGTGACCACCATCGACCCCATGCCGGGACCCGCCAGCCGGTCGGCCGACCCGGCGCTGGACGACCTCGTCAGCCTGGCGGACATCCGGGCTGCCGCGGCGACGCTCGCGGGCATCGTCGTGCGCACGCCGCTGGTGCCCGTCGGCCTCCCGACCGAGGGTGATGCACAGGGCCATCCACGCACCTGGCTGAAGGCCGAGTCGCTCCAGCCCATCGGGGCCTTCAAGCTGCGCGGTGCGTACCACGCGATCGCATCGCTCGAGCCGGACGTGCGGGCACGTGGGGTGGTGGCGCACTCCTCGGGCAACCACGCCCAGGGGGTCGCGCGGGCGGCGCGCCTGTTCGGGGTGCCCGCGACCATCGTCATGCCCGATGACGCGCCCGCGGTCAAGGTCGCAGGCGTCCGAGCGGATGGCGCCGCGATCGTGTTCGTCGGCGCTGCCAGCGACGATCGGGTGGCCACCGCGGATCGGCTGGCGCAGGAGCGGGGACTGACGCTCATCCCCGCGTACGACGACGCACGCATCATCGCCGGCCAGGGCACCTGCGGCCTGGAGATCGTGGAGCAGCTCGCCGAGCTGGGTCATGCGCACGAGCCCCTGACCGTGCTGGCCCCCATCGGCGGTGGTGGCCTCGCATCCGGGGTGGCGACCGCGGTCAAGGCCCTCCGACCGGATGCCCGGGTGATCGGCGTGGAGCCGGAGCTGGCCGCCGACGCCCAGGAGTCACTCCGGAGCGGGCGCATCGTGCATTGGGGCCCCGAGCTGGTCGGCCGGACCATCGCGGACGGGATGCGCACGAGCTCACTCGGCCCGCTCACCTTCCGGCACCTGTCCGCGCGTCTGGATGACATCGTGACCGTGTCCGAGGCCGCCATCCGGGCCGCGATCGCGCGTGCCGCGCGACAGGCCCGCCTGGTGGTGGAGCCCTCGGGCGCCACGAGCATCGCGGCGCTGGACGTGGTCGTGCCACGGCCCGGCGAGCATCTCGTGGCCATCGTGAGCGGCGGCAACATCGATCCGGACCGGTTCCTGGAGACGCTCGCAGCGGCCGACCCGCGGGCCCGCTGACGTCACATCGGGCGTCCATCGATGCTCCCTCGCAACGGAGACACCATCAATGGGGTGGCGAGGAGCCGTCGAGAGGCCTATCATCCCGGTCGAGGAATGGAGGACGCTGCGCTGGCACCCAGTCTGCTGACAGCGGTCCGCATCATGGCCCGGGACGGTGACCTGGAGGTCCGGCTCGACGCGCTGGCCGACCAGGCTCGTGCGCTCGCGACGGACGCCGGCGCGTCGTTCCTGCTCCATGATGACGAGACCGATACCTTCGTGACCCCCGAGGGCGCACCCGTCACGCTGGACGAGTCGGCGACCGCCGCGCTGCGGGACGTCATGGGGGGTCGTCGACCCGCGTGGCAGACCCCCCTGCCGAGCGCCCTCGGCGCAGCCATCGGTGCGAGCCGCGGGACGCTGCTGCCGCTCGTCGCGACCGAGGGCGTGGCACCCGTCACCCTGGGTGTGCTCATCCTCGGTGACATCCCCGACCCATCACAGGAGGTCGCGCTCGCGCTCGCCGACCTGGCCGCGATCGCCATCCAGCAGGAGCGTCTGCGGTCCGCGCTCGATGAGCAGGCGGCATGGCAGGAGCGACTGGCACGCACCGATCGACTGACCGGCCTCGCGGATCGGCTGACCTTCCTCCAGATGCTGGAGCTGGAGGTCGTGCGAGCCACGCGCCAGGGCACGGCCCTCGCGGTCGTGGTGTTCGCCGTGGACGACCTCGCGGGGATCGCCGTGGAGCATGGCGGCCGGGTCGCCGACGACATCCTGCGGGTCATCGCGGCGACGCTCGCCGACAAGGTGCGGCTCGTGGACACGGTCGCCCGCATCGCGCCGGACGAGCTGGCGGTCATCGCGCCCGGTGACCCGACCGGGACCGTGGCGCGGCGGGTCCGGGACGCCGTGACGGCGCTGCCGGCGGTCCAGGGCGTGATCCCCGGGTTGCGCGCCGGCATCGCGCATCACCCCCGCGATGGCGCCACGGCCGCGGAGCTGATGGGCGTCGCGCAGGATGCCATCGACCTGGCGCGGGGCGATGCCGTGGGCAGCATCGTGGGCCTGCGGGACCTCGCCGACATCGAGATCGGCCCCACCGCCTGACCGAGCCCCCCGGTCGGCCCACAGCAGGGAGCGCCGACCTGGTCGGTCGACGCTCCGGAGCAGCTGACGGGTCCGGCACATCGCCGGGCCGCGGGATCAGATCGTGAGCGAGCCCTTGCAGACCTCGCCGTTCACCTGGTCCACGGCCTTGAACCAGATCCGATCGGTGCCGGGCGTGTCGTTGCGGTGACGCTCGATCTCGATGTCGCGATCACGATCGGTCCGGCGCAGGGTGTTCACGAAGAGCTTGCCATCGTGCTTCATGCGCACGCGCCACTGGCGGTTCACGCGCGTCGTGTCCACGTCCAGGTTGATCTCGATGCGGCCGTGCTCGCGCTCCAGCTCCAGCTCCCAATCGCTGGTCCCGGTGCAGACGCCTCGCTTCTCGCGCTCGGTCGCGGCGGCCACCGGCATCGCGGCGACCGCGAGGCTGGACAGGGCCATGACGCCGGCCGTGGCGATGAGGCCGATGCGGCGGGTGCGGGTGGTGCTCATGTGGATCCTCCGTCTCGTCGGGTGTGTGTCCTGATGCCCACACGATCGAGCATGTTCGTGAGACGGTCGTTGGTGGACGATGAGAGCGTCCTCATGTTCCCGATGCCGGCGCCGGGGAGCACGGGCGTTCCTGCCGCGGTGCCCCGAGCATCCGGGGCCTCCCTGTGACGGGCCGTGTCGCCCGCGGGAACCGGTCAGCCGGTGCGACCGACCTCGGATGCCCGTGTCCGGGCCGCGGTCAGGCGGCTGGTGACGATCGCGACCACGTCGCGGGCCACGTCGGCTTCCGATCGGGTCCCGTCCACGACCCGCCAGCGAGTCGGATCGGCGGCCGCCATCGCCCGATAGCCGTCCCGGACGCGCTCGTGGAACTCGCGATCGAAGGCCTCCTCGAAGCGCGTCTCGCCGCCCGCAGCGACACCGCGTCGAGCGAGGCCGGCCTCCACGGGCACGTCGATGAGCACCACGAGATCCGGCCGCAGGCCACCCGTGGTGATGCGCTCCAGCAGCAGCAGCTGGTCCAGTGGGACGCCCGAGCCGTATCCCTGGTAGGCCGTCGTGGACGTGGCGTACCGGTCGGACACGACGATCGAGCCACGAGCCAGGGCCGGCCGGATGACCTCCTGCACCAGCTCCGCCCGGGCCGCGCTGAACAGCAGCGCATCGGCGAGACCACTGCGTTCCACAACACCGGCGCGCAGCAGCACCTCGCGGAGCGCCTCCCCGATGGGCGTGCCCCCCGGCTCGCGGGTCGGTGTCACCTCGTGGCCGGCGGCGCGGAGTGCCGCCACCAGGCTCGCGGCCGCCCCGGACTTGCCGGCGCCATCGGGCCCCTCGAGGACCACGAACAGCCCGGGCGCGCGCTCGACCTCCTCCACGCGCCGCAGTCTACCGGTCGGACGCCCTTCCGCCCGGGCGACCCGGCCGTCCTCACGCACCACGAGCGGCTGCGGCCGGGCCACGCCCCACACGGCCAGGCTCTGCGCCGGACGGCACGATGGCGAGCGCCTGAGGACACCCTATCCTCCGGGCATGTGGGAGCAGCGGACGTCGACCAGCCCCGAGATCCGACTGGTCTGGCGTGCCTTCGTCGAGGAGGCGGCGGACTACGTCGATGATGCGAGCGAGCACTGGGGTATCGCGTTCATCCGTCGTCCCGACGACTCCCTTGCTGCGGAGCTCGCCGGTCCACGGATCGAGGGCCGGCCGATCCGGTCCATCCTCGGCGAGTCCTACTGGGGCATCGAGCTCGCCGCCCACGTCATGATCCCGGGGGTCGACAAGACGCTGCTGCGTGGCGCGATCGCCGACCTGCCGGTCATCGACGGACGGGTGGTCATCGGCGGACATCGATATCCGATCCCGACCTGGGAGGGGCTCGAGTGCTTCGTCACGGAGCTCCTCGCCGACGGCGTGCTGGTCGCGGATCCCGATATCCGACGTGCGCTCGGCGGGGACGACCGCGGGTTGTCCCGTCGGAGCTGGCAGCGACGGTTCCCGCTCGTCACGGGTCTTCGGCGCAAGGAGATCGAGCGGCTCGACCGGGCTCGGCGCGCGTATCTGCTGCTGAGTGCAGGGATGCGGCCGGTCGATGTCGCCGCCGATGTGGGCTACGCGGACCAGTCGCATCTCACGCGGGAGCTGCGCCGCATCCGGGGTGAGACGCCGGCGCGCATCCTCGCCGCAGCGGTGGGCTGAGGTCGGCGCTTTTGTCCAAGACCTGTGAGGATCCGATCGCGAGGATGGGGTCATCCGATCGCGCACCGACCCACAGGAGGATGACCATGGACACCGCCCCGACCCCCGCCGGCTTCGCCACCCTCAACCCGTTCTTCATCACCCGCGACGTGGAGGGGCTCATCACCTTCCTCCAGGAGGTGTTCGGTGGCCAGGAGCATCCCGATGCCCGGACCATGGACATCGACGGGCTGCTGCTCCATGCCGAGCTGGAGATCGGCGGCACCACGCTGATGTTCGGCGAGCGCAAGCCGGGCTGGCCGTTCCTGCCGCAGCTGACCCAGATCTACGTCACGGACATCGAGGCGACGCTCGCCCGTGCCGAGGAGCGCGGTGCGCGGGTCGTCACCCACCCGACCGACTTCTTCGGGACGAGCTTCTCGCGGGTCCTGGACCCGTGGGGCAACCTGTGGTGGGTGTACCAGCACGGCGAGGCACCGGAGATGGACTGGTCGTCCCCGGATGACGACGCGGACGCCGACCTCACGGAGTGGACCGACCCCGACCTCGCGTACATCCATCGGACCCTCCTCGAGACGATGCCCACGCTCGACACCGAGCCCGGACCCAGCTGACAGGGGTCCCATCCGGACCACCGCGGACGTCACCCGATCGGGTCATGGCGCGATGCGCGACGAGCGATCAGCGTGTCGACCGTCCGCATCCCTGGAGGCTCGCATGACCCGCCGCTCGCTCGCTCGACCCGCCACCGTGCTGCTCGCGGCGGCACTGGGTGCCGGTGTCGCGGTGCCCGTCGCTGCCCAGACGCCCGACGGCCTGCTCCAGGACCGGGCGGCGCAGGTCGGCGACCTGTACGCGTGGATCAGCCCGGACCAGGCCGGCAGCGTGACCATCGTCACCACCTGGGGTGGCGCCCATGCGCCCTCGGAGTGGGCCACCCAGGCGTGGTTCGACCCGGACCTGACCTACTGGATCAAGGTCGACAACGATGGCGACGGCTCCGCCGAGATCACCTGGTCGTTCACCTTCACGACCCGCCTCGATGCGCCCGACAGCATCTGGCCGACCGGCTTCGGTCAGCTGCCGAGCACGCCGCCGACGGTCATCCAGGAGGTCAACGTCCGCCGGGACGATGTGCTGCTCATCACGAGCCAGGTGCCGCCACCCAACATCGGTCCGCGCACGACCCCCGGGTACGCGTCCATGGTCGCCAACTACCTCAGCATCCTCGACCCGAACAGCAGCACCGGCCGTGTCTTCGCCGGGCAGCGGGATGACCCGATGTTCGGTGATCTGGGGGCGCTCGGGGACCTCCTGACCAACCGCAGCCGCGCGAACACCCATGTGGTGCCCACGAAGAAGGCCAAGGCACAGGACACACGCTCCGGGATGGACACGCTGGCCATCGCCATCCAGGTGCCCATCGGTGAGCTGACCGCGGACGGGACGGTCCCTTCGGACGTCAGCGCACCCGGCTCGACCATCGGTATCTGGGCCGGCGCCAGCCGCTCCGGACCGGGTGGCGATCTCGTCCAGGTGTCGCGCGTCGGTGCCCCCTTCATCGAGCAGTGGTTCATCCCCTATGGCTACAAGGACGCATGGCGGGCGGGCGATCCGTCCACCGATGCCGACTACGAGGGCTGGTATCTCCAGCCCGAGCTCGCGAGCCTCCTCGACCAGGCCTATCCGAAGCTGCCGACCCCCCGGACGACCGATCGGACCGACCTCGCGCAGGTGCTCGGCCGGGGCATCCCGGGACTGACCCAGACCGCCACCGAGGGCGTGGCCGACCAGCTGCGGCTCAACCTCGCCGTGCCACCCACGAAGAAGCCGAACCGCCTCGGCGTGATGGGCGGCGACCTGGCGGGCTATCCCAATGGCCGTCGACCCACCGATGACGTCGTGGACATCACGCTTCGGATGGTGGGCGATGGCTATGGCGCCTCGTTCGCGGAGCTGCTGGGTGCGGTCGGTGTGACGGCCGTGGACACCAGGGCGGCACGCACCCTCGGCGACGGCTGTGCCCGCAATGACGCGAAGGCCATCAAGGACTTCCCGTACCTCGGCACTCCCTGGGATGGCGTGAAGGGCGGCAGGACCCACAAGGTCTGCCCCGCCAAGTAGCACCGCGGAGCGTCGAGTCCGCGGCGCGCTCGCCTCGGCTGCGTCTCAGGAGGTGGGCGGCGGGACGGGTGGCACCCAGACCGCCTCGCCCGGGTCCACGCCCTTCCCGGTCGGTCGACTCGTGTCCGGGATGGGACGTCCGGCATGGTCCGCGTCCACCTCGGCGATCCACAGGACCTCCGGGCCGTCCTCGAACCCTGGCCTCGGGACGGACATGCTCGCCCGGAACACGACGGCGTCCCCGAACCGGACCGGGTCGGCGGGTCGGCGTGGGTTCGGCCAGCTCGCGTACGGATGGGTCGTGCCACGCGTCGTGGCATCGGTGACCATGGTCACGCTCCCGCCCGAGAAGCTGCGGACGAGCAGCGCCCGGTCATCGAGCGCCGTGATCGCCCGCACGTCGATGCCCTGCGGGTCGTCGGTCAGGCGGATCGTGTCCGATGGGGACCCACCCGTGACCCACAGCTGACCTCGACCGCCATCCTCGGTCGCCGGGAAGACGACCCGTGGACCGATGATCGCGACGGGCGCCCCGTGAGGCCCTGCGGGCTCGCGAGCATCCTCGGAGAGGAGCACGGGTGGCGGGATCCGGTCGGGCGTGTCGTCCAGCGACCGGACCTGGAGGGCATACGGTCGCGCGGCACCGCTGCCGTCGCTCGCCCACAGGAACAGCCAGCGTGACGACCATCCGTCCCCGTCCGGCACGACGGTCAGGCCGTGCGGGTCCGATGGCCCGGTCGCATCGATGTCCGTCAGCCGGGTCGGGCCATATGCTGCCCAGACCTCCCGACCGCTGGCGCCGTCATCGGCGGTCATCAGGACGGTGGTCGACCAGAGGACGAACTCCCGCGGGTCCGAGCCGAGCGGGCCCGGTCGGAGGTCCGCCACCAGCCACGGACCCTTGCCCGTGACGACGCGGTCGTCATCGGTCGTCCATGGCTCGCGGCCGTGCGTCCCATCGTCCGCGGAGAACCAGACGCCGCCGTTCCGATACCGCAGGTCGGTCGGGTCGGAACCATCCGGTCCCGGTCGGATGTCACCCAGCATCCGGATGGAGCCGCCACGGTCCGACACGATCCACGGCTCACGGCCGTGGACACCGTCGTCGGCGCTGAACAGGCCCGCACCCCCACGACCCCACATGTCCTGCGGGTCGGAGCCGAGGGGCCCGGGGCGGATGTCCCGGAGCATCCTCGTCCCCGCGATCGTCCCGTCGCTGACCCACGGCTCGCGGCCATGGATGCCGTCGTCCGCCGTGAACAGCAGGTGCCCCTCGATGGCCACCAGGTCACGTGGATCCCACGGGCCGGTGCCGTCCGCGTGTGCCACGCGTCGTGTGCCGCTCCGTCGGCCATCGCTCTGCCAGAGCGATCGGCGTGGGTCACGCGTCCCATCCGCCCGGACGCGGTACGCGCTGTAGAACAGCAGGTCGGGCCGCCGGAGCGTGGCCCACTGACGGACATGGTCGGCGGTCGCGCGCTGGGTGCCGTCCCGCGGGTCGCGAGGATCCCGGCCGATGGTCACCACCGCGCCGATGGGACTCGGGTCCCCGACGGTCGGCAGCCGCGTGGCGATGCCCAGCCGGTCACCGACGCGGATCCGGAGGCCGCGCGCCGCGCACCACGAGTCGGTCTGCACGCCCGCGAACGTCACCGCGGACGGTCCGCGGCCCCGGACCTGCTCCTCCACCTGGAAGCGGAACGACGAGACCGTGCGGTCATCGAACGCCCCACGTCCGCTGGGATCGCCGCGGCCGAGGATGGCGACCACGCGGCCCATCAGGATCCGCGGGGCGCTCGGCGCGATCTGCCCGAAGAGCGGCCATCGGGACAGGCCACACGACTCCGCGCGGACCCGGTCCACGCCGGTCGGCCCGGGACCGATCAGGGTACCGACCGCGAGCAGCAGCGCGGCCAGCAGCACGACGGGTCGGCGGGGGATGGGGAGCGGCGCGGGGGTCGCCATCGCTGGGTGGACGCGCGACCCTGCCGGATGTCACGCGGGTGGACGCACCGCTCAGCGCCAGGCGCGGGGCGCCTCCGGATACACCCGCACGCGTCGATATGGCTCCCGGCCGCTCGACACCGACACGAGGTTCGCGCGCTCCACGGCCAGATGCTGGAGTCGACGCACGGACGCGTTCTGGGGCGACAGCTCGACCGGTCGGGACCCCGCCCGGACCATGCCGATGGCCTCCTCCACCTCCCGCAGGCCCGCTTCGTCCGGATCCGTCTCGAGCGCGAACAGCGAGGTCAGGCACGCCTCGATCTGGGGCGCGGTGTTCGCCTTGAGCACGAACACGGGCAGCCCGCGCTCCTCCGCCTCGCGCAGCGCGGGCGCCTTCTGCCGATAGTGGTTGCGGAGCGTGATGACCACGTCCGCATCCTCGGCATCACGCACCAGGAGCACCGGCAGACGCAGGTCCCGGATGGCCTGCTCCAGCCGCTTGCGACTCACGCCGAAGCCGAGCACGTTGATGGTCTCCAGCGGGACGATCGGCTCCTCGCGGGTGCCGCCGAGCCGGATGATCCGGTCGTCGCCGTCGTCGTGGCCCATCCAGCCCTCATCGAGCGCGGCGCGCATGGTGGCGGGTGACCCGGGCGTCACGCCCGGCGTGTCCTCGACCTCGTCCATCGCATCGGCTGCCGCGGCATCCCCATCCGCCTCCGCCTCGACCTCCGAGTGGAGCGTGGCGATGGCGCGCGTCGCGGATGCTCGCCACTCGGCCTGTCGCTCGAACTCGCGTGCATCGCGGGCCCTCGGCTCGGGTGGGGGCGTGCCCCGCTCCAGGGGACCGCGATCGGCCACCCCGGACGCGCGGAAGGGCGTCGCGCCACCGAACCCCAGCACCTCACCGCCGCCCGGCCAGGAGTCGGTCGGGCCCTCGGCGCGTGGGCCATTGCCGGCGCTCCGACCCCCGGCGCTCCGACCACGCGTGCTCCGCCAGCCACCGCTGGCACCCGGTCGATAGCCCGAGCGACCGCGATCTCCGCCCGGACCCCCGGCCACGGGACCCACCTCGCCCCGTCGCGCGTCCGGACGCCAGCCCGGCTCCACGCGCCAGCCACTCTGCCCCTGGCCCACGAGACCACCGAATCGCTCGCCCGGCAGCTGGGTCGTGGGTCCGGGTCGCGGCCTCGACTGCGACTTGTGGACGCCACCCTCGTCCCGCCAACGGAGCTCGGGGGCCTCGGGGTCGCCCCGAAGCAGCCCGTCGACCGTCTCTGCGACATCGGCGTGGACCGTCACCCGGTCCCGGTCGATGATCTCCACGACGACATCGAACGTGGGCGGTGCCTTGCGCTCGAGGACGCTCTTCTGGGTCCGTCGACGGCGCGCCTCCTCGTCACCCAGGGTCACCGTCTGGATGCCGCCGATGAGGTCGGACAGGGTCGGGTTGACCATCAGGTTGTCGAGGCTGTTGCCGTGCGCGGTGCCGATGAGCTGGACGCCCCGCTCGGCGATGGTGCGGGCCGCGGCCGCCTCCAGCTCCGTGCCGATCTCATCGATGACGATGACCTCGGGCATGTGGTTCTCCACCGCCTCGATCATGACCGCGTGCTGGTGGGCCGGCGTGCGCACCTGCATCCGGCGTGCCCGTCCGATGCCCGGATGCGGGATGTCGCCATCCCCCGCGATCTCGTTGCTGGTGTCGACGACCACCACGCGCTTGTCGGCCACCTCCGCGAGCACCCGCGCGGCCTCCCGGAGCATGGTCGTCTTGCCGATGCCCGGCCGACCCATGATGAGCACCGACTTCCCGGAGCTGACCAGGTCATCGATGATCTCGATGGTCCCGAACACGGCCCGACCGATGCGGCACGTGAGGCCGACGATCTTGCCGCTCCGATTGCGGATGGCGCTGATGCGATGGAGGGTGCGCTCGATGCCCGCCCGATTGTCCTCGCCGAACGAGCCGACATGGATCACGACGTGCTCGATGTCCGCCTCGGTGATCTCGCGATCGAGGAGCACGCTCTCGCCGCCCGCACCGAAGCGGGCCTCCGGCAGACGACCGAGGTCCATCACGACCTCGATGACGTCCGAGGCGTTGGGCAGCGCGCGGATGGCGTCGCCGATCTCCTCGGGCAGCGCCAGCAGCAGTGCCGCCATGTCGTCGGTCGTCTCGCGCATGGTCACGTCGGCCACGGGTCCTCCTTCCGGTCCCTTGGGGCTCATCGGGTCGCCGCCGGCAGCAGGGCCGGCTCCGCGACGCGGACGAGGGTCTCCTTCATGAGCAGTGATACCTGGGCGACGCGTCGGAAGCCGACCTCCTCGAGACGTCGATCGAGCGGGGATTCGTAGGTCCTGACGGCCGCGATCACCCCGCGCCCCCGGGGTGACTCATCCGTCGATCGTCGGGCCAGCGCCTCGTGGCTGCGCTCGCCGATCACGGCCAGGCCGTGCCGGATGAGCGTCGTCGCGTCGTGGTCCGCCCGACTGATCACCCGAAGATAGTGTGGCTGCTCCGTGCGAGACACGCCCAGCTGGAGGAACGCGGCCAGCTCCGGGGCACGGTCCGCGTCGGCGCCCTGCACGAACGCCTCGGTGTCCGCGAAGCGCAGGATGGGCGTGAGCGACGATCGGGGGATGCGTGCCTGGTCCGCGCCGCGCTCCCAGTCGGCGAGCCGATAGCCCTCGAGCCGACTCACCGGGGCGGGTGTCGCTGCCGCGTACAGTCGGCCCAGCTGGAGGGCATCGGCGGGCACCAGCGGTCGGATCCGCTGACGACCCAGCTCGCTGTCGGTGGCCATCGCGGGCCAGGCCTGGCCGGCCGGTCGATGGAGCACCAGCTCCTCGCCGTATCGCGCGAAGCCATGCTGCATGAACAGCTCCACGTTGCCGCCCTCATCGGCGCACGCGACATGGAAGCGGGCACAACCGCGCTTGCCGCCGTCCCGCAGGAGATGCTGGACCAGGCGATAGCGGACATCGCCAGCCGCCGAGCCCTGGTCGGTCGTGCCCTGGTCCACGGCGTCCAGCTCCACTACCGTCCACTCGTCCCGCGGGTCGTTCGTCTCCACGCGAGCGAGGCCCGCGAGTCGGCCGTCCTCCTCGTAGACGTACAGCGGGTCGTGCGGCTGGAGCGCGCCGAGGGGCATCCGGAACAGGCTGAAGACGCTCATCGGGCTCGCGGTCACGGGCAGGCCCAGGGACCGCACGGCGCGCGACCGCTCGTCGCCCGAGGCGTGGGACCAGCGGGACAGCTCGCCCAGCGCCGCCAGGTCCGTGAGCCGGGCAGGCCGGACCCGTCCGGGTCGAGGGGCCATCATGCGTGCCGTGTCGCCGGCGTCAGGCGAGGGACCGCGGTCCCGCTCCTCGGCTGTCGCCCTGGCAGTCGTCGATGGACAGGCGGGCCGGGTGCCGGCGTGCGCCCTGGCTGTGCACGGGGATCTGGCTGGTCACGATGGTCACGACTACATGCCGCTGTGTCACCCGACGTTCGCCGCACCGCACGGCAGCGGGGTCCTCGCCCGCACGGAGGGAGCGGTCAGCCAGGTGCCCCGATCATCGCACAGGGCGGCATCGGGCACCAGCGGGAGCGCCCCGGGTCGCGGATCCGCGTCCGGCGGGTCGGATCGGGTCGGGTCGGTGGGTCGGCCGAGGGACCCAGGCCATCGGCGGTACTGGTACGTTCGGTGGGGTGCCGATCGGTCCGGGCGGGTCGTACCGTGCATGCCATGCCCATCGATCGGACACACCGGGACCCGCTCGACCTCCAGCAGGAGCTCGAGCGTGCCGTCGAACGCAACGAGTTCGGCGTCGAGTACCAGCCCATCATCGACCTCCAGAGCGGCGCCATCGCCGCGGTGGAGGCGCTCGTCCGCTGGCGGCACCCGCTCCTGGGCACGCTGCCTCCCGGGGACTACCTGCCACTCGCCGAGGCGACGGGGCTCATCGTGCCCATCGGGGAGCGGGTGCTGACCACGGCCGCTCGACAGCTGCGCACCTGGCACCTCGGCTTCTCGCGGATGCAGGGCCTGTCATTGCACGTCAACGTCTCGCCGGTCCAGTTGTCCGCACCCGGCTTCGCCCAGCGGGTCGAGCGCGTCCTGGATGAGTCGGAGGTGTCCCCACTGGCACTCACCTTCGAGCTCGGCGCGGGCGCGGTGCAGCACCTGGACCCGGCCGTCGAGCTGCGGGACCTGGGCGTGGACCTGGTGCTGGAGGACTTCGGCACGGGGACCACCCTCGACGACGTCCGGCGACTGCCGGTGAGCGGCGTCAAGCTCCACCCGACGTTCGCGATGCTCGCCGCGGGTGCGCCGGAGGAGGTCATCTTCCCGGAGGCGCTGCTGTCCATCGCGCACGTGCGCGGGCTGACGGCGACCGGCAAGGGCATCGAGACACGCGACCAGGCCCGTCGTCTGTCGTCGCTCGGCTGCGACCTGGGGCAGGGGTACCTGTACAGCAAGCCGCTCGGCCCGGAGGGCATCGGCACCCTGCTCGCGCGGGGACGTGTCAGCTTCGGTACCCCGGTGCGCGCCGGCCGCTGATCCGGTCCCTCCTCGGCGGTCGCTGGCACTCCCCGCCGGGAGGTGGCACCCGCGGTCGCGGGCCGGTTCCGGTGTGCCTCCGCACCATGAGTGGTACGAAAGTCCCATGCGGTGCTTGACGGTCGTACGGAGCGGGCGCACCATCCCTGAACCCAGACGGAGGTCCGTGTCGCGGCCCCGCCGCGTCCCAGGACGCCGACCTCCACCCACAGTGGCCCACGCACCCAGGTACCACCATGCGTCGCATCCTGCTCCTCGTCGCCCTGACCTCGCTCGTCCTGAGCAGCACATCGGCGATCGCCCCGCCGACCACGGACGCGGCGTCCGCCCGCGCGCGCATCTCGATCCCGACCCGTGTCACGCGCGGTGTGCTGACACGTGTGCGCATCGACCTGCCCGCCAAGGTGGCTGCCCTGGACGGTCGGGTCATGGTCTCGGCGAAGGCCGCCGAGGTCATCGGCGTGGCCGTGCCCCGCAAGTCGATCAGCCTCATGCCGGTCGCCATCAAGAACGGCTATGCGTTCGGCGCCTATGGCCTGACGTCGGCGCGCGGCAGGACCATCGTGGATGTCATCCTGCTGCCCCACAAGTCGGGTCGCATCAACGTGCGCGTCCACATCGACTCGCTCGCCGACAAGAAGGGCAAGCGCATCAAGGCCAACTCCGTCGCCGGCCTCAAGTCGACCGGCACCCTGGGTGTCCAGGACGCATCGGCCAAGGCAGGCACCCGCAAGGGCTCGGTGGTCTTCGACACGAAGACGGCCAGCACCCGGTTCTCCGCACCGGCCGCGACCGGCCGCTTCTCCTCGACCCGGGCGGCGACCCGGCTCAAGAGCCTCGTGGGTACGCGCAACTTCTCGGTCCGGGACCAGGACTACGCCCGGGCCGCCTGGACCCAGGCACGCGCCAAGTCACGCGTGTGTGACGCGGTGAGCTCGACCGACCCGAACGGCGATGGCTGCTCGGACATCGTGGACCTCCAGGCGATCTACGCCGCCAAGGGCACCGCCGCGACGACCCCGGCGCCCAAGGCCACGCCCAAGCCGACACCCAAGCCGACGCCCAAGGCCGTCAAGAAGCCGTCGACCACCACGACCGGCACGAAGACCGACCCGGGCGAGCCGGAGCCCACCGCCAAGCCCGAGAAGACGACCAAGCCCGAGAAGACCGAGGCACCCGTCGAGGCGACCCCGGAGCCCGTCGAGGAGCCGGCCGACGAGACGTCACCGGAGGCCGCCCAGGGTGGCGGTGACGGTGCGAACGGTGGCAAGGGCGCGCGTGGCAAGGGCATCCGGGTCAGCGCCCGCTCGACGAGCAGCACGGCCGATGCGCCGGGCAAGACGTTCGTGGTCCGGAGCACGGCCGACACCGTGGACGCCAACCGCGGCGACGGCATCTGCGCGGACAGCCAGGGTCGCTGCACCCTGCGGGCAGCCATCGGCGAGGCCGACTGGCTGGCCGGCGATGACCGCATCGAGTTCGACCTGCCCGGTGCCGCACCGGTGACCATCCAGATCACCAGCCGGCTGCCGTACATCACCTCCCGCAACGGCACCCTGACCATCGACGGCTACAGCCAGCCGGGCGCCCAGGTCAACACCGCGCAGTACGGCTCGAACGCCGTGCCCGGTGTCGAGATCCGGGGCAACGGCAACTCCGCCCGCGAGGTGGGCCTCATGATCACCAGCGGCGGCAACACCGTGCGCGGCCTGGTCATGAACAACATGTGGCGGAACATCTTCATCGACGGCCCCAACGCCACCGACAACCGCATCGTCGGCAACTGGCTGGGCTTCACGCGCACCGGCGCCAATGCGTCGGGTGGCAACTTCGCGCTCATCCTCAACACCGGCGCCCATCACAACCAGATCGGTGCGCCCGGCAACGCGAACCGCAACGTCATCGGCAACTACTCCCACGCCATCGAGAACTACGGCACGGGCGTGGACGGCAACGTGATCCAGAACAACCTGCTGTGCATCCGTCCGGGTGGCGGCACGGCGACCTGCGACGTGGCCATCGACCACAACTTCGGCCCCAAGGCATCGCTCATCGGTGGTGACGACCCGGGCGAGCGGAACGTGACCGGTCCCACGCGGCTCCAGTCCATCGAGTTCTCCCACGGCTGGGACCAGGCGCTGCCCTGGGGCACCGACACCAAGACGACCTACCAGATCAACGACCACCGACTCATCGGCAACTGGCTGGGCTTCCGGATGGACGGCACCTATGACGCCGCGTATCGCTCCGGCCTCAACCGGTCGTCCGCGGACAACGGCAACGGCGTGAACGTCTACGACGGCACCAACCGCAACCTCGTGCTGCGCAACCACATCGCGTCGGTGTACGACGGCGTCCAGATCATGGCCCCCAACGCGGTCGAGAACGAGGTGCGGGGCAACACCATCGGTGAGGCACCCAGTGGCGAGGCGGCCCCGCTCACGGGCTGGGGCGTCAAGATCCGCTGGGGCACCAAGCGCGACGTCATCAGCAACAACACCATCCGCAACGCGGCGCTGGGCGGTGTGGGCCTGGTCCAGGACACGGTCTACAACATCCGCATCAGCCGCAACATCGTGACCGACACGAGCGGCCCGGCGATCTATCTCGCACCCCAGTCGGGCAACCCCACCAAGGGCGCCAACACGATGCTCCCGGCACCGGTCATCACCGCCGCGTCCACCGCCCAGGTCCGGGGCACCGGCATCAACGGTGCGACCGTGGAGGTCTTCCGTGCCTCGCGCGCTGCGGGCCAGTCCGGTCTGCCCGTCGAGTACCTCGGTGACACCACGGTCTCGGGCGGCACCTGGACGCTCAACGTCTCGGGCATCGACGCCGGGCAGCGGGTGACCGCGCTCCAGCGACGCCCCGATGACAACACCTCCGCCCTGGGCATCAACGTCGCCGTCACCCAGGCGCCACAGCCGCCGCAGTCCGGCGACACGGTCGTCAGCGACGAGTTCGGTCGCACCGTCAGCTCCGGCTGGGGCACGGCCGACCAGGGCGGCGCGTGGTCGCTGACCGGCACCGCCGGGGACTTCTCGGTGGACGGATCCGCGGGCGTCATCTCGGTCGCGGCCGGCCAGTCACGGGAGGCCCGCATCGGGACGTCCGGCCAGGCCGATGTCGCGGTCATCGGCAACGTCACGCTCGCCACGCTGCCGGGCGGCGGCAACGCCTGGGCGTATGTCCTGGCACGTGCCAACGGGAACAACGCGTTCCGGGCCTCCATCCGGGTCGCCCCGAACGGACAGGTCCACGCCCAGCTCAAGAAGGCCATCAGCAACACCGAGTCGAACATCGGTCCGGAGGTCGCGGTGCCCGGTCTCGTCGTCACGGCGGGCAGTGGCATCTCGTTCCGCTTCCGCGTCGTCGGCTCGGAGCTCCGACTGCGCGTGTGGGCGACCAGCGCCAGCGAGCCGGATGGCTGGACGCTGACCGACACCGACTCGACGGCAGCCCTCCAGGGCGCCGGCAGCGCCGGTCTCCGTGCCTATGTCGGTGGTGGCGTGCCCAACGGGCCTCTCACCTTCCGGCTCGACGACTTCCGGGTCCGCCTTCCCTGATGCCGTGACACGCACCGGGGCCGTGCCGGGATGACCGGCGCGGCCCCGTTCGTGTGTCCGGCACCCTGGTCGTGATCAGCGATGGCCCACCGACGCGGGTCGGTCCTGGGCTGCCTGGAAGTCGCTCACGACGAGGATGCCGCCGTACAGCCCGAGGACCATCACGAGACCCAGGATGACCACCGTGCGGGCACGACCCACCATGGACATGGGTCGCATGGCGGACGACGCCGCATCCGTGCTCCACTGCGTTCCCCGATACCGCTCCACGATGCTGCTCGTGGGTGCCGGCTCGGCCTTCGGGGGCGGCGCCAGGGGATCCCAGCGACAGGCTGGGCAGATCCAGGTCTCGGTGTCCAGCTGCGTGTCGCAGTGCGGACAGAAATGCCAATCCACGACGGACATCCTCTCAGGACGGGAGCGGCGGACGATGGGCGCCTCCGCTCGGGACCGAGGCGGGGACACCGTATCGCTCACCCGGGTCATGCTGCGATCCCCCCGGAGGTCACCCCCGGAGTGAGGTGCGTTCCGGTGCGTACCGGAACGGGTGGGTGATCCGGTCCGCCGAGGGTCCGGTCCAGGCGCCTGCGACCCGGTGACCGGTGGCTGCCCGGCCGCCATCCCGACCCGGACCGTCGATCGCGATAGGATGCGGTGGGAGCCCGACCGAGTCCCGGCGGGCCCGGGGAGTTCGTGGAGAGCCTCGTCCTGCTGCTCAATGCGGATTACGAACCCCTCAACGTCTGTGACGTGCGGAGGGCGTTCCGCCTCGTCTTCGGTCAGAAGGCTGAGGTGATCCACTACGACCACCACGACGTGCGCACCGCCCGTGCCGTGTACCGGGCACCGAGCGTCATCCGGCTCCAGCACCGCATCCGACGACCCCGTCCGCGGGTCCGCCTGACGCGTCGCGAGGTGTTCGCCCGGGACCGCCACACCTGCCAGTACTGCGGTCGCCAGACGAACGACCTGACGCTCGACCACGTGCTGCCACGACATCGCGGTGGCGCGCACTCGTGGGAGAACCTCGTCGCGGCATGCCGGGAGTGCAACCATCGCAAGGGCGGCAAGCTCGTCACGGAGACCGGCATGCGGCTGCTGACGGCACCCCATGAGCCACGCTGTGACGTCTACGCGCTGTTCACGCCGTACCTCACCGACCCACGCAACGAACCCTGGCGGGACTACCTGTTCCTGTCGGTCGGCTGACGGCCACCCGTCCGATGCGACCGGTCGACCCCACGACCCTGGGTGTGCCTGACGACGCGCGGCAGGTGCTGGACACGCTGTGGCGCCACGGCCACGCCGCGTACGCGGTGGGCGGCGGCGTGCGTGACCAGCTCATCGGGCGGGCGGCGCATGACGTGGACATCGCGACCGATGCGACCCCCGACCGACTGCTGACGCTGTTCCCGGACGGGCACCTCCTGGGGGTCTACGGCACGGTCGACATCGATGGCATCCAGGTGACCACCTTCCGCCGCGACCATCGCTATGCCGACCACCGCCGTCCGGACGAGGTGACCTGGTCCCTGGACCTCGCGGAGGACCTGGCCCGGCGGGACTTCACCATCAACGCGCTCGCGTGGGGACGCGCTGCCGGCGAGACCGGACCGCCCCATCTCGTCGATCCGACCGGCGGCCTCGAGGACCTGCGCTCCGGGGTGCTGCGGGCCGTCGGTGACCCGGACGCGCGCTTCGATGAGGACGTGCTACGGATCCTCCGTGGCGCCCGGTTCGCGGCCACCCTGGACCTGGAGGTCGATCCGCCGACGCTCGCCGCGATGACGCGTCACGGCGGGGATGTCGCCTACCTCTCGACCGAGCGCATCGGCCAGGAGCTGCACCGGATGCTGGACCTGCCACGTCCGTCCGATGCGTTCCGGCTCCTGATGGCCATCGGCGCGCTCGCTGTCGCGCTGCCGGAGGTGGCCGACCAGCGGGGCGTGACGCAGGCCAAGATCCCGGGCGACGACCTGTTCGACCACAGCATGCGCACGATGGATGCCGCCGCCGCGATGCCCGAGCGGAGCCCCGAGCTGGTGATGGCCGGGCTGCTCCACGACATCGGCAAACCGGCGACCGCCGCCGGTGGTCGGTACCTGGGCCACGCGGAGGTGGGTGCCCGCATGGCACGCGAGGCGCTCCGACGGCTGCACACGCCGACCCCCGTGGTCGCGCGCACCGAACGGCTCATCGCCCACCACATGTTCCAGTACCGGTCGAGCTGGACCGACGCCGCGGTCCGTCGGTTCCTGCGCCGCACCGGCGCGGACCTCGTGGATGACCTGCTGCGCCTGCGCCAGGCGGACAACACGGGCAGTGGCGTGCCTGCCGACGCGACCGGTGTGGTGGAGCTGCGCGAGCGGATCCGCGGCCAGCTCGCGGCCGGGGTGCCCCTCGAGCTGGGCGCCCTCGCGGTCGACGGACGCGACCTGCTGGAGGCCACCGGCCGACCTGCCGGGCCGTGGGTGGGGGTGCTCCTCGAGCGACTGCTGGGCTCGGTCGTCAACGATCCGGAGCGCAACCGCCGGGACGTGCTCCTGGGCGACGTGCGGCGCTGGGCCGCGGCACCGGGGTCACCGGTCCCGGGCATGGCCGCGCCGCATCAGGGCGGTCCTGATAGCCTCGCTCCGTGATCGAGCTGCTGCTCCAGGCCGATCGCCTGCTCACGGTGGACATGGTCGACCAGGCGGAGGCCATCTATCGCACGGTCGCGGAGCAGGATCCGCGCAACGCCATCGCGCTGGTGGGGCTGGCACGCTGCGCCCTTGCGCGCGGTGAGGACCAGGAGGCATATCGGTTGGCGGCACGCGCCCACGAGATCGACCCGGAGGACGACATGGCCCGCCGCATGACCCTGCGCATGGCAGAGGTGCTCACGTATCGCGGTGAGGTGGTGGACCCGCCCTCGCCGTGGAGTGGCACGTCCTCGGGGAGTGGCACCTCCTCGGGGCGTGGCGGGGCCGCGCCGAGTGGCACGTCGTCGGGAAGCGGCGCATCCCCAGGGAGTGGCGGCACCCGATCCACCTCCCGCTCGTGGCTCGATCGGGTCCGCGGTCGATGAGCGGCCCGGCGTCCATGCGCGTCCTCGTCACCGGCGGCGCCGGATACGTCGGCAGCGTCTCGGTGGAGCGGCTCACGGCCGCGGGCCACAGGGTGACCGTCCTGGACACGCTCGTGACCGGACACCGCGAGCTGGTGCCGGACGGCGTGACCTTCATCGACGGCAGCTTCGGCGACGGGGAGCTCGTGGCACACGTGCTGCGTGACCAGGGCATCGAGGCCGTGCTCCACTGCGCCGCTCGCTCGCTGGTCGGCGAATCGATGCGTGACCCGGCGCTCTACTACCGCGAGAACGTGGTCGGTGGCATCACGTTCCTCGACCAGCTGCGCGCCGCGGGGGTGGACCGGATCGTGCTCTCCTCCACGGCCGCGGTGTACGGCACGCCCGGGTCGGTGCCCATCCGGGAGACCGATCCCATGCACCCGGTCAACCCGTATGGGGCGAGCAAGCTCGCCTTCGAGGGCGCGATGCGCTGGTATGGCGTGTATGGCCTGCGCTCCATCGCGACGCGCTACTTCAACGTGGCGGGCGCCAGCGACCGATCGGGCGAGGACCACGAGCCGGAGACCCATCTCATCCCGAACCTGCTGCGGGCGGTGCGCACGGGCGAGCCGGTCACCCTCTTCGGCGATGACTATCCGACACCGGACGGCACGCCCATCCGGGACTACATCCATGTCCTGGATCTCGCGGATGCGCACCTCGCGGCGCTCGAGTGGACCGCTCGTCAGCCGCCGGGGACCGCGGAGGCGTGCAACCTCGGCTCCGGCGGTGGCTTCAGCGTCCGGGAGGTCCTGGCCGCGACCGAGCGGGTCACCGGCCGTCCCGTGCCCCACGTCATCGGACCACGTCGTGCGGGGGATCCGCCGGTGCTCGTGGCAGCCATCGACCGGGCCCACGAGGTCCTCGGCTGGACACCCGCGCGCGGCACGCTGGACGAGATGATCGGCTCCGCCTGGGCCTGGGAACAGGCACGCGGCGGCACCTGACCGGGGGAGCGACGGACGCTTGCTCGAACCGCCATATATGGCTATGCTTCGCTCATGAAGCGGACGACCCTGATGGTGGATGAGGGCACGTACGCGGAGCTGGAATCGCTGGCGCGTCGTGACGGCGTGTCCACGGGGCACCTCATCCGGGAGGCGATGGCGTCATACCTCACGGACCGGGAGCGTCAGGAGGCCGCGGGACCGCCGAACCCGCTCCCGTCGTTCGTTGGTGCCGTGGACGACCCGGACATGCAGGGCGCCGATGTCGAGGAGTTCCTGGCGGCCTGGATGCCCATCCACGAAGCGGGTGAGCGCAATGGTCCCTGGGCGCAGGACGGTCAGGATGACGATGCCGGTCGTCCTTGACACGAGCGCGGTGATCGCCGTGTTCAACCGCGGCGACCGCGCGCATGCGGCGACCGTGCAGGCGCTCGCCACGGAGCGGGCAGCGATCCACCTCCCGCAGTCCGTGGTCACCGAGTCCGGTCTGCGCATCAGTGCCACGTGGTCGGCCGACCGGGTCGCCACACTGATCCGGGGCATCACTTCCAGCACCTGGCGCACGGAGTGCCTCTCCGACCAGGACCTCGAGCGGACCGCGGAGATCCTCGCCACCTATGCGGACTCCCGCATCGACCTCGTGGACGCCTCGGTGGTCGCGGTCGCGGAACGCCTCCGCGCGACGCGCATCTACACCCTGGACCGGCGCGACTTCGGTATCGTCCGGCCGCGCCATGTGGACGCCTTCGAGCTCCTGCCCTGATGCCACGCCATCCGATCCCGGACGACCCACTCGACTGGCAGCCCCAGGTGCCGCTCGCCACCCGCACACCGGTCACCATCCACGATCCGGTGGTGGAGCCCCTCTGGAGCGGCGAGCGCGTGCTGGTCCATGTCGACCACCCGGGAGGCCAGGTCCGGGTGCGCATCATCGACCGGTTCGGCATCGACCTGGCGCCCGTGGATGCCGATCTCACCACGGCGATCGGGATGGCCATCGATGCGCAGGACGCCATCATCGACGGAGTCATCACGGACGAGGCGACGCGGAGCGGCGCCGGGACGGCCGTCATCGCGGAGGCTCGTGTGTCGATGATGGGTGCGTGGCTGTCGCGCGATGCCGGCGTGGCGGTCGAGCGGCGGCTCCCTGATGCCGAACAGGAGACACCGGAGGCGCTCGTCGCGGTGGACCTCCTCTCGGTGGACGGCCAGCGTCTCCTGGATGTGCCGCTCCTCGAGCGGCGCCGACTCCTGGAGAGCGTCGTCCGGCCGAGCGAGCTGGTCCGGGTCTCGGTGCTCTGCCGGCCGCCGGTCGATCCGTGGGTCGCGACGTGGCAGGCATCGGGTCTCAAGGGGGCCATGCTCAAGGCCGCCAACGGGCGCTACCTGCCCGGGGACCGGACACCCGAGTGGCGCACCGTGACCAGGGTCGCCGCACGCCGCTGAGCACGCGCCGCGGGACCGACGCGACACGCGCGCCGGCGTCGACTGCGGGTCGCGCTGACCAGCTGCCGCCGGGCAGGATCGAGCGCGTGCGGACGATCGCAAGGCGGCCGCAACACGCCGTACGCCCCGATCGGGCTATGGTGGGGCGGATGGCCGACCAGCGACCCACTGCCCTGCCGCGCCCGGTCGGGCAACCGCTCCCGGACTCCCTCCATGAGGCGGTCGAGCGCGTGGGCACGGCGGACATCATGGTGGGCATCCCCAGCTTCCGGAACGCCGCGACCATCGGGCACGTGGCACGCGCCGCGCAGGCGGGTCTCGTCCAGTACTTCCCGGACCTGCGACCCCTGCTCGTCAACGCGGACGCTGGCTCCCCGGACGGCACCCAGCGGGTCGTCCTCGAGACGGAGCCCCCTGACTACATCGAGCGCATCCTGCTGGTCCGGCCCCGCAACAAGCTCCAGCGCATCAGCCTCACCTACCCCGAGGTCGATGGCGTGGGCGGCAAGGGCGCCGCGCTGCGGACGATCTTCCGTATCGCGGACGCGCTCGGCGTCCAGGCGCTCGTGGTCGTGGACTCGGACCTGCGGTCCATCGTCCCGGAGTGGGTGGAGCTGCTCGCGGGCCCCATCCTCAAGGGCGGCTTCGACTACGTGGCGCCGCTCTACAGCCGCTACAAGTGGGACGGCACCATCACCAACACGGTGACCTACCCCGTCACCCGGTCCCTCTACGGTCTGCGCATCCGGCAGCCCATCGGTGGCGACTTCGGCGTCTCGGGCGACCTCGTGCGGCACTACCTCGCCCAGGACGACTGGACGCCGGACGTCAGCAAGTTCGGCATCGACATCTGGATGACCACGAGCGCCATCGCGGGTGGCTTCGCGGTCTGCCAGACCCGTCTCGGCGCCAAGGTCCACGACCCCAAGGACCCGGGCGCGGACCTGGGGCCGATGTTCAGCCAGGTCGTGGGCACGCTCCTGCGCCTCACCCAGGAGCACACCAGCGCCTGGCTCGGCGTCCAGGGCTCGCATGACGTGCCGGTCTATGGCTTCGAGCGGTTCGCCGACCCGCCGCCCCTGGCCATCGACGTGGTCCGGCTGCTGGACGAGCTGGTGCGGGGTCGGGCGACGGTGGGCGATGCGTGGGCCCGGGCGCTCGCGCCCTCCACGATGCAGCAGCTCGACCAGGTGCTCCAGGAGGCGACCCTGGAGCTGGATGCCATGTCCCGGGCGGATGCCCCGCGCGCCCTCGAGGACGCCACGTTCGGGTTCCCCGATGAGCTCTGGGCGCACATCGTGTCGGACGTGCTGATCGCCGCGAAGCGGGACCTGCTGCCCATCGATCGCCTCGTGGCCGCCCTCGTGCCGCTCTACTTCGGACGCGTCGCGGGGTTCGTCATCGAGACCCGGGACCAGACCACGCAGCAGGCGGAGAGCGTCGTCGAGCGACAGGCACGCGCCTTCGAGCAGGCCAAGCCACGGCTGGTGCGCCACTGGGAGGAGCAGCCGTGAGCAGTCCCATCACGCGCGGCCTGCCGGAGCGCATCCTCATCCCGCTCGCCAACCCACGGACCGCGGCGGACCTCGTGCGCATCGGTGCGGCGCTCCTGGCACCCGGTGGCGTGCTCACGGCGCTGTCCATCGTCGAGGTGCCGGAGGGCATGCCCCTCTCGGAGGGCGCCACCCGTGCCCGTCAGGCGCGCCGGCTGCTCCAGAAGGTGCTGGAGTTCGCACCCGATGGCATCGACCTGCGGACCGTGGTGCGCATCGGTCGTCGGGCGGCCGAGGGCATCGTGGAGCTCGCCGCCGAAGAGGAGGCGGACCTCGTCATCTTCGGCTGGGCAGGGCTGGTCGCCGGGCGACGAGGCTCCCCCGATGACCCCGAGTTCAGCCCCACCATCGACGAGGTCCTGCGCGATGCGCCCTGCGACATCGCCGTGGTCAAGCAGCGCGGCGTGGGCGACGTCGAGCGCATCCTGGTCCCGGTCCGCGGTGGCCCGCACGCGGAGCTCGCGCTGCGTGTCGCGGCGGCCCTCGGTCGATCGTTCGCGGCGGACGTGGACGCGGTCCATGTCGTCGCGTCGGACCTCGACCCGCTCCTGCGCTCCCAGACCGAGCGGGCCCTCGCCATGCTCGTCCGCCAGCATGCCGGGGAGGGCCCGCGGGCGACCATCATCGATGCCGAGGAGATCGGCCCGGCGATCCTCGCGGAATCCGCCACGGCACAGCTCGTGGTCATGGGTGCCACGGCACCCGCCGGCTTCGATGGCTCGCTGTTCGGCCACCTCCCGGAGATGGTGGCCCAGGGTGCCGGACCCACGGTCATCGTGGTGCGCACCCGGGAGGTGCCCAGCCCGTCCACCTTCGAGCAGCGCGCGGCACAGGCAGAGACCATGGAGGCGGCCGAACGGGCGGTCCGGACCGGTCGCAGCGTGCCCGCCAGGGTCGATCGCTGGTTCGCCGAATCGAGCTTCCACCACGCCGAGTTCGAGGACCTGCGTCGGCTCATGGACCTCAAGGAGAAGCAGGGCATCACCATCTCCGCGGTCCTGCCGACGCTCAACGAGTCGGCGACCATCGCGGCCATCGTGCGCGCCGCCCGGGTGGAGCTCATGGAGAAGGTGCCCTTCCTCGACGAGCTGCTGGTCATCGACTCCGATTCGGAGGACGACACCCGCGAGCTGGCGGAGGCGGAGGGTGCGCGCGTGGTGCGCCATCCGGACGTGCTGTCGCGGTACGGCACGTATCGGGGCAAGGGCGAGGCGCTCTGGAAGAGCCTGTACGAGACCACCGGCGACCTCGTCGTGTGGTCGGACACGGACATCCAGGACTGGCACCCGCGGTTCCTGTACGGGCCGGTCGGCCCGCTCCTCGCCGAGCCACGCATCGGCTATGTGAAGGCGTACTACCAGCGACCCATCGTCCAGGACGGTCAGATGAAGGAGGGCGGCGGCGGCCGGGTCACGGAGCTCGTGGCGCGGCCCCTCATCAACCTCTTCTTCCCGGAGCTGTCGGGCTATATCCAGCCGCTGTCCGGCGAGTACGCCGGCCGTCGGGAGCACCTCGAGCGGATCCCGTTCTTCACGGGCTATGCCGTGGAGATCGGCCATCTCATCGACCTCGTGGAGCGACTCGGCCTCAACGGCCTGGGGCAGGTGGACCTGGACATCCGGATCCATCGGAACCAGGAGCTGGAGGGCCTCTCCAAGATGAGCTTCGTGATCCTCCAGGCGGTCATGAAGCGACTCGAGGAGCGCCGCCGCGCGCGGCTGTTCGCGGAGCTGGGCTCGACCATGAAGCTGCCTCGATCGGGGCCCAACGAGCTCGCGCTCGAGGTCATCGACCTCGCGGATGCCGAGCGCCCCCCCATGGTGCGCATCCCCGAGTACCGCGAACGGCGCGGCCTGGACGACTGAGCATGTCCCGCGAGGACGCGCCGACCGGCCAGCGGGTGCTGGTGGCCCCCGATTCGTTCAAGGGCTCGCTCACCTCGGTCGAGGTGGCCCGGGCGCTCGCGGACGGATGGTCCCGCGGGCGGCCACAGGACGACGTCTCGCTGGCGCCCCTGGCCGATGGCGGCGAGGGCACCCTGGAGGCCGTGAGTGCGGCCGGTGGCTGGGTGTCCCTGCCGGTCGCTGCGCGTGATCCGCTGATGCGGCCCATCGCCGCGCGGTTCCTGCGCCAGGGTGAGCGCGCGGTCGTGGAGCTGGCCACGGCGTCCGGGCTCTCGCTGGTCAGCGCCGACGAGCGGGATGGCGAGCTGGCCACCACGTTCGGCACCGGCCAGGTGCTCGCGGCGGCCATCGGCCTCGGCTGTACCTCGGTGGTGCTCGGGCTGGGTGGCTCGGCCACGACCGATGGCGGCGCCGGTCTGCTGCGGGCGCTCGGCGCGCGGTTGCTGGATGCGGAGGGCGAGGAGCTGCCCCCGGGCGGGGCCGCGCTCGACCGCCTCGCCACGATCGACCTCGACGAGCTCTCGCCGGTCCTCGCGGAGGTGTCGCTGACGGTCGCATCGGATGTCTCCAACCCGCTCCTCGGCGAGCGTGGGGCAGCGGCCGTCTATGGCCCCCAGAAAGGCCTCGACGAGGCGGCCGTCTGGCGCCTGGATGCGAACCTCGCGCACTACGCGGACCTGCTGGAGGCCGCGACCGGCCGGGACATCCGGGACGTGCACGGCGCGGGGGCCGCGGGTGGTGCCGGTGCCGCCCTGCTGGCGATCGCGGACCGGTTCGCATCGTTCGACATCCGGCCCGGCATCGACGTCGTCATGGAGCTGACCGACTTCGAGCCGCGCCTCGGCGAGTCCGACCTGCTGCTCACGGGCGAGGGCCGGGTGGACGCCCAGACCGCCTATGGCAAGACCGCGCTCGGGGTGGCCCAGCGAGCTGCGGAGGCCGGCGTGCCGTGCATCGGGTTCGGCGGCAGCGTCACGCCCGAGGGGAGCGCGGCGCTCGCGGCGGTCGGTGCCGTGGCGGTGCCCGTCATCGAGGCACCCATGGACCTCGATGCCGCGATCGCACTGGGTACCGTCCCGCTGGAGCGCGCCGCCGAGCGAGTGGCACGCATCTGGTCACTGGCCGGTCGAGCCGGTCCATGACCCAACGCACCCGAGAGCAGGGGTGCCACAAGGGCGATGCCGTGGGTCGGCTCAGCGCGGCAGGCGGTCGATCCCCTCGACCGCGTCGAGCCCGCGGTCGAAGCTGAGGATCCGGGTGATGCCACGGCGACGCATCACCGCGACATGGATAGCGTCACGCGCGGAGAGGCGGGCGCCTCGGGCGATCTCGGCAGCGAGCATGACGTCCTCGCGTTCGATCGGGAACA
>JAHBUZ010000008.1 GCA_019637815.1 Chloroflexota bacterium
TCATGGCACGGCAGCGGATCCGGATCCGCCTCAAGGCATACGACCACCGGCTGCTGGATCAGTCCGCGCTCCAGATCGTGGAGACGGCCCAGCGGACCGGCGCGGACGTGGTCGGCCCCGTGCCGCTGCCGACGCGTATCGAGAAGTACACCGTCCTGCGCTCACCGTTCATCGACAAGGACAGCCGGGAGCAGTTCGAGATCCGCACCCACAAGCGGCTCATCGACATCCTCGACCCCTCGTCGAAGACCGTGGACGCGCTCATGCGTTTGTCGCTCGCCGCTGGCGTCGACATCGAGATCAAGATGTGATGAGCAAGCCAGGTATCGGCCTCCTCGGCCGCAAAGTGGGGATGACACAGGTGTTCCAGGCGGACGGCACCATGGTGCCCGTCTCCGTGGTCGCCGTGGAGCCCAACACGGTGACCCTCCTGCGGACGCAGGATCGGGACGGCTACACGGCCGTCCAGGTCGGCGCGGGGACCGCGAAGCGGCTCACCCGACCTCGGCTCGCCCAGCTCAAGGGCCTGCCGCGCGTGCGTGACGTGCGCGAGTTCCGCGTGGACGCCGACGCCGCCTACGAGGTGGGTCAGACCCTCGGCGTGGACCTGTTCGAGGATGGCGAGACGGTGGACATCACCGGCGTCTCCAAGGGCAAGGGCTTCGCGGGCACCATCAAGCGCCATCACTTCCGGCGCGGCCCCGAGACCCACGGCTCCGACTCGCATCGGCAGCCCGGGTCGATCGGCGGCGGCACCACGCCCGGCAAGGTGTTCAAGGGGACCGGCATGGCCGGTCGCATGGGCAGCGACCGGGTGACCGTCAAGAAGGCGACCATCCTGCGTGTCGACGCCGAGCGGGACCTGCTGCTCGTCAAGGGTCCCGTGCCGGGTCCCCGGGGCGCGCTGGTCCTGGTCAGGAAGGCATAGCGATGCCCGTCACCACCACCCTGTTCACCAAGGCCGGCGCCGAGGCCGGCACCGTGGAGCTGCCGGAGGCGCTGTTCGCGGCCCCCGTCAACACCGCGGTGCTGCACCAGGCGGTCGTGGCCCAGCTGGCCGGTCGGCGCACCGGCACGGCCGACACCAAGACCCGCGGCGAGGTCCGGGGCGGCGGTCGCAAGCCGTATCGCCAGAAGGGCACCGGTCGTGCCCGCCAGGGCACCCGCAGCGCACCGCACTACGCGGGCGGCGGCGTCGTGTTCGGCCCCCATCCGCGGTCGTACGTCCAGCGGCTGCCCAAGCGGATGCGTCGACTGGCGCTCCAGGGCGCGCTCACATCGAAGCTCGGCGACGGTGCCATCAAGGTCGTCGCGGACCTCGACATGGATGCCATCAAGACCCGGGAGCTGGTCGGCTATCTGGCCGCCCTCGGCGCCCGTGGCCGGGTCCTCGTCGTGGAGGCGGGCAAGGACGAGCGCCTCGAGCTCTCGGCACGCAACGTGCCGGGCGTGCACGTCATCCGGGCCGACTCGCTGAACGTCGTGGATGTCCTGGACGCGGACATGCTGGTCATCACCCAGCCGTCCATCGGCACGATGGCGGAGGTGTACGCATGACGCTCCAGGCGGCACAGGTGATCCTGCGGCCGGTCATCAGCGAGAAGTCGATGGACGAGACGCAGCGTCACAAGTACACGTTCGCGGTCCATGACGACGCCAACAAGCTGCAGATCAAGCAGGCGGTCGAGGAGCTGTTCAAGGTCACGGTGCTGGACGTGAACGTGTCCACCACCAAGGCCAAGGAGAAGAGCCGCAACCGTCGACGGGGTCGCGTCCAGGGCTTCACCTCGCCCTGGAAGAAGGCGGTCGTGACCGTCAAGTCGACCGACAAGATCGAATTCTTCGAAGGGGTGTAGGGATGCCGCTGCGAAGCTACAAGGCGACCTCCCCCGGCCGGCGGTTCATGACCCGCTCGACCTTCGAGGAGATCACCACCGACAAGCCCCACAAGCCGCTGCTCGAGCCCAAGAAGCGGGGCAGTGGTCGCAACCACCAGGGTCGCATGACCGTGCGGCACCGGGGTGGCGGGGAGAAGCGCAACTACCGGCGCATCGACTTCAAGCGGGACAAGTGGGGCGTGCCCGCGAAGCTCGCGACCATCGAGTACGACCCGAACCGGTCGGCGCGCATCGGCCTGCTGCACTACGCGGACGGCGAGAAGCGCTACATCCTGGTTCCCCACGGCCTCAAGGTCGGGGATACCGTGGTGGCCGGTCCGGACGCCGAGGCCCGGGTGGGCAACGCCCTGCCGCTGTCCTCGGTGCCCCTCGGCACACAGCTCCACAACATCGAGCTGGTGCCCGGCAAGGGTGGCCAGATCGTGCGCTCCGCGGGCGCCTCGGCACAGCTCCTCGCCAAGGAGGGTGCCACCGCCCAGATCCGACTGCCCTCGGGCGAGGTCCGGCGCGTCGACACGCGCTGCATGGCCACGGTCGGTCAGGTGGGCAACCTGGACCACGAGAACCAGAGCATCGGCAAGGCCGGTCGGGCACGTCACATGGGCCAGCGGCCCGAGGTGCGCGGCGTGGTCATGAACCCCAGGGACCATCCCCACGGCGGCGGCGAGGGCAAGTCGCCCACGGGCATGCCGCCCAAGACCCCGTGGGGCAAGCCCGCGATGGGTCACCGCACCCGACGCAACAAGACCACGGGCCGACTCATCGTCCGCTCGCGGCACCGCAAGAGCTAGGCAGGGAGGACCGAGATGTCGCGATCCCTCAAGAAGGGACCGTACGTCGAGGCGCGGCTCCTTGGCCGCGTCCAGACGATGAACCGCAAGAACGAGAAGAAGGTGCTGAAGACCTGGTCACGCGCCAGCGTCATCTTCCCCGACTTCATCGGACATACCGTCGCCGTGTACAACGGCAGGAAGCACATCCCGGTCTACGTGACCGAGAACATGGTCGGTCACCGACTCGGCGAGTTCGCCCCCACCCGCACCTATCGCGGGCACGGCAAGCACACCGAGCGATCGACGGCGCTCAAGTAGGCCGACGATGCGAGTCTCCGCCACCGCCAAGTACATCCGCCGCTCCACGCGCAAGACGCGCCTGGTGACGAGCGCCATCGTCGGTCGTCCCGTGGGTGAGGCCGCAGCGATCCTGCGCTTCATGCCCCAGGGGGCGGCGAAGGACGTGGCCAAGGTGCTCAAGAGCGCCACGGCCAACGCCGAGAACAACCACGACCTGTCCGCCGATGACCTCGTGGTCGTCGCGGCCATCGCCGATGAGGGCCCGACCATCAAGCGGTTCCGACCACGCGCCCAGGGACGCGCGTTCCCCATCCACAAGCCCATGACCCACGTGACCATCGTGGTCGAGAGCAAGGAGGCCTGACGGTATGGGACACAAGGTCCATCCCAACGGCTTCCGGCTGGGCGTCTCGCGCACCTGGAACGCCAAGTGGTACGCCGATCGCGACTACACGGACCTCCTCAAGGAGGACATGGCGATCCGGCAGCTGGTCACCAAGCGGCTCGCCAACGCGAGCGTCAGTCTCGTGGAGATCGAGCGTGGCATCAACCACGTGACGGTCACCGTCCATACCGCCAAGCCGGGCATCGTCATCGGCAAGGGCGGCGCGAACGTGGAGGCGCTGCGCCAGGCGGTCGGCAAGCTGACCACCCGCAAGGTGAAGCTGGAGATCAAGGAGATCCGCCAGCCGGAGCTGGACGCCACGCTCGTGGCGGCCAACATCGCGCAGCAGCTGTCGCGCCGCATCGCGTTCCGCAAGGCCATCAAGCAGGCCATCCAGCGGACCATGAAGGCGGGCGCCAAGGGCGTCAAGATCTCCGTGTCCGGTCGTCTCGGCGGCGCCGAGATGGCGCGTCGCGAGTGGGACAAGGAAGGCCGCATCCCGCTGGGCACGCTCCGCGCGGACATCAGCTACGGCCAGGTCCTGTCACGCACGACCTTCGGCGCCATCGGCGTCAAGGTCTGGATCTACCGGGGCGATGTGCTCCCCGAGCGCGCCGCTCCGCGCGAGGTCGCCGCGGCCGCCCAGGCAGCAGGCACCGGGACGGGAGGGGCCTGACATGTTGATGCCCCGCCGCGTCAAGCATCGCAAGCAGCAGCGTGGCCGCATGAGCGGCCCGTCCAAGGGCGGCACCACCATCGCGTTCGGCGACTACGCCCTCGTGACGGAGGAGCCCGCCTACATCACCAGCCGGCAGATCGAGTCCGCGCGACGCGCCATGACCCGGTACGTCCGGCGTGGTGGCAAGATCTGGATCCGCATCTTCCCGGACAAGCCGGTGACCAAGAAGCCCGCCGAGGTCCGCATGGGCTCCGGCAAGGGCGCCCCCGACCACTGGGTGGCGGTCGTCCGGCCCGGACGCATCCTGTTCGAGATGTCCGGTGTCCCCCAGGCAGAGGCCGCGGAGGCGATGCGCCTCGCCAGCCACAAGCTGCCGGTGGACGTCAAGTTCCTGGTCCGCGAAGGAGCCGGCGATGGACATCAGTAGGGCCCGCGAGCTCTCGGACCAGGAGCTCCTGGCCGAGATCACTTCGGCGCGCCGGAACCTGTATGACCTGCGGTTCCAGCTCGCCACCCGACAGCTGTCGGACTACAGCCAGATCGCGCAGACGCGGCGAGCCATCGCCCGGCTGCTGACCGTCCAGACCGAGCGTGAGCTCGGCGGCCGGACGCCGGCGGGCACCGCCGCCCGTCGGGGAGGGAAGTCATGAGCGCGGCACAGACGCGCAGCACCACGGGGAAGCGCAAGACCAAGACCGGTCGCGTCGTCTCCGACAAGATGGACAAGACCATCGTGGTCTCGGTGGAGCGACTCAGCCGGCACCGGCTGTACAAGCGCGTCATCCGGCTGACCACGAAGTTCAAGGCCCACGACGAGCGCAACGAGGCGCGCATCGGTGACACGGTGCGCATCGAGGAGTCGCGGCCGCTGTCCGCCACCAAGCGCTGGCGGCTGGTCGAGGTCGTGTCGCGTGCCGCCGATGGCCGGACGGATGCCGTCGTGGCCACCGAGGCCGCCACCGAGGAGGCGATCCACGCCGTGGCCCACCCGGGCCGCGAGCATGCCGCCGAGCCGGTCGCGGATGAGGTGCCGGCGTGATCCAGGTCGCCACGCGGCTCCGCGTCGCCGACAACACCGGCGCCCGGACCATCGAGTGCATCCGCATCCTGGGTCGCTCCCAGAAGACGACCGCAGGCGTCGGTGACGTCATCGTGGCGGCCGTCAAGCAGGCCATCCCGAACGCGGCGGTCAAGAAGGGCGACGTGGTCAAGGCCGTGGTCGTGCGCACCGCCAAGGAGTACGGCCGACCGGACGGCAGCTACATCCGCTTCGACGAGAACGCGGCCGTGCTCATCAACAACCAGGGCAACCCGCGTGGCACCCGCATCTTCGGGCCCGTCGCACGGGAGCTCCGCGATAAGAACTACATGAAGATCATCTCGCTCGCGCCGGAGGTGCTCTGATGTCAGGGGCTGCCGCTCGGCCGAAGGACTACATGAAGATCATCTCGCTCGCGCCGGAGGTGCTGTGATGGCACCTGCCGCGAAGCCACAGCGACGCACCCGCGTGCTGGACATCCGGGCCGGGGACCAGGTGCTGGTCCTGTCGGGCAAGGATGCCGGCAAGAAGGGCGTCGTCCAGCGCGTGGTCACCAACCCCCAGGGCTGGAAGAAGGCCACATCACGGTTCGGTGCCGGCTGGCAGCGCACCTCGCCCCTGGCGGGTGCCGCCGTCGTCATCGAGGGCATCAACATCGCCAAGCGCCACACCAAGCCTCGCTCGAGCGCTGGTCGGACCGACCGGCAGCCGCGCGTCCAGCAGGGTGGCATCCTGGACATCCCGATGCCCATGGACATCAGCAACGTCATGGTCATCTGCCCCTCCTGCTCGCGGCCCACGCGGATCCGCCACACCGAGGCGGCCGATGGTCGGAGCGTCCGGGCGTGCGCCCACTGTGGTGAGGCACTGACCCGGGTCGAGAGGAAGAAGCGCGCATGAGCGAGCTGCGGGACAGGTACCACGCGGAGGTCGTGCCGGCACTCCAGAAGGAGTTCCAGTACGCCAACCCGATGCAGGTGCCGCGTCTCACCAAGATCGTCGTCAACATCGGTCTGGGCGAGGCCCTCCGGGACGCCAAGGCGGTCGACGCCGCGGTCCGGGACCTGACGCTGATCACGGGTCAGAAGCCCGTGATCACGCGGGCCAAGCGGTCCATCGCCCAGTTCCGGCTGCGGACGGGCAATGCCATCGGCGTCATGGTCACCCTTCGGGGCGACCGGATGTGGGACTTCCTGGAGCGGCTGACGCGTGTCGCGCTGCCCCGCATCCGGGACTTCCGGGGCGTGCCGTCCCGGTCGTTCGATGGACGTGGCAACTATTCCCTGGGACTGCGCGAGCAGCTCGCGTTCCCGGAGATCGACTACGACCGGATCGACCGTCTGCGCGGGCTCGAGCTGAGCATCGTCACGACGGCGACCGATGACGAGGAGTCCCGGCGTCTGCTGGCCCTCCTCGGCATGCCGTTCGCCAACTGACGGAGGAGCGCACGCATGGCCAAGAAGTCCCTCATCGCCAAGGCCCAGCGCACACCGCGGTTCGGTGTGCGGAGCTACCACCGGTGCTCCGTGTGCGGCCGTCCGCGCGCCTACATGCGCCGGTTCGCGCTGTGCCGCATCTGCTTCCGGGAGCGCGCCCTGCTGGGGCAGCTGCCGGGTGTGACCAAGTCGAGCTGGTAGCCCCATGAACATCTCCGATCCCATCGCGGACATGCTCACGCGCATCCGCAACGCGAGTCGGGCGCGTCATGACGACGTGCTCGTGCCCGCGTCCCGCACCAAGCTGGCCATCGCGCGCATCCTCAAGGACGAGGGGTTCATCGAAGACTTCTCGGAGGTCGCCGAGGGCCCGCGCAGCTTCCTGCGCATCCAGCTGAAGTACGTGGGCCGGGTGCCCGTCGTGAGCGGCCTCAAGCGCATCAGCAAGCCGGGTCTCCGGGTGTACGCCGCCAAGACGGACATCCCGCGGGTCCTGGGTGGGCTGGGCGTGGTCATCGTCAGCACCAGCCAGGGGATCATGACCGGGCAGCAGGCACGCAAGGGCCAGCTGGGCGGCGAGATCCTGGCGTACGTCTGGTAGGTCGCCAATGTCACGTATCGGGCGACTGCCCATCCCCATCCCGGCCGGCGTGGACGTCACGGTCGACGGCACGCATGTCGCGGTCAAGGGTCCCAAGGGCGCCCTCAGCCGGGACATCACGCCCATCCTGACCATCGTGCGCGAGGACGGCGTGCTGCGGGTCGAGCGACCCGATGACGCCAAGGAGTCGCGTCAGCTGCACGGCCTCACCCGGACGCTCATCAACAACATGGTCGTGGGCGTCACGACCGGCTATCGCAAGGGCCTCGAGATCACGGGCGTGGGCTATCGTGCCCAGCTGGTGGGTCGCAAGCTCCAGCTGAACCTGGGCTACAGCCATCCCATCGAGATCGAGCCTCCCGAGGGCATCGCCTTCGAGGTCGAGAACCCCACCCGCCTGGCGGTCACGGGCATCGACAAGGAGCTGGTCGGTCACGTCGCCGCCCGCGTCCGCGCGATGCGCAAGCCCGAGCCCTACAAGGGCAAGGGTGTCCGCTACAGCGGTGAGGTCATCCGTCGCAAGGCCGGCAAGGCCGGCAAGATCGGCGGCAAGAAGTAACACCCAGCGGACCGGCCCGGCCGGCCCGCGAACCCGACGGGTCGGACGTCATCGCCCGCCCCGAACAGTCCGAAGGAGAATCACGAGCACCATGGCCACGGCCGACAGGGGCGCCGCCCGCCGCAAGCGCCACACCCGGATCCGCCTCCATCTGGCGGGCACGGGCGAGCGGCCGCGGCTCGCGGTGTTCCGCAGCAACCAGCAGATCTACGCCCAGGTCATCGACGACACCGTGGGCCGGACCCTCGCCAGCGCCTCCTCCCTCGAGGCGGGGCTGCGGGGTACGGACGGCACCAAGGTGGAGCGCGCCCGCAAGGTGGGCGAGCTCATCGGCGAGCGTGCCAAGGCGGCCGGCATCTCCCAGGTCGTGTTCGACCGGGCCGGGTTCCGGTACCACGGGCGGATCAAGGCGCTCGCCGATGGCGCGCGCGGATCCGGCCTGGACTTCTAGGAAGGGGCCCACATGGCACGGATCGATCCGAACAAGCTGACCCTCGAGGAGCGGGTGGTCCAGATCAACCGCGTCGCCAAGGTCGTCAAGGGCGGTCGCCGCTTCAGCTTCAGCGCGGTGGTCGTCGTGGGTGACGGCAATGGTCACGTGGGTGTCGGCCTGGGCAAGGCCGGCGAGGTCCCCGAGGCCATCCGCAAGGGCGTCGAGGACGCCAAGAAGCACCTCATCCGGGTGCCGCTCGTGGGGACCACCATCCCCCACGAGGTGCTCCAGCAGTACGGCGCCTCAACGGTGCTCCTGAAGCCCGCCTCCCAGGGCACCGGCGTCATCGCCGGTGGCTCCGTGCGCGCGGTCGTGGAGGCCGCCGGCGTGCGGGACATCCTGTCCAAGTCGCTGGGCTCCACGAATCCGGTGAACGTCGTGCGCGCGACGCTCGAGGGGCTGCGCAACCTGCACAGCGCCGAGGAGCTGGGCGCCCGCCGCGGGCGCGAGCTGCGGACCTTCATCCCGGGCCAGCCGACGGGCGCCATGGAGACGACCAGCGATGCCCGGTAAGCTCAAGGTCACGCTCCGCAAGAGCACCGTCAGCACGACCCAGCGGGCCCGTGGCACGGTCCGCGCACTCGGTCTCGACCGGATCGGCGATACCGTGGTGCTGCGCGACGACCCCGTGGCCCGGGGCATGATCCGGACGGTCCAGTACCTCGTCAGCTGGGAGGAGATCCCGGACGAGGCACCGACCGGCCGGAAGGCCGCCGCGGCCCAGGAGGATGACAAGTGAAGCTGCATGACCTTCGGCCGGCGCCCGGCGCCACGAAGGATCGCATCCGGGTCGGTCGTGGCATCGCGGCCGGCAAGGGCAAGACCGCGGGTCGCGGCACCAAGGGCCAGAAGGCCCGCTCCGGTGCATCGATCCCGGCCTGGTTCGAGGGCGGCCAGACCCCCATCCACATGCGGGTCCCCAAGCTGCGTGGCTTCCGACCCATCAACCGCATCGAATACCAGGTGGTCAACATCGGGCGCATCTCGGCCTATGCCGAGGCGGGTCGCCTGGGCGAGCTCCTGACACCGAAGTCGCCGTACACGGTCAACCCCGAGATCCTGCGCGCCGCCGGCCTCATCACCAAGGAGCGCCAGCCGGTCAAGATCCTCGGCTCGGGTGACGTGTCCGTGCCCCTGTTCGTGCTCGCGGACGCCTTCACAGCGAGCGCGCGCTCGAAGGTCGAGGCGGCAGGCGGCTCGGTCCAGACGATCGCGCCGGCCCCCGAGCCGGTGGTCGCCGCCGAGCCCGAGCCGACCCCGGCCCCCGAGGTCGAGCAGGCCGCGGACGAGCCGGCGCCGGTCGCCACCGCCGAGGTGGTGGAGGACCAGCCCGAGCCCGCCCAGGACGACGCCGACACCGACGCCGCAGAGGCCTGATCCCGGTGTTCGACGCCCTCGTCAACGCCTTCCGAGCGCCGGACATCCGGCGCCGGATCCTGTTCGTCCTCGGCATGCTCATCGTGGTGCGAGGTCTCGCCCACGTGCCCGTCCCGGGTGTCAACGCGGACGCCCTCGGCGACGTCATCGGCAACAACCCGTTCCTCCAGCTCCTGAACCTGTTCTCGGGCGGTGGGCTGGCGTCGTTCTCGATCATCGCGCTGGGCGTGAACCCGTACATCAACGCCTCGATCATCATGCAGCTCATGACCGGGGTCGTGCCCCGGCTCCAGCAGCTGCAGCGCGAAGGCGAGTACGGCCGCAACAAGATCAACCAGTACACCCGGTACCTCACGGTGCCCATGGGCTTCCTGCAGGCGTACGGCTACCTCATCCTGCTGTCCAGCCAGACGGGCAACACCGGCCAGCGGGTGATCCCGGGGTTCGACCTCGCGAGCCTCGAGACGATCACGATGATCTTCTCGCTCGTCGCGGGCACGATCCTCGTCATGTGGATCGGCGAGCTCATCACCGAGCGAGGCATCGGCAACGGCATCAGCTTCATCATCTTCGCGGGCATCGTGGCCCAGGTGCCGGGTGCCATCGCGACCTTCCTGCGGTCACCGGACCTGGGAGCGGGCATCGCGTTCGGCGTCCTGGGCATCGTCGCGGTGGCGGCCATCATCTACATCCAGGAAGGCCAGCGGCGCATCCCCATCCAGTACGCGAGCCGCGTCCGCGGACGACGCATGTACCAGGGTGGCGCCACGTTCCTGCCGCTCCGGGTCAACCAGGCCGGCGTGATCCCGATCATCTTCGCCATCAGCATCCTGCTCTTCCCGGCCCAGCTCGCGTCGTACTTCTCGAGCTCGTCGGAAGGCTTCATCCAGGACATGGCGAACACCGTGATCGCGCTGTTCGACCAGAACTCCCTGCTGTACATCGTGCTGTACTTCCTGCTCACGGTGGGCTTCACGTACTTCTACACGGCGTTCACGTTCAAGCCGGACGAGACCGCCGACCAGCTGCGCAAGAACGGTGGCTTCATCCCGGGCATCCGGCCGGGCGCGCCCACGCGTGACTACCTCGCGCGCGTGGTGTATCGCCTGAGCCTCGCGGGCGCCCTGTTCCTGGGCACCGTGGCCGTGTCGCCGATCATCGTCTCGTTCCTGTTCGCGGGCAGCGTGGTCGCCAACTTCTCGCTGGGTGGCACCGCGCTCCTCATCGTGGTGTCCGTCGTGGTGGAGACCATGAAGCAGCTCGAGGCACAGCTGATGATGCGCAACTACGAAGGCTTCATCCGATGATCTGCCATGACTGGGCATCGACGGGCCGCGTAGCGGATCGCGACCACGAAGGGTCCATCCGATGACCTGGTGCCACGCCACGTGGTCGGGCCGTCGGACGGGCCGGGACCACGAGGGGACCATCCGTTGAGGGTGGGGCCAGTATCCGGGGGGATCCTGCCATGACCCACGCGACGCGCACCGACGGGCCACGCGGTGGGTTGACGGCCACGCCGACCTATCTCGTGATGCTCGGCGCACCGGGTGCCGGGAAGGGCACCCAGTCACTGCGCCTGGCCGAGCGCCTGGAGCTGCTGCCGGTCTCCACGGGGGACCTGTTCCGGGCCGCGCTGCGCGAGGGGACGCCCCTCGCCACCGAGGTCCGGAAGTACGTCGAGAAGGGTGTCCTGGTGCCCGACCCGGTCACCCTGCGCGTGGTCGAGGAACGCCTCCGCCAGCCCGACGCCCTCCGGGGCGTGGTGCTCGACGGCTTCCCGCGCACACGGGTGCAGGCAGAGGCGCTCGACGGCCAGCTGACCCGTCTGGGCGCCCGGGTGGCCGCCGCGCTGTACATCGAGGTCGATACCCCGGAGCTGGTGCGACGCCTGTCCGGCCGACGCGTGTGCACCGGGCCGGCCCAGCACGTGTACCACCTCGACTCGCGGCCGCCGCGTGTCGCGGATGTCTGCGACATCGATGGCAGCACGCTCGAGCAGCGACCCGACGACCGAGCCGAGACCATCCAGGCACGCCTGGCGCGGCAGCTGCCACCGATGTACGAGGTCGTCGACCACTACGCGAACGCGGGTGTGCTCCACGCGGTGGCCGGCGACCGACCCGTGGACGATGTCACCGCGGAGCTGCTGCGACTGGCCGACCGGGCCACGGGGCGATCCTGACGGTGGCCTTCCGGGACCGTCGGGTGACGCTCAAGAGCCGGTCGCAGATCGGCCGCATGGAGGTGGCCGGGCGACTCGTGGCGGACGTCCTCGACGCGGTCGGGGCGGCCGTCCGACCGGGCGTCACGACGCTCGAGCTGGACCAGGTCGCGGAGGCCCTCATCCGCTCCCGCGGCGGCATCCCCTCGTTCATCGGCGAGCCCGGCGCCATCGCACCCTACCGGCATTCGCTGTGCATCAGCATCGACAGCGAGGTGGTCCACGGGGTGCCCGGCAAGCGTCGGCTGGTCGAGGGCCAGGTGGTCTCGGTGGACGCTGGCGCCATCGTCGATGGCTGGCACGGGGACGCGGCCCGCACGTTCCTCGTGGGCGAGGTCGCGCCGGAGATCCGGCAGCTCGTCAGCGAGACTCGACGCGGCATGCTCGCGGGCATCGCGGCGGCACGCCCCGGCGCATACCTGGGTGATATCTCGGCGGCCATCGAGGACGTCGCCCTGGAGCACGGTTACGGCGTGGTCCGGACGTTCGTGGGTCATGGCATCGGCACCGAGATGCACGAGGAGCCCCAGGTCACCAACTACCGCACGCCGTCCCGAGGCCGGCGCATCGAGCCGGGCCTGTGCCTCGCCATCGAGCCCATGTTCACGCTCGGTGGTCACGAGGTCCGGGTGAAGGCCGATGGCTGGACGGTGGAGACGGTGGACGGCAGCATCGCCGCCCACTGGGAGCACTCCATGGCCGTGACCGAGGCCGGGCCGCGCATCCTGACCCTCAACGATGGCGCCGCGCCCGACGAGGTCGACGTGGGCGTCGCGGTGGCCGCCCGATGAGCCCGTATGATCGGACTTGCCGGTCGAGCGTGGCTTCTGGTACACTCCTCGTTCGTGCGCCGGGTGCTGCCCGGCGGCTGATGGTGTCTCCTCGCTGGCTGGGCCAGCAGACACCTCGCCAGCGACAGTCAGCCATCCATACCAGGTACGTGGTCGGCGTGTGGCCAAGCGAGACGCGATCGAGGTGGAGGGGACGGTCATCGAACCGCTTCCCAACGCGATGTTCGAGGTCGAGCTCGGGGACCGGCAGCGTGTCCTGGCCCACATCAGCGACAACCTCCGGACGAACTTCATCCGGATCCTCCCGGGTGACCGGGTCCGCGTCGAGCTGTCTCCCTACGACCACTCGCGCGGCCGGATCACCCACCGCCTCAAGTGATACGGAGTCGAAGTGAAGGTCTCGGCGTCGGTCAAGACGCGCTGTGAGCGGTGCAAGGTCATCCGCAGGCACGGCACGGTCATGATCATCTGCTCCAACCCCAAGCACAAGCAGCGGCAGGGCTAGTACGTGGCACGTATCGCGGGCATCGATATCCCGCGCGAGAAGCGCGTGGAGATCTCCCTCACCTACATCTTCGGCATCGGCCTGCCGACCAGCCAGACCATCCTGGCGCAGGCGAACGTCAATCCGGACACGCGCGTCCGGGACCTGACCGAGGAGCAGGTGAACCGGCTCCGGGACATCATCGACCGGCGCTACAAGGTGGAGGGTGACCTTCGCCGGGAGGTGGCGCTCAACATCAAGCGCCTCCAGGAGATCGGCTCGTACCGTGGCCTGCGGCACCGCCGCAACCTGCCCGTCCGGGGCCAGCGCACCAAGACCAACGCGCGCCAGCGGCGCGGTCCCAAGAAGACCGTCGGCGTCCGGCGCAAGAAGTAGCCCGCAGCCCACCCTTGCGCGCGCCTTGGCGCGCCACGACGACCACAGGAGCACGACCCCAGCATGGCGGAACGCAAGCGCGCGACCAAGACACGGCGACGGGAACGGAAGAACGTGCCGGCGGGCCACGCCCACATCCAGGCATCGTTCAACAACACCATCGTGACCATCACCGACCTGGGTGGCGCCACCATCGCCTGGGGCAGCGCCGGCCTCGCCGGCTTCAAGGGCTCCCGCAAGAGCACGCCCTACGCCGCCGCGCTGAGCGCGGACGGGGCCGCCAAGCGGGCCATGGAGCACGGCATGCGTCATGTCGAGGTCTTCGTGAAGGGTCCCGGCGCGGGTCGTGAGCAGGCCATCCGGTCGCTCCAGGCCGCCGGTCTCGAGGTGACCGCCATCACGGACGTCACGCCCATCCCCCACAACGGTTGCCGCCCGCCCAAGCGGCGCCGCGTCTAGGAACCCGACGACATGGCTCGCTACAACGGTCCGGTCTGTCGCCTGTGCCGGCGGGAGGGCATGAAGCTCTTCCTCAAGGGCGACCGCTGCTACACCCGCAAGTGCGGCTTCGAGCGTCGTGCGACGCCGCCCGGCCAGCACAACGTGCGACGCCGGAAGGTGTCCGAGTACGGCGTGCAGCTGCGTGAGAAGCAGAAGATCCGGCGCACATACAGCGTCCTCGAGCGCCAGTTCAAGCGCTACTTCGAGACCGCCGAGGAGCGGCCCGGCGTGACCGGCGAGAACCTCCTGCGGCTGCTGGAGACGCGCCTGGACAACGTCGTGTTCCGGATGGGCTTCGCGACCAGCCGCGCGCAGGCGCGCCAGCTGGTGAGCCATGGCCACTTCGCCATCAACGGCCGCGCCACCACCATCCCCTCGCACCAGGTGCGGGAGGGGGACCGGGTGGAGGTCCGTGAGGCGAGCCGCAACAGCGAGTACTTCAAGCAGTCGAAGGACCGCCTGCGCAGCGCGCAGCGGCCGGACTGGCTGACCGTCGACGCCGACAAGCTGGCGGGCAACGTGACCGCGCTGCCCCGCCGCGACCAGATGCCGCTCGAGCTCAACGAGCAGCTCGTGGTCGAGTACTACTCGAGGTAGCCCCCACCCATGATCGAACTGGAGAATGCCCAGCTCGAGCCCGTCGAGGAGCTCGAGACCTTCGGCAAGTACGAGGCCAGCCCGCTCGCCGCGGGATACGGCGTCACCATCGGCAACGCGCTGCGGCGGGTGCTGCTCTCCTCGCTGGAGGGTGCCGCCGTCACGTCCATCCAGGTGCGTGACGTCTATCACGAGTTCGCGAGCATCCCGGGCGTCAAGGAGGATCTCACCCAGATCATCCTGAACGTCAAGAAGCTGCGTCTCAAGAGCTACGCCAGCCATCCGGTCCAGCTGAAGCTCGTGACCAACGGCGCGGGCGCCGTGACCGCCGCGGACATCCAGGAGTCGGCGGACGTCGAGGTCGTCAACCCCGACCAGCACCTGCTGACGCTCGACTCGGACGGGGTGACCGTCGAGATCGATCTCACGGTGGAGCGCGGCGTGGGTTATCTCGCCGCCGAGCGCGCCGAGCAGATGCCCATCGGTGTCATCCCGGTGGACGCCATCTTCACGCCGGTCCGCAAGGTCAACTACCACGTCGAGAACACGCGCGTGGGCCAGATGACCAACTACGACAAGCTGACCATCGAGATCGAGACGGACGGCACCGTCTCCCCGGAGGAGGCGCTCTCGCGCGCCGCCGAGATCCTGGTCGCGCAGTTCAGCCTGTTCACGAGCGCCGGCAAGCAGCTCGCGCGGGCCACGGGTGGGGCCACCGGGCCGGGCACCCTGCCCCAGAACATGCTGGACATGCCCATCGAGGAGCTCGATCTCCCGATGCGTGCCTACAACTCGCTCAAGCGCAACAACATCGTCAAGGTGGGGCAGGTGCTCCAGCTCCAGGACGAGGACCTGCTGCGCATGCGCAACTTCGGCAAGAAGTCGCTCGACGAGATGAAGGAGCGTCTCCGGATGCGTGGCTTCATCACCGGGGACGAGTCGGAGCCGCTGGGCGCGACGGATGTCGACCTCGATGACGAGGATGACGACGACGAGGACGAGGAGGACTGAGCCGTGGCCCATCGTGTCGACGGGCGCAAGCTCGGTCGCAAGACCGGCCCCCGTCTCGCCCTGTATCGCAACCTCGTGGTGTCCGTGCTGCGCTATGAGCAGATCCGGACCACGGAGGCCCGCGCCAAGGAGGTGCGTGGCCAGGTCGAGCGGTTCATCACGCTCGCCAAGGAGGGCACGCTCGCCTCGCGCCGGCGCATCATCGCCGAGCTGCCGGACGAGCCGCTCGTCATCGACAAGCTGATCAACGAGATCGCGGCTCGATATGGGGACCGCAGCTCGGGGTATACCCGGCTCACGAAGATCGGCCCTCGGGCCGGTGATCGTGCCCCCATCGTCCAGCTCGAGCTCGTCTGAGCATCCCGCCCGAGAGGGTGGGCTCGTGCGGTACGCCGCGCGGGTGGAATACGACGGGACCGGGTTCGCCGGGTTCCAGGTCCAGCCTGGAGCGCGGACCGTCCAGGGAGAGTTGGAAGCAGCGCTCCACCGCGTGCGCGGTGGTGGCGAGGCCATCCGGGTCACCGGGGCGGGCAGGACGGACGCCGGCGTCCATGCCGCGGGGCAGGTGATCGCATTCACCTGGTCGGGGCGACGGATGTCGGTGCGGGAGCTGGGTCGGGCCATCGGGGCGGTGCTGCCGCCGGATGTCGCGATCGGACGCCTGCGCCGGGTGCCACCGGGGTTCTCGCCGCGACGAGCGGCGGTGCGCCGGGAGTACCGGTACACGATCTGGAACGGACCACGGAGCCCACTCCGTGAGCGGTACGCCCTGGGCATCCGCGAACGGCTGGACGTGACGGCCATGGACGCTGCGGCGCAGGTCCTGGTCGGCCGGCACGACTACTCCGCCTTCGGCGGCAGACATCGACAACCGATCCGGACCCTCTCGGGGATCCGGGTCCGCAGGACCGGTCGCACGATCACGGTCGACGTGGTCGGGGATGCGTTCCTGCGCCAGATGGTGCGAAGCATCGTGGCGGCACTGCTGCGCGTCGGGCGTGGCACGGCCACTGCGTCGGACCTGGAGGCCGCGCTGCGGTCACCGGGCCGGGCCTTCTCGGGAGACGTGGCTCCGCCCCACGGCCTGTGTCTCAGGCGGGTGGTGCTCCGGGACCCGACGGGCGATGCATGATGGACGATCCATCGGGGACGCGCGGCGGCCCCGGCAAGACGCGGCGCTCCGGCGCAGCACGAACGTTGTGACAGGGGAAGGCACGAGATGACCAGGACGTACACACCGCGGGCGAGCGAGATCGAGCGCCAGTGGTTCGTCGTCGATGCCGACGGCGAGACGCTGGGTCGCCTTGCCTCGCGCATCGCGCAGCTGCTCGCCGGCAAGCACAAGCCCGGCTACGCGACCCACATGGACACCGGTGACCACGTCATCGTGGTCAACGCGGGCAAGCTCATCGTGACCGGTGACAAGCTCGAGACCAAGAAGTACGCCCGCCACAGCGGCTACCCCGGCGGCTTCCGTGAGGAGTCGCTCGGCGACCTGCTCGCACGTCGGCCCGAGGAGGTCATCCGCCGGGCCGTCAAGGGGATGCTGCCGCGCAACAAGCTGGGGGTCCAGCAGCTGCGCAAGCTCAAGGTGTATGCCGGTCCCACCCATCCGCACGAGGCACAGCGACCCGAGACGCTGACGACAGGAGCTCCCAGCGCATGACCACTCCCGCGTACTTCCAGGGCACCGGCCGCCGCAAGACCAGCGTCGCACGCGTCCGACTCATCGCCGGCGAGGGCGAGGTCGTCGTGAACGGCCGCAGCCTCGAGGAGCACTTCGGCAACGCGGTGAGCCTGACGGACCTCATGATGCCCTTCCGGGTCACCAACACCGAGGGCCGCTACACCGCGAACATCAAGGTCGAGGGTGGCGGGAGCCAGGGGCAGGCGGGCGCGATCCGTCACGGCATCGCACGTGCCCTCCTCGAGGCGGACCCCGAGGGTGCCCGCGCGCCACTGCGCCAGGCCGGGCTGCTGACCCGTGACCCGCGCATGAAGGAGCGCAAGAAGTACGGCCTCAAGCGGGCCCGCAAGGCGCCCCAGTACACCAAGCGCTAGTCCCGTCCCACCGCCGACCATCGGCGACGCGACGCTCCGCCCATCGCGGGCTAGCATTACGGGTATGGCCGACCCGGTCTTCGAACGGTACAAGGAAGCCCTGAAGCAGGGCCATGTCGCCATGCTCAAGGGCCGTCACAAGGACGCCCTCGCGCACTACCAGGAGGCGGCGACCCTCGCGGACCATCGCCCGCTGCCCTTCGTGAGCATGGGCGCGGTGCTGCTCCAGATGGGCCGCGCCCAGGAGGCCATCGCGGCCTATGACCAGGCGCTCGCCCGGGCGCCCACGGACCCCCAGGCGCTCGCCGGCAAGGCATCGGCGCTCCTGGCCGCCGGCAAGCGCACCGAATCGGCGGACCTCGCCCAGCAGGTCGCCCAGCTGGAGGCGGAGCAGGCTCGACAGCGTGCCGAGCAGCGCGCGTCCGCCCAGGCTGCCGCGTGGACCGGTGGGCCGGAGCGGCTCCTCGCGTCCGCGGAGGCCGCCCGACGTGAGGGCCAGGGGGACCAGGCGATCCAGGGGTTCGTGGCCGCGGCGGTCGGGTACCAGCAGCAGGGCCAGCTGGATGCTGCGCTCGATGCCTGTCATCGCGCACTCGGCGTCTCGCTCGGTGCGCCACCCGCACATCTCCAGATGGCCCGCATCTACTTCCAGCGTGGCTGGCGCGACCGGGGGGTGGAGCGGCTGCTGCTCCTGGCACGGTTGCTGACGCTCGTGGACGACCCCGCGACCCGCGACGGGGTGCGTGAGCTGGCGCGGACCCACCAGGCCACCGAGTCACGACTCGCGGTGCTCGCCGCGGGGAACGTCATCTGATGGACCACGCGCGCATGCCGGCAGGGAGCGCCCGCCCGGCCGATCGCTAGGGCCGCCCGGTCATGGACCAGCTGCGTGACCTGGTCGGCGGGACCACCATCGAGCCCACCGCGGTGCTCGACATCGCCCTCACCGCGCTCCTCATCTACGGGCTCTTCAGCCTCATCCAGGGCACCCGTGCGGTGCGCCTGGTCATCGGCGCGATCGTGCTGTACGCGGTCTACGCGGTCGCCCAGCTGCTGGACCTGCGGCTGCTCTCGGGCATCCTCGAGACGGGCGCCGTGGTCGGCCTCCTCGCCCTCGTGGTCATCTTCCAGCCGGAGCTCCGACGCGCGCTCGAGCGCATCGGCCGGGTCGGATCGATGGGCTGGGCGTTCTCCGCGTCCGGCGCGGACGGCCAGGCCGAGCGACTCGCGCGCACCATCGCCCGGACGGCGGCGGGTCTCGCGACGCGGCGCGTGGGGGCGCTCGTCGTCATCGAGCGGGACACGGGCCTGGAGGACGCGGCCGAGACGGGCGTGATGCTCCACGCCGACCTCTCGGAGGAGCTGCTCGACTCCATCTTCATGCCCCGCGGCGCGCTCCATGATGGCGCGGTCATCGTGCGCGGCGACCGGATCCTCGCCGCGGGCGCGGTGCTGCCGCTCTCGGAGATCTCGGTCCAGCAACAGCGCTACGGCACGCGGCATCGGGCCGCCATCGGCATCACGGAGCAGACCGATGCGGTGGTCGTGGTGGTCAGCGAGGAGACGGGCGGCATGAGCCTTGTCGAGCGCGGACGGGTCATCCGTGACCTGGACGAGGAGCGGCTGCGGACCGGCCTCGTGGCACTCCTGCGACCGACGGGTGGTGCGCACCGGGCGGCGGCGGGCATCTCCGCGCTCGGCGCGCCGTTCGCGCGCGGCAAGCGACCACGGGTGCTGCGGCGTCGCTCGGATCGGCGACCGACGAACAGCCCGGCCGCGGCTGCGGCGCCGGCCCAGGCCACCACGTCGGGCGCGCCAGCCACCACGTCGGGCGCGCCGGCCCCGGTCATGGCGGCGGGCACGGCATCGGCCCCGACCGTCGCGACACCGGGCGCCGCCTCCCCGCCGTCGGGCGTCCCGCCCGGCGATCCCGTGGTGCCGCCCACATGAGGCGCTGGATCGACCTGCTCCTGAGCGACTGGCCGCTCAAGCTCGGCGCCATCGGGCTCGCGCTCGTGCTGTACGGCGGCGTGACCCTCTCTGATAACGACCGGAGCTGGCCCGGTGATGTGCCCATCGAGATCCTCGACCCGCCCCAGGGCGGCGCGGTGCTGGACCTGCCGGGCTCGGTCACCAACATCCGGTATCGGGCGCCCATCGAGGCGGCCGTGGCGCTCGCCAACGGCTCGTTCACCGCGTCGGTGGACCTGGGTCACGTGACACCGGCGGCAGGCGCCCCGGCCGTGACGGTGCCGGTCCGGGTGACCGCGCTCGATCCGCGCGTCCAGGTCGTGGACTTCACGCCCCGCTCGGTGAGTTTGCGCGTGGACCAGGTCGTGACGCGGCCGATGACGGTCACCGTGGACCGTGGCACGGTCCCACCGGGGCTCGCGCTGGGGCCACCGGTCGTCAGCCCGTCCACGGCCATCCTGCGGGGCGCCAGCTCCCGGGTCGCCGCGGTCCAGTCGGTGGTGGCGCGGGTCGCGGTCGACGCGAGCGGTCTCAACGTGGAGCAGGACGTGGACCTCGAGGCGATCGACGACACGGGCGCGCCCGTGCCGGGCATCGAGATCCTGCCCCAGGGCGTGCACGTGAGCATCGAGGTCGCCCGGGAGCTGGGCTATGTGACCCTGCCCGTCGTGCCGACGCTGACCGGTCAGGTCGCATCGGGATATCGGCTCACGAGCGTGACGGTGCAGCCGACCACGCTCACCGTGAGCGGCGAGGTCGCCACCGTCTCGGCGCTCACGTCGGTCACCACCGAGCCCATCGACATCACCGGGCTCACGGGCCCGACCGAGGTGCCCGCGGTGCCCCGGCTGCCCGAGGACGTGACCGCGGTCGGCAGCGCGAACCTGCTCGTGACGCTGGTCGTCGAGGCGGATGTCGGCTCACGGACCATCGCGGCGGGTATCCGTGTCGACGGTGCACGACGCAACCGGGTCTACACCCCGTCGACGCCGAGTGTGCTCGTCACCCTCGCCGGGCCGCTCCCCGCGCTCGACACCCTCGACCCCGCTACCATCGTGGCTCGGATCGATGTCGCCGGGCTGGGCTCCGGCACGCATGAGGTGGATGTGACGGTCGAGGCCATCGAGGGGCTCCAGGTGCTCGGCGTGGCACCCGCATCCATCCGGGTCCAGGTGGCGGCCGCGCCGACCCCGTCGCCCGTGGCGAGCAGCGTGCCCAGCGTCACCGTGCCGGCCACGATGCCGCCCTCGGAGGTGCCCAGCGCGCCGGCCGGCGAAAGCCCGGCCCCCGCCGAGGCGCCCACGCCCGAGCCGCTGTCCTCCCTGGACGCGCCGTGACCCGGCTGTTCGGCACGGACGGCATCCGGGGCATCGCCAACGTCGACCTCAAGCCGACCCTTGCCTACGCGCTCGGGCGGGCCACCGCGGTCCAGCTGCTCACCGGCCGCGGGCCGCTGCTCGTGGGCCAGGACACGCGTCGGTCGGGGGACATGCTGGTCGCCGGGCTCGTGGCGGGCGCCACCTCGATGGGGGCGGACGTGCATCGCCTCGGCATCTGTCCCACGCCCGCACTCTCGTTCGTGACCGGGGAGCTGGACTACGCGGCGGGTGTCATGGTCTCCGCCTCCCACAACCCCGCCGATGACAATGGCCTCAAGGTGCTCGACGCGGCGGGCATGAAGCTCGACGAGCGCGCCGAGGACGAGCTGGAGGCGCTGCTCTGGCGGGCGGATGAGCTGCCCAGCCCCACGAACGCCGAGCTGGGCCGGGACATCGACGCCCGCGCAGGTCTCGACCGGTATCGGGCGCATCGGCTGGGTCTCGCCGCGCAGGCGAAGGGCGACGTGCGGGTGGTGCTCGACTGTGCGAACGGATCGGCGGGCCCGGTCGCGCCGGACATCCTCGCAGCCACGGGTGCCCGGGTGAGCGTCCATTTCGCGAGTCCGGACGGTGTGAACATCAACCTCGGCTGTGGTGCCACGGCCCCCGGTGCGCTCGCAGCCATGGTCGCCGCGGAGGGGGCGGACGTGGGGTTCGCGCTCGATGGTGACGCGGATCGCTGCGTAGCCATCGACGAGTTGGGCCAGGTCGTGGACGGTGACCAGCTGCTGGGCATCGTGGCGCTCGATCGGCTGGCGCGTGGCGCGCTCAGCGCTGCCACGCTCGTGGTGAGCGTGCTCTCGAACGGCGGACTGGCCGCGGTCGTGGAGCGCGCCGGCGGCCGCGTGCAGCGCACCCGCGTGGGTGACAAGTACATCCTCGACGCGATGCTGGTCTCGGGTGCCGGCGTGGGTGGCGAGAAGAGCGGCCACGTCATCATCCGGGAGCACAGCACGAGCGGTGACGGCATCGTCACCGCGCTCGAGGTGCTGTCCATCATGGCCCGCACGGGCCGGCGACTCTCGGAGCTCGCCCGGGACGTGCCCCTGTTCCCGCAGCAGCAGCGGGCGGTGCCGGTGCGCTTCAAGGACCAGTGGGAGGCAGACCCGGAGCTGGTCGCGGCGGTGCGTGACGCGGAGACCGAGCTGACCGGTCGAGGGCGCGTCCTGGTGCGGCCATCGGGCACCGAGCCGGCGCTGCGTATCATGGTCGAGGGAGAGGACGCATCACGGGTCCTGGAGCTCGCCGATGCGCTCGCATCGCTCGCCGCGAACCGACTCAACCAGCCCACCTGACCCAGGGAGGTCCGCCGGATGTGTGGCATCGTCGGATACATCGGGCCCCGTGACGCGGCGCCCATCCTGCTCGAGGGCCTGTCACGGCTGGAGTACCGAGGCTATGACTCGGCGGGCATCGCGCTCGTCACGGGCGCCGGCGAGCTGTTCGTGGAGAAGCGGGCCGGCAAGCTCGCCAACCTGCGCACGGCGCTCGTCGATGCGACCCCCGCGGCGGCGGTCGGTCTCGCCCACACGCGCTGGGCGACCCATGGCCGCCCGAACGACCTGAACGCCCACCCCCACGTCGACTGCACGGGCGCCATCACGGTCATCCACAACGGCATCATCGAGGACTTCCGGGAGCTCCGGGACGGGCTCCTGGCGCGCGGCCACGCGTTCGACTCGGAGACCGACACGGAGGTCATCGCGCACCTCGTGGAGGAGGCGTACGCGGGTGACATCGCTGACGCGGTGCGCATCGCGCTGCGCCAGGTCCGTGGCGCGTACGCCGTGGCGGTGCTCCATCGGGACGAGCCCGACCGGCTGGTGGGGGCGCGTCATGACGTGCCGCTCATCGTGGGTCTGGGCGAGGGCGAGAACCTGCTTGCCTCCGATGTCGCCGCGGTGCTCGCCCACACGCGCCGGGTGGTGTTCCTCGACGAAGGTGACGTGGCGGACCTGCATGCGGGCGCCGTGCGCATCACGGACCTCGAGGGTCGGCTGGTGGACCGGCCGGTGCACCGCATCGAGTGGTCGGTCGAGTCCGCCGAGAAGGGCGGCTACGAGCACTTCATGGCCAAGGAGATGCACGAGCAGCCGATGGCCATCCGCTCGGCCATCGCGGGCCGGCTCCACGAGGACGAGCTGCGGCTCGACGAGCTGGCGCCCGTCGCCGATGCCATCCGGGCGGCCGACCGGGTCGAGCTGATCGCCTGCGGCAGCGCCGCGTACGCCTCGGCCATCGGTGCCCGGCTCATCGAGGAGTGGGCCGGGATCCCGGCTCGCTGGGACATCGGCTCCGAGTTCCGCTACGGGCCGCCGCCGCTGGATGCCCGGACCCTCGTCATCGCGGTCACCCAGTCGGGCGAGACGGCCGACACCATCGCCCCGGTGCGCATGGCACGTGCGGCGGGCTGCCCCGTGATCGCGGTCACCAACACGGTCGGCTCCGCCATCACCCGCGAGTCGGACGCGGTGCTGTTCCTCCAGGCCGGGCCGGAGATCGCGGTCGTGGCGACCAAGACGTTCACGACCCAGGTGACCACGCTCGTGCTGCTCGCGGCGGCCATCGCGAAGCTGCGCGGCCGACTGACCCCCGAGCACGAGGCCGATCTGGTACGAGCCCTGCGGGCGCTGCCCGACCAGGCCGCTGAGGCGCTCGAGCTGGCAGCACCTGCCGCGGCCCTCGCGCGACGCTACGTGAACTCGCGCGGCTTCATGTTCGTGGGCCGCGGTGTGACGTATCCCGTGGCGCTCGAGGGCGCGCTCAAGCTCAAGGAGGTGAGCTACGTCCACGCCGAGGGGTATGCCGCCGGCGAGCTGAAGCACGGCCCCATCTCGCTGCTCGATGCGGAGGTGCCGCTCGTCGCGATCGCGACCCGATCGGTGCTCCAGGAGAAGCTCATCAGCAACGTGATGGAGGGCCGGGCGCGCGATGCGCGGGTGCTCATGGTGGCGACGCGTGGCGACGAGGCCATCCGGGAGTTCGCGGATGACATCCTGTGGGTGCCAGACACGATCGAGGCGCTGAGCCCCATCCTGGCCATCATCCCGCTCCAGCTGTTCGCGTATCACACGGCGGTGGCTCGGGGCACGGACGTGGACCAGCCCCGCAACCTCGCCAAGAGCGTCACGGTCGAATGAGCCTGACACGCACCGAGGTCCCGGCACGCACCCGCGACCTCGCCAGGAGCGTCACGGTCGGATGAGCGCGACGGGGCGGCCGCGCGCCTGATGGACGCGCCGCCGGGCACCACCGAGCTGGGTATCGACATCATCCGCGTCGAGCGCATCAAGGACGCGCTCGCCCGGTTCGGTGATCGGTTCCCGAAACGCATCCTCACCGACGCCGAGCACGCCTATGTCCGGAACCGGCCGGAGAACCTCGCGGGACGCTGGGCCGCCAAGGAGGCCGTGAGCAAGGTGCTCGGTCTCGGTGTCCGGGGTGTCGGCTGGCGTGAGATCGAGATCGTGCGCCTGCCCACGGGTCAGCCCACGGTCCGGCTCCACGATCGGGCCCAGGTGCGAGCGGACCAGCTGGGCATGGAGCGCATCGCGGTGTCCATCAGCCACGAACGCGAGTACGCGATCGCCATCGCGTTCGGCATCCGGACCCAGGGCGGCACCTTCGTGTTCCCGGTGGATATCGAGGCGCGACTGGACGACCGGGAGCGGCAGCTCATGGCGCGCATCCGACGGCTGCGGGACCTGGAGCAGGGCGGCTCGGCGACCTCGGTGGCACGGTCCGATGACGAGGGCCCTGGCACCGGCGCCACGGAGGACGAGCCGGGGTCCGATCGATGATCGGTCGCTCGGGTCCGGCCGGGGCGGTCGGTCGATGACCCGTGATCGGGTGGCTCGCCGGTCGCGTCAGCGACTCGATGCCTCCCTGGTGGCGTCGTTCCTGCCCGACCGCCCCGCGGACGGTCACAAGGGGACCTTCGGTCATGTGCTCGCGGTGGCCGGCTCGCTCGAGTGGGCGGGCGCGGCGCTCCTCACGGGCACGGCCGCGCTGCGCATGGGTGCCGGACTCGCCACGCTCGCGCTGCCCGCATCGCTCCAGCCGATGCTCGTGGGCCGCGTCCCGGAGCTCATGAGCCTCGGCCTCCCGGAAACCGATCCCGGCTCGGTCGATGGTGACGCGGCGGCCCTGGTCATCGCCCGGCATGCTCATCGCGCGATGATCCTGGGTCCCGGCCTGCGGCCGGGACCGGGCACGGACCGGCTCGTGCTGCGGCTCCTGGAGGGTGCCGGCACCCCTGCGGAGCAGGGTGGTCCCGCCGCGGAGGGCGTGCCCGCGCCCGCGGTCATCGACGCGACGGCGCTGCGATCGCTCGCGGCCATCGAGGAGTGGTGGGAGCGACGTGTCCGGCTGTGCGTGGTGACACCCCACCCCGGCGAGTTCGCCCGGCTCGATGGGGCGCCCGTGGGCGCGGACGACGCTCAGCGCGAGGAGCGCGCCATCGCCGCCGCGGGTCGCTGGAGCGTGGTCGTGGTGCTCAAGGGCGCCCGTACCGTGGTGGCGGCACCGGACGGCCGGGTGGCGGTCTCGCCGGTGAGCAACCCGGCGCTGGGGACGGGCGGCACCGGGGATGTCCTGTCGGGCGTCATCGCGTCGCTGCTCGCCCAGGGCGTGCCCACGTGGGAGGCGTCCTGTCTCGGGGTGTACCTGCACGCCGCGGCAGGGGAGCGGGTCCGTGACCGGATCGGCGACGCGGGGCTGCTCGCGTCGGACCTCGTCGCGGAGCTGCCGCTCGCGCGTCGTGACCTCACACGTCGGACCGGCGACCGGCGCATCGGCTTTGCGCCCCGATGAGCCCGATGCACGACCTGGACCGTCCGCACACCCTGGCGCCTTCCGCGCCGTCGAGCCCTCGATGAGACCACCCATCGAGGTGCAGCTCCACGAGGCGGGGTTGCCGCCACTCACCCGACCGGCATGGCTGGGCATCGACACCGACGCGCTCGCCGGCAACATCAGCGCGATCCGGGCGCGCGTGGGCCCGACGACCGCGGTCTGGCCGGTGGTCAAGGCGGACGCGTACGGCCACGGCATCGAGGTCGCCGCTCGTACATTCGCGCTGGGTGGCGCGGACGGCCTGTGCGTCGCGACGCTCGAGGAGGCGCGGGCGGTCCGCGCCGCTGGTGTCGAGCTGCCGGTGCTCGTGCTCTACCCGATCCTGCCCGGCGACCTGGGGGAGGCCGCGCAGGCTCGCTTCGAGGTGGTCGTGTCCGCGCTCGAAGGTGCACGCGCGCTGGCCGGCGCCTGGTCGGGCGACGCGAGGGTCGCACCGCTCGTGGTCCACGTGGAGGTCGAGACCGGGCTGATGCGCATGGGCGTGCCACTCCCCGATCTGGACGAGACGCTCCGGGAGCTGGCACGACCGGGCATCGAGGTGCGTGCCGTCTGGTCCCACCTCGCGACGCCCGAGGACGCCGCCACGACCGACGCGCAGGCAGGCACGCTGGCCGCGGCACTGACGATGGCGCGCCACCATGTGCCGGCCATCGGCTGGCATCTCGCCGCCACCGGCGGGGTCCTCACCGGGACCGGGACGTCCGCCGATCGTGTCCGACCGGGCCTGCTCGCCTATGGCATCCAGCCCGATCTGGCCGGCCTCGAGCTGGCACCGCTGCCGGGGATCCGACCCGCGATGCGGCTCGTGGCGCGCATCCTGCGGGTCGCGGAGGCCCCGGTGGGCACCCGCGTGGGCTATGGCGGTACCTGGGTCGCGCAGCGCCCGTCGCGCATCGCGACACTGCCCGTGGGCTACGGTGACGGTGTGCCGCGCGCCCAGTCCGGCGCGCCCGTGCTGCTGCGGGGCCAGCGCGTGCCCATCGTGGGGGTCATCGCGATGGATGGTCTGGCGCTGGATGTCACCGACGTGCCGGACGTGCGTGCCGGCGACGAGGTCGTGCTGCTGGGTCGACAGGGCGGCGATGTCATCGATGCCCGGGAACTGGCGCGATGGCGCACCACGATCCCGTGGGAGGTCGTCACCGGCATGGCGCGGCGCCTGACCCGGGTGTACGATGCGCCCGTCGGTCCTCTGGGCGTGCGGACGCAGACCGGCGAGACCCTCGTCCGGGGATCGTGGTCGTGATGATCACCGGATGCATCGGTCGCTCTGGGGGCGACCACCGGGTCCGAGGGTCCGTCCGACCGGGTGCCGCGACCCGGTCGATGCTGCGAGGAGAATCGATGCCTGACCGGATCCGGTCGCTGTCACGCGTCCGTGGGTGGGGAGGCTGCGCATGAACACGGGACGGTTGCAGGACCTGGCGAGCCGAGAGGAGCTCGTCGAGTTCGTGGCCCGGGAGATCCAGCTGCGCGGTCTGACCGGTCCATGCCTGCTGTTCCTGGAGTCGAGCCGTGCCTACGGGCCGCTCGGCAGCCAGGCGATGCTGTTCTTCGATCCCGTCCTGCGGAGCCTGTTCGGCGGCGACCTCCAGGAGGCCCAGCGCGTGCTCGCGGATGATGCGGGCATCGAACGGCTCATCGAGCGCCTGGAGGAGGTCGACGAGGACCAGGTCCTCGACGCCTGATCCTGGATGACGGGGCCATCCGGGAGCCCCGGGTACCATGAGCCGGTGAGCACGGGCACGCTCGCGTTCTTCACCATCGACCACGGGACCGCGTCCACCGCGGTCTCGCTCATCGCGCCGCTCGAGGGTCGCTTCCGACTGCTCGCCACGGGCATCGCCCCGCATGGCGCAGAGGTCGATGCGATGCTCGAGGATCTCGTGCTGCGTGTCGAGGCCGTCGAGCCCGGTCTGCTCGACCCCGTCGCCGGATGGCGTCGCTGGGCGCGCCTGGAGAGCGTCACGCGCGGGCCGCGTCGGGCGTTGTGCGTCGCCACCAGCGAGCGTGCGGCGACCGACCTGCGTCGGCTGCTCGGTGGTCGCGGCTGGCGGCTCACCGGACGCGTGCTGGGGAGCCAGCTGGACCCGCTGGATGCGGTGGCGGCGTGTCTCGATCCGGACCTCGATGCGCTCGCGGTCGCTGCGGCGGGTCGCTCCGACGAGGAGCAGCGGCTGCGAGCCCGTCTGCTGCCACTGCTCGCCGCGGTCCGTGCCCAGCGCCCGGACCTGCCGCTGCTCGTGTGCGGCCCGGGCGACTGGCCGACGCTCGAGGGGCCCGGTGTCCATGCGCTGCCGCCGGCAGACGCGCCGCTCGATGGGGACGACCCGGTGCTCGATGAGCTCCTGTCGGGCGCCGCGCTCCCCGGACCTGCCGACACCGACGGGGAGCTGCCCGACGGACGACGGGTCATCGGGGCGTCCGTGGCGACGCTGGCCCAGCTGCTCGACCGACGCATCGAGGCCGTGGACATCGGCCACTCCGGGGGTGTGCGGGTCGTGGCGGGACCCGGTGGCGTGGAGCGTCGCCTGGTGGTCGCGGATGCCGCGCTGGTGCCCGAGGAGGCGCTCGACCACGACGAGCTGCTGGAGGGCATCGTGGGCTGGTCCACCCTGCGGGCGGACCCGGCGTCGCTCGCGGACCGATTCCGGAACCTGCGCATCGCCCCCTGGCGAGACGTGGCGGGCGATGGCGCACGGCTGCGCTCCGCCGCGCTCCGGGCCGCGCTGGGCCGGCTGGACGAGGCATGGCGTGACACGGACCGTGGTGCACCGCCGGTCGGCGACATGCTCATCTGCGCCGGGGGCGCCTTCGCGGCGGTACCACCCCCGGCCGCGGCGCTCGCCGTGGCCGACGGGATGCGGCGACCGGGCGCTCGGCCGCTGTTCCTCGACCATGCCCGGTTGCTGGGGCCCATCGGGGCGCTGCCCGACGACGGCGATCGGCGTCGGCTCCTCGTGGACCTGCTGGACGATGCGCTGCTGCCCCTGGGGAGCGTGGTCATCGTGGGCGACGGACGGAGCACCGGCCGGACCCCCGCGATGCTGCGCGTGAGCAGCCGCCTGGCGCGCCAGGAGGTCGAGCTGGCACCCGGCGGGCTCCATCTCGTGGACCTGCCACCGGGGATGCCTGCCCACCTGGAGCTCGAGGGACGGGAGGGCGGCGTCCTCGGCCTGCGGTCGCGGCGCGTGGCGCTCGAGGTCTCGGGTGGTCTTGGCGGCCTGCTCGTCGACACTCGTGACGTGCCGCTCCGGCTGCCTGACCGGCCCGAGCGACGCCGAGCGCTGCTCGAGGCATGGGAGCGTCCCATCTGGGGTGCCGAGCCGTGAGCGTCGGCCGATGGAGCGGACCCCGGTCATGAGCCCCGAGCGCTCGGTGACCCCCCAGCAGCCGATGCCCGGTGTGTCCGACGGGTGGCGTTTCGTGCCGCTCGCGCCCGGGCCGCTGCTCGACCCGGACCTCCAGCTGCGGCTGTGGCCGGGTGACCGGGCGCTGGTGTCCCAGGGGGACGCGGTCGGTCCCGGCCAGCCGCTCGTCGAGCGACCGCGGGAGCGGGTGCGGCTCGACATCCCGCTGCGGGGTGAGCCGACGGACCTGGTGCCCGGCGCGGAGCTGGACATCGAGCAGCTCCTGACGGCCCGTGGGCGACCCCAGGTGCGACCCGGTGACCGGGTGACCCTGCTGTACGTGGGTGCCGACCGCGTCGCCCACGCGGTCGTGGCGCGGGAGCCGACGACCATCCTGTCGCCCGTCGCGGGCACGGTCGTGGCGCTCGGCCCGGGCCGCATCGTGGTGCGGGCCACGGGGCTCGGGCTGCGTGGGCCCGTGGGCTGGGGCCGACCCGTCCTGGGCAGGCTCATCATCGGCGTGGCAGGGCCGGACGAGGAGCTGCGGGCGAGCGCGATCGATATCGGCGCCGCCGGGGCGATCCTGGTCGCGGGGGCTCGCCTGGACATCGAGGCGCTGACCCGCGCTCGAGCCATCGGCGTGGCGGGCATCGTGTGTGGCGGCGTGGTCGCCCGGGAGCTGCGTCAGCTCGATGAGTCCGATGAGCGCCAGCGGGCGGCACTGCACGCCACCACCCCGTTCGCGATCCTCGCGCTCGACGGCTTCGGACGTCGGCCGATCCCGGTGCGCGCCTGGGACACGCTCGTGGCGGCCTCCACCGGCGATCCCGTGGCCGTGGTTCCGGAGGCGCGCATGGTGGTCCTGCCGCCGGGGACCGCGCCTGCGGGTGGTCGCTGGACCCAGGACGCGGTGCGCGTGACCGCGGGGGAGGGGACCGCGAGCGTCGGTCGGCTGGTGGGACTCGCGGGCACGGTGCGTCGGCCGGGTGGCACGTATCTGCCCGGTGCGCACGTCGTGTTCCCGGGGACCGTGGATCGACCCGTGCGGCGGACGGTGGTGCCCCTCCCGGACCTCGAGCGGCTGGGATAGCGGCGCCCTCGTCGCGGTCCGGCCGGAGCACGGCCGGTTCGGTACCCTGTGATGGTGACCCCGCCCCGTCCCCGGACCACGATCCGCGTGCGTACCTCGTCCGCTGCCCAGACGCGCGCCTTCGGAGCGTGGCTCGCGGCCGTGGCCGAGGCCGGCGACCGGATCGAGCTCCTGGGGACCCTCGGCGCGGGCAAGACGCAGCTGGCCAAGGGGTTCGCGGCAGGGCTGGGGGTCCGTGACACGGTGACCAGCCCGAGCTTCACGCTCATGGCGGAGTACGAGGGCCGGCTGCCGCTGTTCCACCAGGACCTGTATCGACTGGCAGGTGCCGGCGAGGCGTTCGAGGGTGGGCTCCTCGACGAGCGACAGGACCTGGGCGTCACGCTCACGGAGTGGGCCGACCGACTGGGGCCCGATGCGGCGCCGGAGCACCTGGGGATCCGACTCCGGGCGACCGAGGACAAGCCGGCGCTGGCGGCCGACGCCGAGTCCGCCGGCTATGACGCCTCGGCCCTGGCCGATGACGCCACGCCTTTCGACGATCCGGCCGCGGGGCCGACGGACGAGGTCCGCTGGCTGGAGCTGGAGGCACCACCACGCTACGTGCGCTATCTCGACCGCGCCCGTGCCTGGGAGGCCGGTGCGTGACCCATCTCGCCATCGAGAGCGCCACGCGCCGGCTCATCGTGGTCGCCGGCGACCCCGCCGGCACCGGCGACTCCGCCGGCACCGGCGATCCGGCCCGGACGGCCACCAGGGTCCGGGACATCGTGCCCGGCCGTGGCACCCCCGTCCTCGCGGGCATCGACGAGGTGCTGCGTGACCTGGGGACCACGATCGAGGACGTCACCGCGATCGGCGTCGGTATCGGGCCAGGCAGCTTCACGGGTCTCCGGGCCGGGCTCGCGACGGCCAAGACCATCGCCTGGCGGCGCGGCATCCCGCTCGTGGCACTCCCCACGGACACCACCATCCGGCGCGCTGCCCGCAGCTCCCCGCTGGACCCCGGCATGGACGACCTCGCGGTGCTGCTGCCGGCCGGTGCTCGTGACCACTATCTCGCGCTGCCGGGCGCGGAGCCACGGCTCGTCCCGCCCGATGCGGACCTCGGCGCGCTCGTCGCGGACCGGCCCGTGGTGGCGGTGGACGTGGATGCCGGCGCGCCGCCCGTCGTCGCCCTGGAGGCGGCGCTCGTCGGGACCGGCGCGCCATCCGCGGTCGCGCTGGGCATCGCCGCCCTGGACCGCCTGCCGACGGCGCTCCTCGAGGTGCTCACGCGGCGTCTGGCCGACGGCGACCTCGCCGACCCCGCGACGCTCGTGCCGCGCTACATCGCGATGCCCCGCGGCATCGCGACCGACGGAGCGGCCGACACCGAGGCCATCCGGGTGGAGGGGACATGGTCGCCCACCCGCCCCTGACGCTCGACATCCGAGCCATGGCCGTCGAGGACATCCCCGAGGTCCAGGTCATCGAGAAGGCCAGCTTCCCGGTGCCCTGGCCGGCGTACGCGTTCCGCCAGGAGCTCGAGACGAACCGGATGGCGCGCTACCTGGTGGCGCGGCTCGATGGGCGCATCGTGGCGTACGGCGGGGTCTGGATGCTCATCGACGAGGCGCATGTCACCTCGTTCGCGGTGGATCCGGCGGTCCGACGCATGGGCGTGGGTGGTCGCCTGATGCTCGCGCTGATGCATCTCGCGCTCGACACGGGCGCCCGCGTGGCGACGCTCGAGGTCCGACTCAGCAACGAGGCCGCGCGACTGCTCTACGGGCGCTTCGGCTTCCGGCCCGTGGGGGTCCGGCCGCGCTACTACTCGGACAACGGCGAGGACGCGCTCATCATGACCACCGAGCCCCTCGGGTCGCCTGTGATGCGCCGCACGATGGTCGAGATGACCGATCGATACGGTGCGTCGGACGGGCCGCCCGGTGCGCCGACCCGTGCGGAGGGCACCCGATGACCCGGCTCCTGGCCATCGAGAGCTCCTGCGACGAGACATCCGTGGCCATCGTGGAGGACGGACGCCGGATCCACGCCAACGTCGTGGCGAGCCAGGTCGCGCTCCACGCCCGGACCGGCGGCATCGTGCCGGAGGTCGCGGCGCGCGCCCATCTGCGCTGGATGATCCCGGTGCTGGACGAGGCGTGTCGGGTCGCCGGTGTCGATGATCTTCGGGCGCTCGATGGCATCGCGGTCACCCAGGGCCCGGGTCTCGCCGGCTCGCTCCTGGTGGGCATCTCGATGGCGCGCACCCTCGCCTGGGAGACGGGTCTGCCGCTGGTGCCGGTCAACCATCTCGAGGGGCACGTGTACGCCGCGTGGCTGCTCGACCCGGACGAGGCGGAGCGCCCGGAGCCGGTCTTCCCGCTCGTGGCGCTCGTGGTCAGCGGCGGGCACACGTTCCTCGTCGAGATGACCGATCACCTGACGTATCGCCTGCTCGGCCAGACCGTGGATGACGCAGCGGGGGAGGCCTTCGACAAGGTCGGTCGACTCCTGGGTCTGCCGTATCCGGGCGGGCCATCGATCATGGCGGCGGCCGCGGAGGCGGTCGCCCACGACCGACGCTTCCCGCGCGCCTGGATGGGCGACACGGGTGACCTCAGCTTCAGCGGCCTCAAGACCGCCGTGCGGCGGGCCGTCAGCCGGGAGCTGGGCCGGGACCCCGAGCATGACGAGCCGGACGGCTCACAGCTGCCACGCACGGTCGTGGCCGAGATGGCGTGGGCGTTCCAGGAGTCGGTGGTGGATGTGCTCGCGACCCGCACCATCCGGGCGGCCACGGACCGGGGTGCCCGATGCATCGTGATGGGTGGGGGCGTGGCCGCCAACCGGGTGCTGCGCGATCGCATCGCGGATGGTGCCGCGACCCTGGGCGTGCCACTCATCGTGCCGCGGCCGGGGCTGTGCACGGACAACGGCGCGATGATCGGCGCGGCGGGCCATCGACGCTTCCTGGCGGGGGCGCGCGCGGACGAGTCGCTCGAGGCTCGGCCCTCGTGGAAGCTCGCCCAGCCGGCCGCATGACCGATCGCGAGATCGGTCGCCGGGCGGAGGGCCCGGGCGGCGCCGTCGACCAGGCCCCCGATCCCCTCGCGGAGCTGGAGCCGGCCCGGCTGGGTCCGGAGGCCATCGAACGCTATCTCCGACGCCATGGCCTCATGGCGCGCAAGCGCCTCAGCCAGAACCACCTGGTCGACGGCGAGGTGCTGGAGGCCATCATCGAGGCGTCCGGCGCGGGATCCGAGGTGCCGGTCCTGGAGGTCGGTCCGGGCATCGGCATCCTGACCGCGGCCCTGCTGCGGGCCGGCGCATCGGTGACCGCCGTGGAGCTGGACGACCGGCTCGCCGCCCATCTCGAGGAGCGCTTCGCGACGATCGAACGGCTGCGGCTGGTCCACGGCGACATCCTCGACATGGACCTGGGCACGCTCGTGAGCGACCCCTGGGACCTCGTCGCGAACCTGCCGTACCACGTGACGAGCCCGGTGCTCCACCTGGTGCTCGGCCACGAGCCACGTCCCCGACGCCTCACGCTCATGGTCCAGCGCGAGGTCGCGGAGCGCATCGCGGCACCGCCGGGCGGCATGAGCTATCTCTCGGTGTTCGTGCAGTACCACGCGGACGTGCGCGTCGTGCGCGTCGTGCCGGGTCGCGCGTTCGAGCCCGCGCCGTCCGTGGAATCGGCGGTCATCACGGGCGTCACCCGGCCGCGGCGGCTCGATCCCGCGGCGGAGGAGGATCTGTGGCGGCTCGTCCAGGCGGGCTTCCGGGAGCGTCGCAAGATGCTCCACAACGTGCTGCCTCGGCAGCTGCCACAGGTGGGTCGCGAGCGGTTCACGCGGGCGCTCGCCGAGGTGGGCATCGCACCCGACCGACGCCCCCAGACCCTCTCGGTGGAGGAGTGGCTGGCCCTGGCTGCCGCGCTCGGGCCTCTCGACCCGCGTCGCGGATGAGCGGCCCGCCCCAACGGCCGCTCGTGCCGGACGTCCGCGCGGTGACGGCGTCCCACCCCGCCGCGACGCTCGTGCCGGATGCCCGCGCGGTGACGGCGTCCCACCCCGCCGCGACGCCCGACCCCGCCGCGACGTGCCCTGCCGACCCATGATGCGCACGACGGCACCCGCCAAGGTCAACCTGGGCATCGCGGTCTCGGGTGTGCGCCCGGACGGCTATCACGAGCTGCGCTCGGTGTTCCTGCGCCTGGCGCTCGCGGACGAGCTGGCGGTGCGACCGACCAGTGGCTCCGACCACCTGGTCATCGAGGGCGCCCCTGACTGTCCGGTCGATGGCAACCTCGTGCTCCGGGCCACGGCGGCGTTCCGGGCGGCGGCCGGAGTGCGGGGCATCGATGTCGACCCGGTGGCCATCCGGCTCCACAAGCGCATCCCGATGGCGGCCGGGCTCGCGGGTGGCAGCTCGGACGCTGCAGCGATGCTCCGTCTGCTCGCCCTCGCGTCCCCCGGCGCGCTCGAGCCGCTGGCGCTCCGGGAGGTCGCGGCGCGCATCGGGGCGGATGTGCCGTTCTTCGTGGGGGCGGCGGGCGCCGCGCTCGTGGCCGGGATCGGCGAGACGGTCGAGTCCCTGCCGCCGCCCATCGAGCCACTCGGCGTCCTGCTCGTGACACCGCCGGTCGAGATGACCACGCCGGCCGTGTTCGGGGCCTGGGACCGGTTGACGGCCACGTCTGCCGCGTCCACCGGGTCCGTCCCGCCGGCAACGTCCGCGACGGCCGTCATCGATGCGCTCGCCGCGGAGCTCCGTGCCGGGGCGACCCCATCGACCATCACGGGGCTCGCCGATCGCCTGCGGGACGCGAACGACCTGTGGCCCGCCGCGGTCAGCGTCTGGCCCATGCTCCAGGGGTGGCGGGACGACCTCGAACGTGCCCTCGACCGGCCGGTCCTCCTCACGGGGTCGGGCTCGACCCTCGTGGCGCTCTACGAGGACCCGCTGGCCGCATCCGACGCCGCCGATGTCCTGGGCCGTGCGAGGCTCGCCGATGGTGGCGCGCGGATCGCGGCGACCGCGTCCACATCGCCGTATCCTCCCGATATCGACATCATCGAGGAGGGGACATGACCCGCATCCGCATCGCCGCCGACGGCGCGCCCGCCGCCCTGGGCCCGTACAGCCAGGCCATCGACACCGGCAGCACCGTGTACTGTTCCGGACAGCTGGGCACGGACCCCGCGACCGGCGACCTCGCCGACGGGATCGCGGCGCAGACCGAGCGTGCGCTGACCAACCTTGGCAACGTGCTGTCGGCCGCTGGCCTGTCCTACGCGGATGTCGCGAAGTGCACCTGCTTCCTCGCGGACATCGGGGACTTCGGCACCTTCAACGAGGTGTACGCGCGGTTCTTCACGGATGACCCGCCGGCCCGCTCGACGTTCGCGGTGAAGGACCTGCCGAAGGGCGCCCGGGTGGAGATCGAGGCGATCGCCGTCCGCTCGTAGGGACCTCCCGAGCCTGGGGGAGGGCTGGTCGGGTTTGACACCGTGACCGGCCCGCCCGTACAGTCTCGCCACTCCATGGCGCACACACCCCCACCTACCACCGGCGACGCGGCACGCGTGTGACCAGCGTCGCCAGACCGGCTCCGGTCGCCGTCGTCCTTGCCGCGGGCAAGGGGGTCCGGATGCGTTCCCGGCTGCCCAAGGTGCTGCATCCCGTGTGCGGTGTGCCCATGCTCCAGTACGTGCTGGATGCTGCGGTCAGCGCCACGGGCAGTCGACCCCTGGTCGTCGTGTCGCCGGCGGTGCCGGAGGTCCGGGCCGCATTCGAGAGCGTCGCGGACTTCGCGGTCCAGGAGCAGCAGCGAGGCACCGGGGACGCCGTGCGTGCCGCGCTCGAGGTCCTGCCCGCCACGGTGCGCGAGGTGGTCGTCATGAGCGGCGATGTGCCGCTCGTCTCGGCGGACCTCGTGACCGCGCTGCTGGGTATCCGCCGGGAGCTGGATGCCGCGCTGGTGCTCGCGAGCGTGGAGGCCATCGACCCAACGGGCCTCGGGCGGGTGCTCCGGGACGAGGAGGGCACCGTGCTCGCCATCGTGGAGGAGAAGGACGCCTCCGAGGACGAGCAGGAGATCCACGAGATCAACGCGGGGCTGTACGCGTTCGATGCCCGATGGCTGCGTCGCCGGCTGCCGGATGTGCCGCCGTCGCCGACCACCGGTGAGCTGTACCTGACCCATCTCGTGGAGCTGGCGCGCGCGGATGGCGAGGTCGCGGAGGCCGTGATGCTGCCCGATGACGGCTCGCTCACGGGCATCAACGACCGGGTCCAGCTCGCCGAGGTGGAGACCATCGTCCGGCGTGCCATCAACGACGCCTACATGCGCGAGGGCGTGACCATGGTCGACCCGGCGCGTGTGATCATCGACACGAGCGCCCGGATCGCCGAGGACGTCATCCTCGAGCCGGATGTCGCGATCCTCGGCACCAGCGTCGTGGGTCGCGACACGCGCATCGGTGCCGGCACCACGCTCGTGGACAGCACGGTCGGCGAGCGCTGCCTGGTGCGTGCGAGCGTGCTCGAGTCATCGACCGTCGGGGATGACGTGCGCATCGGGCCGTTCGCGCATCTCCGGCCGGGCGCCCGCGTGGGTGACGGCGCGGAGGTCGGCAACTACGCGGAGATCAAGGCCGCGACCCTCGGCGCACGCTCCAAGCAGCACCACTTCAGCTATCTCGGTGACGCGGAGATCGGTGAGGACGTCAACATCGGTGCCGGCACCATCACCGCCAACTACGACGGGCAGCGCAAGCACCGCACGGTCATCGGCGACCGGGCGTTCATCGGCTCGGACACCATCCTGCGGGCTCCGGTCACCGTTGGCGAGGGAGGCATGACCGGCGCCGGTGCCGTGGTCACCCATGACGTGGCGCCGGGCCAGGTGGTGGTGGGTGTGCCGGCGCGACCGGCGACCAGGCAGCAGACCGCCGAGGTCGATCCGGACCGGACGAGGACCACCTGATGGGTGCGCTCGCGGAGCTCCTCATCATCGCGCTGCTCATCGTGCTCAACGGCCTGTTCGTGGCGGCGGAGATCGCGCTCGTCACGGTCCGTCGGAGCCGGCTCCAGCAGCTCATCGACGAGGGCAACCAGGGCGCCCGGCGGGTCGACCGGCTGGTCCGGCAGCCGGGTCGGTTCCTGGCCGTGGTCCAGGTCGCCATCACGGTCATCGGCTTCCTCGCCGCCGGCTTCGCGGGTGCCAACACGGCCGCGACGTTGCAGGCGGTGCTCTTCCCCATCATCGGCTCTGCCGCCGGCGTCGTCTCGTTCCTCGTGGTCATCATCGGCATCGCGCTCGTCACCGTCGTGTTCGGCGAGCTCATCCCCAAGTCGCTCGCGCTCGCCCATGCGGAGCGCTACGCGATGCTGTTCGCGCGCCCCGTGGAGGTCATCGGGCGCATCTTCGCGCCCGTGGTCTGGTTCCTCGAGCGGGTCACGAGCGCCGTGACCCGAGCGCTCGGCGTCAAGGAGACCGACCGCGACCGCATCTCCCCCCAGGAGCTGATGATCCTCGTGGAGCAGGGCGGTGAGCAGGGCGTCCTCGAGGCCGAGGAGGAGCAGATGATCGGCGCCGTGCTCGGTCTCGGCGAGCACAAGGTGCACGAGGTGATGGTGCCCCGGACCTCGATGGTGGCACTCCCCGTGAGCGCGACGCTCGACCAGATCGTGGACACGCTCGTGGACGGTGGCCACTCGCGCATCCCGGTCTACGAGGACGTCATCGACAACATCGTGGGCATCCTGTACGCCAAGGACCTGCTGCCGTACCTCAAGGGTGTCGACCAGCTGCCGCCGGTCCGGCGACTCGTGCGGGCGCCCCTGTTCGTGCCCGAATCCATGAGCGTGGACGACCTGCTCCACAACCTCCAGCGTCGGCGGGTCCACATCGCGATCGTGCTCGACGAGTACGGCGGCACGGCGGGTCTCGTGACCATCGAGGATCTGCTCGAGGAGATCGTGGGCGAGATCCAGGACGAGTACGACACCGAGGAGCCCATGATCGTGCCGCTCGACGAGCTCCAGGCGCGTGTCGATGGCCGGGCCTCCGTGGACGACCTCCTGGAGCACTTCGGCCTCGATGAGCGGCTGGCCGAGGACAGCGAGGAGTACGACACGGTCGGTGGGCTCATCTATCACCGCATCGGGGGCGTGCCCCGGACCGGCGATGTCGTGGAGCTGGGCGACCAGCTGTCACTGACCGTCCAGGCGACCGATGGTCGCCGCGTGGACAAGGTGCTCGCCGTGCGTCACCTCCCCGAGGGCGACGGAGCCGACGCCGCCGCATAGGGTCGTGGCGCAGGTCAGATGGCCGTGCCCGGATCCGGCGCGTGGCCCGGCGTGGTCAGGCGAAGGCGGCCCGAGCACGCGAGCGAAGCGCACCTCCTGGTGCGTGAGCGAGTGAGCGCAGGGCCAACGCCCGTATGGCCGCGCCCGGCCACGCGCTTACGCGGCGATGACGGAGCGGACGATGGAGTCCAACCGCTGCATCGCCTCGCCGTCCACGATGCCCGAGCGTTCCAGCTGGCTGATGGCCTCGTCCCGCCACGCGGCGGCGCGACCCTGCGTGAACGTCCGTGACCCAGCTCGCTCCATGATGGCGCGCGCCTGGTCGGCGGCCGCTGGCGACACATCGCGCGTCTCCAGGATGGTCACCAGGCGTGCCCGGTCGGCCTCGGGTGCGTGCTCCAGCGCGTGGAGGATCGGCAGCGTCCGCTTGTGGGCCTCGAGGTCGGACGCGCGCTTGCCGGTGGCGCCCTCGTCACCCCAGATGCCGAGCAGGTCGTCATTGATCTGGAAGGCCATGCCGAGCGCCCAGCCGAAGCTGCGATACGCCTCGATGATCGCCGCGTCCTCCGTGGCGAGCATCGCGCCGGCCTGCACCGACCCCGCGATGAGCGCGGCGGTCTTGCGCCCGATCATGTCGAGGTAGCCCTCGACGGACATCGGTGCGCCGCCCTCCGACGCCCGGATGTCGAGGTACTGCCCCTCGCACAGCGCGAGACAGGTCTCGTCATAGAGGCGCATCAGCGCCAGCACCGTGTGGTCCGGGAAGCCCAGGCTCGTCAGGCGGTGGAGCGCCATCCGCGAGAGCGTGAACAGCGTGTCGCCCGTGTTGATGGCCTGGGGGATGCCGGTCGTCGCCCAGAGCGCCGGGCGGTGGCGTCGCTCGGGGCTGCCGTCCTGGATGTCGTCGTGGACGAGGCTGAAGTTGTGGCCCATCTCCACGGCCGCGGCACCCGGCAGCGCGCGCTGGTGCTCGCCCGCGATGGACTGGTAGGCGAGGAGCCCCAGCAGCGGTCGGAGGCGCTTGCCCCGCGACGCGTCCCGGTCGAGCCCGAGGTGGAACCTGATCCAGGCGTACAGCTCGGTCGTCTGGGGATCCTCGGCAGCCGCGATGACACGCTCCATCTCCGACTCCGTGTCGGCGATGAGCAGGTCCAGCTCCGAGGAGGTCATCACGATGGAAACATGATACCTCCCGTTAGCAAGTTGGTGTGGGTGCGCGCGAGCCGGTACTCCGGGGCGTTGCGTCGCCTCGCCCGGTACTCGTCGCCCTGCCCGGCACGGGCCGCCGCGTCCGGGCACGCACCGGCCCGGTAGGCGCCGGCTTGCCCCCCGTCACGATCCCGATGTCCCTTGACGGATGTCCACGATCGATGGACGCCGGACCGCCCTTCGCCGCGGATCGGCTGACCCAGGAGCCCTGACGACCGCCCGCAGGATGTCGATCGTCCAGCGTGGCTGGTCGAACGTGACCACGAACGCATGGCACACCGCCCGACTCGGCCGCGACCGTCCCCAGAGGCCACGTGGCCGCCCAGGGCGTCCATCGATGGTGATCGATCGTCTCCACGCCCGCGCCCCGCGTCACCACACGACCTCGCCGCGCGGCGTACGCTGCGGCGATGCCCGCCCCGCGCACGTATCGGACCCCCGGCATCGTGCTGTCGCGTTTCGACCTGGGTGAGGCGGACCGGGTGCTCACGATCCTCACGCCCCACGAGGGCAAGCTGCGGGTCATCGCCAAGGGGGTCCGTCGACCGGGCAGTCGCATCGGCGGGACGGTCGAACCGTTCGCGGAGATCCAGCTGCTGCTGGCGCGTGGTCGGACGTTCGACGTGGTCACCCAGGCGCAGGTGTCGGAGGCGTGGCTCCGGCTCCGGGACCACCTGGGATCGACGGCGACGGCGTGGTACATCGGGGAGCTCGCGGAACGCGCGGTCGAGGAACGGGCGGGTGCCTATCCGGTCTACGCGCTGCTCCGGCGCGCGTTCCAGCTGCTGGACGACGGGATGTCGCCGGACCGCGTGGCGCGCTGGTACGAGATGGAGCTCGCCGACGCCCTGGGTGTGCGCCCGGAGGTGGAGCGGTGCGTGGAGTGCGATCGCGTCCCGGACGAGCTGGAGCGCTTCCGGTGGGCACCCGGGCTCGGCGGCCTGCTGTGCGAGCGACATCCGCCGCCACCTGCGGAGGTGAGCGACCTGTCGCTCGGTGCGCTCAAGGTGCTGCGAGCGTATCGACGGCTGGACATCGAGGCGATCGCCGCGTTCCGCCTGCCCGTGGCCGTGGAAGCGGAGGTGGAGCGGCTGATGCGTCGGTTCGTGCGCCACGTGCTCGACCGGGAGGCTCGATCGCTCGCGTTCCTCGACGAGATCCGCGGCTGAACGACGGCCCGACGGCGGGCCCCGATGGCACGCTGCGACGGATGACGTAGCCGGCACGGCGCGGACGGCCGAGATCCGATCACGACCCACGGCCATGGGACGCGCGGCGATCGCCGCCTAGCCTTCCATGAGCGGTCGGGCCACGACCGATGTGCGGTCGGGCCACGACCGATGTGCGGTCGGGCCACGACCGCAGGACTTCCCCAACGCTCCCACGAGAGGCTCCGTCATGCGCATCCGTCCATCCGCCCGGCTCGCCCTCGCGACCGCCACCCTGGCCATCGTGGCGGCTGCCACGCCGGCCCTCGGGCACCAGACACTCTCATCGAAGGGCAGCATCGGCTCCTACAGCTACAGCGACCAGGTGAACGCCACAGGCGCCACCTGCAGCTATGACCTCGCCGTGCCCGGTGCCCAGGGCAACGACCTCGACCGGATCACGGTCAACCGTCCGTTCGTGTTCGCCAAGGCCGGCACCCGCACGGTCGGCTGGCGATTCATCGTCCAGCGGTCGCGCAAGGTCGGCGGGTCCGGTGGCTGGACGAACGTCCACGTGTCCGGGTTCCAGAAGCGCACCGCGACCCCCACCACGCCGGCCGCGTTCACCGCCCGCTCGTACCTCATCCAGACCAACAAGGCCTATCACTTCCGGACCATCGTGGTCATCCGCTGGTACAAGCCGGGGTCGACGACCAGGGTCGCGGGCTCGGTGCGGCTCCGGACCGAGTACTACCGCTCGTTCTACGGTGACAGCTCGGTGGTCCAGATGGGCCGTTGCCTGCCCGAGTACTGAGCGACGCGCCGGTGGATCCGGGGGCGACGGGTCCACGAACGGAGCGGGGGGGGGTGACACCTGCCCCGCTCCGGCGCATCATGGGCACGGCACGTCCCGGCCGAGCCGTGATCCCCACGCCGGGCGACGTGCGCCTCAGCTGGGAGGGCCCACGTGGTCAGGCATATCCATCGCTCCGTGGTGCTGGCAGCGATGCTGCTGTCGCTCATGCTCACCGCGCAGCCCGCGGTCGCCTTCATCGAGAAGCAGAACACCGGCAAGACCGGCTTCTACACCATCAATGACGAGTTCGCGAGCCCGGGCGCCGTCTGCAAGTACGTGGACAAGTCGGGTGCGCAGAACGACCGGATCGACAAGGTGACCGTCCGGCAGTTCCACACGCATGGCTGGTACCCCACCAAGACGTGGGTCGGCTACCGGTACATCATCCAGGAGAATCGGCCGCCGATCGCCGACAAGAAGTTCGTGACCATCTTCAAGAGCGGCATCGTCAAGAAGCAGGCCAACCAGACCCAGGTGGCGTTCTTCGGGCCCTCCACCTACAAGGTGCCCCGGAACACGTCCCGATATCGCGTCCAGATCGTGCTGTTCTTCTACAAGAAGGGCTCCAAGACCAACGTCGAGGGCAAGGTCAAGGGCCAGATCGAGGCGTACCGTCACACGTTGGGCACGTCCGGCAACACGTACGTCCTTGGCAACCAGGGTGATCCCCAGTCCTGCCGCCCGAACTACCACGGCATCTAGGCGCACGCCATGGAGCGGCCGACCCCGGCCGCACGTCGCTTGAGCTGACCCCGGTCCGGGCCATCCGGACCGGGGTCCTCGTGTCCCGCGAGGACACGGTCGGCGACCTGCCGACCGACCGGACCAGGCCGAGCAGGGCCAGGCGCTTCGGGTACCATGCCGCAGCACGACCGGCCCTGCCACCGCCGGCGCCCTGAGGAGTCCCCGACCACGATGACCAGCCCTGTCGCCATGCCTCGTCCCATCGACCCCGCGGATCCGGGGGAGGACCCGGGTCCGTCCGTCGCTGCGCTCGACACCATCGTGTCGCTCGCCAAGCGACGCGGCTTCATCTTCCCGAGCAGCGAGATCTACGGCGGTATCAACGCCGTGTGGGACTACGGGCCGCTGGGCGTGGAGCTCAAGAACAACGTGAAGCGCGCCTGGTGGCGCGCCATGATCCAGGAGCGGGACGACGTCGAAGGGCTCGATGCGGGCATCCTGATGGCGCCCCAGGTGTGGGTCACGTCCGGCCATGTCGCGTCATTCAGCGACCCCATGGTGGAGTGCGCCACCTGCAAGCGCCGGTATCGGCTCGATGAGCTGCCGGGCGGCGAGTCGCTGACCCAGACCGAGCTGCGCGACCCGGAGATCGTGACGCGCCTCGGGCTGACGTGCCCCAACGATGGTGGGCCGCTGTCCGCCCCGCGCCGGTTCAACCTGATGTTCCAGACGTACATGGGCCCGGTCCAGGACGACGCCTCGGTCGTGTACCTGCGACCCGAGACCGCCCAGGGCTCGTACGTCAACTTCCGGAACGTCCAGCAGGCGATGCGTCGCAAGCTGCCCTTCGGCATCGCCCAGATCGGCAAGAGCTTCCGCAACGAGATCTCGCCCGGCAACTTCGTGTTCCGGATGCGCGAGTTCGAGCAGATGGAGATGCAGTACTTCGTGCGACCGGACGCGGCGGCGGACGTGTTCGAGCAGTGGCTGCCACGTCGCTGGGACTGGTACGTCGCGTACGGCGCCGATCCTGCGCGACTGCGCCTGCGTGAGCATGCCAGCGACGAGCTGGCCCACTACGCGCGGAAGGCCATCGATATCGAGTACCGGTTCCCGTTCGGCTGGAAGGAGCTCGAGGGCATCCACGACCGCGGGGACTTCGACCTGCGCAGCCACCAGGAGGCCTCGGGCCAGAACCTGGAGTACTTCGACCCCGTCACCAACGAGCACTTCGTGCCCCACATCGTGGAGACCGCGGCCGGGGCGGATCGGGCGCCCTTCACCTTCCTCATCGACGCCTATCGGGAGGAGGAGGTCAAGGGCGAGAAGCGCGTCTCACTGGCACTCCATCCCCAGCTCGCGCCCTACAAGGTGGCCGTGCTGCCACTGCTCAAGAAGCGCCCCGAGATCGTCGAGCTGTGCCACCGCATCAAGGCGGACCTCAAGCGGGACATGATGGCCGTCTATGACGACACGGCCGCCATCGGCAAGCTCTACCGTCGACAGGACGAGATCGGCACGCCATGGTGCGTCACCGTGGATGTCGAGTCGCTCGAGGACGGCGCGGTCACGGTGCGCGATCGGGACACGATGACCCAGGAGCGGATCCCTGTCGAAGGGGTGAAGCGGGCGATCATGGACCGCCTGGAGGCGTCCCGCCCGTAGCGTGCGCTGGGGCGCCCGAGGCGGGCGTTGCGGCCAGCGCGCCCTCGCTCACGGGCAGGGGCCCGCTCGCTGCGGGTGCTCGACCGCATGTGCGGTGCCCCAACGGGCAGGGATCATCGCCCCAAGATCCCCCCGGGTGTCACGTGTCCGCGGTCCTGACGACCCACACGCTGACGGGTGGTGGCACAGCACGACCGCGCCCGGCACGAGGCCGCACCCACGGTCGCGACGCCGGCACCGGCTCGGCCGGCTGACGTCGCGCGTCCGCCGCCGCCGCTCGCCGCGCTCCAGCGACTGGCCGGCAACCAGGCGGTCGCGCAGCTCGTCGCGGCGCCCGATGCGCCCGTGGTCATGGAGGCCACGCCTGCCGACCCCGCCGCGGCACCTGGGGCACCACCGCGTGCCCACGTACCCACGGTCACGGACGTCGATCCCCGGGCACGCGTCGACACCATCCAGCGGGCCATCCTCCTGAACCCGGTGCTGGGCCGCTTCGAGATCTCGATGGACCTCATGATCGAGGCACTCACCGACCTCACGCCCGGGGATGGCCGAGCGATCCGCGAGGAGTATCGCCGCCGCACCGGCTGGGACCTGCGCTGGGTGGTCACCGGCCAGCAGTCGCTGCCCCCGACGTTCGGCATGATGACGGAGGCGACCATGGGCACCAGCCTCGGCCAGCTGGAGCGACAGCGGGTGCTCAACCTGCTCGGCGGGACCGCCGTGGCGCCCGCCGACCCGGAGCGTGCCGCCGCCACCGGGGCGACGGTCGGCGCGCTCGCGGCGGGTGCAGCGCGACTGCTGGGCCGGGATGACATCGCGGACGAGCTGGGCGAGAAGGTCGCCGCAGCCGCGACGGCCCACGTCACCGCGGACCAGGAGCGCGAGCGCACCACGGCCGAGGTCAACCGCACGCGTGCGGACGCCGCCACCATCCGACGGCACATCGAGCGCAAGGAGGGCGAGCAGGCGATCGCCATGATCCGCCGTCCGAATGCCGAGCGGCAGGCGCTCGCCAGCCAGTACCTGGCGCTGTATCGCACGGAGCTGTATCTCGACCTCACGTCCCGCCTCAAGGGCATCGATGTGGCGCGGGTGGCCGCGACCTGGATCGATGACCACGTGACCGCGGACCGCCTCGCGCTCGAGTCGGACCTCGCGCGCCAGCGACGGGTGGACACCGCCGCGAGCATGCTGGAGTCCGCGAACCACGGGCTGTTCGGGCCGACCACCGCGGACCTCGCGACGCGTGAGCTGGGCAAGCGTCAGCGACGCGAGGCACGCGCCAGGGTGGAGGCACGCCTCGCGGGCATCGCGGCCGCCGGGGAGCAGGACGCGGGTGGCGATCGTGCGTCCGGGCGGGAGCATCTCGGCAAGGTGCTCGACCAGGCGGGCTCGACCCCCGGCGTCACGCTCCGGTCCGAGCTGGCCAGCCAGGGGGACCGGGTCGCCCAGGCCATCGCGGTCGATGACGAGGCGCGCGAGCTCGCGTCGCGACTCGCCCGCGCCGATGTCGAGGGGACGCTCAAGCACGCCGACCTCGAAGCGGCACTGCGCCACCTGCGGACCGTCGCCCGGCGCATCGTCGTGGAGCGTGTCACGCGTCAGCCGGACCTCGCGCCGTTCGCGGAGCAGCTGCTCATCGCGACCACGGCCAGCACCTACGACGCCTTCCGGAAGCGCTTCGACGCGGATGACACGAAACGCACCCTCGACCAGGCGCTGGGCATCGAGGCCTTGTTCGGCATCACGACGGTGGAGCAGGAGCGCAACCGCGCGCTGCTGGAGTCGGAGGGCTCGCTGCCCGCGTGGCGCGAGCTGGATCTCGCGCTGCGTCGGACGCCCAAGGACATGGCCCGCGTGCGCACCGTCCTCGGCCGGCAGGACCGCCCCGCGATCCTGGGAATCGCCGCGGAGTACCAGGCCAATACCGGCCGGTCGCTGCACACGGACCTGCTGGGGACCCCGGAGCAGCAGCGTCTCGCGGAGCTCCTGGACCGGGACGAGGCCCGCCAGGAGCATCTCGAGCGCCTGGTGCTGCTCGGCGGCGGGCGTTTCCACTCGGAGACGGCGGACGAGGCCACGCGGCTGGAGGAGGAGCGACAGTGGCTGGGTGCCCGCTGCTTCGCCCTGAAGCGAGCCGTCATCCAGAACCGGGGTGCGTTCGCGCGCGCTCGGGACTGGGTCGGCAACATCGAGAAGTCGCTCGTGGACCGCGCGGACACGGACATCACCGACGCGAACATCGCCGCGTCGCGGGCCCTCGGTGGATCGCCACCCGATGTCGCGGCGGCGCGTGCGGCCCTCGCCGAGATGCGTCGCGCCGGGGCTCGCCTCGAGCGCAACCTCGACGTCTACAAGGAGGCGACCAAGGCTGCCTTCGACGAGTTCGTGGACCTCGCGGTCCTTGCCGTGACGACCATCGTGACCCTCGGCGAGGGGACGGTCGTCATCATGGCCATCCGCGCCACGATGGCCACCGTGGGCACCAAGCTGGTGCTCAAGGGGAACGACTACTCCGCGGACGAGTTCCTCATGGACCTGCGCAGCGGTCTCGGTGCCGCGGCCGGCGGCAAGCTCGCGGAGGGGGTGCTCAAGCCGGTCGCCGCCAAGGTCGCGGGCTATGCCGCACGGACCGGGCTGTCCACGGGCCTCACCGGCAAGGTCGCGGGCGCTGCGGGCAAGGCGGCGATGTGGGAAGGGGAGCAGGTCCTCACGACCACCGCCACGAACGTCGTCACCGGCCAGGATCTCGGCACGGGGCTGGGGCTCGAGGGCCAGACCACGGCGCTCGCCCAGCACGGCGTCACGACCGGCGTCAGGGCGGCACGTGCCGCACGCCGGGGCAGGACGACGACCGAGGGGAGCGCGGATGGACCCACCGCGCGCGCTCGTGGGCAGGGTGAGGGCCCGTCGTCCGCCACCGACCGCGACCCGCTCGTGACCCGCCCGGACGCCAGTCCCACCAGCGACGTCGATGTCGACGTCGATGTGCCGGTCCGGGTGCCCATGGCACTGCCCGATGTCCCGGACACCCCGCGCCGGAGCCGGGCCAGGCCGATCTCCGAGCCCGCCCCCGAGGCGACGAGCGCCACGGCCGACACGGAGACACCGTCGACGACCCGGGACGAGCCGTCGACGCCCAGGCGCCCGACCGCCCAGGACGCGACCACGACCACACCGGACGAACGCTCGATGGCGGCGGCACCGGGCGGCCCGACCACGGGCACGCTGACCAGCGCGGAGGCGTTCCGGCTGCATGCCACGGCCGACGAGCGGGCCCATCGCATCGCCGGGGCGTACGCGCCGGTGTTCGACGAGCTGCCGCACCTCCGGACCGCGGAGCAGCGCCGGGCCCGGCTCGAGCAGATCCTCAACCAGACCCTCCAGGGGACCGGCCTGCCACACGTACCGCTCCAGGGTGCGGCCCTGCCACCCGGCAACGCCTCGTTCTCACCCAACACGTTCGTCATCCAGGTGGACCTGGCGTACCTCATGAGCCCGACCCTGACACCCGCCCAGTTCGCGCACCTCGCGGGGAGCCTCGCCCACGAGGCGCGTCACGCGCTCCAGGTGTTCCGGTCGCTGCGCGTGATGGCGGCCGACACGACCGCCACCCTGTATGCCACCGACGCGAACAACCAGCCACCCGAGCATGCCGTGCGGGCGGCCGAGGAGGCCAACGCGGGCACGCGCCCGGCGGAGCCGATGGATGTCACCTCGCCCGCGTTCGGGGAGGCCGCGGACGTGTTCCAGGCGTTCTTCGGCGAGGGAGCGGCGACCCACGACGCGGTGATGACCCGACTCCGGCTCGCCGCCGATGGCGTCGTGGCCGCCCAGGCGCGCGTCGATGCGACACAGCCCGGCACGCCCGAGCGAGCCATCGCGGATGCGGAGCAGGCGGCCGCGCTCCAGGAGTCCCGCACCGCCCACCACGACTACATGGCCATGCCCTACGAGGTGGACGCGTGGCGCCGTGGGCTCGCCACCGAGCTCGCGACGCTCCAGCGGCTCACGGCCCGTCAGCTGCGGGCGCTCGTCCACGCCGAGGGGCGTGCCGCAGGCGAGGTGGCACTCGCGCGCTCGGAGCTCGATCGTCTCCGGAAGGCGGGGATGTACACGCCGGCCGCCGAGATGCGTCTCGCCCAGGCGATCGAGGCCTATGACCGCATCGTGCTGCAACAGGCCGGGATGCGTGCCGACCTGCACGAGCTCCAGGAGCGCGGTCGTCCGGGGATGGTGCAGGCGCGACTCGGTCCCTGACGACGCATGCGGTCACCCGATCGCGTCCAGGATCACCGGGCGCGGTCACCCGATCGCGCGTACGGCCACCGGCCCGCGCACGCGGTCCCCCGTCAGACGCGTCACCACGACCTGGCGCACACGTCCGAGGTCGGGCGCCACCGGCGGTCAGGCGGGGAGCGTGGCCCCCCGTGCGCCCACCGGCGCCTTGCCCTTGGGCCAGTACAGCTCCGTGTGGACCTGCTCCTCGGGGAAGCCTCGACCCGCGAGCGTCTCCTCCGCGGCGAGGATCATGTCGGGGTTGCCACAGATGTAGGAGATGGTGTCATCCACGCCCAGCTCGAGCTCGTCGTAGACCTCGTTCAGGATGGTCTCGACACGACCCGCGCGCCCCGTCCAGCCCGCGTTGCGCTCCTCGCGGATCCGGGACACGGTGGGCACGTAGATGACCGGGTAGGCGCCGCTCGCCTGCCACCCCTCCAGCAGCTCCCGATAGCCCAGGTCGGAGACATGGCTCACCCCGTGGAGGATCACCGCGCGGCGCGGCGCCCCCTGGCGCCGGAGCGTCTCCATCATCGAGATGAACGGCGCGATGCCCGTGCCGGAGCTGATGAACACGTGTCGCCGGTCGTCATCCGGCAACAGCACGAACTTGCCCTTGGGCCCCTTCATGCTCATCCGCGCGCCGGGCTGGAGCCGCCACAGCAGTGGCGTGAACATGCCGCCCTCCACCAGGCGCACGTAGAAGTCGTAACCGTCGGCAGCGTCCAGGGGTGAGCTGGCCGTGGAGTACGGTCGCTGGATGAGCTTGCCGTCGCTCTCGACGCCGATGGTCAGGTACTGGCCGGGCTCGAAGTCGACGGGGTCGCCATCGAACTTGAGCCGGAAGATGGCCAGCGCATCGGTGAGGTCCTCGCGCTGGGTCAGCACGGCGTTGTAGCGGGCCGATCCCTCGGCGATGGGGCGCGTGTCGACCGCGGTCATGTGCTGGGATGCCCCCTGTGGTCTCCGTCGGGATGGATGGTACCCGAGCGGACGGCCCGCGCTCCTCGCCCGTGCGCGTCAGCGCCCATCGTGGCGGCGGGCATCGCGGGCCGGTGTCCACTTCGTGGCGTCTGCGCGGGACGCGCGTCCGGGTCGCGGTCGTCCTTTGCCGGCCCGCACATGCGCGAGCCCGACCGATGCCGGATGGTACGATCGGGGCGTCACCATCGACAAGTCCGCGGCCGGGGGAGAGGGCCGCGCGAGTCTCCGGAGGTCCTCTTGATGTCGGACACCGTGGCACCGTCCGAGCGTGCCCATCAGGCTGCCAAGCGCTACATCTACGCGTGGGGGGGCGGCCGCGCCGAAGGCGACGGCTCCATGCGGAACCTGCTCGGTGGCAAGGGCGCTGGCCTCGCCGAGATGACCCTCGCGGGCCTGCCGGTGCCCGCGGGCTTCACCATCACCACCGAGGCCTGCAACGACTACTTCGCCAATGGCGAGCAGCTGCCGGTCGGGCTCTGGGATGACGTCGTGGCGGCCGTCCACGAGGTCGAGCGGGAGACCGGCAAGGGCTTCGGGGACGTCGCCAACCCGCTCCTCGTGAGCGTGCGCTCGGGTGCCCGCTTCTCGATGCCGGGCATGATGGACACGGTCCTCAACCTGGGTCTCAACGAGCAGACCCTCCAGGGGCTCATCACGCTCACCGGCAACGAGCGCTTCGGCTGGGATGCGTATCGCCGCTTCATCCAGATGTTCGGGCGCATCGTGCTGGGCATCAGCGCGGAGCGCTTCGACCACGCCCTCGACGCCAAGAAGGCGCAGCGGGGTGTCACGGGTGACACGGACCTGACCGCCTCGGACCTGCGCGAGGTCGTCGCCGACTTCCAGGCCATCGTGCGAGCGGACACCGGCGCGGACTTCCCGTCCGACCCGTATCAGCAGCTGGACCTCTCCATCAAGGCGGTCTTCGCGAGCTGGTTCGGCAAGCGCGCGCGGGACTACCGCAACAGCCAGAAGATCGCGCATGACCTGGGCACCGCGGTCAACGTGGTGACCATGGTCTTCGGCAACATGGGCGATGACTCGGGCACGGGCGTGGCGTTCACGCGTGACCCCAACACCGGGGAGCGGGTGCTCTTCGGGGAGTACCTCACCAATGCCCAGGGCGAGGATGTCGTGGCGGGCATCCGCACCGCGCCGCGCATCGCCCAGATGGAGACGGACATGCCCGCCGTCTTCGGGGAGTTCCAGCGCATCGGCCAGCAGCTGGAGCAGCACTACCGGGATGTCCAGGACCTCGAGTTCACCATCGAGCGGGGTCGGCTGTACATGCTCCAGACCCGCTCCGCGAAGCGGACCGCCGCGGCGGCCGTGCGCATCGCGAGCGACATGGTGGCGGAGGGGCTCATCAGCAAGGAGGAGGCCGTCGGCCGCGTCGAGCCGGCGCACGTGGACCAGCTCCTCCGGGACCAGTTCGATGCCGCTGCGCTCAAGGCCGCGCCGCGCATCGCGAAGGGGCTCAATGCCTCGCCGGGTGCCGCCGTGGGTCGTGCCGTGTTCGACGCGGACACCGCGGTGGAGTGGGTCGAGCGAGGCGAGCGGGTCGTGCTCGTGCGCATCGAGACCAGCCCGGACGACTTCCATGGCATGGCGGTGGCCCAGGGCATCCTGACCGCCCGGGGCGGGGCGACCTCCCACGCGGCGGTCGTGGCACGCCAGATCGGCAAGCCCTGCGTGGCCGGCTGCGCCGAGCTCCAGGTCGACTATCGGACAAAGAGCGCCCGGAGCTCGGAGTCGGGGCTGACCTTCGCCGAGGGCGACTGGATCTCCGTCGATGGCTCCACGGGCGAGGTCTACCAGGGTGCGGTGCCCACGGTGGCTGCCCGCTTCGAGGATCAGCCGGACCTCCAGCGCATCCTCGGCTGGGCCGACGAGATCCGCCGGATGGGGGTCTGGACGAACGCCGACAAGCCGGAGGAGGCCGAGCGCGCCCGCGCGTACGGTGCCCAGGGCATCGGCCTGTGTCGCACCGAGCACATGTTCCGCGAGGGTGAGCGGCTGGAGATCGTGCGGGGCGCGATCCTCATCGCGCACCAGGCGACGCGTGCCAAGGCGCGGCGCGACGCCGGCGAGACGCTCTCCGCAGAGGACGCCGCGATCGTCGAGCGATTCGATGCGGCGATGGCGCAGCTGGAGCAGCTCCAGCAGGGCGACTTCGAGGGCATCTTCCGGGCGATGGACGGCCTGCCCGTGGTCATCCGGCTCATCGACCCGCCGCTCCATGAGTTCCTGCCCAACCTCGAGGAGCAGCTCGTCAAGGTCACCAGGGCCGGCGATGCCGCCACGCCGGAGGACCGACAGCTCCTCGCGATCATCCAGTCGATGCACGAGCAGAACCCCATGCTCGGGCTGCGCGGCTGCCGCCTGGGGCTCATGATCCCCGACTTCGTGAAGATCCAGACGCGGGCGATCCTGAACGCCCAGATCGCGGTCAAGCAGACGGGCGGCAACCCCATCGCCAAGATCATGATCCCGCTCGTGGGCCACGTGAACGAGCTGTCACGGACGCGGGCGCTGCTCGAGGCGGAGGCCAAGGCGGTCGAGGAGCGGGCCGGCGTCAGCGTCGACTACAAGTTCGGCACCATGATCGAGGTGCCGCGCGGTGCGCTCACCGCGGACGAGGTCGCCCGCGAGGCGGACTTCTTCAGCTTCGGCACCAACGACCTGACGCAGATGACGTTCGGCTACAGCCGCGACGACGCGGAGGGCGGGTTCCTGCTCAAGTACGTCGAGGAGGGCATCCTGCCCGTCAACCCCTTCCAGACCCTCGACGATGCGGTCGCCGATCTCATGCGGGTCGCGGTCGAGAAGGGCCGCTCGACCAAGCCGGGCCTGGAGCTGGGCATCTGCGGCGAGCACGGCGGCGACCCCGACTCGATCTTCAAGTGCGAGCGCGTCGGGCTGGACTACGTGTCCTGCTCGCCGTTCCGGGTGCCCGTCGCGAGGCTCGCGGCGGCGCAGGCAGCGCTCACCAACGCCGCGGAACGCGACAAGTAGGGGAGTGGCGGCCCTCGGGCCGCAGCCGTGGCGGGGGATCCCGCCACCGATCCGTGTCACCAACGCCCCGCTCGGGAGACCGACGGGGCGTCACCCTCTGCCGGTGGCGAGGGGTGCCTCGCCGCGTACCATCAGCCCGAGCGCGCCGCGCGACGAAGCAGGAGCGAACGTGGTCCTCGAGCCGCTGCCGTCCGATCGGCCGGACCGACGGTCATGACCCGGATGACGCTGATGGGGACGGTGTCGCGGGCCGTGGCCGGATGCGGACCGAGTCGAGCATCGCCTGCTGTTCGGCGCGCACCTCGGCCGGCGTCTCCGTGAAGCTCCCGGCCACGAGGAACAGGAGGTCCGTGTCCACCTCGATGACGCGGATGCGCATCGCCTGATCGGCACCCTGGATCCAGCGCTCGCCGTCGACCGGATCCCGCCACAGGACATATCGATTCGTCTCGCAGCTGCTCCCGATCGTCAGGCCATCGGGAGGGGTGACGGTGAGCTCGAAGCCGGGACGGCCATCGAACGTACCGAACTCCGGGTCGGTCACCACGGGTGCCGTGGCTGGTCGGTCGGCGTCGGTGGCGCCCCAGGTCGACAGGATGGTCGCGAGGGACTCCAGGGGCGACCCGGACGGCAGGTCCACCCACCCATCGCTCATGTGGCAGGGATCGACGTACACCCGGCCGATGTCCCACCACTCGAAGGTCGCGCCATCCGGCGGATAGCCGGCGGGCTTCTCGAGGATCCAGCCGCCCTGCTGCGACCTCCAGCCCTCGCCCACGTCCACGATCACCTCCTGGTCGTCATCCGGCGCGAGAGGACCACGGGCGACGAGCGGCGTGTCGATGACATAGGCACCCGGTGCCATCGTGCCTCGCGGCAGGGGGAGGGGCGTGGTGGTCGGCTCCGGCCCGCCGACGACCGATCGCTGGTCACGCAACGGGCTCGTGAGCGCGAGGCCGACGAGGATGATCGCCAGCGCCCCGATCGCTCCCGCGATGAGCGGGCGTCGCGACCCCGGCTGGAGGATCCGGGTCCAGGGCGACGGACGTCGGTCCGGCACGCTCCGCCTGATGCTCGCCAGGAGGATCGGATCGTCCGGCAGCTCGTCGGCGGTCTCCTGGAGCCATCGCCGGACCGCTCGGATGGTCCGAGGGTCGATGGGCGTCTCGTCGTGCATCAGTGGGGTGCCTCCTGGGCCATGCCGTTCTGGGCGGCTGGCCGGTCATCGGCTTCGAGGGCCGCGCGCAAGGCGCGCAGCGCGTGGTGCATCCGCGAGTAGGTGGTGCCTGGGCTCGTGCCCATCACCGCGGCGACCTCCACCAGTGGCAGGTCGAGGAAGTGGTGCAGGACGATGACCGTCCGGTGCTCCACCGAGAGGCGTCGGAAGCCCCGCTCGAGCTGGTCGCGGTCAGCCACGGCCACGATCCCGGCGTCGACGGCTGGCTCCGGCTGGGGCCCGAGCGACAGCGAGGGCATCCAGCGAGGGGAGCGTCGTGCCTCCGCATGGCATGCGCGGACGAGGAGTCGATAGCTCCAGGCGTCGAACCGCTCGGGCTCCCGCAGACCGGGCAGATCCTGCCAGATGGCGAGGAACGTCCGTTGGACCGCGTCATCCGCGAGGCTGCGATCCCGGAGGATGCCGTACGCGATGCGTCGCAGGTGCATGCCGCAGTCGTCGATCAGCTGGTCGAACGCCTCCCGCTCGCCTGATCGAGCCCGACGCACGACCGAGATGTCGGTTCCCATGCAGTCTTGCCTCGCCTGATCGCTGGGCTCGACGAGGTCGAGCGACGGCGCTCATGTGCCGTCACATGGTATGTGCGTGGCACGGGGCGGAACCTTGAGATCCCGTCCTCAGACGGCGCGGGCGACGTACGCGGCGATGATCCCGTCGTCGGAGTGGTCGATCTGCTCGAGGCGGAACCCGCACCGCTCGATCATCGGTTCCAGCAGCCAGGTGAACGTCGAGTGCTCGTCGCGGACGTGCTCCTCGATGTCCCTCCGCGTCCACACCGCATCGGTCGTGGCCTCCGTCGGCAGGGTCGCGCACCAGCGCTCGATGCGTTCCTCGGCCTGGGACGGCTCGAAGGCGTACACGATGTCCATCAGTCGCAGGATCCCACCGGGCCGCAGGATGCCCCGCATCCGATCCAGCGCGAGCGCCTTCCAGAAGTCCGGCAGGTGGTGCAGCGCCCATCGGCTGTACACGACGTCCGCGGGCGCCCCGGCGTGGTCGTAGCTCAGGAACCGGCCTCGACGATGTCGATGTTCTGGAGACCCGACGCCGCCACCTTGGTGCGCAACCGTTCCAGCATGACGCGGGACACGTCGACGGCCACCACACGGCCACATCGCGGCGCGACCGCCAGCGTGAGCTGCCCGGTGCCGGAACCCAGGTCCACGACCCGGGAGCGCCGATCGAGCCCGAGCCGGACGAGCAGCTCGACCTCCGCCGCTGCGTCGGCGTCCTCCTTCTCGTCATACCGCGCGACATGGGCAGGGTCCAGGTTCTCCCGCCCGGCCGTGGTCAGCTCATCGAGCAGCCAGCCGGGTGCCGCTGGCTGGTCGCCGGGTCCACGCATGCGCACGAGGATAGGGACGTGCGGTCGCCTCGTCCATCCACATCGCGGTCGAGGTCGCGGCGGATCGATGGTCGCTCGCTCGCAGGAAGTGGGCCGTAGAGCGAAGCATCGGCGGATCCGGGGGTCTCGTGCGTCGCGCCGGACCCTCCGCGTCGACGTCCTGCCCGGCATGTGCGTGGGATGGCGACGGATGGGGCATCACGGGCGACTCCACCAGGTCTCCGAGCCCAGGTCGGGGCTGATCCTTCGTCGATACGCCCATCCTGTGAGAACGCCGAAGGCGGCGTCATCGACAGGCCCGACGCCACCGACAAACGGCCGACGTACCCGCTCGATCGATGCTGGTAGCTGACTCGATCCTGCCGCGCTGATGCTCCGATATGACTCGGACAGGAAGGGCTCGTGCCCGGCGTCGATCACGCGACCCGCCCACGGACCGGACACCGCGGCGGCGCCAGCGACCGCCGCCGGCGCCACGCCCGCGCGCGACCGCTCAGCGCTCCGTGACGGTCACGAACCCGATCATGCCGTACTGCTCATGCCCCGGAAGGTGGCAGATATAGCGATACGTGCCGGCCGCGGGGAACGTGACCACGGTCCGGACCATGCCCAGGGCGGGCACGGACTGCTCGGTCGGACGCTCACCATGCTCCGGCTCGGTCCCGGTCCGGTGCCGGGAGTGGCTCGCCTCGTCCCCCACGATCCACTCGTGGTCGATGGGGTCCAGGTTGCGCAGCACGAACGTGACCGGCTGACCCGCGGGCACCGTCACGGACGCCGGCAGGAAGTGCGAGTAGCGCATCTCGATGGTCACGGTCGGACCGCTCGCGGGCATCGCCGAGGCGGTCACGAGGACCACCCCGGCGACGACGGCTGGCAGCACGAGCGCGCGCAGCCAGCGCATCTCAGACGATCCGGTCGACCGGCACCACGTCCGGACGTCGGGTGCGTCGGGTCCATGCGGTCGCACCGCCCGCGGCCACGGCCACCAGGAGCACCGCCAGCCCCAGCACGCCCACGTCATCGGGCAGGCCGGCGAGCGCGGTCGCACCCGTGGTCGACACATCGACCGGCGTCGATCCGTCGCTGGCAGGTCGCTCGAGACCCGCTGCAACGCGCGAGGGCGCGCCGGCGCCGGTCGCGTCGATGGCGAGGTCGTAGCGCAGGTCGATGGCCTTCGCATCCACCACGACCTTCATGAGCCACGCGGACTCGGGCACCCACTCCATGCCCCGGTCGGACCGGAGGTCATCGAGCAGGGCCTTGCGTGCGGGTGCGGTGTGGGTGAGCCGGATCCCGGAATCGCCGGTCGCGGCGGGCAGGATCGTGGGCACCCGGTCGGTCAGCAGGTAGACGTCCGCGTCCACGCGGTCCTCGCCGGTCTTGCCCAGCGACAGGATGCGCAGCGGCACCCATGGCTGGTCGGTGGGGATGGTGATGTGGACGGGCGTGCCGTCGCCGATGCCCTGACCCTGCTCGGCGGCTGCGTCGGCGTCGAAGGCCGCGGCCAGGAAGATGGGCGATCGCTCCGCGTAGAAGTCGAGCACCTCGGGGGCGTCCGGTGGCAGGCGGAAGCCGTGCTCGATCGCCCACTGGCCGACCGCGTCACCACCACCCCGCAGGACGGTCAGGTCCAGGGCGTCGATGCGGGTCTCCAGGAGCACCTCCACGCCAGTGCCATCGGCGCGCTGCACGGCGAAGTCCGGCAGGGCGCTCGGCACGGGCGGGTCCGTCTCGAGGATGAGTCGCTGGAGGGTCCAGTCGCCACCCTTCTCGACGGACGTGGGGATGCCCGGCAGGGGTGTGATGGACCCGAACTGTCCGCCACCGCCCGCGAACGCGAACGCGGTGACGTAGTGCTCCACCCCATCATGGAAGCCCACGAAGGTGGTGGTCCGGAGGAGGTTGACGGCGCCGTTGGGGCCGATGAGCCCACCGCACGCGGCAGCGGGGATGACGCTGACGGCGGTGGCCAGGAGGGATGCCGCCAGGGCGGCTGGGAGACGTCGCATCCGTTCGCTCCATCGCGGCCGACCAGGACTCGGTCGGCGATGGGGTATCCGGACGCCGCGACCTGCGGTTCGGTTCCCTCCGAGCGTGGCGACGGACGGTGGGGCCGCGCGGGTGGCCTCGGATCGACCGGACCTCAGGAAGCGCCGGACTCCTCCGCTCGTGCCTCCTCGAGCGCCTCCTCGCCCACCCTGGGACCACCCTCGGAGGGCAGCCGTGGCCGGTCGGGGTCGGCGTCGATGTCGGCGGGTGGTCGGACCTGGTCGAGCCAGGCGTTGAACAGCGTCGCGAACACGGCGAGCACCGGCACCCCGAACACGCCACCCAGGGCCCCCGCGACCTGGGCGCCCACGAACACCGCGGCGAGCACCAGGATCGGGTTCATGCCGACCGCCGTGCCCAGCACCCGAGGCGAGATGATGTTCTGGATGACCAGCAGCCCGATGACGAGGCAGATGGTCACGGGCACGAGCGCCGTGGGCGCGAACACGAGCGCGGTCAGGAACAGCGGCGCCCACGAGATGAGCTGGCCGAAGTAGGGGATCGACTGGAGGGCCGCGGTCACGACCGCGATGAGCGCCACGAACGGCACGCCGAACACGAACGCGATGATCCCGACGACGACACCGTACAGCGCCGCGATCCCGAACTGGCCCCGCACGAACCCGCCGAACGACCGCGTGGTCGCGGCCGCGACGTCATCCCACAGCGTCTGTCGGCCGGGCGGCACGAGCCGCTGCCCGAAGCGCAGGAAGCGCCCCTTGTTGGCGACCATCACGACCGCGATGAAGATGACCGCGGTGCCCTGGGTGAACAGGATCATGCCGCCGCTCAGGATGTCCTCGAGCAGGGCCGTCGCTGCGCCCTGGAGCTGTCGGATGCCTTCCTCCACCGCGCCGCGCAGGTCGACCTGGATGCCCCAGCTGTCGATCTGGGCCTGGAGCGGGCCGACGAGCCGGGTGACCGCCTCGTCCACGGACCGGGTCTCGCCGAGGATGTTGGCGAGGGACGAGAGCACCGAGCTCGCCACGAGCACCAGGCCCACGATGGCGAGGATGACGAGCAGGAAGAACACCGATGCGGCGAGCAGCCCTCGCGGCAACGCCGGCGCGTGATGGAGGATCGCGGTCACGACCGCGTCCAGCAGGAACGCGAGGATCCACGCCACGAAGAACATGGCGATGATGGAGAAGAACGGCCGGATGACCTCGGCGAACAGGAGCAGCGTGCCGAGACCCGTGGCGATGGGCAGCGTGAGCAGCAGCCAGCGGAGCGCCTGCCGTTCGAGGTGGGTCAGCCGGATCACGCGGTCACGGTAGCAGTCGGGAGCAATGGACCCGCCGAAGGTCCTGGTGCGCAGCCGCTGCTCGGCGTGTATGGTTCGTGCCGTGCGAAGTATTCGGCCTGACCGAAGCGATACGACGACCCCGCCCCCCGCCACCGACGAGGTGCTCGTGGCGCGGATCGTGGACGCCTTCGAGCGGCTCGCCGACCTCGCCACGGAGGTCCATACGGACGAGCTGCTCACGGTGGACATCACGATGCAGCAGGCCAAGGCGCTCCACGTGATCGCGGCGGATCCGGGCATCGGTGTCTCGGCGCTCGCGGCACGGCTGCGCATCGGCCTGTCCACGGCGAGCGGCAGCCTCGACCGCCTGGTCGAGATGGGCCTCATCGACCGGCGTCATGACGATCAGGACCGCCGCCACGTGGTCCTGACCCTCACCGACGAGGGCCGTGTGGTCATGGACCGATTCCGGGATGTGGGCGTGGGCTTCCTCCGGGAGCACCTCACCCAGCTCCATCCGGCCGAGCTGGCCGGTCTCCAGACAGGACTCGAGGGCCTCCTGCGCGTGATGGCCGCGCGGACGCCGGTGTCGCAGCCCATCGAAGTCGAAGGAGCCCCATGATCCGGCTGACCCAGCTCGCGCTGCGCTTCAAGAGCGTGACGCTGCTCATCGCAGCAGCGCTGTTCCTGATGGGCCTCGTGTCGTGGGGGAGCCTCCGCCAGGAGCTCCTGCCGGACATCCAGCTGCCCATCGTGACCGTCGTGTCCGCGATGCCCGGCTCCTCCGCCGATGACGTCGCGTCGCAGGTGACCGCGCCCATCGAGCGCGCCCTCGCGAACGTGCCTCGGCTCGAGGGGATCCAGAGCACCTCGGCCAACTCGCTGTCCCTGGTCGTGGCCCAGTTCTCGTTCGGCACGAACGTCAAGGACACCATGACCACGATCGACCAGCAGCTCCGCTCCGTGGCGTTGCCGGACGGCACCCAGCCCCAGGTCGCGGCGCTCGACCTCAACGACCAGCCCGTGGTCGTCGCGAGCATCGCGGCACCCGCGGGTGTGGACCCCGTGACCGTCGCCACCATCGCCCGCTCGGAGATCGTGCCCGCCGTCCAGGCCGTGGAAGGGGTCAGCAGCGTCGACCTGACGGGTGGCGCGACCCAGATGCTGACCATCCGGCTGCGTCCGGCGGACCTCGCGAGCAGTCGGATCCCGGTCGACCAGATCATCGGGGTCCTGCGCGCCAACCAGATCGCCATCCCGGCCGGCACCATGACCGACGACGGCATGCGGCTGCCGGTCACGGTCGGCCATCGGTTCGCATCCGTGGCGGAGCTGGAGGCGCTCATCGTGGGGGCCTCGGCGACCACCCCGCCGACCCCCGTGACCCTCGGCCAGCTCGCGGATATCGCGCTCGAGGATGTCCAGGTCTCGGGCTATGCCCGCACGGACGGTCAGCCGGCGCTCACGCTCACCGTGTCCAAGGCATCGGGCGCCAACACCGTCCAGGTCGCCGACGCGGTCCAGGCCGTCCTCGCGGAGGCCCAGGCGGGCCACCCGGACGATGTCCGCATCGAGACCATCCAGGACCTGTCGGGCTTCATCAAGGAGTCGAGCGAGGGTCTCGTGCGCGAGGGGCTGCTGGGCGCCCTGTTCGCGGTCCTGACCATCTTCCTGTTCCTGCTGAGCATGCGCTCCACGCTCGTGGCGGCGGTCAGCATCCCGCTCTCGATCCTCACCGCCATCGCGCTGTTCGGGGTCGCCGACCTGACCATCAACATCATCACGCTGGGTGGCCTCGCGGTCGCGGTGGGACGCGTCGTGGATGACTCGATCGTGGTGCTCGAGAACATCTACCGCCATCGAGCCCGGGGCGATGACATCGACACGGCCGTGCTGAACGGCACCCGTGAGGTCGCGGCGGCGATCACGAGCAGCACCATCACCACGGTCATGGTGTTCCTGCCCATCGGCTTCGTGGGCGGCATCGTGAGCCAGTTCTTCCTGCCCTTCGGGATCGCGGTCACGCTCGCGCTGCTCGCGTCGCTGGGTGTCGCGCTCACGGTCATCCCGGTGCTCGCCTGGATCTTCGTCCGGCGCGTCCATATCCAGCTCGACCCGGACGGGGAGCTGCCGGAGACCATCTGGCAGCGCCTGTACACCCCGGTCCTCACCCTCGCCCTGCGCAGCAACATCACGCGCTGGGCGACGGTCGCCATCGCGCTCGTCCTGTTCGTGGGGTCGCTCGCGCTCACCCCGCTCCTGCCCACCGCGTTCATCGACGTGGGTGGCGAGAAGACGCTCCTGGTGACCATCCAGCCGCCCGCCGGCGCCAGCTCCGCGGATGTCTCCGCGCGGACCGCGCAGGCGGAGGCGCTCCTGCTGCCGAGCGTGGATCCGGACGTGGAGCGCATCCAGAGCACCATCCCCGGCGATGCCGACACGGGTCTCCAGACGCTCCAGGCCGCCTTCACGGGTGGCTCGGCGCTCAGCGCGACCATGACCGTCCGGCTCCACGACGACGTGGATGTCGTCGCCAAGGCGGAGGCGATCGAGGCGACCCTCGAGCCCATCACCGAGGGCGGCTACAGCGTCCAGGTCTCGGAGTCCCAGGCGTTCGGCGGAGCCGGCGGTCTGTCCATCGTGGTCAGTGGCGCCGACCCGGCGGCCATCCGGACCGCGAGCGACGCCATCGTGGCGGACTTCGCGACCCTGCCGGGGACCAAGAACGTCCACAGCGACCTCGCCGCGGATGCCACCATCGTCGCGGTGGATGTGCGTCCCGAGCGGGCCGCCCTGCTCGGGCTCTCCGCGGCCCAGGTCGGCGGTCAGCTGCGCACCATCCTGACCAGCCAGTCGCTGGGCACCGTCACGCTCGCGGATGGCACGAGCGCCGAGACGCGCATCCTCGTGGACACGACCGGGCTCGATTCGGTCGAGGCGCTCCGACAGGTGCCCGTCCAGGGCAGCGTCGGCAGTGCGCCGCTCGGCCAGGTGGCGGACGTGGCGACGGTCCAGAGCCAGGGCTCGGTGACACGCGTGGACGGCTCGCCCGCGGCGACCATCACGGGCGCCATCACCAGCGACGACCAGGGCGGTGTCTCCCTCGAGGCCCAGCAGCGCGTCGATGCGCTGATCGCGAGCGGGGCCATCCCGGACGGCGTGACCATCCGCTTCGCGGGGGTCACGGCGCAGCAGAGCGAGGCCTTCGGCAGCCTGTTCCTGGCCATGGCGGTGGCGATCCTCGCGGTCTACCTCGTGATGGTCCTGGTCTTCGGCTCGCTGGTCGATCCACTGGTCATCCTGTTCTCGCTGCCGCTCGCGACGATCGGCGCCTTCCCGGCGCTGCTGCTCACCGACCGGCCCATCGGCATCAGCGCCCTCATCGGCTTCCTGATGCTCATCGGCATCGTGGTGACCAACGCGATCGTGCTCCTGGACCTCGTGGAACAGCTGCGCCACAAGGGCATGTCCACGCACCAGGCGCTGCTCCAGGGCGGTCGGACGCGCGTGCGACCGATCCTCATGACCGCGGTCGCGACCATCCTCGCGCTCACGCCCGTGGCGCTCGGCTTCTCGGAGGGCTCGATCATCGCGGCGGAGCTGGGGACGGTCGTCATCGGCGGCCTGTTCAGCTCGACCATCCTGACGCTCGTGGTCATCCCGGTGGTCTACATGCTCGTGGACGGTGCCAAGCAGCGGGTGGCCGGTCGCTTCGCCGGGTTCCTTGCGGACGGCGCGGCCACGACACCCTCGGAGACACCCTCGGAGACACCCGCGGGGTAGGCGCGGGCGGAGCGAGACGCGGGCGGAGCGAGACGCGGGCGGAGCGAGACGTCGTCCCGTCCGGCGCCGTGTCATGATCGGGTCATGCCGCCGAGCCTGCTGATCGTCAATCCCAACGCGTCACGCATCCGCGCCGCCGGCGGTGCGGATGCCTTGCTGCCCGGCATCGTGGATGCCCTCCGTCACCGGTTCGGTGTGGCCCCGGAGGTCGTGGTGCCACCGGATGCCGAGACAGCGGTGGCCGCGGCGCGCCAGGCAGCGGCCGATGGCGCACCCCTCGTGGTGGGTGTCGGTGGTGACGGCACGCAGCGCGCCATCATCACGGGCATCGCGGGGACGGACACCCAGCTGGGCATCCTGCCCGGCGGCACGGGCAACATCCTGGCCGGTGTGCTGGGCATCCCCGGCGACATGACGGCGGCGACCGAGGTCCTGCGCACCGGCGGGTCGCGGCGCATCGACATCGGCGATGTCGTCGTGGACGACGTCGAGCGGGCGCCCGGCACGGACGTGGAGCGGACCATCTGCGCCATCGGCTGTGGCATCGGCTTCGATGCCCGCCTGATGGCCACGACGGCCACCGATGACAAGCAGCGGTTCGGGCGCTACGCCTATCTGCTCCAGGCGGTGCGGCTCGCGGCGAGCATCGGCACGGTGCCGTACCACCTCGTCGTGGATGGACGCGAGATCGAGGTCGACGCCTCGATCGCGATGGTCACGAACGTCGGCGAGGTCATCCCGGGCGTGGTCAAGCCGCGCCTGCCGGCCGTCCCCGACGATGGCCTGCTCGACCTGTTCGTGGTCGGTGCGAGCAACGCGCTGGAAGGCATCCGCGGGCTGGCCGACCAGCTGCTGCGGACCGGGACGGGTGGCGGACCGGGCTCCCGGACGCTGCGCTTCCGATGCACCTCGGCCCGGCTGGCATCGACACCGCCCGAGCCGATCCAGATCGACGGCGACCCGCACGGCGTCGGGAGCCTCGACATCCAGGTACGACCCGCGGCGCTCAGCGTGATGGTGCCCGGCGTCTGACGTCGGCGGGGGCCCTGTGTGTCTCCGTGGGCATGCTCCACCGCGACCGCATCGCAGCGCGCGCCTGGCGCTCCCGGGCACGCTCGGCCGCACGGGTCTAGACTGCTTCGGCGCCCCCGAGGCGCACCGAAGGGCCAGCAGGGAACGTCGCCCAAGGTTCCCGTCGGCCGTGACAGAGTGCACGACCAACAGGGAGTCTCGCATCACGTGAACATCGTCGTCCGCCGCGGCATGGCGCTCGCCATGCTCGTCATCCTCGTGACGGGATGCACCTTCGCCGGGTCGCTGGGCACGCCCGCACCCACCGGCCAGCCCGGTGCGAGCGATACACCGATCGGCACCGATACCCCGTCGACCCCGACCAGGGCCCCGTCGACCCCGACCCCCACGGTCCGACCCGTCACCGGGCCAACGGCCACACCCGCGCCCACCGAGATCCCGGGCCTGGACCGCCTGCTCGGCAAGGACGGCCGATACACCATCCTGCTGCTGGGTGTCGACTCTCGCGGCAAGTCCATCAGCGGCCGGACGGACACCATCATGTTCGTGAGCCTCAACCCCAAGACCGGGCGCGTGGTCATGGCCAGCCTCCCGCGGGACACGGTCCAGGTGCCCATCGCGAACGGCCGGACGTACGGCAGCGGCTTCGTGCGCATCAACGGCCTGCTGGCCGAGCTGTCCCGCGGCGTGAGCCGGGGCAAGGGCCTCCAGCGCATGGTCAGCGCGATGGAGTACATGTCGGGCATCGAGATCGACAACTACGCCATGATCGGGTTCCGGGGTGTGCGTGGCCTCGTCAACTCCGTCGGCGGCGTGGACGTCAAGCTGGACAAGCCGCTCGTGGACCTGTCGATGCACATCGTCATGAAGGGCAAGAAGGGACTCCGCCTGAAGGCCGGCAGGAACCACATGGTCGGCGGTGTCGCCCTGTCCTTCGCGCGGACACGCCACACCGACAACGACTACCGGCGTTCCGAGCGGCAGCAGCAGCTCATCATGGCGGCGTTCCAGAAGGTCCTCAAGCGAGGGCCCGAGATGCTGCCGCAGTTGGTGAAGGCGTTCAAGGGCCGCATCGTGACGGACATCGACTTCGCGGATGCGCCGGCGCTCTTCGCGCTGCTCGAGCGGACCAAGCTGGGCTCGTTCCGGAGCTTCGTGCTGGGCCCCAGCAAGTGGGCCGGGGTGGGGGACATGCGCTACAACACCGCGCTCAAGATGGACGTCGTGCGTGACATGTTCCGCAAGCAGTTCGGCCCCGTGCGGTGAGCGACGGCGGCTGATCCTGCCGCCCGGCGTGGAGCAGCCACCCGGCGTGGAGCGCCGCCGTGCGACGGGGAGCGCGCCGCACGGCGATGAGTGGCCACGCGGCGTGGAGTGCGCCACCCGGCGGTGAGTGCGCCACCAACGGGGAGCGGCCCCACGGCGATGAGAGTGGCCACCCGGCGCGCCCTCGGCCGCAGGCGCTCTCAGGAAGTGGGCGCAACGACGAAGCACACGGCGTTCGAACCGCTCCAGGACCACCGTCGGACGATGTCCTTCGTCGCGATCGGCAGATCCTGGGCAGGATGACCACCGATGTCCGTCCCACGGGCCTCGGTGGACGCATCCGGGCGCCTTGCCGGGTCACGTCGGACCAGTGCTTCGTCCGTACGCCCGGGATCTGGGTGACGCGTCTGTGCTCCTGAGCGATGCGTGCGCCCTCGTCGAGTGCTTCGTCCGTACGCCCGGGATCTGGGTGACGGAGGGGAGAGGCGCCATCAGACAGGGAGCCCCGCCACCGGCGAGGACCTACGAAGCGACGCCAGGCCCGCGCCGCGCCGCGCCGCGGGTGCGCAGCCGCCACCTGCCACGAACACGTGACACGAACAAGGGCCCCGGGATACATCCCGAGGCCCTTCGATCGGTCGTTGCGTGGCGCCTCGCCACGCGGTGGGGCTACTGCGTCGGCGGTGACGCCACAGCCGGCCGCACCGAGTACAGGTAGATGCCGACACCCGCAGCCACGCCCACGACGAGGCCCAGGAGCTTCACCCACGCCTCGTTGAACAGGCCGATGTGGACCAGCCCATCGAACGAGAGGCCTCCTGGCCCGACGAGCAGGATCCCGGCGGCCCCACCCAGCAGCACGAGCGGGAACTCGATGCCACCCTTGGAGTTCCAGAAGCCCTTCTGCCAGTGGACCTTCAGGATGATGACGATGGAATGCCCGGCGAGGGCCGCCGCCGCGAACGGCGTCAGGATGCCTGCCGCGAGTGCGATGCCCGCACCGAGCTCGACCCACGCGGAGGCCATCGCCCAGTAGCGAGCGGGCCGGAAGCCCATGTGCTCCATGGCACCTGTCCAGCCGACCATGCCGGGGCCACCCCACACACCGAACACCTTCTGTGCTCCGTGTGCGGCGAACGTGAGCCCAACGACGAGCCTGATGATCAGGAGACCCAGATCCGTCTCCAGCACGGTCCCTTCACCCTCCCTCGAGAACGGTTGTCGCGTCCACGATACCGCACGCCACGCCGGATGCGCCGCTGCGCGGACGGTCCTGCCCGGGATGGCCCATGGTCAGGGGTCCCGGACCGGACCGTCGAGGCCATCGCGCTGGGTCAGTGCCGACCGCCCGGCGTCGACCCACGGCCGTCCGCACGGCGTCGACGCATGCGGTCCAGGGTCATCAGCGTGCGCGCGGGTCGACCCGCGTGTCCAGCCGTCGTGGGCTAGGGCTTCTTCCCGTAGAAGTCGTAGACGACGCGTGTCTCGCGCCCGACCTTGGCGATCCCCACGCCCACGGACTTGAAGTCGCCGTTCTTCATGTTCCGCCAATGCCAGCCGCCGTACGACTTCTCGGCCTGCATCATGCGGTGCGTCCGGATGACCATCTGGCGCACGGTATAGCCGCTGCTGCACCCGACGGACTCGCCGTTCGTGGCGTGGCGATAGCCTGCCTTCCGGAACCGCCCGTCGACGTCGCTGCTGCCGATGGTGTGACCACAGTGGTCGGCCGACGCGATGCGCTTCGCCCATGGACGCGCCACGGCCGATGAGATGCCGCCATGGAGCTTGAGCGGCTTGCGATACGCGCTGTGCGTGCCGCTGCCGCGACCCTTGCAGGTGCCGTTCGCGCGCACCCATCCACCGGTCCGGGTGCAGTTGACGAGCGACAGGGCGAACCGCTCGAGATCCTTGTAGGGCGCCTTGGCGACCGTGGGCGCGGCGGGGACCAGCAGCAGGCTGACGCTGGTGATGACCGCGATGAGGAAGGCACGCGCGCGCCGTCCTCGGTGTGCCTGCTGGGGCAGGGCACGATGCATGATGAACCTCCCGCTGGGGCGTCGGGTCCCGTTCTGAGGGGCGTCCCGGTTGGGCGACCGGGCCTCCTGATGTGGACCGGTGCGTCACGGCGACGACCGGAAGGCGACAGGGTACCCCGCGAGACCGCGATCGTCACTCGTCAGGGGCGCTCCGGCCGCCCTCCAGCAGGCCGGCGTGTGCCCTCCGAGCCCACCCATCGGCGTCGCCACGACCAGGCGCGCGAGCGACCCACGCGCTCGACGATCGACCCGATGCGGCGGCCTCAGGGTCGACGCACGAGCTCGAGGACCAGCTCCGCCACGGCCTCCGGCGCCTCCATCGCGATCATGTGCCCGACACCCGGCTGCAGCACCGACCGTCCCTCACGGACGCCCGCGGCGAGTGCCTGGGCGGTGGGCCACACGTCCGAGACATCGAGCGCGCCGGCGACGGCGATGACCGGCGCCCTGATCGCCTCCAGCCGCGTCGCCGCTCGCGGCTCCATGGGCACGGGTCGACCACGTTCCCGGGGCTCCTGGATGGCCTGGTCCATCGACCGGACCGCATCCCGGATGTGGGCCGGTGCCCGGCCGACCGGTCCTGCGGGCCCATCCACCCAGACCGCCACGTCCAGGTCCACGATCGCGGCGGCGTCACCGGTCTCCTCGAGGGCCTCCATGCGTTCGAACAGCGCCTCGTCCTCGGCGGAGACCGGGACATCGAGGCCACCCACGCCGGCACCCAGCGTCACCAGCCCGGCCACGCGGTCCGGATGCTCGATGGCGAGGTCGACCGCGATCTGGCCACCCTGCGAGTTGCCGACCACGATCGCCTGGTCGATGCCGAGCGCGTCGAGGACCGCGACCGCATCCGACCGGTTGGCGAACTCGACATCCTCGGTCACCGACCGGCCGAAACCGCGTCGGTCGTATCGGATGACCTGGCATCCGGCCCCGGTGAGCAGTGGTGCGAGCGCGTCCCACGCCCGCGAATCGACGATGCCCGCGTGCATCAGGAGCACGGCGGGCCCGGCACCCTCCCGGGTGGTCCAGAGCGAGCCGCCCGGCACCGCGACCTGTCGATCCCAGCCACGGGCGGCCCGGACCTGCGCGGCGTGTTCCCAGGGGTGCGAGGTGTAGATGTCCAGCCAGTCGCGGATGGCGTAGCTGCCGGAATCGGAGTGCGTGCCCGCGCGCTCCCGCTCGGCCTCGTCCAGCGACCGCAACAGCTCGAGGCTGGAGGCACGCACCGCGTCCACCACGGCGAGCGAGGTCGCGATGGGCCGCTCGTAGTGGTTCCGCCGTGCGAACAGCTCCTCGTCATAGCTCACGATCGCCGGCGTGTCCTCGGCGACCAGGCGGCGCAGCCGCACGAACGAGGTCGCCTCGCTCTCGGCGACATGGTGCGCCACCTGGCGTGCGGTCCAGCCACCATCGGCGGGCACACGGTCGAGCTCCGCGCCCGTGATGTCCGCGAACGCGGCACGCAGGACCTCGGCGCCATCGCGATAGCGGGTCAGCAGATGCTCGGGGAAGGGCTCCATCGAGCGATCATGGCACGCGACGCGCCGGACGACCACCCGTCCCGTGCCCGGACACACGACGACGACGCCCTTTCGGGCGCCGTCGTCGCTGGGGGTGCGGGGCGACGAGAGGGAGGTCGCCCCTGGGTGACTACTGGGTCTCGGCCGGGCGGACGCCCAGGGTGAGCTCGATGGTCTGGGTCGCGCCGTCACGGAGCACCGTGAGGGTCACGGTGTCGCCCGGCTTGTGGGTGAGCAGCACGAGGTCGAGCGGATGCGCCTGGTCGATGACCTGCTCATCGATGGCGGTGATGATGTCGCCGTCCTGGAGACCGGCATCGGCGGCCGGGCTGTCCCCGACGATGGGGGTCGGTGCCGGTCGGTTCCCCTGCTGGCTGGATGTATCGACGTGGATCCAGGCGCCCGCCTGCACGTCGAGGTCGTTGTCCTCGGCCACCTGCGCGTCGATGACCTGGTAGTAGATGCCGATCCAGGGTCGGGCGATCTCCTCGCCCGCGAGGACCTGCTCGATGATGGGCTTGGCGACGTCGATGGGGATCGCGAAGCCGATGCCCACGGCAGCACCGGCCTGGGCGGTGTCGATGCCGATGATCCGGCCGTCACCGTCGAGGAGCGGCCCACCGGAGTTGCCGGGGTTGATCGCTGCGTCCGTCTGGATGAGGTGGGTCAGGCGTCGAGCGCCACCACCCCGTCGGTCGCTGACCACGACGGTCCGGTCGAGACCGCTCACGATGCCCGACGTCACGGAGCCCGGGAACTCGCCGAGTGGATCGCCCATGGCGATGGCCAGCTGGCCCAGTCGGAGCGACGAGGAATCGCCCAGCTCGGCGGTGGGCAGGCCGGTCGCGTCGATGCGCACGAACGCGAGATCCGTGTAGGTATCGATGCCCGCCACGGTGCCGTCGAACCGACGCCCGTCCGCGAGGATGACCTGGACCGTGTCGGCGTCCTGGACCACGTGATGGTTGGTCAGGATGAGGCCGTCGGCATCGATGATCACGCCGGAGCCGCTGCCTTGCTGGACGAAGCCCTGCGGGCCGTTGCCCGGGAACTGGCTCTCGATCGCCTGGGTCGTGACGTTGATGGTCACGACCGCGGGCGCGACCTGCTCGACGACGCTGATGATGGTCTCGTTGTCACCGGCGGCCTCCGCGACCGGGACGCTCACGGCGGGCGGCGCGGTGTCCGCGGCGAAGACGCTGGCGCCGGGACCGAGCACGGCACCCGCTCCGGCGGACAGGGCGCACAGCGCGCCGATGGCGAGGATGCGGGCCGGACCGAGGACCCGGTGCCCAGCGGGGCGGGAGAGGACGAGCGTGGTCTCGGAACCGACCGCCGGTCCGTGACTGGGTCGATGCATCGTGGGATGAGCCTCCGTGGATCGGGATGGGGATCCGGTCAGGGACCGGGTCGATGACGACGATGGTGGGGAACCCTGAGAGTCCCCTGAGATCGAACGGGCACCCGCTGATCGTGAAGGGAACTACACCGAACGACCGGTCGCGCCGGCCACGGGCAGCTCCACGGTGAACACGGCACCCGTGCCGGCAGGTCGGGCGCCTGCTCCGATGCGACCGCCGAGACGGGTCACGATGGTCGCGGCGATGGCCAGTCCGAGCCCGGTCCCGGTGCCTGGGGCACCGGGTGCGCGCCAGAACCGATCGAAGACATGGGGCAGGTCATCGGGCCGGATGCCCGGACCCTCGTCCGCGACGACCAGCTGGGCGTTCGAGCGGTCCCGCCGCACGCGGACCTGGATCGCGCCTCCGTCCGGGCTGTGGCGGATCGCGTTGTCGACGAGGATCGTGACCACCTGCCGCAGGCGGATGGGATCACCCACCACCAGGACCGGCTCCGGATCCACCTCGATGCGCACGCCCTTGCCCGCAGCCGGGGTCATCATCGCGCTCGCGGCATCGGTGGCGACATCACCCAACTCGACCGGCTGGAGCGTGAGGTCGAGGGCACCCGAGTCGGAGCGGGCGAGCAGCAGCAGGTCCTCCACGAGCGAGGTCATGTGACCCACCTCGGCATCGATGTCGTCGAGTGCGGCACCGACCGATGCGACCGGCTGGTCGGCATGCAGTCGCAGGTCCTCGACGCTGGAGCGGACGACGGTGAGCGGGGTCCGCAGCTCGTGGCTGGCATCCGCCGCGAACTCGCGCTGTCGACGGAGGGCATCGCGCTGCGCGGCGAGCGAGGCACGGATGGGGACCAGGGCACGCGTCGCATAGGCGGCGCCAAGGAAGCTCGCCAGGACCAGGGCCAGGACACCCCCGCCGATGAGCACACGGAGGAGGGAATCGAGGGTCTCGGTCTCGGACGTGCGGTCCTGGACCACCTGGACGACCCGATCGCCCGCGCGCGCCTCCACGCGTTGGCTGAGGACCCGCACCGGGATCTCCACGGCACCGGAGCTGACCGTCGCCGTCAGGGTCCCGTTCCGGACATCACGACCGTCCGTCATGGCGGCACGGACGCCATCGATGTCCGGAAGACCCGTGACCGTCTCGTCGAACGCGGGACCTGCCACGACCGAGTCATCCGCAGGATCCACGATGTACGCGAAGACGCCGGTATCGCGACCCACGAACATGTCCACCCGGGGCGGCCGACCCCCGGGCCGGCCGAGGTAGCCGCGCAGGTCCTGGGCCCGGCTCGACAGCCGCGCGACACTCGCATCGGCGAGCGAGTCCGCCACCGCCGTGTAGATCGCGGCACCCAGCAGCAGCAGCACCGCGAGCGTGGCGCCGCCGCTGAACAGCACCAGTCGCCAGCGCACGCCACGCACCATCCGGGCGTCGCGCTCCCGGGCAGCGGCCTCCGTGGCGGATGCCTCATAGCGACCGCGACCCTCGGTGGGCGGTGGTGTGGCGTCCGGCAGACCCTGGGCGCCGTCCTCAGCCATCGCTGAGGCGGTAGCCGACTCCTCGCACGGTCCTGATCATCTGTCCCGCATCCCCCAGCTTGTCCCGCAGATAGTGCACGTACGCGTCCACCGCGTTCGGGGTCACCGCCACGCCGAACGGCCAGGCATGGTCGAGCAGCTGGTCCCGGGTGAGCGCCTGGTCGGGGTGGCGCAGGAAGCATTCGAGGAGCGCGAACTCGCGCGGGCTCAGCTCGACCGGCTTGTCATCGATGGTCACGAGCCGCCGCGTCTCGTCGAGCACGATGGGGCCGACCTTCAGCCGGGGCTCCGGTCGACGCGGCCCGCTCTGTGTCCGTCGTCCGAGCGCCCGCAGCCGGGCATGCAGCTCCGCGAACGCGAACGGCTTGACGAGGTAGTCGTCGGCGCCGGCGTCCAGCCCGGTGACCCGGTCACCGACCGTGTCCCGCGCGGTGAGCATCAGGATGGGCACCTCGATGCCCTCGCGTCGGAGGCGCCGTGCGACGTCCAGGCCACTCATGTCCGGCAGGCCGATGTCCAGGATGAGCACGTCGATGCCGCCACCCGGTGTGCTGGCGATGTCATACCCGTCGGCACCCGTGGCCGCCACCTCGACGACGTGGCGCTGTTCCTCGAGCAGGCGCTTGAGCAGGCGTCGGAGTCGGTCGTCGTCCTCGACGATGAGCAGATGCATCCCGAGATCGTAGGCACCGAACCTGAGATCGCGCTGAGAACCGCCGGACATGCAGCGACCCCGCGATCGCTCGCGGGGTCGACGTGGGATGTCTGGCCGGCCCAGGTCGGATGCCTGGGTCCGATGGTGATGCCGGCCGCGGATGCGACCGGGTGCCCGGCCGAGGTTCCGACCGGATTCCGGCCGCCGTGGCCGGCGTCGCCCTGGGTCAGGCGGCGCTGACGCGCGTCGCCCGGGGACCCTTGGGGCTCTGCTGGATCTGGAACGCGACCTGCTCGCCGCCGTTGAGGCGGTCGAAGTCGAGCGTGCTGTCCAGCTCGTTGCGGTGGAAGAAGTAGTCCGTGCCGCGCTCGTCGGTGATGAACCCGAAGCCGCGGTCCGCGACGACCTTCTTGATGGTGCCGTTGCTCACGATGTGTGACCTTCCTGTGTCTCCTCGAACCGATCTGCCGACGCACGGCCCGTTCGAGAAGCAGGTTCGACCACGCGGAGCGCCGCTCACGTCGAGCGACCACCCCATGCTACCACACATCGAACGGATGATCCGATCGACGCTCCTCGCGGGCCCAGGGGACCTGTCTCCGATGGGAGTCGAGGTGGTCGGGCCGGTGGGGGCTCGGCCCGACCGACACCCACGATGGGCCCGGCTCGTGCCACCTAGCCTGTCACGGCCCGTCCGCCTCAGGCTGCGTTGCCCTCCGGCTCGGGCAGGCCGTTGCGCGTGATGACGTCGCGGAACCAGTGCGCGCTGCGTCGGGGGGTCCGGGTCAGCGTCCCGTAGTCGACATGGACGATGCCGAATCGCTGGCCGTAGCCCTCTGCCCACTCGAAGTTGTCGAGCAGCGACCAGACGAGATAGCCCCGCACATCCGCGCCCTCGGCGATGGCGGCCTGGACCGCCTGGAGGTGACGCCGGAGATACGCGATGCGACGGTCATCGTCGATGCCCCCGTCGGCGCTGGGTGGGTCGTCGTACGCAGCGCCGTTCTCGGTGATGAGGATGGGTGGCAGGTCGGGATAGCGGGCCCGCAGTCGCACCAGCAGCTCCCGGAGGCCGTCGGGCGTGATGGGCCAGCGCATGTCGGTCCATTCCCCCTCGGCAGCCTGCTCGCGCACGCCATCGACACCCGGGTGCACCGTCGCGACCGCAGCGGGCTCGGATTCGAGGATGGTGTCGTTGTAGTAGTTGATGCCCATCCAGTCGAGTGGCCCGCCGATGGCCGTGAGGTCGCCCGGCTCGATGGGGAAGCCGCCGTATCGCTCGACCAGCTCCTCCATGTCCACGGGGTAGTGCCGGCGCATGAGGGGCTCCAGCCACACCCGGTTGCGATAGCCGTCCGACAGCCGGACGGCCCGCGCGAGCGCCTCGTCCGGCACCTCGTCGGCGGCTCTGACCGGGGCGAGGTTGAGCACGATGCCCTGTCGCGGTGCCGGGTCGATGGCGCGCATCGCGCCGAGGGCCAGCCCGTGCCCCAGGAGCACGTGGTGGATGGTCCGCACGGCCTGTCGCGGGTCGCGGATGCCGGGCGCATGGATGCCCGCGGCGTACCCCAGGAGCGCCACGCACCAGGGCTCGTTGATGGTGCTCCACCAGGGCACCCGGTCATGGAGCGCGCGGTACATGATCTCCGCGTACTCCGCGAACCGCAGCGCCGTCTCACGCTCCGGCCAGCCGCCGGCGTCCTGGAGCGCCTGGGGCAGGTCCCAGTGGTAGAGCGTCAGGTTGGGCACGATGTCGTGCTCGAGGAGCGTATCCACGAGCCGGCGATAGAAGTCCAGCCCGCGCTGGTCCACGGGTCCGCGGCCGGTGGGCTGGATGCGTGGCCAGGCGACCGAGAAGCGATACATGCGCGCGCCCAGGCGCGACAGCAGCTCGATGTCCTCGGGGTAGCGATGGTAGTGGTCGGCGGCCACGGCACCCGTGTCGCCATGCGCCACCCGCCCGGGCGTGGCCGCGAACGTGTCCCAGATGGATGGCCCCCGACCGTCCGTATCGACCGCCCCCTCGATCTGGTACGAGGAGGTCGCGGCGCCCCACAGGAACCCCTCGGGGAAGCCGCCATCGCGCTGAGCCGTCATCCCTTGACCGCCCCTTCCATGATGCCCTTGATGAGCTGGCGTCCGACCACGAGGGCCAGGATCAGCAGCGGCAGGGTCACGATGACGGTCCCTGCCATGTCCACACCGAAGTCCGTGACATACGCCGTGTTCTGGATCTGACGCAGCGCGACCTGCGCCGTGAAGCTCTCCGGCTTGCCGAGCACGATGAGCGGCCAGAAGAAGTCGTTCCAGGCGCCCAGGAACGTCAGCAGCCAGAGGATCGCCGCGGCCGGCCGGACCATCGGGAAGACCACGCTTCGGAAGGTCCGGAACGAGGACGCTCCGTCCACGCGTGCTGCCTGGATGACCTCGTCCGGGACCGCCCCGGCGATGTGCTGACGCATCCAGAACACCCCGAATGCGCCGACCAGGCCGGGCAGGATCACCGCCAGCAGGTTGTTCACGAGCCCCAGCTCCTTGGTGATCATGAACAGCGGCACGACGCCCAGCTGGAGCGGCACCATCATGGTGGCCACCACGAACACGAACAGCACGTTCCGTCCACGGAACCGGAGCTTCGCGAAGGCGAAGCCCGCGAGCGCCGCGAGGAAGGTCTGGAAGCTCGCCACCACGGTGGCCACGATGGCGGAGTTGAGCATCGCGCGGTCCATCGCGACCCGCTCGAACACCTTGCTGACATTGTCCAGGAAGTTGGGGCCCGGCATGATCTCGGGCGGGATCCGGTTGATGGCGTCCGTCCCGTTGGAGGCGACCACGAACATCCAGTAGAACGGGAAGATGGACAGCAGCAGCGCGATGACCAGCACGACATAGGTGCCGATGCCCGGCCCTGCGTGATATCGGCCGACGCGTCGCCTGGTGCGGGTCTCCTCCGCGACGGGCGGTGCGGTCCGTGTCATGACATCCGCCCTCCTAGTCGCGCGCGATCCGACGGGTCAGCAGCAGGTTGACCACCGAGAACCCGAGGATGACGATGAACAGCACCCACGCGATGGTCGATGCATAGCCGAACTGGAAGTTCCGGAACCCCTGTTCATAGAGGAACAGGGCGAGCGTCTGGTACTGGCGCGCCGCGCCGCCGGTGATCGCCTGCTGCGTGCCGCCGAAGACCAGGGGCTCCGTGAAGATCTGCATCCCGCCGATGGTGGACACGATGGTCACGAAGATGATGGTGTTCCGCAGCTGGGGCACGGTGACCGTGAAGAACTGGCGCAGTCGACCCGCCCCGTCCATCGCAGCGACCTCGTACAGGTCGCGCGGGATGGCCTGCATCGCGGCCAGCAGGATGAGCGTGTTGTAGCCCGTCCAGCGCCACATGACCATGGTCGAGATGGCCACATGCGAGCTCGGCTGGCTGGCCTGCCAGTCGACCCGGTTCAAGCCCAGCGACTCCAGCAGGAAGTTCATCAGGCCGTAGTCGCGGCCGAAGATGGACGAGAACACGATGCCCACGGCGAGCACCGAGGTGATGTTGGGCACCAGCATGGCCATCCGGAAGATGCCCTTGCCGCGCAACAGCGTCTCGTTGAGCACGTGCGCCAGGAACAGGGCGAGGATGAGCTGCGGGACCGTGGAGATGACCCAGATGGACAGCGTGTTGAAGGCGGCGTTCCAGAAGCGGGGGTCGGCCAGGAGCCGCGCGTAGTTGTCGAAGCTGACGAAGGTCGGGTCCGAGAGGGCGCCCCACTGGTGGAGCGAGACCCACGCGGTGAACAGGATGGGGATGAGGCCGAAGAGGCCGAACACGATGAAGAACGGCGCGATGTACGCGTAGCCGCCGATCCGCTCGTCCAGTCGTCCCCACAGGCTCGTCCGGGGTGCGGCACCGCCTGGCGTGCTGGTCGTCGCCATGTGTCAGCCCTCGCCTGGATGGGATGAGCGCCGGGTGACGCGTGGCATCACCCGGCGCTCGGGAGTCCTCCTGGGAGGAGGGCCCTAGTTCTGCAGCGCGAGCAGGACGTTGGCGAGGGTGGATGCCCACGCCTCGTCCGCGGTCTCCAGGCCGGCCTCGATGCGGCCCAGGCCGTTGCCGAACTCACGGTCGATGGCGCGCTCTCGCGGGCCCTCGTAGACCGGGTGCAGCGCCTTCGCCGACTCGGCGAAGATCTTGCCCACCGGTGCGCCCGAGAAGAACTCGCTGGTGAAGTCCTGGATCTCCGGCGTGTCGTACAGCTCCGGCGTGGACGGGAAGTTGCCGTGGAGCTTGAACACCTCGAGCTGGCGCTCGGGCGTCAGCAGCCACGCGATCAGGTCATACGCTGCCTGCGCGTTGTCCGAGGCGGCCGGCACGGTCAGCTGGGTCCCACCCCAGTTGCCACCCTTCTCCGGCGCGGATGCGATGTTCCACTTGCCGGCGGTGTCAGGTGCCTGACCCTGGATGTAGTTCATCATCCAGGCGGGGCAGCCGAGGACGGCGAAGTCGCCGTTCGCCATGCCCGCGTTCCACTCGGGGCTGAACTGCGAGATGTTCGCCGAGAGACCTGCCTCGATGGCCGCGACGGCGGTCGCCCAGGCCTTCAGGTTCTGGGGGTTCGTCTCGTAGATGAGTGTGTCCGGGTCGTTCGGCGCGTAGTACTTCTCCGTCCCCTGGTTCTTGACCAGGTTGTACACGCTGCCGCCGGCGGAGTCGATGAACTTCGCGCCGGTGTTCGCCGCGGTGAACGTCTTGCCGGTCTCGATGAACGCGTCCCAGTCCGGCCAGAGCGCGCTCACCTCGTCCGGATCGGTGGGCAGACCGGCCGCCTCGAACAGGTCCGTGCGGAAGCACATGGCGATACCGCCGACGTCGGTCGGGATGCCGATGATGGTGCCGTCCGTCGCGACACCCTGTGCCCAGCGCCAGTCGAGGTACGTCGGCTCGAGCGCCTCCGCGCCGAACTGGCGCAGGTCCGTGAACACCTGGGGCGTGGCCTTGAACAGCGAGTTGTAGCCCACCTCCACGGCCGCGATATCGGGCACCTCGCCCGCCATCAGCGACGTGAGGAGCGCCTCGTGATGCTCGTCATAGCCCCGCTGGACGATGTTGACCTTGATGCCGTGCTCGGCCTCGTACTGGGTGATGAGCTCCTCGAGCCCCATGGCACCGAAGTTCCACAGGTCCAGGGTGACGTCCTGTGCCGCGACCGGGGCTGCCCCGAACGCCGCTGTGGCGAGCAGGCCGCTCATCGCCACACCGAACACGCGGTTCTTCCGCATGGTTCCTCCTCCTCGGTCCGACTCGGACCGCAAGCGCTGCTGGACCTTCGGGCGATCGTGTCGTGCGTGACTCGGTCGCGGTCCGGTTGCGGATTGATAGCACGGACTGTAAGCGCTTGCAACCCCTTTCGGCACCGCCGCGCGATATCCTGCGGTCATGGAGGGAGATCGACGCAGTGCGCCGACCGAGGGTCGGAGGGATCGGGCCGCGCCTGTGGCACGTTCCGGACGAGCGGCACCGGCCGGGCGTCCTGCCCGGACCGCGCGCGCCGCCCGGACCGCGCGGCCCACGATCTTCGATGTGGCCGCGCTGGCGGGTGTCTCGTACTCCACCGTGTCGCGGGTCATCAACGACCAGCCCCACGTCCACGAGGACACCCGGCAACGGGTCCGGGTCGCGATGGCGCACCTGGGCTACACGGCGCATGTCTCCGCGCGCGCCCTGGCCAGCGGTCGCACGGGTGCCATCGGCCTGCTCGCCCTGGAGCTGGAGAGCAGCTTCTTCACGGCCATCATCCGGGGTGTGGACGAGCAGGCGGCGCATGTGGGCTTCGACCTGCTGCTGTGCACCACGCACGACCGGCGAGAGAAGGAAGCGCAGTACGTGGCGCGTCTGTCCCACGGCATGGTGGATGGGCTGCTCATCATCCTGCCGCGGGCCATGCCCGACTACGTGGGCAGGCTCCGCTCGGAGCGCTTCCCGTTCGTGATCATCGACCACGACGAGGATGCACCCGGCTGTGACGTGATCGCGGCCGACAATCGAGGCGGCGCGCGCCAGGCGGTCGCGCACCTCGCGGAGCTGGGACATCGACGCATCGCGATCATCACCGGCGACCCGGTCGCCGGCTCGAGCCATCAACGCGTGCTGGGCTATCGCGATGCGCTTGCCGCCGCAGGCCTGCCCTTCGATGAGACGCTCGTCGCCCAGGGCGACTTCCTGGAGCCGCGGGCCCACCTCGCCACGCTCCAGCTGATGCGCCAGGCGGCACCGCCGACGGCCATCTTCGCGTCGAGCGACCTCGCCGCGTTCGGGGTCATGCGCGCCGCACGCGAGCTGGGGATGCGCGTGCCGGACGACCTCTCCGTGGTGGGGTTCGATGACATCCCCGAGGCGTCCTACGTGGGTCCGCCCCTCACGACCGTCATCCAGCCCCTCCGCGAGATGGGACGTGCCGGGGTGCGCCGTCTCGCGGAGCTGGTGCGCGACCAGACGGAGCCCGCGATGCGCATGATCCTGCACACCACGCTCATGGTCCGCGGCACGACCGCCCCACCACCCGAGCGTCTCGCCACCCGCCGTCGCGGGACCGGGATCGCTGCGGCAGGTGCATCGGTCGCGGCCGCCGTGGCCGCTGCGTCGCGCTCCCGGAGTCGCGACTGACCGTGGCACCGGGGGATCCCTCGTCCGGGGCGACGTCCTATCGCACCCTGCTCGCCATCCCCGGGCTGGCGCAGGTCGTGCTGTCCATGCAGCTGGCGCGTGTCGCCCAGTCGATGCTGGGCGTGGCCATCGTGCTGTTCTCGCTCGCGGAGTACGACTCGCCGGCCATCGCGGGCATCGTCACGTTCGCGAGCCTCGTGCCGGGCCTCCTGCTGAGCCCGATCGCGGGTGCCCTGCTCGACCGGCACGGTCGGGTCCGGCTCATCTCGCTGGACTACCTGGTGGCCATGAGCACGATGCTCCTGGTGGGCGGGCTCGCCCTCGCAGGGCTGCTGTCCGCGGGCCTGCTGGTGATCATCGCGGCCGTGGCGTCGATCACCGGTCCGCTGTCCCAGACCGGGTTGCGCAGCCTGTTCCCGCTCATGGCGCCCCGTCACCTGTGGGAGCGCGTCAACGCCCTCGACTCGAGCGGCTACGTGGTGGCGACCATCCTCGGGCCGCCGCTCGCGGCGGTGCTGGTCGCATTGCTCGGACCGCGGATCGCGGTCATGACCATCGGGGTGCCCTATCTGGTGGCGGCGCTCGTGCTCATCGGCGTGCGTGAGCCATCGGGCGCACCGTCGTCGTCGGGCCGCCTCCTCGCCGACGCGTGGGAGGGCATCCGCTACACGTGGTCGAACCGGTCGCTGCGGGGCCTTGGCTTCTCCATCTCGACACTCAACGTGGCGGGTGGCGTGACGACCATCGTGGTACCGCTCATCGTGCTCCAGCGGCTGGGTGGCTCGGAGGCCATGGTGGGGCTCGTGTTCGCACTGTCGGGCATCGCGGGGGTGGTCGCGGTGGTCGCCTCCGGTCGTCTCGATTCACGGGGGCGGGAGTGGCGGCTGCTGGTGACGCCGATGGCCTTCATGGGGCCCGCCACGCTGCTCATGCTCCTCGCGAGCCAGCCGACCGATGTCACGATGGGCTACCTCGCGCTGGCCGCCACGCTGGTCATCATCGGCCTGCTGAACGGCCCCCTGGACATCGGCCTGTTCACGATGCGCCAGCGACGCACCGACCCGGCGATGCTGGGCCGGGCGTTCGCGGTCTCCATGGCCTTCAACTTCCTGGGCTATCCCATCGGCTCGGCGATCGCGGGCTTCGTCGCGGCCGAGTCCATCGAGGCGGCCATCTGGATCGGTGTCGTGGCGTGTCTCGTCGCGACCCTGTTCGCCGCGTTCCTGGTGCCGCGCACGGACGACCGACCGACGGCAGCGCGCTGAGCGCGCCCGGGGCCGCCGGACTCGAGGGCCGGGAGGATCGCGTCGGCTGCGGACCCGCGTGCCGGGCAGGGCTGGGCCGATGCGCCAGCCCGGCCCGGATCGATCTCAGGCGGCGGGCGGCGGGCTGGTATCGGGCACGGGCTCGGGCGTGGGAACGTTCGGTCGCACGAGACGTCGACCGCTCGTGGTCACGCGCGTCGCATCGATGGCACCGTCGTCGGCGCGCACGCCCTGGACGGTGACCTGGGCGCCGACCGCGAGCGCTTCCAGGCTGCTGGTCCGGCCGCGGAGCGTGCACCACGTCGTGCTGTCCGAGACCCGCACGATCTGCGCGGTGCCGTTGCGCAGGGTGATGGTGAAGCCGTCCGGCGCAGTGGCGGCCACCCGGCCACTCGCCGTATCGAGCGCCACCACGATGCCGCGCACGCTCCAGGTCCCATCGGCGGCACGTGCCTGGGTCACCTGGACCCGGGCGCCGACGGTGAGATCCGCGAGCGTGATGGCGATGCCGCCCCGGGTGATGGGCACATCCGTGGTGTCGATGTCCCGCGTCCAGCCATCCGGGGTCGTGAGCGTCACCACGCTGCCCGTGATGGCGGTCACGGTGGGGGTGCGCACGATGACCACGCCCCCGTCACCCGGCACACCGGGCACCCGTCGGTCACCGCCACGCTGCACACCCTGCCGCGGTCCGATGCCCCAGCCACGTCCGGTCCGTCGATCCATGCGTCGCTCGACCCGGCGCTGGCTGCCGCGCTGCGACCGTTCGACACCCCGGACCCGCAGGTCGCAGCTCGCGGTCGTGCCCGTCGATGGGCTCGCGGACGCATCGGGCACGGGCGAGGCGGCCGGGGACTGCGCCAGCCCGCTGCCCGTGATGAGGACCACGGCCGCGCACGCGGCGCCAAGAGGGGCCAGCCGGCGAGTGCGTCGCCGGGAGATGACGTTCCGATCCATACAGGACCTCCATGGGATGGGCGCCGTTCGCCCAGCATCGCGCATGGGAGCACATCCGTCTGAGAACGCCATGAGAGCACCTGCCCGAAGGCATCCCGACGGCACCTCACCGGGACGCTCCGCCACCGCCCGTCCGGCGATGGGGCGCCGGAAATCAGGGACGTCCCCACCCGTGGGCGGTCGGCTCCGCCCCCCGCCCTTCCCTGAGTGGCGGCTGAGAACCCGCTCGGCGTCCTCCGACGCGTGCCCGTGCGGCCGGACATGAGGGTCCGCTGAGAGGCCGATGTGATCCTCAGGAGCCCCTCACGCACACCCGCTGCCATACGCCACAGCAGGCCGGCACCCGACCGGCCACGCACCACACACGGAGGTCCATGACATGGACGACCACGTCTGGCGATCCCGACGCACCATCCGCGCCGGCGCCACTACCGCGGCACTCGCCGCGACGCTCCTGCTGGGCGGTGCCGCCGCCGCCCAGGACACCGGCACCGAGCCAGCGGTGCCGACCATCCCCGCTGACACGGGGGTCCAGCAGCCGGGTGTCGCCCTGGGGCCGAGCCGTGATGGCTCGGGCGCCATGGGCGGTCGATCGGAGCGCGGTGATCGAGGCAGCCAGGGTGGCCGATCCGGTGGCCCGGGCGATGCTCGCGGTGGCGGTCGGTCGGGCGGCTCCCAGCTCGGCATCTCGACCGGGCGCGGCTCGGTCGAAGTCGTGGCCAACGACGGCACGAGCCTCACGCTCCAGACCGCCGATGGCTGGACCCGCACCATCGACACCACGGGCGTGGTCCTCACCGCGGACGGCGCCACCATCACGCTCGCCGACATCGCGGTGGGCGACGACGTGCGCATCGTCCAGACCCGCAACGCCGATGGCAGCTACACCGTCACCGGCATCCAGCTCCAGCCGACCCGGGTGTCCGGGAGCGTGACGGCCGTCAGCACCGACGGCTTCACGATGACCGAGTCCGATGGCACGGTCGTCACGGTGCGTGTCTCCGACACGACCACGTGGCGCATCCGGGGTGACTCCACGCCCAGCCTCGCCGACCTCACCGCGGGCATGTCCATCACGGTGACCGGGGATGCCCAGGCGGACGGGAGCATCGACGCGACGAGCGTGACGGTGCGCTGATCGCGGCGGGACGTCCCGCGTGGCGGCGCAGCGGCGTCGTCACGGGACGCCCGATCCAGCGGGTCCGTCCAGGTGTCCTCCATCTGGCGGGCCCGCTCGGTCCATGTGACACTTCCGCATCCGGCGCGTCCGGTAGGGATGAGGATGCATCGCTCCCGGTGCGTGGGCACCACGAGCGGTGCGGTCCGATCGATCCCGGAGGCCCCATGACCCGACCGACCCTTCCCCCACCCGAGGGTGGACCCCCCGACCCATCGATGGCTGCCCGTCCATCGCCCCCGCCCGCTCGTCCGCCCGTGCCGGGATCCGGCATGCCGCCCATCCCACCCCAGGGCGCCTGGCCCCAGCCACCGCGCGACTGGTTGCTCCAGGGTGGCCCACCGGCGGACCCGCGGGACCCGTGGCAGCAGCCTGGGCAGCCCGGCGCCGGAGGTCCGCCCGCGAGCGTCGGTGGTCCGTGGCCGCCAGCCGCGCAGGGATGGGCCCCGCCCCCACGGGGACCGGCGGACACGGCACCTGGCTGGGCACCACCGCCGGAGCCGTGGGGCCAGACCGGCTGGGCGCCGCCGCCGGGTCCCGTGTCGCCGCATCCGGGTGGGATGCCTCCGGCGGGGCCACCGCCATCCGTCCGTCGTCGTCGCGCTCGCTGGCCATGGGTGCTGGCGACGGTCGCCATCGCCATCGTCGTGGCGGTCGGTGGCTGGGCGAACGTGCTGGGGGTCCGGGATCGTGCGGAGGGTCTCTGGGATCGCATCGACCTCGCGCTCCATCCGCCAGCCGACCGGGCGGGCGTGCCGACCATCCAGGTGACCCCGCCGCCGGATGAGCTGCCGGACGACGCGGACGTGGCGACCGCCGATCCGTCCGAGGAGGTGGTCCTGGTCGCGGACATCGACCCGACGCCCAGCCCGAGGCCGACACGGACGCCGGTCGCGCAGCCGAGCGATGGCGTCATCGCGACGCCCGCACCGACGCCCTCGCCGAGCCCGACACCTCGACCGCAGCGTCGCGCGGTCCGGCTGACGCTCGATGCGGCGAACCCGAAGACGACGTTCGCGTCCCAGGTGGACAACACCATGTGTGCCGCCGCCGGACTCCAGATGGTCCTCGCGATGCATCGCCAGGCTCCCACCACCGATGGCTTCCAGCGCCGGCTCCACGCGCGTCTCGACGAGTGGGAGACCCGCGCGGACGCCAAGGCAGGCGGCTGGGGTCCATCCGCGATGGCCGAGGCGCTCGCGGCGTATGGCGTCCACGGGTACGAGGTGCGCGCCTACCAGAACCGCAACCAGGCGCTGCGCGAGTCGGCCGCCGCGATGGTCCGGACCGGCGCGCCGGCGATCCTCATCGCGTGGCGCGGCGCGCACACCTGGATCATGACCGGGTTCCGCGCGGACGGCGATCCGACCGTGTTCGGGAACGCACGCATCAGCGGCATCGAGGTGTTCGACCCGTGGTATCCCCGCGTGTCGACGATCTGGGGCCCATCCGACCCGCCGGGCACGCTCCAGGACCTCTCGGAGATCAAGCGCAACTTCCTGGAGTGGCACCGGCCGGAGGGTCGATATCCGGAGCGGGACGGGCAGTACCTCGTGGTGGTGCCCACGATCCCGCTGCGGGACCAGCTGGGGAACGCCGACCGCGGCTGACCCACACGGGCGGGGCGGGGAGTGGCCGCCAGGCGGAAAGTGGCCGCCCACGCGGGGAGTGGCCGCCCAGACGGAGAAGTGGCCGCCGCCGGGCCGGGAGTGCGTCGCCCGGCGGGGAGTGGCCGCTCCACCGGGACGCGCCGCCGCCCAGGCGGGGAAGCGGCCGCCCAGGCGGGGAAGCGGCCGCCCGGCGGGAAGTGCCGCCCACCAGGGACGGGGCCACTCGTCGGCCATCTCCCCGCGCCACGGTCAGCGGGTGGCGGCCACCTCCGGCAGATGCCGGATCCGCCAGCGCAGCGCCAGCACGAGGATGACGACCCGCACGGCCATGCCCGCCGCGAACGCCAGGGGCACCGCCACCAGCCCCAGCTCGGCCTCGAAGGCGAGCACCGTGACCACGATGACGACGAGCCCGCTCACCGACGCGAGTACCGGCAGCAGCGTCTGGCGGGTGGCGTAGACCGAGCGCGCGAGCACGTGGACCAGGCTCTCAAGGGGCACGGAGATGGCGAACACCACGAGCAGACCGGCCGTCGTCGCGATGTCCTCCTCGTCGAAGGCACCGCCGCCCAGCAGGATCCGGATGGCCAGCTCCGCGACGAGCGCCAGCGCCAGGCCGGCCGCCGCGCTCAGCAGGCCGATGATGAGCACATCGTCCCGGACGACCCGCGCGAACCGTGACCGGTCACCGCTCGCGGCGATGCGTGACAGGACGGGGAACGCGGCCACCGAGAACGCGATGCCGATGAGGCTCACGGGCACGCTCTGGAAGTTGCGCGCGAAGCTGACGGCGCTCACGGAGCCCTCCGCCATGCCCGAGGCGACCCGCGTGAAGAACAGGAACGTGACCGCCTCGATGGGCTGCGCGATGGCCCGCGGCACGGACAGCCGGAGGTATTCCCGGAACTCGACCGTGCGGACCGCCAGCGAGATGCCCAGGCGGGGCGTGATCCGCCGGCTCGCTACCACCCGCACGCCGAGATGCAGGAACGCGCCCACGAGCGTCCCGATGGCCACGCCCTCGATGCCCAGGCTGGGACCCAGCAGGAGCGCCCCCAGCACGATGCCCAGGTTGTAGAGCAGGGGAGCGACGCCGTAGGCGAGGAATCGCTGACGCGCCACGAGCAGCTCGCCGACCGCGAACGAGATCGCGAACACCAGCGCGGACAGGCACATCTGCCGGAACAGCGACGTGTACAGCTCGCGCTGCTGGGCGTCGAAGCCGGGTGCCACCAGCTCCACGGTGACCGGCGCGATGATGGCCAGGACCACCACGCCGACGCCCATCACCACGGACGCCGTCGTGAGCACGGTCCGCGCGAACTCGGCACCGGCCGTCGCATCGTCCTGCTCCGTGCGCAGGAACACGGGCACGAACGCCGCCGTCAGACCCGCCAGCACGAGCACGTCGAGCACCAGCTCGGGGAGCACCAGGGCGGCGTTGTAGACGTCGAGGTCGCTGCTCGCCCCGAAGGTACGCGCGAACACCCGGTCCCGGGCGAGGCCCATGAGATAGCTGCCGAACGTGAGCACCGACAGCAGCAGGGCGCCCGGCGGCAGCCGATCGAGCAGACGGGCGATGGGCGGAGGCAGTGTCATGGGCGTGTGGGCGACCTCATCCGACGCGGTTGGACAGCATCATCCGATCGGAGGACGCGCGAGCGCTCGACCTGTCACACGACCCCCGGTCGCTCGACGACGACGGCCGGGGCGCGACCCCCGGACCGATGGCGCCCGACCCCCGGACCATCCGCCCATCGACCACACCAGTCCGCACCCTGACACTCCCGATCCATCCGAACCACACACCCGGAGCCACGATGTACCGAGCCACCGCTTCCGGAACCGATGGGATGCAGGACACGCTCCGCTCCCTGGGGGCAGCGCTGGACGCACGCCTCGCCCGCGATGTCACGATCCGCCAGACCGCCGACGGCTTCCATGTCCGGGCGCAGGTCGCGGCCGACCTGGTCGACCGGATCGAGGGTCGCTGGACCACGATGGAGCAGGTCCTGGGCCGATCGGACATGCTGCGCATGGGTCAGGGCGCACGGATCCTCGATGGCGCGCGTGACCGGCGTGGCATCGCACCGACCCCCGGCGCACATGAGTGGTCGCTGGACATCGTCGGTCGGCTCGTGGACCGCCACCGACTCACGGACGTGACCCTCGTGGAGCACCGGGGCCATGGTGGCTGGCTGCTGTGGCACCACGACCCGGTCCGCGACCGCCCGACCGTGCGCATCCTGGGGGATGCGGAGCTGCGGGCCGAGGATCTCGCGGGTCGGACCGCTGCGGTCGGCGTGGGACGCTCGGGCCAGGCACGGCATGGTGGACGGCGCCGCATGCCGGTCGTCGCCCGGGCGGGACGGGGCGTGCTGGCCATCCCCAGGGAGATCCCGGCGGAGGCATGACGAAGCCCCGGCGATGATGCCGGGGCGTGCTCGTCAAGTGTGATCGCGGTCCTGCGTCGGTCGTGACGCACCGGCGACCTGCGACTGGCGTGGCCGACCGCATCGGTCGCTGGGCGTCAGACCATGCCCGACCCGCGGCGACTGCCGCTGGTGAACATCCCCACCACGACCACGGTGATCACGGCGCCGATGACGGCGACCACGATGGACGCGAGGTCGAAGGGCGAATCGACGGGGTTGAAGCCCAGGACCACGCTGGCGAGGAAGCCGCCCACGGCGGCGCCGACGATGCCCAGCACGATGTGACCGATGATGCCGAGGCCCTCGTCACCTCGGACCAGGAAGCCGGCCAGGTAGCCGGCGATCGCCCCCAGGACGATCCAGGCGATGATGCTCACGCGGTGACCTCCCATTCGGTGGGCGGATCTCCCGACCACACGGAAGAGCGTCGCGTCCACGGCGGAACAGGCGCATCGAGCCGGGCCGCGTGGGCATCGCAGGCGCCTGACGATCCGGCCGGGTGTGCACGGGACGCCGTGTGCTGGTCGTGCTCCCGGAGCGTGGACATCGGCAGCCCTCGGATCCCGTCGCCGAGCAGCAGGCGCTGCGCGAACGCCACCACGGCGCCGTCCGGAACCGTCATACTTCTGGAGATATGGTGAGATTCGGGTAGGTTCGTGACGCAGACACCGGCGGGCGACTGGCTGGCGCTCGGAGACGCATCTCGATTGCTCGGCGTGGCACCCCAGACGCTCCGGCGATGGAGCGATGCCGGCCAGGTGGACGTGTTCACGACCCCCGGCGGGCATCGTCGCTACCGCCGCTCGAGCCTCGAACGCATGGTCGCCGAGCGGCATGCAGCCAGACCGTCGCTGCTGCGGTCGGGGATGACCAGCGGTCGTCTCGTGCGGGCCTATCGCGCGGATGCCTCGGCGCACGCGGGAGCGCTGCCGTGGGTGCTGGACCTCGATGCCGCGGATCGGGACGCCTTCCGGGCGCAGGGCCGCCAGCTCGTCACGGACCTGCTGGCGTACCTGGACGCACCGGATCCCGAGATCGGCGAGCGTCACCTCACGAGCATGACGGCGCTGGCCGCGGGGTACGGCCGCATGGTCTCCGGCCTCGGTCTGTCGATGAGTGGCGCCGTCGAGGGGTTCCTGGAGTTCCGACGGCCGTTCTTGGGACAGCTCTCCAACGTCGCGGTCCAGCGTGGCTTCGACACCGCCGCGACCACGGAGCTCATGGGTGCCGCGGAACGCGTGATGGACCGGCTGCTCGTGGCGGTGATGAGCGCGGCGAGCATCCAGCAGGTAGGCCAGGCCCGTCGGTCACGGCGTGCGCGGCCCATCCGCGCCGTGGTGTCGGCCGAGCAGGTGGTCGATCCGGGGTCGGTGGTGACGCCGTGAGCCTGGACATCGGGGTGATCGTGCTCGCGGCACCCGCCACCACCGCCGCGGAGCGTGCCGCGGCGGCTGACCGGCTCGGTGCGCCACCGACGGGCAGCGTCCTCCTGCGGACGTGTCATCGGGTGGAGCTGCTCGGCACGCGGGCGACCATCGCGGCCCACACGGGTCTGCTCCGGGAGGGCCAGCGGCTCCTTGGCGAGGACGCCGTGCGACATCTCCTCCGGCTCGCGGTCGGTCTGGAGTCCGCGGTGGTGGGTGAGGACCAGGTGCTCCACCAGCTGCGCACGGCGGTCCGCGCGGCGCGATCGCAGGGTCCGCTGCCACCGGCGCTCGGGCACCTGCTCGACCAGGCGCTGCGTCAGGGCCGGTCGGCACGCAGCTGGCTGCCGGCCCGTCGACGGAGCCTCGCGGACGTGGCGTTCGACCAGCTGGATGGGATCGACTGGAGCGGTGCCGGCGTAACGGTGGTGGGGCGGGGGCCCATGGGTCGACTGCTCGCGGCGGCAGCGACGACACGTGGCGCCCGTCCCGTCATGACCGGCCGGGACGGTGAGCCATCCGCAGGTGATGCGGTCGTGGCGGTCGCGCTGTCGGGTCGCTGGGTGATGCGCCCGGAGGTGGCGGAGCGTCTCGTCCGTGGGGACACGCGCGTGGTCGACCTGTCCTCGCCCTCGGCGGTCGAGCCCTCGCTCGCGTCCCGATTGGGCGCGCGGCTGCACGTCATCGATGACCTGACGGCGGACCGATCGAGCCCCGGGCTCGAGGACGAGCGGCTGCGTGTCCGCCTGGAGCGCGAGGTCGGCACCGGGCTGGAGGCGTATCGGGCGTGGGTGGCGGCTGCGACCGAGCGGGATGCGACGCGACTCGCCCGACTCGCCGCGGACCAGGTCCGGGACCATGAGCTCGAGGCGCTCTGGCGGCGCCTGCCGGACCTCTCGAACGACCAGCGGCTGGAGATCGAGCGGATGGCCGCGCGGCTCGCCCAGCGCGTGGTGGTCGGCTGATGGCGTGCGTCGTCGCCCAGCGCGTGGTGGTCGGCTGATGGCGTGCGTCGTCGCCCAGCACGTCGTCGCCCGGCGCCCGGTGGTCCGCTGATGGCCGAGCTCATCCCCGTCCAGGGCGACATCGGTGCGTCGGCGCGTGCGGAGTTGCTGCGCATCGCGACCCGGGGGAGTGCCCTCGCCCTCGTCCAGGCGACGAGCGTCCGGGACGCGCTCGTGTCCGCGGGAGAGGCCGCCGAGCTGGTCATCGTGGAGACGGCCGGCGACCGCCGACTGCCGGACACCCCGTGGGGCGAGGGCGCGTTCGTGACCGCCATCGAGCAGGCGCTCCGCGACGGTCGTGCGGACATCGCGGTCCACTCCGCCAAGGATGTGCCGCTCGACGGTCATGCGGACCTCGTCATCGCCGCGTTCCTGGAGCGTGCCGATCCGCGGGACGCGCTCGTGGTGCGGGCGGGGACCACGGGCGTGACGCGGCTCGAGGAGCTGCCCCACGGTGCCGTGGTGGGCACGGACAGCCCGCGACGCGCGGCGTTCTGTCGGGACGTGCGACCGGACCTCGTGGTGCGGCCCATCCACGGCAACGTGGACACGCGACTCCGGCGGCTGGACGCGGGGGAGGCCGACGCGCTCATCCTCGCCGTGGCAGGGCTCGAGCGCCTCGGTCAGGGCCACCGCATCACCGCGCGTCTCGACGCGCGGATCATCCCGCCGGCACCGGGCCAGGGTGCCATCGCGGTCCAGGTGCGCGCGACCGATGGCCATGCACGGACGGCGGTGGCGACACTCGACCATGTCGCGACGCGTGCCGCCGTGGAGGCGGAGCGAGCCTTCCTGGACGCGTGTGGTGGTGGCTGTCGGGCACCCATCGGTGCGCTCGCCCGGGTGGAGGGTGACGGTCTGCGGATCTCGGTCGGCATCGGCGATGGCGGGAGCCGGGTGGCACGCGGGGACGGCGACGTGGGCCCTGACGGGTCGCGGCTCCTCGGGGAGCGGCTCGTGGCGGACCTGGCCGGTCCGGATGCGCCGGTGGTGCTCGTGACACGACCGACCGACCAGCGATTGCCGCTGATGCGGGCCCTCGCGGAGCTCGGGGTCGCGGCTGCGCCCGTGGCAGCCATCGCCACCGTGCCCATGGGTCCGGCACCGCTGCGGGATGGGCTCGTGGGCCTGCCATCGGGTGCCTGGGTCGTGGTCACGAGCCCGACGGGTGCCCGGATCGCGGGTGCCGTGGCGGCCCATCTGGGTCGTGGTGACCTGCGCTGGGCGGCGGTGGGGGAGGCGACCGCACTCCAGCTGGTGCGGGCGGGTCTGACAGGCATCTGGACCCCCAGCCGACCCGATGGCCGGGCCATCGCGGAGGAGCTGCCGGCGGATCCGGGAGCCTCGGTGCTGCTGGTGCGGGGCGACCTCGCCGATCCGGAGCTGGCTGCCACGCTCGAGCGGCGTGGCGCGATCGTCCGGGAGGTCACGGCGTATCGCACCGTGGAGGCGCCCGGCTCGTCGCGGCCGCAGCTCGCCGAGGCGCTCCAGCGCGACCCTGCGGCCGTGGTGCTCGCGAGCGGCTCCGCGGTGCGTGGGCTGCTGACGCTCGCGGGTCCGGCCGCGGAGACGCTTCGCCGCCTGCCCGCGCTGTGCATCGGTCCGACGACCGCAGCGGTCGCCCGCGAGGCGGGGTTCCGCGACGTGTGTGTCGCGCGCAGACCGAGCGATGAGGCGCTCGCCGAGCTCGCCGCCGCGACCGTGGCCCTGCGGCCATGAGCGTGGTGGTCCAGCGGGTGGCGACCCGGGAGCCGCGGGCCGCGGACCAGGTGCCATGGTCCTGAGCGACACGGCTCCGGCTGCCCGCCCGCTCCTCCATCGACCACGGCGGCTGCGGACGTCTCCCGCCGTGCGACGACTCGTGCGCGAGACCCGGCTCCATCCCGCACAGCTCGTGGCGCCCCTGTTCGTGCGTCCCGGCAGGGGCATCCGGGAGCCCATCGCGTCCCTGCCCGGCCAGGCTCGGCTGAGCGTGGACGAGCTGGTCATCGAGGCGCATCGACTGGCCGAGCTCGGCATCGGCGGCCTGCTCCTGTTCGGCCTGCCGGCGGCCAAGGACCCCGAGGGCTCGGGTGCCTGGGTCGAGGACGGCATCGTCCAGACCGCGCTGAGCGCGCTCCGGGCCGCGGACCTGCCGCTGGTGCTCATCGCGGACACGTGTCTCTGCGAGTACACCTCGCATGGCCATTGCGGACCGCTGCTGCCGAGCGGCACCGTGGACAACGACCCGGCGCTCGCGCTGCTCGCGCGGACCGCGGTGTCCCAGGCGACCGCGGGCGCGGACATCGTGGCGCCGAGCGCGATGATGGATGGCCAGGTGGCGGCGATCCGGGCCGCGCTGGACGCGGCGGGCCACCCCACGACGGCGATCATGGCGTACGCCGCCAAGACCGCCTCCGCGTTCTACGGCCCGTTCCGGGAGGCCGCGGACAGCGCCCCCGCGATGGGTGACCGACGGGGCTACCAGATGGATCCGGCGAACGGCCGCGAGGCACGCCGCGAGACCGCCCTGGATGTCACGGAGGGTGCGGACATCCTGCTCGTGAAGCCGGCTCTGCCCCAGCTGGACGTCGTGGCGGCCACGCGCGCCGCGCATGACCTGCCCGTCGCCGCGTACCACGTGTCCGGCGAGTACGCGATGGTCCACGCGGCAGCGGAGCGGGACTGGCTGGACGCTCGTGCCGTGCTCACGGAGAGCGTCACCGCCATCGTGCGGGCCGGCGCGGACATCGTCATCACGTATGCCGCGGCGGACCTCGCGCGCTGGCTCACCGAGGAAGGCGCCACGACCCCATGACCGACACGCCCTGGTATCTCCACGTCCTGGCCCTGGGCATCGACCCTGCCTGGCGCCGACGCTCCGCGCGGGACCGCGCGGATGACTGGTCGACGTTCGCGGAGGCGGAGACATCCGCTGCCGGTCGGGGCGTCACCAGCACCTGCTATTCCTCGATCGGGCTCCAGCCGGGCGTGGACCTGCTGCTGTGGCGCCATGCACCGGACATGGAGGCCCTCGAGGAAGGGGCGGCGGCCCTGCTGCGCTCGTCGCTGGGTGGCTGGTTGACCGTGACCCACGCGTTCCTCGGCCGGAGCGGCCCGTCGCAGTACGTCGCGAAGCCCACCGCCCAGGAGCAGGGCATGACGGACGAGACCAAGGACCGCTATCTCATCGTGTATCCGTTCACCAAGTCCGCGCGCTGGTACCTCTCGCCGCGGGAGGAGCGGCAGGCGGCCATGAACGAGCACATGAAGGTCGGTCGGCGATACCCCATGGTCCGCCAGGCGCTCGCCTACTCCTTCGGGCTCGATGACCAGGACTTCGTGGTCTCGTACGAGACGGATGACCTGGGGGCCTTCGGCGACCTGGTGCGCGATCTGCGGGGGACCGAATCGCGACGCGAGACGGTGAGCGACGTGCCCATCCTGCTGGGGGTGCACCGGCCGATGGACGACATCGGTCGGCTCCTGGGGGCCCTCGAGCCCGTCCGGCCGTGAGCGGGCGCATGGCGGTCGACCCGGCCGATGACACGGGGGCCGGCATCGCCTCCGCTGCGGGGCCGCGGGCGCGGGCCGCCGACCTGTTCCCGGGCGGCGTCAACAGCCCGGTGCGGGCATCCCGGTCCATCGACGCGCCACCGGTGCTGCTCGTTTCCGGGGATGGCCCGTACGTCACCGACGTCGATGACCGGCGATACATCGACCTCGTCGGCGCGTGGGGGGCCGCGATCACGGGGCATGCCCATCCCGCGGTCGTGGCCGCGGTCCAGGACGCCACCACGAACGGGTTCGCGCTGGGCATGACGCATCCCGGCGAGGTCGCGCTGGGCGAGGCGATCCGGGCCGCCATGCCGTCCCTGGAGCGGCTGCGCTTCACCTCCTCGGGCACGGAAGCGGTCATGAGTGCGCTGCGACTCGCACGGGCAGCGACCGGCCGCGATCTCGTGGTCATGTTCGAGGGGGCGTACCACGGACACTCGGATGCCTTGCTGGCATCCGCCGGATCGGGTCTCGCTACCTTGGGCGTGCCGGCGAGCGCGGGCGTCCCGGCGGTCGTGGCCGCGACGACACTGGTGCTGCCCTGGAACGATCCGGACGCGCTCCGCGAGGCCTTCCGGGTGCATCCGGACGCCATCGCGGCGGTCATCGTGGAGCCGATCATCGCGAACAGCGGGGTGATCCCGCCCGCGGCCGGCTGGCTGGAGACCCTGCGTGAGGTCACCCGGGCGCACGGCACGCTGCTCGTGTTCGACGAGGTCATCACCGGGTTCCGCCTCGGTCGTGGTGGTGCGCAGGCACGCTTCGGCATCGAGCCGGACCTGACCACGCTCGGCAAGGTCATCGGCGGCGGGCTGCCGGTGGGCGCGTACGGCGGACGCGCGGACCTCATGACCCTCGTGGCACCGGACGGGCCGATGTACCAGGCGGGGACGCTGGCCGGTCACCCGCTGACCATGGCCGCCGGGCTGGCCACGCTGGCGGAGCTTCGTCCGGAGCGGTTCGTGGCGCTCGAGGAGCGGGTCACGCGGCTGGCGGCGGGACTGTGGGAGGCCGCCCGGGATGCTGGTCGCGCGGACGTGTCGGTCGTGCAGGCGGGTCCGTTGCTGACGCTGTTCATGGCGTCGACCCCACCGGTGGATGGGGCCGCGGCGCAGCGCGCGAACCGGGCCACATTCGCGCGGTTCTGTCGCGCGATGCGGGCGCGAGGCGTGCTGCTGCCGCCCTCCCAGTTCGAGGCGTGGTTCCCGGGCTTCGCGCACGGGGATGCGGAGATCGACCTGGTCCTGGCCGCGGCCCGCGAGGCGCTCCGCACGTGATCGATGGCGCCACCGTGACCCTGCCGCCGACCGGGTCCACCGCCGAGCCCGCGGAGCGCTTCCTGCGCGCCTGTCGACGCCTGCCGGTCGACGGCACGCCCGTCTGGTTCATGCGCCAGGCCGGTCGCTCCCTGCCCGAGTACCGCGCGATCCGGGAGCGCGTCACGCTCGAGGGGATCGTCGCCGACGCCGCCCTGTGCGCGGAGGTGACGCTCCAGCCGGTGACCCGCCTCGGTGTGGACGCGGCGATCCTGTTCGCGGACATCACGACGCCCCTCGCGGGCATGGGTGTGGACGTGCGACTCGTGGATGGGGTGGGGCCCGTCATCGAGCGGCCCATCCGGACGCATGACGATCTCGACCGGTTGCGGCCGTTCGCGGCGGACAGCGTGGCGCCACTGCTGGACGCGATCGGCATCCTGCGCCGGGAGCTCCGGGTGCCGCTCATCGGGTTCGCGGGCGCGCCCTTCACGCTCGCCGCGTACCTCGTGGAGGGCCGCGCGGCGCGGGAGGCGACCGCGGTCCGGGCGATGCTCCGCGACGACCCGGCGCTGTTCGGTGACCTGCTCGCGCGGCTGGCAGCCATGACGGTCGACTATCTCCGGGCGCAGGTCGAGGCCGGGGTCCAGGCGGTCCAGCTGTTCGACTCCTGGATCGGCACCCTCTCGCCGTTCGATTTGGACCGCGCCGTGGCTCCGCATCTCCGGACGGTGTTCGACGCGATCGCCACGACCGGTGTGCCGGCCATCCACTTCGGCACCGGGAGTGCGGGGCTGCTCGCGCTCCAGGCGGCCGCCGGTGGCGATGTCATCGGTGTCGACCACCGCATCGGGCTCGCCGATGCCTGGGCGCAGGTGCCCGACCGGGCCGTCCAGGGCAACCTCGATCCATCGGTGCTCCTGGGGTCATGGGAGGGCGTGGCGGAGCAGGCGCACTGGGTGCTCGACCAGGCGGCGGGTCGCGCGGGGCATATCTTCAATCTCGGCCATGGCGTGCTGCCGGGCACGGACCCCGAGCACCTGCGACGACTCGTGGATCTGGTGCACGAACGCACCGCCCGTGGGTCGGCATCCGGGACGGTCGCGTGAGCCACCGCCGAGGTGGCCCCGTGACAGGGCCGCGCCGACGAGGGGTTCCCATCGCGGGCCCGCGGCCATGACCGGCGCGGAGCGGTTCCTCGCCGCGTGTCGAGGCGAGCCGATCGATGCCACCCCAGTCTGGTTCATGCGCCAGGCGGGTGGCCAGCTGCCCGGCTATCTCGCGCTCCGCGAGCGGTACTCCGTGCTGGACATCGCGACGACACCCGAGCTGTGCGCGAAGGTGAGCGCGGGTGCGGCCACGACCCTCGGCACCGACGGCGCGGTGATGTACGCGGACATCATGCTGCTGGTCCAGGCGATGGGCGTGCCCCTCGAGCTGGCCTCGACCGGGCCGGTGCTCGGACGCACCATCCGGACCGATGCGGACATCGCCGGGCTTCGGACGCCGGACCCGGCCACGGACCTGGGGCATGTGCTCGCGGCGATCGGCATCGTGCGCCGGGAGCTCGCCGGGCGTGCCGCGGTCATCGGCATCGCGGGCGGGCCGTTCACGCTCGGCGCGTATCTCGTGGAGGGCGGGCCGTCCCGTGACCAGCTGCTGGCGCGTGCCCTGATCCTCGGCACGCCCGCCACGTGGCACGCGCTCATGGAACGGCTCACGACCGCGACCATCGACTACGCGGTAGCCCAGGTCACGGCTGGTGCGGATGTCATCGCCCTGTTCGACACGTGGGCGGCATCCCTCACGGAGACCGAGTATCGCGCTGCGGTGCTGCCATACAGTCAGCGCATCATCGCCGCGGTCCGGGGCGCGGGCGGCCACGTCATCCACTCGATGGCGCGCTCGGCGCCGTTGCTGGATGCCATCGCGGACCTCGGCGCCGGTGTCATCGCCATCGATTCCCGGCAGCCCATCGCGCTCGCGCGTCGTCGCCTTGGCGCGGGACAGCCCGTCCAGGGGAATCTCGACCCGGCCCGGCTGCTGGCTGGCTGGGCGTCGATCGAGACCGGCGCACGCGATGTGCTCGATGCCGTCGGTGGTGCGCCAGGCCACCTGTTCAATACCGGCGAGGCGATCCCCCGCGAGACCGACCCTGCGCTCCTGCGCGACCTCGTCTCACTCGTCCACGACATCACGGCCGGTGCGCGCCGGCCCACCGAGGAGCCCGTCCATGCCTGACCCCGTGACCCTCACCGAACCCCGCGTCGGGGTCCTGCTCATGACCTACGGCTCACCCGTCGATGATGCGGACGTGGCACGCTACCTCCGCGCCGTGCGTGGCGGTCGCGATGCCGATCCGGAGCTGCTCGACGAGTTCCGGCGGCGCTACCAGGTCATCGGTGGCTCGCCGCTCATCCCGCTGACCGTGCGCCAGGCGGACGCGCTGGAGGCGGCGCTCGAGGGATCCCGCGGGTCCGCGCGTGTCCTCGCCGCGATGCGCTTCTCCGAGCCGTCCATCACGACCGCGCTCAGCGTCCTCGCCGCGGAGGGCATCCGCGACGTGGTCGCGATCGTGCTCTCCCCGCAGTACTCGCCGCTGCTCATGGGCGGATACGCCCGTGACCTGGCCGCGGCGCAGGCCGCGATCGGGGATGCGGCGCCCGAGGTCACCGTGGCGGGTGCGTGGCACGAGCAGCCGGCGTTCGTGGAGGCGCTCGCGGGGCGCATCCGGGACACGCTCGCGGCACTCCCCGATGGCGAGGGCGCGACCGCGCCCGTGCTGCTGACCGCGCACAGCCTGCCGAAGCGCATCGCGACCGATGAGCCGGACTATCTTGCTCAGCTGGAGTGGACCGCGACGGCGGTCGCCGAGGCGGCGGGGGTCGATCGAAGCCGCTGGACCTTCTGCTGGCAGAGCGCCGGCCACGAGCCAGGGGAGTGGATGAAGCCCGACTTCGCGGATCTGACACCGGGTCTCGCTGCGGCGGGACATCGGTCGGTGGTCGTGGCGCCCGTGCAGTTCCTGTCCGATCACCTTGAGACGCTGTACGACGTGGACATCGCGGCCCGCGAGCAGGCCGAGGAACACGGGCTGTGCTTCGTGCGCATCCCGGCGCTCAACGACGACCCGGGGCTCATCGATGCGCTGGCCGCGGTCGTCCGCGAGACCCGAGCCGGGGCGCCAGCGGCCGCGGCGGTCGCCAGCCGCTGAGCGGCTGGCTCAGGGGTTCGGCTTGACCTCGAGCTCGATGAAGTCGACCACCGCGTCCGATCGATTGCTGACATCGTGGTCGATGCCCGCGGGTCTGTAGATGGCAGTGCCGGGCTGGAGGGCCACCTCACGGTCGCCGGTCGCATCGCTGAAGGTGAGCGTGCCAGCGACCAGCGGCACGACGACATAGGGCAGGGGATGCACGTGCTGGCCGATCGCCGACCCCGGCTCCAGCCGCCAGCGGACGGTGCGGGTGTGCTCGTTGTCGATGAGCAGCTCGGGGCTCGCGATGGTGGTCATGGGTCGCTCCTGGTGGGGGTGGTCGACGGCTAGGCTATCGTCGCGCCCGATCGTCCGTCAGCCCGCTCGTCACCCAGGAGTCAGCCATGCTCGTGGTCACCAGCCCGTTCGTGCCGGGTCATCGGATCGTGGAGTCGCTCGGCCTCGCCGTCGGGCTCGTGGTGCGCAGCCGGGGTATCGGCCCCAACATCGCCGCTGCGTTCCGGTCGCTGGGTGGCGGCGAGATCCATGAGTACACCCAGCTCCTGGAGGAGACGCGGCGGCATGCCGTGGAGCGGCTCGTGACGCACGCGACCAGCCTCGGCGCCAACGCCATCGTGTCCATGCGCTTCGACAGCTCCGAGATGGGCTCCACGATGTCCGAGATCGTGGCCTACGGCACGGCCGTCATCATCGCTCCCGATCAGGCCGCGGGGCAGGGGAGCGCATACGCGGGGAGCGCCGTGCCGGGCAGCGCCGTCCCGCGCTGATCGCGGCCGAGGGCTGGTCACGGCCGGGACCCTGCGGGCCCCACATGGCGACCCGCTCGGCCGCTTCGGCCACCCGTGCTCGCCTGTTTCCATGCCGATCGAGCGAACTGGTCGACCGCGAGCGAGGCCACTGGGCCCACTTCCTGGCCAGAAGGTCCCACTGGTCGAGCGATCGGCGATCTGCCTGAGCATGTGCGCTGTGGCGAGACTTGCCAACAGGCAGCTCATGGCCGACCAGTCGAACCATCTGGCAAGGTTCCTTGGCGAGGTTCCGTCGCGAGGTGCCACGCACCCCGCGAGGCACCGCATTCCCGCGCGGAACCGACTCGCGGCGCCGCACCAGTCGCCCGCGCTTCCGGCATACTGACGGCTCCTGAAGGGGAGTAGGCCTCCTCCGGTCGATCGACATGCTGACGCGATGGCGTCCGGTCGCCGGGTCGCGGACATGCAGCCACGCTGCCGGTCCCGATGGCCGAGACCTTCGACCATCGACGCTCATGGGCGTCGGGTCGAGGTCTGCTGCCCCCGATCCCGACGTCCTCCGACCGGAGGGATCATGTTCCTGGACGCGTTCGTGCTCTCGTTCGCTGCCGTCTTCGTGGCGGAGCTGGGCGACAAGAGCCAGCTCATGGCGCTCACCTTCGCGGCCCGCTATCGCGCGATCGTGGTGCTCATCGGGGTCACGGTGGCGACGCTCATCGTGCACGCGGGTTCGGTGGTGCTGGGCGTGGCCATCGCGACGGCCATCCCCACGGACCTCGTCCAGGTCCTGGCGGGCATCGCGTTCCTGGGCTTCGCGGCGTGGACCATGCGCGGCGACAGCCTCGATGACGAGGAGGAGGGCAAGGCCGCGCGCTCGACGGGATGGGCGGTCCTGGCGGTGGGCGCCGCGTTCTTCCTCGCGGAGCTGGGCGACAAGACGATGCTCGTGACCATCACGCTCGCCGCCGACCGGGAGCCGTGGGGGACCTGGCTGGGCTCGACCGCGGGCATGGTCGCAGCGGATGCCATCGCCATCGCGGTGGGCGCGTTCCTGGGCACACGGCTGCCGGAGCGCGCCATCAAGGTGTTCGCGACGATCGCGTTCCTGGTGTTCGGCGTGCTGCTCATCGTGGAGGGCCTGGGGGTCCGCATGCCCTGGGCCTGACCGGCGCGGCCAGGTGTGCCGCCGTGCGTGGCTCCCGCCGCCGATCCCGACCTCCGATGCCATCGACGAACCTCTGGTCCCATCGACGAACCTCTGGTGCCATCGGAGCGCTCCTCGGCCCGGCTCGACGACGGCTCCGGGAGGGTGCTCAGCCCTGGCCCGCTCGCCCTCGTGTCCGGGGTGCCAGGAGGTGGAACGCCACGAAGGCGAGCCACGCACACATCGCGATGCCGATCGCGGTGGGCAGCGCGGAGGTGGTGCCACCCAGTCCCACGAGCGGCGCGGCGATCGCCCCCACGATGAACTGCACGGCACCCATGAGCGCGGACGCGCTGCCTGCCTGGTGGGCATGGTCGGTGAGCGCGAGGGCCGTCGCGTTGGGTGCCACGAGCCCGTACGAGGAGACCACCATCAGGTAGCCCAGCAGGATGCCCGGCAGGCCCAGGTCCGTCGCAGCGGCCGCGACGAGGACGATGCCACCCGCGGCCATGATGGCGAGGCCGGCCGTGAGGATCCGGCGGGGTCCCACGCGGCCCACCAGCAGGCCGCTCACCTGGGCGCAGGTCACGATACCCAGCGCGTTCATCGCGAAGACGAGGCTGAACGCCTGCGGCGACTGGCCGTACAGGTCCTGGACCACGAACGGCGAGGACGCGATGTACGAGAACATGGCGGCGAAGGCGAGGCTCGAGGCCATCACGAAGCCCATGAACGAGCGGTCCAGGAGCAGCGACCGATACACCCGCGCGACCTGACCCAGGCCGCCGCTGCGACGTCGCTCGGGTGGCAGCGACTCCTTCAGCCGCAGCCCCGCGAACACGAACAGGGCCGCGCCGATGGCGGCGAGCACCAGGAACGTGCCCTGCCAGCTGGTGACCAGCATCAGCTGCGCCCCGATCACGGGTGCCAGGATGGGCGCCAGTCCGTTGACGAGCATCGTGAGCGCGAAGAACCGGGCTGCCTGCGACCCGGCGAAGTGGTCGCGCACCACGGCCCGTGCGATGACGATGCCCGCCGCCCCGCCGACGCCCTGGAGCACCCGGAGCAGGATGAACGGCTCGATGCTCGTGACGATCGCGCACAGCAGTGACGCCACGGTGTAGAGCGCGAGGCCCACCAGGAGTGGTCGACGCCGTCCCAGTCGGTCGCTCAACGGGCCCGCGATGAGCTGGCCGATGGCGAGGCCGAGGACGCAGGCCGTCAGCGTGAGCTGCACCTGCGACTCGGTCGCACCCAGGTCCGTCGCGATGCGCGGCAGTCCCGGCAGGTACATGTCGATGGACAACGGTGCGAACGCCGACAGGGCACCGATGAGCAGCACGAGCTCGGCGCGCACGGCGGTCCGCGGCGGGTCCATGGGGGTGCCTGGGGTCACGCGCCTAGTGTGCCGGAACGTGCCTTCGGCGTGGCGCGGCGATACTGGGCCGATGCAGCACGATCCCGACCCGCAGACGCCCGACGACGAGACCTCCACCGCCGTGGAGGCTCCCGCGTCACCCGATGCGGCTGCGCCGGCCGACGCCCCCGCCGCGGCCGAGGGATCAGCCCTGACCGATGCGCCTGCGCCGACAGCGGCCGAAGCGCATGCGCCGACAACGGCCGAAGCGCATGCGCCGAAAGCGGCCGAAGCGCACACCCCGCCGGACGCCGACGGCTTCGCGAGTCTCGGCCTCGGTCCCGGGCTCGTGGCCAGCCTCACCGAGCTCGGCTATGAGGAGCCGACACCCATCCAGCGAGCCGCCATCCCGGAGATCATCGCCGGCCGCGACGTGCTCGCCCAGGCGCCCACGGGGACCGGCAAGACCGCCGCGTTCGCCCTGCCCGCGCTCGAGCGACTCGCGACGCTGCGGGGCTCGGGTCGACGGACGGCCGATGGCCAGGTGTCGATGATCGTCCTGGTGCCCACGCGTGAGCTCGCGATGCAGGTGTCGGAGGCGATCCATCGATACGGCGCCCGGCTCGGCTTCCGGGCGCTGCCGGTGTATGGCGGTCAGGCCATCGGGCTCCAGCTGCGGGCGCTGCGGAGCGGGGTCGACGTCGTCATCGCGACGCCCGGCCGGGCGGTCGACCACCTGCGTCGAGGCAGCCTGCGACTCGACCAGGTCGCCATCGTCGTGCTGGACGAGGCGGACGAGATGCTCGACATGGGCTTCGCGGAGGATCTCGACGCGGTGCTCGGCGAGACGCCCGAGGACCGGCAGACGGCGCTGTTCTCGGCCACCATCTCGCCGGTCGTGGCGCGCATCGCGAAGCGGCACCTGCGGGAACCGGTCCGCCTGAGCGTCGGCTCGGGGTCGCGCACCGACCGACCCGATGCCACGATCCGCCAGGTCGCCTACGTCGTGCGGCGCGCGGACAAGCTGGCCGCGCTCAGCCGCATCCTGGACCTCGAGGATCCGACCTCGGCGCTCGTGTTCGCGCGGACCCGGGGCGAGGTGGACGATCTTGCGGAGCGGCTCGCGGGTCGGGGCCACGACGCGGGCGCGCTCCACGGCGGCCTGTCCCAGGAGCAGCGGGACCGGGTGATGGGACGCTTCCGGGACGGTGCGCTGGACGTCCTGGTGGCGACCGATGTCGCGGCGCGCGGGCTGGACATCGACCACGTGTCGCACGTCGTCAACTACGACGTCCCGACCGACCCCGACTCGTACGTCCACCGCATCGGCCGGACGGGGCGAGCCGGGCGATCGGGGGTGGCCATCACCATCGTGGAGCCGCGGGAGCACCGGCTGCTGCGGGACATCGAGCGGGTGGTGGGGCAGCGGCTGGACCTCGGCCGCGTGCCCACGGTCGCCGACCTGCGAGCGCATCGGATGGACCTGCTGCGGGCCACGGTCCGGGAGCAGCTGCTCGATGGCGACACCGACCGATACCGGAGCATCGTCGAATCGCTCGCGGAGGAGGCCGACCTGCTGGACATCGCGCTCGCCGCAGTGGCCCTGGCCGATGGGACGACGCGCGACGCCGATGACGAGCGGGACATCGCCCCGGCGACCCTGTTCGATGAGCGGCCGGCGCGAGGACGAGGTGTGCCCGGCAGACCCGGCGGGTTCGAGGGGGCCGGTGGTCGTGGGCGGCCGATGGGTCGACCCGAGCGGGGGTATCGACCAGCACCGGGCGGCGGCCGGCCGTCGGGACCGGGTGAGGGCTTCGTGCCGGGTGGCGGTCCTGCGCCGAGTGGTGGGCCGGGTAGTCGATCGCCCGGGCGTGCCGCCAGCCGGACCGGCGGCCCAGGTGCGGCGGGCTGGGCGCGTCTGTGGGTCGGCGGCGGTCGACGTGCCGGGCTGCGACCCGGAGATATCGTGGGGGCGATCACGCACGAGGCGGGGGTCACCGGCTCCGATGTGGGCGCCATCCAGATCGCCGATGCGTTCGCCCTCGTGGACGTGCGCGCGGAGGTGGCCGACCGGGTGGTCGAGGCCCTCGGTGGCGCCACGATCAGGGGGCAGAGGGTCCCTATCCGCCGCGACTGGTAGCCCGGGCCCGGGCGCTGATGCAGCCCAGGCGGGCGTTGCGGCCTGCGCCCCATCGCTCGCGTGCTCGACCCGCCTTCGCCTGCACCCGCCTTGCCGGCCGGGGGGTGTGGTGAGCACGCAGGCGTTGCGGCCTGCGCCCCATCGCTCACGGGCACGAGCCCGCTCGCTCCGGGTGCTCGGCCGCGCCTTCGCCTGGGCCACCTGAGCGCCCGGCCGGCGAGGCGAGCGCATGCGGGCGTTGGGTCTGCGCGCGCTCGCTCACGCACCACGAGGTGCGCTTCGCTCGCGTGCTCGACCCGCCTTCGCCTGCACCCGCCTCGCCGGCCGGGGTGTGGTGGAGGCGAGCGCACGCGGGCCTCGGGTCGGCGTCCCGCGGGTCAGTCCTCGGCGGGCTCCGGGCGATCGCGGGGCGCGGTCGCGCTGTGGATCGTGGCTGGCGACTCGGTGGCGGTCACCGGTCGGAGCTCGGTCCGGAACGAGTGGTCGATGGGGAACGGCTCCCCGGCCCAGGCGCGCTGTGCGGTCCAGGGGGTCGGCGCGTCGGCCCAGAAGGGGTGGCTGGGCGGCAACCCCAGGGGCAGCAGCACGAGCGACGCCATGTACAGGCTGCCGGTCGACACGTACGACTCGCCGATCCCCGGCTGGTGCCCGGCCACGCCGATGCGCAACCAGCCGTCGGCATCGAAGGTACCGGGCGCATCCAGGGTCCGCGTCATGACCGCGGTCAGGGCGCCCCGGACCTGGGCGGGCGTCACGTGCTCCGGGAGGTCGTCACGCAGCGCGGACTGGGCCAGCGCGTGGAACGCCCCACAGCGATAGGCGAGCGATCGGCCCACGAGGGGATACGTGCCATCGGGCGCGATGAGCCGCTCCTGGATGGCCGCGTACCGGCGTGCCCGGGCGCGCTCCCGGCCGTAGAAGCCCTTGCGCAGCCCGGCGACCTGGCGCAGGACCCGCAGGGTGTCGATGAGCATCGGGTGGATGACATAGCTGTCGTAGTAGTCCCACGCGAACTCCGGCCCATCCCGGTAGACGCCGTCACCGACGTACCACTGCTCGTGCTGCCGGATGGCGTAGTCCACGCGCGCCCGGTCCCACCACTCACCGAGGTGGGCGAGGGTCGCCTCGATGGTGGCGGGGAACATCAGCCAGTTGTTGAACCACGCCTCCAGCATCCGGGTCGACCGGAGGCGCTCCACCAGCCGATCGCGGGCGGTGGCATCGAGCTGTGCGAACAGGCGTGGTGCGCGCACGATGGCGAGACCCAGATACGCCGCGTCCACGAGCGGCTGGCGCTCGCCCTCGAACGAGAGCGCGTCCGGGGAGTCCGGGTCCAGCGCTCGGTGGAGCCCGGTGAGCGTGAGCTCCCGGAGATGTGCCCGCAGGCGTCCCTCCGGCGTCGCGTCCGGCTCCAGCTCGAGCCACGGTGCGATGCCTGCCAGCAGCCGACCCACCGCCTCCAGGTGGGTGACCGCGGTCCGGTCGACCCCCGCTCGCTGCTCGACGGGCATCCGTGCCCGGAGCGTGCCACCCGCGAGGTTGTCCAGCACGGGGAGGGCGAGTCGCTGAGCCATGGCGACCCACGCGTCGCGCGTGCTCGCGCCGTCGGGGTGGATGGTCGACACGATCGTGCCGCGTGACGGTCGCTCCGGCTGCCGGGGGCCGCCGAGTGCCGCTCGGGCGCGACGCAGGAGATGGTCGGTCATGGGCGCTCGTCTGGGGAAGGTGGCACCGGGAGCATACCCTGCCGACACCCTGGCGAACCGGTCCACCAGCCGCGCGACACGCGGGCGCGGGGTGGCGGCTATGGTTCGCCGGGTGAGCGGCGACCACGACGCAGACGACCCATGACCGGGCAGATACCCCACCCGGGGTCCGCCACGGACGGGCGCAGCCGGATGCTGCTCGGCATCGATCTCGGCACCACGACCGTCAAGGCGCTGCTCATCAGCCCCACGGGCGAGCCGCTGGGGATCGGCCGCCAGTCCCACGGGACATCGGGCAGCGGCGGCATCGCGGAACAGGACCCCGAGACGTGGTGGCAGGGCACCGTGACGGCGGTCCGTCGAGCCCTCGCCGAGGCGTGGGATGACGGTGCCACCGAGCTCGCCGGGCTGTGCGTGGTGGGCCAGGGCCCCACCACCGTGGCCGTCGGGGATGCGGGTGGGTCGATGGGTCCTGCCATCACGTGGCTCGATGCCCGCGCTGCCGAGACGGCGGACCACCTGTCCCGGTCGATCGGTGTGCCGACGTGGCAGCTCGGCTCGCTCGCGCACGAACGCTGGATGGCGACGCACGACCCGGATCGCCATGCACGCGCGACGTGCTTCCTGTCCGCGTGGGACTGGCTGACCTGGCGGCTATCGGGTCGTCGGGTCCGTGCCGTGCCTCCCGTCTCGCTCCACCCGACCGACGAGACCATCCGCGCCGGTGGCGGCGACCCGGCGCGCTTCGGGTCCGCCGTGGAGTGGGGCACCCTCGTGGGCGGCGTCGCGCCCGGGCCGGCCGCCGAGCTGGGCATCCCGGCCGGCACCCCGGTCATCGCCGGGGGCAATGACGCGCTCGCCAGCTTCCACGGCGCGGGCCTCGTGGACGCAGGTGACGCGGTGGACACGGGTGGCACGTCGGGTGGCCTGGGCGTCTACTGGGACCGCGAGCTGGATGTGCCCGGCACCTACCGGGCACCTGCCGCGCTGCCCGGTCTGTGGTTGTACGGCGGCGCGATGAACGCGCTTGGCAAGTCCGTGGAGTGGGTCACGGAGCTGCTGGCGCCCCACGGCGGTGCGGACGCCGCGGAGCTGCTCGCCGCGGCGTTCGAGGTGCCCGCGGGTGCCGCCGGGCTGGTGTTCCTGCCCTATCTCGCCGGGGAGCGCGCGCCCATCGAGGACCGTCGTGCCCGGGGCATGCTCGCCGGACTGTCGCTCGATCATGGCCGGGGGCACGTGGTGCGGGCCGTCCTGGAGGCGGGTGGCTATGCCCTGCGTCATGTGGCGGAGCCCATCCGCGACGCGGGCATCGAGCCACGCCGCCTGGTCGTGTCGGGTGCCGCCGAGCGGATCCACGGGACGGCCCGGATGCGTGCCGACATCCTGGGTCTGCCCGTGGACGTGCCTGTCGTCGCGGATACCGCGGCCGCGGGCGCGGCCATCCTCGCTGCGGTGGGTGCCGGGGTCCATCCGGACGCCCGCTCCGCGATCCGGTCGATGGTCCGCATCGAGCGACGCATCGAGCCCGATCCGGCCACCCGGACGACCTATGACGAGCTGTCCGCGGTCTACCGGGCGCTCTATCCGGCGACCGCCACGCTCCAGCATCGGCTGGCCGACATCGGGGAGCGCATCGCCGGCTGAGTCCGTCCATCGGCCGGATCCGTCGACGGCGAGGACGTCCGGTGGCGGTGCGCGTCGGTCGAGCGACCGCGGTCGGGCCCACGGGCGGGGTCACCCGGTCGCTCTGCTATCCTCGAACTCGACAATCTCAGATGCCTCCTTCGGGGTTGGGTGCGATTCCCGACCGGTGGTCGGCCGAGACCGGACGCTCGTCCATGCTCGACCAGCCCACGACCCGGCGCCCTCGGGCGACGGTTGATCCCCTGGCAGGGAGCCGACGGTGACAGTCCGGATGGGAGAAGGGTGGCAGGTCGCGGCGTGCGGTCGACCGTGCATCGGTCGGTGTGCGTCCGTCCGTGGGTGTCGGCATCCGTCGGCGTCCGCATGTCGTCCCCGATCCGTGCGCCCCGTGGTGGCGATGCGTGGATGGGCACCACCCTGGACGACATCACGATCACCGGTCTCTCACATGCCTTCTCGGTCGCGGGTGCGCCCTTGCCCGTGCTCGAGGGCATCGACCTGGTCATGCCCGCGGGTCGCGTCAGCGCGGTCGTGGGCCCGTCCGGGTCGGGCAAGAGCACCCTCCTGCGCATCGTGGCGGGGCTCCTGCCGGCGGACGAGGGCCGGGTCGCCATCGGCGGGCGCCGGGTGGTCGGTCCGGACCCGCGGGTCGGCCTGGTGTTCCAGGAGCCACGCCTGCTGCCGTGGCGGGACGCGCTGGACAACGTCGCCTATCCGCTGGAGCTGGCAGGGGTCGGTCGCGAGGAGCGTCGTGACCGTGCGGCCGCGTTCCTGGAGCTGGTGGGACTGACCGGATTCGGGTCGGCGCTGCCGGGTCAGCTGTCGGGGGGCATGGCGCAGCGCGTGGGTCTGGCGCGGGCGCTGGTCCAGGAGCCGCGGGTGCTGCTGCTCGACGAGCCCTTCGGTGCGCTGGATGCGCTGACCCGTGACCATCTCGACGCGGAGATCCTGCGCCTGTGGGATCGCCTGGGCGCCACCATCGTCATCGTCACCCACAGCATCCCGGAGGCGGTGTTCCTCGCGGACCGCGTGGTCGTGCTGTCCGCCCGGCCCGGCCGGGTGGTCGCGGACATCCCCGTGGAGCTGCCCCGACCTCGCTCCTGGGCGACCCTCGACGAGGCCGCCTCCACCCGCAGCGCCCGCGCCATCCGGGATGCCCTGGAACGGCGCGGAGGACCGCTGCCTGGCCCGTCGGACGCCAGGCTCCCGGTCACGGGGAGCGCGGCATGACCACGCGCGCCGACGAGCAGCCGGCGACCACCGCGGCCGCCCCGCGTCGTGGCCGCGCCGCCGGGATGAGCCATCTCCTGCGGGACGTGGCCGCGATCGCCGGCGTGGGTCTGCTGCTCGCGCTCGTGTGGCAGGCCATCGTGTGGGTCGGCGGCTACCAGCCGTTCTTCCTGCCCGGACCGCTGGTCGTACTCCAGCGCTGGCAGACCGCCATCGTCGCGGGCACCCTCACGCCCCACCTGCTGACGACGCTCACGGAGATCCTGCTGGGGCTGGCCGTGGGCATCTCCAGCGCGCTCGTCATCGGCTTCCTGCTCGCCCGGTCCGTGTCCGCGGAGCGCCTGCTGTCACCCTGGATCGTGGCGGCACAGGCGACGCCCATCCTCGCGCTGGCACCGCTCATCGTCATCTGGTTCGGCAGCGGGCTCCTGAGCAAGGTGCTCATCTGCGCGCTCATCTGCTTCTTCCCGATGACCGTGGCCACCACGGTGGGTCTGCGCTCGGTGGACCCACGCCTCCTGGAGATGGGTCGCAGCGTGCGTGCCACGCGACGCCAGCTGCTGACGACCATCGAGCTGCCCGCGGCGCTGCCCCAGGTGATGGGCGGTCTCAAGGTCAGCGTCACCCTCGCCGTCGTGGGCGCCATCGTCGCCGAGTGGGTCGGGGGCGAGCGGGGCCTGGGCGTGCTCATCAATCTCGCACGGGGGAGCCTGTTCGACACACCGCTGCTGTTCGCGACCCTCCTGACCATCGCCCTCGTGGGCGTCGTGCTGTACCTCGTGGTCGTGCTCCTCGAGCGACGCCTGCTGGGTGCGCGCGCATCCGGCTGAACGCATCCCGACCCATCCCCGAACCAGTCGAAGGAGCCCTCTCGTGACCACCCGTTCCCGCCAGCCACGCCGCCCGATCGCGGGTGCCCTCGCCGTGGGTGCCCTTGCGCTCGCCGTGGCGTCGCCCGCTGCCGTCATGGCGCAGGACGCCTCGCCGGCACCCGCCACCACCACGGAGCTGCGACCCCTCACCGTGGGTCTCGGCTACATCCCGAGCGTCCAGTTCGCGCCGTTCTATCTCGCCAAGGTCTCCGGTGCCTACGAGGCGGCCGGCCTGGATGTGACGCTCCAGAACCAGATCGACCCGGAGCTCATCACGCTCATCGCGCAGGGCGCCGTGGACATCGGCATGGGGGACGGCACGAGCGTCATCACGGCACGCAGCCAGGGCATCCCCATCACGGCCGTCGCGAGCATCTACGCCCGGTTCCCGTCCGTGGTCGTGGCACGCGCGGACAGTGGTATCGCGACCCCCGCGGACCTCGCCGGGGCGTCGCTCGGCACGCCCGGTCGATACGGCTCCGGCTGGATCATGCTCCAGGCACTGCTATCGTCGGCGGACCTGACCCCCGATGACCTGTCCATCACGCTCTACCCGGACTTCGGACAGGCGACCGCGCTCGGGGCGGATCAGGTCCAGGCCGCCACCGGGTTCCTCAACAACGAGCCCATCCAGCTCGCCCGGCAGGGGATCGAGGTGAACGTCCTGACCGTGGATGACATCGTGCCGTTGCCCGGGCCGGGGCTGGTGACCGGCACCGGGACGCTCGCGGCACGCCACGATGACCTGGCCGCGTTCGTCGCCGTGACGCTCGATGCCATGGCGCGCATCACGGCGGATCCGCAGCTCGGCCTCGATGCCACGTTCCAGGTGGTGCCGGACCTCGCGGCGGACGCGGACCTCCAGCGCGCCGTGCTCGACGCGACGATCGCCGCGTGGCACTCGCCGCTCACCGAGGCCCAGGGGCTGGGCGCCATGGATCCCGACGCGTGGACCCGCTCCATCGAGTTCATGACCGCAATGCCCGAGTCACCCGTGGGGGGCCCGGTGGTGGCCGCCGACATCGTCAGCACGGAGCTGCTGCCGGTGCGCTGAGCCGTGCCGCCGCCGCGCTGACCCCATCCCCACCGCGCGCCGACCCATCGTCGGCGGCGCGCGGAGCGATCGCCCGAGCGGGGGCTCCCGGCCCTGGGACGCGGGCCGTGACGACCGGCGCACCGGGGCGTCCTCGTGGGTACCATGCGCCGGATGCCCGATCGACCCAGGACGAGCCTGCTCGTCATGCTCGTCCTGATGGTCATGCTCGCGAGCACGACCCTGGTCCGGGCCGCCGTGTCCGACGCCTCGGATGCGGGCGGCGGACCCGCAGCGACCGCATCCCCGTCGACCGAGCCCTCGGCGACCCCTGGTCCATCGTCCACCCCCCCCGCGACCCCCACGACCCCGGACCCCGTTGCCTCGCCGATGCCCGCGATCGACGAGCGGCCGGACATCATCGTCATCTATGTCGACGATGTGCCGCCCCTCGATGGCCGCCTGTGGACCCGGGCGCGGACCCCCAACATCCGGCGCTCCATCATCGACCGTGGCCTCACGTTCCGGAACGCGGTCGTGGAGGCACCCCTGTGCTGTCCCGCGCGGGCCAACCTCCTGACGGGCCGCCATACCCACAACACGCGGGTGACCGCCAACGACGTCGCCCCCTTCGATCCGAGCGTGACCATCGCCACCGAGCTCCAGGCGGTGGGCTACCACACGCTCTGGATCGGCAAGTTCCTCAACCGGTTCATCAGCCTCCGGGGTGCCGCCCGGGACGCGCTGCGCCAGGGTTGGGACGTGTTCGAGCCCTGGAGCGGGGGCAGCTACGGCTACTACTACCTGCCGCCCGGCGCCACCCGCTCGACGCGTCCATCGATGCACTCCATGGACCTCCTTCAGCAGCTGGCGCGTCGGGAGCTCCAGGCAGCGCCCGTGGACCGGCCCCTCTTCGCGGTGTTGTCCACGTACGCGGGTCACTACCCGAACATCGCGCTGCCGCGCTACCGCGGCTCACGGCGCTGCGCCACCATCAAGCCCTGGCGACCACCCACGTACGGTCATGGCGCGGCCACCGGCAAGCCAGTCTGGCTCCAGGACTGGGTCCGCCGCCAGGCATGGCGATTGCCCGCGGGCGGATACCCCCTCCAGCGACTGTGCGAGGACATGCTGGGTGTCGATGAGCTGGTGGGCAAGGTGGTCCGGGAGCAGCGGCATCGGGGTCGGCTCGATCGGACCCTGCTCATCCTCGCCTCGGACAACGGCTACCAGTACGGCGAGTTCGGCGTCCGGGACAAGTGGCTGCCATGGTCGGTCCGCGTCCCCCTGTCCATGGCGTGGCCGGCGGGCATGGGCACGATGGCTCGCACGACCGCCTACCCCACGTCCAACATCGACCTCGCACCCACGCTGTGCGAGATCGCGGGCTGCGAGATGGGCCCCTTCCGCGATGGCCAGCCGACCGCGGACGGGATCTCCCTGCTCCCGGTGATGCTCGACCAGGAGGTCCCACCACGGACCGTGCTCCTCACCCAGATGGCGGCTCGCAACCCGGCCAGTCGCATGCCACCGTGGTCCGCGGTGACCACGTATCCTGGTCATCCCCTGGGTCGCTGGCACTACATCCGATGGCAGGGTGGCACGAGCAGCCTGTATGACCTGGGCGCCGACCCGTACGAGCGACGTGACCTGGGTGCCGATCAGCGGTACGCGGGCGTGCGTCAGGCGCTGGAGCGGGAGCGCCGGGCCCTCATGGCCGAAGGTCGACCCGTGGCTCGCGTGGAGCCACGACCGAGCCCGTCCGCCACCGCCGTGCAGGACCCCGGCGTGCGTGGGCGCATCACGGACGAAGCGACCATACTGGGACCCGCACCCGACCTCGACGGAACAGGACCGCCGCCGTCCTGAGTCCATCCGCCGGGTCGTCGGAGACGCTCCTCGGGGTCGTCTCCCGGCACCATCGGATGGGCCGCATGGCACCCTGCTCCCATGGTTGCCGAACGGTTGCGCGCAGCACGCTAGAATCACCCGGCACCGCGGCGGACCGCTCGTCACCGCCATCGACCACAGGAGGCCGTCCAGGCCAGTGACCACCGACGTCAGCACCAACCCAGCCCCGGACAGCGTCCGCGACCTCGACCGCGTGACCATCCGCTTCTGCGGCGACTCCGGTGATGGCATGCAGCTCACCGGCAGCCAGTTCACGCGCACCGCCGCGGTGTTCGGCAACGACATCGCCACCCTGCCGGACTTCCCGGCGGAGATCCGGGCACCCGCCGGCTCGCTGCCGGGCGTCTCGGGCTTCCAGATCAGCTTCTCCTCGAACGACATCCACACCCCGGGCGATGCGCCGGACGTCCTCGTCGCGATGAACCCTGCGGCGTTGAAGACGAACGTCAACGACCTGCCGCCGGGCGGCGCGCTCATCGTCAACAAGGACGCCTTCACGGCCGCCAACCTGGCCAAGGCGAGCTACGCCAGCGATCCGCTGACGGACGGCTCGCTGTCCGGCTGGAACGTGTTCGAGATCCCCATCAGCACCCTCAACGAGCGGTCGCTGGACGGGCTCGAGATGACCAGCAAGCAGAAGGACCTGACCAAGAACTTCTTCGCGCTGGGCATCATGTTCTGGCTGTACGAGCGGTCCATGGAGCCCACGCTCCGCTGGGTGGACAGCAAGTTCGCCGGCAAGCCGGTGTTCGCGGAGGCCAACAAGCGGGCGCTCAAGGCAGGCTACGCCTTCGGCGAGACGACCGAGATCTTCCATCACCAGCAGTACCGGGTGAAGCCCGCCCAGCTGCCGGCTGGCACGTACCGCAACATCACGGGCAACGAGGCGACCGCGCTCGGTTTCGTGGCGGCGTCCCGCCTCGCCAAGCGGGACCTGTTCTACGGCTCGTATCCCATCACGCCCGCCAGCGACATCCTCCACCAGCTCTCCACCTACAAGAGCTTCGGGGTACGCACGTTCCAGGCAGAGGATGAGATCGCGGCCATCGGCTCCGCCGTCGGCGCGGCATACGGTGGCGCGATGGGACTCACGGCCAGCTCCGGCCCGGGCATCGCGCTCAAGTCGGAGGCGCTCGGCCTCGCGGTCATGGTGGAGCTGCCGCTCGTCGTCGTGGATGTGCAGCGCGCTGGTCCCAGCACGGGCATGCCCACCAAGAACGAGCAGTCGGACCTGCTCCAGGTGATGTTCGGGCGGAACGGCGAGGCACCCGTGCCCATCGTGGCACCCGCCACGCCCACCGAGTGCTTCGACTACGCCATCGAGGCGTGGCGCATCGCGCTCCGGCACATGACCCCCGTGGTCTATCTCTCGGACGCGTTCCTGGCGACGGGCTCGGAGCCGTGGCGTATCCCGGAGCCCGCGGACCTGCCCAACATCGCGGTGGAGAACTGGACCGCGAAGGAGACGTTCCATCCCTACGACCGCGATCCGGTGACCCTCGCCCGGCCATGGGCCGTGCCGGGCACGCCGGGTCTCGAGCACCGCATCGGTGGGCTCGAGAAGGCGGACATCACGGGCAACGTCAGCTATGACCCGGAGAACCATCACCGGATGACGCAGCTGCGCGCCCAGAAGGTCGCTGCGGTGGCGGATGACATCCCGGATCTCCAGGTGTTCGGGCCCTCGCGGGGTGACCTGCTGGTGCTCGGCTGGGGCTCCACGTATGGCGCGATCCGGTCCGCCGTGGAGCGACTCCAGCAGCAGGGCCACTCGGTCGCGCATGCCCATCTGCGGCATCTCAACCCGTTCCCGCGCAACACGGGAGACGTCCTCGCGGCCTATCGCAAGGTGCTCATCCCGGAGGTCAACCTGGGTCAGCTCCGGCTGCTCATCCGGGGCCGCTACCTGGTGGATGCCGTGGGCCTCAACCGGGTGCGTGGCAAGCCGTACCGCATCAGCGAGATCGAGGACGCCGCACGCCTGATGCTCGACCCCGAGGGGACCGCCCGATGACCGATATCGCCGTGGCGCCCGGCAACGGCGCCGCCCCGCTGCCCGTGCTCACGCGCAAGGACTTCGTATCGGACCAGGAGGTCCGTTGGTGTCCCGGCTGCGGTGACTACTCCATCCTCGCGAACACCCAGAAGGTGATGCCGGACTTCGGCTACCCGCGCGAGAACATCGTGTTCATCAGCGGCATCGGCTGCTCCGGCCGGCTGCCGTACTACATGAACACGTATGGCTTCCACACCATCCATGGCCGCGCGCCCACGCTCGCGACCGGGCTCAAGGCGTCCCGCCCGGAGCTCATGGTGTGGGTCATCACCGGTGACGGTGACGCCCTGTCCATCGGTGGCAACCACGTGCTCCACTCGATGCGCCGGAACACGGACATCAAGCTCGTGATGTTCAACAACCGCATCTACGGGTTGACCAAGGGCCAGGCATCCCCGACCTCGGAGCTGGGCAAGAAGACCAAGTCCAGCCCGGTGGGCACCATCGACCAGCCCTTGGTGCCGCTGTCGGTGGCCATCACCGCGGAGGCGACCTTCGTCGCGCGGACCATCGATACCTACACCGAGCACATCCAGGACACGCTCACGGCGGCCGGGTTCCACCGCGGCTCGACGTTCGTGGAGGTCCTCCAGAACTGCAACATCTTCAACGATGGCGCCTGGGCGCCCTTCCGCGAGAAGGACGGTCGGGATGACAACGTGCTGCTGCTGAAGCATGGCGAGCCCATGATCTTCGGCAAGGACCGGGACAAGGGCATCCGGCTGCGTGGCTTCACGCCCGAGGTGGTGCAGCTGGGCGTCGACGGCGTGACCGAGGCGGACCTGCTGGTCCATGACGAGACGGCCGAGGACCCGACGCTCGCGTACATCCTGTCCCGGATGTGGGCGCCAAGGTTCCCGGTGCCCCTGGGCGTGTTCCGGCGCGTCGAGCGACCGACCCACGACCAGATGCTCCAGGGCCAGATCGACGACGCCATCGCGGCGAAGGGTCCGGGCGACCTTCGAGGGCTCCTCTTCGGCGGCGAGACCTGGCAGGCCGGATGACCGCTCCGGTCGGGGGAGTGCATGGGGAGTGGTGATGCCATGACGGACCCTGCGGCGCTGCCGGTGCTCGTCGTCGCGGACGATCTCATCTGGGCGTCACGGCTGGTCGCGGCCGTGCAGCGGGCGGGTGCCACACCCGTGCGCATCGGCTCCGACCAGGAGGTCAGCCTCGCCATCGAGGTGATGAGCCTCGAGGAACCGGTGGCAGACCCGGAGGACGAGGACCCGTTCGCCCGGCCGGTGGCTGCGATCGTCGACCTGTTCGGTCATCGGTATGACGGCGTCGATGCCGTGAAGGGCTTGCGGCAGGCGGGTCTGCCGGTCCTCGCGGTCTCCCAGCATGACGATCTGGAGACCCGCAGGATGGCGCTCGAGGCAGGCGCGCTGCGCGTGTTCTCGTACAACAAGTTCTTCGCGGACGGCCCGGCGCTCGTGGAGCGGTTCCTGACCGCGCCGCTCGCAGAGGTGGACACGTTGCCCGCCGATGCGGACGAGGACGCTTGAGCCACATCGACCCCGGGTCGAGCGGTATCGGTCCCGACCGGTTCCGGGAGCGGCTGGCCCGCGCGCGCGACGCTGCCGAGGCGGCTGGGGTCCAGGCGCTGCTGCTGGGGGTCGGCCCGGAGTTGGAGTGGCTGACGGGCTACCAGGCGAAGCCGCTGGAGCGGTTGACGTTGTTGGTGGTGGCCGCGGATGCCGATCCGGCCATCGTGGTGCCACGGCTGGAGGTCGCGGCGGCGGAGGCGGCGCCGGCCATCGGTGCGGGACACGTGCGGGTGGTCCCGTGGCAGGAGACGGACGACCCCATGGATGCCGTGTGGGAGTTGCTGCGGGCCGAGCCCGGTGCGCGGCTGGCGGTCTCGGACACGCTGCGCGCCTCGTTCGTGCTGGGGCTCCAAGGCACGTTTCCGGGTGCGGCCTTCGAGCTGGCCGGTGGTGTCGTGGGCATGCTCCGACGGGTCAAGGACGCCGATGAGGTCGCGCTGCTCCGGCTGGCGGCGCATGCAGCGGACCGCGCGGTGCTCGGGCTGGCGGCGGGTCGGCTGGTGGGGCGCACGGAGGCGGACATCGCGGCCGAGGTGCGGACACGTCTCGTGGACGAGGGGCACGACTCGGCGAGCTTCTGGATCGTGGCGAGTGGCCCGCGGAGCGCCTCGCCCCACCACGAGCCGGACGACCGGGTGGTCCGGGCAGGGGAGCCGCTGCTGCTCGATATCGGTGGGCGACGGGCGGGCTACTCCTCGGATATCACGCGCACGCTCTGGATCACCGGTGGCGACGATGCCCTTGGTCCGGACGCCACGTTCCGGACCATCCACGAGCTGGTGCGGGCGGCGAACGCGGCTGGCCGGGACGCGGTGCGACCCGGTGTGGCGGCGCAGGACGTGGATCGCGCGGCGCGGGACGTCATCGAGGCGGCCGGTCACGGGCCGGACTTCTTCCATCGGCTGGGGCACGGCATCGGTCTCGAGGGACACGAGGATCCGTATCTCGTGGCGGGCAACGAGGCGCCGCTGCTCGTGGGTGACGCGTTCAGCATCGAGCCGGGCGTGTATCTCGAGGGCCGTTACGGGGTGCGCATCGAGGACATCGTGGTGTGCGCCGAGGATGGCGCGGATGTGCTCAACGAGGCGACACGCGAGCTGCTGGTGGTGAGCGGCGTCTGACGCGTGACCACCCACTGCGACCCCGGCGCACGAGGGCTATCATTCCCCTCCCGGTGACGAGCCCAGGCGCTGCCGGCCAGAGACCCCTATGGATACGACCCGACCGGCACCCCGCCATCGCCACCGCTCGCAGCCACCCGTCGATCGGGACGGGGCCGCCCCGGATCCGGTGGCTGGGACAGCCTCGAAGGAGGCGAGCGGCCGCGCCGCCGATACCAACGGGCGGGCCAGCGACACCAGCGGGCGCGCCGCCGAGGACGGCGGTCGATCCGCCGGCTGTACGCAGGCGCAGCTGCGTCGCTTCATCAAATCCCGCCCCTATGTCCCCATGCACGAGCTGCGGCGTCGGTTCGAGCTGAACGGTCAGGCGGATGACGTGACCCCCATCGCGGGGCCGGACGGCACGATGTGGATCGGCCTGCCTGACCGGGAATCGGGGTTCGTGGCGGAGCTCCTGCGCCAGGGTGACATCGGCGTGGAGCTGTGTCGGGACCCATCGGTCGCCATCGTCGTGGGGGTCTTCCCGATGCGCCCGGTGAGCCGCTGAGGCTCGGCCCGCAGGCGGGATCGCATCGGCTGATATACTCCAGGGGAGTATCCTGCGAGGGTCGCGGGAGCGTGCCCCGAGGTCATCGTGTCCCCGTCCAGCGCGCCGAACGTCGGCGCCGATCACCAACCTGACGCCGATCGCCGATCGGACGCCGCCACCAGCCCCGGCGCCGCCGACGCCCGGCCCCGCACCGCCGATCCCCGCACCGGCTCTGGCGTCATCGCCGGTCCCATCGAGCTCGTCCTGCCGGTCGAGGGCATGACCTGCGCGTCCTGTGTCAACCGCATCGAGCGCTTCCTGCGCAAGACCGATGGCGTGGTGGACGCGTCCGTCAACCTGGTCACGGAGCGCGCCACGGTCCAGGTGGATCCGTCCCGTGCGGGTCGCGATGACCTGGTCCGAGCCATCGAGGCGGCGGGCTATGACGTGCCCCGCATCGCCGAACCGTCCGGAGTCGCCGTGACCACCGGCACGACCGCCGACGGCAGCACGACCACCGCGGCCACGCGGACCGACGCCGAGGCGGAGCGGGAGGTCGCCCGCCAGCAGGAGCAGCGACGCATCGGTATCGCGGCGCTCGTCTCGCTCGTCGTCTCCGCCCTGATCATGGGCCTCATGACGTTCGGGGACCGCCTGGGCCTGGGCATGGAGGACGTGAACCGCCTGGCCATCTGGCCGGCGACCTTCATCCAGTTCTGGGCGGGTGGGCGATTCCTGTCCGCGGCATGGCGGGCGGGCCGGCACGGCTCGGTGACGATGGACACGCTCGTGGCGGTGGGCACGCTCGCTGCGTGGGGTTCGAGCGCCTTCGTGACGACCTGGCCGGAGCTGGTCCATCACGCGGGCCTGATGCCCCAGACCTGGTTCGACTCGTCGACGGTCATCATCGGGCTCATCCTCACGGGCCGATGGCTGGAGCTCCGGGCGCGTGGCCGGACGCGCGGCGCGGTGCAGGCGCTGATGCGACTCCAGGCACCCGTGGCCCTCCGGGTCACCGAGCGTGATGGCGTCACCCGCGAGGAGCAGGTCGCCATCGGCGAGGTGCAGCCGGGCGACGTGCTCCGGGTCCGCGCCGGTGAGAGCGTCCCCGTGGACGGCATGGTCACCGAGGGCACGTCCGCGGTCGACGAATCGATGCTCACGGGCGAGGCGATGCCCGTGATCCGCACCCCCGGCGATGCGGTCATCGGCGGCAGCATCAACACGACCGGCAGCTTCCTGATGCGCGCCACGCGCGTGGGCAGCGACACGGTCCTCGCGCGCATCGTACGCATGGTGGAGGCGGCCCAGGGGTCCCGGGCCCCCATCCAGCGACTCGCGGATGCCGTGAGCGCGCGGTTCGTGCCCCTCGTCATCCTGCTCGCCGCGATCACCTTCGGCGTCTGGGCGATCCTCGGGCCACAGCCCACGCTCGCCCACGCGCTCGTCGCGGCGGTGAGCGTGCTCATCATCGCGTGCCCGTGCGCCATGGGCCTTGCCACGCCCACGGCCATCATGGTCGGCACGGGTCGCGCGGCGGAGGTGGGCATCCTCATCCGGGGCGGCGCGGCGCTGGAGGCGGCCGGGCGGATCGACACGGTCGTGTTCGACAAGACCGGCACCCTGACCCAGGGTCGTCCGGAGGTCGTGGGCATCACGACGGCCGAGGGCCCCGACGCGCTCGACGAGCCGACGCTGCTCGCCCTCGCTGCTGCGGCCGAACGCGGTTCGGACCATCCGCTCGCACGGGCCATCACGGCCGCGGCCGAGGCACGCGACCTCGTGGTGCCGTCGGCCACGGACCTCGACGCGGTGCCGGGCGGGGGCGTCCTGGCCACCGTCGACGGGACGCGCATCGTGGCAGGCACCCGCCGCTTCCTCGCGGCGCAGGGGATCGAGGCGCCCGAGCCGGACGACACCCTCCCCGCGACGCACGTGCTGGTGGCCCGCGATGGGCGATACGCCGGTGTCATCGCGATCGCGGACCCGGTACGGCCGGAGGCCGCCGAGGCGGTCGCGTCGTTCCGACGCATGGGCATCGAGGTCTGGCTCGTGACGGGTGATGGCGAGGCCGTGGCCCGGGACGTCGCACGACGCGTGGGCATCGAGCATGTCCTCGCGGAGGTGCTGCCCCAGGACAAGCTCGGTCGCGTCCAGGAGCTCCAGGCCGCCGGTCGGAAGGTCGCCATGGTCGGTGACGGCATCAACGACGCCCCCGCGCTGGCGGGTGCGGACGTGGGCATCGCCATCGGGTCGGGTGCGGATGTGGCCATCGAGGCATCCGATGTCACGCTCGTGGGCGGGGACCCGCGGCTGGCAGTGTCCGCCATCGAGCTGTCCCGACGGACCCTCCGGGTGATCCGCGAGAACCTGTTCTGGGCGTTCGCGTACAACGTGCTGCTCATCCCGGTCGCGATGGGTGTGCTCTACCCGTTCACGGGCATCACGCTCGACCCGGCGCTCGCCGCGGGGGCGATGGCCTTCAGCTCCGTGTCGGTGGTGCTCAACTCGCTCCGCCTCCGGCGCATCGATGTCCGACCCGGACCCCGTGGGGCACGCCCGATCGCAGCGGTCTCTCAGGACGTTTCCCTGCGTTCGGGGTAGGGTGCGCGGGATGCGTACCCTGCGATCCCTGCTGGCGGCCGGTGTCGCGATACTCCTCGTCGTGTCGTCCGCCCTTGGCCAGTCACCCACCGTGCCCGAGCCCGTGGGCTCGTCCGCCCCCGTGGCACCGACCCCTGAGCCGACCCCGCGCGAACCGCGGGTCCGGGCACTCGCCGAGCAGGAGGTCTTCGGCTTCCTGCCGTACTGGGAGCTCGCGAACGCCGAGCGCACCGTGGACCTCGACCGGCTCACGACGCTCGCCTGGTTCGGCGTGGAAGCGAACCGCAACGGCCGGCTCGTGTGGCGGAACGGCAGCGGCGTCGTGCCCGGTGGCGCCGCCGGCTGGCGTGACCCGCGCTGGCGGTCGCTCATGGAGCGTGCCCAGGCGCAGGGCGTCCGCGTGGTGCTGACCATCGAACGCTTCTCGTGGACCGCCGGCGCGCGGCAGCAGACGGTGCGCCTCCTGAGCCGTGCCGGCGCTCGGAAACGGCTCGTGGAGCAGATCACCGCGGAGGTCGTGGCCAGCGGCGCCGACGGCGTCAACCTGGACTTCGAGCCCTTGCCGTCCGAGGTGCGCGAGCAGTTCACGCTGTTCGTGCGCGACCTGCGCACGGCCTTCGACGCCGTCTCGACCGAGCTCCAGATCACCTTCGACATCACCGCGGACGTGGCCTCGTATGACATCGCGGCGCTCACCGCGGACGATGCCGCGGATGCGGTGTTCCTGATGGCCTACGACTTCCGGGGGGCGAGCGCACCGTTCGCCGCGGCCATCAGTCCGCTCGATGACGTGGTCACCGGCTTCGACATCCGGACGACGGTGGCCAACCTGCTCACGGTCGCCGACCCGGCCCACACCATCCTGGGGCTGCCCTGGTACGGACGCGCCTGGACGACCGAGGGTCCGGAGCCGTTCTCACCCACCCGAAGCGGGCGACGGCTCACCGGGCCGGGCATCTCGCTGTATCGGGATGCGCTGGGCATCGCGCGCGAGAACGGTCGCCACTACGACCCCATCTCTGCGACCGCCTGGACGGTCTACGTACGCGCCGCGTGCGACAACTGCCCGGAGGCCTGGCGCCAGGTCTGGTACGACGATGTCGATGCGTTCGCGGCCAAGATCGCGTTCGCACAGGAGCAGGGCATGGGCGGTGTCGGCATCTGGGCACTCGGCTACACCGGCGACTACCAGGGGATGTGGACGGTCCTCGGGCTGGCGGGTGGCTCGGTCACCGATGACACCCCACCGAGTGGCGAGGCCACGATCGCCAGGGGCGCCGCTGGCCGCCATGAGGGTCGGCCCGTGGTCACGGGCACCATCGACCTGGGGTTGTCCGCGCGGGACGTACAGGGCGGCAGCGGTCTCGCGTTCGTGCGCATCGCGAACGACGGGACCCTGGACACCGATGGTGCGCTCGCGAATGGCAGCACGTGGCCCGCGACGCCGACCGTGACCTGGTCGCTGACCGATGGACCGGTGGTCATCCCGCCGGCGCCGCGACCCACCGCGACGCCACGCCCGACCCGCACGCCGCGTGCGACCCGCGCACCCGAGAGCGAGGCACCGACCGCGACCGAGGAGCCGATGCCGACCCCGGTGCCCACCGCGCCACCCGTCCAGGAGGCGCGCACCATCTTCGTGCAGTGGCGTGACGTCGCGGGCAACTGGTCGACGCCCGTCACGCTCGAGGTGTGGTACGCCCCGGACGGGTCCGTCCTGCCGGATGACGAGCCATCGGCGGCGCCGTCCTCATCGCCGGGTCCCGCATCACCAGCCGCTTCGGGCGCCCCGGCCTCGGCAGCGCCGCTGTCGCCGACGCCTTCGCTGGAGCCTGGCACACCACCATCGCCCTGAGGGGCCTCGTGGCCTGCGGGCCCGATCGTGCCACCGCCGTCAGCCGACCTTGCGCACCACCAGGAAGTGGGACAGCCCGAGCTCCTGGAGCGGGGTGTGCTCCGCGGTGTAGAGCGCGCGCCGCAGCATCGGTCCCAGGGTCGCGTGGCGTGACGTGAGGTTGTCGAAACCCGGATAGATGATCCCATGGTGCACCCGGCGCACCGGGAGACCGCGGAACAGGCCCTCGATGCCCCGTCGCGTGTAGGCGCGCACGTGCGGCGCGAACCGGTCCCGCAGCGGGTCCGGGAGCCAGTTCACGAGCGGGATGTTGCCGAAGACGTAGCGACCGCCGATGTACGCGCCGTGGGTCTCGAAGGGGTACAGCCGGTTCGGTGCGAAGGTGACGATCGACCCGCCGACGCGGGTGACCCGGACGGCCTCGGCGATGGTCCGCCGGTCGTCATCGACATGCTCGATGACCTCGTTCGAGAACACCAGGTCGAAGTGGTCATCCGGGAAGGGGAGGGCCTCTCCCCGTGCCACCTGGATGTTGGGTAGCTCGATGCTGGCCTCCGCGACGCGCTCCTCCTCCACCTCCACGCCGTACACCTCGTCGCTGAACGCACGGAAGCGACGCACGTACGTGCCGATGCCACAGCCGATGTCCAGGATGCGCGCTCCCTCGAGGGGCACGTGCTGACGCACCATCTCGAGGCGTCGATCCTGGCCGAAGCGCCAGGAGTAGCTGGGACGACCCCGGCTGATGGCGGTCGGAGAGGCGGTGTCCTCGGCGTCGTCAGGGTGCGGCGCGTCCGTGGTCTCGCGCTCGGGAAGGGTGGTCGTCACGACCCGATGGTACCCGGGCCCGGCGACGGTGGCTGTGGCGACGGCGCGATGGGGCCGGTCGCCGATCGGGTCGCGCGACCATCCCCGGAGTGGCGTCGACGCTCGAAGCGCCGTACACTGGGCCGCCAGTCCGTGCGTGCCGTCCAGTCGGTCCCGCACGTCTGACACCGAGGAGACACCCGTGGACGACCCGACGTCGGGCGAGACCCCGCCCGCCGACGAGACGCCCGCTGCGTCGACCGCGGCGGCGCCCGCCCCGACGCCGAGCGAGGACGATCACGCGACCATCCACTGCGACCAGTGCAGCGAGGTGGTCCCGAACCTGACCTACTGCGTGCGCTGCGGCGACCCGCTGGGCCCCGAGCAGCGCCGTGGCCGCGAGGGACGCGTGCGGGACATGTACGCCGCGTCCACGGGCGAGAAGGCGAACCGGCTGACCCTGGTCTCGACCATCTACCCCTCGCTGCCCCGCGAGGAGATCCGGACCTTCCAGCTCGCCCTCGCGGGTGGCACCGCACTGGTGGTCCTCCTGGGCCTCCTGGGTCTCTTCCCGGTGGCCATCGTCGCGGCCGCCATCCTGGTGCCGCTCGTCACGGTCATCTACCTGTACGACGTGGATGTCTACGAGGACGAGCCCATCCGGGTCATCGCGCTCACGTTCGTGTGGGGAGCGGTGACCGGCGCGCTGTTCTCGTTCGCCATCGCGCAGCTCTTCCCGGTGACCGCGGCGAGCCTCATCGGCGGGCCCGCGCTCGGTGGCGGTGACGCCGCCGCCACGTTCCCGTGGGTGCGTGCCGTCATCGCGCCCCTCGTGAGCGTCGTGGTCATCATCGCGGGGCCGCTCGCGCTGCTCCCGTATCGGCGCTTCAACGACGCGCTCGATGGCGCCACGTTCGGCGTCGCGGCGGGTGTCGCGTTCGTCGGTGCCCAGACGCTCATCACGGCCATCGACCTGTTCCAGAGCGGGCTCCAGCCCGTGGGCCAGGTGCTGCCGTGGGTCGTCCGGCTGCTGGTCCTGGGCGTCGGCATGCCGGTCATCGCGGCCGGCGTCATCGGCGGTCTCGGCGGCGCCCTCTGGCTGCGCTACCGGGCGCCGGTGCATGACCGTGCACGGCTCGGCCCGGTCGGCCAGCCCATCATCGCGTTCGTGCTCGCGGTTGCCGCGTTCGTCATCGCCGCGGTCGGCGAGCACCTGCTGCCCGAGGTCGGCAGCCTCATCCTGGTCGCGCTGCTCGCGGTCGTCTCGCTGCTGTGGCTCCGTCGGGTGATCCACCTGGGCCTGCTCCAGGAGGCGAGCGAGATCGAGATCGGGCCGGACATCGCGTGTCCGGAATGCCATGTGGCCACCCCCTTCCATACGTACTGCGCGCACTGCGGCGCCTCGCTGAAGGCGCTCCCCAAGTCCCGTCACGCGATCCCGGCGGCCGTCGCGGCGGGCGACCTGCATGCGCATCACCGGGCCCAGCCGACGCTTCCCGCGGATCTCGACGTGCCCGCTGGTGGCGCGGCGGCCGCGGTGGGCGGATCCGCCTTCGCGGCGGTCCCCCGACAGCACGGCTGGCTGGGCCCCAGGGCGCTGCTCGCGATCTTCGCGCTGGTGATGCTCGCCGCGGTGTCCCTCGCCGCGGCGTTCGCAGCAGCCAACGGACGTGAACGTGACCAGCCACCCTGCGAGACCCCGGACCAGCGTGACTGGGACTCACCGGGCACGCTGCCCTGCGCCGGCGCCATCACGTTCCAGGATCTCCGGGCGCTCCTCGCGACCCCCACCAACGAGATCCCGACGGGCCATCCGTTCGCGGACCGGTTGCGCTACACGGATCCGACGATCGGGTTCGGTCTCCAGTACGACCCCGGCCTCTGGTCCATCGCCCAGGAGGGGGAAGGGTTCCTGGTCCTGTCGGCGCTCAACAACAACGTGGCGCTCATCGTGGAGGCCGGCTCCACCAGCCGGGTCGCGGACGCCAAGGCGCTGTTCGACATCCGGAAGGAGCTCATGGGTCGGTCGCTGCTCGGGTACACCGAGGACACCGCGCCGGCCCGGGCACTCCTGGGCAACCCGCTCGTGGGCTACCAGGTCGGCGTGGGTGGCCTGTTCGGCGGGGCGATGGACACGCCCCAGGGCCCCAGCCTCGACTTCACGGTGGCATCGGTGGCGGCGTCCAACGGTGACCTCGTCGTCGCGATCACCCTCCTGACCCCGGTGGAGCTGACCATCCAGCGGGGCGACCAGCAGATCGCCGTGCCGGTCCGGGAGTTCGGGCTGACCGCGGCCGATTCCATCGTCAACAGCTTCACGTGGCCCGGCGAGGAGATCCCCCAGTGAGCCCGATGACCCCACGGAGCCCCCGAAGCACGCACTCGCGACGCACCCGCTCGCTGCTCGCGATCGCGACGGCCGGCCTCATGGCGCTCGCCGCCTTGCCGGCCGCTGCACCCGTCGCCGCCCAGGGGGGCACCATCACCAACGAGCTGGCACCGAGCAGCCTGGGAATCGCCGATCCGGATACGCGCATCACGTTCGACCTGGTGCTCGCGGCGCGCGATCCCGAGGCATCCCGGCAGTACGCCGCCGATCTCTACGACCCCGCGTCGCCGGACTATCGACGGTTCCTGAGCCCCGAGCAGATCGGGGAGCGGTTCGGACCCACGGACGAGACCCTGGCGCAGGTGCGCCGGGTGGTCACCGACGCGGGTCTCGAGGTGGTCTCCGTGCCGCCCCAGCGGACGCGTCTCATCGCATCAGGGAGCGCAGATGCGGTCGGGGCGTTCCTGGGTGTGCCCATCGAGACCTTCCAGGATGCACGCACCGGATCGACCTACCACGCCGCCGCCACCGAGCCGGTCGTGCCGGCATCGCTCGCGACCGTCGTGACGGGTGTCGCCGGCCTCGCCCGCTGGCTGCCCAGCTCCGCCATCGCCCCGGCGGACGCCCCTCCGCCACCGGCGCGCGGCCTCAAGCCGGCGGACCTCGCGCTCGCGTATGACTACCAGTCGCTCTGGGACCAGGGCATCGACGGCACCGGGACCACGGTGGGCATCATCCAGTTCGGCATCGACACCGACGAGGATCTCGCGGTGTTCGACGCCACCTTCGGTCTCGAGGGACCGCTGCCGGATCGCGTGGCGGTCAACGGGGGCCTGGGGGACGCTCCGGCCAGCTTCGGCGTGGAGGCGGCGCTCGACACCCAGGTGGTGCGGGCCGTCGCGCCCGGCACCCAGATCATCATCTATGGCTTCCCGGCCACGACCAGCTTCGGCAGCGCCATGGACGCGGTCATCGAGGATGGTCGGACGCAGATCGTGTCCGTGTCGTACGGCAAGTGCTACGCGCCCGGCTACATCGGCCTCCAGGAGGTCCTGGATACGCAGCGAGCGCTCGAGGTGGCGACGCAGGCCGGCATCAGCCTGTTCGCCGCGTCCGGCGACTGGGGCGCGTTCTCGTGCCACACGTTCGACAAGAGCGACCACCAGGTGTCCACGTTCTTCCCGGCCTGCACCAACAACGTGGTGAGCGTCGGCGGCACGCTCCTGGAGCTGCACGCCGATGGCACGTACTTCCGGGAGACCGGCTGGGAGGACTACCTCATCACCGGCGGCACCGGTGGCGGCCGCGCGAACGTCAACGGCCCGGACGGCCCGCTCGAGCGGATGCCCCCGTACCAGGTGGGTGTCGCCGGCATCGACCAGTCGATGGACGCGCGGCACTGCCCGGACGTCGCCGCCGCAGCGGACACGGATACGGGGTATCTGCTGTTCTACACCGACCCGGCGACCGGCGAGGGCGACTGGCAGATGGTCGGTGGCACGAGCGCTGCCGCGCCGTTCTGGGCCGGCATCATGGCGCTCACCCTCCAGAAGGGTCAGGCGCAGGGCGTCCAGTGCCTCGGGTTCCTGACGCCGCTGTTCTACGAGCTCGCGCAGTCACGCCCGGACGCCTTCCACGACATCGTGCGGGGCGGCAACCTGCTCGACCGGTCGGGCGTGGGCTGGGACGCGGCGACCGGTGTCGGCTCCCCGGTGGTGTCGGAGCTCGCGGACGCGGTGATCGACTCCCTCCTGGCGTCGCCCGCGACCTGTGCGGCGGCCGGCTGAGCTGGCGCCCGGTCTCGGTGGGCCCGGGTGGCCTGGTCACGGCGTGGCGTGGCCGCGCGCCGTGGTCTGCTGCCGCTCGATCGGGCACCGGTCGGGATGACCACGCGGCCCGATCGTCGTGCGTGATCGCCCCCCGAGCGGCGAGTTCCGGTACCGCCATCCCATCGAGGTCCGCTACGGCGACACCGATGCGTTGGGTCACGTCAACAACGCGGTCTACCTGAGCTACTTCGAGGCGGCGCGTGCCGGCTACTACGAGGCGGTGACGGGTCGCCCGTTCGGGACCGGTGATGCCGGGCCGCGCCACCTGTTCGTCATCGCGGAGGCGCGTATCGCGTATCGCGCGCCCGCCTTCTTCGGTGAGCCCATCGTGTGCGAGGCGCGGGTCGCGTGGGTCACCCGCTCGTCGTTCGGCATCGAGTACCGCGTGCGGTCGGACGGTGGCCCGATCGCGCCGGCGCGACACATCGCGGATGGCGCCACGACCCAGGTGATGTGGGACCCCGAGAGTGGCCGGCCAGGGCGCATCCCGAGCGACCTGCTCGCGGCGCTGGAGGCGTTCGAGGGGCGTCCGCTGCCGCGTCCGAGCTGAGGGACGTCGACGCGCCTCGGCCGGAGGCCACCCGACGGGCTCGGTGAGAGGCCGCTCCGATTCAGATGCTGCCGACCGGCAGTCGGACCGTCATGGTCGTCCCGCTGCCGGGCTCGCTCGCCGCCGTGATGGTGCCGCCGTGCGCTTCCACGAGTGCGCGTGCGATGGCCAGACCCAGGCCGCTGCCGGTCGAATCGGGTGACCGGCTGAAGCGCTCGAACACGGTCCCGAGCAGCGCCGGGTCGATGCCTCTGCCCGTGTCCCGGACGCTGACGACCACCTGCTCGGTGTCCGTCGCCGCGACCTCGATGGTCACGCCGCCGCCTGCCGGTGTGTAACGGAGCGCGTTCGCGACGAGATTGCGCACCACGCTCCCGATACGCGCCGGATCCAGCCACGCTCGCGGCACGGCCGGTGTGACGGTCACGGACAGGGTCACGCCGGCGGCCTGTGCCGTGGGCTCGAACGCGCTCACGACCTCCGTCACGAGGGTGCCGACATCGACCGACTCTCGTGTGAGCTTCAGGCTGCCCGATTCGGACAACGCGAGCGTCCGAAGGTCCTCCACCAGCCGCTCCAGCACCGCCACCTGGTCGAGGGCAGGCGCGAGATGCTCTGCGTCGGCCGGATAGACACCGTCCCTGATCGCCTCCAGCTGTCCCTGGATGACCGTGAGCGGTGTGCGCAGCTCGTGGCTCACGTCCGCCATGAACGACCGGCGCTGGGCATCCGTGGCCTCCAGGCGGGCACTCATCTGGTTGAACGAGCGCGCCAGCAGCCGTGCCTCGGCGGACCCCGTCTCCGGCACGCGAGCGGAGTAGTCGCCGTCCTGGACCCGCCCCGCCGCCTCGATGATCGGGTCGGTCTCGAGCCGTCGATGTCGGAATGACGAGATGAGCCGACTCGATCCAACGAGGATCATCACCACGAGCGCCAGGAACAGCACGTAGGACGCGAGCCAACGGACCTGGCCCGATGACGCGAACAGGATGCCGAACCCGACCAAGCCCAGCAGGACTACCAGGCATCCCAGTCCGGATGCGAGGCGATGCCGTCGCCGCCAAGTGCCGGCCATGTACGCCCAGGGCACAGGGCTCTCCGGCGGCCAGGGCTCGTCCTCGGGCCACCAGGGCGGTCGATGCCTAGGCGGTCGGCCCCACGGCGGACCCCCGCGATGCGGCTCGTCGTCCTGACTCATCGGTCGTCCGCCAGTCGATAGCCCACACCGAACACGGTCAGCAGGTAGCGCGGCGTCCGGGGGTCGGGTTCCAGCTTCCGGCGGATGTTCTTGACGTGCGCGTCGATCGCCCGCTCGTACGACTCGAACGCCACGCCGTGCACGGCATCCAGCAGCTGCGACCGGGTGAACACGCGACCCGGCTGCCGCGCCATCGCCGAGAGCAGCTGGAACTCGGTGGGCGTGAGGTCCACCCGCCGGCCGTCCACGGCCACCAGCATCCGGCCCACGTCCAGCTCCAGGTCGCCGACGTGCAGCAGGTCATCACGCGCGGCCGCGCCCTCCGCCCGCCGCAGGACCGCGCGCACGCGCGCCACGAGCTCGCGCGGGCTGAAGGGCTTGGTCACGTAGTCGTCCGCGCCTAGCTCGAGGCCGATGAGCGTGTCCGCCTCATCCGTGCGCGCGGTGAGCATGATGATGGGCAGGCTGCTGGTGCGACGGATCGCCCGCGCCACGTCCAGGCCATCGCCGTCCGGCAGGCCCAGGTCGAGGACCACGAGGTCGGGTCGCTCGGTACGCGTGATGCGCAGCGCCGACTCGGCCGTGCCCGCGGTCAGGACCCGGAAGCCGGCATGGGTGAGGTAGTCGGACGTGAGGCGCCGGATGTCCGGCGCGTCATCGACGACGAGGATGGTGGGCATCAGGGAGGGATGCTAGGCGACCGGATGCCGACGATGGCGTGGAGGCCACCGCCGGCGCTCGATCGATGGGGCTATCGGGCGCCCGTCGGGTCGTCGGATGAGGCGCTCGTGGACGGTGCCCCGGCGGGACCGCCGACGGACGGGCTCGCGGATGATCCGCTCGACGGACCGCCATGTGCCCGACGGTGCCACTCCTCGAACATCCGGGCTCGCGGATCGTCCGGGCCCGACGGACCGGCGCCCCACGGCCCGGCCGCGGACCACGGACCATCCCAGCGCGGACCACCGCCGCGAGGGCCGCCCCACGCCGCACGCCGCGCGATGCCCCCGATGAGCACGAACAGCAGGATCACGAACAGCAGACCGAAGAACGGGAAGAACGGGACGCCGAAGCCCCAGCCGTGCCAGCCCCAGGCCACGGGTGCGGCCACGACCGCGCCACCGGCCTCGACCGCGACGACGCCGCTGGTGCCGATGGCGAAGCCGATGCCACCGGCGACCAGGATGAGCATGAGGGCCAGGATCGCGCCCAGCCAGCCAAAGGATCGCATCGAGGGATCTCCTTTCCTGTGTGTCGATGTCGATGACCACAGGCTGGAGCCCGGATGTGCACGTCGTGTGAAGACCGCGCGAACGAGCGGTGGAGGGTCCGCCCTGACCCGTGCGCGCCGTGGTGGGCGGCCCTGTGCTCGAGCCGCGCGCCGCGGATCCGCCGCGGCTACGCCTCGAAACGGCGGAACACCGCGACCGCGTTCTGGCCGCCGAAGCCGAAGCCGTTGATGATCGCGGTGTCCACCCGCTGCTGGCGTGCCACGTTCGGCGTGTAGTCCAGGTCGCAGTCGGGGTCCGGCGTCTCGAGGTTGATGGTCGGCGGGACGACTCCCTCCCGGATCGAGCCGATGGCCGCGAGTGCGCTCATCACGCCTGCCGCGCCCAGCAGATGGCCGACCATCGACTTGGGGGAGCTGATGGCCACTCGCCGCGCGTGATCGCCGAAGGCTGCCTTGATGGCGCGCGTCTCGGTGACATCGTTGAGGGGCGTGGAGGTACCGTGCGCCACGATGTAGTCGACCTCGTCAGGGGCGATGCGGGCATCGCGCAGTGCGTCGGTCATGGCCCGCGTGGCCCCCCGCCCGGTGGGCTCCGGTGCCGAGATGTGGAACGCGTCCGCGGTGAGCGCCGCGCCGATGACCTCGCACTGGATGGTCGCGCCGCGCGCCAGCGCATGCTCCGCGGACTCCAGGACCACGACGCCCGCACCCTCGCCGAACAGGAAGCCGTCCCGGTTCCGGTCGAACGGCCGGGACGCGTGCTCCGGATCGTCGTTGCGCTTGGACAGGGCGCCCATGTTGGCGAGCGCCGCGAACGCCACGGGCAGCAACGGCGCCTCCGACCCGCCCACGAGGACCACGTCCACGTCACCGCGCTGGATCATCCGGAGCCCGTCCTGGAACGCGATGATGGAGCTCGCGCAGGCGGCCACCTGGGTGATGACCGGTCCCGTGAGGCCGTACTCCATGGAGAGCATGCAGGCGGCCATCGACCCGGACAGCGCCGGGATGGCGAACGGGCTCACCTGGCCCGGACCCTTGGCGAGCAGGGTCGCGGTGCCGTCGATGACCTGCTCCTGGCCGCCACCGCTCGTGTTGACCGCCACGCCCACCCGGTCCCGCTGCTCGGTGGTCATGGACCCGGGATCGAGGCCGGCATCCCGCACCGCCTCCGTGCCGGCCGCCATGCCGAAGTGGATGAAGCGGCTCATCCGACGCGCCATCTTGCGGTCCATGGCGACCGTGGGCTCGAAGCCCTTCACCTCCGCCGCGATGCGCACGTCATACGCGGAGGCGTCGAAGGAGGTGATGGGACCGCCACCGCTCACCCCGGCGACGAGGTTGTGCCAGAAGGTGGGGTGGTCGTTGCCGATAGGCGTCACGGCACCAAGGCCAGTGACCACGGCACGTCGAGACAGGTCGTTCTCGGGCAAGTCGGGGCTCCTCGCGTGGGTCCCGGGTATGGTAGCCGGACCTCGGGGAGATGCAGGTGGGATCGTGCGATCCTGCACGCGTCGTCCCGACGACCATCGCCACCAGTCGGAGGGCCGGATGCCACGGCTGACACGCACGATCGGGACCTGGCTGCTGCTCACGCTGCTCCTGGCGACCCCGGCCTTGGCCGCCGACCCGTCAACCCCGCTCGCGGACGCCGATGACGAGGTGCGTGCCGTGTACGCCGGAGCCGGCCTGCTGGACGCCGCGGGGACCTGCTCCGCGGTGCTCATCCGGCCGGCCGCCGGTGATCCCCCGGCCGACGCACCGGCATACGCCCTCACCAACGGCCACTGCGTCGACCTGTTCGACGCCACGACCGTGCGCCGTGACTCCACCGTCGAGCCCGGCAGTGCCACCATCTCGTTCGGGGTCCGTGCGGATGGCACGCCCGAGCGCCAGGTGGCGGTGACGCATGTCCGATGGGCGACCATGAAGGGGACGGACCTCGCGGTGGTGGAGCTGGCCGAGCCGCTCGCCGACCTCCTGGGCGCGGGCCTGCGCGCCTATCCGCTGGCGGATCCGCCGTCCCCGGGCACGCCGGTCGTGGTGGTCGGCGGACCCGCGCCGATCGATGGTGGTGACCGGGTGCTGCGCCTGGCCGCCTGCACCGCCGGAGCGTCCGTCGACCTGTTCGAGCGACACTGGACCTGGTTCGGCTTCCCGGCCAACGACTGTGCGGACATCCGCCCGGGCAGCTCAGGCTCGCCCGTGCTCGACCCAGCGACCGGCGCGCTGGTCGGGCTCGTCAACACCACGACCCAGGGGAGCGAGGGCACCTCCGACTGCGCCATGGGTCGGCCCTGCGAGGTGACGGCCGAGGGCCTCGCGAGCGTCCCCGACGCGGTCTATGGCCCCGCCGTGCGCCTCCTGGCGGGCTGCTTCGATGCGAGCTGGACGTTCACGGGTCCGGGCGCCGACTGCCCGCTCGACCCCGGCGATGGCATCGGGGCGGTGTCCTGGACGATGACCGCGAACCCGGGTGCCACGACCATCACGGGTGACTTCCCCTCGCCCTCCACCTGGGCGATCGCGCTGACCGGCCCGCCGACCGGCCTGACACGGATGCGTCTCGCGACCGGACGGCCGGGCGCGCTCGACTGCCACGACCTTGCCGCGTACGGCCCACTCGTCGTGGTCCCCGAGGATGGCCTCTATGACCCACCCTTGCCGACCGAGGGTGGCAGCCACCTCACCTGTCTCATCGGGGTCGCGCGGGACGAGCCCGACGCGTGGGCCGCCGCCGTCCGCTTCCCGATGGTCCTCCGGGTGGACATCGACCGGATCCCGCCGCTGGTGCCGGTGGAGCTGTCCGTGCGCGAGCTGCCGGAGGGGTGGATGGTCGAGCCCGTCTTCCAGCCGCCGGAGCTGTCGCTGTTCGACTGGAAGTGGGGTCCGCCGGACACGACCGATTGCGCCGATCCGACCGACTACACGCCGTACCGGCGGTTCCCCATGACTCTCGAGCGGGCGGATGCGCCGATCCGCCTGTGTGTCGTCGGCTATGACGATGCGAACAACGCCACGCCGCCGCTCGACCGGGTGCTCGGCGACCCCTGACCCGTCGACCGGGCTCAGCTGCCGCGGGTGCGCCGGAACGCCGCCCGTGCGGGTGGCATCGACCGGAGCGACGCCGGCACCAGGGAGGTCCAGGTGCGGACCGCGGTCGCGATGCCGGCAGCCGTCCGCTCGCGGCGTGCGTCCCACGGGATGCCGTATGCGGCGCGGATCCGGGGTGGCAGGAGCGCGATGCCAGGCAGGGCGAGCGCATCGACCGCCCAGCCGGGTGTCAGGGGGAGGGGAGGGCGGACCAGGAGCGGTGCCATCGCCCGTGCCTCGGTCGTCACCTGGATCGGGCCATCCGGGTCCAGCATCCGGTCCCAGTAGCGGAGCAGCCCAGGCCAGTCGGTCGGGCTGGTACGGAGCGGGATGCCGAGGCGCGTCCCCACCGCGCGAGCCTCTTGCCAGAAGCGGTCCGCCTCGGCATCGGTGACGTGGCCCACCCAGCGCCGGTAGCCCTGGATGCTCGTCACGATGAGCGTGGCCTGGACCCACAGCAGCAGCTCCGGGTCGAGCGCGCGGTATCGGTCGACACCGGTCAGGCGACGGGTCTCCTCGTCCGGGACGCCGCGGACGCCCGCGTGCACGGCGTTGAGTCGGCGGATCGCGCGCTCCGCCGTCGGCCCATCTCCGAACACCATGTCGAGGGTCGTGCGCAGGGTGCGTCGGAGCCGTGCGAACGGGTCGGCGCGGAAGTCGCTGTGCTGAGCGACCCCCGCCGCCACGAGCGGGTGCGCGACCTGGAGCAGGAGCGCAGCGGGACCGGCACCGAGCAGCACGGCTTCGCGGTTGATGCGCCACATCACCGAATCGGGGCCGTAGAAGCCCAGGAGCGGGTCGGCGCGCGTGGTCGTCCGATCGATGTGATCCGTGGTCATCGAGTGGCATTGTCGCGCGTGACGCGTCCCGGCGGCCCACACTCGATCCGGTCGACCCACTTGCATCGAGTGCGAGCATGGGTCCACGGCGACGGCATGACCGTCCCACTCGTGACGGCAGCGCGCGGTCGCCAGCGGAAGGAGCTGGAGATGCATCGACACGCGTCCTTCGCCCTCGTGCTCGCGACCACCCTCGCCCTCGTGGTGCCGGCCGCTGCCAGTGCCGATACGTTCTCGGGGACGACCACCCTCTCGCAGCTCGAGGACGACAAGGAGGTCACGGTCACCGATGTGGCTGCCCGTGGCAGGAACGTCGTGGTCGGCTGGGAGGAATCGCCGGAGGTCGGCAACCGGCGTGTCTTCATCCGGTCGAGCACCAACGGCGGGGCGTCCTTCGGTCCCCGGATCCGTCTCGATACCCGCTCCCAGCGCGAGATCCGCGTGGATGTCTGCGGTGGCTACTCCTGGGCGACGAGCGGTCTGTCCGTGCCCGGCAGCTGGCTGGTGGCGCTCGACAAGCGATCGCTGACCAGCAGCGAGGTCGAGCAGTCCGTGCTCACGACATCCGGCATCGCGCGACGGCCCGATGTCGCGTGTGGCGGTGAGCGGCTCATCGTCGCCTGGTTCCAGCAGTCGGGAGGCGTCTGGCGGGTCAAGCTCCACGCGCGCGGCGTCCACGACCAGGCGAAGGGGAACGCACTGCCACCCTTCGATGCCGACCTTGGCACCGGTGACATGGTCCGCGGGTTGGCGGTGGCCGCGACGTCCGACCGGGTGTATGTCGCGTGGTATCGCGGCAACGACCTGCGGGTCCGGCGCTACAGCATCGGCTCGGGGTCGAAGCGCAAGCTGACCGCGCTGGGCACGACCACCTTCTCGATGCCCAGCGCCAGCGTCGTGCACCTGGGGGCGAATGGCTCCCGGGTCGCCGTCACCTACTGGCGGAACTCCGGCGCCCGTGTGCGCGTCTCCACGAACAAGGGCTCGAGCTGGGGCTCCCAGCGGACGCTGGCGACCGCGGAGGCGGAGGCTGCCGTCATCCCGTCGAGCATCACGATCCGGGGCAGCACCATCATCGCGGCGCTGTCGTTCGCGTTCGACGGCGGTGGCAGCGGCGTCGTGACACGCTCCACCAACGGCAGTGGCACCGGGTGGTCCCCGGTCAGTGGCTCGTCGCGGTCGGGTGGCAGGATGGTCGCGGCGCTCTCGTCGCCGAGCGGCACCACCCGCATCGTCCAGGCGTGGGACCAGTCGCTCCGTCCGGGGGTCACGCAGCGCGTCCGGTTCCGGCGTTCGATCTGAGGATGCGCCAAGGGGCGCCCCTGGTGCGCCCTGTGGCGCCCGCCCGCGACCTCGTCAGTCGCCGTCGTAGCGCTTGAAGATGATCGCGCCGTTGTGCCCGCCGAGACCGATGTTGTCGGACATGGCGTAGCGGATCTCCATCTTCCGGGACTCGCCGTGGACCACGTCCAGGTCGAGCTCCGGGTCTGGCTCCTCGTAGTTGAGGGTCGCGGGTGCGGTCTGGTGGTACACGGACAGGGCCGTGAACACGCCCTCCACCGCGCCCGCCGCACCCATGAGGTGGCCGGTCATGGACTTGGTGCCGGAGATGGCGATCCGGTTGGCACGCTCGCCGAACACCGAGTGGATGGCCTGGCTCTCGCGCAGGTCGCCGAGTGGCGTGGAGGTGCCGTGGGGGTTGATCATGTCGATCTCGTCGGCCGGGACGTCATGCCGCTGGAGCGCCCAGCGCATCGCCCGGGCCGTGCCCTCGCCCTGCTCCACGGGCTGGATGAGGTCCCACGCGTCGCCAGCGGAGCCGTAGCCCACGACCTCGGCATAGATGCGCGCCCCGCGCGCCCGCGCGATCTCGAGGTCCTCGAGGACCAGCGCGCCGGAGCCCTCACCCAGGACGAAGCCATCGCGGCTGCGGTCATAGGGTCGTGAGATGTCCGTCAGTGGCCGGCCTTCGCGCGGTGTGCCCATGCCCCGCATGTTGCTGAAGCCGATGTAGGCGACCTCGTACAGGGGGGTCTCGGTGGCACCCGTGATGACCGTGTGGTAGTCGCCCCGACGGATGCCCTCGGCGGCCTCACCGATGTTGTTGGTGCCCGTGGAGCACGCCGTCACCACGCACATGTTCGGCCCCTTGGCGCCCAGCTCGATGGCGATCTGGCCGGACGCGGTATCCGGGAGCATGTTGGCGATGAAGAACGGGCTGACCGACTTGGGGCGCGTCTTCATGGTCTCGATGGCGTTGGCCATCAGACCGGGACCGCCTGCGCCCGAGCCGAAGATGACGCCCACCTCCTCCGCGTTGGAGGCATCGATGACGAGGCCTGCGTCGGCCGCAGCCTGCTTGGCAGCGGCGACCGCGAACACGACGTTCTTGTCCGTCCGGCGGACGGCCTTGAAGTCCATCCAGGTGTTGGGGTCGAAGCCGTGGACCTCGCCCGCGGCGTGACAGTCGGTGACCGTGGGGTCCCAGTAGGTGATCTCGCGGAGACCGCTGTTGCCGGCGACCAGGTTCGACCAGGCGGTGTCGATGTCCGAGCCCACCGGGCTCACGATGCCGAGGCCGGTGATGGCGACGCGGCGGCTGAAGTCGGGCTTGCGCATGGGCTGGCTACTCCGTGGGGCTGGCGAGGATGCCCGCCGGGTCGGCGATACCGCCGGGGCCGGAGGGGTCGTCAAGGGCGATGGCACGCGCATCGGGGGCGATGCGCTTGATGAGGTTGGTGAGCACCTTGCCAGGGCCAACCTCGAGGAACGTGTCGATCCCGTCGGCGCGCATGGTCTCCACGGCACGCACCCAGTCCACGCCGCGCGTCAGATGCTCGATGAGCTCCTCGCGGCAGTCGTCCGCGGTGGTGAGCGGCCGTGCATCCGCGTTGGCGAGCAGTGGCGCCACGGGATCGCGGAAGGGGAGGCCCTCGATGGCGTCCCGCATCCCGTCCGCGGCGGCTTCCATGAGTGGTGAGTGCGCCGCGACGCTCACGGGCAGCACGATGGCGCGCTTCGCGCCGAGCCCCTTGGCGGCATCCGCGGCAGCCTGGACCGCGGCGGTCTCGCCGCTCACCACGACCTGACCAGGGGAGTTGCGGTTGGCGACCGTGAACACGCCCGCTGCGGAGCCGATGGCCACGAGCTCCGGGAGCCGTGCGTCGTCGAGGCCGATGATGGCGGCCATGGAGCCCGCGGGCGCGGCCTGCATCAGGCGACCCCGCTCGCGCACGAGGCGCACCGCATCGGCGAGGTCCAGCACACCTGCGGCGACCATCGCGCTGTACTGGCCCATGGAGTGGCCTGCGAAGACGACGGGTGCCGGCACCCCGGCCGTGGCTGCGTCCCACGCGCGGCGGTAGGCGATCGAGGTCGCGAGCAGCGCCGGCTGTGCGTTCGCGGTGAGATCCAGCTCCTCCGCCGGGCCGTCCGTGATGAGGTGGTCGAGCGGCTCGCCGAGTGTCGTCGCAGCCGTGGTGACCGCGTCCCAGGCGGGCGTACCGGTGAGTGCGGCTCCCATGCCGACCGACTGGGATCCCTGGCCGGGGAACACGAACGCGATACGCACCAGACCCTCCGAGCGACGGACCACGCGGCGTGCGACGGGCACGCGCGGACCGCGTCTCGGCGGTCCAGCGAACCCTAGCAGCGGATGGTGCACCCGTGCGCCAGATATGTGCGATCATGCACGTATCGTGACCGACCCACGCAGCGAGACCCTGATGGACGATGGTGCCGCCACCAGTGATGGCGTGGCCGATGGCGGTGGTGCCGCCACCAGCGACCGGACCGGCGTCCGGCGGACCGGGCTGCTCGATCCGGTCGTCCAGGCGGCGCGTGACGAGCTGGCGAGCGTAGGCCTCCCGGCGGACCGCATCCTCGTGCTGCGGGCGCTGTGGCGGGAGCTGCTCATCGGGTTCACGCAACAGCTCGGCGAGCATCGCCTGGGCTTCCACCAGCTGGCGACGCTGTATGCCGTCGCGGGCACCGAGACGCTGTCCATCGCGGACCTTGGCACGATCCTGGGGCGCTCGCCCTCCGCGACCAGTCGCATCGTGAGCGGGCTCGCGCGACGAGGCCTGGTGACGCGGACCGAGGAGGTCGCTGACCGGCGCCAGCGGCTGGTGACGCTGACACCCCGTGGCGTGGCGCTGCTGGGCGTGTTCGACCGGGCCCGCGCCGAGCAGTTCCTGGCCGTGATGCGGCCGTTGCCCATGGCAGATCGCGCGGTCGTCGCGATGGGCGTGGCCGCACTCGCATCCCGCGCGATGTCCCGACGCGGCCGATTGATCAAGGCCGGCCCCGGCAGCTGACGCCCGGCAGTTCCCGAGCGTGCTCAGGTGGTCGGGGTTCCCGCCTCCGGGCGGCCGATTCGGACCCGCCAGACGTCCGGGCCCTGCTCCAGGTAGTCCCAGGTGAACTCCCCGGCGTGCTCCGCCGCGAACTGGTAGTACAGCGGCTTGGGGTCGTGGTCGTTCACGAGCTCGAACGCGGTGCCGGGGTCCAGCGCCGCGTACGTCTCGAAGATCAGGCCGTGGCGGCGGACCGGCGGCTGCTCTCGGACATCGAGCACGGGGTCGGGCATGGGTGGGTCCCTCCTGGGATGGTCGGGGACGGTCGCCCCGTTCGGTCGATCGAGGTCAGGCGCTCTCCGTCGGCCAGGGCAGCTCACCGGAGCACTCGGGGCATTCCAGGCCCAGGAAGTCGAGCCACTCGAGGGCGGTCGACGGGTCCGGCAGGCCGCCTGCCTCCGGGGCGCTCGCGGTGACCCTCGGGGCGAGGAACCGGTCCAGCAGCACGACCGACGTCGCGTGTCGATCGAGATCGAGCGCCACGCTCAGAGCGGTGCGCCACGAGCCGTCGGGGTCGGCGACCAGCAGGTCGGACGTGCCCAGGCCGTGCCGCCACGTCTCGAGTTCCTCGGCGGTGGAAATGGCGGCGATCACGAGCGTGGTGTCGGCCGCGTCGAGGGCGGTGCCATGTCGGCTCAGCTGGCGGGCATACCCGAAGCACGCGCCGCAGTCGGTGTCATGGGCGAGGAACAGGCACACCTGCCGCCGACCCCGCAACGAACCGAGTGACGCGGTCGTCCCGTCGGCGGTGACGTGGTCACGGAACGGGATGGGCCACTGGGTGATCTCGCCGTGGAGCTGGGTGAGCTCGCCGAGTGGACGTATCGGGCCCACGGGTGGCGACCCATCGAGGGACGGCTCGACGGGCGCCTCGACCACTGGCTCGGTGGCCGCCCACCCGCGGAGGATCTCGCCGAGACGCTCCAGCGTCGGCTCCGCCACCACGACGTCGCCGACCACCACGGTCGGTGTCACCTGGTGGCCGTCGTTCAGCGCGCGCACGCGATCGAGTGCGCCCGGCGCGTGGTCGATGTCCAGGTATCGATATGGCACGCCCAGGTGGTGCAGTCGACTGCGCACGATGGCCGTGTCCTCGCACCAGGTGGCACCGAGGACCTCCAGTGGCGGGGCGGTGGCGGCTGGCGCGGTCCGGGTGGTCGACATGCGGATCTCCTGCGGCAGGCCCCCTGGTGGGCCCGTCCTGCCCGATGATATTACACAGAATGACCGTGTAAAATATCCCCGTGGCGACCATGGACCGATACCCGACCCTCGCTGCCCCGGCTCGCGCTGACCTGCTGCGGGTCCTCCGGGCCGCATCGATGCCCATGTCCGTGGCGGAGCTCGCGAGCGTGCTGGGGTCGCATCGCAACACCTGCCGGGAGCATCTCGCCCGGCTGCTGGACGCGGGTCTCGTGACGCGCACGCCCGAGCACACCGGCAGGCGCGGTCGACCGAGCTGGCGGTACGCCGCCACGCCCGCGGCGATGGCCGAGGCCCCCACCGGTGTGTCCGCGCTCGCCCGGGCACTCGTCGACCACCTTGGCGCATCGCCGGATGCCACGACCCAGGCGGTGGACGCCGGCCGGCGCTGGGCCGGCACGCTCCAGCCGACCGATGGACGGACGGCCGAGCCGACCGAGCTCCCGGCCGACGGGCGGGCGCCCATGGCGCGACTCCTGGCGCTGTTCGAAGAGGCCGGGTTCGCACCCGAGGCGCCGACCCGCCCCGGCGGACCCATCGGGCTCCGAGCCTGTCCGTTCGGGCTGTCGCCACGCGATGGCTCTCGGGTGGCGTGTCGTGTCCATCGAGGGCTCATCGCGGGTGTGCTCGAGGGGCTTGGTGCGCCCGCCGACGAGGTCGTGCTGGAGCCGTTCGTGCGACCGGACCTGTGCCTCGCGCATGTGGGAGCGGTCGGTCGTGGCTGAGCGGACGATCGCGCCGCACGAGGACCGGACCGCGCTCCCGGACGAGCCACCGGTGCCCTGGATGCCGTCGGTCCCTGCGCCGACCGCATCACGACCACCGGCGACCCTCGTGGAGGCGATGGGTGGGCCTGCCGTCCCGGACGACATCGTCGAGGCGTTGGGCTATGTCATCGACCCGGAGCTGGGTGTCGACATCGTGGGCCTCGGGCTCGTCTATGACGCTCGCGTGATCGATGGGATCGCGCACATCCTGCTGACCACCACCACGCCGGCCTGTCCGGTCGGCTCGTACCTCACCGACGTGATCCGCTGGGCGCTGCTGAGCCTGGAGCACATCGAGCGCGTGGAGGTGGAGCTGACCCACGACCCGCGCTGGACGCCCGCGCTCATGAGTGACGAGGTCAAGGTCCAGCTCGGCTGGGCGCGATGACGCGTCTCGGCGGGTCCGATGACCGGCGCGCCGGTGGCGTCATGACTCGCTCGCCAGTGGCGTCATGACCAGCCCGCCGGTCGCGCTTCGACGCATCCCGCTCCTGCTGCCGGCCGCGATCGCGTTGGTCGCGGGTCTGGCGGGTGGCCTGGCGCTGCTGGGGTTGCCGGCCCATGCCGGGACGCTCCGGTTCGCCGGCAGCCATGGCGTGCTGATGACGCTCGGCTTCCTGGGCACGCTCATCAGCCTGGAGCGGGCGGTGGCCCTCGCTCGGCCATGGGGCTTCGGCGCGCCCATCGCGGCGGGGCTCGGTGGGCTGCTGCTGGTGGCCGGCGCACCGCCGACCCTGGCGGCCGGGGTGTTCGCGGTCGGGGGCGGGGTGCTCGTGGTGATGTACGTTGCCTTCGACCGGATCGAGCGATCCATCCACGGCACCGTCCAGGCGCTCGGCGCGGTCGCGTGGCTCCTGGGAGCGATCCTGCTCGTCGCCGGGCGACCGCTGGTGGAGGTCACACCGCTGCTCGCGGCGTTCCTGGTGCTGACCATCGTGGGGGAGCGGCTGGAGCTCTCGCGGCTCGCCCGTCCGTCACAGGAGGTCGTGCGCGTGTTCGCGGTCCTGGTGGCGCTGCTGTGCCTCGGGGTCCTGGTCGCGGTCCACCTCCCCGAGGTGGGCATCCGCGTGGCGGGCGTCGCCATGCTGGGGCTCGCCGCATGGCTGGCGCGGTACGACATCGCGCGTCGGACGGTCCGGATCCCGGGCGTGACCCGCTTCATCGCGGTGTGTCTGCTGGTCGGCTACGTCTGGCTGGCCGTGGCGGGTGGGCTGTGGCTGATCCTGGGGCCCGTCACGAGCGGCAGCGGCCATGACGCGATGCTCCACGCCCTGTTCCTGGGCTTTGTGATGTCCATGGTCTTCGGCCACGCGCCGGTGATCCTGCCGTCCGTGCTGCGGGTGCCGCTGCCGTACCGGCCGTGGTTCTACGTGCACCTCGGGGTGCTGCATGTCGGGCTGCTACTGCGGGTGGTCGCCGGAGACCTGCTGGGGAACCAGGCCGCGTGGCAGTGGGGCGGGGTGCTCGGCGTGGTGGCCATCGCGCTGTTCCTCGTGGCGTCCGTCGTGTCCAGCGTCATGGCGATCCGCGCGCGCCGCTGACGGGTCAGGCTCGGCGACCGCATCTGTCCCTGAGAGAAGGACAGATATCGGCCGATCTATCCCTGACAGAAGGACAGATCCCGGCCGGACTGTCCCTCCCAGAAGGACGGTCAGGTGTCGGCCGCGGTCCAGCCGATGTGTCGCGTCGGCGTGATGCGGATGATGGGGAGCGTCTCCAGCGGATGCGTGGCGTACTGCGGATAGCGCTCGCGGAGGGCGATCACCGCAGTATCGTGGCCGGCCTCACCGGGCCCCAGCACCCGAGCGGTGCCCTCGATGCGCAGCCAGGCGAGTCGGCGCCAGTCCTCGTCCCATCGGTCGACCAGCAGCGTGACCCGGGGGTCACGCAGGATGTCCTGGATGCGTGCCAGGCGCATCGGGTCGTCGCCGGCCTTGGGCTTGGCGTCGATGGGCGTGTCGATGACGAGCGCACCGTCCTCCGAACCCACCGCGAAGCAGCAGGGCACGAGCCTCGGCCGCCCGTCCGCTGCGATCGTGGCGAGCGTGGCACGCCGGGATTCGTGGAGCAGCCCCGCGAGGACATCGGTCATGTCGTCGACGATAGCGTGGTGGCCCGGTCGCGACTCGGTCACGATCTGGTCGCGAGGCACTCCGGGCCGCTCGCCGTGCCTTGACGATGGGCCTATGGTGCCCGTGTATGCGATGGAGATGGGCGCTCGGTCTGGCCGCGTCGGCGGCCCTCGCGGTCTCGGCCTCCGTGAGCGCCCAGGCGCCATCCGCGCGCCCAGCCTCTGCCGTCCCGATGGTCTCCGTTGCGGACCTGGTCGTGGGCGAGTCCGATGGCTGGGCGGACGTGGTCGTCCGGCTCGACGCGCCTGCCGCCGGGCCGGTCAGCGTGGCCTACGCCACGGAGGGTCGCTACGCGCAGCCGGTCGGCACGGGGTGGGACGACTACGTGACCGCGGAAGGCACGCTCGAGATCTCGGCCGGCGAGACCGCCGCCACCATCCGCGTGGAGATCCTCGACGACGACGCCGTGGAAGGCCTCGAGACCTTCGTGTTCCAGCTCCGCGAGCCGCGGGGCGCGACCCTGGGCCAGGCGCTCGCCATCGTGACCATAATCGATGACGATGCGATCGCGAGCATCCCGGCGCTGGTGGCCCGCGACACGGTCGTGGACGAGACCGATGGGAGCGCGGAGGTCGTGGTGCTCCTCGGCGGCCCTGCGGGCACGGCTGCGACCGGACCCGTGAGCGTCGCGTGGCACACCCAGGACGCGGGTGCCACGGCCGGTGCGGACTACCTCGGCGCATCCGGCACCCTGGAGCTCGCCCCCGGCGACACGGTGGCCACCATCGTCATCGACCTGCTCGGTGACACGGACCCGGAGCCCGACGAGCGGTTCGAGGTCGTGTTCACGGACCCGGTGGGTGTGACCCTGCCGGCGCGGCCGGCGATCGTCACCATCGCCGCATCGGACGCCCCCGCGGTCGCGCGCCCGGTGATCACGGTCGCAGACGTGGTCGTGGGCGAGTCGGATGGCTGGGTGGACATCCTGGTCCGCCTGGATGCGCCCGGGACGGACCTCGTCAGCATGGACTACGCCACGGAAGGGCGCTCCGCGAACCCGTTCGGCACGGGTCATGACGACTACTGGACCGCCGCGGGCACGCTCCACTTCCCGCCGGGTGTGACGGCACGCCACGTCCGGGTCGACGTCCGCGATGACGACATCCAGGAGGGGTACGAGTCGTTCGGGTTCCAGCTGCGCGACGCGCGGAACGCCACGATCGGGCGGTCCCTGGGCCTCGTCGCGCTCATCGATGACGACACCGTCTCCGGGATGCCAAGCCTCGTGGCGCGCGACGTGGCGGTGGACGAGGCCGCGGGCACGGCCGAGGTGGTGGTGCTCCTCGGCGGGCCACGGGGTGTCGCCGCCACGGCACCCGTGAGCGTCGCCTGGCACACGGAGGATGCCGGGGCCACGGCGGGCGAGGACTACCTGGCCGCGAGCGGCACCCTCGTCTTCGCGCCGGGTGACACCACCCGCACGATCGTCCTGGACCTGCTCGATGACGATGATCCGGAGCCGCTCGAGCGCTTCGCCGTCGTGTTCAGCGATCCCGCGGGCCTGGACCTGCCGCCCCGGCCCGCGCTGGTGACCATCGCCGCATCGGATGCCCCGGCGGTCGCCCGCCCGGCCGTCTCGGTGTCGGACGTCATCGTGGGAGAGTCGGATGGCTGGGTGGACCTCGTCGTGTCCCTGGATGCGCCGGGCACGGAGACCGTGAGCGTCGACTACACCACGGAGGGTCGCACCGCGAACCCGGTCGGGACCGGTCATGACGACTACTGGACAGCGGCCGGCACGCTCGTCTTCCCGCCCGGGGTCACGAGCCGGACCGTGCGCGTGGAGCTGGTCGATGGCGACTGGGTGGAGGGCTTCGAGTCCTTCGGGCTCGTGGTGCGCGACCCGCGCAACGCGATCCTGGGCCAGCACCTGGGCATCGTCGGCGTCATCGATGACGACACCATCTCCGGGTCGCCCACGATCGTGGCGCGCGCCGGTGAGGTGGACGAGACGGACGGCACCGCGCAGGTCGTGGTGCTGCTGGGTGGTCCGCATGGGGCCGCGGCGTCCTCACCCGTGGGCGTCGCGTGGCGGACCGAGGATGCAGGTGCCACGGCAGGACAGGACTACATCGCGGCGAGCGGCATCCTGGAGCTGGCGCCCGGCGAGACGGCGCGGACCATCACCATCGACCTCATCGATGACGCGGCGCCGGAGTCGGCGGAGCGGTTCGCGATCGTCCTTTCGGACCCATCCGGGGCGGTGCTGGCGCCCGAGCCCACGCTGGTCACCATCGCCGCATCGGATGGGCCGGCGGTGGCGCGTCCGGCGGTGTCGGTGTCGGACGCCATCGTCGGCGAGTCGGATGGCTGGGTGGACGTCGTGGTGCGACTCGATGCACCCGGCACGGAGACCGTGAGCGTGGACTACGCCACGGAGGGTCGCACGGCGGGTCCGGTCGGCTCCGGCCACGACGACTTCTGGAGCGTCGCCGGCACGCTCGTCTTCCCCGCCGGTGTCACCAGCCGGAGCGTCCGGGTCGAGCTCATCGATGGCGACTGGGTCGAGGGCTTCGAGACGTTCGGGTTCGTGCTCCGTGACCCACGCAACGCGATCCTCGGGCAGTCCCTGGGCGTCGTCGGCATCATCGACGACGACACGCTGACCGCGGAGCCCGCGCTCGTGGTCCGGGGCGCCGAGGTCGATGAGGCGGACGGCACCGCGGAGGTGGTGGTGCTGCTCGGTGGCCCACGGGGCACCGGGTCGTCTGCGCCGGTCACGGTGGAGTGGCGGACGGAGGACGCTGGTGCCACGGCGGGCGAGGACTACATCGCCGCTTCGGGGACGCTGGAGCTCGCGCCCGGTGAGACCGCGCGGACCATCACCATCGATCTCATCGACGACGCGGTGGCGGAGCCCTTCGAGGGCATCGCGATCGTGCTCTCGGACGCGTTCGGCGCCACGCTCCCGACCGAGCCGGCGACCATCACCATCGCCGCGTCCGATGCCCCCGCGAGCGCCCAGCCGGCGATCTCCGTGTCGGACGCGGTCGTGGACGAGACCGATGGCTGGCTGGACATGGTCGTGCGCCTGGATGCACCGTCCACCGAGCCGGTCTCGGTCAGCTATGCCACGGAGGGTGGCACGGCAGGTCCCATCGGCTCCGGTCACGATGACTACCTGACCGCGGCCGGCACGCTCATCTTCCCGGCGGGCGTGACCGCGCGAAGCGTCCGCGTGGAGGTCCGCGATGACGATGTCGCGGAGGGACCGGAGACCGCCACGTTCGTGCTCCGCGAGCCGCGCAACGCCACGCTCCGCAGGGCCACGGGCACCATCTGCATCGTCGATGACGAGCAGGCCTCGGACGAGCCGCTGCCCTGCGAGCCGGTGACCGGGACGCTCGCGGTCACGAGTGCCACGGGGTTCGTGCAGGTAGGGGAGGGTGTCGCCATCGGGCTCGTCCTCGATACCTCCGGGAGCATGCTCGAGGACTTCGAGGGCGACCGGCGCATCGATGTCGCGAAGCGGGTGCTGCGCCAGCTCGTGACGGAGGACCTGGCACCCGGCACGCCGGTGGCCCTGCGGGTGTTCCGACGCGCTGCACGATCGTGTGACACCCAGCTCGCGGTGCCGCTGGGGCCGCTCGATCCGGGATCGATGGCCGAGACCATCGGCGGGCTGCGCCTGCTGCGCAACGCGAGCACGCCGCTCGCCAAGTCCATCGCGCGGGTGCGCCGTGACCTCGCGGACGCCACGGGGCATCGGGTGGTGGTCATCGTGAGCGACGGCCGGGAGACCTGTGGCGGTGACCCGGTGCGCGAGGTGCGTCGGCTCGTGGCCGACGGCATGGATGTGACGGTCAACGTGGTCGGGCTGGACCTCGACCGACGGAGTCGGACCTCGCTCCGGCGCCTGGCGACGGTCGGCGCCGGCACCTACTTCGACGCGCGTGATCCCGAGCAGTTCGCGGCCGCCCTCCGTGCCGCGACGAGCGCGCCCTACGAGGTCCTCGACGCGGACGGCGCGAGGGTGGGCAGCGGCACCATCAACGGCGCACCCATCCAGCTGCCGCCGGGCGACTACCAGGTGGTCATCCGCACCGATCCCGTGACCACGCTGAGCGCGACCGTCTCACCCGAGGTGGACGTGGTCCTCGAGATGCCGGAGACGCCGGGCGACTGACCGAGCGCTCCGGTGCGGGTCCGATGGCCGGCGACGGCCGACCTGTCGTGAGCAGCCCTAGAGATCGGTGACCGCGCCCTTGCTTGCCGACGACACGGACCGCGCGTACTTGGCCATGACCCCGCGCGTGTAGTGCGGCGCGGGCGGCGTCCAGCCCTCGCGCCGACGCGCCAGCTCCGCCTCGTCCACCTCGAGGTCCAGCCGCCGCGCGTCGACATCGATGGTGATCATGTCACCGCTCCGGACGAAGGCGATGGGCCCGCCGTGGGCCGCCTCCGGCGCCACGTGGCCGATCATCAGGCCGTGCGTGCCACCGCTGAACCGCCCATCCGTCAGCAGGCCCACGGAATCGCCGAGGCCCTCGCCCACGAGCGCGCCCGTGACCGCGAGCATCTCCTGCATGCCGGGCCCGCCCACGGGACCCTCATAGCGGATGACGACCACGTCACCCGGCTCGATCTCCCGGCGGCTGACGGCCTGGAAGCACTCGTGCTCGGAGTCGTAGACCTTGGCCGGTCCCCGGTGATAGCGCCGCTCGTGACCGGCGAGCTTGATGACACAACCATCGGGCGCCAGCGAGCCACGCAGGATGGCCAGGCCGCCGGTCGCCTTGAAGGGCGTCTCGATGTCCGACACCACGACCTGGCCGGGTGTCTCCTCGGCGGCATCGGCGATCTGGCGCAGGGTCTGGCCGGTGACCGTCGGCGCGTCACCATCGAGGAGGTCCCGCTTCAGCAGCTCCCGGATGACCAGCCCCAGCCCGCCGGCCTGGTACAGCTGGAGCGCGCGCCACGTGCCGCCGGGGCGCAGGTCCGCGACGATGGGCGTCCGGCCCGAGATGACGTCGAAGTCGTCGATCTCCAGCGGGATGTCGAAGGCATGCGCGATGGCCAGCAGGTGGAGCACGCCGTTGGTCGAGCCGCCGGTCGCCGCGACCGACGCGATCGCGTTATCCAGGGCGCGCCGGGTCACGATGGACGACGGGCGCACATCCCGACGCACGAGATCCATCACCAGCTCGCCCGTCTGTCGGGCGGCCTCGAGTTTCAGCGGGTCGGGCGCCGGGATGGCGTTGAGGCCCGCCGGTGAGAGCCCCAGGACCTCCATGACCATGCTCATCGTGTTCGCGGTGTACTGGCCGCCGCAGGCGCCGGGCCCCGGGCAGGCCTCCGACTCGATGCGATACAGCTCGTCGAGGTCGATCTTGCCGGCGCGGTAGGCGCCGATCGCCTCGTAGATGGACACGACATCGAGGTCCTTGCCCGCCAGCTGGCCGGGCAGGATGGTGCCGCTGTACAGCAGCACGGACGGGATGTCCAGCCGACCGACGGCGATGGCCGAGCCTGGGCCGGTCTTGTCACAGCCGAACAGGCACACGATGCCGTCGAACAGGTGGCCCCGGGCGACCAGCTCGATGGAGTCCGCCACGACCTCGCGGCTGATGAGGGACGCCTTCATGCCCTCCGTGCCCATGGTCACGCCATCGCTCACGGAGATGGTGTTGAACTCCATGGGTGTGCCACCGGCCGCGCGGATGCCCTCCTTGACCGCCTCCGCCAGCTCGCGCTGGTTGAGGTTGCAGGGCATCGTCTCGATCCACTGCGATGCCACGCCGATGATGGGCTTGGCCAGGTCCTCGTCCGTGAAGCCCACGGCCTTGAGCATGCCGCGCGCGCCGGCCCGGTCGGGGCCGTCGGTCAGCGCCGCCGAGTGGCGCTTGGCGGGATCGGAGGGTCGGTCATAGGGGAGGGACATGGTCGGTCAGATCCTCGGGGTGCGTCGGGTCCCTGCCAGTGTACGGCGCGCGAGGGACGTCAGGAGGGCCGCTCGGGATCCTCAGCGTGGCCTGCCACCTCGCCGGGAGCGAGGGCCAGGGTCGGTCATTCGTCGGGAGCCAGCCGCTTGGCCGCGGTCCGACCCCGCACCGACCGCTGCCATTCCGGCCAGTCTGGATGGTCGTCCAGGATGCCCGCGGTGACCACGATCGCGGTCCTGGCAGTCATGTCGTCATCTCCATCGATGGCGACACCGACAAGGCGAGCCGCTTCCTCGAGGATGAAGTCCACATCCCCACGGGCGATCTCCCGTTCCATCGCGTCCTTGGCCAATGGATGCCCCCGGAGAGCAAGACCGTCGATCGCGCCGATGCGCGTCGCGCGGTGACGATCGTCCAGCCGTGCGACCAATGCGGAGACCGTCGCTTCGTCGCGGGCCTCGCTGTTCGCGAGACCGAAGGTCGCCCAGTCCCGTACATCGGCGGACCTGTCGGCCGAGAGCCCGCGGAGCAGGTCCAGTGCCTCCTCCTCATGGTCGGGAAACGGCAAGGCTCGAGCGACCGCCCCACGCACGTGCACACTGCGATGTCGACCCAAGGCCAGGATGCGTGTCCGTGCGCCGTGCGCCATCTCGTATCCGTGGGATGCCGCGTGACCCAAGCCGATGATCGCGGCTTCCAGGACATCCGCATCCTCATCGTCCAGCAGGCCGACAAGACGCTCACCGACTTCAGTGACGTGCTCCTCATCGACCGTGCTGACCTGGCCCAGCATCGCGGCGGCCAGAGGGCGCGTCTCGGGCTTTCCGAGCAGCGTGCGGGCGATCCGCATGGCGTCATCGGGGTCGGCGCGGATCAGACCCGCGAGTCGCTTGAACGCACGCTCATGTGATCGTCGATCGAGTGCGACCATCTCGGCGGCGAAGTCGGTCGCGCTCAAGGGTCGGGTCGTCGGCATCATGCCCTCGGATCGGGTGGGTCGCGGCATCGATCGTACAACCGTCCGCCTGTGACGCTGCGTCTGGCGCCGTCAGGATCCCGGGTCGTCGGGGTCCTCGTCCTCCGGATAGTCGATGCCCAGTGTCCAGGCCACATCCCAGAGCGCGAAACTCCGGGTGCCGGCCTCGATCTCCCGCTCGACCGCGGCGCGGCCCTCGGCCTCGCCGCGCATCGCCAGACCGGCCGCGGCCTCGGTCCGGGTCTCATGGTCCTCGTCATCGAGGCGGGCGCGGAGGGCCGCACGGATCTCGTCCGAGTCCACCTCGATCTGGCGGGCGATGCCGAATGTCGCCCAGTCACGGACATCGACGTCGTCGTCGGTCATGAGGGTGAGGAGCGCCTCGACCACGCCCGTGTGCGGGACGAGGTCCTCTGCCGACCAGCTCGGCAGTGCCCATGCGACGCCATGCCGGACGTCCTCGTGCGGGTGGCCGGCAAGTGCGAGGACCCGAGGCAGGAGGTCATCGGCACCGACCCGCTGATGGCCAGCCGCATGCCCCAGCGCGATGACCGCGTTGGTCAGGGTCAGCGGGTCATCCTCGTCCAGCAGGTGACCCAGCCGCTGTACGGCGTCCTCTGCGAGGTCCGGCGCGTCCTGCACGACCTGGTTCAGGATGTCCGCCGCGATGTCCTGGTGCTCGCGCGCATCCAGCAACGCGACCGCGACCCGCATCGCCTCGACCGGGTCCGCGATCAGCTGCCGGAGGCGCTCGTACGCCGCGTCGTCATCGAGCCGGTCGACCTCGGCCGCGAACTCGAAGGGGTCCATGGCTGGCTCCTTCGCCTGTGTCGGATGACGCGCCCGCTGCGTCCGCAGCATGCCACGCCCCGACATGGCGCGTCCGCACTGGCTCCAGGACGAGCGCTCGACTGGTCGATCGAGTGCCGGACCATCAGGGGCACTTCCTGGCCAGATGCCCGACCGGTTGCGCACCTGCCGGGTCATCGGGGCCACTTCCATGCCACATGCCCGACTGGTGGAGCGATCGGCGATGGGGCCGAGCGTGCGCGCCGAGCCCGGGCGCGACACCGAGTGGCACGTGGCCAGCCAGTCGGACCAAATGGCGGGGAGTGCGGCCACTGACCCTCCCCGGGCCCCCGACCCTCACCGCGCGCAGGCTCGCCGCATGGGGTCCCGTGCCTGGGTCAGCGACCCTCGGTGACCAGGTCGATGCCGAGCGTCGCACCCGCCTCCTCGCGGAGCAGCGCGAAACACAGCCCCGTGGCGAGGCTCCCGTCCGTCGCGCGGGTGTGGTTGCGGAACGTGGCCTCGTGGCGGAAGCCCAGCCGTCGCGCGATCGCTGCGCTCGCCTCGTTGCGCGCGTCGCACCAGATCTCCACGCGGTTCGCCTCGAGGTCCCGGAACGCCAACGTCGCCATGCCTCGGGCTGCCTCGGTCGCGAAGCCCTGCCCGGCGAACCGGGTCCGGATCCAGTAGCCGATCTCGAACCGACGGGCCGCCCAGTCGATGCGATGGAGCCCGGTCGAGCCGACCATCGTGGCGGGGTCGCTCATCAGATAGAGCTGGTACCGCAGGTCCGTGCGTCGCAGGAACTCCACCGTGGCGCGGCGCACGTTCGCCTCCGAATCGTCCGAGGTCGGCGGCTCCTGGGCCCAGGGCATCCAGGGTCGCAGCTCCGCGAGGGATTCGGTGATGGCGGCGCACAGCTCCGGCCCGTCACCGGCACGAGGGGCGCGCCCCAGCAGTCGCTCCGTCTGGAACGACTCGGGGACGTCCGTCAGCGCGGGGTCCATGGGTCGACGATGCCGATCGGGCAGGGGTCCAGGCGCGATCTCAGCCGCGCATGAACTCCGAGACCGCGTCCGGATCCTCCGCAGTGTAGAACCACACCTCGGCGATCCGGCCCTCCTGCACCCGGAACACGCCGATCTCACGACCGGACATGTCACCGCCATGACGCGCTGCGGAGAAGTCCACGAGCGCGACCACGTGGAGATCGCTCGCGAGCAGGTCCGTCACCTCCAGCTTGAAGGTGCCCTCCGTCTCCACCATCGACTGGCGGATGGCATCCATCACCGCGGCGCGGCCGTTGAGCGTGCCCAGGTACTCGTATGGCTCATGCCACACGACGTCCTCCGCGATGAGCGTCGCGGCGGCCTCCAGGTCGGCGTGCTGGCGTGCCTCGTACAGGCGACGGACGACCTCGCGATCCTCGTTCAGACCCATGTCGCGACCCGTCAGGCGGCCCCGGCCGAAGCCGGGATGGGGCGGGTATCCACGCGCGCGGGGTGCGTCGCCTCCCACGCGTCGATGGCGTCCGAGCGCTGCATCACCCAGCCGATCTCGTCGGTGCCGGCGAGCAGCATCTGGCGCGCGAACGGGTCGATGGTGAAGTCATACGTGGAGCCGTCCGGCAGCAGCATGCCCTGCTCCGCGAGGTCGATGGTGACGCCCGCGTCCGGGTCCGCCTCGAGCATGTCCCAGAGGCGTCGATGAGTCTCGGGGTCCACGACGATGGGCAGCAGCCCGTTCTTGAGCGAGTTGTTGCGGAAGATGTCCGCGAAGGACGTGCTGATGACCGCGCGGATGCCCCAGCTGGTGAGCGCCCACGGCGCGTGCTCGCGGGACGAGCCGGCCCCGAAGTTGTCGCCCACGAGGAGCACCTGGCGGCCCTGCATCTCCGGCTTGTTGAGGATGAAGTCGGGGTTCGGGGTGCCGTCCGGCAGGTAGCGCCAGTCGTTGAACAACGCGTCCGCGAGGCCGGACTTCTCGGTAGTCTTGAGGAAGCGGGCCGGGATGATCTGGTCGGTGTCGACGTTCTCCGCGTCGAGCGGGATCATCCGGCTGCTGACGGTGCTGAACGGCTCAGGCATCTGGCGGCTCCTGGCTGCGAGGTGGCTCTGGCGCGTGGCGGCCGTGCGACTGCCGCGCGCTCCCTGGGGTGTCGGTCCGGCCGGTCAGCGGCCGCCGACGGTGACGGGGGAGCGGTCCACGAGGGGCCGCGGGTCGCTGACCACGCCCGCCAGCGCGGTGGCAGCTGCGGTGAGGGGCGACGCCAGGAAGGTGCGCGCACCCTTGCCCTGCCGACCCTCGAAGTTGCGATTGCTGGTGGACACGATGTACTGGCCCGGTGCGCCCTGGTCGCCGTTCATGGCGATGCACATCGAGCAGCCGGCCTCGCGCCACTCGGCGCCGGCGGCCTTGAACACGTCCGCGAGGCCCTCGCGCTCGGCCTGGGCCTTCACCTGCTGGCTGCCCGGCACGACCATGACCCGCAGGCCGTCCGCGATGTGGTTGCCCCGGAAGATGGCCGCGGCCTCCCGCAGGTCGCTGATGCGGCTGTTGGTGCAGGACCCGATGAACACGATGTCCACCTTCTGGCCCAGGAGCGGCTGACCCGGCCGAAGGCCCATGTAGTCGAGCGCCTTGTCGAGCGCCCGCTTGCCGGCCTCGTCCGTCTCCGCGTCCGGGTCGGGGACACCGGCCGTGAGGGCCATGCCCATGCCCGGGTTGGTGCCATAGGTGATCATCGGCTCCAGGGCGCTCGCGTCGATGACGATCGACTTCTCGTAGGCAGCGCCCGGGTCGGAGGGGAGGGTCCGCCAGCGTGCGACGGCCTCGTCGAAGGCGACGCCCTTGGGCGCGTGCGGCTTGTCCGCGACGTACTGGAAGGTCGTGTCGTCGGGGGCGATGAGCCCGGCGCGCGCGCCACCCTCGATGGACATGTTGCAGATGGTCATCCGCTCCTCCATCGAGAGCGCCTCGATGGCCGGACCGCGGTACTCGAACACATGTCCCGTGCCGCCACCCACGCCGATGCGCGAGATGAGGTTGAGGATGATGTCCTTGGCCGTGACGCCCGGCCGCAGCTTGCCGTCCACGCGGACCTCGTAGCTGCGCTGGGGTCGCTGGAGCAGCGTCTGCGTGGCGAGCACCATCTCCACCTCGGAGGTGCCGATGCCGAACGCGAGCGCCCCGAACGCGCCATGGGTCGCGGTGTGGGAGTCGCCGCACACGATGGTCATGCCCGGCTGCGTGAGACCCAGCTCCGGCCCGATGACGTGCACGATGCCCTGGTGGTCGGAGCCCCGGCTGTACACCGGGATGCCGAACTCCTGGGTGTTCTTCTCCAGCTGGGCGACCTGGAACGCCGCCTGCTGGTCGAGGATGGGCAGCTCGCGGGGCGTCGTGGGGGTCGAGTGGTCGGCCGTGGCGACCGTCCGCTCCGGATGGCGGACCGTGATGCCCCGTCGACGGAGCCCTTCGAACGCCTGCGGGCTGGTGACCTCGTGGACGAGGTGGAGGTCGATGCCGATGATGCTCGGGGCACCCGGCTCCTCGTGCACCACGTGGTCGTCCCAGATCTTCCGGACGAGGGTGCGCGGAGCGGTGGACGAAGGAGTGGTCGGGCTGGTCGCGGCGTCGGTCATCGGAGGCTCACGGTGCGTTCGCGGTGTGGATCGGACCGTCGACGACGCCCGGTCGGTGGTCGTGCGGGACGCCGCAGGACGAGACCGCCGCGGTCGGCTGGCGGAACCCTGAGCGTAGCAGACCCGGCCCGGCCAGCGAAAGGGACGCCGACCGAGGACCATGGTGACGTCGATGCCGGCTCGTGGTGCATCGACCACGGGAGGTGGATGTGAGCCCTGTCGAGGTCGTACGTGCGTTCTGGGAGCGGATGCAGGCGCGCGACTGGGACGGTGTGCGGGCGACGTTGGCCGATGATGTCATCGTGGACTGGCTGGAGACGAACGAACGGTTCGTCGGCGCGTCGAACGTGGTCTCGGTGAACGCGGCGTATCCGGAAGGCTGGGAGATCCGCGTCCTGCGGCTCGTGGAGCGGGACGCCCTCGTCGTCGCTGAGGTGGAGGTCCCTCACGCGGGCGTCGGCGTGTTCCGCGCTGCGGCATTCATGGAGGTGGCCGAGGGCCGGATCGTCCGCTCCGTCGAGTATTGGGTGCAGGTGGGCGGCAGCGAACCCCCCGCATGGCGAGCCGCCTACGCCGAGTGACGTGACGTCAGCCGTGGAGGGCGCTGCCGGGTCGACATCCGATCGGGAGTGGGCCTGGCCCGTCCGCGCCCCTCGTGGTCGAGTCCGTCGGCGGATCGCGACGCGGCCCAGGGGACCTCGTCAGCCGCCACCCAGGCGACACGGATCCGGGTCGCTGGACGCAGCGGACGGCGACCCGTCCGGACAGATCACCTCGTACCAGAACGTGATCGCCGCACGTTGACGGCGGCCGATCTGTGCGTCCGTGAGGTCCACCCAGATGACGGACACCCACTCGAGGGTCGCCTCCCGCAGGTCGAGGCCCCGCAGGTCCGCGGGCGCGTCCACGCCCGCTCCTTCCAGCCCGGCATGGGAGAGTGCCGCGCCCGCGAGGCGTGCGCCGGCGAGGTCGCCTGCGAGGGTGGCGTGATCGAGCCGCGCGTCGCGGAGGTCCACGTCGCGCATCGATCCACCCAGGCGGGCCCACCGGGCATCCGCATCCCGCAGCACCGCGCCATCGAGAGCCGTGCCCGTGAGCGTCGCGCCGGTGAGGCGGATCCCGGTGAGGTCCGCACCCGCCAGATCGAGGTCGCGCAGCGTCACGAACGAGCAGTCCGCCGCTGGCCCCGGCTGGCACGTGGGTTCCCGGAAGGGGCCGGACTCGCTGGCGGCGATCGTCCCGCCGGCGGACGCGATGTCCAGCAGATGGACGCGATCGGATCCGGCTGCCAGGCGTTGGGCGATGCCGCTCGGCAGGAACGGTCGCGGTGCCGGCAACCGTTGCCACGAGCGTCCCGCGTCATCCGTCCGCCAGGCGAGCACCGCCATGCCGTAGATCGCGACCGCGTCGTCCGTGTCCCGGCGGCTCTCCAGGGAGAGCAGGACCGCGCCATCACCGTCGGGAGCCGCCACGATGGCCGTGTCACGGACCCCGCGGTCACGGGGTGGATCCCCCGCGGGCGTGGCGCCGGGCAGCTCCGTCACGCGCCAGGTCCGGAGGTCGTCGGAGGCCGAGACACGCGTGCCGTCCTGGGACAGGGCCACCACCGTCCGTCCGGTGGCACCCACGATGCCGCCCCGACTCGTGAAGCGCTCCTGGAGCTGCTGCAACCGCTGCGGGCCGGCCCGGGGGCAGCCACGGGCGCCGGTCGGGGCAGGCTCGGGGATGTCGATGACACCGATGGCATCGATGTCCACGGGTCGCCAGCGTCCGGATGACCCGTCGGAGACCCAGTAGCGGACCTGCGGTCCAGCTGACGCCGTCCGTTGTGCCTCGGCGGTGTCGGTGCACACCCACTCGCGACCGGCCAGCAGCATCCCGCCGCCCACGGGGACCAGGTCCTGGGCATCGAGGGCCCACCGGCTCTCGATGGTCGCCGCGCGTCGCCAGGTCCGACCATCGGTCGACTCAAGGATCGCGATGGTGCTCCGAGGGCCGAAGCCACGACGGGAGAGACTGCCCGCCATCAGGAAGCCGCCACCCGGCCTGGCCCGAACGGCCTTCACCGAGAACGACGCCTGCCGGCCGAGGACCTGGCGGATATCGGATCGCTGCCACCGGCGACCATCGCGGGACCACCACGCGAGACTGACCACCTGGTCCGAGACGAACGACCTGCCGTGGTACAGGTGCACGGTGCCCACCGCGACGTATCCCTCGGGGCCTGCCGTGAGTGCCACGGGCCGCACGCCGGCGGCTGCCGTGGCACCGGTGGGTCCGGCCCGGATGCCCCGAGCCCGGTCGACATCCACGAGGTCCCAGGCCCCGTCCGCGCCCCGGACGGCAGCCGCGACCTGACGGACCCGGCCGTTGGTCGCCCGAGCACCCAGGGCCACGAGCGTCCCGTCCTGCTCCGCGACCGCGTCGGCCACGGTGAGCGTCAGGTCCAGACGGCGCGGGAGCGCCTCCGGCATCCCGAACTGGGCGCCCATGGGCATCGCGATGTCCGTCGCGGGCGCCGCCGTGCTGGGCGATGGAATCGCATCGGGCGACCGTGCAGCGTCCGGGGTCTGTGTCGCGCTGGGCGACTGGGCGGCCGAGGGCCAGGCGACGGCGCCGATGAGCACGACCAGGATGGCAAGCGTGGACCGGGGGCGTGCCCGGACACGGGCGTCTGAGTGGCCGCCTGCGCGATCCGTGGCCGTATCGTCGGACGCCATGACGGACCTGCCTGACACGTCGCGAGACCGGTGCATGGCGAGCCTCCGGATGAGGGCTGGGTCCACCGAATGCCGCGCGATCATACCCGGACCGCCGATGCCCGCACGGGGCCCCGCGGACCGCTGCTGGATCGCTCACCGGCGATGACGTTCGGGCGTCCAGACGAAAGCCCCGGTCGATCCGACCGGGGCTTCCTGATCACCTGGGTCTCGTGCGGCGATCGCCGCCCCGGACTACGGGGTGTAGCTGACGACCGAGCCCTGGCCGGGGATCGAGGCGCCGGTGGTGACGTACAGGGTGCCTGCCTCGTCGATGGCGATGCCACCCGGCATCAGCAGCTCGGTGGACACGAGGGTCGCCTCGCCACCACCCGGGGGCACGCTCCACAGGCCGCCCGTGGGATCCTGTGACAGCAGCCCGTTGTGGAAGATCTCGAGCACGTACAGGGTGCCGTCCGGGCCGAAGGCCAGGTCGATGACGTTGGTGAAGCCGGACGCATAGACCTCGCTGGTGCCGTCCTGCTGGACCTTGAGGATGCTCGAGCCGCCCACCGGGAACGGGAAGCCGTTCAGGAAGCTCACGTACATCGCCATGTCCGGACCCAGGACCACCGAGGTGGGCACCGACTGGGTCGGGATCATCACCGGCTCGGCGCTCGGGTCGGCAGGTGCGCTCGGGTCGGTGGGGGCGGGATGGAAGCTCGGCGGGAACGTGGCCACGAGCACGACCCGGCCATCGGCACCCACCCACAGCAGGCTGTTGCCGCCCGCATCGGCGACGAGCGTGCCGCCATCGGGCAGCAGCGCCACGCCGTTCGGGTTGGAGTCCACGGTGGCACCGGGATCCGCGGAATCGGGATCGTTCTCCGCCTCCCACTGGACCAGGTCGGCGATCGGCGTGATGACGCCGTCCTTCACGGTGACCAGCCAGCCGAGATGCTCGTTCAGGGGTGCCGAGACCGCGTCACGCAGCTCCGGCCCGCCGCCGAGCGGCATCGGGATGACGAGCGTGCCGTCCTCCTTGACGGCCACGTCCGCGGGCCCGATGACCTCCTGGCCCAGGACCATCGAGGGCAGCTCGTCCAGCACGCGCTGGGCCGCGCCGTCCACGATGACGCTGATGCCGGCCGTCGCACCCACGCACATCTGGCCGCGTGGCGTCGGGACGCACTCCTCGCCACCGTGGCCCGTCTCGGTCACGTACAGGGTCCCGTCCGGACCGAAGGTGATGCCGCGCGGTGCATCGAGCCCCGAGACCAGCGTGGTCCAGGCACTCGCGGGCGGCGCCGAGGCGTCCTGGGCGGCGGCGGGTGCCGCCACGGAGAGCGTGAGGAGGGCAGCGCTCACTGCCACACCGACGCGTCGATCCATGATCCCTCCCATCCCGGCACGGCTCGGACGGGTCACGTCCTGGGGTCGTGGGCGGCGCCGGGGGTAGCCGCCTCGCGATCGTCACCATGATCGCACACGTGGACATCCGTTCCAATACGTCATCCGTCGCGATCGCCGGGCAGGCCCCAGCGGTATCGAAACCGGCGCGCCCGGGGACGGCAGGGCGCCCAGGCTCCGGGCGATCGGGGCTATGGCAGCGCCCGGACCATGCCCCCATCCACGGGCACGATGGCGCCCGTCATGTAGCTGGCCGCCGGCGACAGCAGGAAGGCGCCCACCCGACCCAGCTCCGCGGGGTCGCCGTATCGACCGAGCGGGATGCGCCCGATGGTGTCCGCGCGGACCTGCTCCACGGACGCCCCGGACTCCGCCGCGCGCGCCGCATCCAGCTGCGCGATGCGGTCGGTGGCGATGCGCCCCGGCGCGATGCCGTTGATGCGCACCGGCGCGATCTCCGGCACGAGCGACTTGATGAGCCCCGCCAGGCCGGGCCGGATGAGGTTGGACGTGGTGAGCGAGGGGATCGGCTCACGCACGGACGAGGAGAGGATGACCAGGATCGCTGGCCGGTCGCTCGCCCGGAGGTGAGGGAGCGCCGCCTGGATGAGCCGCACCGCGCTCCACAGCGTGCCGTCGATGGCACGCTGCCACGCCTCCTCGTCGAGGTCCTCGAAGCGTCCCGGCGGAGGACCGCCGCTGTTGACGACCAGCAGGTCCAGGCCACCGAGCGCACCGACCGCCGCCGCCACGGCCGACGCGGGCCCCGTGCGCGTGGCGAGATCCGCGGCCGCGGCCACACCCTGGCCGCCCAGGCGCCCCACCGCCGCATCGAGTCGGTCGGA
>JAHBUZ010000009.1 GCA_019637815.1 Chloroflexota bacterium
TACGTCATCCGTCGCGATCGCCGGGCAGGCCCCAGCGGTATCGAACCGACGCGCCCGGCGATGGCAGGGCGCCCGGGCTCCGGGCGACCGGGGCTATGGCAGCGCCCGGACCATGCCCCCATCCACGGGCACGATGGCACCCGTCATGTAGCTGGCCGCCGGCGACAGCAGGAAGGCGCCCACCCGACCCAGCTCCGCGGGGTCACCGTATCGACCGAGCGGGATGCGTCCGATGGTGTCCGCGCGGACCTGCTCCACGGACGCCCCGGACTCCGCCGCGCGTGCCGCGTCCAGCTGCGCGATGCGGTCGGTGGCGATGCGCCCCGGCGCGATGCCGTTGATGCGCACCGGCGCGATCTCCGGCACGAGTGACTTGATGAGCCCCGCCAGACCGGGCCGGATGAGGTTGGACGTGGTGAGCGACGGGATCGGCTCACGCACGGACGAGGAGAGGATGACCAGGATCGCCGGCCGGTCGCTCGCCCGGAGGTGGGGGAGCGCCGCCTGGATGAGCCGCACCGCGCTCCACAGCGTGCCGTCGATGGCGCGCTGCCACGCCTCCTCGTCGAGGTCCTCGAAGCGTCCCGGCGGAGGTCCGCCGCTGTTGACGACCAGCAGGTCCAGGCCACCGAGCGCGCCGACAGCCGCCGCCACGGCCGACGCGGGCCCCGTGCGCGTGGCGAGATCCGCGGCCGCGGCCACGCCCTGGCCGCCCAGGCGCCCCACCGCCGCATCGAGTCGGTCGGATGGTCGCGCCGCGAGCGCCGTGCGTGCTCCCTCGGCCGCCAGCACCGTCGCGATGGCGCCACCCAGCCCGCCCGAGCCGCCGCCCACGAGGGCGCGAGCGCCCGCCAGTCCCAGGTCCATGCTGACCTCCCTGTTCACCGGTCCCGTGTGCCGGCCCTCGCTACGATACGTGCCTCGCACGGAGGGGACCGGGATGCGCAAGGTGCTGCTGTGGGCCGCGGGCAACGCGTGGCTGCGCGATCGGGTGCCCCGCACGGCCGCGGCACGCCGGGCCGTCCGTCGATTCATGCCCGGGGAGCGCATGGAGGATGCCCTGGACGCAGCGGAGGCGTTCGGGCGGCAGGGCATCTCGACGCTGTTCACGAGGCTCGGCGAGAACCTCGACGCGCTCGCTGATGCCGATGCGGTGGCCGAGCACTATCGAGGGCTCATCGATGCCATCGCCGAGCGCGGTCTCGATGGCCATGTGTCCATCAAGCTGACCCAGCTGGGTCTCGACCTCGATGTCGAGCGTGCGTTCGAGCACACCCGGGCCCTCGCCGACCATGCCGTCGGTCGGGGCGGGATGCTCTGGATCGACATGGAGTCGAGCCCGTACGTGGAGACGACCGTCGCGCTCTACGAACGGCTGCTCACGGTCCAGCCACGCGCGGGCATCTGTCTCCAGGCGTATCTGCGCCGCACGCCCGGGGACATCCAGCGGCTGCTGCCGCACGCGCCCGCCATCCGGCTCGTGAAGGGCGCGTACGCCGAGCCCGTCGACCTCGCCGTCCAGACGCGCACGGAGGTCGATGCGGCGTACGCCGCGTGCGCCCTGGTGATGCTCCAGGCCCGGGCGGCAGGCACGCCCATCGAGGTGGGCCTCGGCACCCACGATGTGCGGCTCGTGGAGCTCATCGAGCATCACGCGGCGGCCATCGGCCTCGACCGGACCGCGTTCGAGGTGCAGATGCTGTACGGCATCCGGAGCGACGAGCAGCGCCGGCTCGCCGCGGCCGGCTATCGCGTCCGGGACCTCATCGCCTATGGCGACGCGTGGTATCCGTGGTATCTCCGACGACTCGCCGAGCGACCGGCCAACCTCGCCTTCGCGTTCCGCCAGCTGGTGCCCTTCTGATGCCGGGCGACATGCCCGCCACGGACGAGGCATCGCTGCCCGCCGACCGCGCCGCGGCGCTCGAGGGCGTCTGGAACATCGTGCCCACGCCCTTCACGGACGACGGCGCGCTCGATATCGCGAGCCTGGGCACGCTCACGGACTTCGTCATCGCGCGGGGCGTCCAGGGCATGACCATCCTGGGCGTGCTGGGGGAGGCGACCCGGCTGACCGACGAGGAGCGACGCGTGGTCATCGCCACGGTCGTGGAGCGGGCCGCCGGGCGCATCCCCATCTGCGTGGGTGCCAGCGCACCCGGCACGGACCGGGCGATCGGCTACGCGCGCGAGGCGATCGACCTGGGTGCCCACTCGGTGATGCTCGCGCCACCCACGCTCGCACGCCCCAACGACGCGGCGGTCCGGGCGCATTACCTCGCGGTCGCCGCTGCGACGGACCGACCCATCGTGGTCCAGGACCACCCCGCGTCGTCGGGGGTCTGGATGAGCGTGGAGCTGCTGCTCGACCTCGCCGCGAGCGACCCACGCCTGCGGGTCATCAAGCTGGAGGACGACCCCACGCCACCCAAGGCGGGCCGGCTGCTGGCCGCCGACCCATCGCTCCGGGTGCTCGGCGGCCTGGGTGGCCGGATGCTCATCGAGGAGCTGCGTCGGGGTTGTGTCGGCACCATGACCGGCTTCGGCTATCCCGAGATCCTCGTGGATATCGTGTCGCGGTACCGCTCGGGCGACCACGAGGGCGCGACGCTCGCCTTCCTGCGCGCCTGCCCGCTCATCCGCTTCGAGGACCAGGCGGGCATCAACCTGCCCCTGCGCAAGCGCATCTACCAGCGGCGCGGGGCCATCGCGAGCGCCCGCGTGCGGGCACCGGCACCCACGCTCGACGCGGCCACCATCGCCGACCTCGATGACCTGCTCCGACGCCTCGACCTGCTCGACACCTGACCACCCGGGACCGCCCGATGCGGCCGCATCGCGGCCCGGAGCCCGGTCGAGTCCACATCGTTCCGTTATCGTCCCTTCACCTGGCTCGTGGTTGGATACGCGGCAGACCGAACGTGACGCGGTCCCTGCTTCGGAGGCTGCATGACCCCCCTGCGCTCGATGACCCGACGGGTCGCTCTCCTGGTCTCCCTGCTGCTCGTGGTCGGGGGCATCCCCGTGACCACGGCCCAGGAGCCACCCGCGTTCCCCGTCGCGGACCTGTCCGTGGGCAGCGTCCTGTTCGGCGGCTCGCTCGCTGGCCAGGAGCAGCGTGACCCGGAGGGAGACGCCACCCTGACGCTCGGTACGTCGCTGGACGGGCTCATCGTGGATGGCGTGCGCAACGCCTTCACGCCAGATGAGGTCGCGGCGTTCCGGCTCGCGCTGCCGGCCGCGGCCGGCGCATCCACGTTGCGGGTCAACCTCGTGGCCCTCGTGGGTGATGGGGTGGAGGCGCTCGCGGGTACCGGCGACTGGTCGGTCGACCCGAGCTGGGACACGATCACGGGTCTCATCCCCGCGCCGTCCATCGGCGAGCTGGAGCTGCGGGTCTACCGCGGGCCCTCGCTCGTCGCGGAGGCGCCCATCGCCACCTGGGACGTGCCGCGTGTCGGTGGGGTCGTCACGGACCCCTTCGGCTTCGTGGGCGATGCCGGCGGGCGGATCCAGGGCGCCTCGGACCGGTTCGCGGACGCGACCGATGGCCAGCTCTGGCTGTACCTCACGGACACCACGTCCGGCGTGGGCGCGCGCGATCTGGCGGACCATCTGTGGGCGGTCAACGAGGACCAGATGTGGCCCGGCGACGCGCTCGCGGTGATGGCCGTCGATGACGGCGATGTCGCCGTCCGGGTCGGCACCGACCTGGGCTTCTACGTGGTGCCGGACGAGGTCCTCGACATCGAGGATGCGGCACGCCCGCTGACCGACGAGGGTCGGGTCGCGGACGCGTATGACGTCATCGCCGATGGGCTGGTGCGGGCGTTCGATGCGCCGCCGCCCCGCCCGGGCGCCACGCCCACGCCCCGACCCAGCCCGACGCCGGCCACGGTGGCCGCGCCGGATCTCGTGGGCCTGACCCGCAGCCAGGCACAGGCAGAGGTGGATGACGCCGGCCTGCGCCTGCGCGTGCTGTTCGAGCAGACCTCATCGGTGCCCGCGGGGACCGTCATCGCGCAGGATCCACGCCCTGGCCGGCCGGTCCCCGTGTCGGGTCGCGTCACCATCACGGTCGCCTCGCAGCCCGCCAACGTGGCGGTGCCGGACGTCCTGGGTGACCGCGAGTCGGACGCCGTGAACGCGCTCCTCGATGCGGGCCTGGAGCCCGGGACACGGACGCAGCGCACCTCGGAGAGCATCGCGTCCGGCCGCGTCATCACCACCGACCCGCGCCCCGGCGTCATCGTGGCGCCCGGCAGCCGGGTGGACTACGTCGTCTCGCGCGGCCCCGCGCGTTCGCCAGCACCGACCGCCACGCCGCGGCCGACCTCCTCGGTCGTCACCGTGCCCGACCTTCGGGGCATGAGCGAAGCGGACGCGCTCACCGAGCTGGGTAGCGTCGGTCTGCGCGCCGGCGAGCGGTCGCGTGCCTTCAGCGACGCCATCGACGAGGGTGACGTCATCCGGACGGACCCGGCGGCAGGCGTGCGCGTCGGGCGCAACAGCCGCATCAGCTACGTCGTCTCCCGCGGTCCCCGGCCGTCACCCACGCCCGAGCCCACCCGGACCCCGCGTCCCACCGCGACGCCCCGTCCCACCGCGACCCCGCGACCCACCCCCACGCCGCCACCGTCCGTGGTGACCGTGCCGGACCTGCGTGGCATGGGCGAAGCGGAGGCGCTCACCGAGCTGGGCAGTGTCGGTCTGCGTGCCGGCGAGCGCTCGCGCGTCTTCAGCACCGCCATCGCCGAGGGCGATGTCGTGCGCACCGACCCCGCAGCGGGTGTGCGCGTCGATCGCGGCAGCCGGATCGCCTATGTCATCTCTCGTGGGCCACGGCCATCGCCGACGCCCACGCCCGCACCCACGCGCACGCCGCGACCCACGCCGACCCCGACCCCGCGCCCCACGGCGACGCCCCGGCCCACGGAGGCACCCGTGAGCGTGCCGCGCGTCCGCGGCATGCGCGAGGCGGACGCACTGGCCGTGCTCAACGATGCCGGCCTGCGCATCGGCGAGCGGACCCGGCGCTTCCATGACTCGATCGCCGAGGGCTCGGTCATCCGCACCGATCCCGCGGATGGCGAGGTGGTGCCTCGGCGCACCACCGTGGACTACGTGGTCTCGCGTGGCCCACAGGCGTCACCGACGCCCGCCCCGACACGGACCCCGCGCCCCACCGCGTCCCCGGCGCCGACCCGGACGCCCCGACCAACGGCGACCCCGGCACCGACCATCGACCCGAACGCCGACCTGCTCACCCGCATCCAGGATGCCGGGCGCATCCGGGTGGCGGTCGCGACCGACGACGCCCCCTGGTCATCGAGGACGGGCTCCGGCTCGTTCCAGGGCTTCGATGTCCGGGTGGCCCAGGCCATCGCCGATGGGCTGGGTGTGGATCTCGACCTGGTCGGGGTGCCCTGGCAGGAGATCGTGACCGGTGGCTGGGGTGGTCGCTGGGACATCGCGGTGTCCCATCTCGCGGTCACCGACCAGCGTCGGACCGTCCTGGACATGAGCCAGCCCTATGTCTTCGACCCGGTGCAGGTGGCCGTCCTGGAGGGCTCGTCCATCACGGACATCGCGAGCCTCGATGGGCAGATCGTGTGTGTCGCGGCCGGTTCCCTGGGTGAGGCCTGGGCGAACGGCACCCTCGACCTCACCGACCCGCCGATCGCGCCCGTGACCGCGCCGTCGATCCGGCTGCGTCAGCGCGTCTCGGACGCCTCGTGCCGCAACGCGCTCACGGCCGCCGAGCCGGCGGTCCAGGCGTGGATCGCATCCGCTCCGGTCATCGCCCAGGCGATGCGCGATGGTCGACCCATCGAGGTGCTCGGTGAGCTCCCGTGGGTGGCGCCGATCTCGGTCGGCTACGACCGCAGCGGTGCGGACCCGGGCTTCCTGGAGGTGGAGATCGAGTCCATCCTGTCGACGCTGCGCGCCGACGGCACGCTCGCGAGCTTCAGCCAGGACGCCTTCGGCATGGATCTGGTGACGCTGTCCAGTGGCGGCGTGCCGCAGCCACCACCCGGTGGCGATCCGACGTTCAGCGCGGACCGGTCGCTCCTGGACGCGTTCCCGACCGATGTGGAGGGCGCCACCGTCCGGCCCGTGGGCATGAACGGGGATGACTTCGTGTCGCTCCTGCGGCCCTCGGATCCCAGGGTCTCCGCGACCGTCCGGGGTCTGCTGGACATCGGGTCGGACTCCAGCCTGGGCCGGGCAGGGCTCGCGCTGGGCATGGCGTCCATCGTGGACGGCGACCGGACCGGCATCGTGACCGCGGCCCGCTATGACGGCCTCTCGCTGGCGGACGTGGATGCGGCGCTCCGGCCACTGCTCACGAGCCAGTACGCCGATCCGGTGACCTCCACGGTGTCGCTCGGTGGTCGCGACGTGACACGCGTCGCCGAGTCCGGTACCGGGGCGCGTGGCCGGGCGACGTCCATCTTCGAGCACGGCGGCATCGTGTGGTACGTGACCGCGCCCGCCGGCCTCACGGAGGACATCATCGCGGCGCTGCCCTGATCCATCGCCGGGTGCGCTGCGGGACGCCGCGGCGTGCCCGGCGACCATCTGCCCGCCGAGCGCCGGCGACCATCTGCCCGGCGAGCGTGGGATCGCGCGCACCGGACGTGCGTGAGCGACGTGCGCAAGGTCGCGACGCCGCGATGTGCCCGCATCAGCGACCGGCCCCCATGGCTAGACTCCGCGGAGTGTCGCACTCGCCGATCCGCTGATGGCCCTCCAGGGCAGACGACCCGGCGACCGGCGGGTCCGCATCGCCCGGGTGCGACCGGTCGAGGAACACCTCGAGCCCCTCCGTCCACGCCGCCGGCCGGTGGCGCCCGGGCGGCTGCTCATCATCGCGTTCCTGGTGCTCATCGCCATCGGCACGGTGCTGCTGGCGCTGCCCATCTCGGCCCGCGACGGCGAGTGGACGCCACTCCTCGACGCCTGGTTCACGGCCACGTCCGCGGTGTGTGTCACGGGTCTCGTGGTGGTCGTCACCGCGGACCACTGGAGTGGCTTCGGGCAGGTCGTGCTGCTGCTCCTGGTCCAGCTCGGTGGCTTCGGCATCATGACCGGCTCCACGCTCGTGCTCATGCTCCTCGGTCGGGGTCGGCGGATCGGCCTCCACGACCGCCTGGTGGCGCAGCAGACGACGGGCGAGCTGCGGCTCGGTGGCGTCCTCGGGGTGGTGCGCATGGTCGCTCTGTTCACGCTCGCGGCCGAGGCCATCGGCGCGGTCGCGCTCACGGTCGGCTTCCTCGCGTCCGGTCAGGCGGACGGGCCGTTCGAGGCGGTCTGGTGGGGCGTGTTCCACGCGGTATCGGCGCTCAACAACGCGGGCTTCGACCTGATCGGCGCGGAGAGTCTCGCGCCGTTCCAGGGGGACTGGCTGGTGCTGGGACCCATCGCGGTGCTCATCGTCATCGGCAGCCTGGGCTTCGCGGTGGTCGCGGATGTCGCGAGCCGCCGACGGTGGTGGCGTCTGTCCGTGGAGTCGAAGCTGGTGCTGCTCACGACCGCGGTGATCATCGGCCTCGGCACGCTCGCGTTCATCGGTCTGGAGTGGGATTCGCCCCGGACCCTCGGTGCGCTGCCGGTCGAGGAGCGACCATCCGCCGCGCTGTTCGAGGTCATCGCGCTCCGGACGGCAGGCTTCAGCACGCTGCCGACCGCGGCCCTGCTCCAGGTCACCCTGTTCGTGCTGATGGCCATGATGTTCATCGGCGGCGCGTCCGGATCCACGGCCGGTGGCATCAAGGTCAACACGTTCTCCCTGCTGCTCGCCGCGATCGTCTCCACGGTGCGTGGCGATCCGGCGGCGAGCGCGTTCGGGCGACGGTTCAGCCAGGATCTCGTCAACCGCGCCATGGCCGTCGCGCTGCTCTCGCTGGCGTTCCTGTTCCTGACCGCCCTCGCGCTCAACGTGGCCACGCCGCTGCCGTTCGTGAACGTGCTGTTCGAGACGATCTCCGCGCTGGGCACCGTGGGTGCGGATTCGGGGGTCACGCCCACGCTCGACCCGGCGGGTCGGGTCATCGTCATCGCGGCCATGTTCATCGGACGACTGGGGCCCCTCACGCTCGTGCTGGTGCTGGCGGCACGCGCGCGTCCGGTGGCGTATCGCCACGCCGAGGAGTCGATCCGCATCGGCTGAATCGCGCGCCACGCCACCCGATCCGGACGGCGAACGACCGCTCCGGTACGCTCGCGGGACGCCGATGTGGCGTGATCGCGGATGACACGAGGAGACGCGGGTGCGACACCAGGTCCTGGTCATCGGGCTCGGCCGGTTCGGGCGTGCCTGCGCGCTCGAGCTGAGCGCGCTCGGCCACGAGGTGCTCGCCGTCGACCGCGACGAGCGCGCGGTCAACGAGATCGCCCCGGATGTGACCCACGCGATGCAGGTCGATGCGACCGACCTGCCGGCGCTGCGGGCCATCGGCGCCGCCGACTTCCGGTTCGGGGTCGTCGCGATGTCCTCCGCCACGGACGCGAGCATCTTCGCGACGATGGCGCTCCACGACCTGGGGGTGTCGACCATCATCGCCAAGGCGAACGACGCGCTCCACGGGGAGATCCTGCGACGCGTGGGCGCGAGCCGGGTGATCTACCCCGAACGCGAGATGGGCCAGCGGGTCGCGCACATGTTCGCGGTCCCGGAGATCGTCGACTACCTGGACGTGGGACCCCGGTTCGGCATCACCAAGCTCCGTCCACCGACGCGCTGGGTCGGCCGGACGCTCACCCAGCTCGACCTGCCGGGCACCCTCAAGCTGACCGCCATCGCGCTCCGCCGGGGTGCGGACGTGACCATCAACCCGCATGGCAGCGAGGTGGTCCGCGACGGTGACGAGCTCATCCTCATCGGGCTCGACGAGCGCCTGGAGCGCATCGGCAGCAGCTGAGTCCCGTCGTGACGGGCTCCGGGTTCCGGAGCGTGGCTGCGACGACGCCGATGATCCGCGGACGTCCGGCCGCGGGGCCGCGCGGTCCGGAGCGCGGCCGTGGGCGACCGATGATCCGCGGACGTCAGGTCGCGGGAACGTCCCGGGCGACCTGCCACAGCTGCCGGCGTGCCGCATCCCAGGCCCCGAGCGAGCCGAGCGCGGTGGCATCCACCGCATCCGCCACCCCGGTCCGGAGATCCGCCGCCAACCGGTCCGCCCACCGCCCACCGAGCCGGTCCGCGTGGCGTACCAGCAGCCACGAGAGTCCCCACGTGCCGAGGATGCCGATGAGCACCAGCAGCGCGGGCATGGGCATCCCGCCGAGGATCGGCAGGTCGATGGCCGCGGCGGGCAGCTGGCTGCCGGTCGCGAAGCCAGCCACGATCCACGCGACACCCGTGATGAGCGCCACCGTGGCGAGCACCTGGCCGAGACCGATGAGCGGCCACGCACGACTGGTCGGCAGGGGTGCGCTCGCCGCCGGGCCGGTCACCGTCCGGTCGACCGCGGCCGCCAGCCGCGTCACGAGCCCATCGCTGTCGCCGGTGGCCGCAGCCGCGCCCCGAGCGGCCGGTGGCAACGCCGCGAGGCCCTCCGCGATCGCGGCACGCACCGGGAGCGTGGCAGGGACGAGGCTGCCCCGGTCGCGCCAGCGGAGGAGATAGCCCTGCGGGTCGGCGAGTCGCTCCGGGCGGCCCGTCCCACGGTCCAGGAGGCCCCGGATGCGTGCCAGCAGCCCGCCACCCTGGCCACGCGCGGCCTGCCGGGTCGCGGCGATGGCCTGTGCGCGGAGTCCCGTGAGCCCCACCACGTCCAGGACGGCGGCGGTCGTGGCGTCGATGGCGGCCCGGCGCCGGTCAGCGGTGAGCAGTGGCTCCGGCGGCAGGGGCCCGTCGGTGCCGGCGGCCCGTGCGAGGTCCGCGAGTGCGGCCGTGGCGGCGCGCCCTTGTCGGTCGCGGACCACGTCGCGGGCATGCACACCATCGGCCAGCCAGCCGCGCAGCGCATCGAGGTCACCGTGGGCGGACACGGGCAGGATCGGCATCGACGGCAGGTGCTCCTGCGCGAGTCGCGCCGCGACGTCATCACGCAGCATGGGCAGGTCACCGGACGTGACGCGGTCGGTCTTGTTGAGCACGAACGCCTGACGGGCGAGCCGCGACGCCCAGCGCGCGAGATATCGGTCGTGGAGGACCGAATCGGCGTACTTCTCGGGATCGGAGACCCACGCCACCGCGTCCACCCTGGGCAGGGCCGCGTCCACGCGCGCAGCGTGCTCGGCGGCCACCGAGTCGAGGTCCGGCAGGTCCAGCAGCACCACCTGGGCCAGCGGGTCCGGAGCGGCGTCGTCCGCCGCGGGCCGGAGACGCACGGTGGCACCGCCGAGCCAGTCGAGCAGGGGACCGGTGGCATCGGCATGGGCGGCGGGTACCCATGCCACGGCATGGGTCGTGGTCGGTCGCTGGACCCCGGTATCGCTCAGGTCGTCGCCGGCGAGCGCGTTGAGGATGCTCGACTTGCCGACGCCGGTCCCGCCCGCGAGCGCGAGCACGTACAGGTCGCCAGGGAATCCACCACGTGCCCGGATGACCGCGGCGGCCTCGGTCGCCGGGATGGGATCGAGGCCGAGGGTGGTGGCGGCTTCCGCGGCGCGCACCAGTCGATCGAGGAGCACGTCTGCGGCAGCGAGCCCGGACGCGTCGGTCATGCGACCGCGCGCAGCTCGGCCGACAGCGCCCGGACGGTGTCCACGGTCGGCAGCAGTCGGTCGAAGCGTCGACGCTCCTCGTCCAGGAGCGTCCGCAGGCGATCGGCGAGGTCGTCCCGCGCGTGGTCGATCATCTCCTGGACGGCGGCCTCGCCGAACAGCGCGTTCATCAGCTTCTGGTTGAGATACGCGGTCGCCGCCGCGATGCCCGCCTCCGCGCCCGTGATGCCACCGGTGTGCGCGAACACGCCGAGCATGATGGTCACGGCACCCGCGTTGACGCCGAGCGAGAGGCCACGTGCCACGCCTCGCTTCGTGGCGCCGGTCGCCGCGACATCGGACGCGATCGAGGCCATCCATTCGCGGAGACTCAGGGCGGCACGCTCGCGCAGGTCCGGGGATGCGGCCCAGAGCGCCGGATGGTCCGCGAGCAGGGCCATGCCGTCGGGATCGGCGCTCCAGTGGTCGGCGGTGCGACGTGCCGCATCGTCCGCGGTCGCCACCACGAGCGACGCCAGGTCGTCGGTCACCCCGCGCTCCACGGCCGTGACGGGGGCGGGTGGCGCACCCCGGACGAGCGTCGTGAGCGCGGCGCGCACCCGACCGATGCCGCTGGAGAACCAGCGGGTCACCTGGTCCGCACCCACGAACGAGTGCCACTGCGCGACCACCTCGCCTCGCAGCACGTCGCCGCCGTTCACGCGCTCCAGCAGCAGCACCAGCTCCTGGGCGTGATCCTCCACGGCCCGCAGCCGCAGCCGGTCGGCATCCTCGGCGAGCGTCTCGAGGTCGGCGGCGATGGACGTGGCGAGCGGCGCGATGCCGGCGAGTGCTCCGGCAAGGGCACGTGCCGCCAGGGCCCGTCGCGCGTCCCGGTCCGCGGCGAGCGTGTCCAGGCGTGTGGTCAGTGACGCTGCCGCGGCGCCGGTGAGGCCCGGTCCGTCCGCGGCGAGCGCCCCTTCGGGGATGCCCAGCACGACCTCCACGGGGATCGCGGCGCGCTCCAGCATCGCGCGGACGTCCGCGAGCACATGCTCCTGGTCGGACGCGTCCGGTGGCATGCGATTGACGACCACGAGCAGGGGCATGCCGCGTTCCGCGATGCGCGCGAGGACGTCCCACGGCACGCGGTCCGCATAGCGCGTCGCGGTGGTCACGAACAGGCACAGGTCCGAGCGCTCCAGCAGCGCATCCGCGAGGGCCCGGTTGTCATGCTCCACGGAGTCGATGTCCGGTGCGTCGACCAGCACGATGCCGGGGCGGGCACCGGTCGAGGTGTGCCGGAGACGCTCGGCGGGGATCGCGGCGAGCGGGCCGTCGGCTCCGGTGGCCCATGCATGGTCGGGTGGCGCGGCCACGACCACCGCGTGGCGGGTCGTCGGCCGCAGCACGCCCGGCTCCGAGACGAGCGACCCGGCCAGGGTGTTCGTGATGGTCGACTTGCCCGAGCCGGTGGGGCCGATGAGCACGACCAGGAGGGGCGCGTCCAGGTCCCGGGCACGCGGCGCGAGATAGCCCTCCACGTGGTCCAGCAGCTCCCGGGCACGCTGGCGCGGGCCGGGCGTGTCCGAAGGGCTGGCGGGTGCCTCCGGGTCACGACCGAGGGCACGCTCGTGGTCGGCGACGAGCGACCACGAGCGACGCGCGAGGTCGTCGAGCATCCCGACCCGGGCGGTCAGCGCGTCGGCGTCGAGCGGCTCGGTCATCGGTCCAGTATCGGCGGGACCTCGCCGCTCGGCGAGTCGCTCGCCATCGGTGGGATGTTGGCGGTTCCGGGTTCGATGGCGGCCGATGGGCCGCCTGTCATCGGTGGGGTGTTGGCGGCCATCGTGAACGGCAGGCCGGCCGCGACGCAGGCCCGCTCGATGGCGGCGGCGACGTCCGGCCAATCGGGCCGCAACGTGCCGGTCGTCTCGTCGCAGTAGAGGCCGCGGCGGACCTCCAGCATCACCGCGGTCACCCGCGGGTCCGTGCGATATCGATCGAGTGGCACCAGGGCCCCGGCGAACGGCGAATCGCGCCGCACCCGGAAGCCCTCGCCACGCAGCGCGGTCTCCAGCGCGTCGGCGAGCGTCGGCGGTGTGTGCCAGTCGTCCGTGCCCACGCACACATCGGGTCGGTCGGGCGCCTGGTCCGCCTCGGAGGGGAGGGGGTGGCTGCCGAAGGAGTGGCAGTCGAGCACGAGGCATCGATCGAAGCGGTCGAGTCGTTCGGTCACGAGCTGCGCGAGGAGCGCGTGGTGGGGTCGATACAGGGTCTCGATCCAGCGAGCGCGCAGGGCCCCGTCGGGGCGGCGCAATGGTCGGCCGTCGTGGGTGTGGGTGTACACGACCCCCTGGCCGACCCGCTCCATGGGCTCCGCGGCGGGATCGAGGAAGCGCTCCGGGTCGAGCACCAGGCGCGAGGGCTCGAACACGATGGCGGTCGCGCCGCGGCGGGTGACCCAGTCGAACAGCCGATCGGTGTGCCAGTCGGTCATGACCAGCTGTTCCCGGGTGAGCGCGATGTCATCGAGCAGGATGGTCGCGCGGGCGTCGGCGGCGATGCGCGTACCGGCGTGCGGGACGTGGGCGATGACGGGGGCATCCGGCGCGCTGGCGCGGAGGACGCGTGACGGTGCGAGGAGTGGCCCGTCGCCGCGGGCCACTGCGCTGAGTGACCGGTGCGTGGCCGGACTCAGCGGCTGGCTCCCGTGCGTGGCCGGGCGAGCGTATCGAGCGTCTCGATGGTCACCAGGTCGATGCCCGCGCTCGGCGCCGTCTGCGCGTCGAGGCGGACTAGGCAGGAGAGCGCCGCATCGAACACCACCAGGCCGACCGTCAGCCGCTCGTCCTCCTCGGCGGCGTGCTGGTGTGCGTCATCGAGCTGATGGAGCACGTCCGCCCCGACGCCACGGGCGCCCCATTTGCAGTCGTGCGCCTCGGCAGCACCGGCTCGCTCGACGGTCACGTCGTACGGGTGGATCTCGGCGCGGACGCCATCGAACAGGATGCGTCGCTCCCGCTTCACCGCGTCACCGGCACGTCTCGCCAGGAGCCGGGCGGTCAGCTCCTCCACGAGCGCGCCGCGGTACTGGTCACGCACGCCGGCGCCACGTTCTGCGATGGCGAGCACGGCGCCGAGCACCCGCTCAGCGTGGGCGCGGGTCGCGTCCTCCGCGGTCGGACCGAAGAGTGTCGGGAAGCAGGTCCGCCAGCCGTCCGGCTCGAGCGTCTCCCCGTTCATCACGGCACGCGCCATGACCCGCTCGCCGAGCGACGCGTCGAGGAGCGCCTCGGCAGCGGCGTGGACCAGCGGGTCCGCCTGGATGCGCGCGTAGGTCGCGGCGCGGGCGTCCGGGGCCGCGTCCTGGAACCTCATCGGCCTGGCCCGGGGGTGGAGGTTCGCTGCGCGGCTGTGGCGGCGGCGGTCGTGCTCGCGTCGGCCGTGCCGGCGTCCGCGGTCGTGCCGGCGTCCGCGGTCGTGCTCGTGCCGGTGGCAGTGGTCATGCGGCGCCCGCGGCGCTGCCGGTCGCGGCGGCCGTGCCTTCGTCGGCGCCGAGGGCCAGGAGGACCACCTGCGGGAACGTCGAGAGCCAGTCGATCGCCCGATGCGGATCCGTGATGCGCCCCGCCTCGTCGCAGATCCGCTCGATGGCCGCCGCCTGGGCATCGCTGGCCGAGACGCCGGCGCGTGCCGTGGCGAGTGCGTCCAGCTCCTCGCGCCATGCGCCCGAGAGGTCCTGGACGTAGCTCCATTCGTCGTCGATCCCCTCGCCGAGGTCGCTGAGTGCGACATACGTGGCGAGGGCCTGGGTCACGAGGTCGGCGATGGTGGGAGCAGGCATCCGCTGCATGGTAGGGGCTTGCGGTGGGAGGCGGCGTCGATGCACTGGTGCCACGCGGACGGCGCCACGAGTGCGAGGGCCCCGCGAGTGGCGTGCCGCGCGACTGCTGCGGTCACGCGTGGCCGCACCCCGACGCGTGGCCGCACCCCGACGCGTGGCCGCACCCCGACGCGTGGCCGCACCCCGACGCGTGGCCGCACCCCGACGCGTGGCCGCACCCCCCGCCGGTCGCTCAGCCGGCCGCCGCACCCGTCGCTCGCTGCGCGCGGAGCCGCGGCACCAGCACGAGCGTGGTCAGCAGTGCGATCGCGAGGCCGAGCAGGCACAGCGCCGTGAACCCGGCGACCTCGAGCATCACCCCGGAGCCGAGGCTGGCCACGGCGGACGACCCCCAGATGAGCGCGTCGGTGGTGCCTTCGAGGCGGGTCCGGTCGGCGCCGCGCAGCGAGCTGGCGAGCATCGCGGATCCGGCCACGAACCCCAGGTTCCAGCCGTACCCGATGAGGAACAGCGCCGCGAACAGGACGACCCCGCCGTCCGGTGGTGCGAGCGCGGCCACGACCGCGGCGCCCGCCAGGACGATCGGCCCGAGGACCGCCACCCGGAGCGCGCCCAGTCGGTCCGTGATGCGGCCCGTGACCGGCGACAGCGCGTACATGCCGAAGACATGGCCGCTGATGACCAGGCCGACCGCCCCGATGTCGTGTCCATGGTCGGTCATGTGGAGCGGCGTCATGGTCATGATGAGGACCATCACGACCTGTCCCGCGATGAGCGCGAGGAGCGCCGTGGCCACGGCCGGCCGCATCAGCAGGTCCCGCGTGCGCTCCGGCAGGTCCCGGGCGCGCCCGGGCACGGACGAGGCCGAGGCGACACGCTCGTCGCCCGTGGATGGCCGGCCATCGGCAGCCGGAGCCGCTTCGGGCCCTGGGCCGTGCCGAGGGGTATCCGCGACCGCGAGCTCGGAGGGGTCGGGGCGCAGGCGCAGGAACGAGAGCACCGCGGCCGCCGCCACGAACGCGAGCGGCACGAGGTAGACGCCCACCAGCGCGTCGCGCTCGGGCAGACCGGCGTGGTGTCCGGACCCGCCGATGAGTCCGCCCACGAACGTGCCCAGGTTCGGCCCGACGACCGCACCGACGGTCGCTCCCCAGACCACGGTCGCGACGGCCGATCCGCGTCGGACGCTGGGCACCATGGCGGCCGCCGCGTATCGCGACATGAGGTTCGCGCTGTTGGCGGTGCCCATCAGGAACGTGCCCCCCAGGAACAGGGGGAACGAGCCGAGCACGAGAGCGAGCATCGCCACGGCCGCGCCGGCAGCACCCACGAGATAGCCCACGGTGAGGCCGAACCGGCGACCTCGGCGGACCATGATCCCGGCGAGCACCGCCGAGCCGAGCGCCGAGCCCACCACCACCGCTGCAGCCGGTAGACCGGCGAGCGCCGCGCTTCCCGACAGTAGCTCCGCGGCGATCGCGGCGATCGTGGAGGCGGCGATGTATCCGGTGCTGCCGAGCGCGACCCCGGCGAACAGGGTCCGGAGCGCCCGTCGACGCGCCGCCTCGAGCCTCGCCGCCTCAGGCTCGGCCGCCTCAGGCTCGGCCGCCTGGAGCCTCGCCGCCTCAGGCTCGGCCACCTCGAGCGCGACGGCATCGAACGCGACTGGATCGGTGGCCCCACCCGGCGCTCCCCGCGGACCGACCGCATCAGCCGATGGCTCGTCGAGCGCCCTCCCGGACCCGACACCTGCCGGCGCGCCACCCACCCCCCGGGGATCCTCCGGTTCGTCCCTCACGAGCTGGCCGGGCGAGCGGACCGGGCGACCACCGATGCGATGGTGGCGTCCGCGAGCTCCGCGAGGAGCGCGTCCTGGGCCGCCGCGAACACCTCGTGGACATCGCAGGCGCCATCGCGCTGGCATGGCGCGTCCCGCAGCACGCACGAGCGACGTCGAACGTCCCCCTCGACCGCCTGGACCACCGCCAGCAGGCTCAGGTCGTCCGGCGAGACGGCCAGTCGATAGCCACCTGCACGGCCGAGTCGGGTCTCCACGATGCTCGCCTGGACGAGGTCCGTCATCACCTGGGCGACGAACCGGCGAGGGATGGCGGTCTCCTGCGCCAGCCGGGGAGCCGCCACGAGGTCGGGGGCGTGCCGGGCGAGCGCGACCACGGCACGGATCGCGTAGTCCCCCTTGCGGGTCAGCTCCAGTCGCATGTCATCCAGTCTGCCTCAGGTGACGAGCCGGGGAACGGCTCGATGGCGGCTCCGGGTGTCGCTCGGGCCGGGAGCGGGCACGTCCCGGGTGGGGCGCGCCCATGGCGGGCCGGATGGCCCATCGAACGGGCCGGATGGCCCGTCCATCCGGCACATCCCACGCCTCGGCGCTAAATGATAAGTTGCACGCTACATATTCATTCCAACGACCGCCGGCGACGCCTGGGGCGACCGGCAGGGAGGAACCATGCACCGAGGGACGATCCTGGCGCTCGCCACGGGTATCGCGTTGGTGGCGACGGGATGTGCGAGTGGCCGTCTGCCCGGGTCCGCAGCGACCCACCCCGCCAACGGGCCGGACCACGCCTCGATCGGGGTCGCCGTCGCTGACCCGACCACCCAGCCTGCACAGCTGCCGACGGCAGAGGTGTCCCCGGCGCCGGCCGGTCAGCCGGGATCCGCTGAGGTCCTGGGTGAGCTGGTCATCCACGGCTACGACATCCGCTACGAGCCGATGGACCTGACCGTGGACCAGCCGGGGCCGTATCTCGTCCGGTTCATCAACGAGGGCGCCATCATCCACGATGTGACGTTCGAGGACGGCACGCTCCTGTCCGCCGAGGCCGGTGAGACGGTGGAGGCCGTGGTGGACATCCCGGCCGGTGGCACCACGTTCCTGTGCTCCATCCCTGGCCACGCGCCCGCCGGCATGGTCGGCACCGTCACGGTCACGGGAGCCGCTCCGACCGAGCCTGCGCACGACCCCGACGACCATGGTGGTCCGCCGCCCGAGACCGCCGTCGCCGCTGACCCGAACGCGCCTGCGCCCGTCACGCATGACCCGATCGCGCCGGCGCGCCTCGAGGGCGAGGTCCATGACATCGAGCTCGTGATGACCGAGCGCCTGATGACGGTGGCGCCCGGCTATCAGCAGCTGGTCTGGACCTTCGGGGACACCGTCCCGGGTCCGGTCATCCGGGTCAAGGTGGGTGACACGATCCGCGTGACCCTCAAGAACCCCGCCGAGAACCAGATGCCGCACTCCATCGACTTCCACTCCAGCCAGGTGGCCTGGAACGACGAGATGCGTTCCATCGCGCCCGGCGAGGAGCTGGTCTACGAGTGGACCGCGGACTACGCTGGCGTGTGGATGTACCACTGCGGCACGGCGCCTGCGCTCCACCACATCGCGAACGGCATGTACGGCATGGTCATCGTCGAGCCGAAGGAAGGCCTCGCACCCGTCGACCATGAGTTCGCGGTCGTCCAGAGCGAGTGGTATCTCGGCCCGCAGGGCCAGGTGACCGACCTGGCCAAGGCGATGGAAGCCGCGCCGGCCCCGGACTTCGTGGTCTTCAACGGGGTCGCCAACCAGTACGTGGATGCCCCGCTCGCCGTCGAGACGGGCAGTCGCGTGCGCATCTTCGTGCTGAACGTGGGGCCGTCCGTGGACAGCTCGTTCCACATCGTGGGCACCATCTTCGACACGGTCATCAAGGAAGGCGTCCACCTGGTGCGTGGCAACGAGGGGAACTGGGGCTCGCAGGCCGTGGACCTGGCACCCGCCCAGGGCGCGATCGTGGAGCTCACGACGGCCGAGGATGGCCTGTACCCGATGGTGACCCACGCCTTCAACTTCGTGGGTCGGGGTGCGCTGGGGCTGCTCCAGGCAGGCGATGGCGACCCCACGAACTGACGACCCGCCGGCCCTGCCGGTGATCGAGGGGGCCTGCTGCGCGGCATGCGCGGCGGGCCTCCCCGCGTCCGAGTCATCGTCCGGGGCATCCGCCCCGGGCTCGCCCACGTCCGACCCGACCGTCGATGCGCCCGACTCCGTCCCGCCCGTGTCACAGCCACCGCCCGGGGTACCAGCCTCGGGTGGTCATCCGTCCCCGACAGCACCCGGGCCGATACTCATGCCGGTCGGGCTCTCGAGCGTGCCACGCGGTCGCTCGATGCTCACGCGGCGCACCCTGGACCGGCGTCTCACGGCGCTGGCCATCGCCATCGCGGCGGCCTACGTGGCAGCCGCGTTCCTCTCGCTGCTGGCCCCTGCCGGGTGGCGCATGGGCTGGTGGCTGCCACTCCACCTGCTGCTCGCGGGCGGCGCCGCGACCGCCATCTCCGGGGTGATGCCCTTCTTCAGCGCGGGGGTCGCGTCGGTGGACCCCGCGCGCACGGCGATCCGGGTGCTGGGTATCGGCGGCATCGCGATCGGTGCGGGGCTCATCGTGGTGGTGCGCATCGTGGACGGTGGCGCGATCGACAACGGCATCATGGGCGCGCTCGCGGGCGGTGTGTATCTCGCGGGCGTCGTGGGGGTCGCCGCGTCCACGCTCCTGCCGCTCCGGGACGCCATCGGTCCGCGACGCGTGCCGCTCGCCCTGGGCTATGGCATCGCGATGACCTGCATCGCTGTCGGCGCGCTCGTCGGGACGCTCGGCATCGCCGGCTGGCGACCGGTCCTCGACGCATGGGACGTGCTCAAGCCGGTGCATGCGTGGATCAACGTCTTCGGCTTCCTGTCACTGGTCATCGGCGCCTCCCTGCTGCACCTGCTGCCCACGGTGGCCGGGACGCGCATCGAACGTGGGCCGACGTCCGTGATCGTGCTCATCACGCTGGGTCTCGGACCAATCGTCACGGCGCTCGGCTTCGCGCTGCGTGCCACGCCGCTGGCCGTGCTGGGGGCGCTCGTGCTGCTCGCGGGCGCCATCGCGCTCGTGGCACACGCGCTCGTGGTCATGCGCCAGCGGGGTCGCTGGACGACCGATCCTGCCTGGCATCGCTTCGTCCAGGGGTCACTGCTCGCCGCGACGGGCTGGTTCGTGGTCGGCGTCGTGCTCGCCACGTGGCAGCTCCTGGTCGGTGGTGCCGCTGCTGGCGGGTGGCGCACGGATGTCGTGTTGGCGCCCATCGCGCTCGGCTGGGCCGCCCAGGCGCTCGTGGGATCGTGGAGCCATCTGCTGCCGTCGATCGGGCCCGGTGGACCGCCCGAGCATGCCCGCCAGCGCGCGATCCTGGGGGCGCTGGCCATGCCGCGGCTCCTGGCCACGCAGGCTGGCGTGGCGCTCGCGACGCTCGGGCTGTGCCTGGACATCGGGCCGGCGGTCGTGGTCGGTGTCGTACTCGTCGGGAGTTCCGTGCTGTGCTCGGTCGGCCTGCTGGCGAGGGCGTTCGCGGTGCTGCGAGGGCAGGGGAGTCGATCGAGGGAGGCGTCCGGGGCCGCCTGACGGGGCCGGGGGCGGGCCGGGCGCTCGAGCGTGGCTGCCGCCCGGCCTGGCTGACGTCCGGCGCCCCCTGGCGCCCGGCGCGGTTGGGCGCCCGGCGCGGTTGGGCGCCCGGCGCTGCAGTTCGAGCAGCTCGACACGCGCGGCTCCGCATCGACACCGGCCTCGAGGTCTTCTTCTGCGACCCCCAGACAGCCCGTGGCGCTCGCCGGGCTCCTGCACTCGACGGATCCGGCCTCCCGGCGTCGTCCCTGCCAGCGATACCTGGCCGATCGCCCGACTGATGGATCACCTGCCGGGTCAGCGGGGCCACCTCCATGCCAGATGCCCCACTGGTGGAGCGATCGGCGACCGGCCCGAGCGTGGGCGCCGGTCCCGGACCCGGCAGCGAGCGGCATGTGATCGACCAGTGAAGCCAACTGGCAGGGTTCCATCACGAGGTCACCACGGACGGCTGGACGCCCTGTCGCCCAGCCCGGCTTGACGGCCACGCGGTCCGGCGCCCGGCGCGGCTTGACGCCGGTGCCACCATACGGGGTGCGGAGCCGCTGACCGGCAGCTGGGAACCGCCGCTGGCTCCGCAAGGAGGCACGGATGCACGTTCCGACCCCGTTCCCGTCCACGACGCTGCGCGCGCCGTCGCCCACGGCCCGCTGCACCTGTGTGCACTGGGAGCTCTGCGACTGTGACTGCCACGGTCGCTTCTGTGACCCATCGGCGATGATCTGCGATGTGGTCTTCCAGGCCGATGAAGGCGGCCTCGCCCGATGGGGCTGTCCCGCCTGCACGCCGGGCGAGAGTGCTCCGCACTACCTCGGCTGCGAGCTCATCGGCTGGAGCGTGCCGCGCACCTGACGGCTGGACGGGTCAACGCGCCGGACGAGCCAGCGTACCGGTCGAGGGACGGCCGGCGACCGCTGCACACCCACGCCGAGGACGGTCGAGGACGGCCGGCGACCGCTGCACACCCACACCGAGGGTCGGTCGACGCCGCTGAGGGTCAGCCGGGGTCCGCCGCACGCGCGCGACGCGCATCGGCGAGGCAGCGCACGATCGCGTCCGCGGTCCGGTCGATGTCCGTCTCCGTGGTGCTCCAGCCGGAGACCGAGACGCGCATCCGGGCCATGCCGTGGAAGGTCGTGCCGCTGAGCCAGGCCGTGCCCTCGTCCTGGACCCGTCGGATGACATCGCGCGTCAGCGCCTCGTCGCCATCGAAGCTCACGAGGACCTGGTTGAGCACCACCTCGTTGGCGACCTCGATGCCCGGCTCGTTGGCGAGCCGCGTCGCCAGTTGCCGTGCCAGGGCGCAGTCGCGCTCCACGAGAGCGGTGATGCCATCCGCGCCCAGTTCCCGGATCGCCGCGTAGATGGGGAAGCCGCGGGCGCGGCGTGACAGCTCCGGCACGTACTCGAAGGGGTCGCGCTCCTGGTCCGGCGCGGGTGGCAGGTACGCCGCACCCATGGCCATGGCCGCGCGATGGGCGGCCGCGTCCCGCACGAACACGAGCCCGGCGTCATATGGCACGTTGAGCCACTTGTGGGCGTCCGTCGCCCAGGAATCGGCCTGGTCGTGCCCCGCGACCAGGTGCCGCAGCCGCGCGCTCGTCGCGGCCCACAGGCCGAAGGCACCATCCACGTGGAGCCACGCGCCGGGGACCCGGCGCACGATGGGCACGATCCGATCGAGGGCATCGAAGGCGCCCGTGTTCACCTCGCCCGCCTGGGCGATGACGATGGTCGGGCCGGTCTCCCCCTCGAGCATCGCGGCGAGCGCGTCCGGGTCCATGCGTCCCTCGTCGTCGGTCGGGACCCGCTCGACCCGCGCCGTACCGAGCCCCAGGTACCGGATCGCGATGAGCACCGAGGAGTGAGCGTCGCGCCCCGCGATGACCCGGACGGGCGGCGCACCGATGAGCCCGTCCGCCTCCACATCCCAGCCGGCGCGTCGCAGGACCGCATGACGGGCTGCGGCGAGTGCCGTGAAGTTGGCCATGGTGGCGCCCGTCACGAACCCCGTGCTGGTGCCGGCGGGCAGTCCGAGCAGCTCCACGAGCCATGCCGCCGCGACCTCCTCCACGATCGCAGCAGAGGGCGTCGCGAGGTACAGGCCGACGTTCTGGTCCCACGTGGAGGTGAGCCAGTCCGTGGCGAGCGATGCGGGCACCGAGCCACCCATCACGAAGCCGAAGTAGCGTGGTCCGCCGATGCCCACGAGCCCCGGCTCCACATCCTGGGCGAGCTCGGAGACCACCGTCCAGGCATCCGTGCTGGTGCGGGGGAGGGGACCACCGAGCGCCGCCCGCAGGTCCGCGGAGGTCAGGCCCGGTCGGGCGCCGACCGGCCGGTCAGGCTGCGTCTCGCGATAGCGGATGGCGAGGTCCGCCGTCCTCCTCAACAGATCCGGCGTCCCAGCGTCGGATGGATCGGTGCTCGGCTGGTCGATCGCGGCCGGATCCACGCCGGGCCGCCCCACACCGCTCATGGCGTCGGACTCGACGCAGCGCCGTCGGGGATGGGCTCGGTGGGCAGGGGCGTCGCCAGCGTCGTCGCCATGGGGATGGGCTCCGCGCCCGGCCGGATGCGCACATTCGCATCGGTCGTCGTGGTCATCCGCAGGTCCGAGAACTCGACCTGTACCCGGACGTTGGTGCGCGCCTCGGATGTCGGCACCAGACCACTGAGGGAGAGTGCCATGATGCCGCTGCCGCTACCTGTCACCTCCAGGATCTCGATCGCAAGATCGGGTGCTGTCGGTAGGCTGATCGGACCTGACTCGGCCGAAGGCACGACGGCCACCGAGAGCTGGAGCTCTTCTCCATCCAAAGCGTCGATCGTGTACACCATCGTCTGCCGGATCGGGATGCCTTGGCTCTGCAGACGCAGATCGACCTGCCACCGGGCACCGACGCCGACTCGTTCCGCGGGAAGCGGTGCCGACGCCTGCCTGACCCAAGTCCCCCATTCCTCGACCGGTGCCTGGAGTGTGGGGTCCAAGAACGGGAGCGCATCGATCCCGCCATCGAGGGTCGCTCCGCGATCATCGACGAGCGCCCATCCACTGAGTCCCCGCAATGCCGAGAACTGCTCTCGCATCGCGACGACGGCCGGGTGGGCCGGATCTCCGAGCGCGCCCATGTCGGTGTATTCGAACTCGTAGCGGACGCTGCCGTCCGCAGCCACTTGGCCGGTCCGAAGCAGGGCGACCATGCGTACCGTCGGGATGTCGATCGTCTGACTGTCCGACCCGTCGATCTCGAACCGGACCTCCATGTCGATGTCGATGGTCATGGCGACGTCTGCGTTCGACGGGTACCGATAGCGCAGCTCCGCCCGTGGCTCCGCGCCGGGATCGAGCAGGGTCACGACGGGGACATCACCCCGGGTCGGGTTCGCGGATGGGGAGGCATCCGGCGACACCGCGACACCCGTCGTCGGCAGGAGTGCGACGCTGGTCGCGAGCGCCGTCACGGCCAGGGCTCGGGAAAAGCGGCGTCGACCTGATGCTGACGTGTGGGTGAACACGGGTTCCCTCCTCATCGGGCCGCACGGATGGGCTGCCGGATGCGCGGAGTGTATCGAGCCCTCCACGTCCGTCCCGTGCGTGCCGCGCGTGACATCGGGCTCGTCCGTGCGTCCACCCTCCGAACGAACCCGGATCGGAGGCGCCCGCAGGTGCACGACAGCCCACGACGCACGATGGCCGCGATGGCGCTGGCCGCCCTGCTCCTCTCGATGGTCGCGACGAGCACGACCGCCCAGGCGCCATCTGCCTCGCCGGACATCGCGGCGTCCATGCCGCCCGGCACCACGGCCTCCGTGCAGGATCTCGACTGGGATCCGGTGCCGGGCGTGCTCGGTGGCGCCATCGACGGGTTCGAGGTGCTCGGCGACCCGCCGATCGCGTGGTCCGGCGGGGTCGCCGTCCTGGAGCACGCTGCGGAGGCCCGACCGACCTGGCCTCGTTCGGTGCTCTGGCGGGAGCCGGCGGTGTGGCTTTCGACGGACTTGGTCCGCTGGTCGCGACACGCGCTCCCGCGCGACATCCAGCGACCATCGTCGCTCCTGGCCTGGAAGCGCGGTCTGCTGGTCGTGGACGAGCGCGGGACGACGAGGGGCTGGTGGGTCGTGCTGTGGCGCTCGGCCGATGGTCGGTCGTGGCGACGCATGGGCGGCTTCCGGTTCCGAGCCCGGGGCGCCCGTGCCGGATGCTCGTTCCATGAGCGTCAGATCGTCGCCTCGGGGAAGCGGCTGGTCGCGACCGCGAGCTGCGCGCCTGTCGGAGGCAGCGGATCGCGCATCGGACCAGGCACCGAGGTGGCGGGGATCGCCGTCACGTCACACCGGATCGCGTCCGTCGCGATGGCCGCCACGCCACGTGGCACGGCTGCCGCTCCACGCCCGTTCCCGCGTCCCTGGATGTGGACCAGCACGGACGGTCGCACATGGACGGCGCGTCGGTTGGGGGCGCGCGACGACCCCGGGGCCTTCGATGACCAGTGGGTCTGGCTCCGGTCCATGGGCGGTGGCCTCGTGGCACTCGGACTCGGCGACGAGCGACGGTTCGCGTGGTCGTCGGATGGCGTCACCTGGAAGGCGCAGGGCGAGCTGCCTGCGCTCCTCGTGGCGGTCGACGGGCCGAGCGCGACGCTCGATGCCCGCGGTCGGCCGGAGACCTGGTTCGCGCTCGGTTCCGTGCGGCGTCCCGATCGCAGCACCTGGGAAGGGCTGCTGTCACGTCGGGAGGACGGCAGCTGGGCGGAGCTGTGGGGTCTCGGGGGCGCTGCGACCATCGAGACAGGGGCGTTGCACATCCAGGGGGACGATGTGGTCGCGGTCCTCGCGGAGGACCTCGACGGCGGCTTCACGGTCCGTCTGTGGACGCTCCGCTCGCGTGACCGTGGCGCCACGTGGACGGTCTCGGTCGCGGGCGATGGCGTGCCCTCCTGTGTGCGGGTACTGGTCGTGGTCGGACCGACGGGTCTCCTGGGATGCAGTGACGAGGGCGAGCACATCCTGCGGGTGGCATTCGTCGGTCGGTGACCCGCAGCGGTCGGCCACGGTCGGATCGGCATCGGCCACGGCGCCCTCATCGCGACACATGACGGGGCGCGGTTCGAGACATCCGACGTACCGATCCGTGGAACCTCGCTCGGCGTGCGGGCGTCTGTCATCCCAACGCCGCAGGGTCCCTGCCGATCCCGGCGCCCCACACGATCACCCGACCAAGGAGGTCACATGTCATCCCGATCCAGCCGTCTCGCGAGCCTCGCCCTCGGCGCGTCCGTGCTCGCCACGGTCCCTGCCGGCGCCCTCGCCCAGTCCGCGTCCCCCGCGGTCGAGCCGGGCACGCCGTCCACCGAGATCGTCCTCCAGATGGACGTGTGCTGCGGCTTCACGCCGGTCACCTTCGCGCTGCTGTCGATGCCGGTGTTCACGCTATACACGGACGGCACGGCCATCTTCCGCCCGTCGGAGGGCGGTACCTTCGATGCGCCGCTGGCACTCCTGAAGGCACAGCTGAGCCCCGAGCAGATGGATGCGCTCCTCGACTACGCCGCGGGCCCCGGTGGCCTGGCACAGGCGAAGGACCGCTATGACGAGATGTTCGTCACGGACATGCCCACGACCACCTTCACCATCGCGACCGATGAGCTCCAGAAGGTCGTCTCCGTCTATGCCTTGGGCATGGACCAGATGGAGCCGAACGCGGACACGCCGGTCCTCCAGCAGCTCGCCGCGCTCGGCGCGACGCTCAGCCAGTTCGATGCGCAGGCCGCCGCGGACAACGTGGTGTCCCTCGAGACCTACCAGCCCGACCGCTACCTGATGACGCTCTACGCCGACTACGACGGCAACACCACGCCCGCCGCGGAGTGGCCGTTCGGGGACGTCGAGGTGCCCGAGGTCACGACCGACAGTGGCTGGGTGCAGCTGGTCCTGACAGCCGACCAGGTCGCCCAGGTGACCGAGGTGCCCTCCGGTGGCATCGGGGACCTGGTGTTCACGACGCCCGATGGCGAGCGGGTCCAGGCGGTGATCCGCCCGATGCTCCCCAGCGAGGTCGACCCGGCCGCCGCCTGACGACGCCTCCTTCTCTCCCTCCTCCCTCGCACGAAGGCCCCGGGTCCCTCCCCGGGGTCTTCGTGCGCCCCGGTCAGAGGCCGGATGGTCAGAGGCCGGACTTCAGCTCGAGGATGCGGTCGTATGACTCGCGGAGCCGGTCGAGCGGCAGGTCGCCGGCCGTCGCTTCGCGCACGAGTCGGTCGAACAGCTTCGTGGTCGTCCGCTCGGAGCCCGTCAGCAGCAGGAGGTCGGTGCCCGCCCGGGCGGCCCGGAGGGCCAGGTCCACTGCGCGCAGATCGCGCGAGTTGGCAGTCCCATCGAGCGAATCGGTCATCGTGACGCCCTGGAAGCCGAGCTCCTCGCGCAGCAGGTCGTGGACGATGGCACGGGACCAGCCCGCCGCTGCGCGGCGGTCCCACGCCGTGTAGGTCGCGTTCGAGACCATGATGAGTGGCACACCCTGACGGATCGCCCGGCGGTACGGCCGGAGGTCCACCTCGAGCGCGCGGCGACCTTGACGGATGACCTCCACCAGCCGGTCCGTGTTGCGGGTCGCGTAGCCGAGCCCCGGGAAGTGCTTCATGGTCGCGAGCACACCCGTGTCCGCGAGGCCGCGCGCGAAGGCGTTGGCGAGGCGCGTGGTGACCGCGGCGTCATCGGAGAACGTGCGGCCCTGTGCCCGCATGAACGAGCCGGGGACATGCGGGATGTCCGCGACCGGTGCCAGGTCCACGTTGACGCCCGTGTCGCGGAGGGCCCTGCCAGTGCGGCGACCCTGCTGGCGAGCCAGCTGCGTGCTGCCACGCCGACCCATCTCCGGGACGGTGACGGTCGGTGGGGCCCAGGTGAGGCGTCGGATGCCGCCGCCCTCCTGGTCCACGGCGATGAGGAGCGGTGGCTGGCCACCGCGGGCCGCCTCGCGCTGGAGGCGTCGGGTGAGTCGCCGCAGCTGGTCCTGGTCGCGGACGTTGGTCCCGAGCAGCACCACGCCGCCGATGTGCCCGGCGCGGACGCGTTCGAGGAGCGCCCTGGATGGCCGTGTGCCGCCCATGCGCACGATGAGCTTCTGACCGATGAGCTGCTCGATGGTCGGTTCGGTGGCGGTCGCGGGCCGGACGCCGCCGAGCGCACCAAGGATGGAGCCGAGCAGTGGCGTCCCGGGGCCGGTGGTGGGGGATGGGCTGGCTGGAGTAGGGGATGCGCTCGACGCAGCGGCCATCGGGCTGGCGACGGCCAGCAGGAGCGCGATCGCGAGGAGCCCGGACCGCAGCACCATGTCCACCGCAGCCTACCGTACCAGCGTCGATCGCCCGCGCACGGGGTAGGCTGGCCGCCATGCGCCGCTCATCCGCCCTTCGCGTCCTTGCCTCCGTCCTCGGTCTCGTGCTCGTGCTCGGGGGCCCGGTCGGGGCCCAGGAGCCTCCGGATGCTCCGCCGGACCTGGCGACCGCGGTCGAAGCCACCGTGGCCACCGGATCGATCGGCGTCGATATGGTCCTGTCGATCCGCGGCACATCCGCGAGCGGTCCGATGAGCGTCGCGCTGCGCGCCAGTGGCGCTGCCCAGCTCCAGGGCGAGCGTCGGATGCGTCTCACGCTGGACATGGTCGACTACGGCGGCGGCGGCATGGAGATCCTGTTCATCGACCCCCTGCTGTTCGTCCGCGGGGAGGTCTGGGAGAGCGAGATGGATGGGGCGGAGTGGCTGGGTATCGACGTGACCTCGGGTGACCCGGTGGTGACGGACTTCCGTGACCTCGTGACCGGCCAGAACGACGCCTCGCTCGCGCTGTACTGGTTGCTCGGCGCCACCGGACCGGTCGTGCCCCTGAAGCGCGAGGAGGTCCGCGGCATCGCCACGCAGCGGTATGTGCTCCAGTTGGACCTGGCTTCAGCCCTGCCGCTGCTGCCGGACGAGGTGCGACCGCTGCTGGAAGCGAACATCACCGAGTTCCGAACGCAGGGGATCGATCCGACGTTCGCAGCGGACGCCTGGGTGGGGGATGACGGCCTGGTCCATCGCGTCCACTATGAGTTCCTGGACCTGCTGCCGGGTGTCACCGAGATGAACGTCACCTATGACTTCAGCGGGTTCGGCGAGCCCGTCGATGTGGAACGGCCGGACGGATCCGTCGTCCGCTGGCTGACCGAGGAGCCCGCCAGCAGCACCTAGCCGGATGCTGACGGTGATGCGGTCGGCCAGGGTGTCGGTGCCGGGACGTCGATGATCGAGCCGTCGGTCAACGAGACCAGGAGACCCCCACCCACGCATCGGCCCACCTGGTCCACGATGCGCGCACGACCACAGGACAGGACCGCCGCGTAGCCCGGAGCCTCGATGCCCTGGCTCCATCCTGGGACGACGAGGCCACCATCCCACGAAGGTCCATCGAGGATCCGCTCATGGAGGAGCCGTGGTGCGGGGTCACGGAGCCCTCGCATCCACAGGCGATATCGGTCATCTGACCGTTCCTCCCACACGAGCACCGAGCCGTCGGGGCCGCGCAGGATCGCCGCCCGACCGCCAGGGCCCTCCACCAGGACGCGTCGGGTCCCGTCCCGTGGGTCCACGGCGCTGATGGGGAAGGCACGCTCGTGACCGGTGGTCACCCGATACATCACCACCTCACGACCGAGGAAACCGATCACCTCCTGCCCTGCGCCGTCGTCAGCGATGCGCGATGTCCGACCAGTGCGGGTGTCCACCACGATGACGCCATCCGTGCTGTCGATGGCTGCCCAACGACCCTCCGCCGAGAGGGACAGGGATGCGTGCTGCGCCGTCCGGGATCCCATCACTCGTTGCCGTTCGCCGTCCGGGATGGCGCGTCGCCAGAGTTCCAGGTGGGTGTCGTCCGTGCTCCGGAGCCAATATGCCCAGGCGCCGTCCGGGCTCAGGGTGGGGGTGCCGACCGGTGCGTTGGTCCGCAGGATCACTCGGCCCGATCCATCGCTCGTGTCGAACAGCGTGAGCACCGTCCGGCCGGGTCGGGGCCATGTCTGGACGAGGACCTGGCCATCGACCGGCCCGCTTGCCGACAGCGGGCCCTCGGAGACGACCTCATGGATCAGGTCACCCGTGCCCACGAACAAGCGGTCGCCGGCGGTCTCGTCGTCGTCGGCCGCCTGCATCCACGACAGCACGGGCATCGGATCGGGGTCGATGGGTGGCGTCGACGGCTCGGCGGATGGACTCGGTCCCTGTGACGTGTCCGGTGGGTCGCTGATCGTGTCGGTCGGTGGCAGGTCGCCGAGCAGGAGCGCGAGCGCCTCGCGCATCGTGTCGACTCGATACGCAGCCGGAGCACTGCGGCGCGGCTGCTGGGGCGGGAACGAGGCGAGCCGCACGCGACCCTGACCCAGCATCTCGTATGCCAGGGTCGTGAACGCATCGCCGCCCCCTGGGTAGCTACTGCTGATGAGGTATCGGACGCCCTCCCGGAGCACGAGCGGGTGGCAGCTCGGCCGACCGGCGCCCCACGCGTCGAGGGCCCCGGGCTGCAGGTCGCCGGCATATACACGCTCCACGGTCCAGGACGGCTGCCTGGACCCATCCTCATCGATCGTCCGCCACCCCTCCATGATCCCCACGAACGTGGTGCCACGCGCCCGCTCGAGCGAGGGCCAGGCTGGACCGTAGAAGCAGTCGGCGCTCGTCGCCGTGGGGGTCGCGCCCAGGCCCAGCAGGCTCGCGGCCAGCGCGATGATGGGGACCCGCGTGCGTCTGGTCGCACGTCGATGTGTCAGCGGACCCACCAGAGCCGCCAGGTGCCGGTGGCATCGGGTGCCGCGAGGAGCAGGTCATCCGGGGAGGGCGCCCAGGCGAGCGCTGGATAGTCCAGTTCGACGACCCACGCGCGTTCGACGTCGAGATCCACGTCCGCGCCAAGGCGCCTGAGCGCACGTGCGAGGAGCGCGGGGTCCTGCGTCGCCGGACCGACCTCCATGCGTCCGTCCGCTGCCCGCAGGTACATCCGCCGCTCACCCGTGAAGCGCGAGAGGTCGTCGCCGAAGCGCTCGTGGGACTCCGGCTGGAGGAGAGCCCAGGCGTCGGCCATGCGGCCGGCGAGCAGCGCGTCGGCGTAGCCGGTCGCCAGGCGATGGGCGAGGTCCGCGTCGGTGGTCGCCGCGGGCGTCGTCGGTGCGACCGAGGGCGTCTCGGCGACCTGCGGCGCGGCCACCGGCTCGGCGGCAGCGGCCGGGACGGCGATGAGCGAGGCGACCAGGGTGGCGAGGATCGCGATGGCGATGGGGATGGCACGAGCCGGTCCGGGCACAGGGTCCTCCGACGATGGCGGATCAGGGTTCAGACCTGAGACGCGCGTCGGCCCGGGACGTCACGCATGTCGCCGCGGGGAGCACCGACCGCACGTGACACGCGTGATCCTCGCGCGTCCGATACCTGACGTGCAGCCCTCTGGCGTCATCGACCATCTACCGCAGCGAGAGTGACCTGATGCGAAGCCCGTCCCGACACCCCATCGGTCGCTTGCTCGTCGTGATCCTAGCTGCCGGCATCGGCGGCGCCGTGTCACTCGTCGACGGCAAGCCAGCGGCGGCGGAGTGCACTGGGGGGACTCCCTTCCCGTCGTTCACTCGCCACGCACCATCGTCACCCGACGTGGTCATCGCGACCGTCACATGGCTGGCGCTGCCGGACGCGTACAACCCTTGGTTCGCCCTCACGGTCGATGCCGTCCTCGTCGGGGCCCGGATGCCGGGCGACACCATCGGCTACCAGCGACTCGCCTCCGGTGCCCCCGAGCCACGCTGTCCAGGTGAGTCTGCCTTGCTGTTCCAGATCGGCGACCGGATCGCGATCGCGTTCGACGCTCGATATCCCGGGCAACGAGGACGGATCACGACGGCAGCCTTCGTTCGGCCGTCCGGAGCGGATCCCTTCGGCAACGGCCTTGAGCGACTGACGGAAGGTCGCATCCGGCGGATCGTCGGGGCGCGGGCAGCAGGACCCGGCTCGACCAAACCGGGAGCCGAGGAGCCGGGCGAGTCCGTCGAACCGGGGAATGACCCATCCCCGGCCCCAGATCCGTCCCCAGCGGCCCGCGGGCTCGCGGGGATCGACTGCCAGCTCGAGTACCGTGACGTCCCGCGCCGGGGGTTCCTGCCGACCGCGCTTCCTCGCACCTGCGACCAGGCTCGGGCACCCGCCGTCCTCGCGGGCGTGCTCGAGTATGCCCAGGCCCAGCCCACCTACGCCGGCGCGGTGTTCTACCACGATGCGATCGCGACCGGCGACGTGTGGTTCACCGCGGATGTCGATCGGCACAGCGCGGTGATCGCGGCACTGGCGCCAGAGGGCACGGTGGTGCGCGTGGGTCTCGCCGAGCGGAGCTGGCGAACGCTCCATGGGCTCCAGCTGCGTATCACCCGCGACCTGCCGACGCTGCTTCGAGGGCCGACGCCGGTCGCCGTCGTCCGGATCGACGTCCGGGCGAACACGGTGGTCGTGGGCCTGCTCCGTGTGACGGAGGACGCCACGGCGGAGCTCCGTCGTCGGTATGGCGACACGATCGCCATCGAACGATCACCGCGCCACGCGACGATCATGGAGCGACTGGTCGGGCCGGGACCATCGCTGCCCGCGTCGGTCGTCGCGCCATCCTGGATGGTTCGTGGCGCGCGTGGATCCGCGGCGGGCGGTGGCGGTGACGATGAGGGTGCCTGGGCGAGGGTCAGCCGCGACGGCAGACGACTCACCACTGGCTGGACCGGATCGACGTGTGCGACGCGGGCCCAGGTCACGGTGACCGGTCGTACCATCCGAACGACCGAAGTGGGTGGCGACGTCTGCACAGACGACGTCATCGGACGCGCCATCCGCATCTCCCTGCGCCCGACACCGGACGCGCGTGCCGCTTTTACCGTCGCGCGGTGACGGGCGGCGGCAGGCGTCGTCGATCAGGCGGGGGTGACGATCCCCGGGCCGACCGATGACGCGACCGAGCGTGCCGATCGTGGCGGGTCGGTCGCTGGAGCAAGCAGCCAGTACCACACCAGGATGTGGGACCCGGTGGCAAGCAGCATCGGCAGGCCGAAGACGGCGAGTCCAGCGAGCGTCGCGCTGATGGTCGCCGCGACCCCCGTGGCGACACCGGCTGCCCATCCTGTGGCGACACCGAACGCGGCTCCCGCGATGACGGCGCCCAGGACGACCTCCGCAATGGACAGGCGGATGAATGGCCAGCCGGCGATGGCCTGCGCCGGGCGAACGAGGCGAGGTCCCATGGCGGCTCCCGTGAGGGCGGCGACCACCAGTGCCACGGATGGCATCCCGATGGCCAGCATCACCAGCACGCTCGCAACGCCGAGGAAGCCGCTCTGCGTGGCAGCGGCTGTGAACAGGATGGCCGCCACCGCCAGCGCAACGGGCACGCATGCCGCCACGCTCGAGCAGCAGCCTGCCCATCGTGGATGCCCGCGCTCGATCGATCGGCGGAACCCGGTCAGGAGCCAGGGGCGCACGAGCACCAGGAGGCAGGAGATGACCAGCACGAGCAGCCATGGCGCGATGGCGCGGACGGTCGTTGCGAGGCCGTCCTCCATCACGCCGCAGTCGCTCGGCGCGACCACCCGACGTCCGCCTTGCCACATCGTGATCGAGAGCCGTTGCGCGATCGCGGCGTGGCCCACGGTCTCGCACCAGAGCGTGCGGACCCCGGCGGCGGAGAGTCCGACCGCGAGCTGGACCTCCAGGTCGGCGACCGACTCATCGGACCAGGTGCTCGTGACCACGTCGCGTGGCTGGGCGGCGACCCGGTCACGGACGTCGTCGATGTCGGCCGAGCGGACGAGCGGCGTCACCGCGATCGCCAGCAGGCCCCCGAGCCCGACCGCCGCGACCACGAGGAGCAGCGCGGCAAGGAGCCGGATCGGGCGCATGCGTCACCTCTGTTGGTCGGATGTGGGCGGAGTGTACGCCCCGGCGCGAACCTGCTCGATCCGATCGCGGAGCGAGGCGGCGACGTCGCCAAAGAACGTATCGACTCCTTGATCCCAGCGCTTGGCGACGAGGTTCGCTGGGAAGACCAGCACCTCACCGACGCTGCCGTAGACCGCCAGCTCGGTACCGTGCTCGTCCTGGACGATCTTCCACTCGAGTCCCAGCCAGTCGATCATGAACGACCCGAAGGCGATCCCGAACGCGTTGAAGTAGGGGTTGGGATCCTCACCGGATGCTCGCTGGTCGGCCAGCCACCTCGACCACGCGCGGTCGAGCTGCGCCGGATCCAGACGGCGACCGGCGGGCACCTGGACGCCATAGGCCGCCGCGACCTCCACGGCGAAGTCCAGGCGATCGTTCAGCCATCGCCATTCGGCGGGTGTCAGGTCCAGGAATACCGGGTGCATGCTCGGAGCGAGCGGTCGTGGAGCTGGCGGCATCGTAGGGCGCTCTGCGGGGCGAGTCGGCCCCCATCATGGACCGGCGTCGACGATGCTCGCCATGTGACCGATGGGTCATGACCCGTCGCGCCGCCGGCGGTACACGCGTGGCCACCACACAGGCCGTCTCTCGCGTGACTACCACAAGAACTGTGGTAGTGTCCGCCCGCGATGGACGAGAAGCGCATCAAGGGCCAGCTGCTCAAAGGCATGACGCCGCTGCTCGTGCTGTCCGTGCTCAAGGATGGCGAGCTGTACGGCTACGAGATCGCCCAGCGCATCCGTGAGCGGACCGACTCGGTGTTCGCGCTCAACGAGGGTGCCCTGTATCCGGCGCTCCACGCGCTCGAGGCGGAGGGGTCGCTGACCGCGACCTGGCGCGAGTCGGACAAGGGGCCGAAGCGCCGGTACTACGCGCTCACCGACAAGGGCCGCGGCAAGCTCGCCGAGCACGAGCGGGAGTGGGTGACCTTCCGGACCGCCGTCGCCAAGGCGACGGGCTGACGCGATGGGCCTCTCCACTGGTACCGAGGGGACGTGGTTCACCTACCTCTGGTGGACCGTGGAGCTGCCGCACCCGTTCATAGGCGAGCTGCTCTTCGCCGCATCGTTCCTCGTCCTGCCGTTGTTGGGTCTGTGGTGGATCTCGCGGGTCCGCGACCGGATGGACCCCTCGGCGCCCGCCTCGATCCCTGACGACGCGTCGGTCACACGGTATCTGGACGCCCTCTCAGCCTCGCTCGGCCTGCCCGCGGGTGTAGCCGCCGATGTCCGGTCGGAGATCGCCGCGCACCTCACGGACACCATCGACGGGCTCACCGAGGGTGGCATGCCGCGGGACGTGGCCGTCACCGAGGCGATCGGTCGACTCGGGCCTGTCCACGACCTGGCCGTCGCCATCCGCCGGAGTCAACAGACGCACCGTCGTCTGTTGGCCGGGATCGGGGGTGGCATCGTCAGCGTCCCACTGGGACTTGCGGTCGGGATCTGGGCGGCGGTGGGCTTGGCGCTCCCGCTCATGCTCCTCGTCCTGGTGTCGCTGTCGACGCTCGAGGCCCACTTGGCGCCGGGTGCGGCTCTGCGTCGCGATCTCGCGATGGACATCATCTCCCTGACCGCTCAGGCCCTGATGTTCGGGGTCGCAGCGCGTCTCGCCGTTCGCGGGACGGCGGCCGTGAGTCGTCGGTCTCCGACGGCCATCGGTCGGAGCGTCGCGCTCGCAGGCACGCCGGCCCTGGGGTTGCTCGTGCTCTTCGTGCTCCCAGGGCCCCAGACGTGGATGACCATCCCGTTCCAGTTCCTGCCGGTCATCGGCTTCGCCCTGGGCGCGACCCTCCGGATCGATGGGCCACTACCCCGCGTCCGACGTCGCACGATCCTGGCCGCGGTCGTGGTGTACGCGATCACCATCGTCACCCTCGTCGTTCCGGTCACGCGGGCAGAAGCCGATGGCTGGCCTCTCGACGAAGCCGTGGGCCTCGAGGTCCTGCCGCCTCGCGGGCCACGAGCGCTCGTTCCTCAGACCGCAGGCGTCGCCGGCGCCGGCATGGATGCGTGGTGCGCCACGCGCGGAACGACCTCCGCGAGCTGCACCTTCGACGCGAGCGACCAGGGGCATCCGAATCGGAGGCTGTCGGCGAAATGGACGGGCCTGCGCGTCGAGGCGTGGCCCGCGACGACGGCCGGGGCCTGGCCCGTCGGTGTGGATCCGGCGGCGACCGGTCCGATCGTGACGGCACCCGCGACTCGGGATGGGACCGAGCTTGTGGGCACGCTCGACATCGGGATGCGCCGCGATGGCCCTGCCTGGTGGGTCGTACCCACCGGTGTCGCGCCCGATGGTCAGCGATACCGCCTGAGTGACGGCGATGGTGTCGAGATCCCGTTCCATGGCACGGTGTGGGAGTGGCTCATGGCACCCGTATGACGCTTTAGCATCCTTGGGCTCGCTTGTCCATACGGGCCTTCCCTGATCGACGATCCGTTCGAGATCCGGGCATGGTCCATGGCGTCGGTGAGGTTCGCGTCACCGTGGAGCCGTCGTCGGCGCTACGGATCGCCGCCTGGCGGATGCTCGCGGTGGGTGCGGGGTTCGGCACCAGGAGCCGACGAAGCGTGCGTCGAACGCTCATCTCAGGTCCCGATACGGGCGTGGCGCACCTGTCATCGCGCCACGATACGACGGGCACCGGGATGCCGGCTCGGACCCGTCGCACTACAAGATACACTCAGGTAACTAGTTTGCCCCGGGTGTCACATCCGCCCGTCGAACGGTCGCGGGGGAGGGCGCATGACGCGCATCGAGGTCCGCACGTATCTGGACGTCCCGCCGGAGCGCGCGTTCGACCTCGCCCGGGACATCGGGGTCCATGAGCGCACGATGGCCGGCTCGGGTGAGCGTGCCATCGCCGGACGGACGACGGGCCTCATCGGTCTCGGCGAGGAGGTGACCTTCCGCGCGCGACATCTCGGTCGATGGTGGCAGCTGACCAGCCGCATCGCCGCCCTCGAGTCACCGGCCCGGTTCGTCGATGAGCAGGTGCGGGGACCCTTCCGCTGGTTCCGCCATGAGCATCGATTCGATCCGGAGGGTCCGGGCACCCGGATGACCGACACCTGGGAGCACGAGCTTCGATGGGGTGTCGTGGGCAGGCTGGTGGATGCGCCGGTCGTTCGGCATGTGATCCGCCGACTGCTCATCACGCGCGCTCGCGCACTCGCTGGCATCATGCCGTGACGGTCTCGACGTGGATCGCAGCGAGCGGCCCGGGAGCCAGTCTGCCGATGGAGGGCACATGCGAGCATCCATGGCGATGACGGCGATGGTGATGCTGGCGGTCCTGCTGGGCGCATCACCCGGCCTGGCCCAGGAGCCGACGGACCCCGGACCGACGAAGCACGAGCGAGCCATCGAGGCCGTGCGGACATTCGATCCCCGGTTCGCCGTCATCGACACCCTCGAGCAGGCACGCGCCAGGGCCGCTCAGGACTTCGACCAGTCGTCGGTGCTCGCCGGTTCGTGGATCCGTGTCGTGCCGACCTACGCGTCCGCGTTCGGGGACTTCCATGTCGAGGCCCCCGCGTGGCTCGACACCGGGCCGACCATCGTCGAGGTGTTGCTGGTCGAGGACTGCGGGCCGCTCCCTGACGAGATCGTGGCCCAGACGGCTGATCCGTGCCGGGCTCGCCGGACGTGGCTGTTCGAGGTCCTGGGGTCGGGTGCGGTCCGCGAGCTGTCCACGGTGGTGATCACCGACGGCTGATCGCCGCACGCTCGTTGGACGATCGGGCACGCGATGCGGCATCGTTGCAGCACGGTGATCGTGATCCGGCCGGTGACGCGCAGCGGCGGACGGACCCCCCACCGAGTCATCAGGAGGACGCCATGGCGAGTCTCATCGACCGACTCCTGGGTCGAAGACCGCGTGGGGAGATGCCGTACGAGGGCCCACCGCCCGCGGTCTTCGTCAAGGTGTTCCAGGCGGGTTCGGCGGAGGAGGCTGGACGACTCGCCGCGGATCACGCGACCCGGATGGCCCGGGCGGGATACGTGCCGCTGTCCAGCTCGTGGGCGGACGGTCCCACGAGTGCCATCGCCGTGCTCCTCCTCAACTGGGTCGGCTTCCTGTTCCGTGACCGTGGCAGGCTGACGGTCACGTACACGTATCGACCGGATGTCACCGGGCCTCCCACGGCGCGCCTGAAGGCATCGTCCGTGCGAGGGGCGTGATGTCTCCCGGGACGTCATGACCCAGCCGCCGCCGTTCACCGACGGTGAGCCCGCCCACGCTCGAGCGGATGACCTCCCACCGCCCGGCTGGACCGATGCGGCCACGGACTTCGTGGTCCCCCGTTGGCACTGGCCCCCGTGGGCTGCCGAGGGCGTCGTCATCCTCGTCACAGTGGTACTGACCCTGGGGTTCGTCGAACTCGCGCTGTCGATCGGAGGCGGGGACGACAGCGGTGCCACCATGTCGTCGTTCGTCATCGGCATGTGGCTCATCGGCATGTACGCCGGATACACCGTCAGCGAGCGGATCCTCTACGGTCGTCGCCCCTGGCCGTTCCGTGCCCGCATGCCGCGACAGCGCGGGATCTATTGGGTCTCCAGCGCTGTCGCCTTGACCGGGTCGATGGCGGTCCTCTGGGCGTCCCGGGACACGTGGTCGACGGCTTCGGCCAGCGCGCAGGTCAGCATCCTGACCGGCTCCATGATCGTCTATCTCATCCTGTACCTCGGCGTCAACGCCATCGTCTGGTTCTCGCCGGTCGGACGCGACGATTGCGAGCGCTTCCGGGCGGCGGTGGCCGCTCGCTCCGGACCCTGAGCTCCGACCCACACGAGGCCCGTGTGGCGTGTCGATCGCTGGACGGTCAGCGCACGGTCAGAGCAGGTCGGCCGCGTGGTCCCGGAGGATCGTCGTCAGCTCGTCCACGCGCGCGTCGATGGCAGCCGGGTCCACCGTGGGCCGACCGCGACGCCAGGGGGACCTGGGGATGACCGCAGCTTGCGGCGAGTCGGCCAGGTCGCCCAGATGGCCCTCGAACGGGCGCCGCCCGGCGAAGCGCCCGTGGCCGAACAGGTGGACGCCGTCGGTCCCATCGACATACACCAGCACCAGGAAGGTGTCGGCGGTCGGTCCGACGTACGTCACGCTGGAATCGGCGGTATGGAGCGAGATCCGTGCGAGACGCCATCCGACCGTCTCGATGAACGCCAGGCGATCGACGACCTGTGTGGCCCAATGGCCCTGCGGCTCGTCGAGGAGGCTCAGACCATGGCCATCGAGCAGACGGCTCTTGACCCGTTCCCGTGGTGTGCGGCGGTAAGGCGCTTCCTCCGCGCGTGAGCTCACGTTCAACGGATCTCGCACGAGCCTGACCACCGACGGTCGTGCTCGGCGCGGACGACGTCGGTCGACTCCGATCGACCCTGCGCAGGAGCGAGTCCTTTGATGGTCACCAGCACCTTGGCCATGTCGCCGACACCATATCTCGGATCCCCTTGGCCATCGATCGCCTGGCGAGTGGGAACCTCCAGGTCGGCGATCGACCAGGCCCGTTCACTGATGGTGACCATCGGCGGGGATGCTGGGGCCGCGCCGAACGGCAGCCGCTGGGTGCGGCCATCGCGGCCATCGAGAGCGCCGTCGGCCCGACCGCCAGCTTCGGCGGCCCTGCTATGGTGCGGGCCATGGCCGACCGGGCGACACCCAACCTGCCGAGCCGCGATCTGGACGTGACCGTTCGCTTCTTCGCGGCGCTCGGCTTCACGGAGACGTGGCGCGACGAAGGCTGGCTGATCCTGACCCGCGGTGACCTGGTGCTCGAGTTCTTCCCGGACCCCGACATCGACCCGGCGACCAGCGCCTTCGGCTCGTGCCTGCGGCTCGACGATGTCGATGCGTTCTATGCGGTCTGTCGCGCGACGGGGATCCCGGAGCGCACCACCGGCTGGCCACGGCTGCACCCACCGAAGCCGGAGGCATGGGGTGGCCGGGTCGGGGCGCTCATCGACCCAGACGGGTCGTTGCTCCGACTGATCCAGGGGCCCCCGTCGGCACCCTGAGCCGAGCGCCCACCACCGCCAGTCGACCTCGCCCTGCGCGCGACGACCCTCAGCGCGCGTCCACGGAACGGATCCGGTCGTCCGCCGTCGGGATGCCATCCCGGACGCGCTCCCACGCGTCTCCGCGCTGGACCTCGTACTCGCGGAAGGCTGCGAGCAGCCCGCGCGCGGTCAGGGGCTCGCTGCCGTCCATGAGCTGGAGGTGGAGATGGGGCGCCGTCGAGTTGCCGGTGTGGCCGACGCGGCCGAGCCGCTCCCCGGCCCGGACCCCCTGGCCCACGGACACCGCGACGCTGCCGGGCGCGAGATGCGCCACGAGGACGCTCCCTTCCGCTCCCTGGACGATGACGTGGTTGCCCGCGAGCGCGGTCGCTCGCTCGGGTCGGAAGGTGAGTGACATGACCGCGATGCGCGCCAGCTCTCGGAGGGGATGGAGCCACGCGCGTTCGGCGATGCCATCCACGGCACGCACCACGGTCCCATCGATGGGGGAGTGGATGGCTTCGCCCCAGCCGTAGCAATCGCGGGTGCGGACACCGACCAGCCACATCCGCAGGCGGCTTGCCGGGTGATACCCGCCCGCCCGATGGTCGACCCGCCACAGGTCGTAGGCGTATCGCTGCGCGAAGCGATCCGTGCCATGGCTCGGCACCCGGGTCCCGGGCGTGCGGAGTGCCTGCCACTCCCCGCGCAACGGGAACGCGATGGGGATCGGGTCGCGGCCATCGAAGGTCATACTCGTCAGCCTGCCACGGCCATGGGCGAGGCGCGCTGGTTCGCAGCGACTCAGGCCTCGGACGACGTGCGCTCTCCCGAGGCCGGCGTCGCGAGCAGCGCCGGGCCGAGGAGGTAGTGTCGACCGCGACGCTCGCCCGTCGCGCGGAGCCAGCCCTCGCGCACCGCGATGGCCAGGTCGCGCGTCGTGCTCTGGGCGGATCTGCCGGTGATCCGGATGTAGTCGCCGGCTCGCAGGTGTCGATTGATCCAGGCGTATGCAAGCCCGTCGATCATCGGCGCGGGCAGCGACCCATCCGCGACTGCACGACGGACGCCGACCATGACCTGACCCAGGCTGCGCAACCTCGCGAGGACGTGGTCCGCCGCGCGGGACATGGACAGGACGAGATATCGGACGAACGGGGTGGCGTCATAGCCGGGGATATAGTCACGACCGATGGCAGCCCGGATCGCGGCGAAGTATGCCGGGCGGTCGAGGTCGAGCTGGGCGTCCAGGGAGACGAGTCCACCGAAGGCGTATCCATGGCGAAGCAGCATGAGCCGAGTGACCGCGCGCGCAGTGCGACCGTTGCCATCGTTGAAGGGGTGGATCGCGACGAGCTCGAGATGCGCGAGGGCGGCCGCCACTGGTGGCGCGTGGTGCGCGACCGCGGTCGACAGCCACGCTGCATAGCGCTGCATGAGCTCGGGCACATCACCCGATGCAGGTGTCTGGAATACCGGGTCCCCACGGGCGTCGATGACACGGTTCTCGCCGCGGCGATACTCGCCCGGGGTCAACAACGGACTCTGGCCCCAGAGTACCCGCCGGTCCAGCTCGCGGATGACGCCCTCATCGAGATCGACGTTCGAGACGACCAGCTCATCGACCAGGTCCAGCGCGTCCCGGGTGCCGACGATCTCTCGGGCTTCCCGGTCGCTGAGCCTGGTCCTGCCCTCGCCGGCAAGGAGTGCCTCCACCTCGATGTCGGATGCCGTGTTGCCCTCGATCCTCGTGGTCCCGTGGACGGTCCGCACCCACGCTCGCCGGCGCATCCACTCGGCATGCGTGGGATCGATCGGGAGATGGTCGAACAGCCAGCGCTGTCGATCCAGGTCCGTGAGGCAGTCGACCAGGGCGTCGTCGTCGAGTCGGTACTCCATGGGTACTCCCGGTAATACTGGCATCTATTACCGTCACCGGTAATATCCTAGCACGGGAGACCAGTGGCCCCGAATACGTCTCCTGGCGGTAGAGTCGGCAGGTGCTGGATGAGACGCGCATCGACCGGTGGCTGACCGCGGTCCGCCTCGTCAAGACACGCCCGCTCGCGACGCAGCTCTGCGAGGCCGGCCACGTCCGGATCGACGGCAAGGACGCCAAGGCATCCACGAGGGTCCGGGTCGGCAGTCGAGTGGAGGCACGCATCGCCGACCGCGACCGGATCGTCGAGGTGGTCACCGTGATCGAGGCGCGCGTCGGGGCGCCGGTCGCCGTGACCTGCTACGTCGACCACAGCCCGGCGCCGGCCGTCGAGCCGTTGCCGCCGGGCATGGAGTGGACGCGCGGCGCCGGCCGACCGAGCAAGCGCGTCCGCCGCGAGCTCGACCGCATGCGCCGAGGCAGCGAACGCTCCTGAGCGCCAGCGCCTCGCGCGGACGCCTGGCGGCCCGACGCGCCGCGATCGGTGACTCAGAGGTCCCGATAGACGGTGCGACGGTGCGCGACCTCGACGACGAGCACGGTCAGCACCTCATCCTCGAGCGATACGAGGATCCGGTGATCGCCCACGCGGTATCGCCAGAACGGCTCGCCCACCAGCGACCGGCCAGAGGATCGCGGGTCCTCGCGGTCAAGGTCCTCCTTCAGGAAGCGTTCGATCCGCGACCGCGCCACCACGTCCAGCTTGGACAGTTGCTTGACCGCCTTGGGTGTGAGTCTGACCGCCCAGGTCACTCGCCCAGTCGCTCGAAGTCGAGGCTGTCGACATCGATGGCGTCATCGCCGGACGCGCGGAACTCCTCCAGCGCATCCTTCGCGAGGAAGTAGTCCTCCCAGTCCTCCAGGAAGCCGGCGATCGCCTCCGTGGCATAGAACGTCTTGGTGCGGCCCGTCCGCGCCGCAAGTGCCTCCAGTCGGCGATCGAGCCGGGCGTCCAGCCGGATGTTGAGCTGTTTCGTGGTCATCGCGCGCCTCCTGCTATACGAATATAGCAGATCGCATCGACTGGGCATCGCCCGTCCATGGACCGGGCAGGATGCATCATGTCGCGGTGGCGAGCCCGATCGTCGATACCAAGCTCTTCACCCCGGTCCCGCGCGGCGAGGTCGTCCCCAGGCACCGCCTGACCGCACGCCTGGACCGGAGTGAGTCGGCGAGGCTGGTCCTGCTGTCAGCGCCGCCCGGCTTCGGCAAGTCGACGCTCCTGGTCGACTGGCTGGCAGCGGATCCGGTGCGCCGCGCGACGACCGCGTGGCTGTCCCTCGACGGTGCGGATGACGAGCCGGGTGTCTTCTGGCGATACGTGCTGGCCGCGCTCGAGACGGTGGTCCCGGATGTCGCGGAGGTCCGGGCGATGCTGGACGCCGGCGACATCACGACATCGGCGATCGTCGCCTCGCTGAGCAACGCGATCCACGCGTGGGGTGGTCGCGTGTCCCTGGTCCTCGATGACTATCACGTCATCACCGCGTCCGCGATCCACGACGGGCTCGCCTCGTTCCTCGACCGGGCGCCAGTGACGTGCGCCGTGATCCTCTCCACGCGAGCGGATCCGCCGCTGCCGCTCGCGCGACTGCGGGCACGCGGTGAGCTGCTGGAGATCCGGGCCGCCGACCTGCGCTTCACCGCGGATGAGGCCCACGCGTACCTCAACGGGCCGATGGGTCTGGCGCTCGCATCCGGGGACGTGGACTCCCTCGAGGCGAGGACGGAGGGCTGGATCGCGGCCCTGCAACTGGTGGCGCTGTCCCTGCGGGGCCGGACCGACCCGAGCGCCTTCATCGCCGACTTCGCAGGGGATGACCGGTACATCGTCGACTACCTCATGGACGAGGTCCTGGACCGGCAGCCGGCGAGGATCCAGGCCTTCCTGCTCGCGACGTCGATCCTCGATCGTCTCTCCGGACCCCTGTGCGATGCCGTCACGGGCAGCGACGACGGCCGCGGGATCCTCCATGCGCTCGATCGCGACAACCTGTTCCTCATCGCACTCGATGACCGGCGCGTCTGGTATCGGTATCACCACCTGTTCGCGGACGTCCTTCGGGCGCGACTGGCACATGAGCGACCCGGCGACATCCCCGAGCTGCATCGGCGAGCCAGCGTCTGGTTCGAGCAGCAGGGGTCGGAAAGCGATGCGGTTCGTCACGCGCTCGCGGCCGGTGACCTTGACCGAGCCGCAGACCTCATCGAGGTCGCGGCGCACGAGCTGCGAGCGACACGCCAGGAGGTGACGCTCCGGCGATGGCTGGACGCGCTGCCCGAAGGGGTGTTCGATACCCGACCCGTCATCGCCATCGCCCATGCGGGTGCGCTGCTCGCGACCGGCCAGACTCGTGGGGTCGAGCGTCGCCTCGAGCAGGCGGAACGCTGGTCCTCCGCGGCGCACGATGACCGATCGCTCGCTGATGCGGTGGCGCGCGGGATGGTCGTTCGACGTCCCGAGGTGCTCAGCCACCTGCCGAGCGCCATCGGCCTCTACCGGGCCGGGCTCGCCCGCACTCGGGGTGACCTGACGTCGACGATCGAGCACGCCCGATCCGTGCTGGACTCCACGGGAAACGACCAGCCGCTCGAGCGAGGCGGAGCGGCGGGCATGCTGGGGCTCGCGCTGTGGTCGGCTGGTGAGCTCGATGCTGCGCATGCCGCCTGGTCCGAGGCGGTCGTGTCCCTCGATCGGGCTGGCCACACCGCGGACATCCTTGGCTGCTCCATCGCGCTGGCTGACATCCGGCTCACGCAGGGCCGTCTGCTCGATGCGCGCCGCACGTACGAGCACGGACTGCATCTGGGCGAGCAGGCAGCAGGCGGGCCCCTCCGTGGCGTGGTGGACATGCGGGTCGGCTTGGCGGGCCTGGCGGTCGATCGCCATGAGCTCGACGAGGCGCGGCGGCAGCTGGAGGCGGCGACCGCGCTCGGTGGATCCCTTGGGCTGCCGCAGAGCGCGCATCGGCAGCTGGTGGTGACGGGCCGGCTCCGGTGGGCCGAAGGCGACCTGGATGGGGCGGTCGCGGCGTTCGACGAGGCGCAGCTGCGGTACGACGCGGATATGTTCCCGGACGTGGTGCCCATCGCTGCGATGCGGGCGCGCGTACTCCTGGTCCAGGGTCGTCTCGCCGATGCGGAGACATGGGCTCGCGACGCCGCGATCTCGCCGGACGAGCCGGGCTCGTTCCTCCGCGAGTACGAGCACGCGACCCTTGCCCGGCTGCTGCTCGCTCGCGCGGCACGGGACCCCTCCGGCGGGTCGGTCGATGGCGCACTCCGGTTCGCCGAGGAGCTGCTCGCTGCCGCGGAGGCTGGCGGCCGGGCGGGCAGCATGGCCGACATCCTTCTGGTCCTTGCACGAGCCCGTGCCGCTCGCGGTGAGGAGGCTGGCGCTCGGGATGCCCTGTCCGATGCGCTCGCGCTGGCGGCACCCCAGGGATGGGTCGGCCCATTCCGCGATGAAGGGGCGGCGTTGGTGCCGCTCCTCCGGTCGGTGGCACAGCACGACGTCGCGCCGTTCGTCCGTGGGTTGCTGGGCTCGACGGGCTCGCCGCAGTCCCGCACCTCGACGCGGCAGCCGCTCATCGAGCCGCTCTCGGAGCGCGAGCTCGATGTCCTGCGATTGCTGCGCAGCGAGCTCGATGGCCCCGCCATCGCAGGCGAGCTGCACGTGTCGCTGAACACCCTCCGAACGCATACGCGGAACATCTACGCGAAGCTCGGCGTGCATGGGCGCCGGGCCGCCATCCGGACAGCGGCCGACCTCGACCTGTTCTGAGGCGCCTGCTCAGGCGCCTGCCGGTCGTCGAGCGCGTGCTCCGATCAGCGCCCGACGTCCGACCGCGGAATCACCATCCGAATCACCACATCTGGTGATGCGCGCTCACCACATCCGCTCCGACCGTGTGGTCCACGAGCTTCCGACCGGATCGAGATCGACCGGGAGCCCGAGCCACGACCCGCACGAGGAGCGCCATGACACGACCACGGACCGCCAGCGGCGGTGGCCCGGCTGCCGACCGTTACGCGATCAGGCTCCGCGGCTCGCTCGCCCCGCGATGGGCGGCGTGGTTCGACGGCCTGGTCGTGACCGCTCTCGGCGACGGGACGACCCTCATCGAGGGACCCATCCCGGACCAGGCAGCCCTGCACGGGGTGCTCCAGCGCATCCGTGACCTGGGCCTGCCACTGGTCTCGGTGACCCGGATCGATGGGGATGGACCCAGTCACACGTCCCCGGACGCGCCGACGCGCGCCGACCCATGACCAGGAGGATCCACATGACCACGACATCGATGCGCAGGTCCGCCCTCGCGGCGGGCATCCTCTATCTCATCACCTTCGTCAGCTCCATCCCGGCCGTCCTGCTGCTCGACCCCGCGGTGACCGACCCGGGCTTCATCCTCGGAACGGGCGCCGACGGCCAGGTGCGGCTCGGCGCCCTGCTGGACATCGTCAACGCCCTCGCCTGCATCGGCACCGCGGTCGCGCTCTACTCCGTCGTCAAGCGCCAGCACGAGGGCTTCGCCCTGGGATTCGTGACCACGCGCATCCTGGAGGCGGCGGTCCTCATGATCGGCACCGTGACCATCCTGGCGCTCGTGACGCTCCGGGAGTCCGCCGCCACCGCGACCGACGCGTCGTCCTTCCTGGCCGCCGGGGCGTCGCTGGTGGCCGTGCGTGACTGGTCGTTCGTGCTGGGGACCGGCGTCCCCGCCCTCAATGCCCTGCTGCTTGGCGGGCTGATGTACCGCTCGCGACTCGTGCCGCGCGCGATCCCGCTGCTGGGGTTGATCGGGGCGCCCGTGTTCGGGTCCTGGGTCGTCGGCTATGTCCTGGGCATGACCGAGGACGGCACGGCCTGGCATGCCATCGGCGTCGCGCCGATCTTCATCTGGGAGCTGTCACTGGGTCTGTGGATGACCATCAAGGGCTTCCGCCGAGAGGCGCCGCTCATGGTCGAGGTGGCCGCGCGGTCCACCGGTCACGACGGTCTGGCCGCGGTCGCTCGCCCACAGACTGCCGTCACGACTCCCGGCGGTGCCGCGTGACCGCCGCATCGGATCCCGCGACCTCGCTGCCCCCGCGGGTGCTGGTCCGGACGTTCTGGTCCCTGCACCGAGCCGCGGTCCGGATGACCGGAGGTCACTTCGGTCTCACGAGCCCTCGAGCCGGCGCCCGGTTCGGGATGCTGCGCCTGGTGACCACGGGCCGGCGCTCCGGCCGGCGACGCGAGGCCATCATCGGCTACTCCGAGGACGGACGGGACCTGGTCACGCTCGCCATGAACGGCTGGGGCCATGCCGACCCGGCGTGGTGGCTCAACCTCCAGGCGCACCCGGACGCGATGGTGGAGCTGCCCGACGGCCCTCGAGCCGTGCGTGCCAGGGTGGCGGTCGGTGCCGAGCGTGATCGCCTCCTGACCACCCTGGCCGACTACCCCGGATGGGGGAGCGACATCGACGCGCTCGTCCGACACCGCTCGCATCCCACCGCGGTGGTCGTCCTCGAGCCCCGGGATGTCGTCGAGGTCGGGTCATGACGGATATGACCACGTCATGGTCGGGCGGCGCGCGACGCGCCGGCCCGACCGCGTCCAGCCGCAGGGACCGCTGGCTGCGGCGTCGAACGATGTGGCTCGTGCCCGGTCTCGCCATCGGGCTGTTCGCGGGGGTCCAGGCCGAGCACCTCGCCGTGGGTCTCGTGCCGCTGCTGCTGTTCGGGATCGCGCCACATCTCAGCGTGCTGCTCGGCTGGGGTCAGCCACACGCTCCGGGTCAGCTGCCCGCGCGAGCACGTCGGCCATTCGCGCTCCTGCATCATCCGCTGCCCTCGGTCGTCCTCATCGCGCTCGGCGTGTCGGGCGCGCTGGCACCGTTCTGGCTCGTGGGGGGCATGGCGTGGCTCGGTCACATCGTCGTGGACTGGGGCCTGGGCGATGGGAAACGCGACGCCGATGGTTATCGCACGAGCCCCTTGGCGCGACTGGGACGGCTGCTCGATGGTCGATCGCCCATCAGGCGCACCGGGTCGACCGGGCTCGACCGATGACGCCCGACGTCGTGGACACCCTGGTCCGGGTCGCGGTGATGGGCCTCGGCGCGGCGATGCTGATGGACGTCTGGGCGTTCGTCCTCCGGCGCGGGTTCGGGGTCCCCACCCTCGACTACGCGCTCCTGGGTCGCTGGGTGGGCCATCTGCCCGCCGGTCGGTTCACCCATGAGCGGATCGCGGCGTCGGCGCCGGTGCGCAGCGAGCGCCAGCTGGGCTGGTGCGTCCACTACGCCATCGGGATCGTGTTCGCGGCCGTCCTGGTGGCCATCGTGGGCCCGGCGTGGCTCCACGACCCGACGCCCTGGCCGGCCATGGCGGTCGGCCTCGGCACGGTCGTGGCGCCGTGGTTCGTGATGCAGCCCGCCATGGGGGCCGGCTTCGCCGGCTCTCGTTCCGCCGATCCACGTGCCACGCGGCTCCGCAACCTGGGGACCCACGCGGTGTACGGCATCGGTCTCTACGTGACGGCCGCTGCGATGTCCACGACCACGTGAGTCACCTTGGATGGCTCACGAGATCGCGTCTCGTTCGCGCCGATCGAGATGGCACGGCTATGCAGCATCCTCGCGCCATCATGGCCGCCTCGCGGCTGCTACAGGGTCGTAGTCTGTACGTTCTGTGGGTCCGCGAGCAGCCCCTTGGAGGCGCGTCGGTGCCACGGCTTGGTCGTTGTGGTGCTTGACCCTGAGAGAGATCGGAGACGCGCGTCATGGAAGATGGACCAGGGCCAACGGACGAGGAAGTCGTGGAGATCGGAGCGAGCATCCCGTACGATCCTGACGGGAAGTTCTCGTGGAGCGACGGCGACATCGAGCTGCTACCGCGCGAGGCCGACGACTGGGACCTCACGTATGAGGACAACGGCGCCACGATCCTCGTACAGGACATGAACGGCCTCATGCAGCACTTCATGCAGAACGGCCATCACGAGCTCCAGTACGACCTCGACCTCCTGTGGGAGTCGCCGAAGGCGAAGGACATGCCTGTCGGACTCGTCCACGAGCTCCTCTCGGCTGGCGTCGTGTCAGGCCTGCCGGCCGAAGCGCTCCCGACATTCGAAGCGCTGTTCCGCAGCGACGATCTGCCGCGCGACAACTTCCGGTCGCGCCTCTTCGGCATGTTCAGTGAGGACATCGTCCGGATCTGGGCATCGAACGAACGTGCGCCGTATCGCTACCTCGGCCGGCCCACCTTGGGGACACCACCGACTCGTTTTACGCTCGACTTCCTGCTCCAGAGAGGACCCGACGGCCCAAGCTTCGTGTGTGAGCAGAAGGCCGAGCTCGCCTTCGAGGGTCATCGGTACCTCCGTCTCACGCGATCCGAGCGACCGCCCGACCAGATCGCGCATCACCTGGGCGGGGCGGCGTTCCGGTGGTTCCTGGACATGGCGCGAGACCCCACGAGCCACGAGGTGCGAGTCGACGCCAAGCCCGTACAGGTCCATGGTGCGATCCTGGTGTGGGGTGCGGTGACACCTGAGGGGCGGACCTGGGCGATGGAGACCTATGGGTTCTCTGACGTCCTCGCGCTCGAGGACATGCTTCGCGACCTGCACGACTGGCAGGACCCCACATGGCGCCGACGGGTCGAGCTGCTGAGGACGTGGTCGGACGGACTGTTCGCCGGCCTCCTCTGAGTCTGCGAACGCATGCGTGTCGACCTAGTCCGGAGCACCGATGTCGGCGATGAGCTCGTTCGTCCAGTCGATGGCGGCGTCCAGGTCGGTCAGGACGCCGTCGACCCCTTCGATCGCAGCCGTGTAGATCGTCTCCCAGCCGTCCTGGCGGATCACCGTGACCGGCCAGGCGGTCCGGCGGTAGCGGAACGTGTCATCGATCGCGGGAAGGAGCAGCGCACGCCGTTCCCGGCGCGGCGTGTCGGCGAGCAACACCTGGAGGTCGACGAGGTCATGCGCGCGCTCGTTGGGTCGTGTGAGGTCCGTGCAGGCATGCAGTTTCTGGGCGACCTGGAAGTCGACCGGAAATACCCGCACCGGCTGTGGGTCTGGTAGACCGAGCGACCGGAAGAGGCCGGTGAAGCCGTCGTCGAGGAGGAGAGTGGCACCTTGGACTCCCCCGACCTCGTCACGACCCACCTCGACCGCGATGGTCGTCCAGGGCTTGATGTCCCGCCCGTAGGAAAGCGCGGCCCGGTACCGTCGGATCACGTACTCGTCCCGGACGTGATCCGGGCGGAAGTCATCCGCCTCTCCGAGGACCGCGGTGAATGGCCCCCAGCCCCTGGTGAAGGCATCGTCGAGCACCGCCTTGGACCTGTCGGCAGTGACATCGTTGGGGACCGTCAGGTCCATGTCGATGGTCGCCCGAGTCGCAACGCCGAACCGGAGCCGGAGGCCGCCTCCGCCCTTGACGGCCACGTCCAGGTCGGTCGGGAGCATCTGGCCAAGCACGACGGTGGCAACGGCAAGCTCCAGCCGCCGAGCGCCGCGAGAGTCCCGGTCGCGCAGCGCAGCGATCCGATCCTTGAGGCTCGCTCCATGCCGGGGAGGGTCGCGACGAACGTCCGCAGCGATTCGCTTCGTCGCGTCCGGGTCGGATCGGTCAGCCATGTCCCAGCTCCCCGATCACGCGTTCCATCTCGCTGATTCCGAGCAGACCGCGACGGTTCGCCTCTCGCGCCGCATCCACGAGACGCTCGGTCATCACCATGCCCCGCGAATCCAGGATCGCTCGTGCCGGCGTCACGATCGGGATGTCGTCGTAGGTCGTGATGTCGTCGAGGGAGTGGTCGTCCGTGGTCACTTGGATCGTCTCGGGAAGGGCGCGGCGCACGCGCCGCCGCGTTCCCACGTGGATCACAGCCTTCGACACATACCCGAGCTCCAGCAGGTCCAGCACCGAGACATCGACCAGGTAGGATCCGGGGCCTACGAGCAGGATCGCCTCCATGAAGTCGGCGCCACGGTCCCACCGGGCGTCCGCGAAGCGGTAGACGCCATAGCCGGCGTTGCGCAGGAACCCTCGATGTGCGAGTTGCGGGAGGACGTAGCGTTCGAGCCCGAGCGCTTGGGCATCGCGGGTCGTGACGTACCCATGCTGCTCGTCGGCGATCTCGCGCAGCCTGGCTCGTGGCGTTGCGGCGGGCGTAGTCGGGCCGTCCATGGCCAACATGATAGCGGAAAGACTATCATGTTGGCTACCATCATCGAAGGGTCCGAGCTGCGGGCGATCTACTCAATACACTGAGATATCGTGCTCAACGTGCTGAGTTGGGTGCTTGCCACGGGCCATGGTGCCTGTTTGACCTCCCGGAGTGACTGCGCGACAGTGGACTGTGGCGGTGGCAGGTGGCGCAGCAACGACCCTCAGGCACCGCGCTCGTCGAGAAGGACCCGAACGTCCTTGGCGGCCTCCCGGTGTTCGCCGGGACGCGTGTCCCCCGTGCGTGCGCACTTCCAGCACCTCGAGGCAGGCGACTCGATGGAGATGTCGTGGCAGAGTCGAATGGGCCGCAGCGGGATGCGGGGTGCTCGACACTGGGCGTGGTGCTGGCTCTCGCTGACGTCAGGTCGCGTCCATCAGGCGAACGTGCGGATCAGTGGCCCACCTCGGTCATCACGATCACCCGCGTGATGTCTGCGCGGCCCGAACGTCGACCCTGTGCGGCGATCTCCGCCGGGTCCTGCGACGATCGCACGACCCGGTGGTCACCGACGTACTCCCACGCCTTGCTGCCCCGCTTCAGGAAGACCGGCACCGCTCCGCCTTGGGCGACGAGTCGGGTTGCGTCCCGCTCCCTGCCCGGCCCGATACCCGGCAGGATCACCGTGGGAGCATCAGGGTTCTTGCGTGGCTCCAGGCACGCGGCCACGATCTCGCCACCCCTGGACGGGAGATAGCTCTGCAGGTCGCCCCCAACCTCGCGATGGATCTCCTGCCGTGTATATCGCGAACCGAGATCGAACATCTCGTGGACCTCACCACTTCGTGTGTCGCTGGCGAGCATGCCGCCCACGCACGCGCCGATGCAGTCACCCGATGGTCCCGTCGGGCCTCGATCACGACCAGACGATCGCTCGATGACGGGCCCACCGTGTGTCAAGACCCTTGTCAAGCCCCTCGGTCCACGCTTGATCGGGGCTTGTCAAGACCTTGTCAAGGGGGTAGACTGACGTTCAGACGCCTTGTCAAGACTTGACAAGGCCCTCCGTGTGTCCGGCGCACGAACGCGGCGGACGAGCGACCCCGATACCACCCTCTCAGCCGATCCTCAGCCGCACCACACAGGCTCCGCATCGGCGCCACCCCATCAGGAGATCCCCGCCACGTCCGTCGGTACCGCTGCCGAGGTCAAGCAGAAGCTGGATCTTGCCGACTTCATCGGTGAGACGGTCCAGCTGCGCAAGGCCGGCACCATCCTCAAGGGCCTCTGCCCGTTCCATGGGGAGCGCACGCCCAGCTTCGTGGTGACGCCCGCGCGTGAGACGTGGCACTGCTTCGGCTGTGGCCTGGGTGGTGACATCTTCAGCTTCGTGATGCAGCGGGACAGCGTGGACTTCCCGACGGCCCTGCGCTCGCTCGCGGGCCGTGCGGGGGTGGAGATCTCCGAGCGCACCTCACGGGAGGACGCGGAGCGCAAGCGGCTGCGGGACGCCCTGGAGGCGGCCGTCTCCTTCTTCCATGTCGTGCTGACGGAGCATCCGGCCGGCAAGCCCGCCCTGGACTACCTCCACGGTCGAGGCTTCACGGACCAGACGATCCAGACGTTCCAGCTGGGCTGGGCGCCGGACTCGTGGGAGGCGCTCACCAACGCGCTCATCACGAAGCGCCAGGTCACCGAGGGGGACCTGCTGGGCGCCGGCCTGGTCAATCGGAGCAACCGGGCACCACGAGGCGGTCGTGGCGTGTTCGACCGGTTCCGCGCTCGCATCATGTTCCCCATCCGGGATGCCCAGGGCCACCCCACGGGCTTCACGGGTCGGGTGCTCGCGGACGGCCCTGCTCCGGCCACGGATCGGGGCGAGCGGCCCAAGTACATGAACACGCCGGTCACGCCGATGTTCGACAAGAGCCGCACGCTCTATCTCATCGACAGGGCCCGCAGCGCGATCCGCAAGGAAGGTCGCGCGGTCCTCGTGGAGGGCAACACGGACGCCCTCATGGCGCACCAGGCGGGCTTCGAGAACGTCGTGTGTGCCATGGGCACCGCACTGACCGCTGGCCAGGTGGAGCTGCTGACCCGCTACGCGCCGCGCATCGCGCTCGCCTATGACGTCGATGCGGCAGGGCAGGGGGCGGCCACATTCGGCGCCACGGAGCTCACGGCGCTCATCGGCCAGATCGAGCGGAGCGAGCACAAGGGCCGCCTCACGGACGTGGACGTGGTCCGCCTGCCGGACGGCCGCGACCCGGACGAGCTCATCCGCGATGACCCGGACGCGTGGCGCGCCGCCACGGAGCATCCCCAGCCGATCATGGAGTTCCTCATCGACCGTGCCGCCGACCGCGCGGACATCCGTTCGGTGCCCGGCCGGCAGCGTCTCGTGGAGGCGGTCCTGCCCACGCTCCGGACCATCGCCGATCCGGTGCGTCGTGACGGCTATCTCCAGCTGCTGTCCCGTCGCTCGGGTGTCGATGAGCGGGTGCTCCTCGAGGCGCTCAAGCGTCCCGACGCCGGGGGTCGCCAGCCGGGTGACCACGCGGGGACCCGCATCAGCCTCGAGGCGGTGCTGGCCAGCCCGGGTGCGCTCGACCCGCGCTCGGTGGACCGGGCCCTGGAGCCGGTCGAATCGACCCTCCTGCGGCTCCTGCTCATGCGTCCGGAGCTCATCCCGGTCGCCGCCGGCCGTCTGGCCTCGGACGCGCTCACGACGACACCCGCCCGCCAGCTGTACACGGCGCTCGTGGCGGCTCCCGAGCCCTTCGACCGGACCGCCTTCCTGGCGAGCCTCGAACCCACCGCGGAGGCGGTCGCCCGGACGCTGTATGCGCGCTCGGACCCGCTGCCGGACACCCAGGTGGCCATCCGTCAGGCCCTCGACCAGAGCCTGCTGACCATCGAGCGAGCCCGTCTCGCGGACCTGCTCGAGTACAAGCGCGCGGAGCTCGCCGACGCCGAGTCGGCGGGTGACGACACCACGCGGGAACGGCTCCGGCGCGATGTGCTGGAGCTCCAGGAGCGTCGACTGGCGCTCGACCTGCGGCAGCGGGACGGCTCGCTGCTCTCCCAACGTCGACCATCACCCACCCACCAGACCGTATCCTGAGGGCACCGAATGACCGCTGCAGATCCCACCGACAAGCTGCTCGTCGCCTCCGTCCTGGAGCGCGGCAAGCGCCGTGACCTGGACGATGAGCTGGGCACGAACAAGAACGACACCGACGATGACGAGGACGCGCCGGCGGCCAAGGGCCTGGCCGCGGAGCTGGGCGTGGAGGTCGCCGTCGCCGAGAACCAGCGACAGCCCTGGGAGGAGCCGCCCGCCAAGCTCGATTCCGAGGAGCAGGAGGAGCCCACACCGGAGGAGCTGGAGCAGCTCCAGGCGGACATGGTCGGCATCGACGACCCGGTCCGGATGTATCTCAAGGAGATCGGCAAGGTCCCGCTCCTCAACGCCGAGGAGGAGGTCGTCCTCGCCAAGTCGATCGAGCTCGGTGAGCAGATCGTCGAGGAGCCCTGGAAGGCCGTCCTGTCGCTCTGGGAGTGGACCCAGAACGACACCGAGAAGAAGACCCGCACCAAGTTCCCGCAGCACCAGCTGCCCTACAAGGACGAGAGCGACCGCATCGTCCGGGGCGCGTTCGTCGCGTCCGCGGCGGAAGGGCTGCTGGGCGCCGCGCCGGACACGGTGACCAAGGAGCTGAACAAGGCGCAGCGTGCCGATCCGGCACCCAGCGACACCACCAAGGGGCATCTCAAGGACGCCAAGGCGCGACTCTCGGCGTTCGCGGAGACACCGGATGCGGAGGCGTTCCGGACGCTCGTCGACTGGTCCTACATGGTCGTCCACAGCGGTGACCTGGAGGCCCGCGACAACCCCGGTCTGCGCGCCGTCTACGACTGGACGCAGGGCCTCGCCCACGAGTCGCTCCAGCGCTGGATCCTCGCGCCCCAGGACGCGGACATCATGGCCGAGATGGGCTGGGATCCCGAGATGAGCCAGGCCCACATCAAGGCCCGTGACCGTCGGGGCGTGCTGGTCCGCATCGGCAAGGAGGGGCGTGAGAACCTGACCTCGGCGAACCTCCGCCTGGTCGTCTCGATCGCCAAGAAGTACATCGGTCGGGGCATGAGCTTCCTGGACCTCATCCAGGAGGGCAACATCGGCCTCATCCGCGCGGTCGAGAAGTTCGACTACGAGAAGGGCTTCAAGTTCTCCACGTACGCCACCTGGTGGATCCGCCAGGCCATCACGCGTGCCATCGCGGACCAGGCGCGGACCATCCGCATCCCGGTCCACATGGTGGAGACCATCAACCGGCTCATCCGGGTGTCCCGTGGCCTGCTCCAGGAGCTGGGCCGCGAGCCTACCGTGGAGGAGATCGCCGAGGCGATGTCGCGCGGCCAGGAGGTCCAGGTGACCCCTGACAAGGTGCGTGAGATCATCAAGGTCTCCCAGGAGCCGGTGTCGCTGGAGACACCCATCGGCGAGGAGGAGGACTCCCACCTCGGTGACTTCATCGAGGACCGGGCCGCCCTCGCGCCCGCGGAGGCCGCGTCCCACCAGCTGCTCAAGGAGCAGGTGGAGGCGGTGCTCGACTCGCTGTCGGGTCGCGAGCGACGCGTGCTCCAGCTGCGCTTCGGTCTCGAGGACGGGCGCGCCCGGACGCTCGAGGAGGTGGGCAAGGAGTTCAACGTGACCCGCGAGCGCATCCGCCAGATCGAGGCGAAGGCGCTCCGCAAGCTGCGCCACCCGTCCCGGAGCCGCAAGCTCAAGGACTACCTCGAGTGAGCGACGGGGTGCCGGTGCACCGCGCCACGGACCAGGATCCCGTCGCGTGAGGTTCGTGCTGCCCGCACGCATCCGCCAGCGGCTCCAGCCGGCCCATCCGGAGACCATCCCCGCGGACCAGCGCGGCCGGGATGCGGCGATCCACAAGGGTCGGCCATCCATCCCGGAGTGCCCGGAGGGCTGGGTCACCGGGCCGCCCGACTTCGTCATCGCCGGGGCGGAGAAGGCGGGCACGACCCGCTGGCGTCGACTCATGAGCAACCACCCGATGATCCATGGTCCGGCGCGGGAGCTCCACTGGTTCGACCAGTTCTTCGAGAGCTGGCCGACGCCGGAGGATGGGACGACCTACGAGCGGTACTTCCCGCGACCGCCGGGCCACATCGCGGGCGAGAAGTCACCCAGCTACATGCGCCTGTTCTGGGTGCCCGCGATGCTCCGCGAGGCCGCGCCGGACACGCGCATCATCCTCATCCTCCGCGACCCGCTCGACCGGTACATCTCCGGTCGCGCGTTCCTCGAGCGGTTCCGCACCCGCAACACGAAGCGGGGCATGACCCAGAGCATGTACAGCCGGCGCGCCGTGGAGGAATCGTTCACGCGCAGCCAGTACGCGGACCAGGTCGAGTCCATCCTCGAGGTATTCCCGCGGGAGCAGCTCCTGGTGCTCCAGTTCGAGGCGTGCAACGCGGACCCGCTCGGTCAGATCGCACGGACCTTCGAGTTCGTGGGGGTGCCGCCGCACGTGCCGTCCGAGGAGGCGCTCGCGGCCGAGGTGAACGTCACCAAGAAGGAGAAGGTCGTCCTGGACCCGCGGCGGGAACGCGCCCTCCGGACGCGCTATCGAACGGATGCGCTCCGACTCCAGACGCTGGTGCCGGAGCTGGACCTCTCGCTGTGGCCCAGCGCGGCCGAGCCGACCGACCCCTCGACCGAGCCGACCGACCCACGGGCGGAGCCGACCGACCCGTAGACTGGGCGGGTCGGCCGAGCGCGGTCGCGAGGCGCGGCGCGGCGCCTCGTCCGACCCGGGATGGCGCAGGCCCGCGCCGGCGACAGCAAACTTTGTTGCCGATCGGTATGCGTGCTACGATCCGTTGCGCCGGGATCCCGTGTCTCGCGGCGGCGAGACGACCGGCGGGCGGGGGAGGAACGCGTGCAGTTCTCGATCGCATCGCTGGGCGAGGAGCCGGCGCATCGGTTCGTGCCCTTCGTGCAGCTCTGCGAACAGCTGGGCTATGACAGCTTCACGCACGCGGACGAGAAGTGGACCCGGGATGTCTGGGTGCGCCTCGCGCTCGCTGCTGCCGGCACGAGCCGCATCGGCCTGGGCATCACGGTCACCGACCCGTATACCCGCCATCCGGCGTTGACGGCACAGGCCGGTGCCACGCTCGGCGAGGCATCGCATGGCCGACTGCGCATCATGCTCGGCGCCGGCAGCCACTTCGAGACGATGCCCGGATACGCCTCCGTGCGTCCCGCCGTGGGGATCCGCGAGAGCATCGAGGTGATGCGCGGTCTGTGGTCCAACGAGCGCATCACGGTGGACGGCGAGGTGGTCAGGTTCGTGGCCGGCACGCTGGACTTCCCGCTCCGGCCGCAGGACGCACCGTCCGTGTGGGTCGCGGGCCGCGGTCCCCAGATCCTGGCCACCGGCGGTGCGGTCGCGGACGGGGTGCTCATCGGCAGCTTCGCGACCCCGGCCGGCGTCGCGTGGGCCAAGGGGGAGATCGGGCGCGGTCTGGCGAAGACCGGACGCACCTGGGATGACATCCGGCTCGCCTCGTGGCTCTACGTGAGCATCCTGGAGCATGCCGACGACCCGATCCCGGACGGTGTCCGACGGGGTGTCAGCCACGCACTCTGGAGCAGTCGCGCGATCGTCACGGGCCTCCTCGAGGGCGTCGAGCTGGGGGAGGGGGCGGATGAGTTCCGGGCCTTCCTGCGTGACGCGCCGCACGAGTGGTCGCCCCCGGTCATGGCCGAGCTGCGACGCCTCATCCCCCGTGGCGCGTTCGACGTGCTGTCGCTGTGCGGCACCGCGGAACAGGTCGCCCAGCGCATCCGGGCGCTGGAGGCCGAGGGGATCTCGGAGATCGTCGCGTGGCCGTTCCCGGCTGGCGACCTGGACGTCGAGGACTTCGCGATCCAGTTCGCCCATGAGGTGTTCCCGCGCGTGCGTGGACGCGTGACTCGCGGGTCATACCAGCTCGTCGACTGACCGGCTCGTGGCGCACCCGGTGAGTGGTCCGCCGCCCGGCGCGTCCGTGGACGAGCCGGGGATGACGTCTGCCCAGGGCGTCGCGACCATCGGCACCATCATGGGCTTCTCGTTCTCGCTCGGCGTGGGGACGCTGGCCCTGCCGTTGCTGGCGCTCGCGGCCGGGTATGACGCGGCCGCGGTCGGGATGCTCACGGCGTTCTCCGCCGTGGCCCAGTTCCTGTTCCGACTGTGTCTGCCCTGGCTGCTGGGCCGCTATCCCGACCGAGCGATCATCGGCGTGGGGTGCCTGGCCATGGGGGGCTCGTACGCGCTGCTCCTCGTGGACACCTCGCTCCTCGCGTTCCTCCTGGCGCAGATGCTCCAGGGATCGTCGCGGGCGTTGTTCTGGACCGCGAGCCAGACGCACGTCGTGCGTGGCTCGAGCAACTCTGTGCGGCCGCTCGCCTGGCTCCAGGCGCTCGGCAGCGTGGGCATGCTGGTGGCGCCCGCGGTCGCGGGACTCGTCGCGACGCAGTCCCTGGACCTGGCACTCGTCCTGGGCGTGGTCAGCGGCGTCGTGGGCGGCGGGCTCTCGCTGTGGATGCGCCGGCTGACACCGTTCGACCGGCGCACGCGCAGCCGGGGTCGACATATCTGGCGCCGTCCGGGTGTGGACGTGGCGTGCTGGAGCAGCTTCGCGACGGCCGGCTGGCGGTCGATGCTCAACTCGTTCGTGCCGGTGGCGCTCACGGCCGCTGGCCTTGGTCCGTCCATGGTGGGAGCGCTGCTGGCGCTCGCCAACCTGGCGGCGCTCGCAGGATCGGGGATGCTCATCCGGATCACACCCACCCGCTCGCGAGAGCTGGTGGAGGCGGCCGTGGTGATGTCCTGCGTGTCGCTCGCGATCATCCCGTTCGTGGCCGGTGAGGCGGTCGCGGTGGGTATCCTCATGGCGGTCGGTGGCGCGGGATCCGGCATCCTGACCACGCTCGGGCCCTCGCTCGCCAACGACGCGGTGGCACCCAACGAGCGCGGCGACGCCATCGCCGCCACGGGGACCTTCCGGGCCGCCGCGCTGTTGGCCACCCCGGCGGGCGTCGCGGGTGCACTGTCCATCGTCACCCTGCCGGTCGCGCTGGTCGTGGCATCCGTCGCCCTCGCCGCGCCCGTCGTCGCATCGGGCATCCGTGCCCGCCAGGTCGTCCCCGAGGGAGGAGCCTCATGACCCGCACGTCCGCCGACCCTGCACCCATCCTCGTCGCGGGCCGCTGGGAGCGGTCGCCGAGGGTGCTCGACGTGCTCGACCCGGCCCATCCGGGGCAGCTCGCCGGACGCACCTACCAGGCCACCCCGGAGCAGCTGGAGGCGGCGACCGTCGCTGCCGAGGCCGCGCTGCCCATCATGCGCGCGCTGCCCGCCTATGAGCGCGGCCGCATCCTGCGTGAGACGGCGCGGCTGGTCCTGGAACGGCGCGACGAGCTCGCTCGCTCGATCACGCTCGAGGCGGGCAAGCCCATCCGGGATGCCACGACGGAGGTGGAGCGCACCGCGCTCGCGTTCCGGATCGGGGCGGAGGAAGCGGAGCGCATCACGGGCGAGACCATCCCGCTCGACCTCAACGCGGCCAGCAGGGGCCGCTGGGGCATCACGCGCCGCTTCCCCATCGGCCCGGTCGCCGCCATCAGCCCCTTCAACCTGCCGCTGGGCCTGGCGGTCCACAAGCTGGCGCCCGCCATCGCCGCGGGCTGCCCCATCGTGCTCAAGCCGCCCTCCAAGGCGCCCCTGGCGCTGCTCGCCCTCGCGGGCATCCTGGTCGAGGCGGGCGTCCCCGAGGGTGCCCTGTCGGTGCTGCCCATGGATCGGGAGCTGGGTGACAGGATGGTCGGGGACGACCGATTCCGATTGCTCACCTTCACCGGGTCGCCCGCGGTCGGCTGGGCGATGAAGGCGCGGGCGGGTCGCAAGAAGGTGGTGCTGGAGCTGGGTGGCAACGCGGCGGTCATCGTGGATTCGACCGCGGACATCGATCGCGCGGTCCTGCGCTGCCTCCAGGGTGGTTACAAGTACGCCGGCCAACTGTGCATCAGCGTGCAGCGGATGTATGTCCACGCCTCGGTCTGGGACACCTTCATGGAGCGGTTCGTGGCGGGCGCGCAGGAGCTGGTCACGGGCGACCCGATGGATCCGGCCACCGACCTGGGCCCGATGGTGGACCCGGCTGCCGTGTCCCGCACCCAGCGCTGGGTGGACGAGGCGGTCGCCGCGGGTGGGCAGCTGGTGTTCGGCGGACGAGGGGAGGGCGCCTGGTTCCCGCCGTCGCTGCTCACGGACGTACCCAAGGAACAGGCCATCTGCACCGAGGAGGCCTTCGCACCGATCGTGGTCGCGGCACCCTTCGAGGACTTCGACGCGGTGCTCGCCGAGGTCAACGACAGCCGGTTCGGGCTCCAGGCGGGTCTCTTCACGAACGACCTCGCCCACGCCTGGAAGGCCTTCGAGGAGCTCCAGGTCGGTGGCGTCATCGTCAACGACGTGCCCACCTACCGCATCGACCACATGCCCTACGGCGGGGTCAAGGACTCGGGTCTCGGCCGGGAGGGTCTCCGCTGGGCCATCGAGGACATGACCGAGGTGCGCATCCTGGTGCTGGCGTGACCGCTCTGGTGGCCATGGGTGGCACGGCCGCCGAGGCACGCGACCCGCACGCGGATGCCGGCGCGGTCCGGTCCGCCTTCCACCTCAGGTTGACAGGAACAAAATTTGTTCCCATCATCGACGGCGTGGCGGAGCGACCGTGAGGCGGGCCGTCGGCATCCTGGCGGATGCTCATGGAAACGGGGTGCAGGAGGGTCCAATGCGCGTCGTCGACGCGGTCGCCAGCTGGTTCGAGGAGATCGGGGTCCAGCACTACTTCGGATACGCGGGGGGTGCCATCTGGCCCTTCCTGGACGCGCTCGTGGACCACCCCAAGCTCCAGGGCATCCAGGGCAAGGTCGAGCACAACGCCATCCATGCCGCCGACATCTACTACCGGACCACGGGACGCATCGCGCCGGTCGTCGTGACCAAGGGTCCGGGGCTCCTCAACTGCGTGGGCGGCGCGGCATCCGCGATGCACGACACCTCCGCCGTGATGATCATCGCGGGCGCCGGCTCGACCCACTTCCTGGGCAAGGGCGGCATGCAGGAGCTCTACTACAAGGGCCACGAGGACGCGCTCAACGTGTTCCGACCCGTGACCAAGGGCGTCTGGATGTGCGTGCGCCCGGACACCGTCATCGATGTCCTGAACACGGCCTACAAGACGGCGCTGGCCGGCCGGCCGGGCCCGGTCTTCGTGCAGCTGCCGTTCGACATCCAGACGGCGCTCGTGGAGGGGGAGGTCGAGGGGAGCGCGACCCGCACCGTCTCGTTCCGACCCCGCGCGGACCGGGACAGCGTGGCGCGAGCCGCCGAGCTCATCCGTGACGCCGAACGACCCGTCCTGCTCGCGGGCGGCGGGCTCGTCCGCTCGGCTGGCGGACCGGCCGCGCTCGCGGCGCTCGCGGAGCGGCTCCAGCTGCCCGTGGTCACGACGCTCACCGCGAAGGGCGCCATCTCCGAGGAGCACCCGCTGTCGCTGGGGTGTGTCGGTCGGTCCGGCACCCAGTCGGCCGCGGAGGCCACCCGCGAGGCCGACGTGGTCGTGGCCGTGGGGGCCCGGTTCTCCGACAACCACACCAGCAATTGGCGCCAGGGTCGCATCTACGACGTCCCCCGGACGCGCATCATCCAGGCGGACCTGGACCCCGCGGAGGTCGCCCGGAACTATCCGGTGGCGGTGGGCGTGGTCGCGGACGCGGCGGGCTTCCTCCAGGACCTCGACGAGGCGCTGCCGAGCGACGCGCAGCCCGACCGGTCGGCGTGGGTGGGCCGGACGCGCGAGTGGCATGCCGCGTGGCAGGAGGAGATCGCACCGCTGCTCGTGGCCGGTGGTGACGCACTCCATCCGGCGCGTCTCGCATACGAGCTGGGCGAGGCGCTCGGCGACACGGGCCGCGTGTTCATCGACATCGGCGACGTCATCCAGTATGCGGAGGTCTACATGACCATCCGGCGACCCGACCAGTGGTACATCAACCCGGGCATGGCGGAGATGGGCTGGGCATCGTCGGGGGTCGTGGGTGCCGTGGCGGGGGATCGCTCCCGGCCGGCCATCGCGCTCACCGGCGATGGCGCCTTCAACATGGTCTCCAACGTGCTGGGCACCGCGGTCGAGTACGACCTGCCGGCCATCTGGGTCATCCTCGACAACAACGAGCTGGGCATCGAGCGCAAGGGCGCCATGGCGGCCCACAAGCGGACGCACCCCTGGTACTCGTTCACGCGCGTGGACACCGGCGAGCCCTACAACCCGGACTACGTGAAGCTCGCCGAGGCCTACGGCGCGCTGGGCGAGCGCGTGGAGCGACCGGAGCAGTTCCGGCCGGCGCTCGACCGGGCGCTCGCGAGCGGGCGACCGTACGTCCTGGACGTGATCATCGACACCACGGTGCCCACGTACTTCACGAAGGGCCTCGATCGGGCGTATCCCGACAAGTGGGCGGAGACGTACCCGGGGTACGGCCTCCTGTCCATCGCGCGGTGACGGCGATGTCCGAGCAGGCGGCACCCCCCAACGTCATCGCCGAGCTGCGGCGCAGCTATGACGAGCTCACCCAGTCCCAGAAGCGCATCGCCGAGGCGATCGTGGAGGACCCCGAGTTCGTGGCGTTCGCCACCGTGGACAAGATGGCGGCTCGTCTCGGCGTCAGCCCATCGACCGTTGTGCGCTTCGCGTACCGGCTGGGCCTGGACGGCTACCAGGAGCTCCAGGACCGGGTGCGTCAGCTCGTCCGGTCCCAGATCCGGGCGAACGCCGCGCCCGTGGAGGGTGACCGGGCACAGACGGCGCACCTCGGCGAGACCATCTATGCGCGCTCCTTCGAGCACGACCTCGAGAACCTGCGCCGGAGCATCCTGAACATCACCATCGAGGACCTGGAGCGGGCCGTGACCATCCTCACGGATGCCCGACGCATCTTCGTCCTGGGTGGCCAGACGTCCCACAGCGTGGCGTCCTACTCGTCGCTCGTCCTTGACCGGATGCGCGGCGACGTGACGCTCCTGAGCGCGGACGCCTCCGTCGCGCCCCAGCTGCTGTCGCTCACCGAGGACGACGCGCTGCTCGTGTTCACGTTCCCGCCCTATGCCTCGCACACGGTGCGTGTGACGCGTCACGCGAAGCGACAGGGGGCGGCGGTCATCGCGGTCACGGACACGCCCATCTCGCCGGTGGGTCAGCTCGTGGACGTGGTGCTGCCCGTCCTCGCGTCGGGCGTCTCGGCACAGAACTCGTTCGTCTCGGCGATGGCGGTCGCGAACGCGCTCCTCAACGGCGTCGTGGCGCGTTCCTCCACCGCGCTCGATCGATATCGACGCATCGTGGGTCTCATGGACGAGTGGGACGTGTTCGTGCTCAAGGGTACCGATGCCAGCTGACCCTGCCCGGGACGGAGCTCCCGAGGCGACACGGCCCCTCGCGTCGGTCCGCGTCCTGGATGCGACCGATGAGTTCGGTGCCTACGCCGGCCGGCTCCTGGCCGACCTGGGTGCCGAGGTGGTGCGCGTGGTGCCGCCGACGGGTGACCCCACTCGCCGGCTCCCCCCGCTCGTCGAGACACCCGAGGGGACGGCCAGCGCGTTCGACTGGTTCGTCAACCTCAACAAGCGCTCGACGGTGGTCGTGGATCTCGCCACGCCGGATGGACGCGCCACGTTCCTGGGACTGGTGACGGCGGCGGACGTGCTGCTGGACGGGTGGCGCTCCGCCGACCTCGCGCAGCTGGGGCTGGATCCCGCGGTGCTCCGGGCCACGCGCCCCGACCTGGTGCGCGTCACCATCAGCGCCTACGGCAGCGAGGGGCCGCTCGTGGACCGACCCGCCACGGACCTGACGACGCTCGCCGCCGGTGGGCTGCTCTCGCTGGGTGGGTATCCGGACGCGGAGCCCGTGGCGGTCCATGGCGGTCAGAGCCTGCTGGCCGCATCCATCTTCGGTGCCGTGGCGGCGCTCGTGGGACTCATCGCCCGGGGGCATGACGGCGAGGGTCGCCATCTGGACGTCTCCGCACAGGAGGCGGTCGCGGCCGCGCTCGAGGACGCCATCCCGCAGTACGACCTGACGGGTCGTGTCCGCCGCCGCGCCGGCGACTTCCCGCGCGAGGCGGGGACCGGCATCTATGCCTGTGCGGACGGGTACGTGAGCATGGTCGCCGGCCGACTGGGCACGGCACGTGCCTGGACCGAGCTGACCCGCTGGCTGGTGGAGGAGGGGACCCCGGATGCGGAGGAGCTGCTGACGCCGCCCTGGCAGGACTTCCCGTATCGCCAGCGGGCGGAGTCGATCGCCCGGTTCCGCGAGGTCTTCGAGCGGTTCACGGCGAGCCGCACGCGCGAGGAGCTGTACCGCGAGGCGCAGCGACGGAGCATCGCGCTGGCACCGGTCAACCGGATCGCGGACCTGTTCAGCGATGCCCAGCTGCAGGCACGGGACTTCTTCCGGGAGGTCACACCGCCGGAGCTCGGCCGACCGGTCCGTGTCCCCGGCCGTCCCTATCGGCTCGATGGGGATCGAGGGCCCGCGCCACACGCCGCGCCCACCATCAGCGATGCATCGGACGGGCACGGCGCCGCCGAGTGGTCCGCCGCCGTCGTCGCCGGGGCGCACGGGGCCCTGCCATCCGCCTCGGTCGGACCGCTGGTCGCGACCTCCGACGCATCCTGACCATGGACCGACCGCTGCGGGGCCTGCGCATCCTCGACTACTGCTGGGTGGGTGCGGGCGCCCTCGTGACCAAGCTGCTCGCGGACAGCGGCGCGGAGGTCATCAAGATCGAATCGCGCAAGCGGCCGGACAACCTCCGGCTGGCGCCCCCGTACCGCAGGGGCGCGGAGGGTCTCGAGGGGTCCGGCTACTTCGCGTCGCGCAACTCCTCCAAGAAGTCCTTCGCGCTCGATATGACCCATCCGGAGGCACCGGCCATCGCGCGCCGGCTGGCGGCGGCATCCTCGGTGCTCACCAACAACTTCCGGCCGGGCGTCATGGAACGCTGGGGCATGGACCACGCGTCGATCGCGGCCATCAATCCGTCCATCATCTACCTGTCCATGCCGATGCAGGGCGATGACGGTCCGCATCGCGGCTACGTGGGGTTCGGCTCGACCATCTCGGCGCTGGCGGGTCTCGTCTGGCTCTCGGGCCGGCCGGACCGGACGCCCGTCGGCACCGGCACCCACTACCCCGACCACGTGCCCAACCCGGGTCATGCGCTGGTGGGTCTCCTGGCCGCCATCGACCGACGCCAGCGCACCGGCCAGGGTGGTGTCATCGAGCTCTCGCAGTTCGAGTCGACGGTCAACATGCTCGGTCCGGCCATCGTCGCGAGCGGCGTGGACGGGGTGGGTCCCACGCGCCAGGGGAACCGGTCGCCCGATGCCTCGCCCCACGGGGTGTTCCCGACCGCGGGCGATGATCGCTGGTGCGCCATCGCGGTGCGCACCGACGCGGAGTGGCTGGCGTTCGCCGAGGTCCTCGGCCACCCGGAGTGGCTGACCGACGAGCGCTTCGGGTCGCTCGCGCATCGCAAGGCCAACGAGGACGACCTCGAGGCGCTGGTGACGGGGGTGACCCGCACCTGGGACGCCCAGGAGCTCGCCGCCCGGCTGGCCGAGCGGGGCATCCCCGCGGCGCGGGTGCAGACACCCGCCGACCTGCTCGACGACCCGCAGCTCGTGGCACGTGGCACGTGGTATCGCCTGGACCACCCGTACATGGGTCCGACCGTGGTCAATCGCGCGCCCTTCGTCTCCGATCGTGACGAGCTGGGGCCACGGTCCGCCGCGCCGCTCCTGGGCCAGCACACGCGGGAGATCGCCCGCGACGTGCTGGGCATGGACGACGCCGAGTATGAGGACCACGTCGCGCGCGGGGTGTTCGCATGACGCTCCTGGTGTGCGCGATGGCGGTGCTGCGTGACGTCCCGGGGTCGCGCGCCATCCCATCGGGGGGCCCGGCATGACCGAGCCGCTGCTGCTGGAGCGCCGTGGCGCCGTGGGCTGGGTGACGCTCCATCGACCCGAGCAGCGCAACGCGGTCGACCGCGCCATGCGCGCCGCCCTGACCTCGGGCCTCGCCGAGCTGGACGCCGACCCGGATATCCGGGTCATCGTGCTCACCGGCGCCGGGCCGGCGTTCTGTGCCGGCGCGGACCTCAAGGAGGGCGCCGCACGCGTGGCGGGCCATCCCCTGGTCGATGCGCCGGCATCCATCGCGGCGCCCCTCGACGCGCTGCGGACCCCGGTCATCGCGGCCGTCAACGGCCCTGCGGTGGGGGGTGGCTTCGAGATGGTGCTCGCCTGCGACATCCGGATCGCCGCGGCGCGTGCCCGCTTCGCGCTCACGGAGCTGCGCATCGGGAGCATGCCCGGCAGCGGCGGCATCCAGCGCCTGGCGCGCGCGGTCCCCGCGGCGGTCGCGGCACGCATGGTGCTCACGGGCGAGGCCGTGGATGCCTCGGAAGCGCTGCGGGTGGGTCTCGTCTCGGACGTGGTGCCGGACGAGGAGCTCGCGACCCGGGCATCGGCCATCGCGGAGCGGGTCGCGGCCATGGCGCCGCTGTCGCTCATCGCGGCGAAGCAGAGCCTGCGGGCAGCCGGCGAGCTCCAGCTGTCGGCGGGTCTCGATCTCGATCGGCTGCTGTGGGCGTGGTTGTCACAGTCGGCGGACCGGGCGGAGGGTCGGGAGGCCTTCCGCGAGGGTCGACCGCCGGTGTTCGAAGGCAGGTAGAGGCAGGGAGGACGATGGCCTGGAAGCGTGCCGCGATCGCGGGCGTGGGTGCGAGTCGGCAGGGGAAGCTGCCGGGCGAGACGGCGATGTCGCTCGCCACGGAGGCGTTCCGGGACGCGCTCGACGACGCGGGGATCGCCAAGGACGAGGTGGACGGGCTGCTCACGATGCCCGGCACCACCTCGCCCGAGGGACCCAAGCACTATCTGGCGCTGGGCGAGCACCTGGGCATCGACCCCAAGGTGACCGGCTCGCTGTCCATGGGCGGTGCCACGGCCGGGGTGCTCATCCAGCAGGCGGCGCTGGCCATCGATGCGGGCATGGCGAACGTGGTCGCGTGCGTCTTCGGTGACGCCGCCAAGACCGGCGGCTCGAAGTTCGACGCGTCGGCCGGCGGTGGTGACTCGTGGGGCATCTGGGGCATGTTCGGCAACGCCGCCAACAGCGCCATGGGTGCCCGGCGCCACATGGCGCTCTACGGCACGACCAGCGAGCAGCTCGGCTGGGTGGCGGTCAATGGTCGCCGGAACGCGGCGCGCAACCCGCTCGCCGTGATGCGCGAGCCCATCACCATCGAGGACCACCAGGCGTCGCGGCCCATCGTGGAACCGCTGCATCTCCTCGACTGCTGTCTCATCACCGATGGCGGCGTGTGCGTCATCGTCACCTCGCCCGAGCGAGCGCGCGATGCGAAGCACCCGCCGGTGTCCATCTGGGGCATGGGCCAGGGTCACACGCTCCAGAACATGGGCACGCCCGACTGGTGGTATCTGCCGCACCAGCAGGACTGCATCTCGCGGGCGTACCGCATGGCGGGCGTCGGACCACGGGACATCGACGTGGCGCAGCTGTACGACAACTTCACCATCGCGGTGCTGTTCTGGCTGGAGCATGCGGGCTTCGTGCCTCGCGGGGAGTCGGGGCCGTTCGTGGAGGGCGGCACGCGCATCGCGCTCGACGGGGAGCTGCCGCTCAACACCGCGGGCGGCAATCTCTCGGAGTCCTACATGCAAGGCTGGCTGCACGTGGTGGAGGGGGTGCGCCAGGTGCGCGGCGAGGCCGGCGACCGACAGGTGGCGGGTGCCGAGCGCTGTCTGGTCACGGGACGGGGCATGACGCTCAACACGGCCAGCTGCCTGGTCCTGGGGCCCGACCGATGAGCGACCGGATCCTGCCCACCGTCACCGACCTGTCACGTCCCTTCTGGGAGGGTGGTCTGGCGGGCGAGCTGCGTTTCCAGCGCTGTACTGCGTGTGGCCACCTCCGCTATCCCATCGACACCATCTGTCCACGCTGCCTGGACGCCGGCTACGCCTGGGAGGCGGTCTCGGGGACCGGCACCATCCTGGCCTTCGGCACGTTCCGGCGTGCGTACCGCGCGTCATGGGAGGACCGGGTGCCGTACGCGGTGGCCATCATCCAGACCACGGAGGGCCCCCGGCTCATCGTGGACGTCGTGGAGGCCGATCCGGACGAGCTGCACGTGGATGACCCCGTGGAGTTCGTGTTCGAGCCGGTCACGGAGGCGGGCATCGCCATCCCGCACGCGCGTCCCGTCCGCGTCCAGGGCGACCCGACGACATGAACGCGACGGCGGATGTGGTGCGCGCCGAGGACCTCGCGTCCGACCGCTTCGCGGTGGCGCGCGCCGCGCTCGCGGAGGTGCCGCTCCCCGTGGTGGTGCTGGGTGCCGCGGACGGCGAGGCCCGGTCCTGCGCCACGGGCACCGCGATGTACGTCTCGTTCGCACCGGCGCGCCTGGCCGTGGCGATCCATCCGGGCTCCACGACCTGTCGGCTGGTGGAGGCCACGGGCCGCTTCAGCATCTCCGTGCTCCGCGCGGACCAGGTGGCGGTCGCGGTGGCCGCCGGCCACGGCGCATCGGGCACCGACAAGTTCGCGACGCTCGGGCTCGCCACCCGCGAGACGGACCTCCTGCCGGGCGTGCCGGCGCTGGCGGACGCGTCGTCCATCGCCTGGTGCCGGGTGACGGACCGCCTGCCGACCGGGGACCACGTGCTGTTCGTGGGCGAGGTGGTCGCGTTCGCACCGCCCGTGACGGCGGCGGAGGCCGGCGGTCTCGAGGACGTGCCGCTGCTGCGCCATCAGCGTCGATACGCGGCGCTCGGCAGCTGGCTCAGCGACACGGGCCTGGACGGCTATCCGACATGACCCGTCGCATCGTGCTCGCCATCTCGGGCGCATCGGGGGCCATCTACGGCGTCCGCCTCGCGGAGGTGCTGCACGGGACGCCGGACGTGGAGCTCCACCTGGTGGTCTCGAAGGGCGCTGCAGCGACCGTCGGCTACGAGACGGACCGGACGGTCGCGGACGTGCTGGCGCTCGCCCACACCACGTACGAGGAGACGGACCTCGCCGCGGCCATCGCGTCGGGCACGTTCCTGACCCACGGCATGGTCGTGGCGCCGTGCTCCATCCGGACGCTCTCGTCGGTCGCCAACAGCGCCAACGACAACCTCATCACACGCGCCGCGGACGTCCATCTCAAGGAGCGCCGCCGGCTGGTCCTCATGGTGCGCGAGACGCCCCTCCACGCGGGCCACCTGCGATTGATGACCGAGGCCACCGCCGCGGGCGCGGTGATCCTGCCGCCCGTGCCCGGCTTCTACATCCGGCCTACGTCCATCGCACAGCTGGTGGACCACAGCGTGGGCAAGGCGCTCGATGTCCTGGGCATCGAGCACGAGCTGTTCCCTCGCTGGACGGGACCCCGGCCCGCGGAGACCTGAGCGGGCTCCCGGGCGCAGCGCGCCCCGTCGGCCCATCCATCGACCGACCATCCATATGGCGACATCGATATCGGAGGAGGCTCATGGAGTACCTCGACCTGCGCGACTGGATCGACCGCGCACGCGCCCTCGGCGAGGTGCGTGATGTCCTCGGCGCCTCGTGGGAGGAGGACATCGGCCATGTCACGGAGATGCTGCATCACACGGACGACGCGCCGGTCGCGGTGTTCGACGACATCCCCGGGTATCCCAAGGGGTACCGGATCGTGGCCAATGCCGTCGCCACCCGACGACGCCTGGCGCTCACCCTGGGACTGCCGCTGGACATCGAGCGGCGACCGCTCATGGACCGCTTCCTGGAGCTGACCGAGGCGGACCGCGCCATCCCGCCCGCGGTGCTCGATGACGGGCCCGTGTTCCAGAACGTCCAGACCGGCGATGACGTCGATGTCCTCAAGTTCCCCTCGCCGTGGTGGCATCCGCTCGACGGTGGCCGCTACATCGGCACGGGGGTCTCGGTCGTGATGCGCGACCCCGACACGGGCTGGATCAACGTGGGCACCTATCGGGTCATGGTCCACGACGCCAAGCGGGTGGGCATCTACATCGCGCCCGGCAAGCACGGGATGCAGATGCGCAACGCCTACTTCGAGCGAGGCGAGCCGTGTCCCATCGCGATCGTGTGCGGCATGGACCCACTGCTGTTCATGGCGTCGACGCTGGAGGTGCCCCAGGGCGTCTCCGAGTACGAGTGGATCGGCGGCATCCGGGGGGAGCCCTACCCGGTGGTCACGGCCCCCATCACGGGGCTGCCCATCCCGGCCACGGCGGAGATCGTCCTGGAAGGGTTCCTGCACAAGGACAAGGTCGCGCCGGAGGGCCCCTTCGGGGAGTGGCACGGCTACTACGCGACGGGCAAGAAGGACGAGCCGGTGCTGGACGTGGAGGCGGTCTACCACCGCGACGACCCGATCCTGCTCGGCGTGCCCCCCAACAAGCCACCCTGGGAGCCCATGCGCTACCGGGAGTACCTGCGCAGCGCGATCATGCTGCGCTACATGAAGGCGGCCGGCGTGCCGGGCGTCACGGACGCGTGGTGCTACGCGTTCGGGGGGACCCGGCTGTTCACGGTCGTGTCCATCCAGCCGCGCTATCCGGGCCATGCCCGCCAGGCGATGCACATCGCGGCGATGTGCCACGCGGGCGCCTACATGGGTCGCATCGTGGTCGTGGTGGAGGACGACATCGATGTCACGGACCTCGAGGAGGTGATGTGGGCCGTCGTGACCCGGGGTGACCCGGAGCGGTCCCTGGACATCATCCACCGCGCGTGGTCCGGACCCATCGACCCGGCCATCCATCCCGACGAGAAGGGCCACAACAGCCGGCTGCTCATCGACGCGACACGACCCTGGGAGTGGCGTGACCGGTTCCCGCCGGCCATCGGGCCGGACCCGGCGACCAAGGCGGACACCCGCCGACGCTGGGGCTGGATCCTCGATCCCACGGCGAGCCAGCCAGACCGGTGAACGAGCTCGAGCTGACGCTCGCCATCAACGACTACGACCACACCCGGGACCTGGTCACGGGCAAGGTCCGGGTCGAGGGCGTGCGACTCCGGACGCTCGAGCTGTCCCCACCGGAGATCAACGGGCGCTTCAGCCTGTACCGGGAGTGGGATGTCTCCGAGTTCGGTCTCGGCAAGTACCTCGCCCAGCGGGCGGCGGGCGACGATTCGGTCGTGGCCATCCCGGTGTTCCCGGCCCGCTCGTTCCGGCACGCGTCCATCTACGTGGCCGCGGACAGCCCGCTCACCGCGCTGCCCGATCTCGCCGGCACGCGGGTGGGCATCCCGGAGTGGGCACAGACCGCGGTGACGTACGTGCGGGGCCTCATGGTCCGGGAGCATGCCCTGGACCTCGCCTCGATCGCGTGGCACCAGGCCGGTGTCAGCCAGCCCGGCCGCACCGAGAAGGTGGCGGTCCGGTTGCCGGACGGCGTCCATGTGACGCCCCATCCGGAGCGGACGCTGGAGCAGCTGCTGTTCGCGGGCGAGGTGGACGCGCTCATCACGGCCCAGCCACCCGACGCGTTCGTGGCGCGTGACCCTCGCATCCGGCGGCTCTACGCGGACCCGCCGGCCGCCGAGGAAGCGTCGTACCGGGCGACGGGCATCTATCCGATCATGCACACCATCGCGTTCCGGCGTCCCGTGCTGGAGGCGCATCCGTGGCTCGCCATCGAGCTCTGGAAGGGCTTCGAGGCGGCCAAGCGACGGAGCCAGGAGCGCATGCTCGACGCGATGATGCAGCGCACGCCGCTGCCCTGGGCGACGGCCGCCGCGGAGCAGGCGCGCGGACTGTTCGGCGATGACTTCTTCCCGTACGGCATCGAGCCCAACCGGGTGACCCTCGACGCGGTCCTGGACTTCGCCCACGACCAGGGCGTGGCCACCCGGCGGCTCACCGTGGAGGAGCTGTTCTGGCCCACGACGCATCGAGCGCTCCGGTCGTGATCCGGTTGCGGCGAGGTCACGGAAATGCGTTGACGGCAACAAAATTTGCTGGCACTCTTGCTCGACGCACGGAATGTTCCGTGTCACAGGGTGATGGCCGCACCCCAGCGTGGCGGCAACGAGGAGGACTGTGCTCGTGAAGAAGGCCCGGCTCGGCGCGTTCGGCGCCGCGCTCCTTGTCAGTGCGGCGATGGTGGCGTCGACGTCCATCACGTTCGCGCAGTCGCCAGCGGCGCCGGAGGGACCAGGCGCACCGGAGAAGACGACCCTCAAGATCGTCCAGGGCTCCGACCCGGACTTCACCCAGGTGGCCCTCACCAAGGCCATCGAGACGCTCAACGCCCAGGGCATCACGACCGAGTTCGCAAGCGTCGTGGACACCGACACCGCCACGCGGTCGGTCATCGCCGGCCAGCAGGACATCGTCGTCAACTCGCTGTACTTCGGCATCAACGCGAACCAGCAGGGCATCCCGCTGCGCACGTTCCTTGCGGACATCCAGGCGGTGGACTACCTGCTCGTGAGCATCCCCAGCGTCACGGACATCATGACCCTCCAGGGTGGCACGGTGGGCATCAACAAGCCCGGTGACCTGGGCGCGACCGTGGCCGACCAGTGCCTCAAGTTCGCGAACGTCGACGTCACCCAGGTGGACTACGTCCAGGTGGGTGGCACCAGCGCCCGCATGTCGGCGCTCCTCGCCGGCCAGATCATGGCCGCGCCGGCCCACGCCGCGGAGGCGCTCAACGCCCAGAAGCAGGGTGCCCTCAACATCCTCGCGGACTGCGGTGAGATCATCGGCACGTTCCTCCAGACCGGCGCCAGCACCACCCAGGAGTGGCTGGACGCGAACCCCAACCTGGCGCAGCACTTCACGGACGCGTACATCGACGCGCTCCGCTGGGCGGCCACGGACAAGGAGGCCTACATCGAGCTCTCCAAGGTCGTCGTGCCGGACCTCGACGACGAGATCCGGGACACCACGTACGACCTGCTCATCAGCCAGAACGTGTTCGCGGTCGACGGTGGCCTCACCCCTGAGTCCATCCAGAAGCTCGTGGACATCGGTCTCGACGCCGCCGCCATCACGGAGCCGGTGTCGACCGAGTGGTACACGATGGCCAACGTGGACTCGTACCTGGCCCGGCGCGGCGCGTTCGGCCAGTAGCAGCAGGGGAGTACCCTGCCGATTCGGATGGCACGGTGGCCGGGCCTCTGCCCGGCCACCTGCCGTTGACGGCGGGTCTGGAGGCGGGCCGTGCTCGAGATCGCACACCTCAACAAGTCGTTCTCCCTCGGCGGCACCAAGCGGGTGCTCGACGACTTCGACCTGAGCATGCGCCCGGGCGAGTTCGTGAGCCTCATCGGCCCGTCCGGCTGTGGCAAGACCACGGCGCTGCGCATCGTGGCCGGGCTGCTGGAGCAGACCAGCGGCACCGTGACCATCGATGGCTCGGTGAGCACCGGGCCCTCGCGGGACAAGGCCATCGTGTTCCAGCACTTCAACCTGCTGCCGTGGCGCACCGCCATCGACAACGTGGCCTACGGCCTCGAGCTCCAGGGCATGCCCAAGGCGAAGCGGATGCAGGTCGCGACGGAGTACCTCGACCTGGTCGGTCTCACCGAGAGCGCCCAGAAGTACCCGTCCCAGCTGTCGGGCGGCATGCGGCAGCGCATCGGCATCGCGCGTGCGCTCGCCATCGATCCCAAGCTGCTGCTCATGGATGAGCCGTTCGGCGCGCTGGACGCGCTCACCCGGGAGCATCTCCAGGGTCAGCTGGCGCGCATCTGCCAGGAGCGCAACCTGACCACGCTGTTCGTGACCCACTCCATCGACGAGGCGATCTACCTCTCCGACCGGGTGGTCGTCATGGGCGTCCAGCCGGGGCGCATCATCGCCGAGTTCCACATCACGATGCGCAAGCCACGGGGCGACTACAACTTCCGCGCCGAGCCCGAGTACGCGCAGGTGCGCGAGGACATCTGGCGTCTGCTGGAGCAGCAGATCGTGCGTGCGGAGCGGGTCGCCTGATGGGTGCTGCTACGGCCGCACCGGTCGCGGACGCGTCGTCGACGCCTCGCGGACGGAGCCTCGCGGACCGGATCTGGACACGTCGCAACGGCCTGCGCGTCCTGTCGCTGGTCACGGTGTTCCTGGTCTGGGAGATCTGGGGCCGGGCCAACCCGTTCTTCGCCTCCTATCCCACGGCGATCCTCGGCGCGTCCGGCAGGATCCTGCTGCCGGAGGTGCTGCCGGCCCTCACGACCACGGTCTGGGCGCTGCTCGTGGGCATGGCCATCTCCATCCCCATCGGCGTGATGTTCGGCTTCGCCATGGCGCGCTTCCGGCTCATCGAGATCGCGCTGCTGCCGTACATGAACGCGATCTACGCCACGCCGCGCATCGCGCTCATCCCGGTCCTCGTGCTGTGGCTGGGGATCGGCTTCGAGCTGCGCGTGACCATCGTCGCGCTGGGCGCCGTGTTCCCCATCATCATCAACAGCTACGCGGGCGCGAAGCATGTCGATGAGGAGCTGCTGGACACGGGCCGCGCGTTCATGGCCAGCGAGCGGCAGCTGCTGCGGACCATCGTGCTGCCCGCCACCACGCCCTTCGTGTTCGCGGGTCTGCGCATCGGTCTCGGACGAGGCATCAGCGGTGTCATCGTGGCCGAGATGACGGCTGCCCTCACGGGCATCGGGCGCATCCTCATCTCGCATGCCAAGTACCTCCAGATCGCGGAGCTGTTCGTGGGCATCATGGTCCTGGGCCTGTTCAGCCTGGTCCTGTTCGACCTGCTCAACCGGTCCCAGCGGCGTCTGACGCCCTGGGCGGCCACGGACGGCACCTGACATGACCGCCGACGTGACCACCCCGACGACCGTCCCCGCCACGCCCGCGGCACCCGAGCACACGCCCCGCAGGCCGTGGCATCACGACCGGCGGCTGGTGTGGCTGGTGCGCATCGTGACCCTGGTGACCATCCTGGGGGTCTGGGAGTGGTACGCGCAGGGCAAGAGCATCGCGCTCATCGCGGCACCGTCGAAGGTCGCCCAGTCGTTCTATCAGCTGGTCGTGGTGGACCAGTCGCTGCTCGTGGCGCTCATGGGCAGCATCGTGACGATGTGCATCGGGCTCACGCTGGCGACCATCGTGGCGGTGCCCCTGGGCATCGCGATGGGTCGATCCACGACGCTCGAGAGCGTGCTCGACCCGTATGTCACGTTCCTGTACGTGCTGCCGAGCGTGGCGTTCGTGCCGGTGCTCGTGGTCATGCTGGGCATCGACTTCCAGCTCCGCCTGGCGCTCATCTTCCTGTCCGCGATCTTCCCCATCCTGCTCAACACCATCGCGGGCGTGAAGCACGTGGACCGGGACCTCATCGACGGGGGCATCAGCTTCTGTGCGACGGAGCGTCAGATCATGCGCACCATCGTGGTGCCGTCCGCGATCCCGTTCATCTTCGCGGGCTTCCGCATCGGCTTCTCGGCGGCGTGGGTGGGCTGCATCGTGGCGGAGATGACGGCCATGATCACCGGTGTCGGTGGCCTGCTCCTGGAATCGGCCAGCCGGTTCCGGACCGCGGACGTGTTCGTGGCCATCTTCGGCATCATGGCGGTCGCGGTGACCATCCAGTGGTTCACGTCGCGGGTCGAGGTCTGGGTGACCCCCTGGCGGCGCGGCATGTCCGACGGGCATTGAGCGCTCGACCCGACGAGGCGGCCGGGGCCGTCCCGGACCCTTCCAGCCCGACGGACATCGAGGCGATCGAGCGGCGCAAGGCGGACCACCTGCGCCTCGCGGCCAGCGACCGGCACCAGTCGCCCGGCGCGGGATGGGAGGACATCCATCTCGTACACGACGCCCTGCCGGTGACCGACGCGGAGGACATCGACCTGGGCGCCGAGCTGCTGGGCCATCGGCTCCGACTGCCACTCGTCATCGCGGGCATGACCGGTGGCCATCCGATGGCCCGCGATCTCAACGCGGACCTGGCACGCGCCGCGGAGCGCCACGCCATCGCGATGGGTCTCGGCAGCCAGCGTGCCGCGCTCCGGGACCCCTCGGTCGCGAACACGTACAGCGTGGCCCGGGACGTGGCGCCGGACGCGGTGCTCCTGGCCAACGTGGGCGTGTCACAGCTCATCGACCAGCGGGGTGAGCGGGCGCTCGGCGCGAGCGAGCTGCGTGACGCGGTGGCCATGATCCGGGCGAACGCCCTGGTCATCCACCTCAACTACCTCGAGGAGTCGGTGCAACCGGAGGGCCAGCGTCGGGCGCGTGGCGCGCTCGAGGCGATCGCCGCCGCGGTGCGCACGGTGGACGTGCCGGTGGTCCTCAAGGAGACCGGTGGCGGCATCTCGCGCGAGGTCGCCATCCGGGCACGCGACGAAGGGGTCGCGGCGCTCGATGTGGGTGGCTACGGCGGGACCTCGTTCGCGTCCATCGAGGCCGAGCGTGCCGCCGCGGCCGGTGACATGGAGCGTGCCCGGCTCGGTGAGACCTTCGCCCACTGGGGCATCCCCACCCCGGCCAGCGTCGCGGCGTGTGCGGACGTCCTGCCGGTCATCGCGACCGGTGGCCTGCGGAGCGGTCTGGACGCGGCCCGCGCGATCGCGCTGGGGGCCACGGCCGTGGGCATCGGGCGACCCATGCTCCAGGCGGCGATGGTGGGGGACGGTGCGCTCGACCGATGGATCGGCGCGTTCGAGCACGAGCTGCGGACCGCGGTGTTCCTGACCGGCGGTCGCCAGGCGCGCGACCTCCGGTCCGCCCGTCGTGTGGTCATGGGCCCCACGGCGGTCTGGCTCCAGCACATGACCGACTGACGGACGACACACGGATCGATGGGCCGGCATCGCGACCGGCCGGGGAGGTTCCACAGGCATGCTCGATCTCCGGGAGTTCATCGCCCGCTACGAGGCGGACCAGCCCGACCACATGGTCCATGTCGACCGACCGGTGGACCCGGCCGCGTTCGAGGTCACCGCGGTCCTCCAGCAGCTGGAGGACGTCGGTCGGGCGCCGATGGCCCTGTTCCATCGTCCCCGGAACCTGTTCGGCGAGGTCTCCCGGTTCCCGCTCGTGACCAACATCTACGCCGAGCGGGGCCGATGCGCCCATGCCCTGGGGCTGCCCGTGTCCCAGGCCAAGTTCCCGCTGAGCCTGGAGTACGGCCGACGGGAGCAGCAGCGCATCCCGCCCACGGTCGTCTCGGCGGCCGAGGCGCCCGTGAAGCAGGTCGTCCAGCGTGGCGATGACGCGGACCTGCGCCAGTTCCCCATCGTGCGCCATCACCACATGGATCCCGCGCCGTACATCGACATGACCCCGGTCATGAAGGACCCCGACACGGGCGCCTACAACGCCGCCTATCTGCGGATGATGTACAAGGGCCCGCGCAAGCTGGGTCTCCACATGTCGCCCCGGCACAACTGGCAGATCACCCGCAAGCACGAGGAGCGGGGCCTGCCGACGCGTGTCGCGATCGTGGTCAGCCATCACCCCGCGTTCTTCCTGGGCACGCTCAACGTGGCCCCGTTCGGCGAGGACGACTACGAGGTGATCGGCTCGATCGCGGGCAGCTCGCTGCGGCTCGTGGCGTCCGAGACGTGGGGGGACGAGTTCCTCATCCCGGCGGACGCGGACATCGTCATCGAGGGCGAGATCCCACCGAACGTGCGCGAGGTGGAGGGTCCCTTCGGCGAGTTCCCGGGCACCTACGGCCCGCAGCGGCTGCGCTGGGTCATCGACGTCACGGCCATCAACTTCCGCCACGACGCCATCTACCAGGACGTGTTCGTGGGTCATGCGGACGACTGGATCCAGGGCGGCCTGCCGAAGGAGGCGCGCATCTTCAACCGCATCAAGGGGGTCGTGCCCGGCGTCACCGCCGTCCATCTGCCCGTCTCGGGCGTGTGCCGGCTCCACTGCAACGTGTCCATCGACAAGAAGGTGGACGGGGAATCGCGGCAGGCGGCGTTCATCGTGCTCGGCGAGGTGGACATGATCAAGCACGTCTTCGTCGTGGACAAGGACGTGGACGTGTTCGACGACCGCCAGATGCTGTGGGCGATCGCGACCCGTGTCCAGGCGGACCAGGCGATCGACATCATCCGCAACGCCAAGGGCAACACCCTCGACCCCTCGCAGACCGACCCCATCATGACCACCAAGATGATCGTGGATGCGACGAAGCCGGTGCAGCGACCCTTCAGCGAGCGCATCCTGGTGCCCCAGGAGGCGAAGGACCGGGTGCCCATGACCGAGTTCGTGCGCGAGTCCGGGGTGCCGGTCCCCGCGATGGGCGATGCGGTGGCCGGTACCGGCCCTGTGTCCGCCACCGTCCCGCCCTCCGCCGCGATCCCGGAGGCCTGAGCGATGGCCCAGATCTTCAACGTCACGTGCCCCGGGTGTCGGGGCACCTTCCCGGTCCATCCCGAGCTGTGGCAGGCGGGCTACGACCTGTTGTGCCCCTTCTGTGGCCGGATGTTCCCCCAGGAGGAGAGCCCGCGCATCGTCACCGGGACCGGCGAGCAGCGCCCAGGCTCGGCGTGGCGCGGTGGTGACGCCGGATCGACGCCCGCCCGGCCACCCGACCCGCAGCCCGACGCCCACGCCGAGGGCATGTAGCCACCGGGGCCCGCGCGTCCCGGCACCCGCATCGGAGGGAGCATGGTCGATGACCACTCGCGGCCCGCGCCGCTGCGCGACGACCGACCGAGAGCGGCCACGCTCCGCTCCGGGGTCATGCTGGAGGTCGCCGCCGCGCTCGTCGCGCGACCCGACTGGGGCTCGCGCCAGGTCCGCATCGACCTGCGTCCCCAAGGAGGGGAGGACTGGCCACTGCGGCTGTTCGCGAGCGACTCGGTGCACGCCATCCACGAGGTGGCACGGGGTGACGTCGCGTTCGCCATCGTCAACCCGGCCGTCATGGCGGCGCTCGCGGTACGTGGCTCGCCGCCCTTCCCGCGATCCATCCCGCTGCGTGCCATCGCGACGATCCCCTCGTACGACCAGCTGGGTCTGGGTGTCGCGGCGTCACTCGGCGTGGGCGACCTGACCGGGCTCGCCAGCGCGCGTCCCGCGCTGCGGCTCTCGCTGCGGGGGCAGCGGGACCACTCGGTCCACCTGATGATCGAGCACGTGCTGGGAGCGGTCGGCCTCGACCTCGATGACCTGGTGGCGGCGGGCGGTCACATCGGCTACGACGAGGGTCTGCCGCATCACGCGCTGCGGTCGGACGCCATGGCCGCCGGCACGATCGACGCCCTGTTCGACGAGGGCATCTACAACTGGGTGGATCTCGCGGTCGGGGCCCGGTGGCGGTTCCTGGCCATCGACGAGGCTCCGATGGCTCGCCTCGAGGCCATGGGCTATCGCCGCGCGACACTGACCCGGGCGCGGTTCCCGGCGCTCACCGAGGATGTCCCGACGCTCGACTTCAGCGGCTTCCTCATCTACACCCACGCCGACGTCGACGACCGGCTGGTGGAAGCGGTGTGCCGCGCGCTCCACGAGCGGCGGGACCGGATCGCGTGGCAGGGCCATGGCGGTCTGCCGCTGGAGCGCATGGTCGCCGGCGCGGTGGATGCGCCCCTGCCGATCCCCTTCCATGACGCAGCGCTGCGCTACTGGCGATCGGTCGGGATGCCGGTCACTGTTGCGTCGTAGGCGCTTGACGGGAACAATCATTGTTGCTAGCGTGCCGCGATCCGTTGCCGCACGGGAACGACCCGGTGTCGTTCGCCTTGCGTCCCGCTGAGGAGGTCATACGATGAGGCGCACCCGGATGAGCCTGGCGCTGGCGAGCGCCCTGGCGCTGGCCCTGGGGACCCAGGCCGCCGCCCAGTCCCCCGCGGGATCGCCCGCGGTCGATGGTGACTGCGAGGGCGGCTACCCGACCCGCGACATCACGCTCGTCGTGCCGTATTCCCCGGGTGGTGGCTTCGACACCTGGGCGCGGCTGATCGCGCCGTTCCTGACGCGGCACCTGCCGAACCAGGTGAACGTCCTCGTGGAGAACCGCTCCGGCGCCGGTGGCCTGGTCGGTGTGACCGAGGTCTACGGGGCCGCGGCGGATGGCTCCACCATCGTCATCACGGAGCCGGGCATCCTGGTCACGAGCGCCATCGCTGGCACCACCATCATCGACCCGGCGCAGCTGCGGGCGATCGGCCGCGTGGCGGTCTCGCCGGAGGCCATCGTGGTCGCCGCCGGCGCGCCGTGGCAGGACATCGCCGCCGTCCAGGAGCACGCCGCGACGACCGGTTTCGTGCGCATGGCCAACGGTGGCATCGCCGCGGTCAACGTCGTCTCGTTCGACGCGCTCGGCCTGAACTGGGAGGGCGTGTTCCACGAGGGCAGCAGCGAGTCCATCCTGAGCCTCATCCGGGGTGACACGGACATCTCCATCTTCACGTACACGAGCCTGCTGGACAACATCAAGGCGGGTGACGTGCGGATGCTGGTCCTGGTGGGCACGCAGCCCACGTCGCCCGAGCAGCCCGGCTTCGAGGAGGCCCAGGGCGTGCCCACGCTCGACGAGGTCACGGGTCAGGAGGGTCTGGGTGCCGCGCTCGAGCAGCACCGCATCATCGCCGCACCTCCCGGCACCCCCGACTGCGTGGTGGACATCCTCTCGGACGCGCTGATGGCGAGCCTCACCGACCCCGAGCTGGTGGCCCAGGCACGTGCAGCGGACCTGCTGCCGGTGCCCGTGGATGCGGCCGGCACGCAGGCCATCATCGAGAACACCGTGACGACCCTCAACGAGTACGCCGACCTGATCCGGGAGAAGCTCTCGGAATAGCTGGTCGGAACGGCGACCACATCGCACCCAGGAGATGATCGACGGACTGATCGCGGCCACCATCGAGCTGATGGCATGGCCCGGCCCCGCGATCATGCTCGTGGGGGTGCTGGCAGGGCTCCTCGTGGGGGTCCTGCCAGGCGTCGGCGGGGCGGGCGCGACCGCCCTGCTGCTGCCGGTCACCTACGCCATGGAGCCCGTCCACGCGATCGGGTTCCTGATGGCCGTCGGCACCAGCTCCGGTCTCGGCGGCCAGATCACCTCCATCCTCGTCAACATCCCGGGCGACCCACCGAACGCCGCCACGACGCTCGATGGGTACCCCATGACCCGTCAGGGTCGGGCGGCGGAGGCGCTCGGGGCGGCCACCGCGGGCTCGGTCGTGGGTGCCGTGCTGGGCGTGGTGCTGCTGCTCGCGGTGCTGCCCATCACGCGCGAGATCGTGCTCGCGTTCTCGTACCCCGAGTTCTTCATGATCGCGCTCAGCGGCCTGGTCATGATCGCCGCGCTCACGCGTGGCAACACGTTCAAGGGGCTGCTCTCCGCGGGTGTCGGGCTGCTCATCGCGTTCATCGGCCTCGATCCCATCAACGGGGCGCCCCGGTTCACGTTCGGTCAGCTGTACCTGTGGGACGGCATCGACCTGACACCCGCGCTCGTGGGGCTGTTCGCCGGTGCCGAGATGCTGGCCCTCTACCAGTTCCGGGGAGACGCGTCGATCGTCCAGGTCGAGGACGGCGCGCGTCGGTCGCGCCAGCTCGACGGGGTGGTGGCCACGGTCCGTGCCTGGCGCACGGTCGTGATGAGCTCGCTCATCGGGTTCGTGGTGGGTGTCATCCCGGGCATCGGCGGCACGGTCGCCTCGTTCCTCTCATACGGCCGCGCGGCCCGCATGTCCGACCACCCGGAACGCTTCGGCAAGGGCGCCGTGGAGGGCGTCATCGCGAGCGAGACCGCCAACGACGCCGACAAGGGTGGCGCGCTGCTGCCGACGATCGCCTTCGGCATCCCCGGCGGGACCATGATGGCGGTGCTCATGGTCGGCCTGATCCTCCACGGGGTGCCGGTCGGGCCCTCGCTGATGCGCGGTGACAACCTGACCATCGTGTACGCGCTCGTCGTCGCGCTCCTGCTGCCACGCATGGTGGCCGCGCTCATCGTCCTGGCCGTCGGCGGACGGGCCGTGGCCCTCACGCGCATCCCCGGCAGCATCCTTGCGCCCATCATCTCGGTGGTCGCCATCGTGGGCGTCTATGCGGTCCGCAACTCCATGCTGGACGTGGTGGTCGCGCTCGTCTTCTCCTACGTGGGCTATGCGATGCAGCGGCATGGGTTCTCGCGGGTCGCGCTCATCATCGCGCTGGTGCTGGGCGCGCTCGTGGAGCGGTCGTACCACCAGACGATGGCCACCTTCGGGCCCGCGGGGTTCATCAGCCGACCCATCGCGGTCGCCCTGCTGGTGCTCATCCTGCTGACGCTGTTCGGCGGTCCGCTGCTGCGGCTCGTCCGGCGCATCAAGGCCCGGGACTACGGGGGGACGCCCGCGTGAGCGTCGAGGCGCGCCCCGGACCGGGCGATGGCGCGGTCGGCTCGGGCGGGAAGAGCGAGGTCGGGCCGGGTGCCGCTGGGCCGGACCCGGTCGGATCCCGGCCGTCGATCGATCGCGAGGCGGTCGTGTTCGACCTCATCATGGTGGCGTTCGCGGCGCTCATCGTGGTGACGGCGCTGGGCATCGGACCCCGGGCCCGGGTGGTGCCGCTCGTGGTCGGCGTGCCCACGCTCCTTGGCCTGCTGTTCCTCCTCGGACGGGACCTGGGCATCCGGGTGCTCCAGCCGAGGCCGCCGTCGACCGAGACCGTCCACTCGATGGCGGAGGCGACCGATGACCTGGAGGCCGCGATGGCTGCCGCGCTCGAGGTCCCGGAGGACACGCCCGAAGCCGCCCAGGCCGCACGACGCAGCAAGATCCTGCTCGCCGGCTGGGCGATCGCCTACGTGGCCGGCGTGTTCCTCACCGACTTCCTGGTCGCCACGCCGATCGCCCTGTTCGCCATCCTCGCGGTGACCACGCGCCGGTGGCTGCTGAGTGCCATCGTGACCGCCGGCACCTGCCTGTTCCTGTACGCCGTGTTCATCATGCTGCTCAAGGTCCCCGTCTGACGGGGGTCGGTCCCCACCACGAGAGGTCCGCATCGATGCTTCGGATGTCCATCGCCACGTCCCGCTCCGACCGGGTCGCTGCCCTGCATGACGGGCGCATCCGTCCCGAGGGCCTCGACATCACGTGGCTGCCCCTCAACGTGGAGCAGATCTTCTGGCGCATGAGCCGCCACATGGAGTTCGACGCGTCCGAGTTCTCGATGTCCGGTTACATGATCAAGCGGAGCCGGGGCGATGACACCCTCGTCGCGATCCCGGTGTTCCTGTCGCGCTCGTTCCGTCACTCCATGATCTACGTGAGCGCGGCATCGGGCATCACGCGCCCCGAGGAGCTCGTGGGTCGACGTGTGGGCCTGCCGGAGTACCAGATGACGGCGGCCGTCTGGGCCCGGGGCATCCTCGAGGACGACCACGGCGTGCGCAGCCAGGACGTGGAGTGGATCCAGGGTGGCCTCGAGCAGCCGGGTCGTCGACCGTTCGAGCCGGTGTCACCGCCGGGCATCCGGCTGTCATTCGCGCCGGATGGCGAGACGCTCGCGGGGATGCTCGCGGAGGGCCGCATCGATGCGCTGCTGAGCCCTCGGACGCCGAGCAGCTACCTGCGCGCCGATGGCCGTGTCCGGCGGCTGTTCCCCGACACCTGGGCGGCCGAGCGTGACTACTACGCGCGCACGCGCATCTTCCCGATCATGCACCTCGTGGTGGTCAAGCGGGAGATCGTCGACCGGTTCCCATGGGTGCTCCAGACGCTCGCCAACGCGTTCGGGGAGGCGCGGCGCATCGCGATGGCGGATCTCCGGGAGACCGTGGCGCTGCCCATCATGCTGCCGTTCCTGGTCCAGCACTGGGAGGAGACCGCGGCGCTCATGGGCGAGGACTTCTGGCCCTACGGCGTCGACGCCAACCGGCCGACGCTGGAGGCGTTCGCCCGCTATCTGCACCGCCAGGGCCTGGTCGAGCAAGAGCCCGTCATCGACGAGCTGTTCCCCGCCAGCACCATCACCACCTCGCGCATCTGAGCAGTGCCCGCGAGCGGTCCGCCCGCGCGCAAGCCGCCCGCCCGCAAGCCGCCCACCCGCAGGCCTGCCGGTGATGTCTCCTGGGGCTCGTGCCGGCCGCGCGCTCAGCCGGTCGCGGCGAGCTCCGCGGACCGCTGGCGCCAGGGCACGATCACCTCGCGCTGGATCCGCTCCGCGTAGCGCAGGATGCCGTCCGGATCGACGGGGTCGAACACGAGGATGACCTCGTCCGCGCCGGTCCGTTCGTACTCCAGGAGACCCTCGATCATCTGGTCGGGTGTGCCGCACAGGCTGAAGATCTCGTCGGGCTGCTCCTCGATGCGCATCCGGACGCGCATCCCCAGGTAGGGCTTGGGCCGTCCGTTTGCGGCGGCGCGTGCCAGGACATCGGGCCAGGTGGCGGCAAAGCGCTCGGGCGCCCAGCGCGCCCCGTAGTAGCCGTCCGTGGTCACGCCCACGCGCGCCATGGCCCGGTCGCTGCGGCCACCCGTGAGGATGGGGATGTCCGCGCCGCGTGGTGGCAGGGGCCGGAACGTGTAGTCCCGCAGCTGGTGGAACTCGCCCTCGAAGGGCTCGGTACGGCCGCCCCACAGGTGGCGCATCAGCGCGATCGACTCATCCAGATAGCGACCCCGGACCTTGAACCGGTCGCCCTTGCCCAGGTTCTGGTACTCGCTGATGTCCTCGATGTCGCCCACGCCGACGCCCACCACCACACGACCGCCGGTGAGCGTATCGAGGGTCGCGATCTCCTTCGCGAACTGGGGCGCATCACGCATGGGCGGCACGGCCACGCCGAGCCCGAGCCGGACCCGCTCGTGGCGTGCACCCAGGTACATCAGCGAGAGCATCGCCTCGAGGATCCACTCGTGCTCGTCGATGTTGTGCTGGAGGAACCACTCGCCGCCTTCGCCCTCGCCGGTCCGACCGATCATGAGATGGTCCGCGACCCAGAGGCTGGTCCAGCCGTATCGGTTCGCCGCCTCCGCCGAGGCGTCCATGCCCTCTGCAGAGGCACCCTCGCGGTTGTTCTGGATGGCCAGGCCGATGTCCATGCGTGATCCTCCGGTCTCGGGTGTCGGTGGTGGTCGGGTGACCGGCTCGGATGGTCGGTCGATGCCCCGGGGTCAGGCGGCGTCCCAGTCGATGGTGCTCGGCGCGAACAGGTCGTCGACCGGGATGGGTGCCGGGATGAGTCCCTGCTCGTGCGAGGAGCGCACGATGCGTTCGAGGGTCGAGCGGTTGGCCTTCAGGCCGTACGGGAACGGATCCGGCCCGAACCAGCTGCGCACCTGGTCGAGGAAGTCCCAGCGGAAGACGAGGCTCAGCGGCACCTCCTCCATGAGGTCCGCCTCCACGTGTCGCTTGGCCTCCAGGAACGCCTTGTACAGGTTGAGCGCGACCCAGGGGTGGCGGCGATGCAGCTCGCCGCGGATCACGTACGTGTGGTTGATGGGGATGTAGCCGTGGGTGTCGAAGAAGCGGCGCCCCTCCGTGATGCCGTCGCCAAAGACGGGGCCGATGCCGCTCCAGTCGCCCTGGCGATGCGAGCCCTTGGAGCGTTCGATGACGTTGCTGGCGCCGGCGCTGCGGTTGGGCCGCACGAGGGCGGCGTCCAGCTCGCCCGCGAGGAGCATCGAGGCGAGGCTCCGGTCAGGCGGGATGAAGTCCAGCCGGATGCCCTCGGGGGCCTGGAAGCCGGTCGCGCCCGCGTGGCTCAGCTCCTCCGTGCGCTCCATGAACCAGTGGATCTCGGTCGGATGCACCCCGAAGTCGTGCTGGAGGACGGTCCGCAGCCAGAGCGCCGCGGTCTGCTGGTATTCCGGGACACCGACCCGCCGACCCCGCAGGTCCGCCGGGCTGCCGATGACCTCCATGCGCCCGTCCAGCTCGATCTGGAAGAAGCGTCGTGACGGGAAGGCCGGGATGGCCACGAGGTCGCTGCCCCGGCTCTTCGCGACGAGCAGCGAGGAGATGGACATCTCGGACACATCGAAGTCGCCGAAGCGGAGCTGGCGCCAGAAGGTCTCACCGGGATGGGACAGGGTGGGGACCAGGGTGATGCCGTCCGGACGGACGACATCGTCCACGAGGGGCCGGACCCGCTCGTTGATGCGGGTCGCGAAGGAGAGGGTCAGCCGTTCCATGGGTCGAGGGCGCCTCCGGAGGTGGGATCGAGTGCCGTCATGGGCGTGGAATGGGCGATGTGAGCGCGGTCACGAGATCGCTGCCGGACGGCGTGCCAGGCAGCGCGTGGATGGCGGCGAGGATGCGGTCCGCGTCGAGCGAGGTGCCGGCGGTGGCCCGGCGGAGCTTGGCGATGAGGTCATCCGCGGTCAGCGGGCGCACGGGGTCGCCGGAGGGCAGGTCGATGCGCCGCTCCACGGCGCTGCCGTCCCGGAGCGCCAGCGTCACCCGCGCCGCCGCCAGCGGCAGGTCATCGTCCTGGTGGACGGCCACGCGATGCGTGGCGAACCCGCCGACGAGGGGGTCATCGAGCCGGGCGGGCGCCGTCTGCTCCACCCAGCACTCCCCGTCGGCGAGGCACACGGCGACGATCCAGCGCGCGGACTGGAGGGCCTCCAGCTGGGTCCCCCAGCCGTGGCTCGCGTTGAGCGAGTACGCACGCGGCGGCAGGTCGACGCGCACCCGCTCGATGACGTCCAGGGCCGGCATCGCACCGAGCACCAGTGCCGTCCTCGCCTCCAGCGTGGCCGCGATGACCGACTGGAGCGAGCTTGCCGCGGGCCAGCGCCGGAGGGCGATGTCGAGCATGGACCAGCGTGTGCCCAGCCCCTCGGTCAGGCGTCCTGGTGTGCCGCCACCCACGTACGCGGGCAGCAGGCCACCGCGGGGTGTCGTCAGCGCATCGAGCGCAGCGGGGATCCCGTCCGCGGCGAGCGTCCCCGCGAGCAGCCCGGAGAGCGCGCCACGTGCCTGGTGGACCTTGACACCGGGCGTGCCGAGCGCCGCGAACGTGCCCGCTGCCTGGCTCACGGCATGGCCGAACGCGTGACGCACACCGCTGACGTCGAGACGCCGGGCCCGTGCCACGGCCGCCGCGGCACCCACCGCACCGGCGATGCCCGGGTTGTGCCAGCCGCGTGTCCGGTGTGTCTCCCCATCGAGCGCCTCCGCGACCCGGACGGTCACCTCGCAGCCGGCGACGATCGCGGTCAGGACGTCGGCGCCACCGGTGTCATGGGCCACCGCCAGCACTGCCGGGACCACCTCGGGGGTCACATGCGTGAGCGTCGGGCGGTGCACGTCGCACACCGTCGCGGCGGTCACCTGGAACCCGTTGAGGAACGCGGCACCTGCCGGGGACAGCGACCGACCACCGATGACGACCGTGCTACCGCCGCCGAAGAGGGCACCCGCCAGCCGCTCCACGACGGGCGTCTCCTCGGTCCCCCGACCGGCGATGGCGCTCGCGATGGCATCCAGCAACACAGCGCGCCCGGCCGCCGCGACCTGCGCTGGCACCTCCTCGACCCCCAGACCCGCGACGAAGCGGGCGAGCTCCTCGTCCGGGCTCACATCGCGTACTGCTCGCGGGTGGCGTCCGCCAGCTCCCGCTTCGCGGTGCGATAGGGGACCACGACCTCCCGCTCGAACCGGCGCGCGGCGGCACGAAGGTCATCGGGTGTCGTCGCGGCGAGCACGACCACCAGCTCGGACACGCCGAGCTCGTCGAACGCTTGGAGATCCGCGGCCATGGAGCGTGCCGACCCGCACAGGCTGTAGACCGACCCGGCCGGCTGGTCGAACCTGACCCGGCTCCGGATGGAGATGACGGGTCGTGGCCGACCCGCCGAGCGTGCGGTCTCGATCAGGAGCGGCAGTCGAGCGCGCAGGTCGGCCGGCCCGGTCTGGCTCGCGTGGTAGCCGTCCGCGAGGGATGCGGCGCGGATCACCGCCCGGTCGGAGCGGCCACCGGACCAGATCGGGAGCCGCTCCCCCTGGATCGGCAGCGGCTGGAAGGTGTAGTCCCGGAGCTCATGGAAGCGCCCCACGAAGGGCTCGGTACGCCCGCCCCACAGGTGACGCCAGAGCGCGATCGACTCATCCAGATAGGCGCCCCGGACATCCATCCGCTCGGCTCGGCCGAGGTTGGCCCACTCGGGCAGGTCGCTCCGGTCGCCGACCCCGACACCGACCGTGAGCCGGCCGCCGGACAGCACGTCGATGGTCGCGATCTCCTTGGCGAGCTGGGGCGCGTCGCGCATGGCGGGGATGATCACGCTGGTGCCGATGCGCAGGTCCGGATGCCGTCCCGCGACCCACGCGAGCGTCGTCAGGCACTCCAGCATCCAGCCGTACTCGCGCGCCTCCTCCCCGGGCGGCACGAGCAGGTGATCGGTCGTCCAGAGGCTGGACCAGCCGAGCTCCCGGGCGATCCCCGCCGCGGCATCGAGGCTGTCCGGCCCGGCGCCGTCGCCCATGCTCGGCAGGATGAGCCCGATGCGCATGCGACCTCCGGGATGCAACGATCGTTCCAGTCATGTACTGACCATGACATCGACCGTTGCAGGATGATAGCGGATCGGATGTGCTGGCGCGCGATCGACAGGGCGCATGTCGACCGGCGATGTGGCCGTCCGTGAGGAGCCTGGACCCGGCCATCGGCACCGGGGCGAGCCGCGTGGCGACACGGACATCCCCCGAGCGACCGGGATCGGTCGTGGTGTGGATGGACGACCGCCTCGTCCATGCCCTCGCGGAGCCGCGTGTTGGACGGACCCGTACGCACCGCGCTCTCCGCGCTCTCCGCGCTCGGATCACCCTGGCCGCGAACCGTGCCAGCGCTGGCACGGCGGCCGGTCGCATGGCTGCGGTCGATCCGGGATGAGCGGTCGGTCCGCGATGAGCGGTCGATCCGCGATAAGGCGCGCGTAACGGCCGATGTCCACCATGCCCCGGCATGGCGAACAGGGAACGACCCCGCGACCGTGGGACGCGTATGGCGGGAGAGCAGCTGCGACGACTCGCCCGCGAGGCTCGCGACGCGCGGATCCAGGCGGGCAGGAGCCAGCGGTCCGTGGCCGAGACCGTGCGCATCGACCGCTCGTGGGTCTCCCGCTTCGAGCGTGGGAAGGCCGAGGGCATCTCGGTCGACACGGTCGCCCGGATCCTCGCGGTCGTCGGGTTCGACCTGTCGCTGCGGGCGTACCCATCCGATCCGGAGGTCCGGGATGGCGCGCAGGTCGCCCTGGTCGAGGCGTTCGGCGCGCTCCTGCCGGGAGTCATCCAGCGCGGGCTGGAGGTCCCATTCCCCTCGCTCGGGGACCGGCGCGCATGGGACATGCGGCTCCGACTCGGCGATGAGGCATGGGGCGTCGAGGCAGAGACGCACATCCACGACATCCAGGCGACCCTCCGCAAGCTGAAGCTCAAGGCTCGTGACGGCGATGTGGACGGCGTGATCCTGCTCGTCCGTGACGGTCGACATCACCGGTCTCTGCTGCGCCGACACGCGTCGCTGGTGCGCATCGAGTTCCCCGTCGAGAGCCGCGTCGCGCTCGAGTGTCTGGCTGCGGGCCGGTTCCCGGCGGGGAATGCCATCGTGAGCCTGCATCCTCAGGCCGCTGTCGACCCTTGAGCGGGCCCGCGGCGCGGCGTGTCTGCCAGTCACGAGATGAGCGTCCTCGGCGGCAGCGCCCGGTCGCTGCCCGCCCCTGGGGCCTGGTGTCCGCGCATCCGCGATGAGCGTCCTCGGCGGCAGCACCCGGTCGTGCCCGGTCCCAGAGCGCTTGTGTCTGCCAGTCACGAGATGGGGTCCTGGACGCCAGGTGGCAGGCTGTCGCACGGATCCGGTCATGTCGGCCCGCGACGTTCGGGTCCTCCTGGCCCCCGATGTGTCTGCCAGTCACGAGACGAGCGTGGCGGATGGCCCTGACGCCATGTTGCCCGGCGTGGGGTCGGACCGACGGCCCCGGATCGGTGACGATCGGCCCGTCCCGACTCGATCTCGTGCCTCACAGGCACGCGGCTCGGCGCGTGGGCGGCGTGGGGCTTCATCGCGGTCCCGCCAGAGCCCGAGCGGAGCGTGGACGCCGGCCTGGACATCGATCTCGTGCCTCACAGGCACGCGGCTCGGCGCGTGGGCGGCGTGGGCTTCATCGCGGTCCCGCCAGAGCCCGAGCGGAGCGTGGACGCCGGCCTGGACATCGATCTCGTGCCTCACAGGCACGCGCGCCTGGGGCAGACAAGTGCGGCGTGGGCTCATCACACGATCACGTGCTCCACAGACACGCGCCCCGGGACGGCGACCGCACCGCCGGATCATCGCGCGATCCCGTGCCTCACAGGCACGCGCTGGAGCAGGCAAGTGCGGCGTCGGCTCATCACACGGTCTCGCGCCTCATAGACACACGCGCCCCGGACACACACGCCCCGGACACGCGCGCCCCCGGACACGCGCGCCCCCGGACACGCGCGCTCCGGGACACACGCGCTCCGGGACACACGCGTGCTTGGGATCCACGCGCGCCTGGGTGGCACATCCGTCGGCCAAGGGCAGCGTGCCTCACACCCCTTCGAGCGCCGGCAGCCGGCCCTTGCGCACCGCCGCCGCGAGTGCCACGTGGTCGGCCTCCGCGACATCGGCATAGGCCGCGGCCCAGCGGCCGACCGCCGCATCGAAGCGCTCCGAGCCGCCGAGATAGCCCGCCACGACCCCGGCCTCGGGTGACTGGCTGTGGGCGCGCGCGAGCAGCTGACCGCATGCCTGGCCATAGAGGGCGAGCTGGGTCGCATCGAGCGCGCCCGGATCGATGGACCCCTTCATGTCCCGGAACTGGCGCCAGTAGTAGTCGACCCGGCGACCGCGCTCATCGCCGGCGAACCCCTTGATCCAGCCGAGGAAGGGGTCCGACTGTGCCTGGAGGATGCGCTGGACGGCGACGACCCGATGCCCTTCCGTGTGCTCGGTCTCGGCCGGTGCGCCCGGGATCGCGGCGGGCATCCCGCCATACGTGCTGAGCACGGAGGGCTGTGCCTCCTTCGCCTGCAGGAACAGGGTCTCGCCGCCCGGCCCTTCCAGCAGCAGGATGTAGCAGCGCGTGCCCACGCTCCCCACGCCCACGATGCGCAGCACGTAGTCCACGACGCGGAACTGGCCGAGCAGGACCGCCACGTCCTCCCGGACCGTCCGGCGATAGGCCGCGAAGAGGGTCTCCAGCTCCTCGATCGAGGCGTGGGGCACGTGCTGCGCGATGGGTGGCTGGTCGACGATGCGCAGGGCACCGTGCTCCGTCCGCGTCGTGATGCGCGACATCACCTGGTCGGACGTCCGACCACGCGCCTTCTTCGCGGCTCGCCGGACGAGGGCACGATCCTCCGCGCGGGCACCCATCCGGCGCACGGCATCCTCGTCCGCCTGGATGAAGTAACGGTCGATGGCGCTTCGGTCCATGAGCTTCTGGAGACCCATGCGATAGCCCCGCACGGCGGCGACCGCGGCATCACGGCAGGACGCCTCGCCGAGGCCGATGTCCCGACCCGCGAGATGGAGGCTCGCCGCGAGCCGCTTGACGTCCCACTCCCACGGCCCGACGCCGCCCTCGTCGAAGTCGTTGAGGTCGAACATCAGCCGTCGCTCCGGTGACGCGTAGAAGCCGAGGTTGGAGAGGTGTGCGTCACCACAGGACACGACGTGGACACCCGTGACCGGTGCGGCCGCGAGGTCCGCCGCGAACACGGCGGCGGTGCCTCGATAGCACGTGAACGGCGACTGGAGCATCCGGCCCACCCGGACCGGCACCAGGTCCGGCAGACGGCTCCGGTGCTGCTCCTCGAGGAGCGCGATCGGATCGCGGTCCGATGGCAGACGGAGGGTCGCATGGTCCGCGCGGCGCAGGCTCGAGCGCAGCTCGCGCCCCCGGGCTCGGGCGGTCTCCAGGGATGTCATCGGTCGGTCGTCCCTCCTGTGCCAGCGGCCGTGGATACGGCCATGGGTACCAGTGCCTCCACGGTGGTCCCGGCTCCGGGCCGCGACCGGATGCTGACCGTGCCGCCCAGCCGACCCGCCCGCGCGCGCATCCCGGCCAGACCCAGCTGCGCCTCCGTGACCCCGCGCTCGTCGAATCCCTGGCCGTCGTCCTCCACCGAGAGGCACGCAGCGCGGCCGCGGCGCTCCAGGCGCACCCGTACCTGGGTCGCCCGTGCGTGCTTCACGACGTTGTGGAGCGCCTCCTGGGCCACGCGATACAGCGCCTCCTCGACGTCCAGGGGCAGCCGATCGGGCAGCTCCGCCTCCACCAGCACCGACAGTCCGACGCGGCTCTCGAGGGCCGCCCCGTGGGTCCGCAGCGCCTGCACGAGACCGTCGCGCTCCAGACTCGCGGGTCGCAGCTCGAACAGCAGGGACCGCATCTCGGCGAGCGCCTCGCGCTGGAGCTGACGCAGCTCGTCGAACTTGGCGATCGCCGCGTCACGGTCCCGGGGCAGGAGCACCTCGATGGAGCGGGTCACGAGTGTCATCGCGAACAGCGCCTGGGTCACCGAGTCATGCAGCTCGCGGGCCAGGTGCGCCCGCTCCGAGCTTGCCGCGATCTCCGCCGCCTGGCGCCGCAGCTCCCGCTCCAGTCGGCTCCGGTCCGACAGGTCACGGGCGGCCCCGTGCCCGCCGACCAGCTCCCCGTCCCGGAACATGCCCGTCGCGAAGTTCTCGACCGGGACGCTCGTGCCGTCCCGTCGCCGGAGCGCCAACCGGGCCACGACCACCCGCTCCGGGTGCGCCATGACGTCCTCGAACTGCTGGCGCGCGTGAGGTCGGGACTCCGGCGCAAGGAGCTCCTCCATCGACCGACCGATCAGCTCCGAGGGGTGGAAGCCCGTCAGCCGCTCGATGACATCGCTCAGGAACGTGGGCCGCCCCTCCCGGTCCACCTCCCAGACGATGTCCGGGGAGGCCGTCACGAGGTATCGGTACCGGGCCTCCGATTCGCGCAGCTGCTGCTCCGACCGGCGGAGCCGTTCCAGCAATCGAGCATTGGACAGGGCGATGCCCGCCTGGCGGGCGAGGACCTCGAGTCGAGCCGCATCGGCCTCCGTGAAGGCGTCGGGCACGGTCGATTCGGCGAGCAGGGCGCCCAGTGGCTGGTCGCCATCGAAGATGGGCACCACGATGGCGGACGGCAGGTCCAGCGCCGCCGTGTAGCGGTCGGGCCCGGGTCGATGGACGAAGCGCGTGTCGTTGAGGTAGTCCCCGGTGATGACCGGTCGCCGCTCGGCGATGGCCTTGCCGGTCATGCCCTCATCGAAGCCGATGGCCTCATCCCTGGGCCACGGGTCCCGCCCTCGCTCGGTGGGTGAGTACCAGATCCAGGACGGCCCGTCCGGCTCGTCCTCGAGGATGTTGATGAACACCCGGTCGGTGTCGAGGAGCCCCGCGCCCTCCGCGGCGATGCGATGGAGCACCTCCTCCGGGTCACGCACCGCGTTGATCTCCGCGGTGATCTCGCGGAGCGCCCGCTCCATGGCCGCCTGCCGACCGAGCTCCGCGCGGGACCGGTCCAGCTGCTCGATGAGCCGTGCGTTCGTGATGGCGACCGATGCCTGGTGGGCCAGGATCATCAGCAGCTCCGCCTCACGGGGGCCGTAGGCGTCGACCTCGCCCGTGTAGACCGTGAGCGTTCCCAGCGACCCGTGCTCCGCCTGGATGGGCACCGCGAGCGCGGACCGGATGCCATGGCGGGCCGCGAACTCATCCGGCTGGCGGGCGTGGTGGAAGCGGAGGTCGGCGAGATAGTCGCCCGTCCAGACCGGACCGCCGATGGCGACCGCGCGACCCGAGATGCCCTCGCCCGGCTCCGCCTCACCATCACCCTCGATGGGTCCCAGACCCGGGTTGCGGCCGGTCGTCGCGTCATAGCCCCAGTGGAGCGTGTCGTCGCCCTCGTGGAGCAGATCGATCCGGGCGCCGTCCGCGCCCAGGAGCGTGGCTGCGCTGTCGACCGCCCGCTGGAGGACCTCCGCGGGGTCGTGGGTCACCGTGAGCCGTGCCGCGATCTCCCGGAGCGCCTGCTCGACACCGATGCGCCGGGACAGCTCACGTCGGGAGGCGGCGAGCTGGTGGACCAGGTCCGCGGCCCGCAGACTCGCGGCGATGTGCCCTGCGAGCGCGTGCGCCAGACGTTCGTGGGTCCCGTCGAAGGCATCCGGGCGTCGGCTGACCGCGACCAGGGTGCCCAGGACCGTCGCGCCGTCCGCGAGGGGCGCGAGGATGACGGATCGGACATCGGGGAGCGCCGTGAGCGAGTCCGGCGTGAGGGTCGCGGGCGCGTCCGACGCCAGGCCCACCGCACCCGACGGCAGGCCCACCGCGGCAGCGATGGTCGGCTGACCCGAGTCGGGATCGTGGAGGGACACGATGCCGCCATCACCCCCCAGGAGTCGGATCGCCTCCTCGAGCGCGGGACGCAGCTGGCCCTGGACGTCCGGTGACCCGAGCGAGCGGGCCGTGTGCGACCCAGGGTCGGACAGCGGGTCACCCGGGGACGGGGGAGGAGGCGAGCCGGTGTGGGCGGTCACGCCGCGAGCATAGCCGGCGGGCTGCGGCGGGTGGGGGAGGGTGCCCGGCGCCCGAGTGATCCGGAGGCACGCCGCTCGTCGCACCCACGGCTGCCGTCCACGGACGCTGACGACACGCCCACCGGACTCCTATGCCACGCGTCGCTGCATAGCATCTTGACCGCAACATTTGTTGCTGCGAGGATACCAACCAGCAACGGTCATTCCATCACAACGGGAGGAGGATCGACGTGGTTGCATCTGGCAGGGGCTCGCGCAGCGGGAAGCTGGCCTGCGCGCTGGGCCTGGCAGGGACGCTGGCGCTCGGTGCCATCGCACCAGCGATGGCACAGGATCCGAGTGGGTCCGCGCCGGCCGTGCACTCGAACCCCGAGGTCGCGGCCGGGAAGGCGCGCATCCAGGCGGTCTACGACGAGGTCGCCGGCCTGACGGGCGAGGAGCGTCGCGCGAAGCTCGTCGAGATGGCGCTGGCCGAGGGCGGCGAGGTGGCCTTCTACGGGTCGCTCCAGCCGGAGCAGTCCGGGCCCATCCTGGTCGACTTCGAGAACCTCACGGGCGTGGAGACCATCCACTATCGCGCGGGTGGCAACACCGTCGCCACCAAGATCCTCGAGGAGGTCGACGCGGGGTTCACGGGCGCCGACGTGGTGGCCATCAACGCCGCGGAGATCATCCTCCTGGATGACGCGGGGATCCTCGCCTCTCTGGCATCCGAGCCACTGCGGGAGACCCTCCTCGAATCCACGCGCTTCGAGAACTGGCTCGGCGTCTACCTCAACGCCTTCGTGTACTCCTGGAACACGGACCTCGTGGACGCGTCGACGTTGCCGGGCACCCATGAAGGCATGCTCGCGGACTTCCAGGGCACGATGGCCTTCGACATCGACAACTACGACTGGTTCTTCGCGCTCACGAACGACTACCTCATCGGTGAGCTCGGCTGGACCCAGGAACAGGCGGTCGAGGCACTCAAGGCGCGCATGGCCAAGAGCCGCCTGAGCTCGGGCACGACCCTGACCCTCCAGCTGCTGGCGGCCGGGGAGTTCGACCTGTCACCGACCGGCTACGCGAGCACCATCAACCAGATGTCGGCTGATGGCGCCCCCGTGGGTTGGTATCCCGGCCAGCCGGAGCCGGTGTTCGTGCGACCCAACGGCATCGGCATCGTGGCCAACACGACGCGGCCGGCGAGTGCGATCCTGCTCCTGGAGTACTTCCTGAGCGATGCCCAGGAGACCCTCGCGACCCGGTTCGGTCGGACACCCGCGAGCGTCGAGGTCTCGTCGGGAGGCATCCCGGAGGAGCTCGACACCCGGATGGTGGACATCGAGGCCTTCGCCGAGAAGGAGGATGAGTACCGGGCTCTCTGGGACGAGATCGTGGACGCAGCTGGAGGCTGAGCCTCCGCGACACGACCACTCGGTAGTGACGGCGCTGCCACGAGGTGGCGCCGTCACCGTTCCAGGAGCAGTCAGATCGTGTCCGTCCTGGCCCCCACGGCCGATGATGCCCAGCCCGACGGGCCGATGCCCGGTCGGTTCCGACGACTGGCGCGGCGGGCCGTCCAGCCCAAGGTCCTCATCCTCGGCTCGGCGGTCGTCGTGGTCGCCTACCTGGCGATCGTGCCCATCATCTTCCTGGTGCTCGGCACGTTCGTGGGCCCGGAAGGCGTCACCCTCGACGCCTTCCGTCGGGCCTACTCCCGCACCGACTTCAGTGTGCTCGCGCTCAACTCGGCGACCTTCGCGATCGGTGCGACCACCGTCTCACTCACCATCGGGGCGCTCCTCGCGTTCCTGACGGAGCGGACCGACGTCCGGTTCAAGCGGGTCATCTTCGCGAGCGCGCTGGTGCCCCTGGTGATCCCGGGGCTGCTGTACACGATCTCGTGGATCTTCCTGCTGAGCCCTCGGATCGGTGTCTACAACAAGGTCCTCGAGCCCATCGTCGGCCCGGGCGCGCTCGACGTCTTCACGATCGGCGGACTGATCTTCGTGGAAGGGCTGGCGGAGGCGCCCGTGGCCTTCCTGCTCATGGTCGCCGCGTTCCGCTCGATGGACCCCTCGCTCGAGGAGTCCGCGATGATGAGCGGCGTGCCCGTGCGCACCCTGTTCCGACGCATCACGCTGCCGCTGGTGCGTCCGGCGTTGTTCGGCGCATTCCTCCTCACCTTCGTCAAGAACCTCCAGACCTTCGAGGGGCCAGCGCTCCTCGGCGTGCCGGGCGATGTCTGGGTGTTCACGTCACAGATCTGGCGGTCACTCAACTTCCTGCCGCCCGACTACGGCGCCGCCGGGGCGCTGTCGCTCACGCTGGTCCTGGTCACCACGCTGGGCATGTGGATCTACTACCGCTCCACACGTGGCGCCAAGCGATACCAGACCATCAGTGGCAAGGGGTTCCGGCCGCGGACGATCGCCCTGGGTCCCATGCGCGACGTGGTCAGCGGCGTGGTGGTCATCTACTTCGTGCTGACCATCATCGTGCCCGTGCTGATGCTCGTGTACATGTCGACCCAGAAGTTCTATTCCATCCCGACGCTCGAGCGTCTGGGTCGCGCGAGCCTCGACAGCTATCGCGAGGTGCTGGAGCGCCCGCAGATCCTGGACGCGTTCACCCACTCGTTCATGCTGTCCATCGCGACCGGGTTGATCGTCCTCGGGCTCGCAGCCCTGGTGTCGTGGTTCACGGTCCGGAGCCGGGTGCGCGGCCGGTGGCTGCTGGACAACCTCATGCTGTTGCCGCTCTCGCTGCCAGGTCTCGTGATCGGCGTGTCGCTGCTGTTCGTCTATCTGCGGTTCCCGCTGCCCATCTACGGGACGCTGTGGATCCTCCTCATCGCCTACGTCACGGGCAAGCTGCCGCATGGCATGCGCTACGCGTCGGCGTCGATGTACCAGATCGGCTCCGACCTCGACGAGTCAGCCCAGGTCAGCGGAGCGAGCTGGCTCGAGGTGTTCCGTCGGATCTATCTGCCGCTGCTGTTCCCGGGGCTGTTCGCCGGGTTCCTGTTCATCGTCCTGACCACGATGCGGGAGCTGGGCAGCTCGCTCCTGCTCTATTCGCCGGGCAACGAGGTCATCTCCACGGTCATCTGGGAGATGTATGCGAACGGCCAGTTCACGCAGCTCGCGGCGCTCGGGGTGATCCTGATCGCGATCTCGCTGTGCATCGTCGCTGCCGCGCACCTCGTGGCCCGACGCTACGGCTTCCAGGCGCGCTAGGTGGCGCCCGACAGACGGATGGGTGGTGACCTGTGTTGACGATCGACGACCTCCACAAGGCATATGCCACCGGCAAGTCCGAATCGCACCAGGCGATGCGCGCCGTCGACGGCGTGTCGCTGGAGGTGGGTGAAGGGGAGTTCTACACGCTGCTCGGCCCGTCCGGGTGCGGCAAGACGACGACGCTCCGAAGCATCGCGGGTCTCGAGGTCCCCGACACCGGTGTGATCACGGTCGACGGCCGGGTGCTCTTCTCCTCTCGCGAGGGGGTCAACATCCCGCCCCACAAGCGCGGTCTGGGCATGGTGTTCCAGTCCTATGCGATCTGGCCGCACATGAACGTCTATCAGAACGTGGCGTTCCCGCTGACGGTGCGATCGGCGCGTGCGCGGTTCCCGAAGCGGGAGGTCCGCGGCCGCGTGGAACGCGCGCTCTCCGTGGTGCGCCTCGATCACCTGGCGGGTCGTCCGGCGACCGACCTGTCCGGTGGCCAGCAGCAGCGACTGGCCCTCGCTCGGGCGCTCGTCATGGAGCCTCGTCTGCTGCTGCTCGACGAGCCCCTGTCGAACCTCGACGCCAAGCTTCGCGAGGAGATGCGCTTCGAGCTCAAGCGCCTCCAGCGCGAGCTGGGCATCACCGCGATCTACGTCACCCACGACCAGGTAGAGGCGCTGACGATGTCCAGCGTGATCGCGGTGATGCATGACGGCAAGGTCGAGCAGATCGGGAAGCCGCGTGAGGTGTACGACCACCCGGCCACGCGATTCGTGGCCGACTTCATCGGCACCTCGAACCTGCTCGATGGGACGGTGGTCGCGCCCGCTGCGGACGGACACTACGAGGTCGAGACCTCGATCGGCCGCCTCGTGGCGGTCGCGAGCATCCCGCTGGCCGCGGGCACGCCGGTCTCGGTGAGCGTGCGACCCGAGCATCTCTCCCTCGATCTGGCGGACTCCGGTGAGGGCCAGGTCGGCGTCTGGAGCGGCGTCGTCACGACCCGGGACTTCACCGGCGACGCCGTCGACTACCGGGTCCAGGCAGGGGAGGTGCTCCTGCGGGTGCGCGCCGACAGCCGTGTCGTCATCGCGCCGTCGACCCACGTGCGCATCACAGTCGATCCTGATCGCTGCGCGGTCGTGCCGCGCTCCAACTAGGGGGAATGCATGTCCGAGGATCTGATCGCCGAGGTCGTCACCATCCAGGGTCACGGAGGGGACTGGATCCCGGCATACGTGGCCCGGCCGCTCGGGCCTGGTCCCTACCCGAGCGTCGTGGTGCTCCACCACCGTGACGGCTGGGACAAGAGCTCCAAGGAGGTCGCGCGTCGGCTGGCCTGGGAGGGCATCGCGTGCGTGATGCCGCATCTCCATCATCGGGAGGCGCCCGGTCAGCCATCCGCGGTCGCTGCCGAGGTCGCCCTGAAGGCGGGCGGCATCCCGGACGACCGGTGTGTCGGGGACACGGCCGGTGCCTACGAGTACCTGCGACATCAGCCGTGGGCGAGCGAGCGGATCGGCGTCCTGGGCTACTGCTCCGGCGGCCGCCAAGCGTTCCTGGCTGCCACTTCGATCCCGTTCGACACGGTCGTCATGTGTTACTCGCCGCGCGTCAACGCCAAGGGGGATGACATCACGCCACTGTCGCCGGTCGCACCGTTGTCGCTGGCGGCGGGTATCCAGGGCACGGTGCTGGGCATCTTCGGGCAGGAGGACCCCCGGCCGTCCCCGGCGGATGTCGCGGAGATCGGCGCGGAGCTGACGCGGCTCGGCAAGGAGCACACCTTCCGGACCTTCGAGAACGCAGGTCATGCCTTCATGGCCAATGACCGCACCAACTACCGAGTGGAGGCGGCCAACGCCGCATGGGTCGAGAAGCTGGCCTGGCTGCGCAGCCAGCTCGGCCCGACACCCACGGACGCCTGACCTCCCTCGCCGTCCACATCCCGATACACGACTGACAGGAGCGCCTTGCATGGAGACTGGTTCGAGCGACACGTGGGACGTCATCGTCATCGGCGCCGGAGGGTGTGGCCTGATGGCCGCGCTCGCGGCCGCAGACAGCGGTGCCCGGGTCCTGGTGCTGGAGAAGACGGACGCACCCGGTGGTGGGACGGCGCTGTCGTCACGAGGGATCCGGGCCGCCGGCAGCTCGCTCCAGAAGGCGGCGGGCATCCAGGACGACCCCTCGCTGTGGGCCGCCGACATCCTGGCGCGCAACGGTGGGACGAGCGATCCGGAGCAGGTACGGACGCTGACCGAGGTCTCCGGGTCCATGGTGGACTTCGTGGACCGTGTCACGGATCTGGAGTTCGAGCTCGGCCGGTTCGTGTTCGGCCACAACGTCCAGCGGTCCCACTCGTGGGGCGATCACCAGACGATCACCGACTACCTGTATCGGGCCGCTGCCAAGGATGACCGCATCCGGTTCCGGTTCGAGACACCGGTGCTGGACCTCTGGTGTGGCGAGGACGGCTCGGTCCAGGGGGTCGTCACCCATGCGGGTCGCCTGGCGGCGCGCGTGACCATCCTCGCCCCCGGTGGCTTCGGCGCCAACCCGACGATGGTCGCGACGCACATCCCGATCGCGGCGGGGATCCCGACGCCCAGTCACAAGGGGAGCACGGGCGAGGGGATCGAGATGGCGGTGCGTGCCGGTGCGGTGCTCGCGGACATGGATTCGTTCCAGCCGTACCCCGCGTACGTCCATCCGTCCGGCAAGCTGGTCTCACCGGAGGTCATCTTCTCCGGCGGCATCATGGTCGACGGCTCGGGCCATCGCTTCGTCAACGAGATGCGCTATCCCGGCAAGCTGAGCACGGCGATGCTGGGACTGCCCGGCAAGTCCGCGTACGAGATCCTCGACCAGGGCATCTTCGAGCAGCACTCGTCGACCCATCTGGGCGCCCTGGACGACCTGGTCGTGGATGGCGTCGTGGCGCACGCGGACGACGCGCGCACCCTCGCGACGGCGCTCGGCATCGACCCCGATGGCCTCGAGCGGACCCTCGCCGCGTACGCAGCGGTCCCGGAGGGTGGGACCGACGAGTTCGGGCGTACCGTGACGGTCCGGCTCCAGCCGCCCTACTACGGCGTCCGGGTCCACGTGGCGCTGTTCCAGACGCAGGGCGGCATCCGGATCGACACGCGTGGACAGGTCATCCGTGCGGACGGCTCACCCATCCCCGGTCTCCTCGCGGGCGGTGGCGTCGCGCGCGGGATCTCGGGTCCGGGCTCGGAGGGCTACATGCCCGGCAACGGCCTGATCGCGTCCCTGGGTATGGGCTACATCATCGGGCGGGAGGCGGCCGCCGCCGCTCGGTGAGGATCACCCGTGGAGCGCCGCGCCCGGGCGACGAGCCGAGCGGGTCGGCCACAGGACCGCGCACACTCCACCGGTGAGCGATCCGGTCACCCCTCGCGGCGGTCCGCCGCGGCGCACGCCCCCGGGCAGCCTCGCGGTCTTCGGGTCGCGCGACTTCCGGCTGTTCTGGGTCGGCTTCGCGGTCTCGAACACGGGGCGCTGGGTCGAGATGACCGGGGCGCTGTGGATCGTCTCGACCCTCTCCGACTCGCCGCTCGTGCTGGGTGGCCTGGGCATCGCCCGGGCCCTGCCGGCCATCCTGCTCTCGCCCATCGCGGGTGTCATCGCCGACCGCTTCGACCAGCGACGACTGGTCATGATCACCCAGGCGACCAGCCTCCTGCTGTCGCTGGCGCTCGCGGCGTCCATCCTCCTGGGCACGGTGGCCATCTGGCAGGTCTACCTCCAGCTCGCCATCCAGTCGTGCGTCCAGCCGTTCGACCTGGCCGCGCGGCAGGCCCTGTTCCCGCGCCTGGTCCCGCGGCGGCATCTGCCCGACGCGGTGACCCTGACGGTGGCCGCGGCACGGACCGCCAAGTTCCTGGGCCCGGTCATCGGCGGGCTCCTGATCGCCTCCGTTGGGCTCGCGGCGCCATATCTCCTGAACGCCGTCTCCTTCGTGGTGCTCATCGCGGCCGCGTGGGAGGTCCGACCCGCAGCCATCACGCGACCCGAAGCGCGCCCGTCGTTCATCGGTGAGCTACGGGCCGGCTTCGACGAGATCCGGCGCGCCCCGCTGGTCCGGGGTGTCTTCCAGCTGGAGGCGGTGTTCGGCCTGTTCCAGGTGAACGATGTGATGATCACCATCGTTGCCCGGACGGTGCTGGGCCTCGGGCCCGAGGGCCTGGGTCTCCTGCTCGCGACACCAGCGCTGGGGGCGCTCGTGGGCATCGCGGGACTGGTGCTCACCCGGCCCATCCGCCGGCAGGGGAGGGTCGCGGTCGGCGCCGTGCTCATCTACGCCGCGGTCATGCTGGTCGTCGCTGGCTCACCGCTGGTGGTGATCACCTGTCTCGCGCTGGCTGCCACCGGGCTGCTCGACTCGCTCGTCACGGTGGTCCGCCACAGCGTCCTCCAGCTCGCGGCGCCCGGCGACAAGCGTGGTCGGATCATGGCCAACATGGCGGTCGTGAGCAATGGCGTGGCACCGCTCTCCCAGGTGCAGACCGGCCTGCTGACGAGCCTGCTCGGCCCGCCGCTGGGCATCGCGACGGCGGCGTGTGCGTTGGCGCTGACGAGCGGCGTGGTCGCGTTCCGGAACCGGACGCTGTGGGTGTTCGAGACGACTCGGCCCTCGGGCGACCCGACGACGGAGCCGATGCCGCCGGAACGGAGCTGACGGGCGAGGTCCTGAAGGGCGACGGGCCGCTGCGCGTCGGGCCCGGGCCGTCCGACCTCCGACGGGCGCCCGCCCGATCGTCCGGCCGCGCCAGGATCAGACGCTCAACGTCTCGTCCGGTGCCACGCGGACGCTCCGGGCCGCGCCGCCGAGTGACTCGATGGTCCGCCAGTAGATGGCGTAGCCGGAGCTCGTCAGCGCAGCATCGTGGATGGGGAACACGGTCGCGGCGCTGACGCGCCGACAGAACTCGACCGTCTCGGCGAGCTTCGCCCAGGGTGCGCTCAACGGTAGCGCCAGGACATCCACACCATCGGGCGCCGGATCATACGCATCGCCCGGGTGGAAGAGCGTCGGCTCGCCGGTCGCGGACAGGATGACGCCCACGTTGGTGGCGACACCCAGGTCCGGGTGGATGACCGCGTGTGCGCCGCCGACACCCGTGATGGTGATGCCACCGACCTGGTGCTGGTCGTCGGACCGCAGGGACACCGCGCGCTCCGCGAGGGCTGGCAGCGCGGCGATGGCTGCGCCTTCGGCGAGCACCAGCACGTCCGGTGTCGCCTCGAGGAGCCCGGGCAGTCGGACCGGGTCGGCGTGATCGGGGTGCTGGTGGGTGATGACGATCGCGTCGAGATCCGTGACGCTGAACGCGTCATCGCTGGAGTAGCTGCCGGGGTCGATGAGGATCCGGGTGCCGGCCATCTCCACGAGGATGGCGGCATGGCCGAGACGCTGGATGTTCACGGGTCGACGCTCCTCGGTGTGGTCTGGACGGATGGCAGATGGCACCACCAGCGCTGGCGGACGATGGTCAGGGCAGGGACCACGCGATGTCGAATCCCTCACGCATGGCATGGCGGATCCGTCGAGGCGCGACGGCATCGCCGATGACGTGCCGCTCGACCTCCGGGAGCCGGTCGGCGAGGGCGGCGACGAGGTCATCCTCGGGCATCTGCGGGCCGACCCACACGACGAGGTGGACGGGCTCCAGGCGTCCGGGCCGGTGCGAGTCGTAGTGCCGAAGGTCGACACCGCCGCTCGACAGCGCGGTGATGGCATGCATCGGCAGCATCGTGGCACCCGCGTCATCGAGCGTCCGCAGCGCCGCGATGCGGGACACGATGGGCAGCTCCCGGAAGGGCTCGAAGAAACGCGTGACGAGGGTCACGCGCCCACCCCGTCGAGCCACCTCCTCGGCGACCTGCGCCGCCCAGTAGTGGCCGTCCTCATCCACCACGACGACCGTGCGATCGGTCAGGTCCGGCGGCACGTCCCCCAGCCCGGACGCGCGTGCGACCGTGCCATCCGACTCGACGTCCGGCAGGACGGGTCGGGCTCCGGTCGCGACCACGACCACGTCGGGTCGCGCCGCCACCAGGGCATCGATCGATGCCCGCTCACCCAGTCGCAGCTCGACGCCCGCCTGCTCGACCTCGTGCGACAGCCAGCGGGACACGGCACGGAAGTCGTCGTGACCGCCGGCATCGCCGCCGACGCCGGCCTTGCCGCCGAGCTGCGTCTCGCGCTCGAAGAGCGTCACCCGATGTCCCCGCTGCGCGGCGACCCGCGCCGTCTCGAGACCACCCGGACCGCCGCCGACCACCACCACGTGGCGCGGCGCCCTGGTGGGCGTCGGCTGCCCCAACTGCGCCTCGCGACCGACCTCCGAGTTGAGCACGCAGGTCAGCGTGTTGAGGCCCTCGTGCTGGCCCGACCAGCAGGAGTTGCACTGGATGCAGGGTCGGATCCGCTCGGGTGAGCCCGCCCGAGCCTTGGCGACCCACATCGGGTCCACGGTCAGCGGTCGGCCCAGCGCCACGGCATCCGCCCATCCGTCGGTCAGGATCCGCTCGGCCTGATCGGGTCGCTGGATCCGGGTACAGGCGATCCGCACGACCCGCTCCAGCGCAGCACCCACACGCGCCTGCACCGAGGCGAAGGGGGTCTCCGGGTAGTGCCGGTCGGGCAGATGGGCGGCGATGGAATCGAAGTTGCCCTGCGAGAACGAGACGTAGTCCACGAGCCGTTCCTGCTCCAGGTGTCGCGCGAACGCGGCCGTCATGTCCGTCGTCAGGCCGCCGTCCGTGAACTCGTCCACGCCCAGCCGATACCCGACCACGAAGTCCGCCGGCACCGTCTCGCGGATGCGCTCGAGGATGCGCGTCGCCAGGCGCTGGCGCGCCTGCTCGGAGCCGCCGTACGCATCCGTGCGCCGGTTGCTGAACGGCGACAGGAACTGCTGGAGCAGGTGGCCCTGCGCCCCGTTCAGCTCCACGCCATCGAGACCTGCGCGTGCCAGGTTCCGCGCACCCGCCACGAACAGGTCGCTGAGCTCCTCGACCTCGCCGACCGAGAGTGGGTGCGGCACGCCACCCGACCGCGGGCAGGCGATCGCCGACGGCCCGATGAGGTTGCCCGGCACGACCGTGTTGGTGTGCTGCCGTCCGCTGTGGTTGAGCTGGCCGATGAGTAGCGCTCCCTGCGCATGGACGGTCGCTGCGAGGGCGCTCAGACCGGGGATGCTCGACTCGAGGTAGGCACCGATGCCGAACGGTCCGTGCATCGTGGCGGGATGGACCCGCAGGGCGTCCGTCACGATGGTGCCCACACCGCCCTCCGCGATGCGCGCATAGTGCGCGAGCATCTTCGGGCCCACCGCGTTCGCCTCCGCGAGGTTCGTGGTCGTCGCCGCGCGCACGACGCGGTTGCGTGCCTGACGTTCCCCGATGCGCAGCGGCTGGAACAGGCGGGGATAGGCGGGTGCCGCGGTGCTCATCGCGCGATCACCGTGGGGCTGGCCGGGTCGATGGTCACGGTCACCCGCGACTCTGCCGGGAACTGGGAGGTGGCGGGCAGCCGTACCAGGAGCTCCCGGTCACCCACGGCGACGATGTGGTCGACGGCGTCGCCCAGGAAGCTCCGCTCCACCACCCGGCCGGGCATGCCGTTCGGGACGCCCTGGTCGGGCGGTCCGCCCATGAGCCCGATGGACTCGGGACGCACCGCGAGCAGACACGGCGACCCGGTGGTCAGGTCATCCGACTGCCAGCGCACGGCGAGGAGCCCGATGGGCGACTCGACCTCGATGGTGTCCTCCGAGGCGCGACGCCGGACGGTGGCATCGAAGATGTTCGACTTGCCGATGAACTCCGCCACGAAGCGGTTCGCGGGTGCCAGGTAGATGTCCCGCGGCTCGCCGACCTGCATGATCCGACCGCCGGACATGACCGCGATCCGGGACGAGATCGCCAGCGCCTCCACCTGGTCGTGGGTGACGTAGATGCTGGTGATGCCCAGCTCGTGCTGGAGGCGCTTCAGCTCGAGACGCAGGGACTCCCGCAGACGGGCATCGAGGTTGGAGAGCGGCTCGTCCAGGAGCATCAGCGCCGGCTGCACGGCGAGGGCGCGGGCGAGGGCGAGGCGCTGCTGCTGGCCGCCCGAGAGCTTGGTCGCGGGTCGGCCCGCCATGGAGTCGAGCTCCAGGGTCGTGAGCACCCGCATCACGCGCTCCTCGACCTGGGCCTTCGACGGCCGTTCGCCGCGCGGCAGCACACGCAGTGGGAACGCGGCGTTCTCGAACACGGTCATGTGGGGCCAGATGGCATACGACTGGAAGACCATGCCCAGGCGACGCCGGTTGGCCGGCACGTTGCGGTCGTGGCCCTTGCCCCGCGAGAACACGACCCGATCGCCGACGCGGATCTCGCCGGAGTCGGGTGTCTCGAGCCCGGCGACCGATCGCAGGGTGGTGGTCTTGCCGCACCCCGATGGCCCGAGGAGCGTGAACAGCTCGCCTTCGGTCACCTGGAGCGAGACGCCGTCGATGGCCAGGGTCTGCGCGTGATCGGCGGTCGATTGGCCACGAGCGCGACGACCCATCAGGCCGGGGGTGCTCCCGACGAAGGTCTTGCGCAGGTCCACGAGCTCGAGCATCAGCGAGATCCTCCGTTCATCGGGTGATGCCCACCCCATTGCCGACCTTGTAGGCGATCGCGATGATCGCGGCGAACAGCACCGTCAGCACGATGCCCAGCGCCGACGCGACCACCAGCTGCCCTTCCTCGTAGAGCTGGAAGATGAGGACCGAGAGGACCTCGTTGCCCGGCGAGTACAGGAGGATGGAGGCGCCCAGCTCGCGCGCTGCGACGATGAGCACGAGGATCCAGCCCGCGATGAGCCCCGGCACCATCAGCGGGAAGGTCACGCGCCGGATCATCTGCCACCAGCTCGCGCCCGACACCTCCGCCGATTCCTCGAGCTCGCTGGCGATGCGCTCGAGCGCGGACACCGCGTAGCGCATCCCGTACGGCAGGAAGTTCGTCACGTACGCGATGAGCATGATCCAGAGCGTCCCGTAGATGGGGAAGGGGAGCGGGTTCCTGAGGTAGACGAACGACACGGCGAGGCCGATGACGAGACCCGGGAAGTTGATGGGCAGGAACGCGAGGTGGTCGACCATGCCCCGCCAGCGATAGCGGCTGCGCAGGATGACCCAGGCGGCGACGACGGTCAGCACGAGGATGCATGTCGCGGTGCCCACGGCCAGCAGCAGCGAGTTCCAGAGCGACCTGGTGACGACGCTCATGTCCAGCAGCGCCGCGTAGTTCGCGAGGCTGAAGTGCTCGATCGCCTCCAGCGAGAACGCCCGGGTGAATGGCAGCAGCGAGTTGAAGCCGAGCGCGAAGAGTGGCAGTCCCGTGGTGACCACGAAGTAGATGGCGACGCCCAGGAGCACCCAGCGTCGGGCGCGCCCCAGCTCGATGGGCTGCGCCCGGAACGCCTTGCCGGTGACCGTCTGGTAGCTGGAGCCGTCCCCGCGCACCCGACCCAGCAGCCAGGTGCCCGCGAGCGCGATGACGATGAGGGCAACGGAGAGGGCACCCGCGGCGCCGGTGTCATAGGGGAAGTCACGCATCACGAAGAAGATCCGGGATACGAACACGAACAGGCCGTCCGGGGAGCCCAGGATGGCAGCCGCCTCGAAGGAGCCGAGGGTCTTGACGATGACCACGAGCGCCGCCGCCGCGAGGGCGGGTCGCAGCAGCGGCAACGTCACGCGCAGGTACATCGTGCGATGGCTCGCACCCGCCACCAGTGCGGCTTCCTCGAGCGAGGCGTCCATCGACCGGAACGCGACCGCCATGAGCAGGAACACCAGGGGCACGTTGTGGAGCCCTTCCACCCAGATCATGCCCGCCATGGAGAACACGTCGAACAGCGGGTCGCCGGTGATGGCGCGCGGGATCGCGTTGAGGAGGCCGATGCGAGGGCTGGCCAGCAGGATCCACGAGATGATGTAGAGGACGTTGGGCACGACCACCGGCAGCACGGCCACCGCGGCGAGCAGGGACCGATACGGCGCATCCGTGCGGACCACGATGTACGCGAGGACGGTCGCGCAGGTCAGCGAGACGATCGCGGTGCCGACGGCGAACACCAGCGAGTTGACGAACATGCCGACGGTGCCCGGGCCGCTGAACGCGCGTCGGAAGCTGTCCAGCGAGAGGTGGCCATCGTCGACGAACGTCGCCGCGCCCAGGTAGAGCAGCGGCACGAGCACCAGGTAGGCGATGACGATGATCGTCCCGCCGACGATGATGCCGCGCCACGGGTTGATGGCGGCCAGACGCTGCCGCCAGCCCGTTGGGACTGGCGGCAGCGTGACCTCGGTCGTCACCGGTCGTTCGGTCCGATGCGGTCCTGGCGACGGGTGTCGGTGATCAGCCGCCCTGCAGCAGCGAGTCCCACTCCTGGCTCCACCGCTGCGCGTCCTCGACCATCACCGAGCGCGGGACCGGGAGCAGGTCCGCCTCTGCGACGCCGTCGAGCGTGCCACCGTCACCCTGGATGGGCGACGGCCAGTGCTGGCCCTGGAGGAGCGGCGAGCCCTCCGTGAGCATGAAGTCGATGAACAGCATGGCGGTGGCCGGATGGGGTGCCTGGTTCATGAGCGCCCCGCCCTCGGACGCGACCACGAGCGGGCTGGTGTAGCCACCCTCGGCCGTGCGCCAGGTCACCGGCGCGCCGACCGCGGTGTTGCGGTCGACCACCGCGGTGAGCACCGACGTCCCCACCTCGTACTCGCCGGCCGAGAGAAGGGCGGTCATCGCGATGGAGGTGGGCTGCTGCGACGAGTTCGCGATGATGGCGCGGAACACGTCCATGGCCTCCTGCTCCGACTTGCCCTGCTCCATCATGTGGAGCTTGAGGGTGGCGTACCAGCTCCAGGCACCCGAGTCGAGGACCAGCTTGCCCGCCCACTTGGGATCGGCCAGGTCCTCGACGCTCGCCGGGATGTCCCCATCCGCGACGAGGTCGGTGTTCCAGGCGACGGCCGGGATGCTCAGACGGAACGGGATCATGTGGTCGACCGGGTCGAGCCCGGTGATCTGCGACGTGAGCTCATCGTTGACGTACTGATAGGTGAGCCCTGCCTCCTGGAGCAGGCGAGCGTTCTCGTCCTCGAACACGTCCACGAGGTGGACACCCGCCTCGTACTCCTGCGTGACCCGCTGGAGGACGGTGTCGCTGCGACCCAGGAACAGCTCCACCTCGATGTCGTACTTGTCGGCGAACGCATCGATGGCCGGCTGATAGCCGGGAGCCGTCGTATAGAGGACGAAGCCGTCCTCGGCCTTCGCCGCCTCGACGAGGGCGGCCGTACGTGCCTCTCCGGTCATGGCGTTGAAGCGATCGAACACCGCCTGGGCGCTCTCCGGCTCCTGCGCAGCGACGGCGCCGGGCAGCGCCAGCAGCGCCCCCATGAGCACCGATGCGCCGACCGCCGCACGCTGGCGCATGCGGTGGTCCTGTGTGCGGACGTGCATCACGAGACTCCTCCTGTCTCCCGCTCGGACGAGTCCGTCCCGACTCGGTTGCGGGCGGGTTGCGGAGCCTAGACAGGAATATTCCGTTCGTCAAGTATCGATGCAACATATGTTGTTCGATAGATGCGGGACCGGCAGCCGGCGGGTCGGCTGCGTCCTACTGCTGTTGCTGCATCTCCTGGAAGGGCGCCAGCGCGGACAGCTCGCCGCGACTCATGCCCACCTCCACGTCGAGATGCTGCTCGCTCGTGCCGTAGTAGACGCCCCGCAGCGGCAGCACGTCGTCGTAGTCGCGGCCGTGGCCGATCTTGACGTGTCGCTCTCCGGCCGTGAGGTGGTTGGTCGGGTCGAGGGCCCACCAGCCCCAGCCGGGGATGGCGACCTCCAGCCACGCGTGGGTCTGCACCGTGACCTCGGCCGTCTCGGGCGCCTCGCCATCGGTGCCATCCCGTGCGTAGAAGTAGCCGGAGACGTAGCGCGCCGGCACGCCCAGCGAGCGATACATCGCGAGACCAAGGTGGACGAAGTCCTGGCACACGCCCATGCCACCTGTGAGCACCTCGCCCACATCGACGCCCACGTAGGTGTGCCCGGGACGATACGCCAGCGAGCCGTGCACGGTCGCATGCACCCGGTCGACCAGGTCGATCACGCAGCTCGCACCCTCTGCGGCGGTCCGGGCCAGCTCCGTGACCGAGGAGGGCATCCCGGCATGGCGCGTCGGCTGGAGGAACACCCAGTGGGCATCGCGGAAGTCGGGGGCGCGGAGCGCGTCGAGCCCATCGGTGACCTCGCCGGCGTCGGGTGCCGGTCGGGCGGTCGTCTCGACCGTCGAGCGCGCCACCACCCGCAGCTCCCGATGGCGATCACGGACACCCAGCTCGTCGACCCGGGTGCCCCAGGCATCGACATAGGTGGTCACGCGGGCCGATGGCTCGACATCCAGCTGATAGTCGAGCAGGCGCTGATGGGGGTCGCTGGTGGGACACGCGCGGAGCACGTTGTGGGAGTCCCAGGCCGGCTCGGGGTAGCGGAACCGGCTGACATAGCGGATGGCGAGACGCATCGTGCTTCAGCCGGCCTCGTATGCGTGGAGGCCGAAGTCCACGTGCCGGAAGTAGTCCTCCTCGATGAGCCCGCCCAGCTCCTGGATGCCCGTCTCCACCTCCTCCAGGAAGTCCCGGAGCGCGGCGCCCTCCAGCTGGCGCGGCTCGGCGAACTCGACCGCGGACCGCACCCGGCCCATCCCCCGCAGCGATGCCCGGCCGTACGGTCCGCGTGACAGCGACACGAGCTGCCGCTCCGCGACCTCCAGGCAGTAGAGGACGCTCCGGGGCAGCTCCCGGGAGCGGAGCAGGAACGGGATGACACGGCTGCCATCGAACATCGCGTGGTGCTCGCGCAGGTACGCCTCGTAGGCACCGACCGAGCGCAGCACCTTGGTCCACTCCAGGAACCCGGCGGACCCCTCCATGCCCACGAGTCGGCGATGCCACACGGACAGCAGTCGCGCCGTGATGCCCGCCCGCTCCAGCAGCTGACCGAGGGCCAGGAACTGGTAGCCCTCGGAGCGCGGCATCGCCACGGTCGCGACGCCGATGACGGTCTGGCATCGACGCCGGATGAGCTCGCACAGCGCGTACGGCCGCGTCTCCAGTGCCCGACCGAGGTCCATCGCGGCGAGCTCGAGGTGGAACGCGTTGATCTCCTCCCACAGCTCGGTGGTGAGCCACTCACGCACGCCGCGTGCGTTCTCGCGGGCATGACCGACGATCGAGGCCACCGAGCCGGGGTTCGTGCGGTCGGCCACGACGAAGCGTGCGACGCGGTCCCGGTCGATGCCCTCGCCCTCCTCGTCGAGATACAGCAGGGACAACAGCTCCGCCCACGGATCGCCGGCGCCCGCACCCGCCTCGAGGCTCGTGTGATAGGTCACGTTGAGGAGCCGCGCGGTGTCCTCCGCGCGCTCCATGTAGCGACCGATCCAGAACAGGTCCTCGGCATGCCGCGCGAGCATCAGGCGAGCACCCAGGTGTCCTTGGAGCCGCCGCCCTGGGACGAGTTGACGATGAGGCTGCCCTCGCGCAGCGCCACGCGCGTGAGCCCACCCGGGATGACCTCCACGGTCTCGCCCTGGAGCACGAACGGCCGCAGGTCGATGTGTCGGGCCCGCAGGCCCTGGTCGGTCCAGGTGGGGTGGGTGGACAGCGCGATGACCTCCTGGGCGATGAACGAGCGCGGATCCGCCTGCAGGTTCGCCGCCACCTGGTCGAGCTCCTCGGCGCTGGCCGCCGGACCGATGACGATGCCGTAGCCGCCCGATTCGGTCGCCGGCTTGACGACCAGCTGATCGAGCCTCCCCAGGATCGCCTCCAGCTGGTCCGGCTCCCAGGGCAGGTACGTCGTGACGTTGGGGATGATGGGCTCCTCGCCGAGGTAGTGACGGATGAGCGCCGGCACGTACGGGTAGAGCGCCTTGTCATCGATGACGCCGTTGCCGATGGCGTTGGCCACGCTGACCCCGCCCGAGCGGATGACCGACATCAGGCCCGGCACGCCCAGCAGCGACTCGGGCCGGAAGACCACCGGGTCGACGGAATCGTCGTTGACACGTCGATAGATGACGTCCACGCGCTGGAGGCCGCGGGTCGTGCGCATGTGGACCCGGCCGTCCTCGACGACGAGATCCCGCCCCTCGACCAGCTCGACGCCCATCTGGCGAGCGAGGAAGACATGCTCGAAGTAGGCGGAGTTGAAGACACCCGGCGTCAGCACCACCACCGTCGGGTCGTGGGCGTGCGATGGGGCGAGCTCCCGGAGCGTCCGCAGCAGGGACGCCCCGTAGTGATGGACCGGCCGCACCCGGTACGGCTCGAACGCGCTCGACAGGGCGCGGGTCATGGCGGCGCGGTTCTCGAGCACGTACGCGACGCCGGACGGCACCCGCAGGTTGTCCTCCAGCACCCGGTAGGTGCCCTCGATGTCCCGCACCAGGTCGATGCCGCTCACGACGCAGCGCGCCCCGCGCACGTGGATGCCGATGGCTTCCCGGACATAGCCCGGCGACGATTCCACGAGCCAGCCCGGGATGACGCCGTCCCGGATGGCCGTGCGCTCGCCGACGTACAGGTCATCGAGGAACATGTCGAGGACGCGCACCCGCTGGGCGAGACCACGCTCGAGGTGCGACCACTCGTCCGCGGGGATGAGCCGTGGCACCAGGTCGAGGGGCCACGTCCGCTCCGTGCCCGCCTGGTGGCCGTAGACGTTGAACGTGATGCCCTGGCGGCGCAGGATCGAGCCGACCATGTCGGCGCGTGCCGTCATCTCCGTGGGGCCGAGCGCCTCCAGCCGGTCCAGGAGGCGCGCGTAGTGGGCGCGCGGTGACGCGTCACCGAAGACCTCGCAGAAGCCCGACGACTCGTAGTCGCGGAACAGCCCATCCGCCATGTCGGCGGATCGTACCCGGTCGGGGAGGGGCCGCGGGGTGCCGATCGGGCATCGAGCGGTGTGCGGGACGGTTGCCGCAAGGCGGCGGTGTCGCGACGGAGCACGCGTGTGCGCCGAGTGTGGCCGATGCCGCGATGGGCGTGTGCGCGTGTGTCGCGGCGGAGGGGTGCGCGTCGGGTGTGGCCGATGCCGCGATGGAGCGTGCGCGCGGGTCGTTTGCCGATGGCGTGTGCGCCCCTGTGGCCGTGGAGGGCGGGCGCGTCGGGCGTGGCCGATCCCGTGAGGGACGTGTAGCCGGTGTACTGCTCGAGGTGCACGCCCGGTGCTTCGGGCCGCTCGCCCGCGCGGTCGACATCAGGCGTAGCCGGTGTACTGCTCGAAGTGCACGCCGAGTGACGCTCGGTGGGTCGATCGCGTGCCCAGATGTCGGCGCTGGACCGCCGAGTGATGCGCACGAGGAGTGTCCCGTGGAGTGGTGGGAATGAGCCGGGACCCCTGACGCGCTGGCCGAGCGTGCGAGGGGCCACCGGCGCGATGCTCAGCGTGTTCCTTCCGAGAGCACGAGGAGTCCCACCGATGACCCTGCCCCAGTCTGCACTGTCCGAGCTGCTCGACGCCATCCGCGCGGGTGATGGCCTCGACCTCGCCCGCGAGGCGTTCCGGCTCGTCGCCCAGGAGCTCATCGAGCTCGAGGCGACCCAGGCGATCGGTGCCGCACGCCACGAGCGGACGGACACCCGGACCACCCATCGCAACGGCGCTCGCACCCGCCTCCTCTCGACCAGGGCGGGTGACGTGGAGCTGCGCATCCCGAAGCTGCGCGAGGGCAGCTTCTTCCCCTCGCTCCTGTCACCCCGCCGGCGCATCGACCAGGCGCTCTGGGCGGTGGTCATGGAGGCATACGTCCACGGCGTGTCGACGCGCAAGGTCGACGACCTCGTGGCGGCGCTCGGCATCGAGGCCGGCGTCAGCAAGAGCGAGGTGTCCCGCATCTGCGGCGCGCTCGACGCGACCGTCGGGTCGTTCCGCGAGCGGCCCCTCGACCATGTCGCGTTCCCGTACCTGTTCCTCGATGCCACCTACGTCAAGGCGCACCAGGGGGCGTCGGTCGTGTCCAAGGCCATCGTGGTGGCGACCGGCGTGACCGTCACGGGCGAGCGCGAGGTGCTCGGGCTCGACGTCGGCGACAGCGAGGACGGTGCCTTCTGGGCGGCCTTCCTGCGCTCGCTCCGGGCGCGGGGCCTCGCCGGCGTGCGCCTCGTGGTGTCCGACGCCCACGAGGGGCTCAAGGGCGCCATCGGATCGGTCCTGCTCGGGGCCGCCTGGCAGCGCTGCCGGGTCCACTTCCTGCGCAACGTGCTGGCGCGGGTGCCCCGGGCGAGCGCCCAGATGGTGCTCGCCGCGATCCGCACGATCTTCGCTCAGCCCGACGGGGCCGCCTGCCGGGCGCAGCTCGACGAGGTGGCCGCCAAGCTGGCGCCCGGCTTCCCGGTCGTGGCGGCCATGCTCCTCGACGCCCGTGAGGACCTCCTCGCCTTCACGGCCTTCCCGGTCGCCCACTGGCGCAAGGTCTGGAGCACCAACCCGCTGGAGCGGGTGAACAAGGAGATCAAGCGCCGCACCGACGTGGTCGGCATCTTCCCGAACGAGGCAGCCGTCCTGCGTCTCGCGGGTGCCGTCCTGCTGGAGATCCACGACGAGTGGCAGGTGGCCGACCGGCGCTACCTGTCGGAGGGGTCGATGGCCCTCCTCGATGGCGCCACGGACGTCATCGGGTCGGCGGACGCCTTCCTCCTGGCATCCTGATGGGGTATCGGGACACCACCCGGGACCCGAACGGGCGTCCTGGGGCTTCCTGCGCGGCCGTTCCCATCAGCGATGATCGATATGGCGGTCCCATCGACGACCTGGCCGCTGCCGGGCATCATGGACCGCACATCGGACGAGGAGGTGGACGAGAGCCGGACCGCTGCGCCGCATGACGGCGCCCTGACGACCCCCCGCTGAGGGTCGTGCCGAGCAGGCTCATTCCCACCACTCCACGGGACACCATCCGAGTGCGCACGTGGCGCCAGGGTCCCTCGTCCATCCCGTCAAGTGCTGCCAGGGTCCGCCTTGGGGTGGAACCGACCGCCGCACCGTTCGCTTGGCGGCCCCGGTGACGTCAGCAGCGCTCCGATCGGCGTCCTGGCGGGGTCCGGGAACGGTCGCGCTGGCATCGCAACAGTACACGGGCTATGGCGTCGGGCACGCTTCCTGCGCCGCCCGCGACTCGCGCCCTGGGCACACCCGCAGCCGTACACGGGCTATGGCTGTCGGCGCTCGGTTACGGGCGTCAGTGCGCTCAGGGCTCAGCGCGAGGCACGAGGCGAGGCGCTCAGGGCTCAGCGCGAGGCGCGGGCACTCAGCGCGGGACACGAAGCGCGGCACAGAGGGCGCGAGGCAGGACCTGCGACCCCCGAGACGCAGGGGTCAGAGCGCCAGGTGGAGGCGGAGCGCCGTGTCGATGCGTTCCATGGTCTCGCCGGAGACCGTGCCCAGCCGGGTGCCCATCCGCGCATACGCGACGGAGCGCACCTGCTCCGCCTGCGCCTTGGAGTCACGGGAGAGCCCGCCTTCGCCAGCGGGGATCCGGACCTGGAAGGGGTACACCCGCTCGACGTTGCTGGTGATCGGGACGATCGTGACCACCCCGCGGCCGAGACGCGCGGCCGTCATGTTCGCACCGTCGTTGCTGACGACGATCGCCGGCCGCTGTCTGCCCGCCTCGGAGCCGACCACCGGATCGAGGTCCACCCAGTGGATGTCACCGCGATTCATCGGTCGACGAGCCCGTCCGATGCCAGCGACTCCCAGGCCTCCGCCGCTCCCGATGCCGCCCACTCATCCCATGCGTGCTCGTATGCCCCGCCGAGCTCAGCGGCCCGGAGCAGGCGGACCGCGCGGTGGACCGCGGCCGATCGCGAATCGAGATCGCGCTCGCGCGCATACGCATCGAGGAACTCGACATCCTCGCCGGGCAGGCTCACGCTGATCTTCATACCTCGATACTACCATCGGTAGGAACAGGGTCATACCATGACACGTCGAGTGGGGTCGCCCGTCGCGCGTCGCCCGTCGGTCGGCGTCGCCGATCACCATCCGTTCGGGACGCTCGCGGTACCCTGATGGCCATGCCCGCCAACGCATACGGTCTGCTGGCCCTCTTCCTCGTCCTGTCCGTGATCATCGGTGCGGGCGTGAGCGTCATGGTCGGTCCGCGGCGCCCTGGGCGGCGGGGTGTCCTCCTTGCGATCCTGCCCATCCTCGGGGCGGTCATCGCGTTCGACTGGATCGGTCATCGGAGCGGCCTGGAGCTGGGGCCCACCGTGGAGCTGCTCGGCTACCGCGTGGCCATCGTCCAGGATGTCATCGCCGGGTTCATCGGGGCGTTCGTGGTGGCCATCGCGCAGCGTCTCGTGCTGGATCGGCGATCCGGCAGCGCCTCGACGCCGGGGGCCGCCGATGGGGCGGGGGACACCACGGGCTGATGCGTGCCGCCCGTCTCCATGGCCCGCGTGACCTGCAGGTCGGTGCCGAGCCGGAGCCGGTGCCGGGCCCCGGCGAGTCGCTCGTGCGGGTGGACGCGGTGGGCATCTGTGGCTCCGATCTCCACTGGTTCCTGGAGGGCGGCATCGGGACGGCGCGCATCGAGCGGCCCATCGTGCCCGGCCACGAGATGGGCGGCACCATCGTCGCGGGGCCGCGAGCCGGCCAGCGGGTCGCCATCGAGCCGGCCGTGCCCTGCGGCACATGTCGATGGTGTCTCGCCGCGCAGGTCAACCTGTGTCCCACGGTGGGCTTCGCCGGCCAGGACGATCGTGACGGCGGTCTCCGCGAGCTGATGACCTGGCCGGACAACCTGCTGATCACGGTGCCGGACGTCATCGAGGACGTCGAGGTGCCGCTGCTGGAGCCGCTGCTCGTGAGTCTGTACGCGGACCAGCTGGCACCCGCTCGACGCGGTGACCATGTCGCGGTGGTGGGCTGCGGACCCATCGGCCTGCTCCAGGTCCAGGTCGCGGCGATGGCGGAGCCGGCCTCGCTGCTCGCGGTCGAGCCGCTGGCGCACCGACGGACGGCGGCGCTCTCGGTGGGCGCCACCGCGGCGATCGATGCGCTCGGCCCGGGCGAGGGCGAGCCGATCCACGACCTGGTCATCGATGCATCCGGGTCGCCCGGCGCCGTGGCTGCGGCCGTGGAGCTGGCACGACCGGGCGGCACCGTGGTCCTCGCGGGCATCCCCGATGACGACACCACCACGTTCCGGGCGTCCACCGCGCGCCGCAAGGGCCTCACGTTCGTGCTGGTTCGGCGCTCCGTGCCCGCCCACGAACGGGCGATCCGCCTCGTCGAGACGGGACACGTCCGACTGGCACCGCTGATCAGCCATCGGCTGCCGCTGGAGGAGGCGCCGGCCGCGTTCGAGCTCGCGGCACGCCGCGACGGCCTCAAGGTCGTGGTCGAGCCCGGACGGTCGGTCGCATGAGCGTGGTCGTGCGCGGTCGATCGATGCGCGGGGGGACAGGCTCGCTCATGCGGTTGCTGGTCGTGCTGGGCGTCGTGCTCGCGCTGGTGGTCGGCTGCTCCAGCACGGGTGGTCGCTCGACCGATCCTGCCGGCGGGTCGACCGCTACGGCGACCACTGCCGTCGGACCCACGCCGACCGCGGCACGGGCCACGCCGAGCCCCACGCCGAGGGTGACTCCCACACCACGGGCGACACCGACACCGGCGCCGACCATCACGCGGGTCACCGCGCCCCCGGGCTTGGTGGGTGGCCGGACCGTTCCCGTCGCGGACCTGCCGCTGGAGGCCATCGAGACCCTGCTGCTCATCGAGGTCGGTGGGCCGTTCCCGTATCGCCAGGACGGCTCGACCTTCCAGAATCGCGAAGAGCAGCTGCCGGGACGACCACGCGGGTACTACGCGGAGTACACCGTGGAGACACCCGGCTCGTTCGACCGCGGTGCGCGACGCATCGTGACCGGCGATGGCGGGGAGCGCTACTACACGGACGACCACTACGAGTCGTTCCGGTTCATCGTGGGTGAGGTCCGCTGACCATGCGGATGCGCCTGGATCCCGGGGTCGCGCGGTTGCGGTCGCGGTCATCCACGGCGGATGTCGTGGCACGGCTGCGCGGGGACGGCTGGTCCGTGCGGGTCGTGGATGTGACGGGCGTGGGCTCGAAGGTCGCGCTGCTCGATGCGTTCCGGGCGCCGCTGGCGTTCCCGGGATGGGTCGGCCGGGGATGGGACGCGCTCGACGATGCGCTGCGGGATCTGTCGTGGTGGCCGGCCGGGGAGCGCGGGCGGGCGCTCATCGTGGCGGGCGCGAGCCGGATCGACGACGGGCTCGAGGGGGAGTGGCGGACGCTGTGCGAGGTGCTCGTGACGGCGGCCGAGTGGTGGCAGACGACCGGCGAGCCGCTGGGGGTGCTGGTGCGCGGTCGCGCGCTGGGATAGGGCGCCCTGGTGGCTGGTCGCCGCCGAGTGGCCGCTCTCCGGCGAGTGTCGCCACGATCTTCGGCCACGCCGAAGGTCCTGTGGCCCACACCGAAGATCCTGCAAGCCCTGCCGAAGATCGCGATCCGCGGCCGCCGGGTGGCTGGCCGCCGCCGAGTGGCTGGCGATGGCGCCGAGTGCCTGGTCTCCGCCGGGTGTGGCGGCCCTCCGCCGAGTGGCGGCTCCGTGGCGGATGGCTGGCCGCTACGCGTTGCCCATGATGGACCCGACCGCGAGCAGCCCCACGGCGGTGATGATGATGCCGGCGATGGTCATGATCATCGGCTCGGCGAGGTCGCGCGGGCCCGTGGCCTCCGCCGAGGGAGTAGGGGATGAGCCCGCCTCGTTCGTTTCTCCCCTGGCCGACGGGGTCGCTGGCAGACGCGGTGTGGAATCGCTCACGAAGCCGAAGAGGCCCCGCAGCGTGATCGCCACACCGAGCACGATCGCCGTCGACGTCAACAGGAACAGGAACGGGGGCAGGTCCGAGCTCATCTCACGCCGATGCTAGGCGGGCGTGCCCGCGCGGACACCTGACCCGATGGTACGGGGGAGTCCGCCTCGGTCCGGTGGGGTCGGTCGGGCGTGTGATCGTGTCGCGTCGAGTGGGTGATGGTCGTCCACCGGACCCCGCGCCGCATCGCTTGGTGGGCTGGTCGGCCCGCTGGTGGGCTGCCGGGCCGTGCGCCGCATCGCTGGTGGGTGGCGGCCCGCGCCTCTCACATCCTGGGCGTACGGACGAAGCATCCGGGTCCGGGGCCTCGGTCGGCCCACGGATCGGGCTCGATCCGACCCGTCTGGCCACCATCCCGCACGAGATCGCGCAGATCGTAGGCACGATGACGAAGCAAGCGGCCCTATCGGCTTCCGTGGGCACCGGCTCGAGGGCATGCTTCGTCGGTACGCCCACATCCTGCGCGACGCGGACCCCCAGCCTGACCGCCGGGTCGGATCCGGACCGCGTGCCCGCCCTTCCGAGCGGGCCGGTGCTATCCTTCCGGCCGGCGCCTGCGATGGGCGTCGCGTCGATCGCGGTTGCGGCCCGGTCGGCCTCCGGTCCGGCGTAGCTCAGTGGTAGAGCGGGCGGCTGTTAACCGCTTGGTCGTAGGTTCGAGTCCTACCGCCGGAGCCATTTCCTCCCAACGGCCGAACCCGGCGTATGTTGTGGAAGTCCCCATGAGTTGTCGCAAACGACATCTCATGGGTATCCACGGCATGTGTCGGTGATGTCGCGTGAGCGCAAAACGCGACACCCCATGGGTCTCGCGCGCACGCGGTCCTCTTAGGGACATTTAGGAGCAGGCTCCCCGCGTTCTGTGCCGGTGCGCCGCGGCTGGGTAGGCCTGCGATGGTCAGGAAGTGCCCTCCGACGGGTCGGTGGCTCCGGTGGCGGAGTCTCGTTCCCGCGCCGGTAGCATTGACCGGTGGACGTGTCGACACCAGCAGCCGATCCCCGCGGAGCATCGTCCGCGACGATTGACGACGTGGCGCTCGCGATGCACGCGGCACCGGGCGTCTATGCACTGCTGATCGGCTCGGGTGTCTCACGCGCGGCGTCGGTCCCGACCGGCTGGGAGGTCACCCAAGCCCTCATCCGGCGGATCGCGGTCGCTGCCGGTGTCGAGGAGCCTGCTGACCCCGTAGCGTGGTATCTGGAGCGCTTCTCGGACGAGCCACGCTATCCGGACGTCGTCGCCAAGGTCGCTCCCGCGCAGGCGGAGCGACAGCTCATGCTCCGAGGATTCTTCGAGCCACCTCAGGATGAGGACGGGGATCCCGATGCCGGTCGACCCACCAAGGCGCATCGAGCCATCGCCCGCCTCGTGTCCAGCGGGCATGTCCGGGTGATCGTGACGACCAACTTCGACCGCCTGCTCGAGGGCGCGCTCGCGGATGCCGGTATCCAGCCCGCGGTCATCGCCTCCGCTGATGGCGCTTCGGGAGCCGTGCCGCTCGTCCACAGCCGGTGCACCGTCATCAAGGTCCATGGCGACTACCTCGACACCCGCATCCGGAACACCGACGAGGAGCTCGCGCGATACGAGCCGGCCATGGACCGGCTGCTCGCCCAGGTGTTCGACGAGTACGGGCTCATCGTCAGCGGCTGGTCGGGCGACTTCGACCTCGCGCTCCGGGATGCGATCGTCCATGCTCCCGGCAGGCGCTACACGACCTGGTGGGTGACGCGCTCGGGACGTCTCGGGCAGGGCGCCACGGATCTCCTGGCAGCTCGTGCGGGTCGCGTCGTCATCGGCGGGGACGCGGACCGCTTCTTCGACGAGCTGACGGAGCGAGTGGAGGCACTAGCGAGCGCACGGACGGTGGACGACCTCAGTGTGGACATCGTGCGCGCACGGGCGAAGCGGTATGTGGCGGACCCGATCCAGCGGGTGCGCTACGCGGACCTACTGCGGGACACGACCGCGCGCGTCACCGAGCGGCGTCTGGCCGTCGTGGGCGGGATCGACGTGCCCCTCACGACGACCGACGGCATCGCAGCGATCGATGGGCTGGAGGCCTTGACCTGGCCCGTCGTCACAGCACTGACGGTGGGAGTCCGGTGGGGTGGGTCGGAGCACATCGATGAGGTCGAGCGGGCGATCCGGTCCCTGGCGCACGTCGAGCAGCGGATCGGGCACCTCGTCAATCTCGACCTCCTCTGGTATCCAGCGCTCCTAGCGTGGTATGCGGTCGGGGTCACTGCGGTCGTCGCCGATCGACCCGAGGCGGCTGCGCGGATCCTCGCAGCACGGTCCGGGATATCGAGCGCCCAGGGGTGGCTGGCGGAAGCGCTCGTGCTGGAGCATCCGGTGCCGGACCACCTGGCCGAGGCCATCCGGGATCGCGATACGGGAAGCCCGAGACAGATGCGGCAGACCCCCACGAGCGACCATCTGCATCAGGTGCTGGCCGACCTCTTGGCCGAGCACAGCACTGGACACGATGACTACTCCTGGGCGTTCTCGCGTTGGGAGTTCGTGGCAGGCCTGCACGTGTTCGCGGCGTCGGATCTTGCACGCCGTGGCTCAGGGGCGAAAGCGTGGACACTGGTCGGACGCCACCGCTCGAAGGACTGGGGCCGCGTGACATCGTGGTGGCAGGGAGAGCTCGAGAGCGACGAACGAGCCGCCAGATGGATACACCCGGCAGCACCGATCCACGACGTGCCTGGGCTTCGCACCGTCACCGACCAGGTGAACGAGGTCCTGCGGGGTCCGGACTTCGCTGGCTGGCCGTGACCCTCAGGGCTCCGGAGGCTCGACGAACGGGAGCGATGCGAAGTCGGCCTTGTCCTGAAGGCTGATGTCGCGGGTCACGATGGTGACAGCGCGCCGAGGGTGCGAGCGCACGATCCCGAAGTGGTGCGAGAGCCGGTCGTCCCGGTTGGACGGGTCGAGCCAGGGCAACGACTCGGCCATGACCGGCTCGCCGGCCACGGACCTGATCGTGCTCACGTTCGCACGCAGCGTGACGCCATCCATCAACGGCCCTCGCGCTCGGTAGTCCTCGATCCGCCGGATGACCCCCTCCGCCTTCTCGCGCACGACGAGGTTGCGGTGGTTGCTCCTCAGCTCGTCGAGCTCGACCAGGACGGTCGGCGTGAGGATGAGCTCGAACCGCGACGAGACCTCGAACGACCACCGGTCGAGGTCGATGTTGTGGAGCAGGGCATTCGTGTCTGGCGCCGGACCTACCGTTGAGCACGGGCCGTTGGTGTCGCCACGTCGAGCCGCCGATGCACCCAGGAGAGCATCGTCAGGAGGTCGTAGGCATCCTGCTCGGTGACCGTCGCGTGGATGCGAGGCACGTGGGCCGGGTTGTTCCGGAACACCTTGAACAGGCCGCGGATGACCGACGCGAGGCCTTCGTGCTCGTTCCTGTCGGTCTCGTCCCGCAGGTCGTTGACGTGGAGATACGGCCCCTCACCGCCCAGGTTGAACGCCGTGTTCGCCAGCATGACGCCGTCCTCGGTCAGTCTCGTGATCTGGCGGAGCCTGTCAGCCACGGACTTGGTCGCCTCGAACACGGCGTGGAAGTAGTCCTTGGCGACCAGCTCCTCGGTGCAGAACCGCAGGACCTCCGAGTGCACCTGCCGATGCTCGAGCTCCGCGCGAAGCCGGTCGGCGCGGCGACGTGCCTCGGCCGGGGTCGTCGCCTTGGGCACCTGGAACATCCTGCCGTCGGTCCCGGCCTTCCACCCGACCAACGCCAGTGGACCGTTCAGGGTCGCCACGTAGGACTCACCCGCTGCCACATCGTCCATGAAGTTCGCTGGCGCGATGGTCACCTCCAGGAACCGCACGATGCCGTTCGCCGAGCGGGTGCGCTCCTGGAGCGCGACGAGGACATCGTGCACCCGGACCCACTTGGTGTCCTTCGAGGACTCATCGATACCGACGGCTGCGAAGAAGTGTGTCAGCTTCCACCCGCTGAATCCGGCACCCACGACCTTGGCGATCGCCTCGATCTCTGCCTGTGTGAATGGCGGAAGGACGGTTGCCATCGCGTCTCCCTACGTCTGCGCTGGACGCCGACCCGCCCTATCGAGCACAAGGGGCCACCGCCAGGACGTCCTCGCGTGTGACCCAGATGATGCCGATCACCAGGGTGGAGAGCTGCTGCCCGATCTCGCCGACGAGGTCGCGGTAGCGGGGATGGTCCGGCAGGGCGATGGCGACCGTGGTGCCCGGTCGGGTCCCGAGTACCCGCATCGACCCCAGGATGGCTGTCGCGAGCCAGTGGTGGGCCTGGATGGTCGGGTTCGTGCGCTTGACCTCGCCGGCGCGACGCGGATCGGCATAGGTCGACGGCGGCCACCCCTTGACCTCGACCACGAGTTCCCGCCCGTCCTTCATCGCCCGGATGTCATCGCCTCGCTGCCGTCGAGCCGTTTCCGCGGTGGACAGGATGGACCAGGCATCCTGCTCGAGTCTCCGGACCACCGCAGCCTGCACGTTGCCCTCCCAGTCCCAGGCCGTCGTGTGAGGTGTGCGGGCCTGTGCTGCTGCGGCGCCTGGCGAGCGAGAGATCGGCGGTACGCCCGCCACGAGAGGCCGGAAGTGCTCGAGTGCCGCCGCGACCTGCTGATCGTCGAGCACCCATGACCCGCCCTTGCCCGGCGTGATTCCTGGATAGGCGCCGCGCAGCCACCGCCGAACGACCGCCGGCCCGATGCCGAGCTCGTTCGCCAGGTCACTTGGTGTGGTCATCGGTGATACCTCGGCCATCGCAGACGTCCGGCGATCCTCGCTGGGACGAGCCGTTGCCGATGGGCGTCCATCGTAGTGCTGGGCGAGCCAGGCGCGTGAGTGGCCTCGTTCTGACGATCGATGTCTCCCGACGGCTTCGGCCCGATCGTCCACATCGAGACCGGGCATTAGACGTAAGGTCGCGACTATCCTGCCGGCATGACAGCGGAACCCTCTGGTGGCCCGCGTCCGCGCAGCCCCATCCCCAAGCGCCTCCGGTTCGAGGTCTTCAAGCGCGACAGGTTCGCCTGTGTCTACTGCGGAGGCACACCGCCTTCGTCGGTCCTCCAGCTCGATCACGTCGAACCGCACTCCGCGGGCGGTGCCGACGACGAGACCAACCTGGTGACCGCGTGTGTGGACTGCAACGCCGGGAAGTCGAACCGACCCCTGGGCGAGGTCAGACCCCGCATCGCCGCGGCGGCAGCCGACGAGATGCAGGAGCGCCTCGACCAGTTGCGCGCATATCGGGCGTGGCGGACGGAGTTCGACGAGGAGCTCCGGGCCGAGCTGGACACCGTCTGGGAGGCATGGATCGCCGCCTTCGGCGGCTACGAGGACGAGGGGTCGTTCCACTCGCCACGCATGGACTGGCCCGATGCCAAGAGCGTGATGGGGTTCATGCTCGAGCTCCCGATGCCCCGGATCGAGGAGGCCGTCCGGATCGCCGCCTGGAAGTGGCGCAAGGAGGGCCTCTCGCGGTCGTCGGTCATCCGCTACTTCTACGGGACCATGCGCGGGATGGTGAAGCGCGCCGAGGAGGAGCGCCAGCTGCTCTCGGTGACATGGGAGGCGCTCGTCGAGCGGGTGCCGATGCTCGTGACCATCCGCGACGATCTCGTCCGGTTCGACCCTGCGGACCCCTGGCACGTCTGCGGCGAGCGCATCTGGACCGACGGCTGGTGGGAGACGTCCACCGACGGCGGCCAGCGGCTGGTACCAGGCCCGATGGAGCGGATCCTCGACCTCGTCGGTCCCAGGAGCGACTACCGGGCCGACCCCGTGCTCGGTTCCCACACCGCGCGCGACCTGGCGCTCAGGACGATCAAGGGCGACCTGCCCCTGTGTGGACAGGTCTGCGACTGTGGCCGCCCGAAGCGGCCGGTGCGCGAGGAGGACTACCCGCGATGCCGTCGGTGCGGGCAGGTGACCGCGCCGGTGGACCGAAGGGAGAGCTGCATCGCGGTTCCCATCGAACAGGATGGCACGTGGTTCGACCCGGTCCGGTTCGGGATGGAGGCGTCGCTCCTCCGGTGCGAGATCGCCGAGAAGTGGACGAGGTATCGGCGACTCGCAGAACGAGTGTCGCCGACCATCCCGGTCCGATGTCCCCAGTGCCGCACGCCCCAGGGCGGATACCACCATCCAGGGTGCAGCAGCGCGGCATGCCCGATCTGCGGATCCGGTCCCGGATGCGACCGACGGGGCCATCGAGCGGAGCCGATGGGGGTGTCCGTGAAGCAGGCGATGGCTCGTCTGCACATGATGGGTCCCCGGAAGCAAGCCGACACGTAGGACCTCGCGGGGGTCGTCGGGCCCACGCCGTGGCAGTCACGGCGTCCTACGGCAGTCCGGGGGTTTCCTAAAATCGAACATCTGTTCTATCCTCCCAAGCCATGAGCGCACTTGCCGTCGGACCCGGAACCACCGTCAGGATCCCCGTCGCCAGGTCGGAGGTCACGCTCGATCGCCGCTTCGAGGCTGGGACCTGGACGGTGGAGGCGACCGCAGGTCGCTGGTATGTCCGTCTCCGCCTGAGCTGGTACATCCGCGGCGAGTGCGCTCGATCGGACATCCTGGGCGGTATCTACTTGGCGATCCACGTTGACGGCTGGACATGCGCCGAGCCGCCAGAGCCGATCATCCATGTCGAGTGGCACACGCTCGGTGAGTTGGTCGCCCGCTACGAGGGAGTGCCTCTCTGAAAGACCACTCTCCCGATGACAGGGTCGCGGCGGCCGGTGGTTCCTCCCGCCGATCGGACGAAACCCATGGTCCACGCCCGCGCCCCGTGCACGATCCAGCTCGCGCAGCCCGTGCTCGACCTTGCCCTCCATGGCACCATGGCGCTGTGAAGTCGCGCAGCCCCGCGCCTCTCGTCGTTCGTCGGTCGGACCCCAGGCCGCTCCGTGGCGCCCGTCTCACCGGCGCGATCCTGGCGTTGCTCGCCTGTGTCATCGGTCACGAGATGTCATACCTCGTGCGGTTCGGCGCAGGCTCGGGGTACGAGGCCGCGATGTCCAGGACGGGACACGATGGCTACTGGCTGGCCTTCATCGTGCTGGTCCTCGGGTCAGTCCTCACGCTCGCGACCATCACCGTCATGCAACTGCTCCGACTGCAGCGGGAGGCCGGCGCCGGCCCCGTGGTCGATGAGGGTGGCTCCCTGCGGGCGTTCCTGTCGTCGGCGCGTCGCACGTGGACCCAGCTCGCGGTGGTCGCCGGCCTGGTGTATACGCTCCAGGAGAACGGTGAGGCCCTGCTGGCAGGCATGCCGCTCCCGGGGCCTGCACTGCTGATCGGGCATGATCTGACCGCGGCTCTCGTGATCCTGGGCGCCACGCTGATCGTGTCGGTGGTCGTCGCGCTCGTCCGTTGGCGCCGCACGGTGCTGTTGGGCCGTCTTGCCACGGCCGTGGCCGTGTGGCCGCGGACACGCAGCTCGCGGCCGTATCCCCTCGACCTGCGGCCGGTGGTCGCGATCCGCGTGGCCTCGCTCGGGCTCAGGGATCCGCCACCGGTGGGCTGTCCGTCCATCCACTAGGCGATCGGGACCTTCGCGGCGCCCGTCCGCCGCGTGCTACCGAGGCCGCCCGGCGATCCGGTGCGGCCGGTCTCCGAGGATCCCATGTCGTATCCGCCTGCGTCTCGGATCGAGGCGCGACCTGATGATGGACGCCGCGGGCGCACCATCGCGATCCTGCTCCTCGCCCTACTCGTGACCCTCCTGGTCGCAGCCTGCGGGAGCGGACCCGCCGCCACCCTCGTCACCTATCAGCGTGACTGGCCAGACGGCTACCACGAGGAGCTCACCGTGACCGACGATGGCAGGGTCACGATGCGCCACGGCCAGAGCCTCGAACGCCTGACGCTGGCCACGGACCAGCTCGGAGCGCTGCGCGATGCGCTGGGCACCGGACTGCCTGCTGGCGACCAGGGTGACAGCCTGGTACGCACGGTGGTCCTCGGCAACGGGACGACCCACTCGCCCGTCCGGGTCGAGGCAGGCAGCGTCATCGAGATGCTGGAGATCCTCATGACGACACATACGCTGGGCGGGATCCAGGCCGAGGGGGCCTCACCACCGCCCGTGCGCACGGCAGCACCCCCCGACGTCAGCACGGAGCCGTCGTCGCGGTGACGCCCGGGATCGGGCGTCCGGCCGCCCTGACGACCGCGGGCTGGGCGGTGATCGGCCTGCTCGTCGGTCACGTGGCCGCCTACGACCTCGTCTATCCCGATGCGCATGTCCACGCCACCGCGCTCGAGACATCGGGGCACGGCTGGCTCGTCGCGCTGGGACCATCGTTGGCCCTCGCCTTCCTGGCGGTCGTGCTCGCGGCCGTGGTGGGTGCACGGTCGGGTCGTCCGCGGGTGGCCCGGTTCCGGACCCTCGTGGCCATCCAGGTCGGGGCGTTCCTCGCCATGGAGGTCGGGGAGCGACTCGCGGCCGGCCTGACGCCCGTGGCCATCGGCCACGAGCTCATCGAGCATGGGCTGTGGCTGGTGCTCGGCACAGGCATCCTGGTCCAGGTCGTCACCGCGTGGCTGGGTTCCGCCGCGAGTCGGCAGATGGCGGCCGCGACGTCCCGGTCCCGGCTCGATCCCCGGCAGCGGCGCCGTCGTACGCCCCTCCTTGCCATCCCATCCGCGGTGGTCGCCGCTCGGCGACCCTGGTCGCTCCGTCGCAGCCGGGCACCGCCCGTCCGGGTCATCTCCATCGCGGCCTGAACGAACGGTCCATGCGTCGAGCCGGCATGTCCATGCCTGTCGGTCCATGTCGACGCGCTGACACAGGAGAACGATCCGATGAAGTCCCATCTCTCGCGGCGCCTCGTGGGCGCCATGTCCGGTGCCACTCTGCTGGTCGCCATGGCCGTCCCGGCCTCGGCACACGTCGGCATCATCGACGGCTCGGCCGTCATCGGCGGCGGTTCTGCCCAGATCACGTTCCGCGTCCCGCACGGCTGCGACGGCGCGGCGACCGACGCCATCGAGGTGCTCATCCCCGAGGGTGTGACGAGCGTCCAGCCCAAGTGGATGGCGGGCTGGACCATCGAGACGGAGCCACGGGCGGCCGCAGCGGCCTCCGAGGTCCCGGATGCCTCGATGGAGCCCGTCGAGCCCGAGGTCGGCATCGTCCGCTGGACGGGTGGACCGCTGCCGGACTCCCTGTATCTCGACTTCCAGATGCGCGCGGCGTTCCCCGAGACCCCGGGCGACCTCTACTTCCCCATCCTCCAGCGATGTGGTGATGCGGAGGAGGCGTGGATCCAGGTGCCGGGCGCGGGCCAGAGCCCCGACGAGCTCGATCGCCCCGCAGGTGTCGTGACCATCGTCGAGGGTGAGGTCGAGGGCCACTGATGGACCGTCCCCGACCTCGGGGACGTCACGTCACGAGGGCGCGCATCACGCGCGTCCTCGCGATCCCGGCCGTCCTCGCGTGGTGCCTCTTGCTGCTCCTGCCGGGTGTCGCCGGTGCTCATGCCGGCGTGGTCACGACCGACCCTGGGGACGGTGCGCGGCTGCCCACCGCTCCCGGGACGGTCTCGGTCACCTTCAACGGACCCGTGAGCCTCGCAGCCGATGGTCTGCGCCTCATCCGGGCCGACGGGTCCCTCGCGGACATCGGGTCGGAGGATGTCCGGGGGGTCATCGTCACCCAGCCGATCGAGCCGCTCGCGGACGGCTGGTACGTGATGGCCTGGTCCATCGTGAGCGAGGACGGCCACGTGGTCCACGGCTCGGTGACGTTCGCGGTGGGCGATGCGGACCTGGCAGCGAGACCGATGCCGTCCGCGACGCCCTCGATGCTCGAGACGGTCCTGTGGGCGACCCGCGGCATCGCGGACCTTGCGATCCTCGTGGGCGTCGGTGCCCTGTTCGCCTGGGTCATGCTCGGCGCCCGCACCGGGCGCGTGGCCCGCCTGCGCGACGGCGCGCTCCTGGTCGCGACGTCCTTCGCTGCCGTATGGCTCGCGGTCGAGGTGTCGGACGCGGGCACCGGGTGGCTGGGCACCCCCTACGCGCTGTCGGGGATCGCTCGCCTGGCACTGCTGATCGGCGCCTCCGTCCTCGCGGCAGCCGGTCCATCGCGTGAGCGCGTCGCCCTGGCCTGCGGCGTGCTGGCGCTCGCCACCCTCGCCGTCGGAGGTCATGCCACCGGCTCTCCACTGACGAGTCTCACCCTGGCCATCCATCTGCTCGCTGGTGTGACGTGGCTGGGCGCCGCCCCCGCTGTCGCGCTCGTGCTGTGGGACCGGACACTCCCGGACGAGCCGGATGCGCTCGGCGTGGTGCGGTCCTTCTCGCGCGCCGCGACGCTGACCCTGGCCCTCGTGTTCGGGGGCGGCGTGGCATCGGCGCTGCTGCTCACGAACGGCCTCGAGGGCGGCCCGACCATCTATGTCTGGATCGTCCTCGCCAAGCTCGGTGTGGTCGGGCTCGCTGCGGGCATGGGGGCGCTCGGTCGACGCGCGCTCACGCGGGACGGCGGTCGCTCCCGATATCGCCGCCTGTTCCTGCTCGACGGCGCCCTGCTCATCGTCGTCGCTGCGCTGTCGTCGGCGCTCACCCTCGTCGGCCCGCATCAGGGACACGCCGGTCACGACGGCCACGAGGTCGGCTCTCCGCGCTGTGCGATGGCGATGGGCCCGCTCGGCGTCGCGTTCGTGGCCGACCCTGGCACACCCGGGACGAACACCGTCACGGTCTCCGGGCCGCCAGCGTCGTCCCGTGGCGTGTCCGTATCGATCGCACATCCCTTCGCGGGTGGCGCGAGCACCGACGTCCAGCTGGTCGAGACCGACGGGGTCTGGATCGGCCAGGCCGCGCTCAGCTTCACGGGCGACTGGACCGCGACGGTCAGCGTGCGCGTGGACTCGTTCACCGAGCAGCAGGCGAGCTGCACCTTCCAGGTCCGTCCATGACGAGGGCGGCTCCCCGGCGTCGTGCCAGGGACCCGAGGCCACACGAGGAGCACCGATGACCCATCCCGATGACCGGTCGATCGCCGGTCGCTACCACCTTCTCGACCAGCGCATCACGAACACCCTCGCCGAGTGGGGGGTCACGGTCCTCCGCATCGCGCTCGGCGGAGTGTTCCTCTGGTTCGGCGCGCTCAAGCTGGTCCCCGGGCTGAGCCCGGCGGAGGGGCTCGCCGGACGGACGATCGAGGCGCTGACGCTCGGTCTCGTGACACCGTCCGCCTCACTGCCGCTGCTCGGCGCGGTGGAGGTGGTCATCGGCATCGGTCTCCTGACCGGGTGGTATCTGCGCGCGGTGCTCCTGGTGCTCGCCATCCAGATGTTGGGCACCATGACGCCCCTGCTGCTCTTCCCGACCGAGGCGTTCGAGCGGTTCCCCCTCGTGCCGACCCTCGAGGGCCAGTACATCATCAAGAACCTGGTGCTCATCGGTGCCGCGATGGTCATCGGCGCCACGGTCCGCGGTGGACGCCTCGTGGCGGATCCCGATCACATCGACCCCATCGACTGAGCGCCGGAGCCCGAGTCCGGCGCCACGGGCCGTGTGTCGACCCTGGACACGGTGGATGCCCGCCGGGCGGCGTTCGGGCCACCCGGGCCTCGTCATGGCAAGGCGTCGTCGGGCGGGCGGACCACGTCGGCCCAGAGGTCAGGTCCGGGCGGGCGTGATGCCCGGCGCCACCCCCGGTCGCAGGTCCAGGCGACGCAGCAGCTGGGCATTCACGGCGACGATGATGGTCGACAGGCTCATGGCGGCAGCGCCGAGTGCCATCGGCAGGTCGATCCCCCCACGGGGTCAGCAGCCCGGCGGCCACCGGGATCGCGAGGACGTTGTAGCCGGCCGCCCAGACGAGGTTCTGGACCATCTTCCGGTAGCTGGCTCGAGACAGCCGGATGGCGCCCACGACATCGCGCGGGTCGTCCCGGACCAGCACGATCGCGGCGGACTCGATCGCGACGTCCGTCCCTGCACCGATGGCGATCCCGACGTCCGCCTGGGCAAGGGCCGGCGCGTCGTTGACGCCGTCGCCCACCATCGCCACCCGCGCGCCGGTCCGCTGGAAGCCGGCCACCGCGGCCGCCTTGTCCGCCGGCAGCACCTGGGCGCGCACGTCATCGACGCCGACCCGGTGCGCGACGGACGCGGCGACGGCCTGACTGTCACCGGTGATCATCGCCACCCGGACGCCGAGGTCATGGAGTCGCCGCACCGCCTCCGCCGACTCCGGACGGATCCCATCCTCGATCGCGATGGCACCGAGGGGTCGATCGCCGTCGATGACCGTGAGCACCGTCATCCCCTGGCCGGCCCAGCCGGACGTCGCCCGCGAGAGGACGTCGGGCATCGCCACCCCCAGCTCGGTGAGCATCCCGGGCCCACCGACCGAGATCGTGCGTCCCGCCACGTCGGCCCGGACGCCCCGCCCGGGCAGCGCCTCGAAGTCCGAGGCCACGGGCGGCCCGCCGGGGGACGCGGCGACCACCGCTCGTGCCAATGGGTGCTCGGAGTCGACCTCCACGGCAGCCGCCAGACGCAGCAGCTCCGAGCGATCGACACCATCCACGACAGCGACATCGATCACCGTGGGGCGACCCACGGTCAGGGTGCCCGTCTTGTCGAAGATGACGACCCGGAGGTCGCGGGCGCGCTCGAGCGCGAGGCGGTCCCTGACCAGGAGCCCGTTGCGGGCGCCGAGGGATGTCGAGATGGCGATGACGAGCGGGATGGCGAGGCCGAGGGCGTGCGGGCACGCGATGACGAGCACCGTGGCGGTCCGGACGAGTGCTTCCTCGGGACTCCCGGCCACCCACCAACCCACCAGGGTGACGAGGGCCGCGGCGAGCGCCACATAGAACAGGAGGGCCGCAGCGCGGTCCGCGAGCACCTGGGCGCGGGAGCCCGACCCCTGCGCCTGGGCGACCAGACGCATGATCCCCGACAGGGCGGTCGAATCGCCGACCGCTGTCACGCGGATGCGCAGGCTGCCACCCGCGGCGACGGTCCCGGCGACGACGGCGTCCCCGGCGGTCTTGCCGATCGCGCGCGACTCGCCCGTGATCATCGACTCGTCCACATCCGCGGACCCGTGGATGACGACCCCATCGGCGGGTACCCGCGTGCCTGGTCGCACGAGGAGCACGTCGTCGAGACGCACCTCCGTGATAGGCACCGTCTCGGTGCCCGATACGGTGATCCGCTCGGCCGTGTCGGGCAGCAGCTCGCCGAGCGCGGCGAGCGCTCCACGCGCCTGGGCGATCGAACGCATCTCCAGCCAGTGGCCGAGGAGCATGACCGTGACGAGCGTGGCGAGCTCCCACCACACCTCGACCTCGAACCACCCGAGCGCGGTCGCGAGGGAGGTCGAGAACGCGACCGTGATGGCGAGACTGACCAGCAGCATCATCCCCGGCCGCCGATCGCGCAGCTCGTCCCGACCGCCCCGCAGGAACACCGTCCCGCCATACAGGAAGACGACCGTGCCCAACACCGCGGGGACCAGGTCGCTGCCGGGGAAGCTCTGGGCCTGGTATCCCAGCCAGTGCTGGATGTCGGGGCTCCAGACGAGCACCGGGATGGTCAGGAGGAGCGACAGCCAGAAGCGCTCCCGGAACATGTCGGGCGAATGGCCCTCGTGGCGGTCGTGTCCTTCATGGCCGCCTCCCTGGGCGTCGTCGGTCCTCGATACGGGGTCACGTGATCCCGAGGTCCCTCGGACGGTGGCCGCAGCTGCGTCCGTCCCGGATGTGTGCGTCTGGTGTTGGTGGGTCATCTCGTCGCTCGCTCTGGATACTCCCCCCTAGTATCCGTCGGTCGTCAACGGCGGTCACAGGGCGCGGCTCCGGGTGATCGACCCAGGAGGCCTTAGTGGCGCACGCGCTCGGCCTTGCCCTCCCACAGCTGGTGCTCCGGCGTCTCGAGCTGGAACGTCGAGTGCTCGATGTCGAAGTCACCAGCGAGACAGTCGCTCAGGTGGTCGAGGAGGATCCCCGGCTCGCCATCGGGGTCCATGACGACGTGGGCGGAGACGACGTTCATGCCGCTCGTGATCGTCCAGATGTGGAGGTCGTGGACCGCCCGTACCCCGGGCGCATCGAGGATGTGTCGACGGACGTCCTCGAGGTCGACGCCCTTGGGCACCGCCTCGAGCAGGATGTCGGTCGCCTCACGCAGGAGATGGAACGTCCGGGGGAGGATCATCAGACCGATGAGCGCCGAGGCCACCGCGTCCGCCTGATGCCACCCCGTGACCGCGATGACGATCGCCGCGACCACGACCGCCACCGATCCGAGGAGGTCGCCCAGGACCTCGAGATATGCGCCACGCATGTTGAGGCTGTGCGCCTGCGGCTCCCGCAGGATCCACAGCGAGACGAGATTGGCGCCACCGCCGATGACCGCCACGACCAGCATCAGACCGCTGGCGACCTCGCCCGGCTCGTTCCAGCGCTGCCATGCCTCCCACAGGATGTATCCGGACACCCCGAACAGCAGGACGGCGTTGACGACCGCAGCGACGATCTCGGCGCGATACCAGCCATACGTCCTGCCATCGCTGACGGGCCGCGACGCCAGCCAGGTCGCGCCGAGGGCCAGGGCGACACCGGCCACGTCGGTGGCGACGTGACCCGCATCCGCGAGGAGTGCGAGGCTGTTGGACGCGATGCCGCCCACGACCTGGAAGGCCAGCACCGTGAGACCGATTCCGAGCACGATGCGCAGCGGTCGGGCATCGCGGCCGACCGCGCCGTGCGAGTGGCCGCTCACGAGCCGATCCACGCTGCGTCACCGAGACGGATCGCGATCCGACGGCCACGGTCGGTCCGATACTCGACGGCGACCCCCTCCGCCAGGGCGAGGTGCTCCTGGAGATGGTCCGGTGGCCACCCGCCGGCCGACAGGTCGGTGCCGCCGTCGAACACGAAGTCGAGCGTCGTCCCGTCCGTGGTCCGGAGGGTGAAGCCCTGGACACGCCCGACGCCGAGGGTGTCGATGCGGGTGACGAGACCGGATACCCGCTCCACCCCCGGGTCGCACCCGACGACCACCATGGCCGCTGCAGCGATCACGATCGGCGCCCTACAGCGCACCGATGACCTCCTCCAGCTCGTCGGGTGCGATAGCTCCCTCGAACTTGGCTCGGACGAGCCCATCGGCATCGACGACCGCGATGAAGGGCTCGGTCAGCAGGTCCCACCCGGTCGTCCAGGGAGCCGGCTGGAGTCGCCCGTTGGCGTCGAGCACGGGCCGCAGGGCACCGTCCTGCAGGGACATCACGTAGGGCTCCACGTTGATGAAGGTCAGGTCCGGGTGGTCCGCCGCGACACCCTTGACGGTCTCGAGCGTCGGCCCACAGGTCGCCGTCTGGCAGAACGCCGGGGTCGCGAAGACCGCCACGAACGGCTCGCCCGCCTCGAGCGCGGCGGCGATGGACGTCGTGTAGAAGCGCGGCTCGGGGTCGGGGTCGGTCGTGACGCCCGCGAGGTCCCCGCCCAGGGGCACGGTGGGGGTGTCCACCGAGGGTGCCTCCGATCCGATGGCCGGGCTGTGCGACTCCTCGAGCACGTCGTAGTCGGCGCGCACCGTCCGGATCGAGCCATCGGGGAACGTGGCGGTGAACCGCGTGCCCCAGCGACCACCGGACGGGAACTCGACCTTCGCGACATACAGACCGCTCACGCCCTCGACCGCCCACAGGAAGCGGCTGTCGGTCTCGAACGCGATCTCCTCGGAGGCGACGTCCACGTCGTAGAACGCGAGGTCCACAGAGACATCCGGTGCGGCGAGCAGCAGGTTCTGGCGGTCGGTGATGCTGAACAGGAAGCGATTGGGTCCCTTGGCGAACTCCGAGCTCGCGAGGATCGGCAGCATCGCCGGCCCTTCCGGTGAGGGGGGAGCGTCGGTCGAGGTCGGCACGGGGCTCGGTGCAGCGGTCGGCGGAGCGCCACCCCCGCAGGCCGTGACGACCGCGGCGATGGCGACGAGGGACATGAGGCGGCGCATGGAGGTCCTCCGGTCTATCGGGTGACGACGATCGATGTGGTGGATAGCGGCACACGGACGCTCGTGTCGGCAGCGGTCTCGGCACGGAACACGGCCTGGCCCAGGCTCCAGAGGGTGACCACGGTGAGCCCCACCATGACCACCGCCAGCGGCAGCTCAGCACGCCGCCCGCGGGTGTCGCCCGGGGTCCGCAGGTGGCCCGCCCATGCACCGAGGATGTGGCCGCCCACGACGGCACCGAACATCACCATCCAGACGATGGCCGGCTGGAGCCAGGCTGCGCTCGGCTCGAAGAACGCGGTCCCGAACAGGTCCCAGCCCTGCTGGAACGGGTCGGAGATGGCGATGACGATGCGCTGCCCGTCGAGGAGCAGGTACGTCAGGTAGTGGGCGATGAGGTATCCGACCGAGATGGGCAGGAGACCGGCGCCCATCGTCGTGTATCCGACGCGTCTGGCAGCGAGGAGGGCCGCGCCGCTGACCGCGCCGAGCGTCGCGAGCAGGATGATCGTGGCCGCCGGGACCGTCGGCAGGCCGAACGCGTCGAAGAACGGCTGGGTCTGGGAGAGCCCGTCATAGAGGATGGCGCCGCTGGCGACCGCCACGAGGGTGACCTCCGACGCGTCCCACGGCCGACCGAGCAGTCCGTCGGGGAACCGCTGACGACGGACGCGTCCGACACCGGAGAACGTGTATCGGCCCAGCCGGTTGAGGGTCCGGAACCAGACCGAGAAGACCTCCCCGTGGGTCCGCCAGCGCTGCTTGCCGAACTGGGCCATGAGCACCAGCGTGACCGCGGTATAGAGGAGCACGACCCTGCCCATCTCGGTGCCGCGAGCCGCGAGCTCGATCCAGACGACGGCGACCATGCCGGCGACGGCCGGCCACTTCGCGAGTCGCGCAGGGTAGGGTGCGGCCGCCCAGCCCGCGATCCCGGTCCGTCGCCACACCCACGTACCGATGTCGTGGAGCGTCGCGAACGGATCGAGCCACTCCCAGACGGGCGCGAGGATGGCGCTCGCGATGGCGATGCCCACCCAGCCGTACACCCACGTGAAGAGGGTGCCCACCTCGGCGCTGGACGAGCCCCCGACGAGCCACTGGGCGACGATCCAGAGCCATCCCGCGAGCCCGATCGCCCGGAGCGCGCGCACGAGCGGGCGCGGGACGATGCGGTCGGCGATCGCGGCGGCGGGTCGCCACCGGGCAGCCACCATGAACGCGATGACGAACGAGAGCGCGACCGCGATGCCCGCGCCCGCGACATAGACCACGAGCGGCAGCTGCTGGCTGAGGCGACCGATCGACGCGTGCGCGGCGGCAGGCAGCGGCAGTAGCGATCCCGCGATCGCGATCGATGCGCACAGCACGACGCGTGTCCGCGTGGTCATGAGCCATCCGATCGTCGTTCGATCGCCGTCGCCAAGGCGTCCCGCAGCGACGCCTCGGAGGTGGTGTCCAGCTGCTGACCGTCGATGAAGAAGGTGGGCGTGGCGCGGACACCGAACGCCCGCACATCGACAAGGTCCCGCTGGACGCTGGAGACGTCCGCTCGCTCGAGGGCCGCGATGAACGGCTCCATGTCCAGGTCGAGCGACCTGGCGATGTCGATGAACGCCTCGGCCTGGGACGTCTGCTGCTCGCCCCACTCGGGCTGGGCCGCGAACAAGGCGTCCATCATCTCCCAGTAGCGGCCCTGCTCGCCGGCGGCCTCGAGGGCCACGACCGCGAGCGCGGAGTTCGCATGACCGGGCACGTAGCGGACGACCAGGCGCAGGTCGTCCGGATACGTCGCCAGGAGGTCCTTGACGACCGGATGGAACGCGCGACACGCCTCGCATTCGGGATCGAGGAACTCCACGAGCGTCACGCGCGCATCGACCGGGCCGAGGGTGGGGCTGTCGGCGCGGATGAGCCGTGGCGCACCCGAAGCGGGCGCGGGATCGGTGCCGAGCGGGACGATGGTCGCAGCAGGGGTCGCAGGCGGCGTCCAGAGGGTCAGGAGCAGGGCTCCGACCAGGACGGCGACCGCGATGCCGGCCATCACCACCGCAGGGCGCGGACCGGCGGTCGCGAACGCCGGTGGTGGGGGCGCCGGGGTCCGACGCCTTCGTCGTGTGGATCCGGGTGTGTCGCGACGTCGCTCAGTCATCGGGGTCTCCAGGTCGTGCGACCGCCATGAGCACGCTGATGACGGCGAACGCGGTGAGGGACAGCAGCGGGATGGTCACGAAGCCGAAGAGCTCGATGAGTCGTGCGGTGCAGGACACGCCCGTGGTGCACTGCGTCACCGACTCCGTGATCACGCCGTAGTACAGGAGGTTGTGATAGGTGGCGACGGCCAGCCCAAGCAGGCTGAGCGGCAGGACGTACAGCCGAAGGCGTCGACCGCGGGTGAGGATGCCCACGCCGATGACCAGGACCAGCGGGTACATCAGGATCCGCTGGTACCAGCACAGCGTGCAGGGCTGGAGCCCATAGACCTCGCTCGCCATGAGGCTGCCGACGGTCGCGATGAGCGCCTGCGCCCACGCGAGGTAGGGGATCGCGGCCTGGACCCCGACCCGACGGAGGGCGCTCACGGCGTCATCGCGGGATCGACGGGCCTGGCCGGGGGACGATCGTACCCACTCATGGCCGTCGCGCCCTCCGTCGGGCGAGTCGCTGCGCCGACAGCTGCCAGCCGATGGTGAGCACCGAGGTCGCGAGCCCGAGCAGGACGACGCCCACGAGGGCCTCGACCGGTCCGCCGGCGATCACCGGAAGCTCGGATGTGCGGGGGTCGATCCGATCGACCATGACCGGTGACGGCTCGGCTGCCGACGCGGTCACACCATCCATGAGTGCGGCCGCCGATGCGGTCGGGACCAGGACGGCGAGCCAGCGGCGGTGGACGCGGGAAGGGTGGGCAGCGCCGACCTCCGCGGACCGACCGCGCACGGTCGGATCGGGTCGGCGGGGACGCGTCGGTGAAGCATGACGCGCATCGCCCGGGGCGATGGGCATTGGAGAACCTCCGGATCGGTGCGGGCGTGACGCCCGCGATGCGACAAGACCCGCGTCAGCGGGTCGTGCTCACGATCGGAGGTGCCCGGCTCGCGTGGACGGCCCGGCCGAGTCGTCCGGCGCCACGGATGGACCGAGGGTGCCGGGCAGGCCGGACCCCGTCGCGCCGAGGGAGGGGGACCGGCGCCGACAGCCGCGCCCGAAGCCTCTCGCATCGCCACCGCAGGAGCCCCGCGACCGCGGCGACCAGCAGCGAGCTGACGAGCACCACGATCACCGGAAGCCAGCCGTGCGTGTCGAGCGCCGCGATGCCCGGCAGGGGCAGACCGACGAGCGCGTGCTCGACGTTCTCCTGGAGCCCGTACAGCACGAGCGTCACGATCGCCAGGCGGACCCACAGGCGCGCGGCCGTGCCCAGATACGCGGTGATCTCGCGATCGGGGTGGGCGTGGCGTCCGGCATGATGCAGCGCACGGCGCAGGCGATGGAGCTCGTGGGCGCCGACGACGGCCAGGGCGATCGCGGCCGCAAGGACGACACCGACCAGCGGCAGCCAGACGCGATCATGGACCGCGGCCCCGACCGCGTCGCGCCCCTCGGCGATGCCGAGCAGATACGTGACCTGGTGGGCGGCCACGGCGCATAGGGCGACGAGCACCGCGAATGCGACGCGCCGGACGAACGGCAGGTCATACCGGGCACGCTGCGTCATGGGTGGCCTCACGTCGCCATTCTGACAGCGAGGCTCGCGGGCGTCATCGGCCCGTTCCCGATCGGACGCACCTCCTGTGGTAGTCGACAGTGATCCTCCTCCGGTCGTTGACACCCGTGCTAGGGTCATGCAACCGGTTCCATGGAACCGGTTGCATGAGAAGGGAGCCGGCGTGGCGGGCCATACGCTCAACGATGTCGCGGTGCGTGCCGGGGTCAGCAAGGCGACCGCGTCCCGCGTCCTCAATGGCAAGAGCGCGGTGGATCCGCACACGCGTGACCGGGTCCTCGCCGCGATGTCGGACCTGGACTACACGCCGAGCACGCTGGCGCGTCGTCTCAGCTTCGGTCGCACCCTCACCATCAGCGTCGTCACGACGTTCCTGACGCGTCCTCAGGCAGCGGAGCGGCTGCGGGGGGTGGACGCGGTGCTGAGCGACAGTGAGTTCGACCTCGTCATCTACAACGTCGAGACGATCGACAAGCGTGATCAGTACCTTCGCGGACTCGCCCTCGCGCAGCGCACCGACGGGCTGCTCGTCATCTCGCTGCCGCTGCGCGAGAGGGACGCCCAGCGACTCTCGTCCGCGGCCATCCCGGTCGTGGTCGTGGATGCGCACGCACCCGCGGTGGAGGGACTGCCTCACGTGGTGGGCGACGACATCCGCGGAGGCGAGGCGGCCACCCGTCACCTGCTCGGACTCGGCCATCGGCGCATCGCGTTCCTCGGCGATCAGTTCGACGACCCGTTCGGGTTCACATCCAGCCGTCATCGCGCGATCGGCTACGAACGGGCCATGCGGGCGGCGGGTGTCGACGTGCGACCCGGGCACATCGCGCTCGGCGCGCACAGCCGCTACGAGGCACGCGAGCTCGCTGGACGCCTTCTCGCGCTCGACGACCGACCGACCGCGGTCTTCGCGGCGAGCGACACCCAGGCGCTGGGGGTCATCAGCGCCGCCCACGAGGCGGGTCTCCGCGTGCCCGACGACCTGTCGGTCATCGGCTACGACGACATCGAGATGGCCGACTACCTCGAGCTGACCACGGTGCGCCAGCAGATGTTCGAGTCCGGACGTCTGGGAGCCGAGCTGCTGCTCCGCGAGATCGACCGGCGCTCGGAGGACCCGCCGTCGGTGGTGCTCGATCCCGAGGTCGTGATCCGTGGCACCACGGCACCACCGAAGGAGGGCAGACGATCGGACTGAGCCCGACCCATCCCGACCACACGGCCCAGTGCAGAGGAGGACGACCGTGTCCCATCCAGCCAATCGAGCGCGCACCTGGCGGGTGGCGCTCGCGACATCGATCCTGGTGTCAGGCCTCGCCGTCGCCCCGGTCGCGGCGCAGGACGCCTCGCCGGCTGCCCCCAGACCCGACTGTGGCACCGAGCCCGTCGAGCTGCTGGCCTACTTCGAGACCGGCTTCCCCATCGCGCAGGCCCTCGCGGACGAGTTCACCCGGCAGTTCCCGAACGTCACCTGGAACGTCCGCGAGGACCAGTTCTCGAATCTCATCGCTCAGACCCCGCGTCTGCTCACCAGCGACAATCCGCCCGACCTGATTCGGCTGCCGACGATGGTCACGCTCGTCCAGGACGGGCTGTTGCTGGACCTCGAGCCGTATGTCACCGCGTTCGGCTGGGACCAGTGGCCCGAGAGCCTGCTCATCCCCCATCGGGTCGCCGAGGGTGGTCGCCCGCGTGGTGAGGGCGACCTCTATGCAGGCGGGCTCAACTACTCCACGACCGGCGTCTTCTACAACAAGGAGCAGGCAGCGGGGATCGGCATGACCGAGCCGCCTGCGACGCTCGAGGAGTTCGAGGGTCTGCTCGCCGCCGCCAAGGAGGCGGGCCTCCAGCCCATCATGCAGTGGAACGCGGCGGCGAGCGGTGGCGGCCTCGCGTTCCCGCTCCAGAACCTGATGGCGTCCCTCGGTCCGGTGACGCCCATCAACGAGTGGATCTACCAGAAGGAGGGCGCGACCATCGACACCCCCTCCAACGTCGCGGCGGCCCAGCATCTGCAGCGGTGGATCCAGGCCGGCTACTTCCCCGAGGACGTGAACGCCATCGAGTACACCGACTCCAACGCCCGGTTCGCGGGCGGAGAGGGTGTCTTCACCTTCAATGGCGACTGGCAGAACGCCCAGTACGACGCTGACGCGCCGGGGGCGATCGGCTTCTTCCTGTTCCCGCCCGCCGAGGTCGGTGGGGGCCATGCGGCGATGTCCTCGCCGCTGACGTACGGCATCGCGGCGACCGCGCCACATGCCGACTGTGCCGCGTTCTTCCTCGACTGGGTGGCGACCGATCCGAACGCGCGTCAGATCAACGTGGACATCGGTGGCTCCAGCCCGGGCGGTCCGTCCGACCTGCCGCTGCCGACCGTGGCGGAGGGGTCGATCACCAACGAGACGCTCGCCGCCTCACAGGTCGTGGCTGCCGAGAACGGGCTCATGGACTTCATCGCGAACGCGACCGGCGATATCTTCACCGGGCCGGGCGGATGGACCCCCGAGCTCCAGAACCTGGTGGGTGGCCAGCAGACGCCCGAGGGCCTGCTCCAGGCCGTCCAGGCGTCGTATCTGGACGACCTGGCCCAGTGATCGGGCCCGCCGGTCGGCGGCGCGGGGAGCCGGCGAAGGCCCTCCGCCCTCCGACCGGCGGCACATCATCCTGATGACCACGCCGCGAGCCTTGCGACGCCGCGCTGCCCGCGGCCAGCGCTGGGCTGGCTGGTTGTTCGTGCTGCCTGCGCTCGTGGCATACAGCGTGTTCGTGATCGTGCCACTCGCGATGACGGTCCACTACTCGACGCTCCGCTGGAACGGCATCGGCGAGTCGACGTTCGTGGGCATCGACAACTATGTCCGGACGCTCACGGACCCCACGCTCCTGGGCATCATCGCCAACGCCTTCAAGCTCATCGTCTTCTTCTGCGGCGTGCCAGTGATCCTGGGGCTCCTCGTCGCATCGCTCATCCGCCGCATCGCCACCGGGATGCTCGGTACCGCGGCCCGGACGATCCTGTTCCTGCCCCAGGTCATCCCGCTCGTCGCGGCCGGGATCATGTGGACCTGGCTGCTGTCCAAGAACGGGTTCGTCAACCAGGTGCTGTCGGCGATCGGGCTCGGTGGCCTCACGCGCACCTGGCTGGCCGACTTCGGCCTGGCCCTGCCGGCCGTCGGCGTCATCGGTGCCTGGGTGCTCCTCGGGCTGTGCACCATCCTGCTGCTGACCGGCATGAGCAAGATCGACCAGGCGCTGTACGAATCCGCACGCATCGACGGCGCCAGTCCGTGGCAGGAGTTCCGGTCCATCACGGTGCCGGCGCTCCGCTACGAGATCGGGGTGTGCATCACGGTCACCGTCGTGGCCTCGCTCGCCGCGTTCGACATCGTGTACATCTCCACGCTCGGCGGTCCCGGGACCACCACGACCGTGCCCGGCCTCGAGATCTTCCGACTCGCGTTCCTGGGCCGTCAGGTCGGTCTCGCGTCCGCGCTGGCGGTCGTGCTGGTGCTGCTGGTCCTCGTCACGGTGCTGCCGATCCAGCGGCTCACGCGCGAGGACACCGCCCGGTGATCGTCGGTCGCACGGAGGCTTGGACCGGGCGCCTCCTGCTCATCCTGTTGATGGCCGTGACGATCGTGCCGTTCGTGAGCCTGTTCACGACCGCGCTCCACCCGTCACGCTCCGTGCCGCTCGGCATCACCTGGCCGGACGACCCGCAGTGGGGCAACTTCCTCGAGGCATTCGACCAGGCGCACATGGGGGAGCTGCTCGTGTCGAGCGTGCTCATCGTGCTGGGTGTGGTGCCCGTGGCGGTGGTGCTCGCGACCATGGCAGGCTTCGGGATCGGCCATCTGCGCGTCCCCGGGTCCCGACCCCTGTTCCTGCTCTTCCTGCTCGGGCTGACGCTCCCCCTCGCGGGCATCATCATCCCGCTCTACTACCTCGCGCGCGAGCTGGGCATCTACGACACGAAGCTGGCCATCATCCTGCCGCTCATCGGTCTGTACATGCCCTTCGGGGTGTTCTGGATGCGGGCACACTTCGCGAACATGCCGCAGGAGATCTCCGAGGCGGCGCGCGTGGATGGTGCGACGACGTGGCAGCTCTTCTGGCGCATCCATGTGCCGCTCGCATTGCCGGCCGTGTCATCCCTGGGCATCCTGTTCGCGGTCTGGACCTGGAACCAGTTCCTGCTGGCATTGGTGCTGGTCGAGGATCCGACGGAGCGCACCATGGCGGGAGCCCTGGGTGCGTTCCAGGGCCAGTACGCCACCGACATCCCGCTGCTCGCGGCGGGTTCGCTGGTCATCCTCACGCCGACGCTCATCGTGTTCCTGCTGTTCCAGCGGCAGTTCGTGTCGGCGCTGCTGCAGGGCTCGCTCAAGGGATGACCCTCATGCAGGATCGGGCCGGCCCGCGTGTCGATGGCATGCACCTGCGGCCCGGCGCCCAGCTGGTGACCTATCCCGACTCGCTGGGCGGGAGCCTCCGGGAGGTCCGCCGCCTGCTGGACGGATCGCTCGCGGGCCTGTTCGGGGGCATCCACCTGCTGCCGCCGTTCCCCTCGTCGGGTGACCGGGGGTTCGCGCCGATCACCTACCGGACGATCGACCCACGCTTCGGGGACTGGACGGACATCGAGTCGCTGGCGCGTGACCACGACGTGCTGCTCGACGTCATGGTCAACCATCTGTCCCGTCGGAGCGAGGAGTTCCGCGAGCTGGAGCGTCACGGGCCGACGGCCAGCACGGCGCCGCTGTTCCTGACCCCCGAGCGGGTCTGGCCCGACGGTCCGCCACCGGCCGGGGATGTCGCGCGCATCTTCCTGCGCAAGGCGCGCGACCCGTTCTCGACCATCACCATCGAGGGCACGGGAGAACCACTCACCGTCTGGACCACGTTCGGTACGCCGGACGGCTTCGAGCAGGTGGATCTCGACCTCGCGCAGCCAGCGACCCGGGAGCTGGTGGCGGGGTGGCTCGCCACGCTCGCGGCGCATGGGGTGCGCATCGTCCGGCTCGATGCCGTGGGCTACGTGGTCAAGCGGGCGGGCACCAGCTGCTTCATGGTCGAGCCGGACATCTGGGACGCGCTCGCCTGGCTGCGCTCTGTCGCCGACCGACTCGACCTGTTGTTGCTGCCCGAGGTCCACGACGTGCGCCCCACCCACGACCGGCTGGCGGAACACGGCTACTGGACGTACGACTTCGTGCTGCCTGGTCTCATGCTGCTCACGTTCGAGACCGGGGATGCGAGCCGACTGGCCGATCATCTCGCCCGGTCGCCGGAGCGTCAGTTCACGACCCTCGACTGCCACGACGGCATCCCGATCCACCCCGACCTCCAGGGGATCGCGACGTCCGACGAGATGCGCCGGCTGGCGGACGCGGTCGTGGCCCGGGGCGGCAACATCAACCACATCATGGGCGACCTGCCGTCGGGGGACGTGGACGTCCATCAGCTCAACATCACGTACCACGCGGCGATGGCCGGGGACGACGGACGCTACCTCGCGGCACGTGCCATCCAGCTCTTCGCCAAGGGGGTCCCGCAGGTCTACTACGTGGGACTGCTCGCCGGTGGCAACGACCATGCGGCGGTGACGCGGACCGGTGAGGGACGGGCGATCAATCGCCACGACTACGCGCTGGCGGAGGTGGATGCGGCACTCGCCAGGCCGGTCGTGCAACGACTCATGCAGCTCCTGCGGATCCGCGCGACCCACCCGGCATTCCGGGGTGGGCTGGCCGTGGAGACGTGCGGGGCATCGACCCTCCGACTCGTCCGGAGCGCCGGGCGCGATCGATGCACCCTCCGTGTCGATGTGGGCTCCGGTGCCATGGACCTGACGGTCGACACCTAGCATCGGCCCCAGGCTGTCGCGCCGGGATCCTCGACCAGGTCGGGGACCCTGCGCTGCGCCAGCCCGCCTGGGACCAGCCGCTAGGTGGACGGACCTTCCCGGACCATGACCGTGTAGATCGCCCGCAGCTGTCGCAGCTGCTCGTCGTCGAGGCGGCGATACACCCAGGCGCGCTGTCGCCGGATGCCGTCGGTGAGATCCGCGAGCAACCGCTCCCCTGCGTCGGTGGTCTCGATGCGCCGGACGCGGCGGTCATCCGGGTCCTCCGTGCGGACGAGCAGGCCGCGCCTGACGAGCCGCTGGATGATCCCCGTCGCCACGTTGGGCTTGACACCGATGTGGGTGGCCACGGTGGAGATGGGTGCAGCCGTGCCGCACTGACGCACGAACATCATGGTCCGGACCTGCTGGAGCGTCAGGTCCGCCTCGGCCATCACGACCGCCTCGTCGGGCACGGTCATCGAGATGAGCTCGTGCTCCAGCCGCATCAGGTCGTCGAGGATCGCCGCTCGCTCATCGGGCGAGCGTCCATGGTCCTCCGGCATGGCACCCCCATGATCGGTCGCGGTCGTGCGGTTCGGTCGACACGAATGATTCACCTACAGTGGACCATTCACCTGTCGCGTGCTATCGTTCGCCGCCGACACATCCTACTCGGGAGGCACGCTTGGGCACGCAGGTTCATGCAGGGGAGCCGGACGGCATCGATGCCGAGAGCATCGAGGAGGGCATCGATCCGGGCGCATATGGCCGTCGCTGGCGGATCCTGGCCACGCTCTGCCTGTCCCTGATGGCCGTGATGCTCGCCAACTCGAGCATCAACCTGGCACTGCCGGCGCTGTCCCGGGAGCTGGGGCTGACCCAGCTGGAGCTCACTTGGGTGGTGGAGGCATACGCGCTCGTCTTCGCGAGCCTGCTGTTCATCGCCAGCGCGGTCGCGGACCGATACGGCCGTCGCATCGTCATGCAGGTCGGGCTCGGCCTGTTCCTGGCGGCCTCCATGTACGCGGGCTTCGTCGCCGGGAGCGGGACCGAGCTGATCGCGGCCCGGCTGCTCATGGGCATCGGCGGCGCGATGGTGATGCCCACGACCCTGTCCATCGTCAACGTCGTGTTCCCCCGTCGGGAGCGCGCCAAGGCCATCGCCGTGTGGTCCGGCATCGCGGGTGCCGGGATCATGCTCGGCTCGATCGCGTCCGGACTGCTCCTGGAGTTCTTCAGCTGGGAGTCGACGTTCCTGTTCGGCGGGTTCGTCGCGGTCGCGGCGCTCGTGGGCAACCAGGTCGTCGTCCCGGAGTCGCACGATCCCGCCCGCACGCCGGTGGACTGGACGGGCGGCGTCCTCGCCACGACCGGGCTCGCGGGCGTGGTCTACGCGATCATGGAGGTGCCATCACACGGGCTCGGGGACCCGATCATCGCGGGCGCGCTCGTGGGCGGCTTGGTGGCGCTCGCGGCGTTCGTCTGGTGGGAGCTCCGGACCGACCATCCGCTGCTGGACGTACGCATGTTCCGGGCGCCGTCGCTGGGCCTCTCGGCACTCGCCATCACGCTCACGTTCTTCGCCCTCATGGGCGCGTTCTTCGGCCTCAGCCAGATGTTCCAGCTCGTGATGGGCTTCAGCGCCCTCACGTCCTCGGTCGCGTTCCTGCCGGTGATGCTGCCCATGATCCTGCTGTCGCCCTTCGTCCCACGTGTCGTGGCCCGCGTCGGCACCAAGCTGACCGTGGCGCCCGGTCTCGCCATCGTCGCGATCGGCTTCCTGCTCATGGCGAACTGGCCCGCGGAGCCGAGCTACTGGGAGGTGCTGGCCGCCGTCGCGGTCATGGTCGTGGGCATGGCGCTCGTGATGACCACGGCGACCAACATGATGATGGCCGCCGTGCCCCGACACCGCTCTGGCATGGGCTCAGCGCTCAACGACACCACGCGGGAGTTCGGAGCCGCGCTGGGAATCGCGGTGCTCGGATCCATGGTCAGCTCCGGATACACCCAGCACGTCGCCGGGGCGATCGCCGGACTCCCGGACCAGGCCCGGGAGCTGGCGAGTCGCTCCCTCGGTGGCGCCATCCTCGTCGCCGAGCAGATGGGTGATGCCGGGGCATCGCTGGTCACCGCCGCACGCGCTGCGTTCATGGCCGGCAACTCGTCCGCCATGGTCGTCTCGGCGGGCATCGTGGTCATGGCCGCGATCATCGTCGCCATCGGGCTGCCCAACCGACTGACCACGGAGCCCACCGACGAGCCGACGGATGACGACCTGGAGCTGGTGGTGTCGCCCAGGATGGATGGTCTCCCGGCAGCCGATGCCTGACGATCGGAGCCCGGGGTGTCGCTGGCGAGGACTCACTCCGTCAGCGCCGTCCGGTGCAGACCCTGAGGCTCCAGTCAACGCGACTCCTGGTCCCATCGCGATGCCTGGTCGGTCGATCACACCGGCGCTTTGCGATCGCTCTCCCAGACGCCCGGCGGCCGGGGATGCTCGACGAGGGCAGCCTCGGCTTCGCGGTCGACAGCGCGCTGGTCCGGGTCATGCCACTGAGCCCGTGGCCTAGCTGTTGTCTCCCCCGCGACGTCGCTGACACGGTCAGTCCGCGAGCAGTTCCGTGAGGCGTCGCTCCGGCGTCCGTCCGCCGATGCCTAGGCGGGGTGGCGAACAGGATCGCGGCAAGCATCCCCAAGCGGACGGCATCCGTGACCGGACCGGCCATGCACCGCGAGGTCCGGGTCGTCGTCCGTCGAGATGGCGTGCGCTCCTCCGGGGTGGAGGCCGTGCGGGTCACGTCGACACGCCGTCTGAGGTTCGCCGGTGATCGCCGGCATAGGTACGTGCCCGCTCTTGACAGGAGGACGATCCCGCCCATAAGCCCGGGATGCAAGATCCCGCGCAGCCCCTCCGTCCAGGACCCGCCGTCATCAGCGACGGGCCCACCATCCTCGACCGCGTCGTCAACGTCGCCTCGGTCAGACAGCGCTCGCCCTTCCGCTATCCGGGCGGCAAGACCTGGTTCGTGCCGGCAGCGAGCGCGTGGCTGGCGTCCCGACCCCGGAGACCCGCGCTGCTCGTGGAGCCCTTCACGGGTGGCGGGACCATCGGGCTGACCGCGGCCTTCGAGGGTCTTGTCGACCGGGTCCTGTTGGTGGAGCTCGACCCCGCGGTGGCGGCGGTCTGGCGGGTGCTCGTCGACGGGCAGGGGCCAGGGCTCGCCGATCGGATCATGGCGTTCGAGTGCACGCTGGACAACGTCATCGAGACGCTCGCCCGGACCCCGGCGACGACCCTCGAGCGGGCCTTCGCCACCATCGTCCGCAACCGGACGGCCCGTGGCGGCATCATGGCCGAGGGCGCCGGGCTCATCCGGGTCGGCGAGGACGGCAAGGAGGGCAGGGGCATCGCGTCCCGCTGGTATCCGGGGACGCTCCGCGACCGGATCCTCGCCATCCACGACATCCGCGATCGCCTGTCGTTCATCGAGGGCGACGGGCTCGGGGTCATCGAGGCGCACCTGGACGAGCCCGACACGGTCTTCTTCGTGGACCCGCCCTACACCGCCGGTGGCAAGCGCGCCGGGTCGCGGCTCTACACCGCCAGCCACCTCGACCATGCGCGCCTGTTCGCCCGGTGCGCGTCGGCTGCGGGTGACTTCCTGATGACCTACGACGACGCGGACGAGGTCGGTGCGCTCGTCGAGGCGCATGGGCTGGCGTCACTCCCCATGGCCATGCGGAACTCCCATCACGAGACCATGCGCGAACTGCTGATCGGGCGCGACCTCTCCTGGGTGGCCGGGACGGCGCCCGTCGCGTCGAAGCCGGTCGTGGGACCAGGCAGGCGGATGCCGGCGACACGGGCCGCCTGAGGTCTGGGCCTGGGCAGCCTCGGCGCGGACGGACGATCTCGGTGTTCACCATCGATCTGCGGGACCGCCCCTGCCAACCCGAGCGGCATCCGCGGTCCCGGGGCGCAGTCTCCGTGAGGTCGACGCCGGGGACGGCGAATCTCAGTCCACGGGCCGAAGGAAGCCACGTCCGACGCAGCGGATGCCGGCCGCCTGGCGTGAGACCTGGAACGCATCCACGACCGTGTCGACGACGATGCGACCAAGGCGGGAGTCGGTCGGGACCGGAGGGATCGGCGGCTTCGTCTCCGCCAGCAGGAGCCGGGTGAGCATGGCGTCAAAGACCGACGCTGGCATGAGCAGTGCGGCCATCCCCAGGTTGGCCTGGATCTCCCGCCAGTCCTTCGGCTCGGTCGCACGCTCGATCGTGGCGCCAGAACAGCGAGCGAAGGACCTCGGCACACGCCCTCCAGCGTCGACCGCGAACAAGCTGCCGTGCAGCAGGATGTGGGCAGCCTCGTGTGCCAACGTCGCCCGCCACCGGCCGATATCGCCAGCAGTGGCCCCATCGACGGTGGCCCGGTCCGTCAGGCGTCGGTCGATGGATACCCGCACGGGCTCGCCGAAGACCGTGTAGCCGAGGACCCCCGGCGGGGTGGTCGCACCATAGTCGACCTCTGCCCGGAGGTGCTGTTCCAGAAGGCTCTCGACATCGACCCGCGGAGCATCGATCGTCGGCAGCAGCCCGGCATCCGACAACAGCGCCTCGCCGAGCGTTTCGATCTCGTGGAGCGCGTACCAAAGCCGCCGGCTGCCGTCGTTACCGATCCTGAGGCGGCCGGTCATCGAGCGCGGGGAGGTCGGGGACCTGGTCGAGGAGTTGGCGGAGTCCCTCGGGCGTCACGCGACGCTCGGAAAGCTGGCGGAAGAGGATGCCAGCCTCGGGATTGCGGCGGAGATATCGGTCGGCCGTATCACCGATCCTGCCTGCCGCCGCCATGAGTTCGTCGAAGTCGAGGTCGAGCTCGGTCGCGATCTCCCGGAGGACATCCTCCGACGGGACGCGCCGATCGTTCTCGATGTCCGAGAGATACGACGGTGCCTTCTGCACGCCCTCGGCCAGCTTGCGCAGGGTCATGCGCTTGCGGGCACGTCCGATCCTGATGCGGTCACCGAGTGTCTCCGCGGGTGGTCTCTCAGCCATGTACGCCTCCTTGCGAACGATGATACACTGGCCGGCGTACACAGCGTTCCTCCCCGGTGCCCTGGGGACCAAGGGGTCATGTGCGATGGACATCAACGATAGCGGGCAGGCCGTCCTCGAACGGCCTTGGCGACATCTCCCGATCCTGAAGGCCAAGGACGCCGAGCTCGGCGCACTGGAAGTGTCCCAACTCGCGGTGGTCGACCGGCTCACTCCCATGTTCGACCTGTTCGACGACGGGCGTCGCCTTGCCCGGTCCTTGGGTCGCCAGCGTCGCGCCTTCGGCGTCGCCGAGGGCATCGTTCTGGTCGACGGTAACCCACAGCCGGGGACGCCCGGGCTCGACCCGGTGACCTACCGCGAGGCGCTCGAGGACGTGGTGGCCGCCGGCTGGATCGCGGTCCCGGTCACCGGGCTGCGCCGATCGGACGCCTACCGTGAGGTCGTCACAGGGTGGGCGGGCGAGAAGGGGACCGGTGCCGTAGTGCGGCTCCTTCGCGAGGACTTCCAGGAGCCAAGCATCGGTCAGCGCGTGGATGACCTCCTAAACACCTTGGAGCTCCTGCCCCAGCAGGTCGACCTGGTGATCGACCTGCGGTCTCTGCCATACGAGCAGGTGGAGGCGACGTGGAACGCGGTGCGCGGGATGCTCCTGGCGTTGCCCGTCATCGATGCCTGGCGGCATCTCGCGGTGGCGGCCACCGGGATGCCCGCCGACATGCGAGGGGTGGAGTTCGACGCCATCACCCCGTTGCCGCGTTCGGAGTGGGCGCTACGGCTCGACATACTCGATCGAGCCGGTCGATTCCCGCGCCTGCCGACGTACTCGGACTACGTCATCGCGCATCCCGATGACGAGCCGTCGATCGGTGGCGCGGGCCAGCCGCCCAACTTCCGGTTCACCCACGGCCCCGAGTGGCTGATCGTGCGCGGTGCGAAGGCCGACCAGCCGGTCGACCGCTTCCGGGAACTGCTGGCGACGCTGCCCGCAGACGGTGGATGCGACGCATCCTCGTCATGCGCGGGCGAGCGGTGGGTTCGTGAACAGGACTTCGACGGCCCGAGCAATGCGACCACCCGTCGCCGCTACGCGACGATCCATCATCTGTCGGCCACTACGCAGCTGCTCTCCAGCCAGCCCGCTGCCTGAGCGTCTCGCACACGACGCTCGACAGCCCGGGTCCGTCCATGGTCTCGACGAGGCGTTGCCACAGCATCCGCCTGGGATGTCGCGTGTCGCGATGACCGGCCTTCCGGAGCAGGCTGGCAACCTCGTCGCGCCACAGGAGCCGGACCAGGGCCTCGGGTCGACGGTCCGGGTTCGCGCCGGCCGGCCGCACCGGGGTGAGCGTGGGCTCCCGATCGTCCACGAGGTCGATCCCCCACCAATCGGGGATGATCGCTGCCGCACGGCGCAGATGGCCCTCGGTGGTCACCAGGGTCAGCCGCTCGAAGACCTGCCCGAATGCCTCCGCCTGACGGGGCAGGCGATCGAGGGTGTCCCGTCCGCCCTTGACCTCGTAGCCGACGAGCGCGTCGTCGACCACGGCCAGGTCGATCCTCGCAGCGCCGAGCGACAGCGCCATCTCGGGCACGCAGCGGGCGTCGGGCCGCTCCTGGCGAGCACGGGAGGTGACCGCACTGACGATCGAGCCGGGATCTTCGGAGAAGGGCAGCGCGAGCTGTCCGGGAGATGGACGACGACTTGCCATGGGTCGGACAGTGTAGTCAGACGAGCGCGTCGAAGAGTCCGGCGGACCAGCGACGCAGGAGGTCCACCCGGTCCCGCCAGACCGGATCCCGCCATGCGCGCAGGTCGACGAGCATCTCCTCGAGCGACAGGACATCGGCGAGGCCATGGACGGCCACCGCGGATGCGCAGCCCTCGGCCGTCGTCGCGCCCCAGACGAGGATCGCGCCATGGACCTCGACCGGCTTGGCGCCGACGCGGACGACGTGGCTCGTCGGGTCACGGGCCATGTCGAGGAACCAGGTGAACGCGGTACCTCGATGGTGGTCGAGCTGGTCGGCCGCGACCAGGCGCAGGTAGCGGTATCCCTCCCAGGCGAGCTCCGCCTTCTGCTCGGCCACGAACCGCAGGCCATCGGCGCGACGTTCGAGGAGGAAGTCGAGGGTGAAGTAGGCGGGCGCTGTCCAGAGGGTCGGACGTCCGAGGTAGCGGTAGGGCGCTCGCTCGTTGGATGCCCAGGTCCGGACGATGTCCTCGCTGAACATGCCGAACAGTCGCGCCCGGAAGTTGTCCTGCGCGACATCGGGGGTCCGGAAGACGTCCTCGAACGTCGGGTGAGCGCTGCCGTCATCCATGGAGTGGAGCCTACCCGGACCGGGATTGCAAGGGCCCAACATGCATCCCGTGCAGATCGGCGTCCGAGACCCCATATCTCGGTGGTGTCCGTGCGGATCGCCTCGCGCGACTTGCCACAGATCCGCATCGGTGATCGGACCCGTCCGCCCTGGCGCCCGGATCGCCGTCAGCCCTCGTCGCTGAACCGCGGGTCGTTCGCAGGCCCGCTGTAGGTGTCGCGGAACGCCACCCAGTCCTTGGCCGCCACCCTGTAGGTGCGCCGGCCGTGTCCTCCCGCCACCCAGACCGTCGCGGCGAGCCGCCCGGCCGCGATCTGGCGTCGCACCCAGTCGGCGGTCATGCCGCAGCGCCCGGCGATGTCCTCTGGTGTGAGCCAGTCCTTGTGTTCGTCCATGGCATGCACATCGATCGGGTCTGCCGCGATGTCAAGGTCGCGACCCCTGGTCACTGCGCGAGAAGGCCTTGCGCCCACGGCGCCGGTCCACGGGCCGACGAACGTGTCGGGACCCTATGGCGGCCTCGGTCACCGGGACTCGACGAGCCCCACCGCCAACCCCGGCCGTCGAGCTCGACTCGCCGACCCTCTCGTTCGGGTCGCGCGGGGGCGGCGACCCTCGAGGGGAGGCCCACCATACGACCACGGCCCAATGCGGCCAGCGGCGTCACATCGCCGACACTCCGGCTCACAGTGGCGAGCCCGATCGATGAGCCGATCATCGAGCCACCGGGCGACGCCCCGGTTCGATCGCGGTCGTGTCCTGCGACCGCCGATGTGGCAGCTCCACGGGCGAGGGTTGGGGCGACTCCGTGGAGCGCTGACCGGGGCGGATGCGGACCTCGACCATCGCGTGCCCGAGCCGCCGGCGTGGTGTCGCGGTGGACGTCCCACCCATTGCCAGGATCGCCGGGCGGTCGTCAACGAACCACCGGCCAGCGCGAGAAGCCCGGCCACCCCATCCGCTCGTAGAGGTCGCGGCCGGCCTGGTCGATCCGCCGGAGCACCTCGGATTCATCGACGAGGGTCGAGCGGCCTTCCTCCAGCACCACCCGCCCACCCACGATCGAGAGATCGACGCTCGTCGACTGGGCGCTGTAGATGAGCTGACTCACGACATCGAGCAGGGGATGCCATTCGGGGCGTCTGGTCGAGTGCACGACGAGATCGGCCTGCTTCCCGGGCTCGAGGCTGCCGATCTCAGTCGACAGGCCCATGGCGCGCGCTCCGTGGATGGTGGCCATCTCGAGCGCCTGCTCGCCCGAGATGACGGGTCGGGCACCACGCGCCTCCCGGTGGATCGTCGCCGCGAGATAGGCCTGACGACCGACATCGAGGTAGTCCGAGTAGTTGCCCGAGTCGGATCCGAGGGCGACGGCGACCCCTGCGGCCACCATCTCGGGGATGCGTCCGACATGCGACACGCCCATGGCGGCCTTCGTGGAAGCTGCGGGACAGTGCACGACGTTGGTTCCCGTCTCCACGAGCAGCTCGAGTTCCCGTTCTTCGCAATGGATCATGTGGACCAGGGTGAGGTCAGGCCCGAGGATACCCAGCCGTGCCAGATGCTCCACGGCGCTCGTCCCGGTCTGGGCCCGGTAGGCTTCCACGTCCTCGACTCCGAAGGACTGGTGCATCGACATGGGTAGGCCGAGCCGCCGGGCCATGGCGTGCGCGGCGGTCAGGAGCTCGTCGGACGCCTTTCCCATGCCCGAGAGCGTGATCCCGCCCCACACCAGCTCACCGGGGGTCCGGGGCAGGCGCGCCACGAGGTCCTCCAGGACCGCGACGCAGGCCTCGGTCCCGCCGATCGCCACGGCCTGGTGGGGCGGGATGTCCCAGCAGATCTCGGTCACGGCGCCACGGAGCCCCACCTCTCGCGCCGCGCGCTCCCGGAGCTCGGCCTCGTGGCGGCCGCTCATGTCGCTGAACGTGGTCGTCCCGTTGTGCAGCATCTCGAGGCATGACAGGAGCGCGGACAGATAGGCATCCTCACGGGTCATCGAGAGCCAGTAGGGCAGCCACTGGTCGTGCTCGCGAGATTCCGGCCAGTGGTCCGGGACGGTCCCGCGCCCGAGCTGGTGGGACAGGTGGACATGTGCATCGATGAAGCCAGGCTGGACGACGCCACCGGCGAGATCGATGGTCCGGTCGGCCTCGTATCGGGCTCCCACTGTGCCAGCTGGTCCGACCTCGGCGATGATCTGCCCGTTGATCGCGATGGCGCCATCCTCGATCACGGTCCGCGCGGCGTCCATCGTGAGGATCGTCCCATGCTCGAGGAGGAGGGTCGCACGTCCTCCCATCGCACCGTCGCTCTCGGTCATCGTCGTCCTCCCGGAGCGGGCCGCGGAGCCATCGCCGCCAGCCGCCGCGTGAGTGCGATCGGATCGGTGATCGCCTTGCCGACGACGACCGCGTGGGCTCCGGCTCGGAAGGCCGCCTCCACTTGGTCGGGGTGCTGATAGCGGCCTTCGGCGATGACCGGGCCCCCGATCTCGTCTGCGATCCTCCGGACGAGGTCGATGTCAGGCCCGGCGGGGACATGCCCCGCCGTGTAGCCCGCGAGGGTGGTCGCCACGAACGCGGCGCCCGCCGTGGCTGCGACCTTCGCGGCGGCTACGGAGTCCACGTCCGCGACCACGCCGACGCCCAGCTCGGACACGATCCGGGTGATGAGGTCCCGGACATCCACTCGTTCGGGACGAGCGCGATCGGTGGCATCGATGGCGACGAGGTCGGCTCCGCTCGCCACCACCTCTGCCGCATCGACGAACGTGGGCGTGATGTAGACGGGGCTGTCGGCGACCGTCCGCTTGGTCAGCCCGATCAGCGGCACGTCGACGACGGATCTGATGTGACGGATGTCCGCCGCGCCGCACGCCCTGATCCCCCCGGCGCCGCCGAGGACCGCGGCGTGCGCGAGGACCGCCATGACCTCCGGCGAGGCGAGGGGACTGTCCGCCCGCGCCTGGCAGGACACGATGAGCACGCCCGCGAGCGTGCCCGGGTCGAAACGGCTGTCGGCCCCCATCAGACGCGTACCCACTCGACGACCAGGCCCGGGAACCTGGTCGTCGCGGTCGGGTCCGGAGCGCCCTCGAGCGGATCGACGGGCGCCCTCGTCACCTCGAGTTCCGGCCCGCCGCTCGCAAGGGACGCGGAGAGCGCATCCCACAGCAGGTCATGCGCCTGGAAGACAGCGCCTTGGCATGAGACATCGA